>NZ_CP031264.1:2836084-4254127 GCF_003258605.2 Peterkaempfera bronchialis
CGAAGGCCCCGGCCATGGAGCCGCTGCCCAGGCCGACCAGTACGCCCCAGCAGAGCACCAGTTGCCAGCTGGCGTTCATCACCATGGTGAGCCCGCTGCCGATGGAGATCATCAGCAGGGCGTTGGTGACCACCAGCCGTACGCCGAAGCGGTCCATCAGGGCGGCGGCGAAGGGCGCGGTGAGGCCGTAGAGGGCCAGATTGACGGAGACCGCGCTGGAGATGACGCCGTGCGACCAGCCGAACTCATGGTGCAGGGGCTCCATCATCAGACCGGGCGTGGAGCGGAAGCCGGCCGCGCCGACCAGCACCAGCAGGGCGACCCCGGCGACGATCCAGGCGTAGTGCAGGCGGGGGGCCGGACTGGCGGCGGGTCGAGCGGCGGGGGCGGGGGGCGTCCGGAGCTGCGGCGGCTCGGTCGGCTCGGTCAGATCGGTCACGGTACCGAGTCTCCGGTCCGGGGGCGCGGGCCCGCGAGTGGCCCGATGGTCAGGTTGCGCAAGGATCGGGCCAGCGGGCAGGCTTGGCCGGACGGTACACGGCCGGGGCCAGGGTCAGAGGCCGCTGCGAGGCGCTGGGAGGCAGGCGATGGGTGGACCGCACCGGGTGGCGGTGCTGGCGCTGGGCGGGGTGGTCGCCTTCGAGTTGGCCATCCCGTCGCGCATCCTGGGCTCGGCCAAGGACCCGGTCGACGACGGCCCGCTGTACGAGGTGGCGACCTGCACCCTGGACGGCGGCCCGGTGGCGACCAGCGCCGACTTCCGGATCTCGGTGGACCACGGCCCGGAGCTGCTGGAGTGGGCGGAGACGGTGATCGTCCCGGCCGCGTACGAGGGGCGCCCGTGGTTCACCGAGGGGCGACTGTCGGAGCCGATGGCGGCGGCCTTGGCCCGGATCCGACCGTCCACCCGGATGGTGTCGATCTGCACCGGGTCGTTTGTGCTGGCCGCCGCCGGGCTGCTGGACGGGCGTCCGGCCACCACCCACTGGCGCCATACCGACCGCTTCCGGCGGCTCTTCCCGGCGGTGCTGCTCGACCCCGATGTGCTCTTCACCGACGACGGCGATGTGCTCACCTCCGGCGGGGTGGCCGCCGGGGTGGACCTCTGCCTGCACCTGGTACGCCGCGACCACGGCAGCGCGGTGGCCAACCAGGTGGCGCGGACCTGCATCGTGCCGCCGTGGCGGGACGGCGGCCAGTCGCAGTACGTGGATCTGCCGGTGCCCCGGCAGAACGGCGCCGCCGCCGACACCGGGGGCACGGCGGCGGCCCGGGCGTGGGCGCTGGCCCGGCTGGGCGAGCCGCTGGGGCTGCGGGAGCTGGCCGGGCAGGCGGGGATGAGCGTGCGGACCTTCACCCGGCGGTTCCGGGACGAGGTCGGGACCAGCCCCGGGCAGTGGCTGCTGCTGCAACGCGCCGAGCGGGCACGGCAGTTGCTGGAGACCACCGATATGACGGTCGACCAGGTGGCGCGGGCGGCCGGCTTCGGCACCGCAGCGTCGCTCCGGGCCCGTATGCGCGAGCTGCTGGGGGTGGCGCCCAGCAGCTATCGGCGCACCTTCCGGGCGGGCCGGGTCTGAGCAGGGGGCTACGACCGGGTGGCGGGGCGCCCTGCGACGTACCCCGAGTACGGCACGGTGCTCCGCCACCCGACCGCGACGCCCGGGCCCTGTCCGGCGCCGCGTGATCCGCACTCGCCGAGGTGGCTCCCACCGGTGACCTGCACCGGGAGCCGCCTCGACGTCCCCTCGCAACGGACCGCTGCACCCAAGGGTGATCAGCCATACACGCGCCGTCAATGGCTTGTCGGAAACTCGGAAGGGTTGCGGTGGGTTTCGGTCGTCCTGACCCCCAGCAATGGCCGGAACGCTACGGTCGCAGCGCGCCCGCGTACGCCGCCCAGCGCTCACCCATCAGCCGCTGACCTGCGGCGTCGGGGTGCAGCCCATCGGGCATCAGACCGGCGGCGGCATCCTCGGCGGCGAACAGTTCACGCCCGTCCAGATACGTCAGCCGGGCATCGCCGCGCCGTCTGCGGACCGCCACCGCCTCGGCCAGCACCTCCCGGATCCGAGGGAGCGTCATATCGCCGCTCACCCGCCGGCGCACGCCGTCGGGCCCCTCATACCAGCTGTCCGGCGTGGTCTCGCGCAGCTCCCCGCCGTACACCGGGGAGACCACGGTGACCGGCACCTCCGGCTGCCGGTCCCGGATCGCGGCCAGGAAGCCGTGCAGCGCGGGTGCCAGCGTACGGGCGCGCAGCGCGGCCGAGTTGTGGACATTGATGCCGACCTCCAGGGTGATGCGGTCGGCGGGCCGGGCCGCCACCACCCGGGCGACCAGCGGTTCCAGCAGGCAGCCGCCGCCATAGCCGAGGTTGGTGGGCCGCAGGCCGAGCAGCCGGGCGGCCACCGCCGGCCAGCAGGCGGTGGCGGCGACCCGATGGCCCTGGGTGATGCTGCTGCCGTACACGGTCCAGCGGGGCCGCCGGTCGGGGGCGGGCGGCCGCAGCGGGCGGCCGTCCACGGCCCGCAGGGCGCGGATGCGTACCCCGGGCAGCACCGGCAGCCAGATCTCGACCTGCTTCTCGCCCGCCGGGAGGTCCGGCAGGTCGACCATGGCGTCGGTGAGCGCCACCGTGGGGGCGGCCACCTCGCGGACCGGCTCGCCGTCCAGCACCAGGGCGTAGGGCGGAGGGTCCTCGGCGGGCGGGGAGCCGGGCAGCGCCACCGGCTGGATGTGCAGGGCCAGGTGGCGGGAGCCGGTGGTGCAGCGCAGCCGTACGCCGCTGGGGCCCATGGCGGCGACGGCCAGCAGCGGGTGGTGGAGGTCCAGGTCGGCGTGGGGCAGCCGCCAGGGCTGCACCCAGCCGTCGCCGTACTCCAGGTCGATCGCGCCGTCGACGGCGGTGACGCCGTCGGGCAGCACTCCGTCCGCGCGCGCAGCGCGGCCGGTCAGACCGCCATGGCCTGGACACCCGCGCTGGCCGCCGTCGGCGGCCGCTCCCGGTCGATCTCGCACCAGACACGCTTCCCCGATCCGTCGGGATACCAACCCCATCGGTCGCAGAGGCAGTCCACCAGCTCCAGGCCCCGGCCGCCCACCGCATCGCCCTCCGCGCAGCGGCGCTGCGGCGGGGTGTCGCTGGCGTCGGCGACCTCGACCCGCACGGCGGGGGTCTCCGCTTCGACGTCGAGCGGGAAGACCAGCCGCAGCACGGCGGGGCAGCCGGTGTGCACCACAGCGTTGGTGACCAGTTCGGAGACGACCAGGACCAGGGTCTCGGAGAGCGGTGCGTCCGGGTCGTACCCGCAGCCGCGCAGACGGGTGCGTGCCCAGGCCCGGGCGCGGCCGACCTCCGCCGGATCCGGCTGCACCGCCATCTGCAACTGAAGCACCTGCACCGCTCACACCACCCGTAGTCGCGGGCCGAAACGCTCTCCTCGGCACGGTTCGCCCCAGAATGATCGGCCGGAGGAGCGGACAGCAAGCGCTTCGGGCATATTCCAGCGACCGTGGCACGGGACGGTGCATACTGCCCCGCCACCGTCTCCGGGGCCCGGCCCGCACACACCTGAGGGAGCGTAACGAAACCTCCGACGACCGCCAGGGACAACGGCGCGGCCACGGCGGGAACCACCCTTGCTACATATGTCCAGCGGCGGGTCGAATGCCGCCGGACGGCGGTGCGCGCCCCTCAGGCGGAGAGCGGGACCGGGCCGTCCTCGGCGCCGCCCGGGCCGCCGGTCCCGGCCTCGTCCGCCGGGTCCGCCAAGGCCACCGCCGAGGCCGCGTCCGGGTGGATGTCGAAGAGCCGGCGTACGCCCAGCGCATTGAAGACCCGCTGCACCCGGCTCTCCCGGCCGTCCTCGTACCGGTCGGGGATCACCAGCCGCAGTTCACCGGCGCAGGAGCGCATCAGCCGGCGCGCGGCGATCAGCACGCCCACCCCGCTGGAGTCGCAGAAGTGCACCTCGGAGAGGTCCAGCACCAGCCTGCGGCGGCCGTCGGCCACCGCCTCGTGGATGCGCAGGCGCACGGTGGCCCCGGACACGAGGTCGATCTCGCCCGCCACGCGCAGCACCGTCCAGCCGCTGCGCTGCTCCGAGGTCACTGCCAGCACCACGGGCCCCTGTCCCTTCCGTGCCGAGCAGGCAGTCCGAGCGGTTCCCGGGCAGCGCTCCGGCCGCCGACGACCCTATGCGGTCTTTGCGACGGTTGGACAGGGTGCCGTGGTCACGCAGTCGTAACGTTGCGGATGAATCATCAGCTTTCGCTCCTTCTGTCACCCCTGCGGCCGGACCGGAACCGGACCGGAACCGGACCGGAGCCGGACCGGAGCGGGACCGAGCGGCGCCGGTTGCGGAAGAGGCGCGCGGAAGCACCGACCCCGGCGCGCGTCGTCTCGGGCACGCCTCCCCAGTGGATCTGTCGCCACGTCAACCTGTCGACTCCGATCTCCCTCTGCTCTTGGCGCAATCCCGCGCAACAGACCTCGCCACCCGGATACCTTGAGACGTATCCGAGCGCAGCGCACGCCTTTCCCCCGGGGCGGACGGAGCGTCAGGACGGTACGTCGGACCCCCAGGGGGAGATCGGCCCGGGTCCGGCGGTGCGCAGGAAGGGCGGTGCGCATGGCTACCCCCACCCCCATCCGCTGGGACCGCCAGATCCAGCAGCGCCTCGCCTGCGGCGAGGAGGCCGCCCTGGGCGAGCTGTACGACCAGTTCTCCCCGCTGGTGCACGGCCTCGCCAACCGCATACTGGACAGCCAGGAAGCCGCCGAGCAGATCACCCGCGAGGTCTTCGCCCAGGTCTGGGAGCACCCCGAGGCGTACAACCCCGAGCGGGGCACCATGCGCTCCTGGATCGGCACCCTCACCCACCGCCGCGCCGTGGAGCGGCTGCGCCGCCACACCGGTCTGGCCGACGACGGCGAAGCCTCCGCGCTCCCGGCCCAGTCGGCCGGTCTGGAGGAGGAGGTGCTGGCCGCCGCCACCGCCGCCCGGGTCCAGTACATCGTCACCTCGCTGCCGCACGCGCTGCGCGAGACGCTCACCCTGACCTACTTCGGCGGACGCACCTACCGGCAGGCCGCCCGCGAGCTGGGGATACCGGAGGCCACCGCCAAGCACCGGATGCGGCTCGGACTGCAACTGCTCGCCACCGCCCTCGCCACGGAGCACGGACGGTGACCGCCCCAGCCGCCGCCCCGCTGCCGCCCGACGAACACGAGGCGGTGCGCGGGCTGCTCGGAGCCTGGGCGCTGGACGCCTGCCCACCCGACGAGACCGCCCTGCTGGAGGACCACCTCACCGGGTGCGCCCCCTGTGCGACCGAGGCCGCCCGGCTGCGCGACGCCGCCGGCTGGCTCTCCGCCGACGAACCCCTCGACCCGGTGCCCGAGCTGCGCAGCCAGGTCCTGGAGGGGTGCCTCGGCCGCCGCGTCCCGGATGTCCGGGTGCCCGGCTGGGCCTCGCCGTACGCGGCGGAGACCGCCAAGCTGGACGCGCTGCTGCGCGACCTCGGCCCCTCGGAGTGGCTGGAGCGGGCCGAGGTCCCCTGGCACGGCGGGACGGAGTGGTGGCTCCCCGCCGAGGTGCTCTGCCATCTGGCCGCCGTGGACGGCTTCGTCGGCCGGGCGTACGGGATGGACGACCTGGTCCCCGGCGGAGACGCGGCGCCAGAGCCGGAGCCGGAGCCGGACCGGCCGTGGGCAGCCGTCAGCGACCGCACCGAACGGCTGATCAGCGCCCACGGCCGACGGGCCCCGGAGGCGGTCCGCGCCCTGTGGCGCGAGCAGACCCGGGCCCTGGTCCGGGCCGCCGCACTGGCCGGACCGGACGGCGGCGGGGTGGCGGTGGACTACGGCGACGTCCGCATCCCGGCCCGGGACGCCTTCGTGGACCGCGCCTTCGAGTGCTGGATCCACGCCGACGACGTGGCCCGCGCGGTGGACTACCCGTATGAGCCGCCGTCCGCCCGGCATCTGCGGCAGATGATCGACCTGGCCGCCCGGATGCTGCCCGCCGCCCTCGACGGGCTGCGCGGCGGGCCGCACGGCGGGGCCGAGGCCGGGGCCGAGGCCGCGAACGGGCGGCCCCGGGTGGTCAAGCTGGTGATCGAGGGGCCCGCCGCCGGCGAGTGGCTGATCCCGCTCGGGGCCGCCGAGCCCCCGGCGGACGCCGGACCGCCGCCGGACAGCGAACCGGTGGCCTCGCTGGCCGTCGACGGCCTGGAGTTCTGCTATCTCGCCGCCGCCCACCGCGACCCCGACCGGATGGCCGTCGGCCAGCACGGCGACTCCGCCGCCGTCCGGGAGATGCTGCACGCCGCCCCGCTGCTCTCCCGGCCCTGAGGCGGCGTCAGGCGGCGCCAGCGGACGTCGGAGAACGTCAGGTGAAGACCACCGTACGGGTGCCGTTCAGCAGCACGCGGTGCTCGCTGTGCCACTTCACCGCACGGGCCAGCGCCTGGCACTCCACATCCCGGCCGATGGCGACCAGCTGGTCCGGAGTGACGTCATGGGTGACCCGCTCGACCTCCTGCTCGATGATCGGGCCCTCGTCCAGGTCGGCGGTGACGTAGTGGGCGGTGGCCCCGATCAGCTTGACGCCTCGGACGTGCGCCTGGTGGTACGGCTTGGCGCCCTTGAAGCTCGGCAGGAAGGAGTGGTGGATGTTGATGATCCGGCCGGACAGCGCCTTGCACAGATCGTCGGAGAGCACCTGCATATAGCGGGCCAGCACCACCAGGTCGACCCGCTCCTTCTCCACCAGCTCCAGCAGCCGGGCCTCCCCGTCCGCCTTGGTGTCCCGGGTGACCGGGATGTGGTGGAACGGCACGTTGTAGGAGTCGGCCAGGCCCTCGAAGTCGGTGTGGTTGGAGACCACGGCCGCGATCTCCACCGGCAGGGCGCCGATGCTGGTGCGGAAGAGCAGGTCGTTGAGGCAGTGGCCGAACCTGCTGACCATCAGCAGCACGCGCATCTTCTCGTCGGTCGGGTGGATCCGCCAGTCCATGTGGAAGGAGGCGCCGATGGCGGCGAAGCTGGCCCGCAGCTTCTCCACGGTGACCGGGTCCTCCGCGGAGAAGTGCACCCGCATGAAGAAGAGGTCGGTGTCCTGGTCGCCGAACTGCTGGCTGTCGACGATGTTGCAGCCGGTCATGAAGAGGTAGCTGGACACGGCGTGCACGATGCCCTGCTTGTCGGGGCAGGACAGGGTGAGGACGTACTGGCGCCGACCGCCGGCCGTGCCCGCTGCCGCGTCTTTCTGCTCTGCCACGGTCGTCGCCGCCCTCTCCTCGCCGCTGCCGGGCCCCGGGGCCCCTCGGAGACCAAGCGTGACACAGACCGGGGCGCTGCCCCGGCGCTGCCCGCACTGCGGACGGGCGGGGCGGGGCGGCTCAGGCCGTACGGGTGAGGATCGCCAGGACCTCCAGCGAGCGGGGCGGCGCGTCCGGGTCCTCGCCGTCGTTCTCGGCCAGCCGCTGATGGGCCTCGCGGGCCGCCCGGACCGCCTCCGGCCAGGCGTGGTGCGCCAGGTACGCGGTCGCCGGGGCGTCGGCGCCCACCTGGTGCAGGATGCGCAGCACCCGCAGCACCGCCACATCCACCAGGGCGGCCTCGCCCGAGTCCCGGAAGATGGTGCCCACGTACTTCTCGGCGGACCAGCGGTCCAACCAGGTGTCCTCGACCAGCCGGTAGACGGCGTCGGTCACATCTCCGAACCCCGCGCGCCCGGCCACCCAGCACTCCTGCTGGAAGGCGGGGTCGGAGAGCATGTGCAGCGCGGAGCGGACCCGGGCCCTCCAGCGCCACCACGGCATGTCGTTCAGCGGCATGCCGCCCATGGTGGTGGAGCGGTGCCGTGCGCGGAAAGAGTTCGAGGAGACCGGCATAGGAATCCGATAGTACGTTCTTCGCGAGGGCGACATTCCGGCACCCCCCGCAGGGTCGAGCGCCCCCTGCGCCGGGCGCATGCCACCCCCTCGCCCGCCCCCACCCGGTGTTCACGTCCCGGCACCCGACCGTTCCCCCGGCGTCCCTCCCGCCGTGTGCCGCGCCGACCACGCTGGCCATCCGGTACGACGCGCACCACGGCTCTCAGGGGAGGGGCACGACCTATGAGGCGGCTCGGACAGTCCGGCGCCAGGTTCGGCAGGTTCGGCGGCAGGCGGTCCGGTACCGCCCTCGGCCGTCTGCCGTCGGCCAGAGCGCTCGCCGCCGCCGTACTCACCCTGCCCGCCGCACTCTCCGCCACCGGCTGCGGCGGCCCGGCCGACGCCGCCACCTCCGGCGGCATCACCGTGATGACCTGGGCCCCGATCGGCACCGGCGGCGCCGACCGGCCCGGCATGACCGCCCTCGCCGAGGCCATCGGCCGCCGGGTGAACGCCGAGGGCGGCCTCTCCGGCCACCGGCTGAACGTCATCACCTGCAACGAGCACGACACCGCCGCGGGCGCCGACGCCTGCACCCGGCAGGCCGTGGACGCGGGCGCGGTCGCCGTGGTCGGCTCCTCCAGCCAGTACGGCGACAGCATCTTCCCCGTCCTCCAGAACGAGGGCATCCCCTACATCGGCGGCTACGGCCTCTCCGCCGCCGAGTTCAAGAGCCCCAACTCCTACCCGGTCAACGGCGGCACGCCCGCCCTGCTGGCCGGCAGCGGACGGCAGCTGATCGCCGAGGGCTGCCGCAGCGTCGCCGTGGTCCGGCCGGACACCCGCGCCGGCGATGTGATGATCGGCTACCTGGCCCGGGCACTCGCCCCGGCCGGGATCAGGCCCACCGATATCCGGGCACCCGAGCAGTCCACCGACTACGCTCCCGCCGCCGAGCAGGCCATCGGCACGGACCAGCCCCACCACTGCGTCACCGCCGCCCTGGCCGCCGACCCCACCCAGACCTTCGTCGACGCCTACCGCAGGCGGAAGCCCGCCCACACCCGGCTCTCCTCGGTGATCGGCAGCTTCCAGCAGTCGGTGGTCGACGCCACCGGCGGCAGCAGCGGCCCGCTCGGCGACGCCTACGCGGCCAGCTGGTACCCGGCCGAGTCGTCCAAGGTCTGGGACGGCCTGCGGGACACCGCCCGCCGCTATGCCGTCGGCGACACCGGCATCGACCCCTCGGACCCGGGAGTGCAGACCACCTGGGTCGCCTACCGGGTCTTCCTGGAGACGGCGAAGCGGCTGGGCCCGGAGATCGGCTCCCGCAAGCTGATCGAGGCCCTGGACACCCAGGGGCCCCTGGACACCGGCGGCGCCACCCCGCCGCTCAGCTGGCGGCTGAGCGACCTGCTGGCGAGCGTCGACACCCCGCGCCTGGTCAACACCTCGGTGACCTTCCAGGCCGTGCGCGACGGGCAGTTCACCGACCAGCAGCGCGGGTTCACCGACGTACGGTGGGTGCTCACCGGCGCCATCCCCTGACGCCCTCTCGTGCCCGGCTCAGCTACGGCGGGCGGGCAGCTCCTCCTCCAGGGTCCGCACCAGGGCGCTCAACCGGCCCCGCTCGGGGTACACCGAGGGCACCCCGGCGGCGTCCAGCGGCCGGGCGCAGACCACGCCGATCGCCGCCGCGAGCACCCGGCCGTCCCGCAGCGCCGCCACCAGCTCCTCGTACCGGCCCAACTCCCGGGCCTGCGCGAACAGCCCCTCCACGGCGGGCTGGCTGGTGAACGCCACCGCGTCCACCTCGCCCGCCGCCACCGCCGCCACCAGTCCCCGGGCCGGCCCCGGATCGGCCGGCGGCCCCCAGCGGTACACCGGCACCGGCAGCACCTCGGCCCCGGCGGCGCGCAGCGCGGCGGTGAACTCCGGCATGGGCGCCCCATGCTCCTGTACGGCCACCCGGCGGCCCGCCAGGTCCTGCGCCAGCAGCCAACCGAGCAGGTCGTCATTGGACTCGGTGGGCGCCGAGTACACCTCGCGCAGCCCGCAGCCGCGCACCGCACCGGTCGCCTTGGGGCCCCGGCACACCACGGCCGCCCGGGCCAGCGCGGCGGACAGCTCCCCGCCCCGGCCCCACGCCTCGGCGGCGGCCAGCCAGCCCCGGAAGCCCACACCGGTGGTGACGGCCACATAGTCGGGCGGGGCGGCGACACAGGCGTCGACGGCGGCCCGCAGCTCCTCGTCGTCCTCCAGCGGTTGGGTGGACATGGTCGGCGCCTCCACCACCCGGGCGCCCCGGCGGCGCAGCAGCCCCACCAGGTCCTCACGCCGCCGGTCTGCGGTCACGGCCACGGTCCGCCCGGCCAGCGGCCCCTCGGCGGGCGCCACATGCGGGGCGGGGTCGTCGGTGAAGCGGGTCGGCTCAGCCATGGGCCCAGCATGCCAAAGCCCTACCGGGCTCATCGAACGGGCACCGACCACACCAGCACCACGCCCGCCCCCGCCCAGGCCGAACGGGGCCGGTCCAGACCCGGGCGACACACCCCGCAGGCCCCACACAAACCGACCCGACACAGCCCACCCACCGTGGATCCCACGCGGGCCAAGCACGGACGGCCCGAGGCGAACCAGCCCCCAAAACCCAACGACGGGCCGGACAGGGCAGAGCCAGACCCGGGCGACACACCCCGCAGGCCCCACACAAACCGACCCGACACGGCCCAGACCCCCGGACCCCGCGCGGGCCAAGCGGGACGGACCGAGGCGGACCCCCTGAACCCGACACCCACCCGCCCCCGCACACGAACCGACCCGGCACGGCCCAGACCCCCCGGGACCCCACGCGGGACGGGCGGTGGGGCCGGGCCGACCGGGGTGTCAGAGGTCGCTGTAGGAGCGGGTGGGCAGGCCGGTGCGGCGGGCGATGGGGTTCCACAGGTCGGACGCCTGCTTCTTGGCGGCCGTGGCCACACCGCTGGCGGCGTCGCCGCCCGACAGATGGCCCCCGTTGGCGGGCCGGTGGTGTCGGCGGCACGACTTGCCCGAGTCCCCCGCCCAGGCCGCGTACTCCTCGTCGGCCTTTGCCGACGCCTGCCAGGCGGCCCGCAGCCGGTCGGCGAGCCGGGCGCCGTCGGGCAGCTTGTCGACCTTCAGCCCCTCCAGGTTGGTGACCAGCTGCCGCCGCTGGCCGGCCGCCTCCACCAGCTTCTGCCGGGCATTGCCCAGGTCCTGGCAACCCCGGATCGCGCCGACCGCCGCGACGACCGAGCCCCGGCTGTTGGAGGCCGTGCCCATCAGCCCGGCCAGGGCCTGTGCCTGGGCCTTCATCTCCGGGTCGACCCGGTCCGAGGCGGCGGGGGGTGCGGCCGGGGCGCCGGACTCCGGCTGCTGGGAGCCGGTGGCCCCGGTGGCGGGCGTGGAGGCCGCCGCCGGGGTCTTGTCGCCGTCCCCGCCGCCGCTGAACAGGGCGCCGCCGAGGATGCCGACCAGTGCGCAGGCGCCGACCACCACCCCGGCAATCGCCTTGGCGGACGGTCTGCTGCTGCGGCGCGAGGACCGCTGCTCAGGCTCGTCCCGCAGCTGCCGGCCCCCGTACGGCGGCACGGGCGCGGGCGGCTGGGACGGAGCCGCCCCGAAGCCGGGCGGCTGCTGCTGCATGGCCGCCGGGTCGCCGGGCGGGTACGGCGGCAGGTACTGCGTCGCCGCCGCCTGGTCCGGCCCGCCCGGGGCGGGGGTCGTCGGATACGGCGGGAGGTACTGGGTGGCGGCGGCGTCCTGCCCGCCGGGGGCGGGCGCGGCCTCCGGGTACGGCGGCGGGTAGTGCGCCGCCGACCCGTCCGGCCCGCCGGGCTGCGCGGGCGCTCCCCAGGAGCCGTCCTGCGGACCGCCGCCGGGGCCCGGGTACCCGTAGCCGCCGCCGGACTGCTGGTACGGCGACGGGTCGGGCTCGGGCCGGAACAGGTCCTCGGGATTGAGTTCTCGGGAGTTCGGGCGGCGCTGGTTCAACGCGATTCCTCAACTGTGCGCGGATGCCGGGCTGCAACAGGCGGCCTGGCCCCCACGGTCCACCTCTTCAGAACGTCGCCCCACGCTACCCGTTCACCTCAACGGGTGACTACGCGCCCGTAGGTTCCAGCCGGATGACGGCCGCTCCGTCACGCAGCCGCCGCCTCCATCCCGGCGCGTTCATGGAACTCCCGCACCGCCCGCTGCTCCCGGAACGGCTCCAGCCGCCGCCGGAAGTCCTCCAGGTACTCCTCGCCCCGCTGCGAACGCAGACCGGAGAGCAGTTCCACGGCCTGCGCGCCGGTGTCGCACGCCTGCTCCACCTCCCGCTGCTGGAGGTGCGCGGTGGCCAGCAGCACCAGGTCCACCGCCCGCCGCCGCACCCGGCTCTCCGGGTGGTGCTCCAGCGCCGTCCGGGCCTGCCGCTCGGCCGGCCGGGCCTGCTCCAGGTCGCGGTGACAGTGCGCCAACTCGTCGGCCAGGTACGCCTCGTCGAAGTGCGCGATCCAGTCCGGGTCCTCGTCCGGCCGGCTGTGCTCCATGGCGTCCACCGCCCTGGCCGCGACCAGCCGGCAGGCCCGGTCGTCGCCCAGCAGGGCGTGCCCGCGCGCCTCGGCCGCGTAGAACATGGCCATCGCGGTGGCCGTGGCAGCGCCCCGCGCACCCTCCTGGGCGGCCCTCGCCAGCTGGGCGATCTCCCGGGGGTTGCCGAGCGCCGCGGCGAGGTGGCTCATCGAGGCGGCCAGCACATATCCGCCGTAGCCCCGGTCCCCCGCCGCCTGCGCCAGCCGCAGCGCCTGGATGTAGTACCGCTGCGCCAGGCCCGGGTGGCCGGTGTCCACGGCCATGTACCCGGCCAGCTCGGTGAGCCGCGCCACGGCCGCGAAGAGCCGCCGCCCGGTCTCCTCCCGATACGACCCGGACAGCAGCCCGGAGACCACGCTGTTGAGGTAGTGCACCACCAGCGGGCGCACATGCCCGCTGCCGAAGCGGTGGTCCAGGTCGACCAGCATGGCGGTGGCCGCCCGCACGGCGGCCACGTCCGACGGCCCCACCCGTGGGCCGCCGGCCCGCGCCACGGCGTGGTCGGGCGGGGTGATCAGCCAGTCGCGGCTGGGCTCCACCAGCGCGGAGGCGGCCACCGAGGCGCCGTTGAGGAAGTCGCGGCGGCCCACGTCGCTGCGCCACAGCTCGCACGCCTGCTCCACCGCTGCGGCGAGGGTCGGCGCGAACTGCAACCCGATCCCGCTGGAGAGGTTCTTGCCGTCGGCCATGCCGATCTCGTCGATGCTGACTGCCCGGCCGAGCTTGCGGCCCAGCGCCTCGGCGATCACCGCCGGAGCCTGTCCGCGCGGCTGCTGACCGCGCAGCCAGCGGGCTACCGATGTCTTGTCGTACCTCAGATCGAACCCGTGCTCGGCGCCGCAGAGATTGACCCGGCGGGCCAGGCCCGCGTTGGAGCAGCCCGCCTCCTGGATCAGGGACTGCAGCCGTTCGTTGGGCTGTCGTGCGATGAGCGGTCTGGCGGCCATGGCCTTCGCCTCCCCAACGCCCCCGGCTCTCCCCGGTGGGCGACCTGTGCTGTCCCGGCACCGCCGGACCCTGCCCTGGTCCTGCGCTCCGGCCCGCCTCGCAAGGTGACGGCACAGAGGCCCGAACCCGGGCCTCGTGCCGCCATATTCCGGACAATTGACGCAGGCACCTGACGTCAGCTTAGCGACCTGCGTCACACCCGGTGTACCCACCACAGACCGCCCGACTCCCCACGCGCCCCGGGGGGTGCACCCATGCGCCCCGCCGCGCGCCGCCCTGACCTGCGACTCCCTCCCGCAACCCGCTCCCCCGGCGCCGCCCGGACCCATCACCGTCACGAGTGACCGTCAGCGACCCCGCCCCCGGGCGCACCCGCGCCCGGCTCACCCGAAGCACCCGGCGCATCCGGCGCACCCGCGCCCACCACGCTCCGGGCAAGGCTCGGGCAAGCCGCAGCAAAGCCGTAACCCCCGCGCCCGGGCGTAGTTGAGCAGCACGTGGAAGAGACCCTGGGAGCGGCCGCGCAGGGGCGCGGCGCCGCCTCCGTACGCGACCTGCTCGCGGAAGCCGTCCGATACGCCGAGGACCGCCACTGGGAGGTCTCCCCCGGGACGTGGCTGATCGAGCAGGACGGGCGGGCCCGCTGCTCCTGCGGCGGCCGGACCTGCTCCGCACCGGGTGCGCACCCTGCGGCACCGGACTGGCAGGGGCGGGCCAGCGCCGCTCCCGGCGCGGTGCGGCGCTGGTGGACGGACCACCCGCAGGCGTCGGTGCTGCTCCCCACCGGGCGGACCTTCGATGTGCTCGACGTACCGGAGACGGCCGGGTGCCTGGCGCTGGCCCGGATGGAGCGGACCGGTGTGCAGTTGGGCCCGGTGGTGGCGATGCCGGCCACCGGGGGGCGCGGTCGGCGGCTGCTCTTCCTGGTACTGCCCGGGGTGCTGCCGAAGCTGCCCGAGCTGCTGCGCCGGCTCGGCTGGGCGCCGGGCCGCCTCGATCTGGTGGCGCACGGCGACGGCGACTGGATCGTGGCGCCGCCGTCCCGGGTGGGCACCTATGGCTTCGTGCAGTGGGCCCGGCCGCCGTCCGAGGCCAACCGCTGGCTGCCGGAGGCGTCCGAGCTGATCGACCCGCTGGCGTACGCCTGCGGTCGCGAGGCGCCGCCGTCGGCCGCCTCCCCGGTCGCGGCCTCCTGACCCTCACCCCCAGGGCCCCGTCTCCCGCCGGAGACGGGGCCCTCGGCGGTGTCCGGCGCGCGTCAAGGTGCCGATAAGGATCGGACTTACCCGTTCGGAGGCGGCGAAAGCCCCTCGGACGGGGGACAGGGCTCAAGGATTGGCCGGAACAGCCGAGGGGATGAATCCGGTCGGGAGGGACCAAGAAAGGACGAACCAGAAGAAAACCGAAGTAAAGGGAGAGAAAGGGGTCGGAGAAGGCGGAGACCCGGTCCGGAAGGGGAAGCCGGCGCGGGTCTCGGAAAGGGAGAAAGGGTCGGGGAGGGACGGTGCCTCGGGGAGAGGCAGGGCGGGGAACAAGGGGAGGGAAAACAGGAGGGGAAGCAGGAGGGGAAAGGGTCGGGGAGGGGTCGTCGCCCGGTGCGCTCGGGGTTCCGGGAGACGGCTGGGGAGCGGAGGGCTTCGGCGCACGGGGAGCGCCGGGGCCCTCCGCTGCGGGGCCCGCGTCCGCCCCGGCCGAGGCCGGGACGGAGGCGGGTCAGGCCCTGCCGACGAAGACGTGCGAGGCGATGTCCTTGTCCAGCTCGGCGGCCTCGCCGCCGCTGCCCACCAACACCCCGCCGGGGGACTCGGTGACATGCACCACCGCGCCGGGCTGAACCCCGGCCCGGCGGAGCGTCTGCATCAGCTGGGCGTCGGTCTGGATCGGCTCGCCGATCCGGCGAACCACCACATTCTTCCCGTCGGCGCCGGGAGCCAGCGCATCCAGGGTGATCAGCCCGGCATCGAAGCCCTCGTCCGCCGCCGGGGCATCGCCCAGCTCCGCCAGGCCCGGGATCGGGTTGCCGTACGGCGACTCGGTGGGGTGGCCCAGCATCTCCAGCACCCGCCGCTCCACCGCCTCGCTCATCACATGCTCCCAGCGACAGGCCTCGGCGTGCACCTGCTCCCACTCCAGACCGATGACGTCCACCAGCAGACACTCGGCCAGCCGATGCTTGCGCATCACCCGGACCGCCAGCCTGCGCCCCTCCTCCGTCAGCTCAAGGTGCCGGTCCCCCGCCACTTGCAGCAGGCCGTCGCGCTCCATGCGGGCCACGGTCTGGCTGACCGTGGGGCCGCTCTGCTCCAGGCGCTCGGCGATGCGGGCCCGCATCGGGACGACGCCCTCCTCCTCCAGCTCCAGGATGGTCCGGAGGTACATCTCCGTCGTGTCGATCAGTCCGCTCACGGCCGCCGGCTCCGTTCCTCGAATTCCTCCTCCAATTCTGGCCTATCGGTACGACATAGGGGCGCCACGGTTGACAGCGGGCCCCGAAAGGCTTCACCGTGCTCGCCATGGCGCCTGCGGTCCAGACCAATCCGCGAGGCAGAGACGAGAGAGCGGGCAGCGCATGACCGACCTGGCCGGGCAGTACTTCGACGCCGCCGTCTCCCTGCTCCAGAGGGCCCGCGACGAGGAAGGCGGCAACGTCGAGCGCGCCGCCGAGGCGCTGGCCGAGGTCGTGGCGGACGGCCGCCGGGTCTTCGCCTTCGGCGCCGGGCACTCCTCGCTGCCCGCCCAGGACGTGGTCTACCGGGCCGGCGGCCTGGTGCCGATGAATCTGCTGGCCGTCCCCGGCGTCACCGGGGTGGATGTGATGCCCGCGCCGCTCAGCAGCGCCCTGGAGCGGGTCTCCGGACTGGCCACCGCCACCCTGGACGCCTCCCCGGCCGTCAGCGGCGACCTGCTCTTCGTGATCTCCCTCTCCGGCCGGAACATGATGCCGGTGGAACTCGCGGCGCACGCCCGGGAGCGCGGGCTCACCGTGATCGGGCTGACCTCGCTGGCGTACCCGGAGGCGGTCTCCTCCCGGCACCCCTCGGGGACGTATCTCAAGGACCACTGCGACATCGTGCTGGACACCAAGATCGCGGTCGGCGACGGCGAGCTGGCCGTGGAGGGCGCCCCCACCACCTTCGGCCCGGTCTCCACCCTGGTCGCCTCGGCGCTGATCCAGGCGGTGGTCGCGGTGGCCGTCGGCAAGCTGACCGACCGGGGCGTCACCCCGCCGCTCTTCCGCTCCGGCAACGTCGACGGCGGCACCGAGTGGAACGCCCGCATCCTCGCCGAGCAGGCCGACCGGGTCTTCTACACCTTCTGACACCCTGGCCCGTCCCCGGAGGGCCGCCCGGCAGGGCCAGTCACGGGGCCGCCCAGCGAGAGTGCCCGGCGGGGCCGGTCAGGAGGGCCGGTTAGGGGGCCGGTCACGGGGCCGCCCAGCGAGAGTGCCCGGCGGGGCCGGTCAGGGGAGCCGGTCAAGAGGCCCCATCAGGAGGCCGCCCAGGGGATTAGTCAAGGGGCCAGTCACGGGGTCGCCCAGCGGGCCGCCCGGCGGAGCCCCGGTCAGGGAGACCGGTCAGGGGGCCGCCCGACGGGCCACCCGGCGGGGCCGGTCAGGAGGGCCGGTTAGGGGGCCGGTCAGGAAGGCCGCCCAGCGAGAGTGCCCGGCGGGGCCGGTCAGGGGAGCCGGTCAAGAGGCCCCATCAGGAGGCCGCCCAGGGGATTAGTCAAGGGGCCAGTCACGGGGTCGCCCAGCGGGCCGCCCGGCGGAGCCCCGGTCAGGGAGACCGGTCAGGGGGCCGCCCGACGGGCCACCCGGCGGGGCCGGTCAGGAGGGCCGGTTAGGGGGCCGGTCAGGAAGGCCCCACGGGGTCGCCCAGCGGGCCGCCCGGCGGAGCCGGTCAGGGAGACCGGTCAGGGGGCCGCCCGACGGGCCACCCGGCGGGGCCGGTCAGGAGGGCCGGTCAGCGAGAGGCCCGGCGGGGCTGGTCAGGGGGTGTGGCGGCCGGCCAGGTCTACGGCGGCGGCGACTCGGGAGGCGATGTCCTCCGCGTATGCGAGGTCCGAGCGGTCGAAGCGGCGGCGCCCCGGGCCGCGCAGAAAGGTCAGCACCCCGACCGTCCGGCCGCGGCTGCGCAGCGGTGTGCAGAGCCCGTGCACGGTGGCGGACGGCCAGCGGCGGTCGACCGCCCAGGCGGCGTCCCCGCCGCCGGTGACGCAGACCGTGCCGCCGCGCTCCAGGGCCCGCAGTGCCGGGTGCAGCTCGGCGTAGCGGACGGGGATGCCGGACGGCTCCGGGCCGGGGTCCTGGGCGACCGTACCGAGCGGCGAGGCGGCGGCCCGCACCAGGCCGCCGACCTCGCCGTCCACCGCCAGATCAAGGTAGGCGTGGTCGGCGAATCCGGCGAGTACGAAGTCCAGGTAGCCGACCGCGCCCTCCATCGGGTCCTCGCACTCGGCGGCGGCCAGACCGGCCCGGCGGAGCTGGGTGGCGCGGAAGCGCAGCACCGTGCCCTCCTGCTCGGCCTGCTCGCGCTCGGTGACGTCCTCGAAGAGCCAGGCCACGCCGAGCGGCACCGGTTCGTCGCCGAGTGGCGAGCCCAGCCGGACGAACTGGCTGCGCCAGCAGCGGCGGCGGCGCTCCTCGTCGTCGCGCAGGGTGGCCCAGAGCTTGACCGAGCCGAGTGGCTCCCCGGTGGCCAGGACGTGTTGGAGGGCCGATTCCAGCTCCTCCACGCCGTCGCGCAGCACCTCGCCCAGCGGGTGGCCGAGCAGGGAGCCGCGGTCGACGCCCAGGGCGCGGGACGCGGAGGCGCCGACGGCGGCCGGCCGCAGGTCGGCGTCGACCAGCACCACGGCCAGCGGCGCCTCGTCGAAGAGTGCTTCGGAGAGGCCGAGCGACCGTTCCAGGTCGACCTGGGCGCGGGCCTCGGAGAAGGCGAAGTAGAGGCCACCCTCGCCGCCCTCGCCGTCCTCGCGGCCCTGGCCGTCCTGGCCGTCCGGCGCCGCACCGGCGGCCACCGCGCTGACCTGGGCGCGGACCAGCACCCGGCGGCCGTCCCGGGTGAGCAGCGCAAACTCCTGCACCCGGTGCCTGCCCTCGGCGGCGGCGTCCCGCAGCAGCGCGGCGACCGCGTCGGCGTCGGCCTCGCGGACCGCCCAGCCGGCCAGACCGGGCCGCCCGACCGCCTCCGCCTCGGGCCAGCCGAGCAGCCGCTCCGCCTCGCGGTTCCAGTGGGTGACGGAGCCGTCGGCGGCCATGGCGCAGAGCCCGACCTCCATCGCCTCCATGAGGGCGGTCAGCAGTCCACGGTCCGGCAGCGGCCCGGCCTCGGGCGGCGGCGCGGCGCCGACCTTGCGGAGCCGCGATCCGGGCCCCGTCGGTCCTGCTGCCGTCGGTCGCTGTGCGGTCATGCTGCCCACCTCCCCCACACGCACGCCCATTCAACCTGCGGAAAACCCGCCGTACACCCGATTCCACGAATCCCCGGTCCAAATCGACCCGTACGTGTGCTGTGCGGTCGCCACCCCCGCCTTCATACTGGCCGGGCGGAGGGCCGACGACTGGGGGGTTGGGTTCCATGGCGGCGGAGTCGCGGCGCGCGGTGCAGGAGCAGGAGCTGCTTCCGGAGCTGTTCTGGGCGGCGGACGGCGCCTCCCTCCAGGGGCAGCGCAGGACCGTCACCATGTCGCGCTTCCAGCTGATCCTGCTGACCGCCGCCGCCGTGGCGGGCTCCGCCGACGAGCCCTGGATCGCGGCGCTGTCGGCGGTGCTGTTCTTCCTGGCGATGTGCGCCTCGGGGCTGGCCAATCTGCACAATCCGCAGGGCCTCTGGTACGAGGGCCGGGCCGTCGCCGAGTCGGTGAAGACCCTGGTGTGGAAGTACGCCGTGCGGGCGGACGCGCAGACGCCGCCGCCCACCGTCCCGGGGGACGCCGAGTCGCTGTACCGGCTCCAGCTCACCGGCGTACTGGCCGTCTTCCGGCGCAGCCGGGCGGTGCCGCCGGGGGCCGGGACGGATGTCACCGAGGCGATGCGGCGGCTGCGCGACGCGCCGCTGGCCGTGCGGCGGGACGTCTATCTGCGGGAGCGGGTGCGGAACCAGCACGACTGGTATGTCGCCAGGGCGCGTGCCTGCGACCGGGCGGCGCGGGTCACCGGCTGCCTGTCGGTGGCGCTGCCGCTGCTCGGCGTGGTGCTGGCGGTGCCCCGCATCCAGGGCGACTTCAGCTATGACGTCCTGGGCGCGGTCGCGGCGCTGGCCGCCTCCGCGACGGCCTGGTCGCAGCTGCGCCAGTACCGGCCGCTGGCCGCCGCCTACCGGCTGGCCGCCGATGAGCTGGAGCTGGTCCGGGTCCAGCTGGCCGCCATGGACCTCAGCGCGCCGGACGCGGAGGAGCAGTGGTCGCGGCTGGCCCGGGACGCCGAGGACGCGGTCTCCCGGGAGCACACCACCTGGCAGGCGCGGCGCGAGGTGCGGGGCTGACACCCGGGCTGCCGCAGGTCTGCGGCAGGTCTGCGGTGGGCGGACGGCGGGCTGCGGCGGGCGAAAAGTTCCCGGAAAAACCCCGTTGCCTCCCAGGGAGGGGCGTGCCTATCGTGGCCGCACACCGAAAGGAGGTGATCCAGGGTTGAGTACTCCCAGGACGCGTGAGGTGGCTGCTTCCTAGCCGCCCCGCCCGGTTGCCGAGTAGGGCGGCGGGCAAATCCACAGCAGACACCCGACCCGCGGGCCCACCGGGATCGTCCCCCGGTGCCTGGTGGCAGGCGTGAGCGCCTACCTCCGGGAGCAGCCCGCGGGTTGTCTGCGTTTCCGGCGGCCCCGCTGCCGTCCTGCTAGGGGCAGAGCCGTTCGACCGTCCAGCCGGTGGGGGAGGCAGGGTCGGCGCGGTAGCGGAGGCGGTCATGGAGGCGGTTCTGGCGGCCCTGCCAGAACTCCATCGCCTCCGGGTGCAGCCGGAAGCCGCCCCAGAACGGCGGCACGGGCACGCCCTCGCCCTCCGGGTAGCGGTCGGCCAGTTCCGCGTAGCGCTGCTCCAGGACCTGCCGGGAGGCGATCACCCGGGACTGCTCGCTGGCCCAGGCGCCCAGCTGGGACCCGTGCGGGCGGGTGCGGAAGTACCCGGCGGTCTCGTCACGGCCGACCCGTTCGACGCTGCCGGTGACGATCACCTGGCGGGCGATCGGATGCCAGGGGAAGAGCAGCGCGGCGTGCGGGTTGGCCGCCAGTTCGCCGCCCTTGCGGGAGCCGTAGTTGGTGTAGAAGACGAACCCCCGGCCGTCGAAGCCCTTGAGCAGCACGGTGCGGGCGCTGGGTCGGCCGTCCGCGTCGGCGGTGGAGAGCACCATGGCGTTGGGCTCATGGATGCCGGCCGCCTCGGCCTCGGCGAACCAGCGGCCGAACTGGGCCATCGGGTCGTGGGCGAGTTCATGCTCGGCGAGTCCGGCGGCGCTGTACTGGCGGCGCATCGACGCCGGGTCGGACGCGGGCAGCGCCGCCGCGCCGGGCGCGGGGGGCGAGGCCGGCGGTTCGGCGGGGGGCGTACGGCGGGGCGCGGAGCGGGCGCGTTCCGGGAGATGCACGTCCACATCATCCAGTACCGGCCGCCGCCGGTGGCGCGGGCCCCGGCCTGCGGCTGTGCCGTAGCTCACTCCCGGCGGGGGTGAATCCGGCCGCCACCCGGGGAATCTCGACGTCGAGAGAGATGGTGGCGGGGCGCGGGGGGCCTCGCCACCGACGCGTCGGCGACGGCGCGGCGCCCGCTGCCCCGCCGGGGTGACGACGTCCCCGTCCGGGGGCATCGACCACGGCGGCGCATGGCGCGATGCACCCGGTGCCTGCAAATCTGGCACTGCGTGCCATCCACGCGTACGCTGCGCATCACCCCGCAGAAGCAGAGCACTGCCACCCCAGCCAGACCACAGGCGTACCAAGCCGACAGGTCGATCACATCAAGAGGAGCCGCCTGATGTCCGACTTCGTACCCGGACTCGAAGGTGTCGTCGCGTTCGAGACCGAGATCGCCGAACCCGACAAGGAGGGCGGCTCCCTCCGCTACCGAGGCGTCGACATCGAGGACCTGGTCGGCAACGTCTCCTTCGGGCACGTCTGGGGCCTGCTGGTGGACGGCAAGTTCAACCCCGGCCTGCCGCCGGCCGAGCCGTTCCCGATCCCGGTCCACTCCGGTGACATCCGGGTCGACGTGCAGTCCGCGCTCGCCATGCTCGCCCCGGTCTGGGGCCTCAAACCGCTTCTCGACATCGACGCCGAGCAGGCCCGCGACGACCTCGCCCGCGCCGCGGTGATGGCCCTCTCGTACGTCGCCCAGTCGGCGCGCGGCCAGGGCCTGCCGATGGTCCCGCAGCGCGAGATCGACAAGGCCGAGACCATCGTCGAGCGGTTTATGATCCGCTGGCGCGGCGAGCCCGACCCCAAGCACGTCAAGGCGGTCGACGCCTACTGGACCTCCGCCGCCGAGCACGGCATGAACGCCTCCACCTTCACCGCCCGCGTCATCGCCTCCACCGGCGCCGATGTGGCCGCCGCGCTGTCCGGCGCGGTGGGCGCCATGTCCGGCCCGCTGCACGGCGGCGCCCCCTCCCGGGTGCTGGGCATGATCGAGGAGATCGAGCGCACCGGCGACGCCGTCGGGTACGTCAAGAACGCCCTGGACAAGGGCGAGCGCCTGATGGGCTTCGGCCACCGCGTCTACCGCGCCGAGGACCCGCGCGCCCGGGTGCTCCGCCGCACCGCCAAGGAGCTGGGCGCTCCCCGCTACGAGGTCGCCGAGGCGCTGGAGGCCGCCGCGCTGGAGGAGCTGCACAACCGGCGCCCCGACCGGGTGCTGGCCACCAATGTGGAGTTCTGGGCCGCGATCATGCTGGACTTCGCCGAGGTGCCGGCGCACATGTTCACCTCGATGTTCACCTGTGCGCGCACCGCCGGCTGGTCGGCGCACATCCTGGAGCAGAAGCGCACCGGCCGCCTGGTGCGCCCCTCCGCCCGCTATGTCGGCCCGGGTACCCGCGACCCCCGCGAGGTCGACGGCTACGGCGACATCGTCCGCCACTGAGCCACACCGGCCGAGAGGCCCTGTGCGGCGCGGGCCCGGCCCTCCGATGAGGTGCCGGGCCCGCGCCCGTACGACACCCCCTACGACACGTCTCAGCCGATGGACGGAGACCGCGTATCCGGGCCGCCGCCCGTTAGGCTGCGACCGTGGCTCAGATCCAGATCCCCGCTGACATCAAGCCCTCCGACGGCCGCTTCGGCTCCGGCCCGTCCAAAGTGCGGCCCGAGGCGCTGAGCGCCCTCGCCGCCACCGGGACCTCCCTGCTGGGCACCTCGCACCGCCAGGCCCCGGTCAAGAACCTGGTCCGCCGCGTGCGCGACGGTGTGAGCAGCCTGTTCTCCCTCCCCGAGGGCTACCAGGTGGTCCTGGGCAACGGCGGCTCCACCGCCTTCTGGGACATCGCCGCCTTCGGCCTGGTCCGGGAGAAGTCCCAGCACCTGAACTTCGGCGAGTTCTCCTCCAAGTTCGCCGCCGCCGCCAAGGCCGCGCCGTGGCTCGCCGACCCGAGCGTCGTCAAGTCCGACCCGGGCACCCACCCGCTGCCGGTCGCCGAGGCCGGTGTGGACGCCTATGCGCTCACCCACAACGAGACCTCCACCGGTGTCGCGATGCCGATCCGCCGGGTCGCGGGCGCCGACGAGGGCGCGCTGGTCCTGGTGGACGCCACCTCCGGCGCCGGCGGCCTGCCGGTCGACATCACCGAGGCCGACGTCTACTACTTCGCGCCGCAGAAGTGCTTCGCGGCCGACGGCGGCCTCTGGATCGGCGTCTTCTCCCCGGCCGCCCTGGAGCGCGCCGCCGAGATCGCCGGCTCCGGCCGCTACATCCCGACCTTCTTCGACCTGCCGACCGCGATCGACAACTCGTCGAAGGACCAGACCTACAACACCCCGGCGCTCGCCACCCTCTTCCTGCTCGCCGACCAGCTGGACTGGATCAACGGGCAGGGCGGGCTGGACTGGGCGGTCTCCCGCACGGCGGACTCCTCCTCGCGCCTGTACACCTGGGCCGAGAAGTCCCCGTACGCCAACCCGTTCGTCGCCGAGCCGGCGCAGCGCTCCCAGGTGGTCGGCACCATCGACTTCGCCGACAGCGTGGACGCCGCCGCCGTCGCCAAGGTGCTGCGCGCCAACGGCATCGTGGACACCGAGCCCTACCGCAAGCTGGGCCGCAACCAGCTGCGGGTGGCCATGTTCCCGGCGGTGGACCCGGCCGATGTGGAGGCACTGACCGCCTGCATCGACCATGTGGTCGAGAAGCTCTGACTGTTCCAGGCACACCGGCGAGGCCGTGACCTGCGGGCATTCCCGCAGTGGTCGCGGCCTCGCCGCATCTCCGGCCGGGAGGGCGAGGGCGCGTGACGGCGTGGGCCGTCCGGGTCCCGCGCTGTAGGCCGACCGGTGGCTTTCCGCTCGGCCGGACCATATCCGGGCGTTCCGGGGCGAGGTGTCTCCCCGTCGGCGCGGCTGCCCCGCCCGCCACGGCACCCGAGACGGAGACCCCGCCCATGGCAGTGTTGCGCCTCCTCCCCCGCGCCCTGGCCGCCGCTGCCGCCGCCCTGGCCCTCGCCTCGGCGCTGCCCGCCGCCCCGCCCGCCGCCGCCAGGACGGCCGAACCGGCCGCCCTCCGGGCGGCGGGCAGTTGGATCGTCACCCTCAGAGCGGAGCTCCAGTCCGACGCCTCGGTGGGCAGCCAGGCCGCCGCCCGGGCCAGCCGGGACCTGGTGGACCGGTACGGGGGCACGGTCGGCCATGTCTACGGCGCCGCGCTCAACGGGTTCTCCATACGACTCGGCAGCGCCCAGGCCCAGCGGCTGGCCGCCGACCCGGCGGTGCGCGCCGTGCACCCGGACGGCGTGGTCCGCATCAGCGCCGCCCAGACCGCCCCGCCGTCCTGGGGCCTGGACCGGATCGACCAGCCGAGCCTGCCGCTGGACTCCGTCTACCACTACCCGGACTCGGCCGGCGCGGGCGTCACCGCCTATGTCCTGGACACCGGCGTCCGGATCAGCCACCGCGACTTCGGCGGCCGCGCCTCCTACGGCCATGACTTCGTGGACGGCGACGCCACCGCCGAGGACGGCAACGGCCAC
Organism: Peterkaempfera bronchialis; assembly: GCF_003258605.2. NCBI lineage: Bacteria > Bacillati > Actinomycetota > Actinomycetes > Kitasatosporales > Streptomycetaceae > Peterkaempfera > Peterkaempfera bronchialis. The sequence continues at coordinate 2,860,680 of NZ_CP031264.1, forward strand.
GGCACCCATGTCGCCGGGACCCTGGCCGGGACCGCGTACGGCGTCGCCAAGAAGGCCGCGATCGTCGCCGTACGGGTGCTCGACGACACCGGCGCCGGCACCATCTCGGACGCCATCGCGGGCATCGACTGGGTCACCGCCCATGCCCGGCGGCCCGCCGTGGCCAATCTGAGCCTGGGCGGCGAGGCCAGCGCCGAACTCGACGCCGCGCTGCGCAACTCCATCGCCGCCGGGATCACCTACGCGGTCGCGGCGGGCAACGACGGCGCCGACGCCTCCGGCTCCTCACCGGCCCGGGTGCCGGAGGCGCTCACCGTGGGCGCCACGACCCGCAGCGACGCCCGCGCCGACTACTCCGACTACGGCCCGGTGGTGGACCTCTTCGCCCCGGGAAGCGGGATCACCTCGGACTGGCCGACCGATGACACCGCCACCCGCACCCTCTCGGGCACCTCGATGGCCGCACCCCATGTCGCCGGGGCGGCCGCCCTGTACCTGGCCACGCACACCGGGGCCGGTCCCGCCGAGGTGGCGGGCGCCCTGACCCGGGCGGCGGCGGGCGGCAAGCTCTCCGAGGTGGGCAGCGGCAGTCCCAACCTGCTGCTCCAGATCACCGGATGACCCCGCTGAGGCGGGCGGAGCAGGGCCGCCCGCCTCAGCGGTCCCCGCCGCTCGGCGGCTCCGGTCGGTCGGCGGCTCCGGTCGGTCGGCGGCTCCGGTCGTCAGCGGCTCCGGTCGGTCGGCGGCTCCGGTCGTCAGCGGCTCCGGTCGTCAGCGGCGCCCGCGCCGCAGCCGGGCCACGGCCAGCGCCGCCACCCCCACAGCCGCCAGCCCCAGCAGCGACCGGCCCGACAGCCCGCCGGAGGACCCGGCCGCCGCCCCCGGCGCACCTGCGGTGGACGGGCCTGCGGAGGGAGCGGCCGACGACGGCTTGGCCGAGGCGGTCCGCGCGGAGTCCGGCAGCGCCTCACCGGTCAGCGGCTCCCGCCACACCGACGAGTTGCGGCCCTCGCTCCCGTACAGCAGCGCCCGGCCGTCCGGGGTGAAGGTCACCGACTCGCCCTGGTACTGGAGCGGCACATTCACCGGGCCGATCCGGTGCGGTGCGCCGCCCTTCCAGCGGTAGGCGGTCGCCGAGAAGTAGCCGCGCAGCACCAGCCGCCCGCCGTCCGGGGAGAACGCCCCGTCGGTCACCGTGGCCGGGACGTCGGCGATCCGGCGGAAGACATTGACCCCCGACGCCGAGAGCCGCTCCGGCCCCGCGTAGAGGTGGCCGCCGCTGCGCTGCTTGCTGGCGATGTACACCCGGCCCGTCCGGGGGTGCACCATCAGCGCCTCGGCGTCGCGCGGACCGTCCTCGTACCGCACGGTGAACCGGGTCACCGGGACGGTCATGTCGTGCAGCTTCCCGGTCGGCTCGGTGAAGCGGTAGATCCACACCTCGGGCCAGGTGCCGCCCAGGTTGTCGCCGATGTCGCCGAGGAAGACGGTGGGCCTGCCCCGCTCGTCCGGGCCGATCGAGATCGCCTCGGTGTCGCGCGGGTCGATCCCGGCGAGGGTCACCGTCGCCAGGGTGCGCCCGGTCTTCTCGTCCACGGCGAAGACCCGGCCGCTGTCGCCGCTGTCGTTGTGGGTCCAGACGACCCCGGGGTGCAGGGTGCTCGCCGCCAGTCCGCTGGACTCGTCGATCCGGTCGTCCTGGAAGGTGAAGAGGGTCCCCCGGCTCTCCGCCGCCACAGCCGGACCGGCCGCCGCCCCCGCCACCAGCACCGCCGCCGCCGTCACCACCACGGCGACCTGCGTCGCCTTCTGCCGCCCCACCCCGAGCCGCCCCACCCTGCGCCCATCAGCCATGCCCCAAGCCTCGCACGGCGGCAGCCCGCCACCACAGCAGCCCAGCCCAACCCCACCCCGAGCCCAGCAGCCACACCCCAAGCCTCTGCACGGCAGCAGCCCACCGGTCAGCGCAGCAACGCCCCCACCACCACGGCAGCCCACCCCACCCTGTACCGCCCCACCCCACCCCAAGCCCAGCAGCCACACCCCAAGCCCCCGCACGGCAGCAACCCACCGGTCAGCGCAGCAACGCCCCCACCACCACGGCAGCCCACCCCACCCTGTGCCGCCCAACCCCACCCCGAGCCCAGCAGCCACACCCCAAGCCCCCGCACGGCAGCAGCCCACCGGTCAGCGCAGCAACGCCCCCACCACCACGGCCAGCAGAAGCAGGAGCAGGGTGCCGGTGACGATGCGGGTTCGGGTCTTGGGATCCACGGGCCCGAGACTACTCCGGCGCCGGGTCCGGCCCGGCCACCGGGCGGCCCAGCGGCCAGCTGCCCAGCACCGTGTACCGGGCCGGTCCGCCGCCGAGGAGGCTCTGCACCAGCCGCACCTCGGCCACCTCCCACTCCAGCCCCTCGAAGTCGTCCAGCGCCGCCTTCAACCCCCGCAGATCCGGCCCGCCCGCCGATCGCCGCCACGCGGCACCCCGCTCCGGGCCAGGGTGAGATGGGCCCGGTACGGGCGGTCGTCGTCCACCTCCAGGCCGGTACGCCGCGCCGCGGCCTGCACCGACTCGGCCAGCCGACGCAGCGCCAGGGTGTCTCCGTGCACCCCGGCCCAGAGCGCCCGCCCCCCGAACCGCCCGCCGCCGGCGAACCGCAGCCGATGCGCCTCATGCCGCCGCGCGGCCCGCGCCAGCCGCCGCTCCAGCTCGGGCAGCGCGTCCGCGTCCACTTCGCCCAGGAAGGCCAGCGTCAGGTGCCAGGTCTCCGCCGGCGTCCAGCGCAGCGGCTGCGCATCCGGGCGGGCCCGCAGCGGGCGCAGTACGGCGGCCAGCTCGGCGAGTGCGGCCGGCGGGGGCACCACGGCGACGAAGAGCCTCATGGCTGCCCATCCTCCCGCACGGCGGCCGTACTGCCATGGATCGGGCCGGGTCTGGCGTCGCGGTCCCGCAAACGGTAGGAACGGTTCCATGAAGATCCGAACCGGCGGCCCCGACGACGCGGCCGTCATCCTCTCCCTGCTCGACGGCGCCGTGGCCTGGCTGGCCTCCCGGGGCCGCACCGGCCAATGGGGCAGCGACCCGTGGTCCACCCGCCCGGCCGCCGCCGACCGCATCCAGGGCTATGCCCGCGACCACCTGGTCCGTATCGCCGAGGTCGACGGCCGCCCGGCCGGGGTCTGCGTGCTGGCCGAGGAGCCACCGGAGTACGCCCCGCCGGTCGGCGAACGCGAGCTCTACGTCCGGCTGCTGGTGACCGACCGGGCGCTGTCCGGCAGCGGTGTCGGCGCGGCCCTGATCGAGGACGCCCGGGCCGAGACCCGCCGCCGGGGCATCACGCTGCTGCGGGTGGACTGCTACGGCGGCGACGACCGCAAGCTGGTCCGGCAGTACGAGGCGCTGGGCTTCACCGCCACCGACCCGTTCACCGTCGCCATGCCGGACCGCGAGCCCTGGCCGGGCCAGATCCTGGAGCAGCGCCTCTCCCCGGCGTGACGCGGGAACGCCTGCGGGCCCCGGCCGGGGCCCGGGCCCGCAGGCGGGTGGTGGTCAGCAGGCGGTGACCAGTTCCTCACGGGTCGCCGGGCGGCGCGGTACGAAGGAGACCAGCCGCCGTCCCCGCCCGGGTCGGAGGTCCACCCGGATGCGCAGGCCGGAGGAGCGGACCAGCACCAGGGCCACCACGCCGGCTGCCGCCGCCGAGACCAGGCCGCAGGCCAGCAGGCCGACCCGGGGGCCGAAGTGCTCGGTGACCCAGCCCACGATCGGGCTGCCGATCGGCGTCCCGCCCATGAAGACCAGCATGAAGAGGCCCATCACCCGGCCGCGCATGGCCGGGTCGGTGGCGAGCTGCACGCTGGCGTTGGCCGTGGTGTTGAAGGTCAGGCCGACCATGCCGACCAGGGTCAGCATCGCCGCGAAGAGCCAGAAGCCCGGGGCGAAGGCCGTGACCGCCTCCAGCACGCCGAAGCCCAGCGCCGCCATGACCAGCATCCGCAGCCGGCTGGAGCGGCGCCGCGCGGCCAGCAGCGCACCGGCCAGCGAACCGACCGCCATCGCGGTGTTGAGCAGCCCGTACTGCCCTGGGCCGACATGGAAGACGTCGTAGGCGAAGCCGGAGAGCAGCGTCGGGAAGTTGAATCCAAAGGTGCCGATGAAACCGACCAGCACGATCGGCCAGATCAGCTCGGGCCGCTCGCGGACGTACCGCAGGCCCTCCCGCAGCTGGCCCTTCTCCCGGGGCCGCACCGGAGAGGGATGCAGCTCGCTGCCGCGCATGGCGAGCAGGCCGCCGATGACGGCGGCGAAGGAGAGCGCGTTGATCCCGAACGCCCAGCCGCTGCCCACCGCCGCGATCAGCAGTCCGGCCACGGCGGGGCCGACCAGCCGGGCGGTCTGGAAGTTGGCGGCGTTGAGGCTGACCGCGTTGCGCAGCGCGCCGGGGCCCACCATCTCGGTGACAAACGCCTGCCGGGTGGGGTTGTCCACCACCGTGACCAGGCCCAGCAGGAACGCGAACGCGTACACGTGGTAGACGGTGACCACCCCGGCGAGGGTGAGCACCGCCAGTCCGGCGGCCAGCAGCCCCATGACCGCCTGGGTCAGGACCAGCAGGCGGCGCTTGGGGTAGCGGTCGGCGACCACGCCGCCGAAGAGGCCGAGCAACAGCATGGGCAGGAACTGCATCGCGGTGGTGATGCCGACCGCGAAGGGGCTGCCGGTGAGGCTCAGCACCAGCCAGTCCTGGGCGATGCGCTGCATCCAGGTGCCGGTGTTGGAGACGACCTGGCCGGCGAAGAAGTAGCGGTAGTTACGGACGCGCAGCGAGGAGAACATCCCCCCGGCGGGGCCCTCCAAGGCGGGGGCGGCGGCCTGGGCGGCGGGCGCGGGGGCGGCTGCGGCGGTGGGGGCCGCCGCGGTGCGTATCTCGGGGTCGTCGTCACCCGCACCGGCGGTGGCAGTGGGGGCTGCCGGGGCGGCGGGGACGACAGGGGTCTCGGCGGCTTCTGGGGTCTCGGCGATATCGGCCGCGGCGGCCAGGGCCGTGGCGGCGGCCGGCGGTGTCACAGGGCTCTCTCCTCGTGGTGCGGATGCGGTCGGGTACCTCGTGGTCCTGCGCTCCTTCTCGGCGGTGCCGGTCGCGGCGGTCGTCCTCACGTTCTCGTCCCCTCCTCGTCCGGTGCCGGGAGGGTGGCGCACTGCGGCCCTCAGGTCACAGATGCGCCAGCTTCTCCAGCACCGGGGCCGCGTTCCGAATCGCGGCCCATTCCTCCTCGGTCAGCCCGGATGCCAGTTCCGCGAGCCACGCGTTGCGGCGCCGCCGGCTCTCCTGGAGGATCGCCTCGGCCTGCTCGGTGCTGCTCACCACCACCTGGCGGCGGTCCTCCGGGTGCGGCTCCCTCCGCACCAGGCCCTTCACCTCCAACATCGCGATGATCCTGGTCATCGACGGCGGCTGGACGTGCTCCTTGCGGGCCAGCTCGCCGGGGGTCGCCCTGCCGCAGTGGGCCAGGGTGCCCAGGACCGACATCTCGGTCGGGCTGAGCGACTCCTCGACCCGCTGGTGCCGCAGGCGGCGGGAAAGGCGCATGACGGAGGACCGCAGCATCGATACGGCTGCCAGGTCGTCCTCGGACATCTCGGGCATGTTCCTTAGCCTAGGTCATTACCCTCTCTAAGGAAAGTCGGTTGTGATCCATTCCCGTTTCGCTGCCGAACCACTCCCGATCCACTCCTGAACCACTCCCGATCCATACCTGACAGAAGGTGTCAGGTATGGCCACCAAGCTGGACAGCGCACCAGAGACCAGCCCCGAAAGGCCGTGATCGACATGACCGGATTCGCCGACCTCGCCATGGTGACCATCGACTGCGCCGAGCCGCAGGCACTCGCCCGCTTCTGGGGCGGGCTGCTGGGCCGCGAGGTCACCCACAGCGAGGAGCAGTACGCGATGGTCGACGGGGCCGGCGGCGCACCGCTGGGCTTCGGCAAGGTGGAGGGCTACCGGGCGCCACAGTGGCCCAACCCGGACGGCACCAAGCAGTTCCACCTCGACCTCTATGTGGACGACCTCGACAAGGCGGAGGCCCACTGCCTGGAGCTGGGCGCGACCCGCCCCGACTTCCAGCCCGGCGAGACCTGGCGGGTGCTGCTCGACCCGTCCGGGCACCCGTTCTGCGTCTGCCTCCGCCGCTGACGGCGGGACGCGCCCCGCCCGCTCCGCTTACTCCGTGTGAGTTCCCGTACGCCCTGCTTATCCCCTTTGTTGAAGAATGGCGCCCATCGGCCATGCCCCGTGCCTACCGGCACACCACCGGCACACCGCCGGCACAGCGCCGAGGGGAGAACGCCATGACGCTCGAACCCAGGGAAGAGCACCCCCCGCCGCCCGACGGCGAGGAGACCCTCTCCGGCGGCCCCGGCCAGCGGCCGCCACGGAAGCGGCTGACCGTCGCGGCCGTCGCGGTCGCCGTGGTGGCGGCGGGCGGCACCGTCGCCTACGCCGCCTCCACGGGAGGGCCCCCCGGCTCCGAGAACCCGCCCCCGCCACCAACGCCGCCCCCACCACCCTCGGGCAGCCCGACCAACCCGGCGGGCCCGGGAGGCCCGGCGGGCCGCCGGGCAGCGGCAGGTGGTTCGGCCTCGGCGGCGCGGCCCACGGCGAGACCACCGTCCAGGACCCCGACGCCAAGACCTGGACGATCCGGGTCTGGCAACACGGCACCGTCGAGAGCACCAACGGCTCCACACTCACCGTGAAGAGCGCCGACGGCACCTCCTGGACCTGGCACGGCCTCCGCGCCCCCGCCCCGGGCAACCTCAGCACCGGGGAGACCGTACTCGTCATGGGCACCCGCGCGGCCGACGGCACCAACACCGCCGAGCACCTGCTCGCCAGCCGCCCCGGCCAGGGCAGGGACGGCAGGGCCGAACACCGCAGGGACTGCGACCGCCCCCCGGACCGCCACGACTGGGGCCGCCCCGGAGGCGACGCCGACTCCCTGGACTCCCGCTCCTCCTGAGCCACCCGAGGGCCTCCTTCCGCAGCAGCGGAAGGAGGCCCTCGCCACATCGTCCTCCGCCGCCGCCTGAAGAATGGACGTTTCCGCCGACAATGCCGTCAAGTCGGATATCGCAACGCCGGATCAAGCCAGTCCGAAACAAGGCCGTGACTGAAAATTAGATGGTCCACGGAGAATCGGATATTTAAGCTTTCACTGCTCTCGACCGAAGCCCCAGCAAAGGAGTGGATCCCTATCAAGTCCATCTCGAAGCGGTCCGTCTCGGTATTGTTCGCCGCCCTTGTCGCCGCCTGCTCGGTCGGTGTCGGCCAGGCATCGGCAGCAGGGTCCGCCCCCGAATCCTCGCACCTCCTGGGGACCTTCTCCCTGGACTCCGACGGCACGGTCACACCCATGAGCGCCTCCGGCTGCACGGGAAACCGGGGCGCCCCGGACGGGTCCGGATCGGTCTGTTTCTACGTATACGGAACAAAGCTGCACGTCGACAGCGTGAAGGTCGAGAAGCTCTCCCAGTACGACTGGACGGACTATGCGGAGGTGTCGATCGGCGACACCTGGGGCCTTATGGGCGCCACCAGGTCCGGCTCCCGTGGGCAGACCGTCACCGAATCCAGCGCGGTCGGTCTGAGCTTCGCCAACAACACCAAGGCATGCGGCTGGTGGCACAAGTTCCCCGGCCTCAAGGGCTGCATCACCATCCATAGCTGACCCCACCCTCAGCACCGCTCCCTTCGAGGCTCCACCGCCGCCACGGCAGCTCTACAGCGGATCGCCGGGAAGTTCGTCGTACTCCTTGCGAAGCTGCTCGATGACGGGGTGACTGCCAGGCAGGACGAGGTCGTCGACACCACTGATGGCCCGGACGCCAATGCCGATGTTGGTGGCGAACACGGCATCGAAGTCGGCGAGGTCAGCCAGCCGTACGGAGTCCATGGTCGACGGGTGGACCCTGCGCAGCAGCTCCATGGTGGTGCCGACCAAGCAGTCGGCGTCCGGCCAGCTGACCTCGCCGTCCTTGACGAAGCCGACGTTCCAGGTGCCGCCCTCGGAGATGACCGACCGGGTGTCGACGAACAGCGCATCGTCGAAGCCGGCACGCTGGGCGGCACGTCGATGCCTGAGCGAGCCGAACAGGCCGACGCTCTTCACGGCGGGCAGGTCACGGGTGTAGACGACCGACTGCACCCGCAGCGGAGGAAGAGGAAGCGGACCGGCGGGCCGGGTCGTCACCAGCACCTGGGGATGCGCGTCCGATCCGACCTGCCCCACGTCCATGGCGGGGTCGAAGACGGTCACCCGGACCACGCAGGCTCCCACGGCCGGCACCAACCGCCGGGCGAACTCTCGCACCCGGTCCACATCAAGCTCGACGCCGAACACAGCCCGGCAGTCACGCACCAGCCGGGCCAGATGCAGCGAAAGCCCGCGCACACGTCCGTCCTCGACCCGCATCGAGGTGAAGTGCCCGTAATTGGTCAGGGCGAGAACCTGGAGGTCTTCCAGGCCGATCGGGGTGCCGTTCAGTTCCGCCATGCGCCCAGCATGGCACTGAGCCACGCCACCTGACCCCGTCTCCGAGCAGCCCGGCACCAGGCCGCGTCAAGCCGGGCACTCAGTCCCGGAGTTGCCCGATGACCAGGCTGCTCCGCGCGGAAGATCCCGTCAGGTCGAAGCGGCAGAAGACGCTCTTGCCGCCGCCGCCGCGGGGCGCCCACCACACGAGGTCCGCCAGGGTACGGACGATGTGCAGCCCCCGGCCGTGGGTAAGGGGCCCGGCTGCTGCGAACCACGACGCCGACCCGCACCGAGGAGGGGCCCAACTCCCCCACAGCGCAGTCAAATCACTCACGGCAGACGGCTGCCCCGCGCAGGGAACGCATCTATGCTGAGGCCTCTGAATCAGCGTCTGGAAGCTGGCTTTGAAAGCGAGTGGGGGGACCACCGTGGATCAGATTGCGGAACTGGCGCGCGTCGCGGCACCAGCCATCACCAGACTCATGGTCACCGAGTCCTGGGCACTGCTACGCGACGGAATCGCCGCGCTGTGGCAGCAGATCTACCCGGGACAGGGTGAGGTCATCGCTCGCGACCTCGACGCGATCCGAGAGGAAATGAGAAACCCGGTCGGCGAGGACGCGCCGACCGCGGAAGTCGTCCAGCAGGAGTGGCGACGTCGACTGCGCCGTCACCTTGAGGAGAACCCGGAGCTGGTCCCGCAACTCGAGCAACTGCTCGACAGCCTCCAAGTGGCCGCCCCGGCACCCCGGCAGGTCCACCAGACCGCACGCGCCACCGGCGGCAGCACCGTGAACCAGGCGGGCGGGAACATCACGATTGTCACCACCAAGTGACCCACCCCAACAACCCGAACCCCTGGCAGCGCCAGGACGCCAGTGCCTCCAACGGCTCACAGACGAACCAGGCCGGCGGAGACATGTACATCACGACCCTCCCGCCCTCCGGACCCAGGCGGTCCCCGGGGAAGGGCATCGCGTTCCTCGCGGTCGCCGTCGCCGCAGCGTGCATCGGAGCGCTCGTCGCTGTGAAACTCACCGGAGGCCTCGGCCAGGGTTGGAACTCGCAGCAGGGCCCGTCAGCAGGCCAGGACGCATCCTCCGGCGCCACCGTCGATCCGAAAGGCAGGGGACCGGGAGCAGGCGGCCCGGCGGCAGCCCCCTCATCACCCCAGCCCTCGCGGGAAGTTGAGGCCCGGGACAGCGTACGTTTCTCCGGCACGGTTCGACTCGTGGCCCTCAACCTGGACACCAAGCCGCCAACCGTACGCAGCAGCGACGGCATAGACGGCTTTCAGGTGCTCTACCCGAATCTGGACGCCCAAGGCGCAACGGCCTTCGGAACAGCCGGCGACCTCCTTTTCCAGCATCCGGCGCTGGCCCCTTACACCGGGTCGGGCACGCCCTCACGCCAGGCCTGTGCCGAACTGCTGCAGTCGCAGGCGGTCCAGATGCTTCGGGTGGAGGAAGGCGACCGGCTCTGTGTGGAGACCTCGGCCGGCCGCATCGCCTTCATCGTGTTCGGCAAGTTCACCAGCGGGGCGTTCCTCGGCACCGCGACGGTGTGGGAGGCGGTCGGATGACTCCAGCTGCACCACCGGCGCCAACCACCTTCGAGCAGATCGAGCTGAAGCTCTCCGAGGTGCCCGCCCGGTCCGCAGACCTGCCGGTGCCTGGAAGAGCGCGCGGTGCGAGACGTGCCGCCACCACCACTCCTCAGCCGCGCACCACCACTCCGGGCGCCGCAGTCTGGCGCTCACGCGGGGCATCCGGTCAGGTCGAAGCGGCAGAAGACGCTCTTGCCGCCCTCATCGCGAGGCGACCACCACACGAAGTCCGCCAGCGTGCGGACGATGTGCAGCCCCCGGCCGTGCGTGGGCAGCGTCGCCTCCGGCAGTTCGTCCGCCAGGTCCGGGCCGAACATCTCCCCCATCGGCAAGGTGGGCGCGTTCGGATCCGCGTCGGCGACGTCCAGGACGAGCCAGGCGGGCCACTTGCGCCACGTCACCGTGAGCGTCCGCCGCCGGCTGAGCCAGCCGGGGCAGTCGTCCGGGATCGCGTGCAGCACCGCGTTGCCGACCAGCTCCGAGACGCAGAGCTGCACGTCCGGCACGAAGTGGATCAGACCCCAGCGGCCCAGGGTCAGCGCGGTGACCTCTCGCGCCACCTGGGCGGCGTCCGGAGAGTCCACCTGGAGGCAGAGCGACCGGTACCGGTGAGGGACCTCCGCAGGACCACCCGAGGCCCCGGCCGGTCCCGCCTCCGGTAGGGCAGTTCCCGCAGTTCGACCCGCATCCATCGCACGGCTCACCGTCCTTCGCTTCGCCGGGTCGGTCCCCCGGTCTGATGCCAAGTAGGTTCCTGCGGAAGGGAGGTGGATCTCTTCCCCAACGAGGGGGTACCCAGGATGGGTACACTCACGGTCAGGTCCTTGCGACAGACTGTCATCGAAGGCGTACGGGACACGAGATGACCGCCTACGAATCGCCAGCAGCCCTACCACCGCATGTCCTGAATCGCGACGATGTGCGCGCGGCTCTCGCACAGCACGACTTCGGCACGGTCTTCGCTCTTGCCCGCAAGTGGGGCGGAATCAGCTTTTCGAAGATCGCCGAAGCGTGCGACATCAAGCCCGAGCGGGTCGGCCGACTCGCCCGGGGCGAGGGCAGCATCACCACGTTCGAGAAGATCTCGCAGATCGCCGAAGCTCTGCGGATCCCAGGACACCTGCTCGGTCTTGCGCCGCGCCTCTGGGAAGCCGCTGCGCCGTCCCTGCTGTCCGTCCCCGCGCCGCGTGGAGCAAGCCCCGCCGGTCCGCACGGTGGGATTGCCGACGATCCGAACGGAGTCGATCCAGTGCTGCGCAGGGAGTTCTTCTGTACATCGCTTGCCGGGGCCGGGCTTTTCATAGCTCCTCCCGACCTCTCCCAGTTCCCGAACGGTCGCAGGATCGGTGCCGATGTACCCGGCCGGCTCCGGGAGCGCGCTGCGCGCCTGCGGCGCCTGGACGACGTACTCGGCGGCGGTGACACCTATCACGTCTATCTCGGCGAGTACCAGAACACCAAGGCTCTGCTCCGGGAGGGGAGCTACACCGAGGCAACCGGACGCCGCAGGCACCCCGCAGCCCGACTGGGTCGTATGGGTAGACCGCAACGAACTCCAGATCATGACCGGCCGTTGCTGGACCGAACTCCGCCGGCCGCTGCGCGCCGTCCCGGTGCTGGAACAGGTCCTTGCGGGGTTCGACGACGCCCACGCCCGGGACAAGGCTCTCTACCTCTCCTGGCTCGCGGATTCCTATCTGGCCGCAGGCGAGATCGAGCAGGCAGCCGCGATCACCGGCCGTGTCCTTGACCTCTCCGCCGGGGTCGCGTCCGTGCGGCCCCGGCAGCGGGTCACGCCTGTTCTCCAGCAGCTCGCCGCACACCGCGAGCTGCCCCAGGTGGCCGAGGTCCTGGAGAAGGCCCGCGCCTCCTGACGGCTCAGGCCGAGGGCTCAGGCTCCGTTGTCTTGCGGACCCAGTCGAGGTACGCGTCGGCGCCCGCGACGATCGGCGCGGCAACGATCTCCGGGTTCTTCCAAGGGTGGTGCTCCAGCAGGTGCGCCTCAAGCTCCGGGTACCGGTCGGCCCGCGTCTTGAAGAGGAGCTGCCACTCCTCCCCCGTACCGAACTCCCCCAGGTGCCAGAAGACCGACACCACCGGTCCGACGATCTGGGCCCCGGCTGCGAGCCGAGCCTCCACTACCGACCGCGCCAGCTTCTCCGCCGCCTCGCGGTTCTCCGTCGCTGTGGACACCTGCACGAAGTCAGACATGTTCGCGATCGTAACCACGTCGGCGCCTCAGCCAGGGCGTTTTGCAGGACCGATGCCACGGGCGCCGGTCCCAGGGGCCGCGTCGGCCCGTCCGGCTGATCGAGCCGGGCAGCGCCGGCCATACAAGAACGGACCCCTCTCTGCGGAGAGGGGTCCGTACCTGCGTCCTGCTGATCAGGTGAGGTTCAGCGAAGGCATCATGAAGTAGAAAAGGAAGACCGCCGACACCACGTACATCGGGATGGGCACTCGCCGCCGGTTACCGACGGCCGCGTTGAGGATCGTGTACACCACGAAACCCACACCTAGGCCGATAGTGATGGAGTAGGTGAACGGCATGATCACCATGGTCAGGAAGGCCGGGACGGCGATGGTCCAGTCGGTCCAGTCGATGTCGCCGATGCTGTTGGCCAGGATCAGGAAGCCGACCGCGACCAGGGCCGGGGTGGCGGCCTGGGCGGGGACCATGGTGGCCAGCGGGGTGAGGAAGAGGGCGACGACGAAGAGGGCGCCGGTGATGACGCTGGCGAAGCCGGTCCGGGCGCCTTCGCCGACGCCGGCGGTGGACTCCACGAAGCAGGTGTTGGCCGAGCAGGAGGTGGCGCCGCCGGCGGCGGTGGCGATGCCGTCGATCATCAGCACCTTGTTGATGCCGGGCAGCTCGCCCTTGTCGTCCAGCAGCTTGGCCTCGTCGCTGACGCCGAGGATGGTGCCCATCGCGTCGAAGAAGCAGGACAGCAGCACGGTGAAGACGAAGAGGACACCGGTGAGGATGCCGACGTCCTTGAACCCGCCGAAGAGGCTGACCTTGCCGATCAGCCCGAAGTCGGGCACGGCGACCGGGTTGCCGGGCCACTTGGGGACGGTGAGGCCCCAGTTCAGCGGGGAGATGTGGGCGATGGAGTCGATCACCACGGCGAGCACCGTCATGGCCGCGATGCTGATCAGGATGGCGCCGGGGACCTTGCGGACCAGCAGGACCAGGGTGAGCAGCACGCCGAGTATGAAGATCAGCACGGGCCAGCCGTTGAGGTGCCCGGTGGCGCCGAGCTGGAGCGGCACGGTGGTGTGGGCGGCGTCCGGGATGCGGCTGACGAAGCCGGCGTCCACCAGGCCGATCAGGGCGATGAAGAGGCCGATACCGATGGCTATGGCCTTGCGGAGCCCGATCGGCACCGCCGCCATGACCCGTTCCCGCAGCCCGGTGGCGACCAGCAGCATGATGGCGAACCCGGCCAGGACGACCATGCCCATCGCGTCGGGCCAGCTCATCCGGGGTGCCAGCTGGAGGGCGACGACCGTGTTGACGCCGAGGCCGGCGGCGAGCGCGATCGGCACATTGCCGATGACGCCCATCAGCAGCGTGGTGAGCGCGGCGGTCACCACGGTGGCGGTGGCCAGTTGTCCGGCCGACAGGTGATGGCCGTATTTGTCCACACCTGAGGACAGGATGATCGGGTTCAGCACGATGATGTACGCCATCGTGAAGAAGGTGGCGACACCGCCACGGATCTCGCGAGCGAAGGAGGAACCGCGCTCGGTGATCCGGAAGTACCGGTCGAGGCCGTTCTTCGGCAGCGGGGTGGACTCGGGCGACTTGGCCGTAGACGTGGCCAGCGTGGGCATGCGGTGTCCTCGGGGTGGGGGCTACGGACTGCCCGCCCGGGGCGACGCTGGCCGGGCGGCGGTCCGGTCAAGACGACACGCCGATTACAACCGGACAGTTCAGTATGCGGTTACTGATCGGTCAGATGCCATCTTCGCGCGTAGACGAAGCCCACCCACCGCTCGGACCGGAGACCCGCTGCCCGTAGGCTGGACGGCGCGCACACCCCGTGCCCGCACACCCCGCCCGCACACCCCGCCCGCACCTCGCGCCCGCACCATCACGATCAGCACCACACCGGAGAGGCGACCCATGGAGAGGCCCGCACTGCGCCCCGCCCCCGAGCCACTGGAGGCGAACGACGTCGCCATCGTCACCGGCGGCACCGTGCTGTGGTTCGTGGGCTTCCTGGTGCTGATCCCGTTCCAGAGCCGGCTCTCCGACGCCGGCCACGGTCTCTGGTCGTGGACCTGCCTCGCCGGAGCCGGGCTCGGCCTGATCGGCATCTGGTACTGCCGCGCCCGCCGCGCCGCCATCCGCCGCTCGCGGGAGGCCGCCGCAGCCGAGCACGGACAGCCCCCGACCGGCGACTGAGCGGCGGCGCTCCGCCACGACGGCCCGTATGGTCGAAGGCATGACCGAACGGGTGCAGGACATCACCGACGGCACCGCCCCCGAGGGCCAGCCGCACGTGAGGCCGGACGCGAAGCCTGACGCAAGGCCGGATACGAGGCCGGACGGGCTGACGGCGGCCGAGGTCGCGGAGCGGGTGGCGCGCGGAGAGGTCAATGACGTCCCGGTACGGTCCAGCCGGTCCACCGCCGAGATCGTCCGCGCCAATGTCTTCACCCGCTTCAACGCGATCATCGGCCTGCTGTTTGTGATCATCCTGGTGGTCGGACCGATCCAGGACGGACTCTTCGGCTTTGTCATCGTGGCCAACACCGCCATCGGCATCATCCAGGAGCTGCGCGCCAAGCGGACCCTGGACAGCCTGGCCGTCATCGGCGAGTCGCGCCCCCGGGTGCGCCGCGACGGCCGGGTGGCGGAGGTCGCCGTCGCGGCGATCGTGCTGGACGACACCGTGCTGCTGGGCTCCGGCGACAAGGTGGTGGTGGACGGCACCCTCAGCGCGGCGGACGGCCTGGAGGTTGACGAGTCGCTGCTGACCGGCGAGGCCGATCCGGTGCTCAAGCGGCCCGGCGACCCGGTGATGTCCGGCAGCTTCGTGGTCGCCGGGTCCGGCGCCTTCACCGCGACCAAGGTCGGCCGGGAGGCGTACGCGGCGCAGCTCGCCGCCGAGGCCAGCCGCTTCACCCTGGTCCGCTCCGAGTTGCGGACCGGCATCGACACCATCCTGCGCTTTGTCACCTATCTGCTGGTGCCCACCGCGCTCGGGCTGGTGGTCAGCCAGCTGGTGGTGGAGCGCAACGACTGGCGCGAGGCGGTCCGCCGCATGGTGGCCGGAATCGTACCCATGGTGCCGGAGGGGCTGGTGCTGCTGACCTCGGTGGCGTTCGCCGTCGGGGTGGTGCGGCTGGGCCGCCGGCAGTGCCTGGTGCAGGAGCTGCCCGCGATCGAGGGCCTGGCGCGGGTGGACACCGTCTGCCTGGACAAGACCGGCACCCTCACCGAGGGCTCCATGGACATCGCCGAGCTGCGGCTGCTGGACGGCCGCCCGCAGGACGCCGCCCAGCGGGCCCTGGTCGCCCTGGGCGGGGCCGACCCGCGTCCCAACGCCTCCATGCAGGCCGTCCTCGACGCGTACGCGGGCAGCGGCAGCGGCAGCGGCAGCGGCAACAGCAGTGGCAGCGGCGGACCCGCCTGGGAGGTGCGCGCCGCCGCGCCGTTCTCCTCCGCCCGCAAGTGGAGCGGCGCCCGGCTGGCCGAGCCGGACGGCGCGGAGGCCACCTGGCTGCTCGGCGCCCCGGATGTCCTGCTGCCGCCCGGCCACCCGGTACTGGCGGACGTGGACGCCCTGGGCGCCCAGGGCCTGCGGGTACTGCTGCTGGGACGCGGCGAGACCCCGCTGGACGCCCCCGACCCGGCGGTCGGCCTGGCGCCGCAGGCCCTGGTGGTGCTGCGGCAGCGGCTGCGCGACGACGCCGCCGGTACCCTGCGCTACTTCGCCGAGCAGGGCGTCGCGGCCAAGGTGATCTCCGGTGACAACGCCCTGTCGGTGGGCGCGGTCGCCGCCACCCTCGGGCTGCCGGGCGCCGACGACCCGGTGGACGCCCGTACGCTGCCCGCCGACGCGGAGAAGATGGCGGCCGTGGTGGACGGGCATGCCGTCTTCGGCCGGGTCAGCCCGCAGCAGAAGCGGGACATGGTCGGCGCTCTCCAGTCGCGCGGCCACACGGTGGCGATGACCGGCGACGGCGTCAATGACGTCCTGGCGCTCAAGGACGCCGACATCGGGGTGGCCATGGGTTCGGGCAGCGAGGCGACCCGGGCGGTGGCGCAGATCGTGCTGCTGGACAACCGTTTCGCCACCCTGCCGTCGGTGGTGGCCGAGGGCCGCCGGGTGATCGGCAACATCGAGCGGGTGGCCAACCTCTTCCTGGTGAAGACGGTGTACTCGGTGCTGCTGGCCGTGCTGGTGGTCTGCACCCGGGTGCCCTACCCGTTCCTGCCCCGGCACTCGACGGTGCTCTCCTCGCTGACCATCGGCATCCCGGCGTTCTTCCTGGCCCTGGCGCCCAACGGGGAGCGGGCACGGGCCGGGTTCGTCCGGCGGGTGACGCGGCTGGCCGTACCCGGCGGGGTGATCGCGGGTGCGGCGACCTTCACGGCGTACATGCTGGCCCGCGCCGACCACGCCACCGGCCGCGAGGCCGACACCAGCGTGGCGACGCTGACCCTCTTCCTGGTGGCGGTCTGGGTGCTGGCGATCGTGGCGCGGCCGTACACCTGGTGGCGGGTGCTGCTGATCCTGGCCATGGTGGCGGGGTTCGCGCTGGTGCTGACCGTGCCGTGGCTGTCGGACTTCTTCCAGCTCTCCTTGCAGGGCACCCGGGGCCCATGGACGGCGGTCGGCATCGCGGCGGTCGCGGCGGTGCTGCTGGAGGTCGTCTGGCGGGTGGTCGGCAAGCGGCTCGGCTGAGGCTACTTCACCGGTGGGATTCGATAGACGGAGACATGGGAACGCGACTCGGCGGTGAATGCGGCGCCGGCCCAGTCCGCATTCCTGGCCTCCAGTTCGAATCCGGCCAACTGGGCCATAAGGTCGAGTTCGGCCGGCCAGATGTAGCGGTGGGGGCTGCGGAACAGTTCGGCCTGCGTGGTCTCGTCAAAGCGGAAGTGGTGCGATACGACGTGCTGATGCAGGACGTCATAGGTGTCCAAACCGATGTAGCCGGGTTCGGACTGCCAGACGGTGGCCGTCTGGCCCGGCGGGAGCTTGCGCAGCTCAGGCACCCAGAGCTCGACCACGAATCGACCACCGGGCGCGAGGTGGCGGGCAGCGTTGCGGAAGCACTCGACCTGCTCGGCCTGGGTCAGCAGGTTGGAGATCGTGTTGTAGACGAGGTAGACCAGCGTGTACCTGCCGGGTACGACAGTGGTCGCCATGTCCCCCATGATGACGGGGATCGTCGCTTCGTCCACCTTGGTACGCAGTTGCTCCACCATCGGCGGTGACAACTCGACGCCGGTGACCGGGACTCCTCGCTCGGCGAGCGGGACGGCCACCCGGCCGGTCCCGATGGCGAACTCAAGTGCCGCTCCATCCCCGGCGAGCTGGGCGAGGCGGTCCACGGTCGGCCCCACGACCTCGGGTGCGAACATGCCGGATCCGGGCGTGTCGTAGCGGCGGGCAGTATCGGCGTCCCAGATGTTCTGCTGCTCCATTCCGCCAACGCTCGCCGTCGGCCGGAGCGCTGTCCAGCGATTATCCGCCCCGCACCCGGGCCACCACCGCCGCGCCTACGCCGGAGGGCGCAGCCCGTGAGCGGTCGTCACCGGGAAAGGCATGCGGTGACCAGGCCGACCAGTTCGGCTTCGCAGTCGTGCAGGTAGAAGTGGCCGCCGGGGAAGACCCGGAGGTCGCAGCCGGCGGTGGTCAGGTCGGACCAGGTGGAGAGGTCGGCGGGGGTGCAACCGGCGTCCCGGTCGCCGCCGAGCGCGGTGATCGGGGCCCGCAGCGGGGTCGCCGGGCCGTCCGGCCGGTACTCCGTGAGCAGCCGGAAGTCCGCGCGCAGGGACGGCATCAGCAGCGGCCGCAGCTCGGGTTCGCCGTATGCGTCGACGGACGGGCCGCCCTGGCCGCACGCGTAGGCGATCAGCGCGTCGTCGTCCAGGCTCGGGAGGCTGTCCCGTTCGATACCCGGCGCCGGGGCGGCGGACGCGAAGAGCCGCACCACCGGCGAGGCCCCTTGGCCCTGTTCGAGCCGACGGGCGACCTCGTACGCCACCAGGGCGCCCATGCTGTGGCCGAAGATCACGGTCGGCAGGGCGGGCAGCGCGGCCAGCGCCTCGGCTGCCCGGTCCGCCAGCTCCTCCATGGCTTCGACGCAGGGTTCGGCGAACCTGTCCTGCCGGCCGGGGTACTGGACGGACAGTTGCTCCAACTCCGGCGGCAGCAGGCGGCCCCAGCCCTGGTAGAGGGTGGCGGTGCCGCCGGCGTGCGGGAAGCAGACCAGCCGACCGCGCGGCCGCACCCCGCCTCCGTCCCCGCCCCCGACCGCGCCCCCGCCGGGCCGGACGCCCTGCCGCAGCCAGCGGCCCGTACCGCTTGTCATGGTGGTCATGCTCGCTCGCCTCGCTCTTCCACGCCTCGCTCCATGCAGAACTCCCCGGCCCTCGGAACCAGCCGACCCGACCCAGCCGTCTCCGGCAGGCGGCCCCCAGCGGGACGGCCCGCTCGCCCTGCCCGAGGCCGATCTCACGGCTCCTGGCGTTCATGCGCTCTCCCGACGCGGCCGGGCGCGGTGCAGCCTCCCAACCACCCGGAGCCTACCGGGCACCCGGGCCAACGGGAGGCTCACCCGAGCCGACCGGGTCGCGGCGGTAGCCCTCTCCCGGACCGTCGCCGTGCTGGCGGTCAGGGCGCTGGGAGGGGTCTCCGCCGGAGAGGCGGCATGCGTCGGCTGGCTGGTCCTGGCGACACTGGTCGGCTATGCGAACGACTCGGTCCTGCTGTCCGCGCGTGACGTGGCCTCCTGGTGCGCCACCGCAGTGGTGTTCGGGGCGGGGTTGGCGGCGATCTCGGCGGCGCCGAGGGCTCACACGCAGGGTGAGCAGGTGGGCGTCGGGCAGCGCCGGGGTTGGAGACGCAGGCGTGTCGGCGGGTACCAAGCTTGGCGCATGGGGCACCCTTGACGGCCCCGCCCACTCGGGCGACGCTCATGCCACCGAACGCAGCCAGTCAGGCAGGGGGCAAGGTCATGGCTCTACTGTTCTTCGGCAAGGACCCCAACACCAACGGCGACGACTGCCCGACCGTGTGGGTGGACGACGCATCGGCGGATCTCGTCTTCCAGGGTTGGAAGGCCGACGAGGAGACCGAAGCGGAATGCCGCACGGTCGGGCACATCCCCGACACGGAGGCAGTGATCAGAGTTCCGGCCCGCATGGTGCCGCTCATCAGGAAGGCGTGCGATGCAGCCGAGGAACGTGCCGACGTTCGCTGAGCTGATCAAGGACTGCCATCGGTCCGCTGTCCATTTGGAGATGCGGGACATCTATGGCGTCGCGTCCGAAGCTGAGGACTTCGCCGAGTGGCAGCGGCTCGGCACGATCAGTGCGGCATCGGTCCAGCGGCGCCAGCCGTGGCTGGACCTGGTGGGCGAGACCGTCCGTCGTGGCGTCGTCATGCGGCGTGCCCGGATCGTCTCCGTACCGGTCAGCGAGTACATCCGGTATGAGCACGCCGGAACCTATCTGAACGTACAGGCCGGTGAGCGCGTGCGTTGGTTGCCCCGGAGAGATGCCGCGACACTGGCCCTTCCAGGCGCGGACTTCTGGCTGTTCGACGACCAGCTGATCCGATTCGGGCACTTCACCGGGGACGGTGCGTCCGCCGGCCACGAGTTGACCAGCGACCCCGACGTGGTCAAGCTGTGCAACACAGCGTTCGAGGCCGTGTGGGAACGCGGCGTACCGCACGAGGGATTCACGCTCTGACCTGTCTCAGCAGTTGACCAACTCATGCCCAGCTTTCCTTCGCCCAGTGTCGAGACCGCGCGCAAGGCCGTGGCGGCCAGGCTGCGTGAAGTGCGCCTTGACGCCGGGCTGAAGGGCCTGGAGCTGGCTGTCCGCTGCGGCTGGCACAAGTCCAAGGTGTCGCGTGTCGAGAACGCGCGCACACCTCCGTCCGACGCCGACATCCACGCCTGGTGCACCGCCTGTGGGGCGGAGGGCTTGGTGGCGGACATCATCGCAGCATCGCGCACGGCTGACTCGATGTACCTGGAGTGGAAGCGGCTCCAGCGCACCGGCCTGCGGCGACTTCAGGAGTCCCGCGTCCCGCTGTACGAGCGCACCAAGCTGCATCGCGGCTACGCATCGCATGTCGTGCCGGGGCTGCTCCAGACCCCCGCCTACGCCTCCGCGCTGTTGTCGGTCATCGGTCGGTTTCACAGAACTCCGGATGACACGGCCGAGGCTGTGGCCGCCCGCGTGGCACGATCCGACGTGCTGCATCGGGCGGGCCACCGATTCGTCCTGCTGGTCGAGGAGTCGGTGCTGCGGTACCAGATCGGGGACGCTGAGGCGATGGCCGGTCAGTTGCGCCATCTTCTTTCGGTGATGTCCTTGCCCGCCGTGTCTCTGGGGCTGGTCCCCTTCGCCGCGCGGGAGCGGAGGATGTGGCCGCTTGAGGCGTTCAACATCTTCGATGACCAGCGCGTGCATGTGGAGCTTCTGACAGCGCAGGTGACCGTCACAGCGCCGAGTGAAGTAGCCATGTACGTCCGGGCGTTCGGTGAACTCAGGGAGTTGGCCGTATATGGAGCCGCCGCGCGGGCGCTGGTAGCGGCAGCGCTGGACGCGCTCGGTCCCAGTTCGCCTGCAACAACGTAGAACTGACTGGGTATGGGAGGAGCGGGCTTCCTAGCGTTGTCGCCAGACGGACGACGTGAAGGGGTCGGCATGAGCGAACCGAAGACCTACCCGAGTGCCCCGGTCGAACTGCCGCTGAGGCTGGGCTCGGAGCCCGAGCCTGTACCGGGCTGCGCAGGTTGCCGAGAACTGGCGAACGTGCGGGACCGGGCACGGGCCGGGGGCGACCTGACGACCGTCGTGGACTGCAACGTCCTCATGGCCAGACACCCCGAGGGCCACCCGTGAGAACCGCCGTGGCGTCGAGGTCGGCGCCCCGGTGGCCGGGCGCGGTTCGTGTTCCTCTTCGCCGGGCCCGTCATCAGCGACGGCGAATTCCACTCGATCGGGTTGCAGGAGAGTGAACTCGCGGACGCGCGCTGGGCTGTGCGCGCCGAGTTCTCGGCCCTGCTGCACCCGGCCGTCGCTGCGCGCGTGACTGGCACGCTCCACCCGCCCGGCGGACCCACCTACCGTGAGATACGACCTGAAAGGACCGAAACGTGATGACGGACTTCCCCGAGCGGGTGATGCGCATCGGAACCCGTAGCTCCCCAATGGCCCTCGCCCAGACCGAGCAGGTGGCCGCACTGCTGCGGAAGTTCGAACCCGACCTCCGGGTGGAGGTCGTGCCCGTCACCACCGAGGCGGATGTGTGGCAGGGCGACTTGGCCGCCCTGGGCGGCAAGGGCCTGTTCACCAAGCAGATCGACACCATGTTGCAGCGCGGCGACGTCGACATGGCCGTCCACTGCGTCAAGGACGTGCCCGGGGATGTGCCGCTCCCAGCCGGTCTGATCTTCGCGGCCTACCTGCCCCGCGACGACGTGCACGACGTCCTGGTCGTCCCCGAGGGATCGGAGGTACGGAGCCTGGAAAACCTGCGGCCCGGGGCGGCCGTCGCCACGTCCGCGGTGCGCCGCAAGGCACAGATCCTCCGCGTGCGCCCGGATGTGAACGTGATCCGTGTCCGAGGTCTGGTCGGTACCCGGCTGGACAAGCTCGACGGCAGAAAGCCAATGGACGGCAAGCTCGATGCCATGGTCCTGGCGGCGTCCGGCCTGGAACGGCTCGGCTTCGCCGACCGGGCCCGCCAACGCTTCGGGGTGCGGGAGATGCTTCCGGCGGTCGGAGCCGGTGTGCTCGGCCTCCAGTGCCGACGGGACGATCACTCGGTGGCAGCCCTGCTGGAACGGCTCAACCATGAGCGGACCATGCGTGAGGTGACCGCCGAGCGGGTCATGCTGCATGGTCTGCGCGGCCACTGCAACAGCCCGATCGCCGGGTTCTGCGTCACAGAGCCGGACGGGCAACTCAGCCTGCACGGCATGGTGTTCTCGCGCGACGGGTCGAAGTTCGTCCACGCCCACCATTGGGGCGAGAGCCTCAACGACCCGGCGGTACTCGGCTCCCGCGTCTGCGCCGACCTGCTGCGCCAAGGCGCCCGGGACATCATCGAGGGAATCCCGCATTAGCGCACTCGCCGACCGGCTACAGAAAACGGACGGGGGCGGGGGCGGAACAGGTGCTCTGGGATGTGTCCACGGGTTCGCAGGCGCGGACGGCGCGCAAGCCGGACGGGGGCTGGACGGTGATGCAGCGCGGACCGGTGCGGCTGTGGGACCGGGTCGAGAGGGCGGTCCAGCGCTGACAGGCGGCCGGCGGCTCTCGGCCACCGGGCAGCAGGGTGGATCGGTACAGAGGACGGTCCGGGCTGGGACCTGCCGATCTGAGCCGGACGGGCGGCTCGGCCCCGCCCCGCCGCCTCGGGCGAGCTGCGTTCCGGGGCGGCGGGGAATCGTCTGGGGCCGGGGTCAGGCGCCGGGGAACTCGCCTGCGGCGACGGCCGAGACGAAGTCGGCGAACGCCTCGGGGGAGAAGACCAGCGCGGGACCGTGCGGGTCCTTACTGTCGCGGACGGGGACGATGCCCGTGAATCCGGGGGCCACCTCGACGCAGTTGCCGCCGTCGCTGTCGCTGTAGCTGCTCTTGACCCACGTCGCCGCGCTCAGGTCCCGCTGGCTCATGCCGCTCGTACCCCTTCATCACGTCAGCGATCATTTCGGCTGACTGACGAGTATTCAGTGTGTCCGCTCGGAGCACATCATAGATCTGTGCGTGTTTGGAGATAACCGCCGGATCGTCGTTCAGATGCCCGCGTTCCAGAGACTCCGAGTACACCCACTCATGCCCGTCCGGCAGCCTGATCAGCGACATGGGTCTCTTGGGGCGTACGAGGCCGGGCATATCCGCTGGGGCGACCTGGATGCAGACGCTGGGGAGTCTGCCCACGTCGAGCAGGTGGGCGCACTGGTCCCGCATCACCGAGGCGTCGCCGACCATGGTCCGCAGGCAGCTCTCGTCCAGTACGGCGACGAGGAGCGGCGCCTGGGCGGAGCCGTTCAGGAAGCGCTGCTGGCGGCTGAGTCGGGCGCGGACCCGTTCGTCGATGTCGTTCCCGGAGCCCATCTCGAAGATCGCGCGAGCGTATTCCTCCGTCTGTAGCAGGCCGGGGATCACAAGGGTCTGGTACTCGCGCAGCACGGTCGCCTCGGCGTCCATCGCGGCGCGTTGGCGGAACCAGTCGGGGTGCTCGATGCCCCCGGCCGGGTACCAGTCGATCCGCTGCCACAGCTCACGCAAAATCTCGCCCGTGCCCAGGTGCTGGTCGATCGTCTTGGCGAAGGTCCGCTGGGGCACGCGCGTGCCCGCCTCGATCCGGCAGACCAGCGAGCGGTCGCAGTGGAGCCGGGATGCCAGGTCGCCCTGTGACAGCCCGGCTCTTTCACGGCAGAGCCGCAGCAATTCCCCGAAGGCGGCCGCCGATGTGATCACGGCGGCGTTCACATCACCCGTACTGCGTCGACTCACGACCGGACCACCTTTGTGACAAGGGGAATTGGCACACACCGAACCACTGGTCAGGCGGCATGCGCCGCTCGTCGCGAGCATACGGTCCGCAGGGTAATTACGTTGGCGTTATCCGTTGTTGATCACACGGAAGGGAATGTCATCAGGAGCTGCACACGCAAAGGCAGAAAGGGTGTCCGGCCGGGTCGGTGAAGACGCGCCAGCCGGTGCCGTCCGGGCGGAGGCGGTCCTCGATGAAGGTGGCGCCGAGGGAGAGGGCGTGCTGCTGGGCCGCCTCGATGTCGGGCACGCGGAAGTCGAGGTGGAACTGCTGCGGGTGGGCCGGGTCGGGCCACTGGGGCGGGCGGTGGTCGGCGACCTGCTGGAAGGCCAGGGCCAGGCCCGAATCGAGGGTGACCTCGGTCCACTCCGGGTCCTCGGTGTTCGCCTTGGCGCCGAGCAGGGCGGCGTAGAACTCGGCCAGGGCCACCGCGTCCTCGCAGTCGAGGGCGACGGCTTGGAGCGTGACGAGCTCGGTCATGGGGACTCCTCCGGGAGGGGTGGGGTGTTACCGATACAAGCTTGGTGCCGGTAACGGTTACTGCATGATGGCGGAGTACGGGTAACCTCGCAAGCGTGAATCAGCCCGGGGTACGCGCCCCCGCCCCCGCGCCGCTGCTGGCGGCGCAGGCGCTGGCGAACACCGTGGACTTCGAGTCCGACCACGACGAGTTGCGCACCGTGGCCGGGCTGGAGCGGTGGGCCGAGGAGCAGGGGCTCTGCGGGCTGCGCTTCGGCGAGGCCGACCGGGCGGCGTGCGTCGAGTTCCGGGAGGCGCTGCGGGCGGTCTGCGAGGCCCATACCGGGGTGGATCTGCCCGGCGGGGCGGCGGCCGTGCTGGAACGGCTGCTGAGCCGGGCCCCGCTGGTGCTGGCCATCGACGCCGAGGGGGCCGCCCGGGTGCGGCCGGCGGCGGGGCTGGCCGGGGCCGACGCGGTGGTGGCGCACCTGGCGGCGGGCATCGCGGCGGCGGTCGCGGACGGCAGCTGGCCCCGGCTCAAGGCGTGCGCGGCGGAGAGCTGCCGCTGGGTCTACTACGACCGCAGCCCGGCGGGGCGCAGCCGCTGGTGCAGCATGGCCGTCTGCGGCAGCCGGGCCAAGATGCGCGCGTACCGGCAGCGGGGCGCGCGGCAGGGGTGAGCAATGCGCCGCAAGTACCGTGCGGCGGACTTCGGCTCTCGGTACGGTGGTTTCCCGCATTCCAGGCGCGCGACCGGTTCACCAGGTGGAGTCACCAGTCGATGGATGTCACGCTCACTGCCGAAGCCGAGAACAGCGCAGCCGAACTGCGGTCGCTTCTGGCCTGGCTTGTCGATGTGGATGAACTGCGCGGCAGGGCCACCCTGGTGGAGGGTCCTCCCGTGTCAGGCACCTTGGGTCCGACCCTCGACGCCGTACTGGTCGCGCTGGCGCCGGGCGCGGCCACTGCCCTCGCCACCGCCCTGGTCTCCTGGATACGGAACCGGCGCAGCGAGGTGACCCTCAAGGCCACCCGCGCCGACGGGACGTCTGTAGAGCTGTCCGCGAAGCGGACCAGGCTGCTGAACGCCGAGGATGTGAAGAGCTGCATCGAGCAGGCCGCCGAGGCGCTGCACCGGGCCGGGCCCGCAGAGGATGAGGAGCGCGACGGTCGCGGCGGCGGCCGGTGATGAGCACGGGTCTGGCCGACCCGGGGGTGCGCATCCTGCTGCTCGGCACGGCCACGCACCGGGGTCCGACGCTGACCTCGGTTCCGGCCGCGTCGCGGACGGTCAAGGCGCTGGAGGAGCGCCTGATCACCAGGTGCGGTGCCAGGCCGGACCAGGTCCGGACGATCATCGATCCCGCCGATGCCCAGGCGATGGCCACCGCCATCACCGAGGAGGCGCGGCGGGCCGAGACCACGCTGCTGCTCTACTACGTCGGCCATGGGCTGCTGGGGCCGGGCGATGAGCTGTACCTCGCGGCCCGGAGCACCGACCGGCTCACCCCGGGGCTCGCGGCCCATCAGGCGCTGCCGCTGTCCGCGGTGCAGGAGGCGCTGACCGCCTGCCGCGCCTCCTGCGTGGTCGTCATTCTGGACTGCTGCTTCTCCGGCAAGGCCAAGCTGGGCGACCGGGCGCCGCATCCCTCGCTTGCGCTGCCCGCCGCGCACGGGATGTACCTGCTGGGGTCGGCGGAGCAGCTTGCGCTGGCTCCCGAGGACGCGCCGCACACCACGTTCACCGGCGAGCTGATCAACCTGCTGGACAACGGTGATCCACGCGGGCCGCGGATACTGACCCTCGACGCCGTGTACCACCACCTGTTCCGCGTACTGCACGCCAAGGGCGGCCCACTGCCCCGGCGCCAGGCCGGCGACCGCTCCGGTGACCTGGTCATCGCGGCCAACCGGTCGGCGGGCCCCGACCGCGTCGCGCAGACCCGGCAGGGGGAGGAAGGGGCGGAGCTCGGCCGCCCGGTGCCCGACCGCTGCCCGTACCCGGGACTGGAGTCGTTCACGGCCGCGGACGCGGAGCTGTTCCATGGGCGGGACCGGCTGGTCGGCGAGCTGGCGGCGGCAGCCGCCGGGGCGCTGGCCGCGTGCAGCCCGGTGATCCTGGTCGGGCCGTCCGGAGCGGGCAAGACCTCGCTACTGCACGCGGGCCTGCTGGCGAGGCTGCGCCGAGGTGCGCCGGAGCTGCCCGGATCGAGCGGCTGGCCCCCGGTGGTGCTCAGCCCCGGCGAGCACCCGGTGCGGGCCCTGGCCGCCGCGCTGGACCGGGGCGGCATCCCGGATCCGTCCGGGATGCTGCTCGACCCCGGCTCGGCCGCCCGGCTCGCCGGTCCGCTCCTGGACGGACGGCCAGGGCAGCGGCGGCCAGGGGAACGCCTGGTGCTGGTGGTGGACCAGTTGGAGGAGTTGTTCACCGCCTGCCGCAGCCCGGCGGAGCGCACCGCGTTCCTGACCGCGCTGGGCGCCCTCGCCGCGCCGGGCGAAGGGCCGGGCGACGGGCCGGGGGGCGGGCCGGGCGAAGGGCCGGGGGACGGGCCGGGGGGCGGGCCGGACAGGGGAGAGGGCGCGCTGGTCGTGATGGCCTTACGCGCCGACTTCTACGGCGAGGCCCAGGCCCTTCCCGAGCTGACCGCCGTGCTCCGCGACCACCAGGTGCTCACCGCGCCCATGCGGCTCGCCGAGCTGCGAGCGGCGATCGAGCGGCCGGCCGAGGCAGTCGGCCTCCGGCTGGACGACGGTCTGGTCGAACTGCTGCTGCACGAGCTCGGAGCCGTCAACCAGCCGAGCCAGCAGGCCGGGACGCTGCCCCTGCTCTCCCATGCCCTGTGGGCCACCTGGCGGCAGGGCGACGGCAGCCGGCTGACCGTCGCCGGATACCGGGACAGCGGGGGCATCACCGGTGCCATCGCCGCCAGCGCCGACAGGGCCTATGCCGCGCTTGACGAGGCGGGGCGGAACGCCATCCGCCGGATGCTGCCCGGCCTGGTGCGCATCGGCGACGACTTCACCGACACGGCACGGCCCGCCGACCGGGCCGCACTGCTGGACGCGGTGCCCGACTCGGAGGCGGCGGAGCGCGGTCTGCGCCGGTTCGCCGACGCGCGCCTGCTGGTGCTGGATCGGGACTCGGTGCGGATCAGCCATGATGCGCTGCTGCGTGCCTGGCCGCTGCTGCGCCAGTGGATCGAGGCGGACCGCGACTGGCTGCGTACCCGCCAGCAGTTGGCCGCCGACGCAGACACCTGGCGGCAGGCCGACCGCGACCCCTCCCTGCTGTACCGGGGCAGCCGGCTGGCGGCGGCGCGGGCCAGCGCCGGCAACGCCGGTCTCGGCGACGCTGATCTGGAGCCGCGGCTGGCCGCGTTCCTGGACGAGTCCCAGCGCGCGGAGCGGCGCGCTGCCCGGGTCCGTACGGCGGTGCTGGCCACCCTGGTGGTGCTGTGCCTGCTGGCGGCCGGCGGCGGCAGCCTCGCGGTCGCCTATCAGCGGCGGGCGGCGGCCGAACGCAATCAGGCGGTCGGCCGACTGGTCGCCGCCGAGGCCGACCGGCTGCGGGAGAACCAACCCGGGCTGGCCAAGCAGCTGAGCGTTCTCGCCTACCGATTGGACCCGCAGGCCAACACCGCTCCCCTGCTGAGCGGCCTGGAGACCCCCGGCGTGTACGACAGCCGCGACCCCGTCGCCGATATCGCGCAGAGCGCCGACGGCTCCATGCTCGCCCTGACCACCGGATCCGAGGTCGCGCTCTGGGACGCCGACGGCGGACCCAAGGGGCGCCGGATCGCCCTGCCGGGCGCCCACGCGGTCGCGCTCAGCCCGGACGGGCGGCTGCTGGCGGCGACCGCGTCCACCGGCGGCCCGGCCAAGGCGGTGGTCCGGCTGTGGAATGTCTCCGACCCCGACCGGCCGCACGCCATCCCGCTGCCTCCCGGCACACCGACGGGCATCGCCTCGATCGCCTTCAACCCGGACGGGCGGTCGCTCGCCCTCGGCACGGCCACCGGCACCATCCGGGTCTGGGACGTCGGCGATCCCAGCCGAGTCCGCCAGACGCGGGAGCTGACCGGTCGGACCGCCCCCGTCGACTCACTGGCCTTCTCCCCCGACGGCAGGCTGCTGGCCGACACGGCGGACGACGGCACCATCCGGCTGTGGAACCTCACCGACCCGTCCCGGCCCACAGCGGTGGCCATGCCGGACGCTGTGCCGATCAGCCACGACCTGTCCGGCATGTCCCTGCACCGGGTGGCGTTCCGCCCGGACGGAAAGGCCCTCCTCACCCCGGGTGACCGCGAGAGCCAGGGGCTGCGGCTCTGGGACGTGCGTGACCCCGCTCGGCCGGTGCCGCTGGCGACGGCGGCGTCCGGACTGCTGGAGTACTGCCCCGGCGGTCCGGTGTCGGCCGCCTTCAGCCCGGACGGGCGGACCATCGCCACCCCCTGCAACGGCCATACGTATCTGTGGATGGACACCGGCCAGAGGTACCTGGCCCGGGTCAACGACCTGGAAGACACCGCGAAGGTGTCCTGGAGCGGCCCGGCGGTCTTCGCTCCGCACGGCACGCTGCTGCTCCATGCCACCGCGCTCGGCGTCCACCTGTGGAACGTCAGGAACCCGCCCCAGCTCGGCGCGGAGAGCAGCTATGAGGCAGCAGGCGGCTTCGGGGCGGCTGCGCGGTTCAGCGGCGGCCCACGGCGGCTGCTGGCGGTGCAGGGGGCGGACGACGGCGCCCTGTGGGACCTGACCCGGCCGCCCTACCGCAAGCTGGCCCCGCTCCCCGGCAGCGGCAGCCTCGGGAGTGCACCGGTCGAGTTCAGCCCCGATGGCCGGGTCCTGGTCACCAGCGAACAGGAGCACGGCCGCACCGTCCTCCGGCTGCGCAGCACCGACCACCCCGACTCCGCACCGCCGGCCGTCATCGACGACCTCTCCAACGGTGCGTCGGCACTGGCCTACAGCCCGGACGGCCGGGTGCTGGCCGTTGCCGACACCACCACCCCCGCCTTGCAGAAAGCGCCACCGGCGGTACGGCTCTTCGATGTCGGCGATCCCCACCACCCGCACCAGCTTGCCGCGATGCCCGGCAAGGTCACCGGACTCGCCTTCGCCCCGCACGGCCATCTGCTGGTCGGCAACTCCGCCGACACCCTGCTGCTGTGGCAGGTCTCCGATCCTCGCCACCCGGTCGCGGAGCCCGCCCGCCGGCTGACCCCGGGAGCCGGCGGCTCGCACTCCGCGTTCCGCTCCGACGGCAAGCTGCTGGCCGTCACCGACAACGCCGACACCACCCGGCTGTGGCGGGTCGACCACGACCGGCTGACCGGCGAGCCGGTGTCCGTGCTGCGCACCCTCGGTTCGGGTACCGGCATCGCCTTCGCTCCCGACGGCCGCACCCTGGCCTGGGTGAGCAACACCTTCGTCGCGTCGAGGAGCACGACCGGATTCACCGCGGAGCACATCGAACTCTGGGACACCACCGATCCGAGCACCCCCGTCTTCCGGGCGGCCTTCGCCTACTTCGCCACGGGCATCAAGGGCAATGACATCTCCTACAGCCGCCAGGGAGCACCGCTCCTCGTCAGCGCCGGCACCCCCCATGTCTCCGTCTGGAACACCGATCCCGAGGCCGCCGTCAAGCTGCTCTGCACCAGCATCGGCGACACGATCACACCCGAGGAGTGGTCGCGCTACGTCCCGGACAGGCCGTATGCACCACCCTGTCCACGGTGAAGCCCGCCGCTGGTGCGCGGCCGTCGACGCCGAGGGGGCGGCCCGGGTGCGGCCGGCGGCGGGGCGCGCGGCAGGGGCGTGAGCGGGGTCGCGAATGTCGCGCTGGCTGCGGAGTTCCGCACCGACGCGGTCCTCACCCTGGACCGGCGCGACTTCCGGGCGGTCAGGCCGCTGACCGCCCGCAAGGCATTCCGGGTGCTGCCGGACGGCCTGTGAACCGCCGGAGTGGCGAGCCTCAGCCCTCGAAGTCGCGGGCGGCGGAGAGTTCGTAGGCGCGGTCGGGTTCGGTGAGGGCGACCAGGACCTCGAAGCGGCGGTGGAACTGGCCCACCGACCAGGCCAGGCCGGCGGCGAGCCCTTCGGGGGTGGCGGCGTGCAGGGCGCCGGGGACGGGCGGGACGGCGAACTCGTCGTCCTCCTCCGGGGCGTCCGGGTCGTGCGGGGGCTGGGGCGCCTCCGAGCCGGTGTCCCAGCGCCAGTCGACGGCCGCCTCGGCGCCGTCCGGGCCGACGACCAGCAGTTCGTCGTGCTCCTCGTACACGGCCGGG
This sequence comes from Peterkaempfera bronchialis, assembly GCF_003258605.2. NCBI lineage: Bacteria > Bacillati > Actinomycetota > Actinomycetes > Kitasatosporales > Streptomycetaceae > Peterkaempfera > Peterkaempfera bronchialis. The sequence goes on from NZ_CP031264.1 coordinate 2,891,346, forward strand.
CAGCCCGGCAGCAGTTCGCGGACGAACGCGGGGACGCGGTGTACGGTGCCCTCGCTCAGCACCCGGCCGCCCGCGACCTCGCTGGCCAGCGAGACATGCAGCCGCTCGGCCAGGGCGGGGGCCAGCGCCGGGGCGACGGGCAGCACCGGGAAGTCGTCCAGCAGTTGGACCAGGTCGGGGGCATCGGCGATCACCGCGTCGGTGATGTCCACGATCAGGGTGTGGGCGGGGCGGCGGCCGGTCTCCGGGTCGAGCGGCGGCAGGGCGCGTACCACCTCGGGGGGCTCGACGCGGTCGGCGGCCACCCTGGCCAGCGCCGTGTGCACGCCGTGCAGTTGACGGTGGCTCACCCCGGCGGCGGGGTCGGCGAGGCGGTCCAGCACCTCGTCGGGGCCGCCGGTCTCGGCGAGCAGCGCGGTCAGCGTGGTCCGCACCCCGAGCGCGTGCAGGAACTGCTCGTCCAGGCCGGTGCGGGCCTCCTCGTAGAGGCCGCGCAGCAGCGGGTCGGCGCCGGCCGCGCGCAGCCCGGCGGGGCGGCGGCCGTCCAGCACCGGGTGGTCGCGCAGCCACCAGGCGGCGTAGGAGGGCACATCGGCGGTGGAGCCGTCCGGCAGCAGCACCCGGACCGGGTCGACCACGGCGCTGCGGTACGGCGGCCGGGAGAGCATGGCCAGGGCCTCGCCCCAGGCGTCGTCGTCCACCAGATCGAGGTCGCGGACGGCGGTCAGCTCGGCGGCGACCGGCGGGACGACAGGTTCGCCGGGGCCGCCCGCCGTGTCCCGGTGCAGGGTCTCCAGGACGTCCTCGCACCACTCGGCCAGGCCGTCGGGGGCCTCGTCCAGCAGGCCGGTGGGTTCGCCGCCGGCCGCGCGGTCGGCGGGGGCGGTGGGGTCGAGGCGGTCCAGGTCGTCGGGGTCGAGAACGGCGTCCTCGGCGCGGGCCAGCACAAACCGCCCGGCGACGCCGGCGGCCTCCAGGACGGCCGGGCCCCAGCGCTCCAGCAGTTCGTCGTCGACAAAGGCCGCGTCGTCCTCCCGGACCACGGCGGCCAGCGGGCTGCCGGGCAGCACCAGCTCCCCGGCGGGCACCGGCTCGCCCTCGTCGTCGGCCAGGCAGAGCCGGGCCAGCCACGGGTGGTCGCCAGGTCCGACACCGGCCGCCCTGACCAGGCCGAGGACCGCGTCGGCGATGTCGTCGGCCTCGTCGGGGTCGTCCTCGGCGAGCCGTACGGAACGGGCGACGGCGGCCCGTACCTCGGGCGTCTCCAGGAGGGCGGCGGGGGTGGCGACGGCGGCGCCCAGCTTCTCCAGCAGGGTGTGGGCGGCGTCGGGGTGGACCAGCCGCAGGTCCAGCAGCGCCAGCACGGCTCCCAGGTCGCCGTCGTCGCCCAGCCAGTCGGCGGGGGCGTCGGCCCACTCGGAGTCGGCGCCGGGCAGCAGCACCCGGCGCGGCCCGGTGACGGTGCGGCCGTCGGCGAGGGGCACCGGGAGCGCGCCCAGGGCCTCCGGGTCGGCGCCGGCCAGCGCCCCGTACAGGTTGCGCCACCAGTCGGGTGCGCGGTCCAGTCCGCCGAGCTGGTCGACCACCTCGGCCAGCGGCACCCGGCGCACCTCCAGGACCCGCAGTTCGGGCCGCCGCTCCAGTCCGGCGGGCAGCAGGCCGGGCATGACGGCGGCGACGGCGGCGACCACGGAGCTGTCGGCGCCCTCCAGCAGGGTCGCCTCGCGGGGCCGCAGGGCGCGCGGGCCGCTCGGCCGCTCCGGCCCGCCCTCGTCCAGGTCGTACACCTCCGGCTCCGGCAGGTCGTCCTTCTCGGGCGACGGCACCTCGGGCAGGAAGGGCGTCTCCGGCAGCCGGTCGAGGATCGCCCGCCGCAGGGCGCCGTCGAGCGCGCCCTGGCCGAGCGCCCCCGGGACCAGGTCCAGCGAGGACAGGTCGGGGCCCCGGTCGCGCAGCAGGGACGCATAGGCGTCGGCGGCGCGCTCGGTGAGGAAGTCGGTGAGCGCGCCGGGGGCGACATGGCGGCGGGCCGAGTCCAGCGGGTAGCTGGCGATGAGCAGCGCGGGCACGCCCAGCGGCTCGTCGGTGGGGGTGGGGGCGTGGACCACCGGCGCGGTGCGGGGGCGCTGCGGGCGGCCCTCGGTGTCGACCGGGACGGCCCAGGTGACCGACCAGTACGGCCTGCGGCGCTCCTCCACCGGGCGGTCGGCGAGCAGCGCGTCGTCGATCCGGCCGTCGGCGCCGACCAGTTGCCAGCGGCTCTCCTCGGCGGCGGCGCTGTCGGTGACCGCCACGGTCGCCGGGCCGTGGCCGCCCGTCTCGGGGGCCTCCAGGGTGCGGCGGGTCAGGGTGCGTACGGTCCCCTCGGCCTCGACGGTGATCTCGGCGAGGCCGGTGAGGGTGAGCAGCAGCGCGTCGTCGATCTCGGCCAGCAGGCGGCGGGTGAGGTCCTCGGCGGCGGCGTCGCGCAGCGGCAGCACCACGACCGTGTCGTACCCGGCGGGCGGGGTGCCCTCGGCGGGCAGCGGCAGCCGCAGCAGCGGGACGTGGCCGTCGCGGCGGCGCAGCTCCTCGGCGAGGCCGCCGGCGGCGGCCGCTTCGGCGGCGGTCCCGGCCAGGTCGCGGGCCTCGGCCAGCGACCAGCGCACACCGCCGGGGACGCCCAGCACGGCGGGCTCGTCGCAGACGGCCAGCACGGCGGCGAAGCCCACGCCGAAGCGGCCCACGGAGGCGGCCCGGGCCTGGCCGTCGTCGGCGCGCTTGGAGGAGGCGCGCAGGGTGGAGAGCGACTCCACCCCGGCGGCGTCCAGGGCCACCCCGGTGTTGGCGGCGGCGAGGACGCCGTCGTGCAGGGTCAGCCGCAGCCGCCCGGGGACACCGGCGCGTACGGCGGCGTCGGCGGCGTTCTGCGCCAGCTCGACCACCAGGCGGTCGCGGTAGCCGCCGAGGGCCAGCTCCTCCTCGGCGTTGGCGTCCTCCCGGAAGCGGGCCGGGGACGCCGCCCAGGCGTCGAGCACCCGGCGGCGCAGCCCGGCCGTCCCGAACGGGTCCGCGCCGGAGCCTTCCGCCGTGCTGCCCATGATCCGAGGCTCCACTGGCCGTACCGCCTTCCGTGAGCGCCGCCGAGCGGTTCCCTGCTCTGCTGCGCCTTGCCGCTTCGTCCAGGGGCATTCTTGCGCGTTCCGGGCGATGCTCCGGCATCGGCCGCTTCCAGCCGCACCGCAGGGCCCCAGCGCGACCCCGGCCCGGCGGGGTCAGGGGCTGATGGCGAGGACGAGGTAGGCGGCGAGGACGGTGAGGTGGATGGCGCCTTGGAGGGGGGTGGCGCGGCCGGGGATGACGGTGAGGGTGGAGACGGCGACGGTGAGGGCGAGCAGGACGGTGTGGGTCGCGCCGAGGCCGAGCAGCAGGGGGCCGGACATCCAGGCGGAGGCCACCGAGACGGCGGGGATGGTCAGGCCGATGGAGGCCATGGCGGAGCCGAGGCCGAGGTTGAGGCTGGTCTGCACGCGGTCGCGGAGGGCGGCCCGTACCGCCGCGATCGACTCGGGGGCCAGGACCAGCAGGGCGATCACCACGCCCACGGCCGAGGACGGCAGGCCCACCGAAGCCACGCCCCGCTCGATGGTGGGGGAGATGGTCTTGGCGAGGCCCACCACGCCGACGAGGGAGAGGAGCAGCAGGCCGAGGCTGGTCCAGGCCCGGCGGGCGGTCGGCGGCTCGGCGTGCTCCTCGGTGTCGATCACCTGGCCCTCGGTGGTGATCGGTAGGAAGGAGCGCCGGTGGCGGACGGTCTGGGTGGTCACGAAGAGCCCGTACAGGATGAGCGCGGAGCCGGCCGCGAAGCCCAGCTGGGGCGGGGAGAAGCGGGGGCCGGGGGTGCTGGTGGTGAAGGTGGGCAGGACCAGGCTGAGCGTCGTCACGGTGGCGACCGCCGCGAAGGCGGCCCCGGTGCCCTCGGGGTTGAAGACCGCGACCCGCCGCCGCAGGGCGCCGACCAGCAGGCTCAGTCCGACGATGCCATTGCAGGTGATCATGACGGCGGCGAAGACCGTGTCGCGGGCGAGCCCGGCGCTGGCCGGGCCGCCGTCCGCCATGAGCGTGACGATCAGCGACACCTCGATGACCGTCACCGCGACCGCCAGCACCAGCGATCCAAAGGGCTCACCGACCCGGTGGGCCACCACGTCGGCGTGGTGCACCGCCGCGAGGACCGCGCCCACCAGGGCGCATGCCACCAGGACGACCACGGGCACCGGCAGCGCGCGATGCCAGGTGAGGATGAGCAGTACGGCCGCCAGTGCCGGTACCACCACCGTCCAGTGCGGGCGGGGCAGGCGGGTGCGGACGACCATGCGGGCGAGCCTGGCAGATTCGCCCCGCGACGCTTGGCCACGGCACGCCCCGGTCGCCCGGACGGGTGTCCGTCCGGGCGACCGGGTCAGCGGGATGACGGGCCGTCAGGATCGCCAGACCGTCAGGGCCGTGAGGGCCGTCAAGGCCTCAGGAGTGGCCGAGCTCCTCGGCCGGGCCCTCGGGTTCCACCGAGCCGCCGGTGCGGTCGGGGTGGAGCGGCATGGGCTCGACGGCCAGCTCGTCCAGGATCGGCTCGGCGGGCTTGGGCGGGGTGGGCATGACCGCCGCCTCGGAGTGGCCGCCGCAGCCGAAGGCGAGCGACACCACCCGGCCGTCCGCCGGGCTGAACTCATTGCCGCAGATGCCGAATGCCTGCCCCAGCGAGCCGCCGATGGGGATCAGGAAGCCGCAGGTGGTACAGGAGGCGGGGGCCGCCTGGGCCATGGGGGTGTGGGCGCCGTGGGACTTCTCCCAGCGGTCCGCGCCGAGGTGCAGCCCCAGCCGGGAGAGGACCCGGGGCCGGGTGAGGCCGAGCTCCCGGGCGACGGCGGCGATGGCGCCCCGGTCGGGGGCGGGCTGGATGTCGGCGGAGCGGTCGGAGACCTCCACGTCCTCGCCGGGGACGAAGGTGGCGGCGGAACCGCCCTCCGCCAGCGCGGAGTTCGGCGGCACCTCGTCCTCGCCGCTCCAGCCGGCCTCCAGCCGTACGTCGTCGGCGGCGGTCGGCAGCAGGTCGCCGGGGCCGAGGTCGCCGGGGAGCAGGCGCTCGCTCCAGGGCACCCACTCCGGTGCGAGCACCGCGTCGGGGCCGGGGAGCAGCACGGTCTCGTCCAGGGTCACCAGCTTGCTGCGCGAGGCGCGGGTGACCGTGACGGCCCAGCGCCAGCCCCGGTAGGCGGGCTCGCGGCAGGCGAAGGAGTGCGTGACGACGCGGTCCCCGTCGGCCTCCGCGCCGATGTACTCGCCGACCGCGTCCGCACCGGCCGCGTCGACCGCGGCGGCCCGGGCGATCTCGACGGCCTCGGCACAGAGCCGGTCAGGGGTACGGCTTCGCATCGCAGCACTCACGAGAATCGATTCTCTCCCAATCCGTTCCCTGGTCCGCCGCTGACCCGCGTGCGGGGGCGACGGAGGATGTGACGGCCCGGCCGAGGGCGACGGCCGCCGTGATTCCTATTCTGCGGGACGAACCGGTCACCCGTGCCCCGCCCGCACCCGACAGCGGCGTCGTCCGCCGCGATGGGTGTGCGAGGGGCACGCTACCGGCCGGTCGTGCCCGGGGGACAGCCCGCCCAGGGCGACACCGGTCGATAAGGTGCGGAACCGGCGTGCGGAGCGGGGTTGTCGGGCAGGATGGCGGCGTGGCCGACGAAACATCGTCGCAGCACGCTCTGCACGATCACGATCCGCAGGACCCCGGGTCGCCGCCCTCGGAGCGGGAGGGACCGGACGGGGCCGTCCCCCCTGCCCGCCGCACCTCCCGCCTGCGCCGTGCCCGGAGCGCGGTGCGCTCCGGGATGTCGGCGTTCGGCAGGGGCACCGGCCGGGTGGTGAACGGCACCGGGCGGCGGATCCGCCGGGCGACCTCGGCCGAGGGCGCGGGCGAGTCCGGGCTGGCGAAGCTGATCGAACTGCATGCGGTCAACTCGTTCGGCGACATGCTGATCACGATCGCGCTGGCCTCCACCATCTTCTTCTCGGTGCCGACCGGTGAGGCGCGCGGCCGGGTGGCGCTGTACCTGCTGATCACCATGGCGCCGTTCGCGCTGCTGGCGCCGGTGATCGGCCCGCTTCTTGACCGGCTGCCGCACGGCCGGCGGGCGGCGATGGCGGTGTCGATGCTGGCCCGGGCGGTGCTGGCGTGGACCATGGCCGGGGTGATCAGCGGGGGCGGGATCGCGCTCTACCCGGAGGCGCTGGGGGTGCTGGTCGCCTCCAAGGCGTACGGGGTGGTCCGCAGCGTGGTCGTGCCCCGGCTGCTGCCCCATCAGGTGACGCTGGTGAAGGCCAACTCGCGGGTCACGCTGGCCGGGCTGATCGCCACCGGGGTGGCGGCGGTGGTCGGCGGGCTGCTGCATCTGCTGGGGCCGGGTTGGCCGCTGCGCGGCGCGTTCCTGGTCTTTGTCGCGGGGACGCTGCTGGCCTTCGCACTGCCGCCGACGGTGGACTCGGCGCAGGGCGAGAAGCGGGCGCTGCTGGTCAAGGAGGACGCGGCCGGTCCGCAGGAGGCGATCACCGACCAGGCGGCGCCCGTCGGCGAAGCGGCGTCCGAACGCGAGGAGCGGCTGCGGGAGCGGCCGCTCCGCTCGGTGGGCCCGTCGGTGCTGCTGGCGCTGCGCGCCGTGGCGGGGCTGCGCGGCCTCTCCGGGTTCCTCACCATGTTCCTGGCCTTTCTGCTGCGGGCCGACTCGGTGGGCGGGCTGCACCCGGGCGTGGCACTGGGCCTGGTCGCGGTGGCGGCCGGGATCGGCAATGCGCTGGGCTCGGTGCTGGGCTCCTGGCTGCGCACCCGGGGTCCGGAGGCGACGGTGACCGCGATGGTGGCGCTGGCGGTGGCGGCGACCGCCTGCGGGGCGCTCTGGTACGGGGTGCTGACCGTGACCCTGGTGGCGGCGTCCGCCGGGATCGCCCAGTCGCTGGGCAAGCTGGCGCTGGACGCGCTGATCCAGCGGGATGTGCCGGAGGAGGTGCGGACGTCGGCGTTCGCCCGTTCCGAGACGCTGATGCAGCTCTGCTGGGTGGCGGGCGGCGGCCTGGGCATCGTGCTGCCGCTCAATGGCGTGCTGGGGTTCGGCATCGCGGCCGGGATCATGGCGGTGACCCTGGGGTTCACCGTGTGGAGCCTCTTCGGACGTGATCGCGGCGGCACACCGCACCCCCGCGCGGCGTGACGAGGGATGACCGGTAGCCTCAGTGCCATGAGCCTCAACAGCCGCGCCATTGCCGCCCTCGGCGCCGTCGTCGTGATCGGCGCCGGCACGGTGGGTTTCTCCGTCGCCCACGCGTCCAGCCAGGACAAGCCGCAGAACCGCCTGGTCACCCTGGTCGCGGGGACCGGCTCCGTCCACTCCGAGCCGACCTGCTGGAACGACGGCAAGCCGCTGGACGCCAAGGCCCAGGGCGACTGCCAGGCCAAGGCCGCCAAGCTGGAGAAGGACGGCAAGCTGCCGACCCTGGAGATGAACACCAGCGACCGGGTCGGCGTGGGCGTGGACCCCGTCATCGCGGACAAGGGCTGGTTCGCCTTCACCGACGGCGGCACCCAGGGTCAGGCGACGCTCGCCAGCGCCCGCAAGGGCAGCACCTTCTCCGGCGCCATCCCCGCCGCCAATGTGCTGAAGTCCACCGAGAAGACGCTGGTCACGGTCGTCGAGGCGGACACCAGGAGCGGCGACATCTTCGGCGTCTGGTACTTCACCCTGAAGAACACGGACATCTGAGCGGCCTCCGCTCCACCATGAGCGAGACGCCGCACAGCAGTGGACAGCCGGGCCCGGCAGTGGCCCGGCTGCTCGTCGTCACCGCCGTGGCGGCGGAGGCCGAGGCGGTGCTGCGCGGCGCCGACCCGCGCGGCGGCCACCGGCCGCACCGGACGCCCGCCCTGCACTGGGTGACGGCCCGCCCGGAGTCGCCCGCCGCCGAGGTGGAGGTCGAGGTCGTCGCGGGCGGCGTCGGCCCGGCCGCCGCCGCTGCCGCCACCGCCACCGCCTGCTGCGGAGCCCGCTATGACCTGGTCGTCTCGGCCGGGATCGCGGGCGGCTTCGCCCCGGCCGCGCCGGTCGGCTCGGCGGTGGTGGCCGACGCCGTACTGGCGGCCGACCTGGGCGCCACCACGGCCGAGGGGTTCAGCGACGTCACCGAGCTGGGCTTCGGCACCGTACGGCACACCCCGCCGCCCGCCGCCGTGGCGCTGGCCGCCGGGGCGCTGCGCGCCGCCGGGATCGACACCGCCGTGGGGCCGGTGCTGACCGTCTCCACGGTCACCGGCACCGCCGACCGCACCGCCGAGCTGGCGGGGCGGCACGCGGGCGCGGTGGCCGAGGCGATGGAGGGGTTCGGGGTGGCGGAGGCGGCGGCCCGGCACGGGCTGCCGCTGCTGGAACTGCGCACGGTGTCCAACCCGGTGGGCCCGCGCGACCGCGCCGCCTGGCGGATCGGCGAGGCGCTGGCGGCGCTGGAGCGGGTGTTCGCCGCGCTGCCGTACCGGGAACTGATCGACGCCGCCGCGCAGGAGAGAGGCCGACCATGACCGAGCAGACGCCGTTCCCGGAGGCGGGGCCCGCCGGTCCGGCCGACCGACTCTCGGTCGCCTACTCGCCCTGCCCCAATGACACCTTTGTCTTCCATGCCTGGGCGCACGGCCTGGTACCCGGCGCGACCGCGCCCGAGGTGACCTTCGCCGACATCGACATCACCAATGGGCTGGCCGAGCGCGGCGCGCTGGATGTGCTCAAGATCTCCTACGCCGCCCTGCCCTGGGTGCTCGACCGGTACGCCCTGCTGCCCTGCGGCGGTGCGCTGGGCCGTGGCTGCGGCCCGCTGGTGCTCACCGGTCCGGACGCGCCGGACGACCCGGCGGCGCTGGCCGGCAAGGTGGTCGCGGTGCCGAGCGAGCGGTCCACCGCCTATCTGCTCTTCCGCCTCTGGGCGGCCAAGGCGGTCCCCGGCGGGCTGGGCGAGGTCCGGGTGCTGCCGTTCCACGAGATCATGCCGGCGGTGCGGGACGGCGCGGTCGACGCCGGTCTGGTGATCCATGAGGCCCGCTTCACCTATGGGCAGTACGGCCTGCGCCGCCTCGCCGACATGGGCGAGGCATGGGAGGCCGACACCGGCCTGCCGATCCCGCTGGGCGCGATCGTGGCCCGGCGCTCGCTGGGCCGCGACCGGCTGCTGGCCCTGGCCGACACCGTACGGGCCTCGGTGCGGGCGGCCTGGGACGACCCGGCCGCCTCCCGGGAGTACGTACTGGCGCATGCCCAGGAGATGGACCCGGCCGTCGCCGACCAGCACATCGGGCTCTATGTCAACGAGTTCACCGCCGACCTGGGCGAGGACGGCTACGCCGCCGTACGCGGGCTGCTCACCCGGGCCGCCGCCGAGGGCCTGGTCCCGGCCGTCACCCCGGACGCGCTGGCCTTCCCTGCCTGACGCACCGTCAGTACCCGGCTGACAGTGCGGCGCCGTCTCCCTGGCCGGGGAGGCGGCGCCGGGCCGTCAGACGTCGAACTGGTCCGCCACCGCCCGCAGCAGGGTGGCCAGCTTCTGCCCGGCCGGCTTGTTCGGGTAGCGGCCGTGCTGAAGGCCGGGCAGCACCGCGTCCAGGGTGGAGATCAGATCCTGCACGATCGGCGCCATCTCGTCCGGCTTGCGCCGCTGCGCCGCGGCGACCGACGGCGGGGTGTCCAGCAGGGCCACCGACAGCGCCTGGTCCCCCCGGTGGCCCGCCACCACGCCGAACTCCACGCGCTGCCCCGGCTTGAGCGTGGTCACGCCGTCGGGCAGCGCCTTGGAGTGCACGAAGACGTCACCGCCGTCGTCGCGGGAGAGGAAGCCGAAGCCCTTCTCGCTGTTGAACCACTTGACCTTGCCGGTAGGCACGGAAGACCTCGTCCTGGTGTGTGAGGGATGTCGGGGTGTCCGACGACCGCTGGCGGGTGGATGGGCGCCCGCGCCCGGTCGGGGCGGCGCGGTACAGGCTGGCCTGCGTGAAGCTAGCAGGCAGTCGCAAGGTTAACGGGCCGCGCCTCGGGCGACCGTGCGGTGCGCGCACCGCCTGCTCCGCCCGGACCTCGGCGCCCCGCAGATCTGGCGCTCCGGGCACGCCCGGGCGGCGGTGACACGCTGCTCATGGGACGCACCCCCCGGTCCGGACGCCGGGGTCCGGATCGACCCCGTGCGTGACGTGCATACCCTGGTGGGGTGAGCACCGAAACCCGCCACCCCGGCGACGCACTCGTCCGTGCCGGCACCGTCGTCTTCATCGTCGGCGCCGTGGCCACCATCGCCACCTTCGTCCCGCTCTTCCTGGACCTCACCCGGCTGCCGACCGCCGCGTACTGGGTCAGCATGCTGATGCCGGTGGGCTTTCTGCTGGCCCTGACCGGGCTGCTGCGCTCGGCCCGCGCCCAGCACCGGCACACCGCCGGCTGACCCGCCCCGGGCGGGCGGCTGCCGGAATTCGCCCCTGCGACCGGCCGCTTCTGCTCTACGGTAGGCGGCACGGTGAGGACCGAGGGGACCTGGCCGAGGGGACCTGAGGGGGCCGGATGGACGCCGAGTTGATGGCGCTGTCTTCCACGGCGGCGACGACGGTGGTCGGGCTGCTGGCGACGGACGCCTGGGAGCAGGCGCGGCATGCGATGGGGTCGCTCTGGCGCCGGGTGCACCCGCAGCGGGCCGAGACCGTGGAGGCCGAGCTCACCGAGGCCCGGGCCGAGGTGCTGGCCGCCCGCGCCTCCGGCGACGAGCAGGCGGAGCAGGCACTGGTCGAGGAGTGGCAAAGCCGACTGCGGCGGCTGCTGGCGGCCGATCCGCAGCTGGCCGACGAGATGCGGCGGATCGTGGCGGAGTTCGCCGCCGAGCCGCCGTCGGGCGACGGCACGCCCGGGACGGTACGGCAGGACGCCAAGGCATCCCATGGGTCGCGGGTCTACCAGGCGGGGCGCGACCTGCATGTGACCGGGCAGTGACCCCGACCGCCCACCCGGTGGCCGCCCTCGCCGCCCGGCTGGCGACGCTGACCGGCGAACCGGCGGACCGGGTGGAGGAGGCGCTGCGCAGCGAGCCGCAGCGGGTCGCCGACGCGCTCCGTACCGCCCTGGCGCCACGGTTCGCCGGGGCGGACTCCTGGCGCATCGTGCTCATCGTGGACCAGCTGGAAGAGCTCTTCACGCTCTGCGAGGAGGCCGCCGAACGGCTCCGCTTCCTGGACCTGCTGGAACTGCTCTCCACCCCGGGGCCCGGCGGTGCGGAACCGATCGCGCTGCCGGTCTACGGCCTGCGCGCCGACTTCTACGCCCGCTGCGCCGACCACCCGCTGCTGCGCACCGCCCTCCAGGGGCATCAGGTCTTCGTCGGGCCGATGTCGCGCGACGAGCTGCTGGACGCCATCCGGCTGCCCGCCCGGTCCGTCGGCCTGGAGCTGGAGCCGGGCCTGGAGGAGCTGCTGCTGCGCGACCTCGGCGTTCCGCCGGCCGACGCCGGGACTGCCGGTGCGGCTCGGCTGCCCCTGACCCGGGGGGCGGATCAGCCGACCCGGAGGGCGGATCAGCCGACCGGGGACGGCGCGGATGCGAGGTGGCCGGCCAGCCAGTCGGGGAAGGCGGTGAGGTCGGGCAGCACCGCGTCGGCGCCCGCCTCGCGCAGGGCCCGCACCCCGTACGGGCCGGTGGCCACCGCCACCGCCAGGGCGTCGGCGGCGCGGGCGCCGGTGATGTCGCCGAGGTGGTCGCCGACGTACACCGAGGCGCCCTCGCCGCGCAGTGCGTCGCCCTTCTGCTGCGCCCAGACGGACCCGATCAGGGCGTCCACCGCGATGCCGACGTGGTCCAGATGGAGCCGGGCGTTGGGGCCGTGCTTGCCGGTGACCACGACCACCCGGCCGCCGTGTCCGCGCACCGCCGCCACGGCCTCCCGGGCGCCGGGCAGCGGGACGCAGGCGGGCACCGCGATGTGCACATACAGCTCCCGGTAGCGGTCGGCGACCTCGTCGACCCGCTCCTCGGGGAACCAGTTCACCAGCTCCGCCTCCAGCGGCGGGCCGAGCCGGGTGACGATCAGGGCGCTGTCGATCCAGACCCCGGTCTCCGCCGCGATGGCGTCATAGGTGGCCTTGATGCCGGGCCGGGTGTCGAGCAGGGTCATATCGAGGTCGAAGCCGACCGTCAGCGGAGCGCCGGGCGTCAGAGCTGCCATGGCCCCCACCCTAAGGCCCCGATTCGGCGGTCCCGGTTCCGGCTTCCGGCGGACTTGTGCGGCCTCCGGACTGCGACTTAGCTTTGCCTCAGCTCAGTGAGATGGGACCGATGGCCGAGACGACCGCACACCCCCGCACCCCGCTGCCACCGGACCCCTCGCCTCCCCCCGGACGCCCGCTGGCCGCACGCCGGGCCGCTCTGGTCGCCGCAGCCGTCGCCCTGCTGGCGGTGGGCGCGCTGCTGAGCCTGGCGGTCGGCAGCCGCCCGATCTCCCCCGCGCACGTCTGGGCGGCGCTGCTGCACGGCGGCGACTCCCCCGACGCCGTCGTCGTACGGCAGCTGCGGCTGCCCCGGACCGCCGTCGGCCTCGCCGTCGGGGCGGCGCTCGGCACGGCCGGTGCCGTGATGCAGGGCATCACCCGCAACCCGATCGCCGACCCGGGCATCCTCGGGGTGAGCCAGGGCGCTGCGGCGGGGGTGGTCTTCGCGATCTCCGTGGTGGGGGTGGAGTCCCTCGCCGGGTACACCTGGTTCGGCTTCCTGGGCGCGCTGATCGCCTCCGCCGTCGTGTACGGGCTGGCCGGGCGCGGCCGGGGCGGGGCGACGCCGGTGAAGCTGGCGCTGGCCGGTGCGGCCCTCGCCGCCTTCATCACCTCGCTGATCACCGCCGTGCTCACCACCGACGCCGCCACCCTGGACCAGTTCCGGTTCTGGCAGGTCGGCTCGCTCTCCGGCCGCACCTCCGACGTGGCGTGGCAGCTGCTGCCGTTCCTCGCCGTGGGGCTGCTGCTCTGCTTCTCCGTCGCCCGGGGTCTGGACTCCCTGGCCCTGGGCGAGGACACGGCGCGCGGCCTCGGCTCCCGTACCGGCACCGTACGGGCCGTCGGCGCGCTCGGCGCCACCGTGCTCACCGGGTCGGCGGTGGCCGCCGCCGGGCCGATCGCCTTTGTCGGCCTGGCCGTGCCGCACGCCGCCCGCGCGCTGGTGGGCAGCGGCCACCGCTCGGTGCTCACCCTGTCCGCGCTGCTCGGCCCGGCGCTGCTGCTGTTCGCGGACACCCTGGGCCGCCTGATGCTGCCGCCGTCCGAGGTGCCCGCCGGGGTGATGACCGCGCTGGTCGGCGTGCCGGTGCTGATCGTCCTGGTACGCCGCAAGGCGGTGGTGGCCGCATGACCGCCCCGGTCCGCCCCGCCGTACGGCCGGTCGTCCGGCCCGCCGGGTATGCGCTGCTGCGCCGCCCCGGACTCTCGCTGCTGCTGCATCGGCGGGCCATGCTGGTGGCCGCCGCGCTGACGGTGCTGCTCGCGGCCGCCGTGACCGCCTCGCTCTGCCTGGGCGAGTCCACCGTGGCACCCGCCGAGGTGGTCAGGGTGGTCCTCGGCCGGCCGAGCCCCGACGAGCTGGTGGTCGGCACCCTGCGGCTGCCCCGGGTCACCGTCGGCCTGCTGGTCGGGCTGGCCCTCGGGCTGTCCGGCGCGCTGATCCAGACCGTCGCCCGCAACCCGCTGGCCAGCCCCGATGTCATCGGTGTCACCCATGGCTCGTCGGCGGTGGTGGTCGGGCTGCTGGCGTTCGGCGCGGTCTCCTCCCCCGGCCAGGTGCCGGTCGCCGCCGTCGGCGGCGGGCTGCTGGCCGGGCTGCTGGTCTATCTGCTGGCGTGGCGGCGCGGGATGCACGCCCACCGCTTCGTCCTGATCGGTATCGGCATCAGCACCGCGCTCAGCTCGCTCACCCACCTCTTCCTCACCAAGGGCGACGCCTTGCAGGGCCAGCAGGCCAAGGTGTGGACCACCGGCAGCCTCAACGGCTCCGGCTACGACCAGGCGGGCTGGCTCGCCCTGGTGCTGCTGGCCGCCGTGCCCGGCACCCTGTGGGCGGCCCGCGCCCAGCGGTCCGTCTCCTTCGACGACGCCACCGCCGTCGCCCTCGGCCTGCGGCTGAACCGCGTCCGTACCGGCCTGGCACTGCTCGGCATCGCCCTCGCCTGCTGCGCCACCGGCGCGGCGGGGCCGGTCGACTTCGTCGCGCTGATGGCCCCGCAGCTCGCCGTCCGGCTCACCCGCACCGCGCAGCTGCCGCTGCTCTGCTCGGCGCTCACCGGCGCGGTGGTCACCGTCACCGCCGACCTGATCGCCCGCCGGCTGCTCTCCCCCACCGAACTGCCCGTCGGGGTGGTCACCGCGCTGGTCGGCGCCCCCTATCTGATGTGGCTGCTGGTCCGCTCCCGCACCGGAGGCTCCCGATGACCACCCGTACGGACACCCAGGCGCCCGCCGACACACAGGCCCCGGCTGACCTGCTGGAGGCCCGGGGGCTCACCCTCGGCTATGAGTCCCGCACCGTCGTCACCGACCTGGACCTGGAGATCCCCACCGGCCGGGTCACCGTGATCGTCGGACCCAACGCCTGCGGCAAGTCGACGCTGCTGCGGGCCCTGGGACGGCTGCTCAAGCCCGCCGCCGGGGCGGTGCTGCTGGACGGCGCGGACCTGCACCGCACCCCCACCCGGCAGATCGCCCGGCGGATCGGCCTGCTGCCGCAGTCGCCGACCGCACCGGAGGGGATCACCGTCGCCGACCTGGTCGCACGCGGCCGTCAGCCGCACCAGCGGTGGTGGCAGCAGTGGTCGGAGGAGGACGAGGCCGCCGTCACCGAGGCGATGGCCCGCACCTCCACCGCCGACCTCGCCGAGCGGAATGTGGACGAGCTCTCCGGCGGCCAGCGGCAGCGGGTCTGGATCGCCATGGCGCTGGCCCAGGGCACCGGCATCCTGCTGCTGGACGAACCCACCACCTACCTGGACATCGCCCACCAGGTGGAGGTGCTCGACCTGGTGCGCCGGCTCAACCACGACCGGGGCCGCACCGTCGTCGCCGTGCTGCACGACCTCAACCAGGCCGCCCGCTACGCCGACCACCTGGTGGCCATGCGGGCGGGCCGGATCGTGGCGCAGGGCCCGCCCTCCAAGGTGGTCACCGCCGAGCTGGTACGGGAGGTCTTCCGGCTGGAGTCGGTGGTGGTGCACGACCCGGTGACCGGCACCCCGCTGGTCGTACCCGGCGCTCCCTGGACGCCTATTGACGGATCGTCAGGCCCCGGCCCCTTGTGACCCGCGCCACACCGCTCCACCATGGCAGGATGCCGAGCACTCATGAGCAGTCACTCTCGGACACCTACGAAGCCAACGACGACTTCTTCGACCCCGTGGGGGCCCGGTTGGTCGACCTGACCGACCTGCGCCCCGGGGACCGGGTACTGGACCTCGGCTGCGGACGGGGCGCCGTCCTCTTCGCCGCCGTCGCAGCCGTCGGACCCGACGGGTACACGGTCGGTGTGGACCTCTCCCCCGCCGTGGTCCGCCACACCGCCGCCCAGGCGGCCCGCGTCGGGCTGCGCAATGTCTCGGTCCGGGTGGACGACGCGGAGGACCTGGGCTTCCCCGACCGCTCCTTCGAGGCCGTCCTCGCCTCCTTCACCCTGCACCTCACCCCGGACCCGGCGGCAGCGCTGGCCGGTGCCCACCGGGTGCTGGTGCCGGGCGGCCACTTCGGCCTGACCACCTTCGGTGGGGACACCGGGCCCGCCTGGCAGCAGGCCGTGCAGACCCTCCGGGGGTACGCCGAACCGTCCCTGGGCGGGGCGCGGGGCCGCCGCCCCCACCCCACCCCCGCCGACGAGCTGAGCCGCGACCCGGAGGCGGCACTCATCCGGGCCGGGTTCACGGCGGTACGGACCGTGGAGGAGACCACCGCCACCGCCTACCCCGGCCCGGACGCATGGTGGCAGTCCCTCCGCCCCCTGCTGGAGGCCATCCCGCCGGACCACCGCGAGGAGGCCAGGGAGGCGGCATACGCGCTCATCGCCCCCCTGGCCCACCACGGCCGCCTCATCCGCTACACCACCGCCCGCCGCGACTGACCCACCCCGGCCCGGCCCACCCGGCGCAGCCTGCCCCCACAGGCCGCGCCGGGACCCGGGGCACGGGCGGCCGTGCGGGAGCTGCTTGATCCGCGCGGGGCCCCGGTCAGGCCGGGGGGGCCGGGCGGCCTCGGAGGGCGCACCAGGCCATGAATGCGGCCGAGCCGCCGGCGGCGGTGCGCAGTACCAGCGGCAGGAGCGCCTTGACCGACTCCTGGAACTGGGCGTCGGTCGGCGGTGGGCCACCCCAGCGGCCGCTGGCGCGGCCCCAGAGCCAGACGCCGCCGCCGAGCACCGCCAGGGCGGGGATGCCGAAGACGGCGAACCGGCGGGCCATCAGACTCAGCCGCCGCGAGGCATAGGCGGCCAGCCAGCCCAGCAGCATCGGGACCACCATCCCGGCCAGCGCACCCGCCGCCAGCAGCAGCGCCGCCAGCGACTCCAGCAGCAGCGGCAGTCCCGTCCGCCGCCCGCCCGCACCGAACCGCCGCCGCTTCCTCTCGGCCGGCTGTACCGGCGGCTCCGCGACCGCCTCCGCCTCGTCCGGCTCGTCCGGCGCCGCCTCCGCCGCCGGGTCCGCCTCGGGCTGCCGCTCGACCTCGAAGTGGATCTCCACCCCGTCCCACCCCGGGAAGTCCCCGGCGGACGGCAGGTGCACCGGCAGCATCGGGTCCGACCCGGCCTCGGGCACGGCCGCAGCGGGCGCCCCCGGTACCCGCCACCACTCCGCGTCCCGCGCGGTCGGCACCACCGGAGCAGCCGGGGCCACCGGAGCAGCCGCAGCAGCGGGCACCATCGGAGCAGTCGGAGCCGCCGGAGCAGTCGGCGCCGCCGGAGCAGTCGGCGCCGCCGCCGGAGCGGCAGCCTGCGGCGGCGGGCCGGTGACGCCTCCCCGGGCCGCCCGCTCCACCACCTCGTCCGGCGACCCGAGCCGTTCCAGCACCCGCCGCACCGCCGCCGGGGTGTCCCGGCTCGCGGCGGACCGCCTCCCGTCGATGTCCGCGCGCAGCCCCGCGATCAGCCGGGCCCGTTCGGCGGCCGGCAGCGAGGTCTGCGCCAGGTCGGCGACCCGCCCCAGGTAGTCGTAGACCAGCTTGTCGCTCTCGATCCCCATCCACGCCGCCCCACGCTCGCCCGACCCTCGGGAAGGACGGTACCCATACCCGCCCCGCCCCGCATCGATCTGCGGGCCTCGCCGCCGAGCACTCTCCCGTGCCGCCACTCCCGACTAACCTGGTGCGGATGACCGAGCAGACCGGAGGGCGGCCTTCCGCCACGCCCCGCACTCTCGCCGAGGAGCTTCGAGCCCGAGGCGACGAGGCGCTGGCCGCCCTGCTGCGCGCCCGCCCCGACCTGCTCAACCCGGTGCCCGGCGACCTCACCCAGCTGGCCACCCGGATCGCCACCCGGGCCTCCTCGCTGCGCGCCCTGGAGCGGCTGGACCGGTTCACCCTCCAGGTCGCGGAGGCGCTGGCCGCCGCCCCGGACGGGTGCGACAGCCGGGCCGTCCGCGCCCTGCTCACGGGCACGCCGGGCGTACCGCCGCACCGGCACGCCGACCCGGTGGACGCCAAGGCGGTCGCCGCCGCGCTGCCCGGGGCGCTCGCCCTGCTGCGCGACCGCGCCCTCCTCTGGGGCCCGGACTCCGCGCTGCGCCTGGTCCGCACCGTCCGCGAGATCCTCACCCCCACCGCCGCCCGCCCCGGCCCCACCGGCCTGGGCCCGACGCTGGCCGAGGCCACCACCGGCATGTCCCCCGGCCGCCTCCAGGAACTGCTCGCCGACGCCGGGCTGCCCGCCACCCATGACCCGGTCTCCGCCGTCGCCGCCCTCAGCGGGCTGCTCACCACCCGGGAGCAGGCCGACGCGCTGCTGGCCAAGGCCCCCGAGGCGGCCCTGGGCGTACTGGACCGGCTCACCTGGGGCCCGCCCACCGGCACCGTGCCCGACGCCAACCGGCCGGTCCGCGCCCATGACGCCCGCAGCCCGGTGGAGTGGCTGCTCGCCCGGGGCCTGCTGCTGCCCTCCGGGCCGCGTACGGTCGTGCTCCCCCGCGAGGCCGCGCTGCACCTCCGGGCCGGTCGCAGCCACCGGACCGTGGAGCCCGCCCCGCCGCCCGTCGAGCCCGCCCGCGTGCACGACCCGGAGGCGGTGGACGCCGCCGCCGCAGGCCAGTCCTTCACCGCCGTCCGCACGGTCGAGGACCTGCTGGACCTCTGGTCGCTCACCCCGCCCCCGGTGCTGCGCGCGGGCGGCCTCGGCGTCCGCGACCTGCGCCGTACCGCCGCCGCGCTGGACGTGCCCGAGCCGATCGCCGCCTTCTGGCTGGAGCTGGCGTACGGCGCCGGGCTGCTCGCCGCCGACGGCGAGGTCGAGGAGGCGTTCGCGCCGACGCCCGCGTACGACGGCTGGTTGCAGCGGTCCCCCGCCGAACGCTGGGCGCTGCTGGCCCGCACCTGGCTGGCCGCCACCCGGGTCCCCGGCCTGGTCGGCAGCCGCGACGCCAAGGGGAGGACCCTCGCCGCGCTCGGCCCCGACCTGGACCGCACCCTCGCCCCCGGTACCCGCCGCGCCGTCCTGGACGAACTCGCCGCGCTGCCGCCCGGCTCGTCCGCCCCGGCCGCCGCGCTGCTGCCCGCGCTGCGCTGGCGCCGCCCCTGGCGCGGCGGTCCCGCCACGGGCGAGGGCCGCGACCTGCGGGACGCGCTCACCGACTGGACCCTCACCGAGGCCGAACTGCTGGGCGTCACCGGGCGAGGCGCCCTGGCCACCGCCGCCCGCGCGCTGCTCTCCGACGCCGACGCCGACCCCGCGCCGCTGCTGGCACCGCTGCTCCCGCAGCCGCTGGACCAGGTGATCCTGCAACCCGACCTCACCGCCATCGCCCCCGGCCCGCTGCATACGCCCCTGGCCCAGGCCCTGGCACTCGCCGCCGAGATCGAGTCCAAGGGCGGCGCCACCGTCTACCGCTTCACCCCGGAGTCCGTCCGCCGCGCCCTGGACGCCGGTCGCACCGCCGCCGACCTGCACGAATTCCTGGCCCGGCACTCCCGCACCCCCGTACCGCAGCCGCTCAGCTATCTGATCGACGATGTGGCCCGGCGGCACGGCCGGCTCCGGGTCGGCGCCGCCTCGGCCTATCTGCGCTGCGACGACGACGCCCTGCTCGCCGAGCTGCTGGCCGACCGCCGCTCCGACCGGTTGCGGCTGCGCCGCCTGGCCCCCACCGTGCTCGCCGCGCAGGCCGCCCCGGACGCGGTGCTGACCCAGCTGCGCGCCATGGGGTACGCGCCGGCGGCGGAGTCGGCGGAGGGCGACATCGTGATCGCCCGTCCGGACGCCCGCCGCTCCCCGCCCCGCAGCGCCCCCGCCCCCGTCCCGGACGGTCCGCCCGCTCCCGGCGACCCGCTGCTGGAGGCCGCCGTCCGGGCCATCCGGGCGGGCGACCGCGCCTCCACCGCCGCCCGCCGCGAGACCGTCGCCGGACCCGCCGCCGCCACCGCCGCCACCTCCGGCAGTACCCGGCTCCCCCGCACCGCCGCCGCCGAGACCCTGGCCGCCCTCCAGACCGCCGTGCTGCTCGGCGAGCGGATCTGGATCGGGTACGTCAACGCCGAGGGCTCGGCCTCCCAGCGGATCGTCGCCCCGGTCAAGGTCGAGGGCGGCTTTGTGACCGCCTATGACCACCTCCGCGACGAGCTGCGCACCTTCGCCCTGCACCGGATCACCGGCGTCGCCGACCTGGCCGAGGACGGCTGAGCGGAGGGCCCGGCCCGGTCGGATTCGGCCGGTCGTAGACTCGCCCCAGACCGAGCGTGTACGAATACCCCGGAATACCCCGGAATACCCCACTGGGAGCGGTCCAGGACCGCGCCCAGGTGCATGCGTGAACGGACAGGCTGGTACCGGATGGTCGACGACCTCGATCGGAGCATCGTCCAGGCACTCACCAGAGACGGCCGGACGCCGTACACCACCATGGCCCGCAACCTGGGCGTCAGCGAGGCCACCGTCCGCCAGCGGGTCTCCAAGCTCCAGGAGAGCGGCGCGCTGCACATCGTGGCGCTGGCCAACGCGCTGACCCTCGGCCACCAGTCGGTGCGGCTGCTGATCCGGGTGCGCGACCTCACCCCGCGCGCGGTGGCCAAGAGCCTGGCCGACATGGCGATGATCAACCATGTGGCGCTCTGCGCCGGCAGCCAGGACATCTACCTGGAGGGCACCTGCCGCGACCAGGCGCAGCTGATCCGGCTGATGGACGACATCCGCATGCTGCCCGGGGTCTCCTCGGTGCAGGTGCTGCTGCTCCTGGAGCTGTTCAAGGACTACACCTGGGACGGCCTGTCGTCCTCCGTGGGGCAGGGCTTCACCGAGGAAGAATCCGCTCGGCGGCGGTCGGGGTGACGTCGCGGAAGCCCGCCCAGAGGTAGGTGTCCTTGACCACCTCCAGCACGGTGAGCGCCTCGGCGTACTCGACCCCGTTGATCCGCCGCACCCGCTCGGTCAGCAGCTCTGCGAGGTGCGCCAGGTCGCGGCAGCGCACATCGGTGATCAGGTCGTACGGTCCGACGCAGGACGCCACATAGCGGACCTCGGCCAGCCGGGAGAGCTCGCGGGCGACAAAGGCCAGCGGCACCCGCTGCACCCGGATCGCCAGATGGACCTCCACCTCGCCCAGCAGCCGGGCGTCGGTCATGCCGACGACCTGGAGGACGCCCCGGCGCTGGAGCCTGCCGTACCGGGCCCGGACCGACGCCTCGGACAGGCCGACGGAGCGCCCGATCTCACCGAAGGAGCGCCGCCCGTCGACCCTGAGCTGGTCGATGATGCGGCGGTCCAGGTCGTCGATCTCCATGGGCTCCGCCTCCTCGCATCCGGCTGTCCGCCCCGGCGGCCGGTCGGCCGGGCCGGGGGTGCGACAGCGTTGATCGTCCCGTTACCCGGCGGTGACGGCCGGGAGAACCGCAGGCAACCATTCCCACCTGCGGCTTGATCCCGCTCGGGCGCCGGGGGCGCCGACCGCCGGCCAGCCGGCGGCCCGCCGCACCCGCAGGCCCGGCGCGAATCCCGTCGACGGCGGCATCGGCAACCACGGGATTCGAGCCATCCGCCGCTGGTGGCCGAAATTCGCCACAGCCCATGATGTCTTATCCCCACCCGAGGTACCGACCCTCCCCCGCGGCTTCCGCCAGAAGCGCGCGGCCGGGCCCGCCTCGTCGCGTCGGAAAGGAAACACCGCCATGCCCGACACGCCGCCCGCCCTGCGAGCCCTCCAGTGAGCCTGGCCGCGCCGCAGGCCGCCCGCCGCCGGATGGTCCCGGCGCTGATGCTGGCGCCGGCGGGGCTGACGATCGTGGCCCTCGTCCTCGTACCGCTGGCGATCGTGGTGCGCAACAGCTTCGCCACCGCAGACGCCTACGGCGGCATCCAGGGCGGTTTCACCCTGGACAACTACCGGCAGCTGGTCGACCCCGTCTACCTCAAGGTCATCGGCTACAGCCTCGGCATCGCCGCGGCCAACACGGTGCTCTGCCTGGTCGCCGGGTACGTCGTCGCGTACTACATCGCCGGGCGGCCCGCGGAGCGGCAGCTGGGCCTGCTGCTGCTGATCATCGTGCCGTTCTGGACCGACTTCCTGGTCCGCACCTTCGCCTGGATCAACCTGCTGAGCCCGGACGGGCCGGTGGACTCGCTGGGCCGCTCGCTGGGCCTCGTCCACGGGCACCTGGATCTGATCCCAGGCCAGGGAGCCTCCTTCGTCGGCCTGCTGTACGCGTTCCTGCCGACCGCCGTCTTCCCCATCTACGCCTCGCTGCGCGGGGTGGACCCGTCGCTGCGGGAGGCCGCCCGCGACCTGGGCTGCGGCTGGTGGCGGGTGCACTCCAAGGTGCTGCTGCCGATCGCCCGCTCCGGGCTGCTGGCCTCGGTACTGCTGATCTTCATCCCCACGCTCGGCGTCTTCGTGATCTCGGTGCTGCTCGGCGGCGGCAAGAACCAGCTGGTCGGCAATCTCATCGTGACCCTCTACACCGAGTTCCGTAACCAGCCGATGGGCGCGGCCGTCTCCGTCCTGCTGCTCGGCCTGATGCTGGTCTGCCTCATCGCGGTCGGCCTGACCGCCCGGCGCCTGCGGAGGAAGGCATGACCCTGGTGGACACCCCCGAGCAGACCCCCGAGACCGTCCCCGCAGCGGCGCCCGCCGCCCCGCGCCGCAGCCGGCGCGGCGACCACCCCCACCCGATGGACCGGGTCACCGCCTGGCTGGCACGGGGGCTGATCGGCTTCCTCTACGTCCCGATCGCGGTCGTGGTGGTGCTCTCCTTCAACTCCTCGGACATCACCTACCGCTGGACCGGGTTCAGCACCCGCTGGTACGGGGAGCTGCTGCACGACTCCGAGCTGCTGGCGACGCTCCAGACCAGCGCCGTGGTGGCGGTGGTCTCGGCCACCCTGGCCGTGGCGGCAGGACTGCTGGCCGTGGTCGCCCTGCCGAGCTTCGGGCCCAAGGTCCGGGCGCTGCTCAGCGGCGGGCTCTTCCTGCCGCTGGTGATCCCGGAGATCGTGCTCGGCGTCGCGATGCTCTCGGTCTTCGCCAAGCTGCACATCACCCTCAGCGTGACCACGCTGGTGCTGGGCCACCTGGTGGTGATCCTGCCGTACGCGGCGCTGATCCTGCTGGGCGCCCATGGAGCCCTGGACCCCTCCCTGGAGGAGGCCGCTGCGGACCTCGGCTGCGGTCGCGTGCGGACCTTCTTCAAAGTGACCCTGCCGCTGATGCGCCAGGCGCTGATGGCGGCGTGGCTGCTCTGCTTCACCATCTCCTTCGGCGACATCGTGATGTCCACCTTCACCAACGGCGTCGGCTCCACCACCCTGCCGCTGCGGGTGTACTCGCTGCTCAAGGGCGGCCTCACCCCGGAGATCAACGCCCTCGGCACGCTGCTGATCCTCTTCACCTTCCTGATCATCCTCGGTGTCGGCCTGCGCCAGATGCGCCAGATCCTCGCCGGCGGCGACCGGCCCTCCTCGTGACCGGCCGCGGCCCCCTGCTCGCCGCCGTCCCCCTCGAAAGGACCTCCATGCGCACCAACCTCATCGCCGCCTGTGCGGCGACCGCCGCCCTGCTCGCCACCTCCGCCTGTGCCTCGGGCGGCAGCGGTGACGGCTCCGCCGGGAACGGCGGCGGGAAGTCCCTGCACATCTACGCCTGGGCCGGTGAGATCCCCGACTCGGTGGTCAAGGGCTTCCAGCAGGAGACCGGCATCAAGGTCACCCTGGACACCTTCGACAGCAACGAGACGATGACCGCCAAGCTCAGCGCGGGCGGCGCCGACTACGACCTGGTGGAGCCCAGCCAGTACGCGCTCCAGCAGCTGGTCGGCCAGAAACTGGTCGGCAAGCTGGACCACTCCAGACTGAAGGGGCTGGACAACCTCGCCCCCAAGTTCCGCGACCCGTCCTTCGACCCCGGCAACGCCTACAGCATCCCGTGGATCTGGGGCACCACCGGCCTGGCGTACAACGAGGACTGCACCGGCGGGCCGGTGGACAGCTGGCAGGCCCTGTTCGACGGCAAGTACAAGGGCAAGTCGTACATGCTCGACAACATGCTGGCCGCGTACATCGCCGGACTCCAGGTCAACGGGTACCGCGCCACCAGCACCGACCCGGCCGAGATCCAGAAGGCCACCGACTCGCTGAAGGCGCAGAAGTCCCAGCTGGCGGGCTACAACTCCACCAACTACCCGCAGCTGCTGGCCACCGGCCAGGCGTGCGTGGCCGAGGCGTGGAGCGGGACGGCCATGGCCAAGGTCGTGGAGAGCAACAAGAAGGTCCACTACACGCTGCCGCGCGAGGGCGGTTCGCTCTGGACCGACAACCTCTCCATCACGGCGCGGGCCAAGAACGTGGACGCCGCCTATGAGTTCATCAACTACACGCTGCGCCCCGAGGTCGCGGCGCTGGTCACCGACGACGGCTCCTCGGCCTCCACCAACCAGGCCGCCCGCGCGAAGATCAAGAAGACCGACCTGCTGGAGAACCCGGCCGTCTACGCGCCCGACGCGGCCGTCGCCAAGGCGGACTTCCTGCTCGACCCGGGCCAGGCCATGCAGCTCTTCCAGCAGGGCTGGATGAAGATCAAGGCATCCTGAGGAGCCGGCCGTGACCGTACTCACCCCCGCGACCGCAGCCTCGGCGCAGCCCCCCTCGGACGCACCCGCCGTGCGGCTGACCGGAGTCGGCAAGTCCTTCGGCGGCGCCGCCGCCGTCAGCGACGTCGACCTCACCATCGCCCAGAACGAGTTCTTCTCCATCCTCGGCCCGTCCGGCTGCGGCAAGACCACGCTGATGCGGATGATCACCGGGTTCGAGACGCCGACCACCGGCACCGTCGAACTGGGCGGCCGGGACGCCACCGGCCTGCCCCCGCACCGGCGCGACCTCAATATGCTCTTCCAGAGCTATGCCCTCTTCCCCCACCTCACCGTCGCCGAGAACGTCGGCTTCGAGCTGCGGGTCCGCAAGCTGGTCCCCCGGTCGGAGATCCCCCGGGTGGTCGAGGAGGCGCTCGCCCTGGTCCGGCTGGAGGGGTTCGGCAAGCGCACCATCAGCCAGCTCTCCGGCGGGCAGAAGCAGCGGATCGCCCTGGCCCGCGCCCTGGTCTCCCGGCCGTCGCTGATCCTGCTGGACGAGCCGCTGGGCGCGCTCGACCAGAAGCTGCGGCTGGAGATGCAGCTGGAGCTCAAGCGCCTCCAGCGCGAGGTCGGCGTGACCTTCATCTATGTCACGCACGACCAGGAGGAGGCGCTGACCATGTCCGACCGGATCGCCGTGATGAACGGCGGCCGGGTCCTCCAGGTGGACACCCCCGAGGCGATCTACGACCGCCCGGCGGTCCGCTTTGTGGCCGGATTCATCGGCACCTCCAGCATCCTCAGCGGCACCGTGGCCGCCCGGGGCGCGCACCGGGTGCTGGAGGTCCCCGGGATCGGCACCCTGCCGCTCCCGGCCAACGACCTCCCGGCCGGCTCCACCGCCCACCTCTCGCTGCGGCCGGAGGACCTGCGGGTGGAGCACGTGCGGGCGGAGCAGGCCGGCGCCCCGGCCGGCGACGGCCGGTTCGCCCTGGAAGCCGTACTCCAGCAGGCGGTCTACCTGGGCCACGGCCTGCGCTACCACTGCACCCTGGCGGACGGCACCACCGTGCAGATCGAGCAGACCGGCCGGGACGGCCGGGCCGTCACGCTCTCCCCCGGCGACACCGTCCGCATCGCCTGGCGCCCGGAGGACGGCCGCGTCCTGCCGGACTGACGCCGCCGCCCCCGCCACACCCCCGAACCGCACCACCCCTGCGCGCTGCGTACCCGCCGCGCAGCGGCCTACCGAGGAGCACAGAGAGTGAAAGTCGCCGTCGCCCAGTTCGGGCCGACCGGCACGGTCTCCGAGAACCAGACCGTGATCTCCCGTATGACGGCCGCCGCCGCAGGGGCGGGAGCCGACCTGATCGTCTTCCCCGAGGAGGCGATGCTCTCGGCCGACGACTCCGAGACCCCCCTCCCCGAGGCGGCGGCCACCGCCTGGCCGGGCTTTGTCCGGCACCTCTCCGCCGCCGCCCGAGAGCACGGCATCGCCGTCATCGCCGGCGGCTACGAGGCCGACGGGACCACCCCCGACCTGCCGTACAACAGCCTGGTCGCGGTCGACACCGACGGCACCGTGCTGGCGACCTACCGCAAGATGCACCTCTACGACGCCTTCGCCTACCAGGAGTCGCGCCGCGTGCTGCGCGGCGAGGCCGGGCCCTGCGTGGTGCGGATCGGCGAGTTCAACGTCGGCCTGGTCAACTGCTACGACATCCGGTTCCCCGAGTTCACCCGGACCCTGGTGGAGATGGGCGCCGACCTGCTGTCGGTCTCCGCCGCCTGGGTGCGCGGCCCGCTCAAGGAGGACCACTGGGCCACCCTGCTGCGCAGCCGCGCCATCGAGAACACCTGCTGGGTGGTGGCCTCCTCGCTGGTCAGCGAGGACTGCATCGGGATGTCCATGACCGTGGACCCGCTCGGCGTGGTGCGCGGCGCCCTCGGCGAGGAGAGCGAGGGCCTGCTGCTGGTCGACATCGACAAGGAGCGGCTGGACGAGGCCCGCACCCGACTGCCCGTACTGCGCAACCGGCGCATCTTCATCCAGGGACGCTGACCATGCCGATCACCATCCGCCCGATGCCCGCGCCGCTGGACCCCGCCCTGGTCGAGAAGCTGGCCCGGGTCGACTTCCCCACCCTCGGCCACTACCTGGAGGAGGGCTTCTGCACCCCGGAGCTGCGCCGCCACGCGGGCGAGCAGCGGATCGTGGGCCGCGCGGTGACCGTACGGATCACCGCCCTGGACTCCACCCTGCTGCACCACGCGGCGGGCATCGTGGCCCCCGGTGACGTGGTCGTGGTCGACTGCGGCGGCGACCGGCGGCACGCCCCGCTCGGCGAGGTCGTGGTCAATGCGCTGGCGGCGCGCGGCGCGGCGGGCGCCGTGGTCGACGGGACCTGTACGGACATCGACGCGCTGCGTGCGCTGGGCCTGCCGGTCTTCGCCCTGGGCACCTCGGTGCTCACCACCAAGCTGCACGGCATCGACGACGGCGGGCTCAATGTCCCGGTCAGCTGCGGCGGGGTCACCGTACAGCCGGGCGATGTGGTGCTGGGCGACGCCAACGGCCTGCTGATCGCCGGCCCGGAGCGGCTCGCCGCCGTGATCGACACCGCGCTGGCCGACGACGCGGAGGAGCCCGACCTGATCGCCGACCTGCACCGGGGCGGCCGGCTGGGCGACCTCACCGGTGCCACCGACACCCTGGTCGGCCTGGGCGCCCTCCCCGGCCCCACCCGCTGACCTGCCCGTACGCCCCTGATCCCCGATGGCGTGGCTCGCCGCACGGCGGGCCACGCCTTCCCGAAAGGACCCCACCACCGTGTTCCTCAAGGCCGCCATCAACGGAGGACTGACCAAGCAGGACCACCCGGCGACCGCCGTCACCCCGGAGGAGATCGCCGCCGACACGCTGGCCGCAGCCGAGGCGGGCGCCGACGTCGTCCACCTGCACATCCGCGACGCGGACGGCGGCCAGAGCATCGCCCCGGACGCGGTGGACGCGGTGCTGTCGGCGGTCCGCCGGGTGGCCCCGGACGTCACGGTCGGGATCACCACCGGCCTGTGGACCTGCAACGGCCATGCGGACCGGTACGCCAAGGTCGCCACCTGGAACCTGCTGCCCGACTTCGCCTCGGTCGCCTTCTGCGAGGAGGGCGCGGCGGAGACCGCCGAACTGGTCGTGGCCCGGGGCATGGTGCTGGAGAGCGCGGTGTGGAGCCTGGACGACGTACCGGCGCTGCTGGCCTCACCCACCCTGCACAGCAATGTGCGCATCCTCATCGAGCCGGAGGACGAGGACCCCGACACCGCCGTCGCCCACGCCCGCGCCATGGCCGACCGGATCACCGCCGCCGGAGTCACCTGCCCCCTCCTCTACCACGGCTTCGGCCCCACCGTCTGGCCCGTCCTGCGCGCCTCCCTGGCCGACGGCCACCAGGCCCGCATCGGCCTGGAGGACGGCACCACCCTCCCCGACGGCACCACCACCCCCGACAACCCCACCCTCATCCACGCCGCCCTCACCCTCTGACCCCCCAGCGGCACCGGCCCACCTCCCCCACCCACCCCGGACCGGTGCCGCCCACCATCTCACCGCTGTGCGGGGCGTCATGGACGGCGAGTTCGCCGAGCGGTAGGGCATCCCCGCACGCAGGGCGAAGAGCGCCCAGCCTCTGCCCGGGCCGGGCCGGGCCGGGCGCTCTGCCGTCCGCGCCCGCCATCCGAGGCCCGGCGGCCTCAGAGACGCGGGCGGACCAGTTCCGCAGGGTCGACCCGGACGGGGAGCAGGACGGCCAGACGTCGGTCACCAGTCACCATCTGGTCAGCCGCAGCCTCGAACCACACGACCTTCCCCGCACCCGACGGCGTCCAGCCCCACGAGTGCGCAAGCCCTGCGACCAGGCGCAGCCCGCGCCCTCCCGTCACCACGTCCTGGGCCGCGTCCGGGTCGGGAGGGCGAAGGCTGGTGTCGGCGACCTCCACCCGCAGCCGCTCACCGGTCCACCGCACAGTCACGCGACACCGCGCTCTGGTGTGCTCTATCGCGTTCGCCAGAACCTCGCTCGCGCAAAGCTCCACATCGCGCAGCGCCTCATCCGACAGCGGCACCTTCCAGAAACGCGCAATGTCGGTGATCAACCGCCGCGCGGGACGAACCGCCGCCGCATCCGGCTCGACGGCCCACTCATACGGCACCGGGAAGGAAGCCGTCTCCAAGGGGCTCATCAGTCCGGATCTCCCTCCGGCTCGGCAGGCGAGCCGTGGGCGGGGAGCAGAGTGGAGCCGTCCCGGGGAGCTGTCCACTCCTTTCCTCCGCCGGGCGGGCGCAAGTGGTAGGAGTAGACGCCCTCACCCGGTATGTCCACGACCACACCGACGACGCCGGTCGTCGTGTCCTGCGCGAGGTCTCCCAGGCGGGCAGCCCAGGTCGGTGCGGGTTCATTCGCGTCTGCGGGATTGCCGCGTCGTCCGCTCATGCAACAGAAGGTAGGCGGGCGACTACAGCTGAATATGAATCAGGGGAATACTGCTATCCGTCCAGATGGAAGCGGTCGGACATGCGGCGAAGCTTCTCGCGGGTGGCGGTGCGCTCCGCGTAAACGATCTTGCGCAGGGCGGCGCGTCCGATCGGATGGTTCCGAACGAGCTGCGGCGCGATCCGCTCGGCGGCCTCCAGCTCAGCCAGGGCCTTGTCGCGGTTGCCGTCCCAGAGCCACGCGCGCGCGAGGTCCATGCGGTGATGGCCGCGTCGGGAGTTGGGGAGCATGGCGACCTGCGCGGGTCGGCGCGCTCGTGAAGAAGCAGAGCCTTGGCGTGATCGCCCATCTCCAACTGGACCGAGATGGAGTGGATTTGCACGTTTCCAGCGGAGAAGGTCAGCGAGTGGCGATCGAAGACGGGGGCGCTGGTGGCAGCCATGCGCTCTGCGGCCGTCCGGGCAAACCGAATGCGATCCTCGGTCTCGGTCACGTTGCCGGCCCGTGCCGCCGAGACGGCTGCTCGAAGTTGCAACGTGCCCCATGCTCGGATGGCGAGAGGCTCTCCGGCGTCGTACTCCTCCTGGATCGAGCGGAGGGCTTTGTCGGAGAGCGTCAGCGAATCGGCCCAGTCCGCGGTGGCCCACATGTCCCAGACCCGCATCCAATCGGCTACGGCAGGCAGCACCGCATCCCCGGAACGTTGCGCCGCCCAGGCCGCGCGTTCACACGCCATGGCGATCAGCTCGGGATGGCCGAGAGTGTGCGCGGCCGTGTGGGCGAACTTGCAGCAGACGGCATAGATGGCGAACGCCTCTTCGCGCTCATGGCCTGTTGAGTTCTCCGCCAGGGCTCGAGTCTCTCGGAGCAGGTCGGGAAGGACACGCAGGATTGCGACGTTCGCTGCCGCGTCGCGAAGCCGATGCAACCGTGCGGTCTCCTGCCACAACTGGGCAGATGTACGGGGCTGCCCATCGAACACAGGCGTCAGGTCGTAGCGGCGCAACTCACGAAGGATAGACGAGGCAGCCACCTGCCACTGGTTCTCGGATGCCTTGCCCGCGACGAAGGGCCGCTCGATGAGATCGTTGGGGTGGCAATGAAGTGCCGCCGCGACTTCATTGATGATGCCGGCCCGGTCGAGTTCAATGTGCCCCTTCTCGACCTTCGACACCCATCCCTGGGTTCGCCCGAGCACCGCCCCGAGATCAGCTTGTGGCATGCCCAATCGGAGCCGCTGACGGCGAATGCGCTTCCCGATCGACTCTCGCTCCTCCAGCACCGTCGTCCCTCCCCGGCAGTCTGCCTGCTACCCGCTGCCACACAGTTCGGCCTACGGGGGACAGTACCCGGAGGGGCGGGGTGGGATTGCGAAGACGGCCTACTGCCGAGGTCGCTACCTGGGTGCCAGCGACGCCACCCTCCAACCCCCCAGCGGCACCCGACCCCTTGCCTCGTGGCAAGCGGTCGGCAAGCCCGTTCACCACGCCCAGCGGTAGGGCATCCCCGCACGCAGGGCGAAGAGCGCCCAGCCTCTGCCCGGGCCGGGCCGGGCCGGGCGCTCTGCCGTCCGCGCCCGCCATCCGAGGCCCGGCGGCCTCAGAGACGCGGGCGGACCAGTTCCGCAGGGTCGACCCGGACGGGGAGCAGGACGGCCAGACGTCGGTCACCAGTCACCATCTGGTCAGCCGCAGCCTCGAACCACACGACCTTCCCCGCACCCGACGGCGTCCAGCCCCACGAGTGCGCAAGCCCTGCGACCAGGCGCAGCCCGCGCCCTCCCGTCACCACGTCCTGGGCCGCGTCCGGGTCGGGAGGGCGAAGGCTGGTGTCGGCGACCTCCACCCGCAGCCGCTCACCGGTCCACCGCACAGTCACGCGACACCGCGCTCTGGTGTGCTCTATCGCGTTCGCCAGAACCTCGCTCGCGCAAAGCTCCACATCGCGCAGCGCCTCATCCGACAGCGGCACCTTCCAGAAACGCGCAATGTCGGTGATCAACCGCCGCGCGGGACGAACCGCCGCCGCATCCGGCTCGACGGCCCACTCATACGGCACCGGGAAGGAAGCCGTCTCCAAGGGGCTCATCAGTCCGGATCTCCCTCCGGCTCGGCAGGCGAGCCGTGAGCGGGGAGCAGAGTGGAGCCGTCCCGGGGAGCTGTCCACTCCTTTCCTCCGCCGGGCGGGCGCAAGTGGTAGGAGTAGACGCCCTCACCCGGTATGTCCACGACCACACCGACGACGCCGGTCGTCGTGTCCTGCGCGAGGTCTCCCAGGCGGGCAGCCCAGGTCGGTGCGGGTTCATTCGCGTCTGCGGGATTGCCGCGTCGTCCGCTCATGCAACAGAAGGTAGGCGGGCGACTACAGCTGAATATGAATCAGGGGAATACTGCTATCCGTCCAGATGGAAGCGGTCGGACATGCGGCGAAGCTTCTCGCGGGTGGCGGTGCGCTCCGCGTAAACGATCTTGCGCAGGGCGGCGCGTCCGATCGGATGGTTCCGAACGAGCTGCGGCGCGATCCGCTCGGCGGCCTCCAGCTCAGCCAGGGCCTTGTCGCGGTTGCCGTCCCAGAGCCACGCGCGCGCGAGGTCCATGCGGTGATGGCCGCGTCGGGAGTTGGGGAGCATGGCGACCTGCGCGGGGTCGGCGCGCTCGTGAAGAAGCAGAGCCTTGGCGTGATCGCCCATCTCCAACTGGACCGAGATGGAGTGGATTTGCACGTTTCCAGCGGAGAAGGTCAGCGAGTGGCGATCGAAGACGGGGGCGCTGGTGGCAGCCATGCGCTCTGCGGCCGTCCGGGCAAACCGAATGCGATCCTCGGTCTCGGTCACGTTGCCGGCCCGTGCCGCCGAGACGGCTGCTCGAAGTTGCAACGTGCCCCATGCTCGGATGGCGAGAGGCTCTCCGGCGTCGTACTCCTCCTGGATCGAGCGGAGGGCTTTGTCGGAGAGCGTCAGCGAATCGGCCCAGTCCGCGGTGGCCCACATGTCCCAGACCCGCATCCAATCGGCTACGGCAGGCAGCACCGCATCCCCGGAACGTTGCGCCGCCCAGGCCGCGCGTTCACACGCCATGGCGATCAGCTCGGGATGGCCGAGAGTGTGCGCGGCCGTGTGGGCGAACTTGCAGCAGACGGCATAGATGGCGAACGCCTCTTCGCGCTCATGGCCTGTTGAGTTCTCCGCCAGGGCTCGAGTCTCTCGGAGCAGGTCGGGAAGGACACGCAGGATTGCGACGTTCGCTGCCGCGTCGCGAAGCCGATGCAACCGTGCGGTCTCCTGCCACAACTGGGCAGATGTACGGGGCTGCCCATCGAACACAGGCGTCAGGTCGTAGCGGCGCAACTCGCGAAGGATAGACGAGGCAGCCACCTGCCACTGGTTCTCGGATGCCTTGCCCGCGACGAAGGGCCGCTCGATGAGATCGTTGGGGTGGCAATGAAGTGCCGCCGCGACTTCATTGATGATGCCGGCCCGGTCGAGTTCAATGTGCCCCTTCTCGACCTTCGACACCCATCCCTGGGTTCGCCCGAGCACCGCCCCGAGATCAGCTTGTGGCATGCCCAATCGGAGCCGCTGACGGCGAATGCGCTTCCCGATCGACTCTCGCTCCTCCAGCACCGTCGTCCCTCCCCGGCAGTCTGCCTGCTACCCGCTGCCACACAGTTCGGCCTACGGGGACAGTACCCGGAGGGGCGGGGTGGGATTGCGAAGACGGCCTACTGCCGAGGTCGCTACCTGGGTGCCAGAGACGCCACCCTCCAACCCCCCAGCGGCACCCGACCCCTTGCCTCGTGGCAAGCGGTCGGCAAGCCCGTTCACCACGCCCAGCGGTAGGGCATCCCCGCACGCAGGACGAAGAGCGCCCAGCCTCTGCCCGGGCCGGGCCGGGCCGGGCCGGGCGCTCTGCCGTCCGCGCCCGCCATCCGAGGCCCGGCGGCCTCAGAGACGCGGGCGGACCAGTTCCGCAGGGTCGACCCGGACGGGGAACGGCTTGTCGATCAGCGTGGTGCGGCCCGGCTCCGCCACGACCCGCTCGGTGTAGCGGCCGTCCTCGAACTCGGCGACCACCAGGCTGGGCACCGGCTCCAGCTCCAGCCGCCAGTA
Organism: Peterkaempfera bronchialis; assembly: GCF_003258605.2. NCBI lineage: Bacteria > Bacillati > Actinomycetota > Actinomycetes > Kitasatosporales > Streptomycetaceae > Peterkaempfera > Peterkaempfera bronchialis. The sequence continues at coordinate 2,924,266 of NZ_CP031264.1, forward strand.
AGCGGGGATGGCACCGTCGGCGTACATGATGGGCTTGACCTTGCGGTCGATGCGGCGGCCGGCGGGCGACGGGGAGACGACCTCGACGACGAACCACACCGCTTCGCCGTCGCACGTCACCGGATCGGTGGCAGCCGCCGAGGCGTCGACCACCGCGATGTCCGGGACGAGCAGTCCGCTGGGCAACACGACATTGACCGCCTCCATGACCTCCACCGGGGCGCCGAAGGCGTCGGCGGCCGCCTCCAGCAAGTTGGCGAGGCGCCTCGACGCCCGCTGGTGCTTGAACCCAGCGCTCGGCGACATCACTAGCGCATCCCCCCACAACTCGAACCGGTGCTTCCCGTCGTCGTCCAGTGCCAACACGTCTTCTATCGTCCAGACACCCGAGTGGTCCTGGTATGCGACGCTCATACGGTTCACCGCCCTCGAAGCCGACATTCCCAGTGTGGCAGCCCGCCGCTGCGCGCCGTGTGGTGGACGCCACGCGTTCACTCGGCGGAGTGCGCAACACTGGAGGGTCTGTCCCCCGCTCCCCGGAAAGGACCCGCACGTGAACGACGGTCCCCTCATCGTCCAGAGCGACAAGACGCTGCTGCTGGAGGTCGAGCACCCCAAGGCCGACGGCTGTCGGAGGGCCATTGCGCCCTTTGCCGAGCTGGAGCGGGCGCCGGAGCATGTGCACACCTATCGGGTGACGCCGCTGGGGCTGTGGAATGCGCGGGCCGCCGGGCATGACGCCGAGCAGGTGGTGGACGCGCTGGTCAGCTACTCGCGCTATCCGGTGCCGCACGCCCTGCTGGTGGATGTGGCGGAGACCATGGCGCGCTATGGGCGGTTGCAGCTCCAGAAGGACCCGGTGCACGGGCTGGTGCTGGTGACGACCGACCGGCCGGTGCTGGAGGAGGTGCTGCGGTCGAAGAAGGTCGCGCCGCTGGTGGGGGCCCGGGTGGGGCCGGACATGGTGGTGGTGCACCCGTCCGAGCGGGGCCAGATCAAGCAGGTGCTGCTGAAGCTGGGCTGGCCGGCCGAGGACCTGGCCGGGTATGTGGACGGCGAGGCGCACCCGATCGCGCTGGAGCAGGACGGCTGGCATCTGCGGCCGTACCAGCGGCAGGCGGTGGAGGGGTTCTGGCACGGCGGCTCCGGCGTCGTGGTGCTGCCCTGCGGCGCGGGCAAGACCCTGGTCGGGGCGGCGGCGATGGCCGAGGCCAAGGCGACCACGCTGATCCTGGTCACCAACACCGTCTCGGCGCGGCAGTGGAAGCACGAGCTGGTGAAGCGGACCACCCTCACCGAGGAGGAGATCGGCGAGTACAGCGGTGCGCGCAAGGAGATCCGCCCGGTCACCATCGCCACGTACCAGGTGATGACGACCAGGCGGAAGGGCGTCTATCCGCACCTGGAGCTGTTCGACTCCCGCGACTGGGGTCTGATCGTCTACGACGAGGTGCATCTGCTGCCCGCGCCGATCTTCCGCTTCACCGCCGACCTCCAGGCCCGCCGCCGCCTGGGCCTGACCGCGACCCTGGTCCGGGAGGACGGCCGGGAGGGCGATGTCTTCTCGCTGATCGGCCCCAAGCGGTTCGATGCGCCGTGGAAGGAGATCGAGGCGCAGGGCTACATCGCGCCCGCCGACTGCTGCGAGGTGCGGGTCACCCTCACCGACTCCGAGCGGCTGGCGTATGCGACCGCCGAGCCGGACGAGCGGTACCGGTTCTGCGCCACCACCGCGACCAAGCGCAGGGTGGTGGAGGCGCTGGTGGAGAAGCACCGGGGCGACCAGACCCTGGTCATCGGCCAGTACATCGACCAGCTGGACGAGCTGGGCGAGGCGCTGGACGCCCCGGTGATCAAGGGGGAGACCACCAACCTCCAGCGGGAGAAGCTCTTCGACGCCTTCCGGCAGGGCGAGCTCTCGGTGCTGGTGGTGTCCAAGGTCGCCAACTTCTCCATCGACCTGCCGGAGGCGGCGGTCGCCATCCAGGTGTCGGGCACCTTCGGCTCGCGGCAGGAGGAGGCGCAGCGGCTCGGCCGGGTGCTGCGGCCCAAGGCGGACGGCCGGTCGGCGCACTTCTACTCGGTGGTGGCCCGGGACACCATCGACCAGGACTTCGCGGCGCACCGGCAGCGGTTCCTGGCCGAGCAGGGCTATGCGTACCGGATCGCGGACGCCGACGATGTGCTGTACGGAGCGGGGGACGACCCGGTGCGGTGATGCGCCGCCGGGGGCGGGCCCCCGGTCAGACGCGGTCCACGGGCGCCCGCCCCCGGTGCCACCAGCGGCGGCGCGGCGGGTGGAGGGCGCGGGAGACCCGGCGTCCCAGCAGCAGATAGCCCAGCAGGGAACCGGTCGTGTTGAGGATGACATCGTCGATGTCGAACGACCGCCCCTGCACGATCGCGCCCTGGACCAGTTCGACCAGCAGCATCACCGCTGCCGTGGTGAGCACTACCCGCAGCAGCCCCCGGGCGCGGGGGATCAGCACCGGCAGCAGCACCCCGAAGGGCACGCCCAGCGCGATATTGCCGCCGATCTGCTTCACCGCGTCCCGTACCGACGGCTGGTTGAGGTAGAGCCGCAGCGACTCCCCCGGGTGGAGGTTGGAGTGCGAGAGCGGCACGGAGGCGGGCGAGGGGGTGAGCGTCAGCCGGGCGAGTACGGCTGCGAAGGCCACCATGGCGGCGAACGCGACCAGCATGATCAGGACCCGCAGCAGCGCCACCGCCGGTGAGCGGTCCGGCCCCACCGGGCGTTCCGGCTGCACCGGCTGCACCGGTTGCGCCGGCTGCACCGGGCGCTCCGGCTCCGGCTCCGGCCGCCCACCCCGGCGAAACCGTTCCCTTAAAGCGCCGACCGTCCGCGCGGGCCACCGGCCCGCTCCGCGCCCCGCGCTTTCCTTGGCGATCGACACGGATGGACCCCCTCGCAGCCGGCGTTCACGCGCTTCGCGTGCTCCGTCGCCCTGCGCCTACCCCATGTGCCCGCAGCCACGCAGGAGCTGTCGGCGGGTCAGAGGTCGACGCCGTCCCGGCCGAGGAGGGTCACCCGGGCCACGGTGCCGGCGAGGATGCCGGCCTTGCGCAGCGCGGACTTCAGTGGATTGCCGCCGTGGACCGGCGGGGGTGCCTGCCGAGATGCCTGCCGAGATGCCTGCCGGGGTACCGTGACGGCCCTCGGGTGCGAGGTGAGGTGTGCGGTGCTCATGTCGTCCACGGTAGGTTCCGCCGCTCAGCCGCGGCATCGGCCGGAGGGCCGCTTCGGCGGGCCGGGCGGTCGTCCTCCAGGCGTACGCCGATCCTCCTCCGTGCTGGCCCCGACCCTGAGACCGGCGCCCGCCCACTCAGGGTTCCGGTGTCACCCGCACGGCGAAATCCGTTAGCGCGGCCGACGCAAAGCGTCTACCATGGCCCGCCTGCCGCCTCCCGAACCGTGGTGCCCGCTCGACGGGCAGCCGTGGGAGGAAGCCGCCCGGTCGGTAACCGGTCGGCGTCCTTCACAGTGTTCCGTAACGAGTCCGCTGCGGCACCGGGCCGCTCCCTTCCCGGACCCCCGGGTCCGCCGCAGCCGGGAAGGCTTCGCCGTGCCCTCGCACGCCCACACCACCTCTGCCGCGCCACCGTCCGGCGCACCCTCCGACGACCCACTGGAGCGCGAACGGGCCCATCTACGCTCCTCCCGCGCCGCGCTGCGCGCGATGCGGGAGGACGTCGAGTCGCTGGACCTCACCGATGTCGCCGGTACCTGGGTCTCCGCCGAGGTACTCCGCAAGCAGATCGAGAACCGCGTCACCGCACTCGCCGACCTGGCCCACACCCCGCTCTTCTTCGGCCGCCTCGACTACCGGCACCCGGTCGGCGGCGAGCAGGCCGAGGGCGCGGCGGGCGAGCGCTTCTACATCGGCCGCAGACACGTCCACGACGCCGACGGCGACCCGCTGGTGATCGACTGGCGGGCCCCCGTCTCCCAGGCGTTCTACCGGGCGGGCCGCACCGATCCGATGGGCGTGGAGCGCCGCCGCCGCTTCGGCTACACCGGCGGCGAGCTGACCGCGTACGAGGACGAGCACCTCACCGACCCCGCCGAGGCGGACACCGCCAGCGCGCTGCTGGCCGCCGAGATCGAGAAGCCGCGCGTCGGCCCGATGCGGGACATCGTCGCCACCATCCAGCCGGAGCAGGACGAGATCGTCCGCGCCGGCGTCACCGGCAGCGTCTGTGTGCAGGGCGCCCCCGGCACCGGGAAGACGGCGGTCGGCCTGCACCGGGTGGCCTATCTGCTGTACGCGCACCGCGACCGCCTGGCCCGCACCGGCACCCTGGTCCTCGGGCCCAACCGGTCGTTCCTGCGCTATATCGAGCAGGTGCTGCCCGCCCTCGGCGAGGTGGACGTGGCCCAGGCGACCGTGGAGGACCTGGTCGCCCATGTCCCGGTGCGGGCCGCCGACCCGGCCGAGTCCGCCCGGCTGAAGGGCGATGCGCGGATGGCCGAGGTGCTGCGGCGCGCGGTGCGCTCCGGCGTACGGATGCCCACCGAGCCGTGCGTGGTGGTGCGCGGCTCGCGGCGGTGGCGCATCCCGGCGTACGAGCTCCAGGAGATCGTGGAGGAGCTGCTCTCCCGCGACATCCGGTACGGCGCGGCCCGGGAGGCGCTGCCGCAGCGGATCGCGCACGCGGTGCTGGTGAAGATGGAGAACGGCGGCGAGGCGCCCGACGACCGGGTGCAGGACGCGGTGGCCCGCGCGCAGCCGGTCAAGGCGGCGGTGAAGGAGCTGTGGCCGCCGGTGGACCCGGTGAAGCTGGTGTACCGGCTGCTCGGCGACGCGGAGTTCCTGGCGGAGTGCGCGGACGGCGTGCTCAGCGAGGAGGAGCAGCGGGCGGTGCGCTGGCCCGGTCCGGTCCGCTCGGTGAAGTCCGCACCGTGGACGGCGGCCGACGCGGTCCTGGTCGACGAGGCCGCCGACCTGGTGCAGCGCACCCCGTCGCTGGGGCATGTGGTGCTGGACGAGGCGCAGGACCTCTCCCCCATGCAGTACCGGGCGGTGGGGCGCCGCTGCACCACCGGCTCGGTGACGGTGCTGGGCGACATCGCGCAGGGCACCACGCCGTGGGCGACGGCCTCCTGGGCGGAGGCGCTGCGCCATCTGGGCAAGCCGGAGGCCGTGGTGGACGAGCTGACCCGGTCCTTCCGGGTGCCGGGCGAGGTGATCACCTATGCCTCCAGGCTGCTGCCGTCGATCGCCCCGGGGCTGGCCCCGGCGTCGTCGGTGCGTGAGGCGGCGGGCGCGTTGGAGGTGCGCCGGGTGCCGCTCCCGGAGCTGCCGGAGGACAGCGCCGTACGGGATCTGGCCGCGCTGGACCGGGCCGCCGGGCTGGCCGGTCCGGCCGGCCATCCGGCGCTGGACGCCGCCGTGGTGACGGCCTGCCGGGACGCCCTGGAGCGGGAGGGTTCCATCGGCCTGATCGCGGCCGACGCCCGCATCCCGTCCCTGGCGGCGGCGCTGCGGTCGGCCGGGATGCCGTTTCTGGACCCGGGCGACGAGACCAGCGCCGGGGCCCGGCTGACCCTGGTGCCCGCCTCGCTGGCCAAGGGCCTGGAGTACGACCAGGTGGTGCTGGACGAGCCCGCCGCCGTGGTGGCCGGCGAGCCCGACGAGCGCACCGGGCTGCGGCGGCTCTATGTGCTGCTCACCCGTGCCGTCTCCGGTCTGACGATGGTGCACTCCCAGCCGCTGCCCGCGCAGCTGGGGTGATCCGCCCCGGCCCGGCGGACCGCCGTCCGCCGGGCCGGGCCGGGAGCGCTCCCGCCGTGGTTCAGACGGTGGCGGGGACGGGTGCGTCGATGAGGTCGCGCCAGATCCGGACCCGGTGCGCGTCGACCGGTGACTCCCACCCCGCGACGCGTACGGCGCCGCCGACGTGGAAGGCGTCCAGGCCCACTGCGCGCAGGCCGGGGACGTGTTCGGCGCGCAGGCCGCCGCCCACCAGCAGTTGCTGGCCGCCGGTGGTCCCGGCCTCGGCGGCCAGCACCTCCAGCCCGGACTCCACTCCGGCGGCCGATCCGGCGGTGAGGAAGGTGTCCAGCCCGGGCAGTCCGGCCACGGCCGCGCGGGCGGCGTGCCGGTCGGCGGCGTGGTCCAGCGCCCGGTGGAAGGTCCAGCGGCAGCCGGGCACCGCGTCCAGTACCGCCCGTACCGCGTCCAGGTCGACCTCCCCCGAGGGGGTGAGGAAGCCCAGCACAAACTCCTCGGCGCCCTCGGCGCGGAGCAGCCGGGCCCGCGATCTCAGCCGGTCCAGGTCCCCCGGTGCGAAGCCGTCCTGGAGCCTCAGCATCACCCTCAGCGGCACCTGCACGGCCTCGCGGATGCGGCGGAACACCTCCACCGGCACCGTCAGCCCGTCGGCGTGCATCTCGGTGACCAGCTCAAGGCGGTCAGCGCCGCCGGACACCGCGGCCACGGCGTCCTCGGCGGACGTGGCGATCACCTCGAAGATTGGTCTAGACATGTGGGACAGCCTGCCATACCCACCCCTCCCGCCGCGAGCCCGGTCGCCCCACCATGGGAGCCATGACCACCGACCCGCACCGCGATCCCTCCGCCGACCCGCACACCGACCGGGGCACCGACCTGCTGGACCGCTGGAACGACCTGCTGGCCCGCTGCGGCGCCACCGGGGACCCCGCCCCCTACGGCGAGGAACTGCTGCGCCGCTGGGCCGAGCCGCAGCGGCGGTACCACACCACGGCGCATCTGGCCGCCGTACTGGACGCGGTCGACACCCTGGCCGGGCACGCCGACGACGCGGACACGGTACGGCTGGCGGCCTGGTTCCACGACGCCGTCTACCGGCCGGACCGCTCGGAGAACGAGGAGCGCAGCGCCGCCCTGGCCGAACGGGCGCTCGCCGAGGCCGGGCTGACGCCCGCCCGGATCGCCGGGACCGCCCGTCTGGTACGGCTGACCGCCACCCATGACCCGGCCCCCGGCGACCGCGACGGCGAGGTGCTGTGCGACGCCGACCTGGCTGTCCTGGGCGGCTCCCCGGAGGCGTACGCGGCCTATGCGGCGGCGGTCCGGGAGGAGTACGGCTTTCTGCCGGAGGACGTCTTCCGCTCCGGCCGCGCGGCGGTGCTGCGCCGTCTGCTGGCGCTGCCCGCCCTCTACCGCACCGCCACCGCCCACGCCCGCTACGAGGACCGCGCCCGCCGCAACCTGGCCACCGAGCTGGAACTGCTCCGGAGCTGAGGCGTCAGACCCCGCCCAGCTCGCCGACCGAGGCCACCACCGCGCCCTCCTTGCCGCAGACCCAGTGCGGGTCGGGCCCCAGTTCGGGCTCCACGGAGAGGGCGTGCGGGTCGCCCTCGGCGGCGTGCACGGTGCAGAGCGGCCAGCGGCCGTACGCCTCCAGCAGGGCGTCCTGGACGTCCTGGGCGACCAGGCCCAGCAGATAGGCGATGCCGTCCGGCCACTGCTCGACCCACCAGCGGCGGTGCGCCACCGCGTCCTCCACCAGGGAGACCACGGCGGCGTCGCAGACGTCGCGGGCGGTCAGGTCAGCGAGGATGCGGGCGCGTGCGCTGTGCAGCGCCGCCTCCAGCGCGGAGTCGGCGGGCTGGCTGTGCTCGGAGGACATGCGCCCATTGTCCCCTGCCCGCAGCGCGGCCCCCGCTCCTACGGGCCCCTACGGGCCGGTCAGCCGATCCAGACGGTCTTGGCGTTGCAGAACTCCCGGATGCCCAGCGCGGCCAGCTCCCGCCCGTACCCGGAGCGCTTGACCCCGCCGAACGGCAGCTGCGGAGAGGAGGCGACCAGGCCGTTGACGAAGACCGCCCCGGCCTCCAGCTCCGCCGTGAACAGCTCCTGCTCGGCCGGGTCGCGGGTCCAGGCGGCCGAGCCGAGGCCGAAGGAGGTGGCGTTGGCGACCTCGACGGCCTCCTCGGCGGAGGCGACCCGGTAGAGGGAGGCGACCGGACCGAAGACCTCCTCCTGGGCGATACGCATCTCCGTGGTGAGGTCGGCGAGCACGGTCGGCGGGTAGAACCAGCCCGGCCCGTCCGGACGCCCGCCGCCGCAGAGCACGGTGGCGCCGGACGCCACGGCGTCTGCCACCAGCTCCTCCACCTCGGCGCGGCCCTGCTCGGTGGCGAGCGGGCCGATGTCGGTGGACTCGTCCATCGGGTCGCCGACCTTCAGCGCCCGCATCCGCTCGGTGAAGCGCTCCGCGAAGGCGTCGTAGACGTCCCGGTGCACCAGGAAGCGCTTGGCGGCGATGCAGGACTGGCCGTTGTTCTGGGTGCGGCCGGTGACGGCGGTGGCGACGGCCGCGTCCAGGTCGGCGGAGGGCATCACCAGATAGGGGTCGCTGCCGCCGAGTTCCAGCACGGTCTTCTTGATCTCGTCACCGGCGACGGCGGCCACCGAGCGGCCGGCCGGTTCGCTGCCGGTGAGGGTCGCGGCGGCCACCCGGGGGTCGCGCAGCACCGCCTCCACCTCGGCGGAGCCGATCAGCAGGGTCTGGAAGCACCCCTCGGGGAAGCCGGCCCGACCGAAGAGGTCCTCCAGGTAGAGGGCGGTCTGCGGGACGTTGGAGGAGTGCTTGAGCAGCCCGGTGTTGCCCGCCATCAGCGCCGGTGCGGCAAACCGGACCACCTGCCAGAGCGGGAAGTTCCACGGCATCACGGCCAGCACCACGCCCAGCGGCTGCCAGCGGACCATCGCCTTGGACGCCTTGACCACGGAGGGGTCCGGCAGCAGCTCCGGCGCCAGGAACAGCTCCGCGTGCTCGGCGTAGTAGCGCATGGTGGTGGCGCACTTGGCGGCCTCCGCGCGGGACTGCACCAGCGGCTTGCCCATCTCGGCGGTCATGGTGCGGGCGATCTCGTCCCGCTCGGCGTCCAGCAGGTCGGCAGCCCTGCGCATCCGCTCGGCCCGCTCGGCGAAGGAGGTCCGCCGGTGCGCGAGGAAGGCGTCATGCGCCCGGCCGATCCTGGCCCTGACCTCCGCGTCGCCCATCGGCTCGAAGGTCTTGAGCGTCTCCCCCGTGGCGGGGTTCACCGATGCGATGGCCATGGCGGTCTCTCCTCCTCGGGGATCGGCGTGCGGTCACTCACCGCGTGGGCCTCCTGCCCGGTCCATGCGAGGTGAAGCGTCACCGTTGTACGGTCGCCAGGTGCCCACCGACCCTCCCCCCGACCCTCCCTCCGGCCTTCCCTCCGGCCCGCCCCCCACCCCCGATGGCCTGCGCGCCCGGCTGGAGACCCTGGCCACCGAGGCGGTCCGCCCCGACCTGGCCGACCTCGACCTGCTCCCCACCGCCGAGCTCGCCCGGCTGATGAACGCCGAGGACGCCTCCGTACCGGCCGCCGTGGCCGCCGCCCTCCCACGGATCGCCGCCGCGGTGGACGCCGTGGCCGAGCGGATGGCGCGCGGCGGGCGGCTGGTGTACGCCGGCGCGGGCACGGCGGGGCGGCTGGGGGCGCTGGACGCCGCCGAGTGCCCGCCGACCTTCGGCACCGGCCCCGGCCAGGTGGTGGCGGTGCTGGCGGGCGGCCGTACGGCGGCCACCGCAGCGGTGGAGGGGGCCGAGGACGACACCGAGGCGGCGGTGGCCGACCTGGACGCGCTGCGGATCGGCCCGGATGACACGGTGATCGGCGTCTCCGCCTCCGGCCGCACCCCCTATGCGGTCGCGGCCGTCCGGCACGCCCGCGTGCTGGGGGCGCTCACCGTGGGCCTGGCCTGCAACCCGGGCTCGGAGCTGGCAGCCGCCGCCGCGTACGCCATCGAGGTGGCGACCGGCCCGGAACTGATCGCGGGGTCCACCCGGCTGAAGGCGGGCACGGCGCAGAAGCTGGTGCTCAACATGGTCTCGACGCTCACCATGGTCCGCCTCGGCAAGACCTACGGGAACCTGATGGTGGACCTCCGCCCCACCAACGCCAAACTCCGCGCCCGCGCCCACCGCCTGGTCGCCCAGGCCACCGGCTGCTCCGACGAGGAGGTGTCGGCCGCCCTGGCCGCCACCGGCGGCGAGGTGAAGCCCGCCATCCTCTGCCTGCTCGCCGACCTCGACCCGGAGACCGCCGCCCGCCTCCTCACCGAGTCGCGGGGCCGGCTGCGCGAGGCGCTGGCCCGGAGCAGGCAGGGTCGCCCTCCCCGCCCTTAGCCGGGCACACCGAAGGGCGGCTCCCCCGTGTCGGGGAGCCGCCCTTCGGTCTGTTCCAGGACTGGCCTGATCCGAAGACCGGATCAGAAGTCCATGTCACCGCCCGGCATGCCGCCGCCGGCCGGGGCAGCGGCCTTCTCCGGCTTGTCGGCGATGACGGCCTCGGTGGTGAGGAAGAGCGCGGCGATGGAGGCCGCGTTCTGGAGGGCGGAGCGGGTGACCTTGGCCGGGTCGATGATGCCCGAGGCGACCAGGTCGACGTACTCGCCGGTGGCCGCGTTCAGGCCGTGGCCGGCGGGAAGGTTGCGCACCTTCTCCACCACGACGCCGCCCTCAAGCCCGGCGTTGGCCGCGATCTGCTTGATCGGGGCCTCCAGCGCGACCTTGACGATGTTGGCACCGGTGGCCTCGTCGCCGTCCAGCTCCAGCTTCTCGAACGCCACGCCGGCCTGCAGCAGGGCGACGCCGCCACCGGCGACAATGCCCTCCTCGACGGCGGCCTTGGCGTTGCGCACCGCGTCCTCGATGCGGTGCTTGCGCTCCTTGAGCTCCACCTCGGTGGCCGCGCCGGCCTTGATGACGGCGACGCCGCCGGCCAGCTTGGCGAGGCGCTCCTGGAGCTTCTCGCGGTCGTAGTCCGAGTCGGAGTTCTCGATCTCGGCGCGGATCTGGTTGACGCGGCCCTGGATCTGGTCGGCGTCACCGGCACCGTCGACGATGGTGGTCTCGTCCTTGGTGATGACGACCTTGCGGGCGCGGCCCAGCAGGTCGACGCCGGCGTTCTCCAGCTTGAGGCCGACCTCCTCGGAGATGACCTGGCCGCCGGTGAGGATGGCGATGTCACCCAGCATGGCCTTGCGGCGGTCGCCGAAGCCCGGGGCCTTGACGGCGACGGACTTGAAGGTGCCGCGGATCTTGTTGACCACCAGGGTCGACAGGGCCTCGCCCTCGACGTCCTCGGCGATGATCAGCAGCGGCTTGCCGCTCTGCATGACCTTCTCGAGGATCGGCAGCAGGTCCTTGACGGAGCTGATCTTGGAGTTGGCGATCAGGATGTACGGGTCGTCGAACGACGCCTCCATCCGCTCCAGGTCAGTCGCGAAGTAGGCCGAGATGTAGCCCTTGTCGAAGCGCATGCCCTCGGTGAGCTCAAGCTCCAGACCGAAGGTGTTGCTCTCCTCGACGGTGATGACGCCTTCCTTGCCGACCTTGTCCATCGCCTCGGCGATGAGCTCGCCGATCTGCGGGTCAGCGGCGGAGATGGAGGCGGTGGAGGCGATCTGCTCGCGGGTCTCCACGTCCTTGGCCTGCTCAAGCAGCTGGGCGGAGACGGCCTCGACAGCCGCCTCGATGCCGCGCTTGAGGGCCATCGGGTTGGCGCCGGCGGCGACGTTGCGCAGACCCTCGCGGACGAGAGCCTGGGCGAGCACGGTGGCGGTGGTGGTGCCGTCACCCGCGACGTCGTCGGTCTTCTTGGCGACCTCCTTGACGAGCTCCGCGCCGATCTTCTCGTACGGGTCCTCGAGCTCGATCTCCTTGGCGATGGAGACGCCGTCATTGGTGATCGTGGGGGCGCCCCACTTCTTCTCAAGGACGACGTTGCGGCCCTTGGGGCCCAGCGTGACCTTGACGGCGTCGGCGAGCTGGTTCATCCCGCGCTCGAGGCCGCGGCGCGCTTCCTCGTCGAACGCGATGATCTTGGCCATGTGGGATGGTCCTCCATGGGGGTCCCCCCGGCCAGAGGCTGGGGGAGGGATGGCATGCTCCGGACCGCGTGGCGCCCGCGACGGACGGCCCCTGGCCGCGTGGGTCCTTTCCCCACCGCCCGGGAGCCTCACCGACCCGGTCCGCTGTCACTCTCAACCTCAGAGTGCTAACGCAATAGTTAGCACTCTCCCCCGAGGAGTGCAAGCTCAATGGCCGGGGTTTCGGGGGCGGACACGACGGCGGGCCCGCACCCGAGTGTTCGGGTGCGGGCCCGCGAAGACCGTGTGGAGCACTGGCCGGGTCCGCTTCGGCGCCGAGGCGGTCACAGCCGCCGGGCGCATCGGTCCGGGCGCTTCTCCGGTCGGTGGCCGTGGTCGCAGACGAGACGGCCGGCGGTCAGCCGGCGAGACGGACCATGTCCGCCTGCGGGCCCTTCTGGCCCTGCGAGATCTCGAACTCGACCCGCTGGCCCTCCTCGAGGGTGCGGTAGCCGTCCATCTGGATCGCGCTGTAGTGGACGAACACGTCCGCACCACCGTCGACCGCGATGAAGCCGTACCCCTTCTCCGCGTTGAACCACTTGACGGTGCCCTGAGCCATTCCAAACTCCCCTAGTACTGGCCCTTTCACGGACCCGCACTCCGCGGACCCGGGACGACCGCCCACCTCGGCCCCCCCGAAGCAGAGCCCATGCGGGTGAGCGTGTCGACCGCGGCTGAATGTATCCGCATCGATGCCCTGTGCAACAGAGCAAATGGACGAGAAATCCGGAAGTGCGCTAACGGGTGTTCCGGGGCAAATCCCGCAGCGGAAGGCAATACGGGCCGGACATAGCGGACCTGCGCGACAATTCGCGCCCAGAATTGTGACGCGCCACGGCAGTCAGGGCGTGCGTGACGGGCGCCCGTCTCAAAGAGCGGACGTGCTGCCGTGCGGAGAGGTCGAGAGGTTTGGAATGCACGGTGGCGGTACAGAAACAGGTGGGGCCGTCCATGTCGTATGCCATGGAACAAGCCACCGCCGACCGGAGCCCACTCTATCGCGCTTCCGGTGGATGGACGTGCCCGGGCCACACGATCCTCACAGGTCCTCTCCGCCCATAAGCAGCGCATGGCCACCGCAGACCCGCGAAAAGCGGCCGGGCGCCGGTCCGCGATCGATTGACCGCGGACCGGCGCCCGGCCGGAATTCGACGTTCAGCAGCCGCCGGCGACGGCCGGGATGATGGAGATCCCGATGCCGTCCGGGGTGGCGGTCCCCAGCCCCTCGGCGAACCGCACATCGTCGTCGTTGACATAGACGTTCACAAAGCGGCGCAGCTTGCCCGCGTCGTCCAGCAGCCGCGCCCGGATGCCGGTGTGGTTGGCCTCCAGGTGGTCGATGACCTCGGCGAGGGTGGTGCCCTCGGCGGTCACCTCGGCGGCGCCGCCGGTGTAGGTGCGCAGGATGGTGGGGATGCGGACGTTGACGCTCATGCGAGGCCAGCCTCTCGGAACGAAGCAAGGGTGGGGCGGATGGTCGCGGTCGGGCCGGTGCCGGCGACCGCGTCCAGGGTCTTGAGTCCGTCGCCGGTGTTGAGCACCACGGTCTCGGCGGCGGGGTCGAGGAGGCCCTTCTCCAGCAGCTTGCGCAGCACGCCGACGGTGACGCCGCCGGCGGTCTCGGCGAAGATGCCCTCGGTCCGGGCGAGCAGCTTGATGGCGTCGACCACCTCGGCGTCCGAGACGTCCTCCACGGCGCCGCCGGTGCGGCGGGCGATGTCCAGGACGTACGGGCCGTCGGCGGGGTTGCCGATCGCCAGCGACTTGGCGATGGTGTCCGGCTTCACCGGGCGCACCACGTCATGGCCGGCCTTGTAGGCGGCGGCGACCGGCGAGCAGCCGGTGGCCTGGGCGGCGAAGATCCGGTACGGCTTCTCCTCGACCAGGCCGAGGGCGATCAGCTCCTTCAGCCCCTTGTCGATCTTGGTGAGCTGGGAGCCGGAGGCCACCGGGATCACGATCTGGTCCGGCAGCCGCCAGCCGAGCTGCTCGCAGATCTCGTACGCCAGGGTCTTGGAGCCCTCGGCGTAGTAGGGGCGGAGGTTGACGTTGACAAAGCCCCAGCCCTCGCCGACCGGGTCGCCGATCAGCTCCGAGCAGAAGCGGTTGACGTCGTCGTAGCTGCCCTCGATGGCCACCAGCTCGCCGCCGTAGACGGCGGCCATGACGACCTTGCCGGCCTCCAGGTCGTGCGGGATGAAGACGCAGGAGCGGAAGCCCGCCCGGGCGGCGGCAGCGCCGACCGCACCGGCCAGGTTGCCGGTGGAGGAGCAGGAGAGGGTGGTGAAGCCGAAGGTGCGGGCGGCCTGGACGGCGATGGCCACGACCCGGTCCTTGAAGGAGTGGGTCGGGTTGCCGGAGTCGTCCTTGATGTGCAGGCCGCCGGTGACGCCCAGCTCGGCCGCCAGGTTGTCGGCCCGGACCAGCTTGGTCCAGCCCGGGTTGAGGCCGGGGAGGGAGGCCACATCCGCGGGGACGGGCAGCAGCGGAGCGTACCGCCAGATGTTGGTGGGGCCGGCCTCGATCTGCTTGCGCAGGGCCTCGGGGTCGCCGCTCGGGAGGTCGTACGCGATCTCCAGCGGCCCGAAACACTCCGGACAGGCGAAGCTGGGGCCGAGCGGGGACCGGGCGCCGCATTCGCGACAGGAGAGCGCGACGGCGGGACCGAGATCGACGGTGGGGGTGTCCGCAGCGGGTGCGACGGTCTGCACAGCCATGGGCGAGGGCCTCTCTCCTCATCTTCCCTGCGGCGCATCTCGCCGCAGGACGGAATTGGCACCTTGCCCACCGGGGCCTCGCAGATGACGGGCGAAGCCGGTGGGAGGGTTGCCGGGACTTCGTCGGGCCGTTCCCTCTGTCCCTCTGGATGAGCTCTATGGCGTCCTGAGGACGCATTTGTCAGCAATCGACCCCGGCATGCGATGGTCGTATCGCTTGTCCAAGACTGTAACCGACGGACCCGGCCCTCCAGGGAGCCGTCCGCCACGCGAGATGGATCATAGGACCGCCGTGACAGGAGAGAACCGAGTGCTCGACGAGGTGGAGGGCTGGCTGCGCCGCCGGTCCTGGTCCGCCGCCGACCGGCCGCTGCGCACCCTGTGCGCGGCCAAGGAGGCGGCGGGGGCGGCGGGAACCATCAGCGTGGTCCTGCCCGCGCTGGACGAGGAGTCCACCGTCGGCGGGATCGTCTCGGTGATCCGCCGCGAGCTGATGGAGCGGGTGCCGCTGGTGGACGAGCTGGTGGTGCTGGACTCCGGGTCCGGCGACCGCACGGCCGAGGTGGCGGCGGCTGCCGGGGCGCGGGTGGTGCACCGCGACGCGATACTCCCCCGAGTGCCGTCGGTGCCGGGCAAGGGCGAGGTGCTGTGGCGGTCGCTGCTGGTGACCAGCGGCGAGATCGTCTGCTTTGTGGACGCCGACCTCCGGGAGTTCTCCGCCGACTTCGTCTCCGGGATCGTCGGCCCGCTGCTGACCGACCCGGACCTCCAGCTGGTGAAGGCGATGTACGACCGGCCGCTGGAGACCGAGGGCGCGGTGGTCCCGGCCGGCGGCGGCCGGGTGACCGAACTGGTGGCCAGGCCGCTGCTCAATCTGCACTGGCCGCAGCTGGCCGGGTTCGTCCAGCCGCTGGGCGGCGAGTACGCGGCCCGCCGGTCGCTGCTGGAGCGGCTGCACTTCCCCACCGGCTACGGCGTGGAGCTGGGCCTGCTGGTGGACGCGCTGGGCGAGGCCGGCCTGGACGCGCTGGCCCAGGTGGACGTCGGCGTACGCCACCACCGCCACCAGGACGGGCAGGCCCTCGGCCGGATGGCGGCGACCATCTACCGCACCGCGCTGGAGCGGCTGGTCCGCACCGGCCGGCTGAAGGGCGAGGACGACCTGGTGCGGCC
The DNA here is from genome assembly GCF_003258605.2 of Peterkaempfera bronchialis. Taxonomy (NCBI): domain Bacteria; kingdom Bacillati; phylum Actinomycetota; class Actinomycetes; order Kitasatosporales; family Streptomycetaceae; genus Peterkaempfera; species Peterkaempfera bronchialis. The sequence goes on from NZ_CP031264.1 coordinate 2,940,071, forward strand.
GCTGCTCACCCAGTTCTCCCGCACGGCGGCCGAGCGGCCCGGCCAGGGCGGCGGATTCGCCCCGCACACCCACGCGGTACCGGCCCTGGAGCGGCCGCCGATGACCAGTGTCCCTGAGTACCGGGCCCGCCGCGCGGCGTAGCGGCTGGTTTGCCGGGAGACCCGCCCGGCAAGGTACGGGGCATGGCCGAGACCGAAGCACATCGCGATCGCCCGACCGCCGCCACCGGCAGCGGATCCATACTCGTCGCCTCCAACAGAGGGCCGCTCTCCTTCACGGTCGAGGACGACGGGGCGCTGTCGGTCAAACGGGGCGGCGGGGGGCTGGTCTCCGGGCTCTCCTCCATCGAGGACGCGGACGCCGTCTGGGTCTGCGCGGCGCTCACCGAGGGCGACCGCACGGCGGCCCGGCAGGCCCCCGGCGGGCGGCTGGACCGAGCCGGATTCACGGCGCTTCCCGGGGCGGCGGGTGGCGGCCAGAACGTCCGGATGCTGGACATCGACCCGGGCACCTTCGCCCGCGCCTACAACGGCATCGCCAACTCCACGCTCTGGTTCGTCCACCACCTGCTGTACAACACCCCGACCGCGCCCAACTTCGACGAGCGGTTCCGCAAGGAGTGGGCGTCCTACGAGGCGTACAACACCGCCTTCGCCGACGCGCTGGCCGAGGAGGCCGCGCCGGGCGCGGCGGTGCTGGTGCAGGACTACCACCTGTCGCTGGTGCCCAGCCTGCTCCGGGAGCGCCGCCCGGACCTGCGGATCGGGCACTTCTCGCACACCCCGTGGGCGCCCTCGGAGTACTACCGGATGCTGCCCGACGACGTGGCGCGGGATGTGCTCACCGGCATCCTGGGCGCCGACCGGGCGGCGTTCCTCACCCGCCGCTGGGCGGACGCCTTCGCCGACTGCTGCGCCTCGGTGCTGGGCGCCGAGGTGCGGCGGCCGGCCGACGGCGACCTGGAGGTGGTGTACGGCGGCCGGACCACCCGGCTCGGGGTGCACGGGTTGGGCGCCGACGCCGACTTCCTGCGCGAGCGGGCCCACCGCGCCGATGTGGACTCCCGGCTGGCCGGGCTGCGGGAGGCCGTCGGCGACCGCAGGGTGGTGGTCCGGGTGGACCGCACCGAGCTGTCCAAGAACATCGTCCGGGGGCTGCTCGCCTACCGGCATCTGCTGCGCACCCGCCCGGAGTGGCACGACCGGGTGGTGCATGTGGCCTTCGCCTACCCCTCGCGGCACGACCTGCCGGAGTACCGGGAGTACACGGCGGCCGTGCAGCGGGTCGCCCAGGAGATCAACGACGAGTTCGGCACCGAGAGCTGGCAGCCGCTGATCCTGCACGTCCAGGACGACTTCCCGAGGTCGCTGGCGGCCTACCGGCTGGCCGACGTGGCGCTGGTCAACCCCATCCGGGACGGCATGAACCTGGTCGCCAAGGAGATCCCGGTGGTCTCCGAGGGCGGCTGCGCCCTGGTGCTCTCCCGGGAGGCCGGCGCCTACGCCGAACTCGGCGAGGACGCGGTCACGGTCAACCCCTATGACGTGGTCGCCACCGCGGAGGCGCTGCACACCGCGCTCACCATGCCGATCGCCGAGCGCACCGACCGCTGCAAGCGGCTGGCCGCCGCCGCGACCGCGCTGCCGCCTCAGCAGTGGTTCCTGGACCAGCTGCACGCCCTGGCCTGAGCAGTACCCGCACATGGTGGGGTGCCCCGGCGGCGTACTCAGCCGGGCGCCCCCATCGCGTCGGCGAGCGCGTCCAGCAGGGCGACCAGGCCGGCCGGGCCGGCCACCACCAGGTCGGCGCGGTCGGCCAGCTCCCGGACGGGGGCTTCGCCGTCCTCGGTGGCGCTGCACACCAGCAGGCCGGGCACGCCCTCGCCGCGCAGCTTCTCCACGGCGGCATAGGCGGCCAGGTCGCCCAGGTCGTCGCCGGCGTAGAGCACCGCGTGGGCTCCCCGCTCATGCAGGAAGCCGGAGAGCGCGGCGCCCTTGTCGACGCCGGGCGGGCGCAGCTCCAGCACCATCCGGCCGGGCTCGCCCACCAGGCCGTGCCGGTCGGCGAGGGCCAGCAGCGGGGCGCGCAGCTGCTCCAGGGCGGTGTCGGGGTCCTCGGTGCGGCGGGTGTGGACGGCGACCGAGCGGCCCTTGTCCTCCACCCAGGTGCCCTGCCAGGCGCCGATCCGGTCCAGGAAGCCGGGCAGTTCGGCGCGGACCGCCGCCACGCCGGGGTGGACCCGGGGGGCGCGTACCTCGCCGGTGACGGCGTCCCAGCGCTCGGCGCCGTAGTGGCCGAGGACCACCAGGTGCTCCAGTCCGGCCACGCCGGCGAAGCCGCCGTACCGCACCGCCACCCCGGCCGGGCGGCCGGTGACGATCGCGACCGCGCCCACCAGCGGGGCGAGCCGGGCGAGGGCGGCGACGGCGCCGGGGTGGGCGCGGGCCTGGTCGGGGTCGGGGACGATGGGGGCGAGGGTGCCGTCGAAGTCGAGGGCGACGACGGCGTGCGACGGGTCCGCGATCAGCGCGGCGAGACCCTTCGCACCGGCGGCAGTGGTCGGCTCGGGGATGCCCATGCCGGCGACCCTACCCGGGGGCGGCCCGGCCCACGCCCGATGCGGCGGCGGCGGATCCGGGGTCAGCGGCGGCTGCGGCGGGCCTCGCGGATCCGGCGCAGCCGGTTCACCAGCACCGGGGCGTGGGCGAGGGCCTCGGGGCGGTCCAGCAGGCCGCCCAGCAGTTGGTAGTAGCGGGCCGGGGAGAGGCCGAGCCGCTCCCTGATGGCCTGCTCCTTGGCGCCGGGGGTGCGCCAGTACCGCCCTTCGAGGGCGAGGATGGCGCGGTCGCGGTCGCTGAGGGGTGAAGCGTCCATCCGGGCCTCCTCCCGTTCCGACGATACGACCTGTCATTCTGCCCGCCGCCTGTGACGCACTCTGCCACTGCCGGGCGGCGCGGGGCCGGGCTAGCCTCCGCGCATGAGCATCGCACCACCGCTGAGCTTCGCCGTCCATGTCCCCGAGCTGGAACTGGAGCCGGACCCGCTGCCGCCGGACCAGATCGTCTCCGGCAGTCCTGAGGTGTCGGGGAAGGTGCTGTGGGAGTCGCCGGACGGCCGGCTGGTCCGGGGGATCTGGCAGATCACCCCGGGGGTGGTGACCGACACCGAGGCCGATGAGCTCTTTGTGGTGGTCAGCGGCCGGGCCACCATCGAGGTGGAGGACGGGCCGGTGCTGGAGGTCGGGCCGGGTGACGCGGCGGTGCTGCGGGCCGGCGACCGGACCCGGTGGACGGTCCATGAGACGCTGCGCAAGGTGTACCAGATCACCCTGGAGTGAACGGCCGTGCCGCCCCGGATCGGCCCGGGGCGGCACGGTGGTGACGGAACGTCAGATCACTTGACGGAGCCGGCGGTGAGGCCGGAGACGACATGGCGTTCGATGAAGGCGAAGAGGATGACCACCGGGACGATGGCGACCACGGACCCGGCGAAGAGGTAGTTCCACTGCACGGTGTAGTTGCCGACGAAGCTGTTGATGCCGACGGTGAGCGGCTGGCTGTCGGGGACCGTGGAGAGGGTCAGGCCCATCACGAACTCGTTCCAGGCCGCGATGAAGGTGAAGATCACGGCGGTGACGACGCCGGGCATGGCCAGCGGCAGGGTGACCCGGAAGAGCGCGCCGATCCGGCCGAGGCCGTCGATCATGGCGGCCTCCTCCAGCTCCACCGGGATGGAGCCGATGTAGGCGGTGAGGATCCAGATGGCGAAGGCGAGGTTGAAGGCGCCGTTGCAGAGGATCAGCGTCCAGACCGAGTTGAGCATGTCGAACTGGTAGAACTCGCGGTACAGGCCCACCAGCAGCGAGGTCGGCTGGAACATCTGGGTGACCAGCACCAGCAGCAGGAAGACGGTGCGGCCACGGAACCGGGTGCGCGCCGTGTAGTAGGCGGCGGGCAGCGCCACCAGCAGCACCAGCAGCGTGGAGCCGCCGGCCACCAGCAGGGTGACCCTGAGGTTGGACCCGAGGTTGGACTCGCGCCAGACGTCGATCAGGTTGGACCACTGGAAGTGGCCCGGGAGGTAGGTGGCGTCGCGCAGTTCGCCCGCCGGGCGGACGGCGGTGACCACCATCTCCAGGTACGGCAGCAGGAAGACGGCGGCCAGCAGCCAGGCCAGCCCGGCGATGATCACCGTACGGGGGCGGACGGTCCGCCGGGGCGCGCTGCCGGCGGCGGCCGGGGCGGACCGGCGGGCGGGGGTGGTGACGGTGGCGGCGGGGGTGCTCATCGGTCCTCCTCCTGGTTCCAGCGGCTGACCCTGAGGAAGAGCAGCACCATGACGACGACCAGGGCGAAGTTGACCACCGACATCGCGGCGGACTCGCCCATGTCGGTGGACATCAGCTGGTACATGAAGACCGTGGTGGTGGCGGTGTCGCTGGCGGGGCCGCCCTGGGTCATCCCCCAGATGACGGGGAAGGAGTTGAAGACATTGATCAGGTTGATCACCACGCCGACCAGCAGCGCGGGCCGCAGCAGCGGCAGGGTGATCCGCAGATAGGTCTGCCAGCTGGAGGTGCCGTCGACCTTGGCCGCCTCGTACACCTCGCCGGGGACCGTCTGGAGTCCGGCCAGCAGGGTGTAGGTGGTGAAGGGCAGCGAGACGAAGACGGCCACGAACATCATCCACGGCCAGGCGGTGGCGGGGTCGCCCAGCCAGTCCCTGGGGTTGTCGATCAGGCCGAGGTCGGTCATCAGGGTGTTGAGGACGCCGGCCGTCTGGTTGAGCATCCACTTGAAGCCGATGGAGGTCATCAGCACGGAGGCCGCCCAGGGGGCGATCAGCGCCCAGCGGGTGATGCGGCGTCCGGGGAAGTTCTGGTTGAACAGCTGGGCCAGGGCGAGCGAGACCAGGATGGTCAGCCCGACCACGACCAGCGTCCAGATCACCGTCCAGGTGAGGACATGGCCGAAGTCGGGCTCGTCGAAGAGCTTCCGGTACTTGTCGGTGCCGGCCGAGCCTCGGACGAAGCCGCTGGTGCTGATCTTCAGAAACGAGGTGCGGACCATCTCGTAGACGGGCCAGAGGACCACGATCAGGATCAGCAGTACGGCCGGGCCGATCCACGGCAGCGGGCCGAGCCTGGCGAGGCCGGGGCGGCGCCGGCCCGGCGAGGCGGTCTTGAGTGACACGGTGAATCTCCCGAGGTCCGGGGCTGTGCGGTGTCGGGGCAGAAAGGGGTGCGGGGGCGGGGCGCGGGACCGCCCCGGCGCCGAGTGTGCGGGCGCCGGGGCCGGTCCTGGCCGACTACTTGTCCGCGACCGCGTCCTCGGCCTTCTTCTGGAGGTCGCCCAGGACCTTCGCCGGGTCGTCCTTGATCGCGGTGCCGCCGCTCTTCTTGATCTCGGCGGAGACCGCGTCCCAGGCGGTGTCACCCAGGGGGTAGAAGGAGGCGTTCGGCAGCAGGGCGAAGAAGGGCTCCAGGTCCTTGTGGGTGCCGCTGCCGGTCATCGCCTGGAGGGTGTCCTTGGTGACCGGCATCAGGTTGTACATCTCGTCGAACTTCAGCGTGTTGTCCTTGGTGTACGCGAAGTCCAGGAACTTCTTGATCTCGTCCTGGTGGCCGTTCTTCTTGAAGGCCATCAGCCAGTCGGCGACACCGAGCGTGTTGGAGAGCGGGCCGGTCTTGCCGGGGATCGGCGCCACCCCGTAGTCGATGCCGCCGTCCTTGGCCATCTGGATCAGCGAGGGGTGGCCGTTGAGCATGCCGACCTTGCCCGCCGCGAAGTCCGCGAAGGCGGTCTTGCGGTCGGTGGTGGCCGGGTTGGCGTAGGTGAGGCCCGGGTCCACCAGGTTGGACTTCAGCCAGCTGAAGGTGTCGATGTTGGCCTGGCTGTTGATGGCGTACTTGCCCGCGGAGTCGGTCCAGCCGCCGCCGTTGCCCAGCTCCCACATCATGCCCTCGCCCTGGGCCTCCTCCGGGCCCAGCGGCAGGGCGTAGGGGGTGGCGGCGAGCTTCTTGTCCTTGATGATCCGGGCGTCGGCCTTGACCTCGTCCCAGGTCTTCGGGGGCGCGGCAATCCCGGCCTGGGAGAAGATCTTCTTGTTGTAGAAGAAGGCGCGGGCGGAGGAGACGAACGGGATGCCGTACTGGGTGCCGTCGACCTGGCCGGCCTTGGCGAAGGTCTCCATGAAGTTGGCCTGGGTGTCCGCGGAGAGCACATCGGACGCCTTGTAGAGCAGGTCGTCGGCGACCTTGTCGGCATAGCCGCCGGTCTGGAGGATGTCCGGCATATTGCCGCTCTGGATCATCGTCTTGACCTGCTTGTCGATGTCGTTCCAGTTGATGACCTGGACATCGACAGCGATCTTCGGGTTGGCCGCGTGGAAGCGCTTGGCGACGTCGTCCCAGTAGATCTTGGAAGCGTTGGTGGCCTTGTCGCCGTAGTCGGCGGCGACGAGCTTGAGGGTGACCGATCCGTCGGCCGACTTGCCGCCGCCCTTGTCCCCGCTGCTGCTACAGGACGTCAGCGCGAGCGCGCCGACCGCACAGATCGCCGAGAGGCTGACCACACGCCGGTTCATGCAACTACCGCCTTTTTGCGCCTGCGGGCCCTTGTCCTGGCCAGGCCCGGTGTGTCGGCCAGCGTGCTCCCCGCACCTCGGAGAGGTCTACACCAGTTATCGAATCGCTGAGCTTCATTGCATCCCGCGCAACGACCAATCGGGCATATCATGACAGACCGCCGACGCCTCGGCGAGTAGTCCACACGACACCTGGACCAGACCAATTGCATAACTGGACTAGACCTCTCCTCCCTGGTCGGGACAGACTGTCCCCGTGAACCACGTCATCGCACTCGATGTGGGCGGCACCGGCATGAAAGCCGCGCTGGTCGCCCTGGACGGCACGCCGCTGCACCAGGCACGCCGCCCCACCGGCCGGGAACGCGGTCCGGACGCCGTCGTCGGCGCCATCCTCGGGCTCGCCGCCGAACTCGCCGAGGAGGGGATGGCCCGCTTCGGCACCCCGCCCGCCGCCGCCGGCGTCGCGGTGCCCGGCACCATCGACGGGGCGAACGGCATCGCGGTCTTCTCCGCCAACCTCGGCTGGCGCGACGTCCCGCTGCGCCGGCTGCTCGGCGACCGGCTGGCCGCCCTGACCGGTACCGACTGCCCGGTCGCCCTGGGCCATGACGTCCGCTCCGGCGGCCTCGCCGAGGCCCGGATCGGGGCGGGGCGGGGCGTCGACCGGTTCATCTTCATGGCGCTGGGCACCGGCATCGCCGGAGCCATCGGCATCGGCGGCCGGATCGAGGCGGGGGCGCACGGCTACGGCGGCGAGATCGGCCATGTCGTGGTGCGCCCCGGCGGACCGGAGTGCGGCTGCGGCGCCCGTGGCTGCCTGGAGACCCTGGCGTCGGCCTCCGCCGTCAGCCGGGCCTGGGCAGCGGCCGTCGGCGACCCCGAGGCCGACGCCGCCGACTGCGCCCGCGCCGTCGAGGCGGGCGACGACCGGGCGGCCGCCATCTGGCAGCAGGCGGTCGACGCCCTCGCCGACGGCATCATCATCTGCCAGAGCCTGCTCGACCCGTCGACGGTGATCATCGGCGGCGGACTGGCCGAGGCCGGTGACACGCTCTTCACCCCGCTTCACGCCGCGGTGGCGGAACGGATCACCTTCCAGGTGGCCCCGGCACTCGTACCGGCGATGCTCAAGGACAACGCCGCCTGCCTGGGCGCGGGTCTGCTCGCCTGGGACCTGCTCTCCCTGGAGGTGACCGCTTGACCGCCCCCACCGCTCCTGCCACGGACCGCACCGTGCTCACCGGGGCCCGGCTGGTGCTGCCCACCGGCGTTGTCGAGGGCGGCCTGCTGGCCGTCGAACGCGGCCGCATCGCCGCCGCCGGACCGGCCGGGCCGAGCCCGGTGCCCGGCGCGCTGGACCTCACCGGCCGCACGGTCGTCCCCGGCTTCGTGGACCTCCATGTGCACGGCGGCGGCGGGGCCTCGTACGCCTCCGGAGTCGCCGAGGAGGCGCTGACGGCCGCCCGCACCCACCTGGAGCACGGCACCACCACGACCATGGCGAGCACCGTCACCGGGGAGATCGAGGAGCTCTGCCGGCAGGCCGCGGTCCTCTCCGAGCTGGTGGAGGACGGCGTACTGGCCGGCATCCACTTCGAGGGGCCGTTCATCTCCCACCAGCGGTGCGGCGCCCACCGTCCGGACCTGCTGCGCGACCCGGACCCGGCGGTGGTCCGCAGGCTGGTCCACGCGGCGCGCGGCGCCGCCAGGATGGTCACCCTCGCCCCGGAGCTACCCGGCGGCCTGGAGTCCGTACGGCTCCTCGCCGACCTGGGCGTCATCGCCGCCGTCGGCCACACCGACGCCGACTACGCCACCACGCTGAAGGCGGTCGAGGCCGGCGCCACCGTGGCCACCCACCTCTTCAACGCCATGCCCGCCATCCACCACCGCGACCCCGGCCCGATCGTGGCCCTGCTGGAGGACGAGCGGGTCACCGTGGAGCTGGTCAACGACGGCGTCCATCTGCACTCCGCCGTCCTGCAACTGGCCTTCGGCGCGGCCGGTGCCTCCCGGGTCGCCCTGATCACCGACGCCATGGGAGCCGCCGGGATGGGCGACGGGCTCTACCCGCTGGGTCCGCTGGAGGTCCGGGTGGCGGGCGGGGTGGCCCGGCTGGTCGAGGGCGGCTCCATCGCCGGTTCCACCCTGACCCTGGACACCGCCTTCAAACGGGCCGTCACGGTCGGCGGCCTCTCGCTCACCGACGCGGTCCGGGCGCTCTCCGCCAACCCGGCCGCCCTGCTGGGCCTCTCCGCCGAGGTCGGCTCACTGGAGGCCGGGAAGTACGCCGACCTGGTGGTGCTGGACTCCGCGAGCCACGACCTGGTGGCGGTGATGCGGCGCGGTCGCTGGGTGACCGGCGCCGACCGGCTGACCCCGGCCCAGGTGGCCTGACGCACCGCCGGACGTCGGGCCCCCGGACAGACCGTCCGGGGACCCGATCCGCCGTCAGCCAGGGAACACGCTGACCGACATCGGCGAGATGGCCACCTTGTCGACCAGCAGCCCCGCGCATCCGGGGTTGTCGCAGGTGACGACTATGGTGTTGGCGCCCGCCTTGAGGTTCAGCCAGGAGTAGGAGGAGACCCAGGCCCGCTCCGGGTCGCTGGACTTGGCCCAGTTGGTGAGTTTGATCCCGCCGCCGTGCTGCTCGCCGTTGATGGAGACGGCAGCCTGGGCGTCGGCGCCCGGGTTGTCGTAGTGCACCCAGAACTTGTACTGACCGGCCGACGGCGGCTGCACCTTCCAGGTGAGGGCAGTGCCCTGCTGGAGCGTCACATACTTGCCGTCGCTGGACTTGGCACCCTGGATGCCGCTGCCCTGCGCGCCCCCCTGCACCTGGAGTGACGAGGCGTCGGCGACCGGCTCGCTCGACGCACTGGGCGACGGGGACGCACTCGAATCCCCCGAGTCGCTGGCGGCGGCGCTCGGGGACTGCGAGGCCTGGCCCGCCGCGCCCTTGTCGCCCTTGTCGTCGTCGTTCATGAAGGCGAAGCTGGCGCCGATCACAATGGCGGCGACCACCGCGATGGCGCCGAAGACCAGACCACGGCTGCGCCCTCCGCCGCCCCGGCCCGCACCCCGGCCGCCGCCGTCGTGGCCGTCATAGCCGTCGTACCCGTCGGCGCCGGGCTGGGGGCGGGAGTGCTGGGCGTAGGGGGCGTGCTGATGCGGCACGGTCTGGCCGTAGGCGGGCTGCGCGGGCGGGCGCTGGCCGTACTGGGCCCGGCCCACCTGGGTCGGCTGGGCGTAGGAGGTACGCGGCACACCCGGCTGCTGGACGACCGTCGGGGCAGCCCCGTCCACGCCCTCGTTCCCGGCCCCGCCGCCCGAGGGGCGGTACAGGTAGCCGAACGGGTCGTCGTCCTCGGGTACACCGTTGCTGCCGGCCGTCATGCGGTCGTCAACTCCCTACTGCAAGTACGCCCCACCGCTGATACGACGCACGCCGAGGCCGAACGGTTCACCCGCGGAGAGGCCGGTGCGCGGCGGTCGGAGGACAGTCGGTGCGGCAGGCATGAGCACATGATCAATTTGCCCCGCGGCACCTGGCCGCGAGTCGAGAGGTAGGACACCCGTACCCGTGGCACCCTACCCCGGACGGGTGACAAGCACGAAAGCCCCCGTACGGCCCGAGAATGCCCCGGACGGCGGCCACCGGGCTCCACGGCGCCGACTCCCCCGGCGGAGCGGGGGAGTCGGCGGTTGGCGGTGGGTCAGCCCGCCCGGCGGTGCGAACGCGGGCCGCCGGACTGCGAACCACGGGCGCCGCGTGAGGAGCCGCCACGGGAGCGCTTCTCCACGTACATCAGCTCGTCGGCGGTGTGCAGGACCTCCTCGGGGGACATCCCGCACCCCGCCCAGCCGATGCCCAGGGAGACGCCGACCCGCATCGCCCGCCCGTCGATCCGCATCGGCGGGATGATGGCCATCCGCAGCCGCCCGGCGAGGTCCTTGGCCTCGTCGCGGCCGATGCCGTCGGCCAGCACCACGAACTCGTCACCGCCGAGCCGGGCCACCGTGTCGCCCTCGCGGACGGCGTGCTGGAGCCGCTGGGCGACCTCCACCAGGACCGCGTCGCCCGCGTTGTGGCCGAAGCGGTCGTTGATCGACTTGAAGCCGTCCAGGTCGCAGAAGATCACCGCCAGGCCCTTGGCGGGGCCGCCGGAGTGCGGCCCGTCGGCGACCACGGCGTCCGGCACCACCGCGTGCACATGGTCGTAGCCGTAGTGCGGGTCGTAGGCGTTCAGGTCGTAGCCCTCCGGGGCGCCGTAGCCGTGCACCGCCAGATCCGCGCCGATGACGGCCTCGAACTCCGCGCCCGGGCCCAACCCGAGGGCGGCCCCCACGCTCTCGCCGAGCGAGACGCCCACCCCGCCGAGGGCGGCGCCGTGCGCCGCCGCCCCGCCGGGGCCCTGCGGCAGGCTGCACAGCCGCCGGCTCAGCCGGGTGCGCAGCTCGGCGCCGTTGGGCAGTCCGGTGAGCGCGTCATGGCTGGCCCGGTGGGCGAGTTGCAGTTCGTGGCGCTTGCGCTCCTCGATGTCCTCGACATGGGTGAGCAGGAAGCGCGGGCCCTCAGCGGCGTCCGCGACCACGGAGTTGCGCAGGCAGACCCAGAGGTAGTTGCCGTCTCTCCGGGAGAGTCTCAGCTCGGCCCGGCCGCCCTCGGCGCTGGTGCGCTCCAGCAGCCCCCGGTCCTCGGGGTGCACCAGGTCCGCGAAGCTCTGCCGGCGCAGCACGGAGCGCGGTCGCCCCAGCAGCCGGCAGAGGGCGTCGTTGACCCGGGAGAGCTTGCCCCGCCCGAGGCCGTGCAGTTCGGTGATGGCCATGCCGCTGGGCGCGTACTCAAAGGCCTGCCGGAAACTCTCCTCGCTGGCCCGCAGGGCCTGCTGCTCCTTCTCCAGCCGGGCGAGGGCCCGCTGCATCTCCGCGCGTAGACGTGCATTGCCGATGGCGATGGACGCCTGAAGAGAGAACATCTCCAGCGCCTCACGGGTCCAGGCGCCGGGCCGCTTGCCGTTGCGCGGCCGGTCCACGGAGAGGATGCCCAGCAGCTCCCCGCCGGGGCTGTACATGGGCGCCAGCAGCCCGTCGGCAGGGTGCCAGTCGGACTCGTCGAAGGGCAGCGGCCCGTCGCCGGTCCAGCTGGGGATGTCATGGCCGACGGCCCAGCCCCGGTCGTACGGGACGAAGCGCAGGGTGCCCCAGTGGTCGCCGACGTTGAGCAGCCGCTCCCAGGACTCGCGCGACCCGACCTGGCCGAGCAGCACGGAGGGGCCGCCGCACTCGGTCTCCTCCAACTCCCAGACGGCCGCGACCACCAGGTCGCCGTCCGGACGCACCAGGCTGACGGCGGCGGCGTCGAAACCCATGCCGGTGACAGCGCCTTCGACCACGGCCTGGAGAGTCCCGGCCAGGCTCCGGGCAGCGTTCAGGTCCGCCACGACCCTGTGCAAGGTGCGCAGGGTCGCCAGGCGGACATACGGCTCCGACTCGGCTTCCATGCGGGGTCTCCCCGAGTCCTCGACTGCTAGCGCCTTGGTTGGTTCTTGAATGGTTATCGTCCAATTGCCAGAAGAACTGAATCACAGGGAGCACATCGTTCGGCACGCTCGGTCAGCGAAAGACTGCCACTTGTGACCCAAATCACACAGCGAGTAGGCATGCATAACGAATACATCCGGACAACGTGTCCGCAGAACTGTGCAGTCAGGGCATCCCTCCCTTCGGTCATACCCTCCAAGACCTGAAGCCAACAGCCGCCGAGCAGACCCCTTGCCTTCACCTCCGAGAGTGAGCCCGGAGGCGGGGCCGCCCGTTCCGACCCGTGCGTCACGGATTGCCCCCCGTCCGACCAAGGTCCCTCCCGGTCCTACGACCGGGGCCCGATGCGGTACTCCCCGGTGGCCGACTAGCGTGCGACAGGTGTTCAACGCCCCGCAGAGTGCCCAGGAAGCCCCACCCGCCGCCCCGGAGGATCCACGGACCCGCCATCCTGGAAGGGTGACACAGCAGCCAGGAGACTCCCGCATCCGCATGGACGCCCTGGAGGCGACCCCGGACGAGTTCCGGGCGGCCCTCTCCCGGCTGGCCGCCGGAGTGGTGCTGCTGGCCGCACACGACCCCGAGGACGGCCCCCACGGCTCCGACGTGGGGATGACCGCCACCGCCTTCCTGTCGGTCTCCCTGGAGCCGCCGCTGGTGCTGGTCTCGGTCCGCGAGGACTCCCGGATGGACGAGCTGCTCGGCCGCGTCGACCGCTGGGCGGTCTCGGTGCTGGACGACGGCCACCGCCATGTCGCCTCCCGGTTCGCCATGAAGGGGCGGCTCAGCGACCGCCTGCTCTTCGCCGACACCGCGCACCGGCGGGGCGAGGCCAGCGGCGCCCCGCTGATCGAAGGGGCGCTCGCCACCGTGGAGTGCGCCACCGAGCAGCGGATAGCCGCCGGCGACCATACGCTGCTGATCGGCCGGGTGCTGTCCGCGCGGGTCCCCTCGCCCGACGCCCGGCCGCTGCTCTACTTCCGGGGCGGCTACCGCACCCTCGGCTGAGCCTCGCCCTCGCCCTCGGCGTGAACCGCACGCGCGGGCGGGCCCGGCGGGCTACCCGTCCCAGCCGCCCGCGCCACGGCCCCGGCCGCGCTTCAGCTCGGAGCGCCGCCGCTTGTTCTCCAGCCGCCGCTCCACCATGCCCCGGCTGGGCCGGGTGGCCCGCCGTGCCTTGGGCGGCGGCGCCGTCGCCTGCGCCAGCAGCGCCCCCAGCCTGGCTGCCGCCGCCTCCCGGTTGCGCCACTGCGAGCGGTGCTCGGAGGCCCGTACGACGATGAACCGGCCGTCCAGCAGCCGCCCGGCCAGCCGGGCCAGCGCCCGGTCCTTGAGCACCGGGGGAAGGGCCTCCGAGGCGGCGAGGTCCCAGCGGAGCTCGACCTGGCTGTCGGAGGTGTTGACATGCTGCCCGCCGGGACCGGACGAGCGGGAGAAGCGCCACTGGAGCTCGGCGTCGGGGATGACCACCGAACCCCGGACGCGGATGGGCTCAGGCATGCACCCATGATCCCGCGCCCACCGCCTCCGGTCACCCGGTTATCCCCGGGCCGCCCGGCCACCTCCCCCAGCCGTCCCCGGCCGTCCCCGGCCGCCCCTCCCCCGCCGTCCCGGACAGTCCCCAACTCCCACCGTCCCCGGCCTCCGCCGACCCACCCCCACCGTCCCACGCGCTATCCCTCCCCCACCATCCAAGTCCGCCCCAGACCCCCACCCCCGCCGTCCCGGGCCGCCCCCAACCCACCCGCCGTCCCGGACCGTCCCCAACTCCCACCCCCACCGCCCCAGTCCCCCACCCCATCCCCACCACCCCGGTCCGCCCCCGGGGCCGGTGGCCGGAGGACGGCGGCGGCCCGCGAGAATGGACGGGTGATCGACCTCGGCTATTCGCTGTCGCCCCGCTTCCCCGACCCCCCGCAGACCGACTACCGCAGCGCGGACATCCGCGCCCTGCGGCGCGACCTCTTCTGCGGCGACGTCCATCTGGAGGCGGACGGCCAGGACCTCTCCACCGCCTGGGGATGGGTCCCCGTGCTCGACTTCGCCTGGGCGCTGTGCGACATCGCCGAGCAACTGGACCGCGACCCGGCGGGCAGCCGCGCGTCGACCGTGCAGACCGCCGAACTGGACTTCACCGACTCCGCCGATCTGCTGCACTTCGCCCGCCGATTCGGCTGGGTGGAGATCCGCGCGGACTGGATCGACGGCCCGCCCGCCGCCGTACGCCACGCCGAACTGCGCAGGGAGGCCCGCGACTTCCTCCAGGACGTACTGGCCGACCTCGTCGACATGCACCCGGACCTGGCTGGAAACCCCGCCGTCTGGACGCTTCAGTCCCGCTTTCCCCGGATCTGACCCGCCGTTGCGGAACCACCCCGCCCCTTTACCGCGTTATTGCCATCGGTATCGCGATCGGCGGTAGCGTCGGGCAGCACGAGCCCGGCCCTCGCACGGCTGCGGAACGACGACGAAGGGACACCACCCACCATGCCTGTGAGCCTTTCCAAGGGCGGCAACGTCTCGCTGACCAAGGAAGCCCCGGGACTGACCGCTGTCACCGTGGGCCTGGGCTGGGACCTGCGCACCACGACCGGCACCGACTTCGACCTCGACGCCAGCGCCATCGTGCTCAACGGCTCCGGCAAGGTGGTCTCCGACGGCCACTTCGTCTTCTTCAACAACCGTCAGACGCCGGACGGCACCGTCGTCCACACCGGTGACAACCGCACCGGCGAGGGCGAGGGCGACGACGAGCAGATCAACGTCAACCTGGCCGGGCTGCCCGCCGAGGTCGAGCGGATCACCTTCCCGGTCTCCATCTACGACGCCGAGAACCGGGGCCAGAGCTTCGGCCAGGTCCGCAACGCCTACATCCGGGTGCTGAACGCCGCCGGCGGCGCCGAGATCGCCCGTTACGACCTCTCCGAGGACGCCGCCACCGAGACCGCCATGGTCTTCGGCGAGCTCTACCGCAACGGCGCCGAGTGGAAGTTCCGCGCCATCGGCCAGGGCTACGCCTCCGGCCTCAGCGGCATCGCGCAGGACTTCGGGGTCAACGTCTGACCCGCTCGGCAGTCCCTCCGCAGGGCAGCCGCCCGGAGGCTGCTGCCCTGCGAGGTGGCGAGGCGTCAGGCGGATTCTCCGGCCGTCCGATCCGCCGCTGCCACCACGGCGCCGAGCGGCAGCGGCCGTACCGTGACCGCAGGCGCGTCGCCGTGCAGCAGCGCCACTGCGGCCACGCTGCCGACGGGAGCCGGTACCGGCGCGAGCGTCCAGCCGCCGAGCGACGGCGGCGCGGGGTCGCCGTACTGCGGACCGAGGCCGACCCGCATCGTGGCCGGGTCGATGCCCAGGCCCGTCCCGATCCCCTTGAGGTACGCCTCCTTCCGCACCCAGCAGTGCAGAAACGCCTCGGCCCGCCGTTCCTCCGGCAGCAGCGCCAGCGCGTGGCGCTCCATGGGATGCAGCGCGCCGGCCAGTTCCGCGCCCGACGCCCCGGCGGGGGAGGTCTCCACATCCACACCCACGGGTTCGGCGGCGACGGCGCACAGGGCGACCGTGCCCGAGTGGGAGAGCGAGAAGTGCAGGGCCGGTTCGGCCGCCACCTCGGGTCTGCCGTGCAGGGCGCCGCAGAGCGGGCACGGGGCGCGGCGCAGGTCGACGGCCGCGGGCGGCACGCCCAGGCAGGCCCCCAGGAGCAGGCGCAGCCCCACATGGGCGACCAGGTAGAGGTTGCGGTCGGCGGCCCGGACGAAGGAGGCGGCGCGCTGCTGCTCCTCCGGCGCGAGGATGGCGGCCAGCCGCTCGGCGGCATGGGCTTCGCCGGGTCCGGCCGCGTCGAGCAGCCATACCTCCACCGCCCCGGCAACGGGCCGGTGGCCGACTCGGGGAAGCAGGGCGCCCCCGGCCGTCATGTCCTGCTGCATGTGAAGACGCGCCTCCGTCCAGGGCGGCTGGGGTCGGCCGATCGCTGCGCACCCTAGCCGCAACCCCGCCGGACCCGGTAGCCGCGCCCCGGTGGCGCCTCAGCCCAGGAAGCGGTGCAGCGGCACCGCCTCGGTCAGCAGCATGGTCACCCGGTGTGCCAGGCGCTGCCATGCCTCCTCCTGCTCGGCGGTGAGCCGGATGTCGTCGCCGTCCGACGCGCGCAGGGCACGGGCCAGCTCGGCGGTGTCGGCGTCCGGCACCAGGTCGACGGCGGCCAGCGACCTGGCCAGCGCGCCGACCAGCGCGGCCGGGGTCTCCCCGGTGGCCTCCGCCAGCCGGCCCAGCAGCCGCGTGAGCCCACCCCCGGCGGCGGCCGGGGCGGCGAGGGCCGCCGAGAGCTCCCGTAGCGCCGCATAGAGCAGGTCCACATCGGCGGCCGGCAGTCGCACCAGGCGGAGCCCGGCGTGCTCCCACCGCCCGTTCGGCGCCCACACCCGGGGACCGCGAACCTCCGCCCCGGACACGGCCGCCCGCAGCCGCCGCAGCGCCGCCAGGGCACCGGCCCGGTCCGCCAGCACCCCCGGCAGCACCTCTGGCAGCACCCCCGGCACCGTCCCCGGCAGCACCTCGGCCGACGCCGGCGCCGCCGCACCGGCGTCGGCCGTGCCCAGCCCGGCGAGCGGCGCCAGCAGGCGCGTCTCGACCAGGTCGAGCTGGCCTGTCAGCTCTCCGTCCACCACGACCAGGCGCTCCACGGCGCCCCGCTCCACCTCCGGCATGCCCCCACTGTGCCAGCCGCCTCTGACACTCCCGTGGTGGCCCGGCACGAGGGGCCGGTCGTCACTTCCCCCAGGCACCGTCCAGGGCGATCGCCTTGAGCCGGTCCACCGGGATCGCGGGCGTCTCCCGGGTGGCGGCCACGCCATAGGACGCGGCGTTGAGCTCCATCACGACGACCCGCAGGCCGTCCGGCCGGAAGGTGTCGGCCACCCACTGGACCGCGCCGCTCCCGCCCTTCTCGGAGCCTTCCTGCCGGATCGTGTAGCGGGTGCCGTCCGGCGTGGTGCCACCGCCCGCATACCGCTCCGCGAAGTCAGCGTCGTCCGGCTGCCACCGCTGGACATTGACCTCCACCAGGGTCCTGCCGTGCCCGTCGTCCACGGTCAGCATCGCGTAGCCGGTCTCCTGGCCGCCCTCGCCGGAGACCTTGAGACCGGCCGGGAGCAGCTGCTTCAGCGTGGTCAGGATCTCCTGCTTGGTCGGCTCGGCGGGGCTGCGCGGGGGCGTGGTGGGGGCGCTGTCCGTGCTCGGGAACGCCTTGAACACCCGGTCCCAGACGCCCGAGGTGACCAGCCGGGTCATCTGCGCGGTCGTCAGCGGCGGTGCCGGTCGGGAGGCCGGGACGCCCTTCTCCGCAGGGGCGTTCCACTCCGAGAAGGCGATCTGGCGGCCGTCCTCGGCGGTCAGGGTGGCGGTCCACAGCTTGGTGCCGTCCGGCTGGGCGGCGTACTCGTACCCCTTGTCCACCACCAGCACCAGGCCACCGGGCAGCAGGGTCCGGGTGCACTGGTCGTAGGGGTTGTGCGCCTTGTCGGGGCAGGACACGTCGTCATCGGAGACGGGAGTGGGCTGCCGGTTCAGGAGGACCGCCACCTGGGCCGCGCCCTGTCCGTCGTCGAACACCGCCTGGGCGGACGCCCCCAAGGGCGTCTTCTGGTCGCTGCTCACCCCGCGCCCGGACGTCTCGGACACCTTTCCCTTCGGGAGCAGCCCACGGAGCAGGCGGACCATCTCCTTGTCGGAGACCGAACGGCCGGCCGGGCGAGAGGGCGTCGAAGCCGCCGCCTGCACGGAGGAGGCCACCGCCGTGGGCGCACTCGCGGGGCTGCCGGACGACATCAGGCCCGGGACGACCGCGCCGCCGACGCCCACCAGGGCGAGCGCGGTCACCCCGCCCGCGATCCCCGCTCTGCGCCGCCGCCGGATTCGGCGGCCACGGGCGACGCCCGCCGAGACCAAGGCGTGGCTGTCCGCCTGGAATGCGTCTCCGGTGCGACGCAGGGCCTGACCGAGTTCATCCTCGAAGGAGGAGCCGTCCATGGGCATGATGAACCGCCGTTTCGTCAATCGGGGCCGGGGAGAGAGAACTTCGGGTCAGCGGTGCGCGGGGGGTTGCGTGGGGCGCGCGGAGGTCAGCGGCCGGCGAACTCGGCCAGGCTGCCGCCGAGGAGGGTACGGAGCCTGCCCAGGGCGCGGGTGCTGCGGGTGCGGACCGCGGACGAGCTGGCGCGCAGCGCCTCCGAGGTCTCCTCGATGGAGCGGTCCTCCCAGTAGCGCAGGATCAGCACCGCGCGGTCGCGGGGGGAGAGCCGGGAGAGGGCGTCCAGCAGGGCCAGCCGCAGTGCCGCGTCCCCCTCGGCCGCTGCTGCCTCCGGCAGGGTGCTCACCGGGCGCTCCCCGCTGCTGCGCCGCCGCTGATGGGAGAGGAAGGTCCGCACCAGGACGGTCTGCGCATAGGCGGCCGGGTTGTCGATCCGGGAGATCCTGCGCCAGACCACGTACATCCGGCCGAGGGTCTCCTGGACCAGGTCCTCGGCGAGGTGGGTGTCACCGCCGGTGAGCAGGCACGCCGACCTGAAGAGGTGACCGGTACGGGTCGATGCGAACTCCAGGAAGTCCGCTGCCTTGCCTGCCATCAGGTCTCCCCCCGTCGGTGCGTACACCTCATTGACGCGCTGGGGTACCCGTTGTGTGACAGATGAATTCTGTGGACATCCTCATCCGGTCCGCAGACGGCCCGGGGGAGCCCGCAGGCAGGCCGCAGGCAGGCCGCAGCCCCGCGACACCGGGGGGAACCCGGTGTGTGCGGGGCAGGTCAGCGGTTCCGGCGGGTGACCAGCTCGGCGAGGGTGAGCAGATCGCCGGCGGCGGCCGGATCGGGGACGGCGCGGGCGAGGTGGTCCATGGCGGCGGCCATGCGGTCGCACGCCTCGGTCTGGGCCCAGTCGCGGCCACCGGCCCGGTCGACGGCGGACGCGGCCTGGAGCAGCTCGGCCTCGTCCAGCGGCCGTCCGGCGGCGTAGAGGGCCGCCAGTTCGGCTGCGGCGGGGGTGCCGGACCGCAGCGCCGAGACGACCGGCAGCGACTTCTTGCGGGCGGCCAGGTCGGAGCCGACCGGCTTGCCGGTGGTCTTGGGGTCGCCCCAGATCCCGATCAGATCGTCGATCAGCTGGAAGGCCAGGCCGGTGCGGCGGCCGAAGGCGTCCAGGGCGTCCGCCGCTTCGGGATCCGCTCCCGCGTACAGGGCGCCCAGCGCGCAGGCGCACCCGAGCAGGGCCCCGGTCTTGGACTCCGCCATGGCCAGGCACTCGGCGAGGGTGACATCGGACCGCTTCTCGAAGGCGCAGTCCGCGTGCTGGCCCTCGCACAGCTCGATGACGCAGTCCGCGAGCCGGGCGGCGGCGGCAGCACCGGCGGGGTGCGGGTCGCGGGCCAGGATGCGCAGCGCCAGGGCGTGCAGGGCGTCGCCGGCCAGGATGGCGTCGGCGGAGCCGAAGACCGACCAGGCGGTGGGCCGGTGGCGGCGGGTGGCGTCGCGGTCGATGACATCGTCGTGGAGCAGGGTGAAGTTGTGCACCAGTTCCACGGCGGCGGCCGCGTGCACGGCCTGCTCGGCCGACCCGCCGAGGGCCTGCGCGGCGGCCAGCACCAGGGCCGGGCGGATCGCCTTCCCCGGGTCGCCGTGGGCCGGTGTGCCGTCGGCCTCCTCCCAGCCGAAGTGGTAGGAGGCGATCCGGCGCATCGTGCCGGGCAGCGAGTGCACGGCGGCGCGCAGCACCGGGTCCACCACCCGGCGGGTGCGGGCGAGGACCTCCGAGGCTTCATCGCTCTCGCGGTCCAGCGTGCGGCTTCCCATGGCCGTTCCCTCTCCGATGCGGTGTCGTGGAGTGCGCCGGCGCCGCGGCGGCGGGTGCCGCGGCGCCGGCGGATCATCAGGACACGGTGTCAGTCGCGTTGCGCGATCTGGACGTTCTCCAGGACGCCGAGGGCGTCCGGGACCAGCACCGCCGCCGAGTAGTAGGCGCTGACCAGGTAGGAGATCAGGGCCTGGTCGCTGATCCCCATGAACCGCACCGACAGGCTCGGCTGGTACTCGTCCGGGATGCCGGTCTGGTGCAGGCCGATCACACCCTGGTCGTCCTCGCCGGTACGCAGCACCAGGATGGAGCTGGTGCGGGCCGAGCTGATGGGGATCTTGTTGCAGGGCAGGATCGGCACCCCGCGCCAGGAGGGCACCATATTGCCGTGCAGCTCGACGCTGCCCGGGTAGAGCCCTCGGCGGTTGCACTCCCGACCGAACGCGGCGATGGCGCGCGGGTGGGCCAGGAAGAACCGGGACCCGCGCCGCCGCGACAGCAGCTCGTCCATGTCGTCGGGGGTGGGCGGCCCGGAGTGCGCATGGATCCGCTGCCCGTAGTCGGCGTTGTGCAGCAGGCCGAACTCGCGGTTGTTGACCAGCTCGTACTCCTGGCGCTCGCGCAGCGCCTCGATGGTCAGCCGCAACTGCTGCTCGACCTGGTCGTGCGGGTGGTTGTAGAGGTCCGCGACCCTGGTGTGCACCCGCAGCACGGTCTGCGCGACGCTCAGTTCGTACTCCCGGGGCGACGACTCGTAGTCCACGAAGGTGCCCGGCAGCTGCACCTCGCCGCGGTGACCGGCGGACAGGTCGATCGCCGCCTCGCCGTATTTGTTCCGCGCGGGGCGGTCGGCGGCAGCCTCCGCCAGATGGGCGCGCAGCTGCGGCGAGCGCTCCGCCAGCGCCGTCAGCTCCGCGCGGGGAAGCGTCAGCAGCGTGCACGCCGTGGTCGCCTTCGCGGTGTACTGCCAGCGCTCGTCGGCGCCGTCCAGCACATGCCCGCCGAAGTGGTCGCCGTTGGCGAGCACACCGAGCGCGGTGGCCTCTCCATAGGCACCGTCACCCGTCTTGGCGACCTTGCCGTGGGCGATCAGCACCACCCGGTCCACCAGCCGCCCGGCCTCCGCCAGCACCTCGCCGGCCTCGACCTCCTGCTGCTCGAAGCGCCCGGCCAGCTCCTGGAGCACCCCGGCGTCGGAGAAACCGCGCAGCACCGGCAGCTCGCCCAGTTCGGCGGGGACCACCGTCACCTGCGCTCCGGTCTGGACGAAGGTCACCCGCCCATCGCCCACGGTGTAGCTCAACCGCCGGTTCACCCGGTAGGTGCCGCCCGTCACCTGCGTCCACGGCAGCATCCGCAGCAGCCAGCGCGAGCTGATCTCCTGCATCTGCGGCACGGACTTGGTCGTCGACGCCAGCTTCCTGGCCGCCGCGGTGCTCAGGCTCAGCTGCGACCGCTCTTCGAGCGACGTCGCCTCCGCACCCGTTTCGACCGACATTCGAGACCCCTCCCGGAATGATGATGAAGGTCTTGCGGAATCCATGGTGACGATCGGATCGCAAACAAGCCATCACACGAACGGGTGCAAACGAAAACACATCACCGTATCGGCCTCTCGGGCATAGATAAATACGATCAGAGAATCGAATGATGTCCATCCTTTCGAATTCCGAGCGCGTCGCAGTCCCCGTACGGGTCAGCCCCGGTCGCGGCGGGCCACCGGGGCGGCGAGCCTGGTCGCATCGGCCCCAGAGCGGCTTCGAGGCCACGAGCGACTTCGAGGAGTGACGCGGTGACCAGCAGCGACCGGCGCACCAGCCCCCGACGAGACGCGGCGCGGCCGCAGCGACGGGCCGCTGCGGCGGCGATGCTGCTCTCGGCCGCCGGGGTCGCGGCCGGCGTCTCGGCATGCGGCAGCTCCCCCGGTACGCCCACCGCCGGGCCGTCCGCCGTCACCTCGGCCACCGCCGCCGCCACCGGTACCCCGCCCCCGGGCGCCACCTCCACCGCCGCCTCCCCCAAGGCACCGGCCTCCTCCTTCGCGGCGTCGGTCTCGGCCGAGGCATCCGCCGTACGGTCCTCCGCTTCGGCCGCCCTGAAGTCGGTCCCAGGGCATGGCAACGCCGTCGGCGACGTCCGGCTCACCGGCGTCCCCACGGCCGCCTCCGGCGGGCGCCCCGCCACCACGGTGCGGATCACCAACCACTCCGGCAGCAGGGCCTCGTACGCCGTCCGGATCGACTTCACGGACAGCTCGGGCAAGACCGTGGAGAGCACGGTGGTGGGCGTCCGGGACCTCGAACCCGGCCGGACGGCCACCCTGCTCGCCTTCGGCAGCACTGCCACCCGGACCCCCACCACCCCCAAGGTGGCCCAGGCGCAGCGCACCTGAACCGGGCTCCCGGAGCCCGTCCGCGCAGGTCAGCGAGGTCGCGGCGCATCGTCACCAGCAGCACCGCCGCCCGAGGGGCGGGCCGCCGGAGCAGAGAGCCACGGGCCTGCTCAGCGCGCCTCGCCCGTTCTCATGAGAGGGTGGGGTTTCCGGCACCGCCTCCACTCCCCCGATGAGGTCCCCATGCGCTGTACGATCGCCGGCTACTCCTTCGAACTCAATGTCGGCGATGTGGAGCGCGCCCTCAGTGGAGTCAAGCCTGAGCCGATCACGGGCGAATCCGTCCGGATCGGCAACCACTTCTACCCCGTCAAGCAGGCAGGCGCTGTGATCACCCGGCAGGACCGGCGCGACTTCAGTGCCGCCGAGGTCTCCCGCGCCCTGCGGAAGCTCGGCTTCACCTGCCGCTGAGCCGCTTCGTCGCCACCCGGAGGGCCGACCGTCGCGGCCCCTGCGGCGGACGGCCCCGCGCTCCCGTCCGGCTACCCGCTGCATCGGCAGGCGGCTGGCTAATCTCGCACCATGGCCCGCACCCGGCTGTACCGCAACGGCACCCTGGTCCTGGAGGACTTCCCGGTCCGCGACATCTCCGACCACCTCGGCGACCCGTCCTCGGTGGTGTGGCTGGACCTCTACCGGCCCGGGGCGGCCGAGCTGGCCATGGTCGGCGAGGAGTTCGGCCTCCATGAACTGGCCCTGGAGGACGTCCGGCACCAGCGGCAGCGCCCCAAGCTGGACCGCTACCGGACCCATGAGTTCCTCAGCGCCTACACCGTGGCCGTCGCCCCGGGGAGCACCGAGCTGATCACCAGCGAGGTCGCCGTCTTCATCACCGGCCAGGCGCTGATCACCATCCGGATGGACGACCGCCTCGCCATCGAGGACGTGGCCGCCCGCTGGGACCAGAGCCCGGATCTGGCCGACCACGGCGTCGGATTCCTGCTCCACGGCCTGCTGGACCACCTGGTCGACGGCTACTTCGACGCGGTACAGGAACTCGACGACCGCATCGAGGAGCTGGAGGACCTGCTCTTCGACCAGGGCCGTCAGCAGATCCAGGCCGTGCAGCGCCGTGCCTTCGGCCTCCGCAAGTCGCTGGTCGGGCTGCGCCGCGTCGTGCTGCCGATGCGCGAGGTGGTCAACGGGCTGATGCGGCCCGGCCTGCACCTGGTCAGCGAGCCCCTCATGCCGTACTACCAGGACGTCTACGACCATGTGCTGCGCGTCACCGAGTGGACCGAGTCCCTGCGGGACATGGTGGGCTCGGTCATGGAGACCAATCTGTCCATCCAGGCCAACCGGATGAACCTGATCATGAAGAAGGTGACCAGCTGGGCCGCGATCATCGCCGTGCCCACCGCCATCACCGGCTTCTACGGCCAGAACCTCCCGTACCCCGGCTTCGGCCATCTGGCGGGGTTCATCACCTCCAGCGCCGCCATCGTGCTTCTCTCCGTCGTGCTGTACCTGGTCTTCAAGCGCAGCGACTGGCTCTGACCGGGCCACCCGGCCCGGTTGCCCCGACGGCTCAGCGGCCGGGGCTCTGCCGACTCCGCTGGAACCGCAGCCCCGCCAGGACCAGGTCCACGATGAGCACGACCACTCCGATGATCAGCAGATAGAACAGCCCCTTCACCACCGCACCGATGATGCCCAGGGCCACCGCCACCAGGATCAGCAGCAGGAACAGCGCCATCTCGGCCTCCGATATCTCCGGTCTCCCGCTATCTCCGGTCTCCCGCGCCTCAGCGGCGCGCTAGCCGCCGTTCGCCCCCGCCTCCGGGCTGGTAGGCGAGGGAGTAGTGCGCGAAGACCCCCTCCTCCTCGCCGACCGGCAGTTCTCCGTCCGTTTCGATCGAGGGGGCGTCCTTCACCGTGCGCCGGTCATAGGCGACCTTCAGGTACTTCGGCCCCACCCTGGCCCCGACGAGGGGCACGAAGACCAACCGGTGCCGGGTCGGCAGACCGACCATGACGGTCGCGAACGCGGGCCGGTCGGTGCCGGTGTCCACATAGACGGACTCCAGCGCTCCGATCTTGTGGCCGTCCAGGTCCAGCACATCGTGGCCACGCCAGTCCCGGATGTCCTCGGGCTCGAACATCGCTTCGCTCCTCTCCTCCGCTCCGGTCGCCTACCCCCGTACGCGTCGCTGAGCCCCCTCCGGCCCCCGAAGACCTCGCACCGGTCCTCGTTACCGGTCCTCGTCCCGGACCTCACGCCGTCCGGAGCCCCCGGAGCGGTGCCGGGCCCGTCCCCGCCGGAGTAGTGTGAAACCACCGGAAGCACCTCGTACGTCGGCCTCCACGCCCACGTCGTTCCCGGCGAGCAACAACGCCGAGCCCGCTCTCGCGGCTCGGGGGCAGGCGCTACGCCATGACCGTGAACACCGACCGAGCACCGGCCACCCCCCACGGGCAGCTCCTCCCGATGCCGGCCCGACTCTCCGTGACCCCTGCGGACAGGCACCCCGGCCCCCTGGACGGCGCCTGGTGGCCCCGCTCCCGCGACCTCCCCACCGAACTCCTCGCCCTGACCGCCACCCTGGACCACCTCTGGGGGCGGATCACCCGCGTCACCGTGAACCCCCGGTTCTGGCCCACCGTGCCGCGCAAGGTGCCCGTCGCCGGACACCTGGTGCACGTGGGGTGGTTCGACGAGCAGGACGCCCACGACCTGCTGCTGCTCTCCTACACCGTCGGCCGCTGGGACCTCCTCGTGGTCCCGCCCGAGACGGACCCCGCCGCGGCCGCCCGGCTGATGGCCGCCGCAGCCGACCCCCGCAACACCTCCACCGCGAGCGCCCTGATGGCCGACGAGGCCGCCGGAGACCCGCAGACCGGCAGCCCGACCGCCCTTCCCCGGTCGGCCGCGAGGGCGTGAGCACCATGGGCACACTCATCACCGTGGTGGTCCTCCTCGCACTGATCGCCCTCGCCGTCCTGGTCATCCACCTCCGCAACGCCCACACCGACGGCCGACCCCCCGGCCGCCCAGCACCCTGACCGCTCCTCGACGCGGCCTCCGCAGCTCGAATGTGACTCAGGTCCGGCGCCTTCCCGGGCGCGCAGCCATACTCTCGACTGGGTGAAGAGCGGAATCGCAGCCGTCGCTTCCCTGATCAAAAGGGTCCTCCGGTCACGGAGGCGGACCCGCGCCTACGACCACGCGGAATCCCACCGGGAAGGCTGACCGGCCGCATCCGGCGCTGTTCGGTCTCAACCGAAGTTGAGGTCACCGTTGATCGCGCCGGTCTGGATGACCTGGCTGCGGAAGCCCCCACCGCTGATGGTGTTCTGCACGGTCGTGGTGGGCCTCGTGGCACCGGAGGCCTCGGCGATCAGAGCCCGCACCTCGTCCGCTGCCTCCGGCTCCTCCCTGAGCAACTGGCGGATCCGCAGCCGCCACATCGCCTCGATATCGGCGACGGACGACTCATCTCCGCTGTCCCGAGCGGCAAGCAGTTCGCGCTGCGATTCCTCCAGCTCATCCGCGACGGAGTCACCCCGTCCCGGTCGGCCACGCCCGAGCAGTGCCGTGATGCGGGCCTTTGCCGAGGTCCACGCATCGCCGGCCATCAGCCCCACCAGGGTCGTCGCCCCCGATACCGCCAAAGCCGCCAACTCGGTTTCCATACAGTCCCCCTGACGCTGCCACGACCTACGGCACCACGGTAGGGGTTGCATCCGGACTCCAGAAGACCTCCCCTGACCGGGAGTTCTCGGCGGCGCTGTGACGCGCCGTGTTCCTTCGCCATGTTCGTGGCATAGGCCTTTGGCATGTGCCACCATACGGCCGTACCGATCAGGCCCTGTGTGGGGGCTGCTGACTCCGGAAAGAACTCATAGGGACCGGGGCAACTCCTGCCGCAAAGCGAGCGAATCCTGTCGACGGCGGGTATGGGGCGATCGGGTGACGGGGGGACGCATGCACGGTTCGGATTCGGGTTGCGGCGGAGGACCGATCCACGGCCGACAGATCCGCAATGATCTCGGCGGGACGGTACTTGGACCCAGCCTCCAGGCCGGGGCGGTCTATGGGGGGATCCATTTCGGCGGTAGGGCCGAGCCGCGCGACGACCGAGCGCCGTGGCAGCTTCCGCCCGCAGTCGAGATCGCCGGCCGGGTCGCGGAACTCGCCGCGCTGGAGCATCTGCGGGCCCAGGCCGAGCAGCGGGGCAGCCCCGCGCTGATCGTGGTGAGCGGGCTCGGAGGGGTGGGCAAGACCGTCCTGGCGCTGTCGTGGCTGCACGGCAACCGCTCCCGCTTCCCCGACGGCCAGTTGTACGCGGACCTCGGCGCCCAGAGTCCGGAGAGCCCTGCCGACCCCGACCAGGTTCTGGGCGGCTTTCTGCGTGCGCTGGGCGTACCGCCCGAGCGCATCCCCAGGACACCCCACGAGCGGGTGGGGCTGTACCGGTCACTGACCGCGGATCGCCGGATGGTCGTCCTGCTGGACGACGCCGTCAGCGCCGCCCAGGTCAGGCCGTTACTGCCGAGCGGTCACACCGTGGCGGTGGTGACGAGCCGCTGGCGGCTGCCGGGCCTGTCCGTCGACGGCTTCTCCACACTGCACCTGGAGCCGATGGAGCTGGAGGACGCTGTCGAGTTGCTGGCCTCCACGCTGGACGACGACCGGGTCGGCCGGGAGCCGACCGAGGCACGGGCCCTCGTCGACCTCTGCGCCGGACTACCGCTCGCGGTCCGTGTCGCGGGAGCGCGCCTGGCAGCCCGGCCGCAGCACGCGATCACCACGATGGTGCGGGCACTGACGGAGGAACGGGGTCGGCTGGATGTCCTGGCCATTCGAGGCGATCACGCGGTCCGGGCAACGCTCGATCTCTCCTACCGGGGACTGCCCGACCATGCCGCCCTGCTCTACCGCCGGCTCGGACTGCATCCGGGTACGGACTTCCGGAGCGGCGTGGCCACTGCGGTGCTGGCCGGCTCCGGCCCGGGAGACGGGGATGCGACGGCGTCGCTCGACCTCCTGATCGACGCCAGCCTGCTCTCCGACGAGGGCGGCGACCGATACCGCTTCCACGATCTGGTGCGGCTGCACGCCGCCGCGCAGGCGGAGCAGGACACACCGGACGTACGCGCGGCGGCCCTGCGCCGCATCCTCGACCACTACCTCGCCACCGCCACCCGCGCCGAGGAGATCCTTGAACCTCATCACCGTTCGCTCCCCCGTGACCTCGGCCCTGGGCCGGTGGCCGCCGAGGACTTCGGGGACGACGGTCCCGGCGCGCTGAAGTGGCTGGAGGTCGAGCGCCTCAACCTGATGGCCGCAGTACGGTGCGCCCGGCGGGCCGGCTTCCCGGCCACCGCCTGGCAATTGGTCGACGCCATGTGGCCGTTGTTCATCCGGCGGAAATACCACGAGGACTGGCGGGCCGCCCACGAGGAGGGGCTGGCCGCCGCGCAGGCGTGCGGTGACCCGGCGGCCGAGGCGCGGATGCTCACCTCCGGAGGAATCGGCGAACTGGACACCGGCGGTCATGCCGACGCGTTGGAGAAGTTCTCCCGCGCCGCAGCCATCCTGCGGGATACGGGGGACGGCCTCGGGTTCGCCCGTACCTTCAACTACCGAGGTCTGGCCTACCAGGGGCTCGGCCGACTGGCGGAGGCAGCCCGCTGCTTCGAGCAGGCGGTGGCGGAGTGCTCTCGGTACGGCGATGCACGGGCCTGCGGTCTCGCACGCCTGAACCTGGCCGAGGTCGCCATCGCCACCGACCGCTACCGGGACGCCGATGCCCATGCCTCGGCCGCCCGCGAGATCCTGCTGGAGCAGCAGGACCCCTACAACGCCGCCCGGGCCACCGTGCTCCTCGGTCGGGCGCAGCTGGCCCTCGGCCGGTATGACGCAGCCGAGGGCCACCTTGACCGGGCCTGTGCCGACCTGTCGCAGCTGGCGGCGCGGCATGAGGTGGCCCGGGCGTTGGAGGCGCTGGGGGAGGTGGCAGAGCGTCGCGGGCTGCCGGAGGTCGCCCGCACCCGCTACCAGGAGGCCGTCCGCCTCTACGACGCCCTGCGGGTCCCTGCGGCGGAGTCCACGCGGGCCCGTATCGAACGGCTCGGCGGGCCCCCGGCGGCCGAGGGGACCTGAGGTCTGCCCGGTCCGTCACCGGAGCAGACCTCAGGTCCCCGTCGGGGCGGGGTCGGGCTGCTACGTCCGCCGGAGCAGGATCCGCTCTCCCGGCCACCCCGATGCCGCAGGCCGGAGCGGCTGGACAACCGCGGGGGCCAGGGCATGCGGAGGCAGACCGGCCGCCAGCCAGGCGTGGATCAGCGAGGCCAGCGCCTCCCAGCGCCTCCGCGCACAGGCCGGTGCGGCCGATGCGGCCGGTGCGGCCGGTGCGGCCGATATGGCGTCCAGGGTCAGCGGGGCGGCGGTGCCGAGCCGGAGGGTGCAGTGGCGCGGTCCGTCGACGGCGGCCACCACGAGTGCACCCGGGTGGCGGCGGGCGAGGTCGTCCACCGCCCGGGCGGCGGGCCTCCGGCCGCGCTGGGAGCCGGTGATGTCGACCAGCACGTCGGCCAGCTGCGGCCACGGGTGCGGGCTGCTTGCCCGGGCCCGCAGATGCCGATCGAGCACCGGGCCCGGGCGATCAGCCGGCCATGCGGCCGTGCTGGCCGGTACCGCGTGGCCGACGGTGACACCGGTGGGTCGGAGGACGGCCCAGGCACGGACCGGTCCCCCGCCGTCCGGCAGCAGGGCTGCCGCCAGGCCCCTCGCCGCGTGCACCCGGGAGACCGCGGCCACAGCCGCAGCCGCGCTGGATCCTGGGAGCCGTGTCATGATGCCGCGCTCTCCTCGATCTGTGCCTGCACCAGTACAGGCGGGTCCGCCGGCTCGACCTCGGGGAAGTGTTGCCTTGGCGCCCGAAGCCGGAGCTTGCGGTACATGAGCGTCCGCATATTGCGGGCGAAGCGTCCCGGCTCGGAGGAGATCCGGGCGGCGACACGTGCGAAGTCGTCGTGCCGCTGAGTGCGGGAGTTCCCGGCGAGCTGCCGTGCCAGCGGCCGGTCGAGGTTGAGCCGGGGCGCCAGTGATCCCAGTTCCGCCATCGGGGACCCCGGGTCGACTCCCGTATCGGGGTAGGTGGCCAGCAGGACGGATGCACCGGCCACCGTGCCGTACAGCGTCATCGAACCGTGGTCGCCGATGATGTGGTCGGCGGCCACCAGGACTCCGCACCAGTCGGCATGCTGGGTCACCAGCGCGAGGCCCGCCCGGCGCAGCCTGGCCAGCCAGGCCCGAATCTGCCACTCCCCGTGGGCGTTCCAGGCGTTGGGGTGCAGAAGCAGAGCGACCCGGTACTCGTCCCTGGGCAGCTCGGCAACCAGGCGCTCCAGCAGCTCCGAGTTCCGCGCCAGCAGCGACTTGGGCCCCCAGGTGGAGGTCACCACCACAAGTCGCTGGCTGGTCTTGGCGCCCAGCGCCACGCGGTACACGGCGCGGAGCGGCATGCTGGCCCGGATGCGGTCATAGCGGAAGTCGCCGACCACGGAGGCCACCGACGTCGCCTCCGGGCAGGCATGCCCGAGCCTGACCAACTCCTCGCGGTGCGAGAGCGCGATTGCCGCCGGGACCACCGCACTGTCGCGGATCAGCCACTGGCGGCTGAGGCCGTAGGCACCGCTGTCCTGCGCCGCGCGTGGGCGGTGGCCGTCGACGACGACCTTGTTGTAGCCGGCGCCGTGCGGCAGTACGACCACCGGAGCGTGCAGTTGGTGGATTCCTTCGTACCCGGCGGCCAGCGCGAGGTCGAAGCGGGTCTCCACCGCCTGCTCCCACGGCACCACCACCCCTCTGAGCCCGGCGAGGAACTCCGGTACACCGTTGCTGAAGACGTCCGGAGCCATCGTGAAGACCACCTGCACGCGCAGGTCCCCCTCCAGCAGGCGGATGGTGTCGAGCAGCCGCTGCCCGGTGGTCACCGTGTGGACGACGGTCAGGACCGTCCTGCATCCCGGCCTCGTCGCCCAGCGTTCGGCGTCCAGTCGCACCGGCACCTGCCGCCAGCTGACATCCCACGTAGGACTCAATCCAACCCCCGGTTTTCCGTGCCCGCCCGTGCTGAACCGGTCAGCCGCGCGGCGGGCCATCGTGTCGGCCTCGTGCCCGACGGCCGATGACTCAAAGATGCCCACGCCGCTGGACGCCCCGCTTGCAGAACGCCTGCAGTCGGGCTGCAGGGCCCTCTGCCCCTGATTGACAGAACATGCCAAACTCGACTGATAGCGCGATACACACGAACGAAATCGATCAACAAATGTCAGGAACAACCGGCGCGGAGGAGGGTCCGCTGGTGGAGTTCCGACTGTTGGGACCGCTCGAAGTGTGGGTCGACGGCCGGCAGATCCGACTGGGTTCGGCCAAGGAGCGCGCAGTCCTGGCTGTCCTGATCTGTGCGGCGGAGTCGCCGGTCACCGTGGACGCCCTGCTGGAACGGGTCTGGGACGGCAATCCGCCGCCCAGCGGGCCGGACACCCTGCAGAGTTATGTCTCCCGGCTGCGCAACCGGCTGCGGGCCGCAGCGGGAGACGGCGTACGGCTGGACTTCTCCGCACGCACCTACCGGCTTCGTACCGACCCCGAGGCGGTGGACCTGCAACGGTTTCGGCGGCTGCACCGGCAGGGCCGCGCCACGGCTGCGGCAGGCGATCCCGAGCGGGCCGTGGAACTGCTGCGGGACGCCCAAGCGCTGTGGCGCGGGGATGCGCTCTCCGGGTTCGACAGCGTCTGGGCCACCGGCCTGCGCAGTCGGCTGGGCGAGGAGCATCGCGCGGCCCGCGAGCAGCGCATCCGGCTGGAGCTCGACCTCGGGCGGCACGCCGAACTCATCGGCGAACTCAGCGAGTTGGCAGCTGCCCGGCCGGTTCCCGAGCCGATGGTCATGGACCTGATGCTGGCGCTGTACCGCAGCGGTCGGCACGCCGAGTCGCTCACCGCCTACCGGGACGCCCGAGCGCGGCTGCGGGACGAACTCGGCCTCGATCCCAGGCCCGAGTTGAACCACCTCCACCAGCGGATCCTGCGCCGCGACCCCGCCCTGGCCGTCCCCGAGCCGACCGACCACGCCCCCGGCCGGGCCTCGCGAGCCCCCGACAACCTGCCGCGTGACCTCCCTGACTTCACCGGACGCCGGGCGGAGCTGGAGGTCCTCCTCGCAGAGCCCCCGTCCGACACGACCTCCCTCCCGGTGACCGTGATCCACGGCATGCCGGGAGTAGGCAAGACCACCTTGGCCATCCGCGCGGCCCACCTGCTGCGCGACCGCTACCCGCACGGCCTGATCCACCTGGACCTGCACGCCTACAGCAGGCAGGCTCCCCGCGAGCCCTCCGATGCGCTCGCCCTGCTGCTGACGCTGGTGGGCACCCCGCCCGGGACCCTGCCTGCCGACCTGGACGGACGGGCCTCGCTGTGGCGCGACCGGATGGCGGGCAGCCGCGCCCTGCTGGTACTCGACGACGTACGCGACACCGCACAGATCCGCCCGCTGCTACCCGGCACGCCCCACTGCCGGGTGTTCATCACCAGTCGGCACCGGCTCGCCGACTTGGAGGGCGCCGAGCCGCTGTCGCTCGATGTACCGGCGGCGGCCGAAGCGGTCGAGCTGTTCACCCGCATCGTGGGCGCGTCCCGGATCTCCGACCCGGAGAGCGTGCGCCAGGCGGTCGATCTCTGCGGACGCCATCCGCTGGCTGTCCAGTTGATGGCCAACCGCTTCCGCCACCGGGACGCCTGGGATGTGGACGATCTGGTGGACCGGCTGCGGCAGTCGCCCGGCCAGCCCGGCGAACTGGACACCCTGCCGGGGGTCGCCGGATCCTTCGAGCTCTCCTACAGCGAACTCGGTGCGGCCGAGCAGCGGCTCTTCCGGCTGCTGGCCCTGCATCCCGGTCCCGACCTGACGCTGTACAGCGCCACCGCGCTCGACGGGAGAAGCCCCTCCGACGTCCGACGCAGCCTGGACGAGTTGACGGAGTGTCACTTCATGGAGGAGCTGCTCCGCGACCGCTACTGCTTCCACGGCCTGATCCGGGACTTCGCGCTGCGGGTCAGCAGACGTGACGACGCGGAGGCGGAGCGGCACGCGGCGATGCTGCGGCTGCTGGATTACTACCTGGCCGTCGCCGACGACGCCGACCGGCTGGTCCACCCGCTCCGCCGAAGGCTGGACATCCGGCCGGAGAACCCTCCCGCAGCGCGGCCCGCCTTCACGGACGCGGACGAGGCGGGCGCCTGGATGGACGTCGAGCGCTCCAATCTGCTGGCCGTCTCCCGCACCGCCGCGGCGCACTCGCCGACGCATGCCCGGCTGATCCCCCATGTGCTGGCCAAGGCGTTCTACAGCTGGGGCGCATGGCAGGTCGCGGACGGTCTGCACCAGGCCGCGCTCGGGGCCTGGGGCGAGGATGGCGACCAGGCCGCCCGAGCGCAGATCCTGGTGGAGCGCGCCTCCATGCTCTGGACCTTGGGCGTACACGACGGGGCGCTGCGCTGCGGGCTGGATGCACTGCGGCTCAGCCGTGCCGCCCAGGACCCGCGCGGCCAGGCCGAGGCGCTCTACCAGGTCGGCCGCGCCCGCCTCGTCTCCGGCCGCCCCCGGGAAGTACTGCTCAGCCTGGAGGAGGCCCTGCTGCTACACCGGGAGACCGGCAACCGGCGGGGCGAGGCGGAGGTGCGGAACCTCAAGGGCATCGCGCTGTCGCGGGCCGGCCGGTTCCATGAGGCGCTGGAGCAGTTCCGGTCCATGCTCGTCCTGGAACTGGAGATTGGCGACAAGTACGGTCAGATGTGGGCTCTGAACAACATGGGGGACAGCTACAGCCGACTCGGTCGGCACCAGGTGGCCCGGAGCCACTACGACCAGGCGATGGCGCTGGTGCGTCGCGTCGGCGGCATGCAGGAACTGGGCAACGTCTACGACAGCTACGGGAACTTCTACCGCGAGACCGGGGAGCCCTTCCGGGCCCTCGGATACTCCCGCAAGGCAGTGGACCTCTTCCGGGCCCTCAACGACCCCCGCTCGGAGAGCGACTCCCTGATCAGCATCGGCCTGACCTACCAGAAGCTGGGGCGGAACGCGGACGCCCTGATCCACTTCACCATGGCCGAGCGCATCGCCCTGCGGATCGACAGCCGACTCACCCGACAGAAGGCCCTGCTCGGCATCGCGGCGACCCGGCGGGCATCCGGGCAGTACAAGGAGGCGCTGGCGGCGGACCACGAGGCACTGCGGATCGCCCGGCGGATGGACGCGATCTTCGAGACCGCGGAGGCATGGGGCGGTCTGGCACAGACGGCGGTGGCCCTTCGCCGGACCACCGCCGCACGGCGGTTCTGGTTACGGGCCCTCATGCTCTACCAAGAGCTCGACGTGCCGGACGCCGAGGTGGTCCGCGGCCACCTGACCGAGCTGGGAATTACTGGAACTGGGGAAAATGCTGCCCCACATGAGGCCTAGAACCAGAAGAAACTTGATCACGGCCGACCAGGGCCTGGGAGAGCGCACGGAGTGTACCCCTGCTGTTCGATGATCGCGTGGACGTCCTGGTGACACTTGTGATCGTCACCGTAGCCCCGAGCAGGGCCCCTGGGAATCTCGGCGATCAAGAAGCCCAGGGTGCGCTAGACTCTCTGACCTGCATTGTTCGACGGATCCCAGCCGCCGCGCAGGCTCCCGTGTCCCGCCCGGCGGTGCCCCCGGGCCCCTCCCGCTCGGGGCCTGCTAGGAGACCTCGACGCCGTACTCCTCGATCAGGTCGGCCAGCCCGCCCGGATACCCCTTGCCGCCGATCACAAACTGCCACTCCCCGCTGGCCCGCCTGCGGAAGGAGCCCAGTACCAGGGCCGTCTCCCGGGGGCGGCCATCGGAGACGTCCAACCGGTCGATCTCCGTACCGGAGGCGTCCGACAGCCGGATACGCGCGTCGGTGAACCCGGACAGGTCCGCGTCCGGGTCGGCCTCGGGGTCGGTCGCGGCGACGAGCACCAGCCGGTCGGCGCTGCCGGGGAGCCGGTCGAAGGCCACCCGGATCGCGGCCTTGTCCGGACCGCTGCCCGGCACCATCCGCACACTGCCGTCCGGAGTGGACGGGTTGTTGTAGAAGACGAAGTGCTCCTCGCTGACCACTCGGCTCCCCTCGCAGACCAGGGCGCACACATCCAGCTCCACGCTGCCGGACCACGACATGCCCAGCACATTCGCCTCGTCCGGCTCCCCATCGGCACCGGACCCCGCCTGAGCCTGAGCCTGCGTC
This sequence comes from Peterkaempfera bronchialis, assembly GCF_003258605.2. NCBI lineage: Bacteria > Bacillati > Actinomycetota > Actinomycetes > Kitasatosporales > Streptomycetaceae > Peterkaempfera > Peterkaempfera bronchialis. The sequence continues at coordinate 2,974,716 of NZ_CP031264.1, forward strand.
TGCGTCTGCGTCTGCGGGGTGGAGCCAAGCCGGCCGCCCAGCCCGTGCCGGTGCAGCAGGTCCACCAGTTCCCCGCCGGACACCAGGGTCAGCGGCTTCCCGTCGGCGAAGCGGTGCGAGCCGGGGCCGAAGGCGGAGGTGGTGATCAGGACGCCCTTGTTGGCGCCGACGTCCTGAACCGTGCCGTACAGGTCCCGTACGGCGGTCGGCGGCACGGTGTCGCGGTACCGCTTGGCCTGCACCACGATCCTGCCGCCCCGGATCGGATCGGGGTCCAGCGCATCCACATCCACCCCGCCGTCGCCGGACCGCTGGGTGGTCACCGCCTGCATCCCCATGGCCCGGAACAGCTCCGCGACCAGTTCCTCGAACTCGATCGGGTCCATCTCGTACAGGTCCGGCTCCTGGTCGGCCCCGTGCGACACCACGCTCCGACCGACCTCGGCGGGCACTCTGCCGGGCCGTACCGCGACGCGCCGGTCCGGGCTCTGCGACAGCCGGCCGCGCAACCCGTCCACCAGGCAGTCGGCGGCGCTCACCTGAGCCAGGTTCAGCTTGTCGAACTCCGTACGCGCCACCATCACGGTGGCCAGGAAGGTCTGCGTCTGCCGACCCGTCGCCGGATCGGTGTCGTCCACGAACCCGTTCAACGCCACCGAGTCCAGCGTGCCGAACCGGTCGGCCGCAAAGAGGTCGCGCAGCGCCAGCAGCATGGACTGGGCCAGCACATCGCGGTACAGCGCCCGGCGCTCGCTCACCGGCCGCCGGGTCTCCTTCTCCCGGTCGGCGCCGGGCATGTACCGCACCGCCGAGACCTCCGGCACGATCCCGTACCCGGGCAGCTCCCAGTTGAGCACCAGCTGCCGGGCCCCGGGGTCGAACGAGGCGGAGACCTGGCGCGGGAACCCCTCGGGCCACCCCTCCGAGGCGTAGAGCGCCGCCGAGAAGTACTCCACCACCGCATCCGGATCACCCCGGCGCAGCGTTGCCACCAGGCCCGCGATGCCCGCGTTGTGCTCGCGGATCGCCGCGAGCTGCTGCTCCGCCCACTGCTGGTACTGCCGCCAGTAGGCGTCGAGTCGGTGCCTTCGCTGCGCCTCGGCAGCCTGCGCGGCCTGCCAGTCGTACTCGAACCGGGCACGCGCCTCCTCCTGCGCCTGCCGCTTGGCCCCGAACCCCCAACCGCCCTGCTGCTGGGGCTGGTAGGCACCCGGGTCCGGCATGGGGATCGGGTCGGCGAGCGCCCCGGGCGCAAACGGTTCGACGTGCTCCGGCCGGGCCAGCGCGGCGGTGCTGAACCCCGGGGCGTCGCACCCCGCCGTCAGCAGGCCCTTGAGCATCTCGACCCGGGCGTCGAGTTCCTCGGTGCGCCGCTGGGCATCGGCCTCACGCCGCTGCCGGTAGGCGGCCTGCTGCTCCCGCTGGCTCCGCGCTGCGGCCCGCTCGGCCGCCCGCTGCTGACGCTCCGACTCGCGCTGCTGCTGGAGCCGGGCCCGATGCTGCGCCTCCTGCTGTCGCTGCTGCTGGCGCTGGATCTCGGCCCAGGTGGCTATCAGCCCGGTGGAGCGGCGGCTCATTCGGCTGTGGGTTCCTCTCGGGGACGCCTCCCGCCCTCCCGGAAACGACGCGCGGAAACGCCACGCGGAAACGGCGCGGGGGCGGGGCAACCAACAGTGTCCACGCGACCATATCGGCTGCCCCGCGCCCGCTTCAGCCCGTTGCCCGACCACGTCGGCAACGTTTCCGACCACCCGCCTTCGCATCGGCGCCGTGCGTCACCGCGCGGCGCGGCACACCCGTCGGCGCGGGCGGGCGGTCAGCTCTGCTGCGTCGTCCGCTCGCGCAGCGCCTGCTGTACGGCGTCCCGTACCCGGCTGTCCTCACGCAGCTTGCGCCGTGCGCGGTTGCGGCGCGCGAGCACCAGCGCCCCGACGACGACCGCGATCAGGACGACGACCAGCAGCAGCAGCGTCCATGGGACGGCCCAGCCGTGCGTCGTCGCCTGGACCGGCTTCAGCAAGGTGGTGGAGCCGGATGCGTCGGTGAGCTGGGGCGTGAGGGTCGCGGTCGCGGCCAGGCTGACGCCGGGCGCCACGCCGTGCACCGGCACCGTCACCTTCCAGCTCTCGCCCGGGAGCAGCTCCGGCGGCGGGGCGATACGGCCCGCCTCGGTCCGCAGCCACCCGAACGGGCCGGAGAGCGACACCGTCTGCTGGGCCGACAGGATGGCGTTGCCGGTGTTGTGGATCGTGTAGGTGACGGTGGCGTCTCCCTTGGCGAACGGGTTGAACGACCCGGCGTAGCGCACGTGGAGGTCCTCGATCGCGAGGTTCGGCTTGAGCGCGCCGCTGACCTGGAGCTTGACCCGGATGCCGAGGCGCCGGTCCACATTGATGCCCTCGGCGTCGTCGGGCTGCGTCAGGGAGGTGAGGATGCCGCCCACGTAGTCGCCGGGTGTGGCGTTGCCCGGAACGGTGATGGTGAAGGGGACCTCGACGGACTTGCCGGGCTGGACCACGACCCGGTCGCGGTCGGCGTGGACCCAGGCGCCGACTCCGACGGACTTCTTGCCCCTGGGGAGCAGGTCGAGTTGGCCCATGTCGGTCGTGAAGCCGTCGGCGGCGTAGACCGCGAGTTCAAGCGGAGCGGTGCCGTGGTTGGCGACGACCATGGCGTCCTTGACCTGTCCACCGGGGTTCACGCCGTGGCTGAAGCTGGACCGGTCGGCGCCGTACCCGTTCGCGGCCGTCCTGACCGTCCAGGTGACGTCGCCGTCGGCGGCGGCCAGCGCGGGGCCGGCCCCCAGGCCGGTGATCGCGAAGGCCATGAGCAGGGCCAGGGCGGCGGTGCGGACAAGGGCGGTGACGGTGGTCTTCCGGCGCGTTGCGGGCGGGTGCATCTCGGGGTTCTCCTGGCGCGAAAGGCGGGGTAGGACACCGGAAGGTGCCTACCCCGCCCGGTGGAACAGGTGAAACGGGTACGGTCAGCTGCTCAGCGCAGTGATCGTGAGGGTGGCGCGGTAGGCGCCCTTCTCGACGCTGTCCGGGATCTTCAGATCCAGGTCGGCGCCGAGCTTGGCCGCGCCCTTGGCGTGGCCCTGGTCGGCCCAACCGAGGCCGCGCGAGACGGAGAGGCCCTTGCCCTGGTCGTCGTAGGCGGAGGCCACGGAACCGCTGGCCTTGGCGCCCGCGCCGTCCTCGACCACCTGCGGCGTCCAGCCGAGGTAGGCGCCGGAGAACGCCTTGTCGGCGTCCTTGAAGTCACTCACGCTGGCGGAGATCGACCAGGGGGCGTGCGAGCGGCGGCTGTCCGTCACGGAGATCGGGTTGATCTTGCCGGTCGCCTCGAAGTACTCGCCGTTGTGGTCCTTGGCGGTGCCGAGGTCCACCAGGCCGTTGTAGCCGTCGATCGTCCAGCCGAACTCACCCGGGGCGGCGTTGGGCACATTGACCTGGAGGTCCTGTCCGCTGCCGTGGTACGGGTGCACGGAGACCTTGTCGACGACCGAGCCGACCGGCTGCCCGGCGGGGGTGTTCTTGCAGGAGACCTGGCCGAGCTCCACGGACGCGTTCGGAGCCGCGCAGGTGCCGCTGCGCAGGTTCTCGACGACGAGCTTGTCGTTGCGCACCTGGACCTTGACGTAGCTGCGGACGTGCTCCTGGTCCTGGACCGAGTTGTACCAGTAGTTGCTCGGCTTCAGCGGGTCGGCACCGTTGCCGGCGCCGCTGGTGCCGCTGTTGTCCGGGGTGGTGATGTCGTAGTACTTCGAGCCCGAGGCGGAGTTCGCCGTCACATAGAGGACGCCGCCGGGGCCGGGGTACACATCGGCTGCACCGGGCTGCTCATCCGCGTTCGCCTTCTGACCGTTCTTGATCAGGTAGCTACGGGAGTAGGCGTGGTCGTGGCCCTGGAGCACCAGGTCGACGCCGAGCTTGGAGAAGGCGGTCGGGAAGTCGACCCGGCGCGCCTTGTTGTCGGAGTCCTTGGCGTGGCTGGCCGGCGAGTAGATCGCGTGGTGGAAGACGAGCACCTTCCACTTGGCCTCGGAGCCGTGCTTGTTGATGACGTCGGTCACGTAGGCGACATGCGCCGCGTCACCGCCGCCACCCTGCGAGGTGGCGTAGCTGTTGCTGTTGATGTCGATGAACAGCACGTCCTTGTGGATGAACCAGTAGTTTCCACCGGACGTGTTGGAACCCGGGTTGCCGTTGGAGTACAGCGGCGCCGAGCGGTCGGTGTTCGGGGTGAAGAGGTGCTGCTCGTACGCCTTGCCGCCGACGTCGTGGTTGCCGATGGTGGCGGCCCACGGGTACTGACGCAGCTTGTCGGGTGCGAGGAAGGCGGACCACTGGGACTCGGTGTTGGCGGTCTCGACCTGGTCGCCGCCCGACACCAGCAGCTCGGAGTCCGGGTTGGCGCCGAGGGCGACATCCAGGGTGTCCTGCCAGCCGGCCTGGTCCTTGGCCAGGTTGCCGGACGAGCCGATCTGCGGGTCGCCGAAGAACAGGAAGTCGTAGTCGCCCTCGAAGTCCTGCGTCTTGAAGGCGTACGTCTGAGACCAGTTGCCCTCGGAGCCGACGCGGTAGGAGTACGCCGCGTGCTCCTTCAGGCCGGTGATCGTCGCATGGCGGTTGAAGCCGCCGCTGGTGGCGATGTTCGCCCCGCCGATGGCGTCGAAGGTGGCGGCGCCGGCCGGGAACTCACCGTTGACCAGCTCTGCGGTCGGGGCGAGCTGGATCTTCTGCGCGGTGTCGGCGGAGGAGTACCACGTCACGGTGCGCTGGGACTCGTCGGCGCCCACGCCGAGGATGATGCCGGTGAGCGCGGCGGGCTCGGCGGCCAGGGCGGGGGTCGCCAGGCCACTGCCGAGGGCCACGGCCAGGCCCAGGAATGCCCCTGCGGCCCCGGTGGCCACGCGGCGCCTCACAGGCCCGGGGGCCTGCGTCGAAGTGCTCGATCTCATTTGGTCTTCGTTCCTTTGTGCACGGGGGTGCATGGAATGGGGATCCTCAAGGTCTCGTCGCTCGGTTAACCGAACGAAAATGCGATCTTGTGGCGAGCTGAACATCCCAAGAGACCTGCGTCGGCCTCAGGACCCGGACACCCGTTGCACAAACCACACCAACCCCATGACGGCCACGCCCGCGGAGAGCGCACCGGTCACCCAGAGACCGGCCGTCGGCGCACGGCGCCGCAACACCATCAGCAGGGGGAAGACGGCGGCGATGAGCGCCAGTTGCACGGCCTCGATGCCGACGTTGAAGACCAGCAGGGACCAGAGCAGGGTCCACGACCACGCCTGATCGATCCCCAGCGCGCCCGCGAAGCCCAGGCCGTGCACCAGGCCGAAGCAGAACACCACCCCGAGGCGGGTCCAGCCCGCGCGGTCCAGGCTGAAGTGGCTGCTTCCCACCGTCTCAAGGTCGGTGGCATGGTCGCCGCGCCGCCAGACCCGCCACAGGTACCAGCCGGCCACCACGGCGATCGACAGCGCGATGACGGGCTCCACCACCCTCGCCGGCACATCGACCAGGCCCAGGGCGGCGAGCATGAACGTCACCGAGTGCGCCAGGGTGAAACTCGTGGCCGCGAGCACGATCTCGCGCAGCCGCCGCGACCCGGCGATAAGCGCCAGCAGGAAGAGGATGTGGTCGATCCCGGTCAGCAGATGCTCGGTACCCAGGCGGAAGAACTCCCAGAACCGCTCGTACCACGACTGCCCGGTCGAGAAGGACGGATGGGCGGCGTCGAGCGCGGCACTGCCCGAGCGGCCGTCGATCTCATAGGTGACGATCGTCTTGGTCCCGGAGACATAGCGCTCGCCGTCCGGAAACAGCGTGCTGCGTACCTGGTGATCGTCGCCCCGCTCAGGACAGGACCAGTCGAGCAGCAGATCGGCGTACGGCACCCCCTCCCGCCGGCCCATCGTGAAGTCGCCGACCCGGGTCGGCGTGCACGCCTGGCCGGCCGAGGTGACCGAGAAGCGCTCGGTGACGTACTTCGCGGCCGACTCCGGATGGGCGTTGAGCGCCGCCGCCTGTGCGGTGGTGTCCTCGGCCTCGAAGGCGGCGTTCCCCGCCTGGAAGAGGGGATCGTCGTGCTCGAAGTCGGCGGCGGAGACGACAAAGAGGTCGTACTCAAGCTCCAGCATCGTCCGTATATGACCTCTGTCGCCTGCGGTGACATGGACATATACGGTCGATGAGAACCCATGGGCGAGTGCCGGCTGCCCGGCGCTCAGGAAAGCGATCACCGCCGCAGTGATCGCGACGATGGTGCAGCGGACCCGGTATGACATGTGGCTCCTTCAGGTTTCCCGTGCACGGTGCAGGCCATGGGTGAACACGACCCGGCACATCGGCGAACCCCGCAGGAACAAATCCGAGAACGGCGGCCATGGAGGGAGTCGGCAGGAATCGGGAGAGCAGGATGGAGGCGCACCATCAGCCACCACTCGGAGGACGATCGCCTTGCGCCCCCCGCTTCGGGCCGTTGCCACGCTGGCCATGGCCGCCGCGCTGGTCACCGGATGCAGCTCCGGCGACGACTGGTCACGGCCGCACCCCAAGCCCACCGCCATCGGCACACTCGGCCCGGGGTTCATCGACCGCTCCTCCCCGCCCGCCCCGGAGGCCACCGCCACACCGCGCCCCGGCTCCTGGACCGGGGTCCACCCGCCGAAGGACTACCGCGTACTCCTGCTCACCGCAGGCGACGACGCCCCGACCAAGGCTCTGGTGGCGGCAGTCCAGAGCTGGGCGGCGGAGGAGCACGTCGACCTCAGAACGGTGGCCGCCGACAACCCGTCCGACCCCCTCCCCGACATCATCCGGGCCCTCAGCATGAGCCCGGACCTCATCGTCAGCGCCGGCAACGACCTCATCGACCCCCTCGCCGTGGTCACCGCCAACCACCTCTCCCAGCAGTTCCTCGTCGTGGGCGCCGAACTGGCCGAGCCCACCCACAACGTCACGGCCGTCGACTGGTCCGGCGCGTCCTTCCGCGGCGAAGGGCTCGGCATGTCCTCGACGTACGACCCCCACTCCTTCACCCCCGCCCGCTGCGACGCCGCCATCAGAGCGGGCACCGCGGCCGTACTCAACGGCCTGACCGGCATCGTGCTCTGGCTCGACCACCTCTGACCGCCCCGGTCGGACGCCGGCCCTGAAGGGCGAGGAGTCACCTGGCCCAGGGAAGCGGAACCTTGTCCTGACTGCCCGGCAGCATCGCCATGCCACCCACAGCCATGGCCACCAGCGCCACCGCCGGGCCGCCCACCGCCGTGAGCTGCCGGACCTTCCCCGCCGGAAGGACGATGGCCTGACCAGCCTTCACCTGCTCGGCATCGCCGTCCACCACGGCCTCGAACATGCCCGAGACCGGCATCCAGACCTGCTCCTTGTCGATGATGTGCACCGGAGCGGAGGCGTCCGCGCCGATCTCCACCCGCCAGGTGCTGATCTCCGCACTGCCCTGGCTGGGGCCCGCGAGGGTCCGGGTCGTGCGCTGCTCACTCTCACTGATCACAATGTAAACCCGCTTTACTCACGCGAGTAAAGCCGCTTTATCAAGGTGCGCAAGATGGCTCCGTGGAGACCGAAGACCCGCTGGCGAGCGCCGAACTGACCTTCCTGCTGGGCATGTCCTTCCAGCTGGTCCTCTCCGAGTTCGTCGGCCGTCTGGACGCGGCCGCGTACGCCGACCTGCGCCCCATGCACGGCCAACCCGCCAACCGAACAACCCAACACGCACCCACACTGCTGCGACCGACGCCCGCCCACCCATGCGCGCAACGTCCGCAACCCGCTCAGACCGGACCCGTTCCCCGAGGCCGCCCGTCACTTTCCGGACTCGGGCCCGTACCACTGCATCGCCTGACCGGTGACCGCCCGCGATGCAGTCGAAGTCGTGGTCGCGATGGAGCAGAGTGATGCCCTGAAGCTCGGCGGTGGCGGCGATGAGAAGGTCGACGGGACCGGCACTGCGGTGCATCCCTTTGTCGGTAAGCAGCCCCTGGACCCGGTCAGACTCCCCCGACAACCGCTCAGACAGCCACTCTTCGTTCTGCTCTTCTTCGAACGGATCAGCCGCGTACAAGGCTGTTCAAATTATCCGAGTACAAGGTGTCACCAAGGCAGGCGTGTCGTCCCCAGGACCACCGAACAGGGCGCACTGGACTGACGCTGGTTCTTCCACTTCGTGATCATGTCACCGGCCTGCAACAGCGACGTCCTGGAACGAAGACTCCGGGATCTCCTCGGCTCACACCTCCTTACAGTGATCAAGCAAGCACCGAGAAGCCGAACCTGATTCGGCCTCGACCAGTGATCACCAGGGGGATTTCATGTCCGGCAACCGTCGTAAGGCCTTTCTCGTCTCCGCAGCCCTCGTCGGCGGCACCATGCTGATGACGGCGTGCCAGGACTCGGACACGGCCAAGGACACCGGCGCCGCGCAGGTTTCTTCGTCCGCCACTCCGGTCGGCAGTGCGGCCACCCCGTCCGGCTCGTCGACCACGGGCAGCAACCAGGGCACCGGCAAGGGCTCCGACGCAACGGGCAAGGGAAGCACCGACGGGGCCGGCTCCGGCGCCGACACCGGCAACGGCGAGCGGAAGCCGGTCGAGCAGAGCTGCGGCGCCAATGACATCTCCTGGAGCACCAGGTCCGAGACCCAGGCCGGCGGATACATCCTGATCATCGCGAAGGCGAAGTCGGGGATCACCTGCTACCTGCCCGCCGCGCTTCCGACCGTGGCGTTCGGATCTGACGGCACCGAGGCGGGTCCGGCAGAGCAGACCGCCGGCCAGCAGATCAAGCTGAGCGGGAGCACCACCGCCTACGCCGGGGTGAACCCGAAGACCACCAACGGAAACGGTGGCAAGGAACTGGACTTCATCATCGTCGGCGTCGGTGACGACGACCCCAATCCGGTTTCCCTGCCGGTCGGCACCATCACTGTCGAGGACCCGATCGTCACCAACTGGCACACCACCCCGACGGACGCCGTTCCCTTCAGCTGAACGGACCCGCAGCTCGTGATCCATGCTGGTGGCGCGTAGCGTGCGAGCCCTTCGTGAGACTGGCGGCTGCCGCTGTCTGCGCCTGTCGATCGCACAGCCATAACCGGGCAATCCGCCAGGCGGGCGGGTCCAGTTGGATCACGGTGTCCCCTACCAGGGTCCGCAGCCACTTCAGAGCCTGCGCGGCCGTCGGTGTCTCTCCTCGGGCCAGCCACCACCCGTGCTCTCCGGCACCGCGGCCGTACGCGATGTGCGCGCGCCTGAAGGAGACGACTGCCGGAGCCGGGGTACGGACTGGCACCTGCCGGGGCAAGGCGTCGCTCAACACGCCTGCTCTTCCTCGTCGGAGGGATGGTGCGGCAGTTGCACTGGCGAGCACCTCGCCCACACGGTCTTCCCCACGCCTTCGTGCTCGTGCACGCCCCAGGCGTCGGCCAGTTCCTCCACCAGGAGTAGCCCGCGGCCGTGCTCGTTCTCAGGCCGTGAGGCGACGGCCCTGGGCAAATCGGTGCTCGGGTCCAGCACCTCCACCAGCAGCGCGCCGTCCTCGGCCGACACCTTGAGGTGCGCGCGATGGCCGGGCTTCGTGCAACCGTGCAGGACGGCGTTGGTCAGCAGTTCGGCCGCAATCTGCTCCACACACCGCACCAGACCACGGTCACAGCCGGCCTCGGCCAGAACCGAGGCCATGTGCCAGCGGGCGAGCCGGACCCCGTGGCTGTCCGGGTACACCCACCGCGCATCAAGCAGGTCTCGTCTGGCATCGGACTGCATGCACGAGGGCACAGCCGTTGCGGCTCGGAGGTCGTTCAGGGCAGTAGTCACCCGGCTCTCCCAAGCTTAAGAGGAAGGGGGAACAGCGTGAGCACGCCATTCCTCTCCGTGATGGAGCCAGGCTGCTCCTGGATGCGGTATCGCCGCCATATCGGATAGGACGTCATCTGTTGCCCCATCAGGCGGCCGAGGGTATCGCGAGGGTGTCTTCTGGCTGTCTCTTCGCAGGAGGCCGTTGCGCATTCCCGGCCAAGCCGGTTACTTCATGTCTGGGGAGCCTCACGTCTATGCGCCCTTGTGGCTGTCCGCCGAGATTGAGGAGCCGGCTGTGACCGATGTCCAGACCCTGCTGAAGGCGCTCGTGATAGAGCGCCTTTGGAGCTACCGGGACTTCGAGAGAGAGTTCCGACGCACGGCCCGGCGGGTCCTGGGGTTCGAGCTGACGGTCTCGGAAGCCCAATTCCGACGGTGGACAAGCGGATCGCTCACGAAGCCGCCACGTGCCGAAGCGTGCCGTGTGCTGGAAGAGATGTTCGGGGTGGTGCCCACAGCGCGGCTGTTTGCACCACCAGAGGCACATCCTGCCGAGGCTCTCCCCGAGTTCGACCTGGAAGCTGAGATCGCAATGACCGCTCGTGACGCCCAGGACCGTGCCGGTGCCTCCGCCGCTCTGTCCGTCTCCGATATCTCGCTGGACCAGCTGCGCGAGGACGTGCTCGTGCTGGCCCGTGGTTACAGCACCTTCTCCCCGCAGGACGTGTTCCACCGCGCCAAGTCGCTGCGGGAGGAGGCCGAGACCCTGCGGGACCGCACCGCGGTCCCGGTCCAGCAGCAGGACCTGGTGGTCCTCGCAGGGCAGACCTGCGCCCTGCTCGCCACCGCTGCATTCGACCTGGGAGCGCTGGACGGCGCCAAGCGCCTGGCGCGTTCAGCCGCGCTGTACGGAGAGGTTGCCCGCTTCGATCCGCTGCGGGCGTTCGCCGGCGGAAGCCTCGCCTTCATCGCCTACTTCAGCGACCGGCCCTCCGAGGCGGTGCGCTTCGCACAGGCCGCCCAGGCGTTCGGAGGGCTCGGTGACGTCGCCCGGCGCCGTCTGGCCACGATCGAGGCTCGCGCATACGGGCATCTCGGCAACGAGAAGGAAGCCAGGCAGGCGCTGCGCGTCTCCGAACAAGAAGGCAATGGCTTCCGCGACGAGTTGCACGACGACGTCGGCGGCGAATTCGGATTCCCCGACGAACGCCTGGCCATGTCGCACGGCTCGACCTACCTCCTGCTGAACGACGGTCCGGGAGCCGAGGTGGCTGCCCGGCGCGCGCTGGAGCTCATCGAGCAGCGGCCGATCACTCAGCAGTCTGGGTCGATCCGTGGCAAGGCAGCCGCAGACCTGGCCGCTGCTCGCCTGCTGAGCGGCGACCTCGACGGCAGTGCGAAGGCCCTGGAGATGGTGTGGGGCATCCCCGCCCAGCAGCGGGTGACCGGACTTCTGGAGCGCACTTCCCGTATCCGCTATGCCCTGACGGCACAACCGTTCAGGGAAACCCCGGCCGCGACCGCGTTGGGTGAGCGGCTGGAGGACTTCCAGCGGGCCTCCGCGCACCACTCTCTGGGCCCAGGTGGTCGGCGCGCGCTGGAGGCGTGAACCCGGTCAGCCCGGCGTGGAGCCGAGCGCAGCAAGAATCCCGGCCTCCTTGGTCGGGTCGATGCCGTGCTCGGCCCAGCGCGGGTGGTCGACCGGTCGGCCGTCCGCTCGGAGCCAAGCCCAGGTGTCCGCGACGGTCTCAGCCAGCGGCCGGCAGTGCAAACCCGCCGCGTGCGCCGCCGAGGAGTCGATCCGCCACACCCCTCGATGAGTACGCCACAGAGGAAGCTCAGTCCACTGCCGGACACCACTGTCGAGCAGCACCTGGTCGGGCGCCCAGACCAGTTCGCCTCTGCTTCCGGTGACCGTCAGGCAAGCGCTCAGGAATCCGCCCATCGTCTCCCGACCCACCGGCGCAGTGACGTTGTACGCGCCCCCGCCCGGGGCCGCCGCCTGGTCGAGCGCGAAAACGGCGACATCCCTGACGTCAACCGGCTGGATCGTGCGCCCCGGGTCACCCGGGGCCAGAATGCGCCCGCCCGCCTCCGCACGCCGCAGCCACCACGGCAACCGCCCCACATACTCACCCGGCCCGAGGATCACCCCGGGCCGCAGCAGTACAGCCTCGCCCTTGAAGACCTGGAGGACAGCGTTCTCCGCGCCGGCCTTCTGGGTGCCGTAGTGAGTGTTCGGCCCGTCGGAGCCGGGAGGCAGCGCCCCGTAGTCGGCCCCGACATCGGCCGGGCACGGCAGCACCGGCGACGTCTCGGCCAGGGCTTCCTCGGGCCAGCCCTGGTACACCGACACGGTGGAGACGTACACGTAGCGCCCGACGGCCTTGGAGAGGGCACGGGCACCATCGAGAACGACCCGCGGCGGCAACTCCGAGGCCGAGGTGTCCACCACAGCGTCCCACGGGCCGAACTCCGCAAGGTAGGCAAGGTCCTGCGGATTGGTGCGGTCGCCATGCACCGCTGTGACCCCTTCAGGATCCGGCCCCGAGCGCCCGCGGTTGAAGGTCGTCACTTCCCAGCCTCGCCTCTTCGCCTCCTCGACGACCTCCCGGCCGAGGAACCAGGTGCCGCCCGTCACCAAGAGCTTCATGCGCGCGATCCTGCCGTCTATCGACATCCGGGCGCCACCCGAACGCAGCGTCAGCACACGTCCGGGCCAAGCCCGGGAGCGGAGGCACGGTCGGTGTATTCATCGCGGCAACCTGAGCCGTAGCGGTAGGCGAGCAGGCCGGACGCGCAGAACTCTTCTTTGGAGCGGCGCCGGGTCCCGGAGATGCTGGAAATGGGCGCCGACGTTGTCGTCCACCGGATTGAGGTAGACCAGCGCCGCGAACCAGGGACGGGGTGACTACGGCTACCGGCGGGTGCAGCGGTGGCACAGGAGCGGTGAGGAGCCGTGCAGATGGCGGTAGTGGATGCGGTCTTCGAGGGCGTGGGCAGTGCCGCATTGCGGGCAGGACAGGGCAGGGCTGGTGGCGTGGTGGTTTTCGATGATCTCCATGAGTCGGGCTTGGGTGACTCCGTAGTCTTGGCGGACATCGGAAATCGAGTGAGCCCAGGTGTCCTGCTCGCGCTGCCAGTAAGCGCGACAGACGACCGTGTCTACAGGAGGATTGTCTCCTGGCAGGACGATGACGTCGCTTGTCGGATCCGCGGTGGCAGGCGTGGTCGGCTGCTGTACGGGGTGCGGGAGGAGGGTCTCGGTGCGCGGGTGAGGCAGTGGGGAGATCCGGCGGATGGTGGTCTCTCCGCGGTACTGCCTGATTTGTGCAGGGAATCCGAGGCGCAGGACGGTCAAGGACACAGGGAACTCTTCGACCTTTTCAAGGTCTGCTTCGGGCATCGGAAAGGTGGCCGGCCATGATTCGCCCGGAATGTAAGGGATGGTGACGAGTGCCCGAGCCTTGTATGTGATGGCGAGTTGACGTAGTTGTCGCACCAGTTGGTCGACGGCCTCGCGCCGGATTCGGTCGGCGGTCTGCGCTGCCTCCTCGTCGTAGTCGGTCCACGTCTCGGTGAGCGCTTCGATGGTTCGCTGCAGGAGGGGGAAGAACAGCTCGTCCAGGACGAGGAGGTCGAAGCGGAGGCGTTCCAGTCGCGGGCGGAGGTCCTGGAGTCGGAGGTCCGGCCGGTGGATGACGTGGTGGCGGGGGTAGGTCCGCAGGGCCGGGTCGTCGGTGCAGACCACGAGGCGCTGTTCTTTCTGGAGGGCGTCGTGGGTGATGTCGGAAAGCACAGTGGCGGCCGCGTCCGTGGGTACGGCGAGGAAGGCGACCTTGTTCGGTTCGAGGCCAAGGACGCTTTGGATGTCGGTCCAGGGCTGTGCGGGCTCCTGTGCGCTGGTGGACATACCGGAACGTTAGCGGCGCTGCGGCGTGGATGATCTGCTTATCAAGCATTTTGATGGCGTGTCATCGGCTTGGTGCCTGGTTGCGGAGTCGCCCCCTCGAAACCAGGTGCGGGGCTCGCGGCATGCGGTGTCAGGGACGCCGCCGCAGGGCCGAGGATGGGGCGGCGGACCGGCGTTGGGCGCCGATGCAGAACAGGCACTCCTGGCCAGGCTCGGCCGTGGGGTCGAGGGGAGCCCCGGGGTGGCGGTCGCATCCTGCCTTTCGACGCGGGCGGGCGAGTTCTCGGCACACGACAAAAGCCGCGTACACCGCGTCGGCGAGAGTGGCGAAGTCTTCCTCGGGCGAGGTGAGATCGAGGGTCCACACAAGGTCGTTGACCGCCCTCAGGTGCTGGCGCAGTCCCTCGTAGGTGTAAGGCGGGAGCGGCACAGGATACGCGGTCGCCTGGGCCTGCGACATCGGCTGCGGGACAGCCCACTGGTTGGTCTTGCGGCGCCGGTCGTTGCACAGCAGGCAGCGGGACCATCCGGCGGGCGCAACCGGATCGACGGCACCTCTGGGGTGCTCCCGGCAGCCGGTGGGCGTCTTGGGCGGCGCGAGGTTGGAGGCGACCCGGAAGACCCCGTAGATGCCGTCAGCGAGCTCGTCGTACTCCACGGGATCCGCATCAGGGGACAGACTGCGCGCAGCGTCATCGACGGGACCAAGTTTGGTCCGCAACTCGCGCAGGAGCAGAGGCCGTCCCTGGGGTACCACGTACGAGCGTCCTTCCATGGCGATGACACTGCCACAGTTCCCCATGCCCGTCACACGGTTCGCCCCCGCTGCCAGGCCCCAGGGCCAGGGTGCCCGCCTATGATCGGGCCCAAGCCGCGCGACGGCAGGCAAGGAGGGAGGAGCAATGTCGGTCGCCCCCTGGGACGAGCCCGACAGGCAGGACCCGCTGTCGGCCTTGGCCCGTCCCCGATACCTACGCATCCACCAGTCCAGCGCCTCGAAGACCCTGCGGTCCAACGACGTGGACACCTGCCGCTACTGCGGGAATCTCATCGAGTGGTTCGACCGGTGGAATGCCGCGCGGATCCCGCTCACACCGATGGAGTTCCCCTCCCGCGCGGTGCCCCCGCGGTATGCGTGGAACGTGAGCAACGGCGTTGCCCACGGTGGCAGCGGCGGGGAGTTCTGCCGCATCCCTCATCCCGCGATCTGCCCGGCCCTGGACCACGACGACCTCGACCCTGTCCTGCAGCCGCTGGTGAAGGCCCTCGCGGTGCGGATGCGCACCGCGATCGCTCACGGCACCTTCACCCCCGCCGTCCCGGAGGAACCCGCACAAGCCGAGCCCCGGGCCGAGTCGGCCGCAGTGCGCCCCGCGAGGCATGTCCTGATGTACATGGGCATCCTCTACCTTGCACCCGGCCCAATCGACGAAGTCCGGTGCGTCGCCTACTACGACACCCTCGGCGACCGGTGCTCGAACCCGGTCCTCGAACCGGAGGCCCGCGAGGGATCGTGGACCCAGACTCCCATCCCCTCCGTTCCCGGACGGCTCGGCCGATCAGCTGCCTTCAACGGCACCATGTGGGTCTTCGAACTGTCCGTCCCCGACTACCACAGCGCCCTTCGATGGCTCCGCCAACGCTGCAGCCTCCACCACCCCTCCGGGCCGGACCACGACGCCGTCGCACCTGAATGGGCCGAATTCCAGCCCGGCACCCACCACGCCCACATCCTGCGCCAACGCCCGGCCGACGCCGACATCCACGCACCTGCGCTCCCCAACCTGCTGCGCCACACGGCGGCGGCACGCCCGAGCACCACATGCGCGGGCCAGGGCTGCGCCAACGCAAGCCTGGCCCCCGTCGGTCCCGGCTGGCTGTGCTACCAGTGCACCGCCAAACTCAAACGCCGCCAGCAAGCCGAACGACGCCGTCAACGCCTCAGTTCACCCAACCGCTCCCCCCTCGACCAGCGCAGCCAACCCGCCCGGGACGGCAACACCCCCTCTGTGTGAGGCCGCGGTGCTCGTGGGGCCGAAGGCGGCCCAACGGCACCTCCGACGCCGGCTCTGCATGGCCCATCGCGGCGTCCACGGACTCGCGGCCCGCAGCACCGGTCCCCACGAAGGCGTCTGCCACCGGCACCGACTCTGCCTTCTCGGGGGCGACCAGCACGATCTGTCCGCGCTCGCCGATATCACCCACGCCGACCGTCGGCGCCAACGGCTCGTCGGTCGCCGTAAGCACCCCTTCATCGCCGTGGACCACCTTCACGCACGCGATATCACAACCGAGTGGTTCCGGGAGGCCGTACCGTCAGTGCTGCACCAGCGCTGGACCCACCGCCTGGACACCCTGCCGGAGGACCCCTACTTCGCGAGAGGCCGCGAACCGCTTGTATGAGCGGGCGGGTTTTCAATGGAAGGAGTCCATTGTCTATCGAGTCACCCTGGACTGAAGCGGGCTCGACCGTCCCGACGCAACGGCTGAGCCGCTGCTGTGATCTAGCCCGGAAGAAGGCCGAGAAGGCCGCCGTGAAGGCCCAGCAGCTGGCGGACCAGCTCGCCGCTCTGGAGGCAGGTGACGTGGGCGCCGCAGCCTGATGTGTGCTGAATGTGTGCTGCACCGTCGGAGGCCCCTCCGCCGTCTCGCCGGAGGGGCCTCTGACCAGGGCTTCTATCGAGCCGCGTGTCGGATTCGAACCGACGACCCTCGCTTTACAAGAGCGACGCTCTGGCCAGCTGAGCTAACGCGGCGCGGTGGCCGTCCGCAGCGGACCACGGCGGCACCGGCAGGCAGTCTACCGGGGTGGAGGGGGCGGCCGGTCGTGTTCGGGGGAGAGATCGGGAGGAGGGGGTGATGGGTGGGGGGATATGGGTGGAATGTCAGGGATGTGATCGGATTGGTGTCCAATTCGATGGCTGGTGGATGCTGACAAGCCCGGGGGCGGCAGGTAGCGTCGGATCAACCGGTTCATGTGTGGACTAGACCACTGTGACCGGGCCCACCTTTACTCGGACCGTCCGGCACGTTCCTGCCGGTGAAGGGGAGTCGACCATGGCTTCTGTGACGTACGACAAGGCGACCCGCATCTACCCGGGCGGCGAGCGCCCGGCCGTCGACCAGCTGGACCTGGACATCGCGGACGGGGAGTTCCTCGTCCTGGTCGGTCCGTCCGGCTGTGGCAAGTCGACCTCGCTGCGGATGCTGGCCGGCCTGGAGGACGTCAACGGCGGCGCCATCCGGATCGGCGACCGCGATGTCACCCACCTGCCGCCCAAGGACCGGGACATCGCCATGGTGTTCCAGAACTACGCGCTCTACCCGCACATGACCGTCGCGGACAACATGGGCTTCGCCCTGAAGATCGCGGGCGTCAACAAGGCGGAGATCCGCAAGAAGGTCGAGGAGGCCGCGAAGATCCTCGACCTCACGGACTACCTGGACCGCAAGCCGAAGGCCCTCTCCGGTGGCCAGCGGCAGCGTGTCGCGATGGGCCGTGCGATCGTCCGGGAGCCGCAGGTCTTCCTGATGGACGAGCCGCTGTCCAACCTGGACGCCAAGCTCCGCGTGTCCACCCGTACCCAGATCGCCTCGCTGCAGCGCCGGCTGGGCATCACCACCGTGTACGTCACCCACGACCAGGTCGAGGCCCTCACCATGGGCGACCGGGTCGCGGTGCTGAAGGACGGCCTGCTCCAGCAGGTGGACACCCCGCGCAACATGTACGACAAGCCGGCCAACGTCTTCGTCGCGGGCTTCATCGGCTCCCCGGCGATGAACCTGGTCGAGGTGCCGATCGTGGACGGCGGCGTGCGGTTCGGCGACTCGGTCATCAGCGTCCCCCGGGAGGCCGTCGCCGAGGCCGCCAACGCCGGTGACCGTACGGTCACGGTGGGCGTCCGGCCGGAGCACCTGGAGGTCGTCTCCTCCGAGGGCCTGTCCAAGGAGGGCAAGGGCGTGGCGGTCACGGTCAACGTGGTCGAGGAGCTCGGCGCCGACGGCTACATCTACGGTTCCGCGCAGATCGGCGACGAGCAGAAGGACCTGGTCGTCCGGGTGCACGGCCGCCAGATCCCGATGAAGGGCGAGACGGTCCACGTGGTGCCCGTCGCCGGCGAGACCCACGTCTTCTCCACCAGCAGCGGCAAGCGCCTCAGCGTCTGACGCTGACGCGGACGCGGATTCGGTGAGGGCCCCGTCGGAGCACGCTCCGGCGGGGCCCTCACGTCAATGCAGGGCGGCGAAACCTCGGTCGGTGTCACTCGTCCGTGTTACGGATTGTCGCCGCTTCCTCACCGGTCGCTACGATCCTCGGCGTGAAGCAGCTCGCACGCCGCATCGGCAAGACCATCGCATTCGTGCTGCCGGTCGTCCTGGTGACGACCGGCACCCTGGCCGTCACCCGCGTCCCGTGGGCACCGCCGTCCTCGGGCGACCAGCAGGTCCTCGCTGCCGCGTCGGCCGACGGCACCATCGGCATCACCCCCCGGGCGCACCGGCCGGTGAAGCAGACCAGCCCTCAGGAGGCGCTGCTCCAGCGTCTGCTACGGGAACTCAAGGTGCATGACCCGGGGTCGGCGCTCTCCATGCTGGACCGGTCCATGCGGCGCCAGCCCTCGCTCACCCCGCACTGCACCGAGCTCTCCCAGGCGCTCGGCCGCGCCGCCGTGCACAAGTACCACGGCGATGTGAAGAAGGCCCGGTCGTTCGCCCGTCCCGTCTGCGACGGCTCATTCGCCGCCGGAGTGGTCGACGGCGGCTGAACCGCCGCCGTCCCCGGTGGGCCCTGCCGCAGCCGGCGGGGCCCACCGCCATGCCCGCGCCGCAGCCGCGCCACAGCCGCAGCCGCAGCCGCAGCCGCAGCCGCAGCCACACCGCAACCAGGCAGCAACCAAGCAGCCAGCCGGGCGGCCGGTCCGGGCTGGAGCCCGTCCGGCTCCGGGGGCCCCTTAGGGTTGCCCCATGACCGCTGACCTCACTCAGCCCCCTGCGGCGAACCCTGCCGCGCCGACCGTCACCCAGGCCGTGATCCTGGCCGGCGGCCAGGGGTCCCGGCTGCGCCCGTACACCGACGACCGGCCCAAGCCGCTGGTCGAGATCCCGGGCACCGGCATCCCGATCATCGGCCACCAGATCGCCTGGCTCGCCGAGGAGGGCGTCACCGATGTCGCCGTCTCCTGCGGGCACCTCGCCGAGGTGCTCCAGGAGTGGCTGGAGCAGACCGAACTGCCCGTCAAGGTCACCACCGTGGTCGAGACGGAGCCGCTCGGCCGGGGCGGCGGTCTGAAGTACGCGTCCAAGGCGCTGCCGCGCCCGGACGAGCCCTGGTACGCGACCAACGGCGACATCTGGACCCGGTTCTCGCTGCGCGACATGGCCGCCTTCCACCATGAGCGGGCCGCCGTCGCCACGCTGGCGCTGGCCCGCCCGCGCATCCCCTGGGGCGCCGTGGAGACGGACCGCTTCGGCAATGTGCTGGACTTCGTCGAGGCCCCGCCGTCGCCGTTCCTGATCAACGCGGGTCTGTATGTCTTCTCCGCCGGTTTCGCGGCGCTGCTGCCCGATGTCGGCGACCATGAGCGGACCACCTTCCCGCAGCTCGCCCGGGACCGGAAGCTGGCCGGGTACCAGCTGCCCCAGGGCTGCTACTGGCGGGCCATCGACACCGCCAAGGACCTCTCCGAGGCCGCCAAGGAGCTGGCCTCCCTCCGGGCCGTAACGCTGGACGACTGAGAGGCCCGTACGGCACGGCAAGACGGCGGCGGCCGCACCCTCCCGGGACTGGGGGGTGCGGCCGCCGCCGTCTGCTGTGCCGTGCCGTGCGTCGGATGGGCGGTCAGGCGACCCCCGGCCGGGCCGGAGCGCCCCGGCCGGGCATCCCGAGCACCGGAACGCCGCCGATGGTGTCGCTGCCCAGCAGCCCGCCGATCACCGCTCCCCCGCTGTGCGACGGATGGGGCGCGGTCGGGCTCTGGCCGCCCGGCGCCGAGCTGGTGCCGCCGGCCGGTGCCTGGGTGTGGTGCGTCGAACCGCCGCTGTGGTGCCCGGTGCCGCTGCCGGGCGCCGGGTGCGCGGACTGCTGCCGCCCGGGCACCGCCGTACGGCTCGGGACGGTCGGCGCGGTCGGCGTGGAGGTCCGGCCAGGCGGCCGGGTCGCCGGGTGGGAAGTCGGCGGCGGGCCGGACGGTGGGCGCGTGGTGGCCGCGCCGTCCGGCGACCGGGTGGGCCAGGTGGGCCTGCCGTAGTCGGTGGGCGGGGCCGGCTGCTGGGGCACCACCGTGGTGGGCACCGCGCCGGTCCGTACCGCCGCGCCCAGGATCGAACCCAGCACCAGGCTCAGCCCGATGACCACCGTGGAGAGCACCGCGCCACGGCGCAGCACCCGCCGCCGCAGCCGCTGCACGGAGGCGGTGGGACCGAGCCTCCGCCAGGCGTCCAGGGCCAGCCTGCCGTCGACGGAGCCGAACGGCGCCCCGGCGATCAGCAGCGGGCTCCAGGCCGCCAGATAGATGATGTCGGGCGCGTCATAGGCGGGCACCGCCTGCCAGCTGACGGTGAACAGCAGCGCCACCGAGAGCAGCATCGCGGCAGCCGCCGCAGCCCGCTGCCACAGGCCGAGCACCGACAGCACACCGACCACGATCTGGGTGAACGCCACGGCGAGCCCGGCGCCGACCGGGTGGGCCATCGCGAAGTCCAGCAGCGGCTGGGTGAAGCTCCACGGGTGCAGCGAGGCGAGCCAGCGCATCATGGAGCCCCGGTCGCCGCCGTCGAAGTAGACGGGGTCGCAGAGCTTGCTGAAGCCCGCGTAGACCGAGATGCAGCCGAGGAAGACCCGCAGCGGCAGCAGCACCAGGCCCAGGTCGACCTTGCGGCCCGGGTACCAGGCGTGGTGCGCCAGGTCTCCGGACGCCTGCGCCCAGACCTCGTCCTCCTGCGGCCGGTACTCCTCGCCGCCCGGCGTCCAGCCGGACATCGGCGGCTCCGACCGCGCCGGGCGCCCGGCGGACTGCCGCAGCCCGTACCCGCCCTGCTGGGGGACGCTGCGGCCGTAGGGGCCGCCCTCCCCGAACGGGATGCGGGGCACCGCGCGGGTGGCGGCCTCCTCCGCGTCCTCGGCGCCGATGGGCTGGGGGACCAGCCGTACGGCGTCGAGCAGCTGAGTGGCCGCCAGGTCCCCGGGCCGCGCCTGGCCGGACCAGGTGACGGCGGTGACCCGCCCCTTGCGGCGCGGGCCCGTGGCGGCGCCCACGCCCACCAGGGCCATCGCCGAGGGCACGGCGGACGAGGGCACGGCGGACGGGGGCACGGCGAAGGACGGGGGCGAGTAGGACCCGCCGTACGAGCGGGCGTACGCGGGTGCGCCGATGAGCGGGGCGACCGGCGCCGCGAGCCGGACCCGGAAGCTGGCGTGCGAGCCCCCGATCCGCACCGGGTCGCTCGGCACCTTGATCGTGCTCAGCTCGGGCGGTTCGCCTATTCCGGCGGAGCGTCCCCCCTGGGAACGGGGAGGTGTTCTGGTGTCCACACACCACTAACCGAATGACACGGGGTTAGGACACCCCTCGGAGCGCATCCGGCGCGGATCGAATCCGGATGTGGACGCGGATCGGGCCCCGGGCCGCCGCGCCGGGTGCGCGTACGCCCCCTCGGGCGGGCCGGAGGGGGCGTACGCGAGGCGTGCGGCCGGTGTCAGCGGGCGGCGCGCAGCCGGGCCGCCTCGTAGAGCACGATGCCGGCGGCGACGCCCGCGTTGAGCGACTCGGTCTGGCCCGGCATGGGGATGCGCACGGTGAGGTCGCAGGTCTCGGAGACCAGCCGGGACAGGCCCTTGCCCTCCGAGCCGACCACGATCACCACCGGCCCGCTCAGCGCGTCCAGGTCGGCGACCTCGGCCTCGCCCTCGGCGGCCAGGCCGACCACCATCAGACCGGCCTTCTGGTAGGTCTCCAGCGCACGGGTCAGGTTGGTGGCCCGGGAGACCTGGAGCCGGGCGGCGGCGCCCGCCGAGGTCTTCCAGGCGCCGGCGGTCATCCCGGCCGCGCGGCGCTCGGGGACGACCACGCCGTGTCCGCCGAAGGCGGCGGCGGAGCGGACCACGGCGCCGAGGTTGCGCGGGTCGGTGACCCCGTCCAGGGCGACGATCAGCGGGTCCTCGCCGGCGTCGGCGGCGGTCTCCAGCAGGTCCTCGGGGTGGGCGTACTCATACGGCGGGACCTGGAGCACCAGGCCCTGGTGGTTGAGGCCGCCGGTCATCTGGTCCAGCTGCGGGCGCGGCGCCTCCATCAGCGGGATGCCCCGGTCGTTGGCCTCCTGGAATGCCTCCCGTACGCGGTCGTCGCTGTCGATGAACTGCATCACATAGAGCGCGGTCGCGGGGACGCCGCCGCGCAGCGCCTCGACCACCGAGTTGCGGCCGACGACCAGTTCGGCGGCGCCGGCGCCGCCGCGCCCGCCGCGCCCGGTGCCACCGGCCCGGCGCATGCCGGCCCGGGCCTTGGCGTCGCGCTCGCGCTTGACGGCGGCGTTGGCGGCCCGCTGCTTGGGGTGGCCCTTGCGGGCCTCGGCGGGCGGGGTCGGGCCCTTGCCCTGGAGCGCCTTCCGGCTGTGGCCGCCGGTACCGACACTGGCGCCCTTCTTGGACCCCGGGTTGCGGCGGTTCCTGCGCTGGCTGTTGCCGGCCATGGGTGTACGTCCTGTCCTGTTCGTCATGGGGGTGGGCCGCACCGGCTCCGGTGCGGCCCACCCGTGGTCCGTGCCCGCCTCCGGGCGCTGTGCGGCCAGTGCCCCGCGCGGCGAGCCGGTGGGCCCGCCCCGGGGGCGCCCCCTCGGGTTACTGGCTGCTGATCGTCCAGCGCGGGCCGGACGGGGTGTCCTCGATGGCCAGGCCGGCCTGGCCCAGCTGCTCGCGGATGGCGTCCGCGGTGGCGTAGTCCTTGCGGGCCCGCGCCGCCTGCCGCTGCTCCAGCACCAGGCGTACCAGGCTGTCGACCACGCCGTGCAGGTCCTCACCGCGCTCGGCGCCGGCCCACATCGGGTCAAGCGGGTCGAGGGCCAGTACTCCGAGCATCGCACGGACCTCGGCGAGGCGTGCCACCGCGTTGTCCTTGTCATCGGCGTTGAGTGCGGCATTGCCCTGCCGCACCGTGGTGTGCACGATGGCGAGCGCCTGCGGGACGCCCAGGTCGTCGTCCATCGCCTCGGCGAAGGCCGGCGGTACCTCGGCGGCCGGTTCGACGGTGCCGCAGCGCTCGACCACCCGCTGGACGAAGCCCTCGATCCGGCCGAAGGCCGACTCGGCCTCGCGCAGCGCCTCCTCGCTGTACTCGATGGTGGAGCGGTAGTGCGGGGCGGCCAGGTAGTAGCGGAGCACGATCGGCCGCCAGCGCTGCACCATCTCGGAGACCAGCACCGAGTTGCCGAGCGACTTGGACATCTTCTCGCCGCTCATGGTGACCCAGGCGTTGTGCACCCAGAAGTTGGCGAAGTCGTCGCCGTAGGCGCGGGACTGGGCGATCTCGTTCTCATGGTGCGGGAAGATCAGGTCGATCCCGCCGCCGTGGATGTCGAAGGCGCTGCCCAGGTACTTGTGGGCCATCGCGGAGCACTCCAGGTGCCAGCCGGGCCGACCGCGCCCCCACGGGGTCTCCCAGCTGGGCTCGCCGGGCTTGGCCGCCTTCCACATGGCGAAGTCGCGCGGGTCGCGCTTGCCGGTCTCGCCCTCGCCCTCGGGCTGGCGCAGATTGTCCAGCTCCTGGTTGGAGAGGGAGAGGTAGCCGGGGAAGGAGCGGACGTCGAAGTAGACGTTGCCGTCGGCGGCGTAGGCGTGGCCGCGCTCGATGAGGGTCTGCATCATCTCGACCATCTCGGGCACATGGCCGGTGGCGCGGGGCTCGACGGTCGGCGGGAGGCACCCGAGGACGCTGTAGCCGTCGTTGAAGGCGCGCTCGTTGGCGTACGAGATCTGCCACCAGGGCCGACCGAGCTCGTGCTCCTTGGCGATCACCTTGTCGTCGATGTCGGTGACATTGCGGCAGAAGGTGACGTCATAGCCCCGGTAGCCGAACCAGCGGCGCAGCACGTCGAAGTTGAGGCCGGAACGGATGTGCCCGATGTGCGGGGCGGCCTGCACGGTCGCGCCGCACAGGTAGATCGAGACACACCCCGGTACGAGCGGGACGAAGTCGCGTACCTGGCGGGTGCTGGTGTCGTACAGGCGAATGCTCACAGCGTCAAGCGTAGTGGGAAACCGGCAGTGCCCCGCGACGTATGCGTCGCGGGGCGGTCACGAGCCGATACCGGTGGGAGAGGCGGGGCGCCGCCAGGCGCCGTCTAGAGGTGGTCGACCACCTTGGCGGGGCGGATGCGCACCACCACGCGTACGTCGTCGGGGCCGTCGTAGCCGTAGTCCTGACCCATGTACTTGTGGGACAGGTCGTTGATCAGCTCCCGGCCGCCCTCGGTGGTCAGGATCGCCTCGCCGCGCACCTCGGCGTAGGTGTAGGGGGCGTCCGGCGGGTTGACGATCACGGAGACCCGGGAGTCCTTCACCATGTTGAGGTGCTTGCGGCGGCCCTCCACGGTGGAGATCAGCACATCGTCGCCGTCGCGCTTCACCCAGACGACGGACAGCTGGGGGCTGCCGTCGGGCTGCACGGTGGCGAGGGTGGCGAAGCTCTTGGCGTCCAGCAGTTCCTTGGCCTTGGCGGAGAGTTGCACGGACACGCGGGGCCCCTTCTCGTCGGCGTTCTGACCGGGTCTGCCGCTGACAGGCTGTGCTCAGCTGCTCACGGCCATCCAAGCACCGCTCAACCGTACGCGCGACCCATCCATTCCCACCGCTCCATTCCCACCGCCCCGCCGGTCCACCGCTCTTCGGCGCTAGGCCGCCGGGCCGACCCGGTACACCAGGGCGGTGGCGATGGCCGCCAGCCCCTCGGCCCGGCCGGTGAGGCCAAGGCCGTCGGTGGTGGTGCCGGAGACGGACACCGGGGCGCCGACGGCGGCGGAGAGGGCCGCCTGGGCCTCCGCCCGCCGCTTGCCGACCTTCGGCCGCACCCCGACCACCTGGATCGCGACATTGCCGACCTCGAAGCCGGCCGCGCGCACGATCCGGGCGGCCTCGGTGAGCAGCCGCACCCCGGAGGCGCCGGACCACTCGGGCCGGTCGGTACCGAAGTGGGCGCCCAGGTCGCCCAGCCCGGCGGCGGAGAAGAGCGCGTCGCAGGCGGCGTGCGCGGCCACGTCGCCGTCGGAGTGCCCGGCCAGCCCGGCCTCGGCGCCCGGCCACTCCAGCCCGGCGACCCAGAGCGGGCGGCCGGCCTCGAAGGCGTGCACATCGGTGCCGATGCCGATGCGCGGCACCAGCGGCGGTTCAGAACCCATCGGTGGCCCTCCGTCGGGCGAGTACGGCCTCGGCGAGGACGAGGTCCAGGGGGCGGGTGACCTTGAAGGCCTCCTCGTGGCCGGGGACGACCACGACGTGCCCGCCGAACCGCTCGACCAGCCCGGCGTCGTCGGTGACCGGCGGCAGCGCGCCCGCCGACTCCTCGGTGACGGCCCGCTGGTGCACCGCCGCCAGCACCTCGCGGCGGAACCCCTGCGGGGTCTGCACGGCGCGCAGCGAGGAGCGCTCGGGGGTGTCCAGCACGGGCTCGGGGGTGCCGTCGGAGTGCGGCTCGACCCGTTTGACTGTGTCGGCGAGCGGCACCGCCGGGACGACCGCCTCGGCGCCGGCGCGTACGGCGGCCACCACGGCGTCCACGACCTCCACCGGGACCAGCGGGCGGGCGGCGTCGTGCACCAGGACCACCGGGACGTCCTCGGGGACGGCCGCGAGGCCGAGGCGCACCGAGTCCTGCCGGGTGGGGCCGCCGGCGACGACCCGGACGTCCTTGCCGGGCAGGCCGTGGTCGGCCAGCAGCGCCGCCACCTCGGCGACGCCGTCCGGGGGCGCGGCCACCACGACCAGGCCGACGGCGCGGGAGCGGGCCAGCGCCCGTACCGCGTGGACCAGGATGGGGACCCCGCCGAGTTCGCGCAGGGCCTTGGGGGCACCGGGGCCCAGTCGTTCGCCCCGCCCGGCGGCGGGAACCACTGCTGCGGCGTTCAGGTTTCGTTCCTTCGGCGATGTGGGTATGGCCAAGGCGTGCCGGACCGGGCCTGCTCGCCTTCAGTGTGAGTATCCCTTCCGCGTCGGCCCGGGCGGCACGGGGGAGTCAACAGGCAGGGCGCAACGGCGCGCGGGGCGGCGCGGCGGGGCGTGTCAGCGGCCGGGTCGGAGAGGCGGCCGAGCATACGCCGCCCTGTACCTCATCGGCTCGGCTACACGGCACCGCGGCTGTACAGCACCGCAGCAGCTTCACCGGACACGCTTCACCGGACACGCTTCAGCGCGCACCCTTCACCGGGCACCAGGGCAGGGGCCTTCGGGCATGCCTCAGCGCCCGGTGCGCCGCGCGCCCGCGTGCTGCTGTGCACGGGCACGCCGCACCGGGCGCTGAGGCGCGAGGTGATCGCCCCGGGTCAGGAGGCGAGAACCTCGTCGAGCAGAGTCTCGGCCTTGTCCTCGTTGGTGTTCTCGGCGAGCGCCAGCTCGCTGACCAGAATCTGGCGTGCCTTCGCCAGCATCCGCTTCTCACCGGCGGAGAGCCCGCGCTCGCGCTCACGACGCCAAAGGTCGCGCACAACCTCCGCGACCTTGATAACGTCGCCCGAGGCAAGCT
Organism: Peterkaempfera bronchialis; assembly: GCF_003258605.2. Lineage (NCBI taxonomy): Bacteria > Bacillati > Actinomycetota > Actinomycetes > Kitasatosporales > Streptomycetaceae > Peterkaempfera > Peterkaempfera bronchialis. The sequence continues at coordinate 3,001,186 of NZ_CP031264.1, forward strand.
TCTCCAGATTGGCCTTGTAGCGTCGGGACCAGTTGGTGGGCTCCTCGGTGTACGGTGCACGCAGCACCTCGAAGACCCGGTCCAGACCCTCCTGGCCGACCACGTCGCGCACGCCTACGAACTCTGCGTTCTCCGCGGGCACGCGCAGCGTCAGGTCACCCTGCTGCACCTTGAGCACCAGATAGGTCTTGTCCACACCTTTGATCTGGCGAGTTTCGATGGCCTCGATCAGCGCGGCCCCGTGATGGGGGTAGACCACGGTGTCGCCAACCTTGAACGTCATGTGACAGGTACCCCTTCCGTGGCTTTCCAGAATAACACGTGTTCCGCCGTATCCGAAGGGCGTTTTCGCAGGTCAGGGCGGGTCTCAGGGCTTGACAACCGCCCCTGTCCCGTGCTGCGACCCCTGTTCGAGGCGGGTTTACCGCAGGTGGGAAGCGGTTCGGCGGCTCGGTGAAACATCGCGGAAACCCTCATTCGATCTTGCCTTTCCGTCGCGTCCCGATCGCGATCCGATCTTCGGCCGACCAGGGGTCCGGCGGTTCGTGAACGGCATATGCACAGGTCGGGACGGACAGGCGCACTCCGGGCAGACGCGCCGTCAAGGGACTCCGCGCGCCGTGTGCCGCGCCTCACAACCCCTTCGGCCCGACGCGGGTGGCACCGTGACGCGACACGGGGCCACCCCGTGTCTGGCGGAAGATGGGGATCGGTAACCTAAGGCCCGTCCTGCCCTGCTTGCACACGTCCAAGGAGAAGCCGCCGCCGTGAGCCGCAGCCTTCGACGCGGCGCCATCGCCGCCCTCGTCCTCGCGATCGTTCCGCTGTCCGCCTGCGCCGCAGGCACCGACGCGGCGTCGCTCCAGGTCAAGCCGGACCACGCGGCGACCTCCCTCGGGAACAACCTCCAGCTCAACAACATTCTGCTGGTCACCGAGCCCGGTGACGGCTCGACCGAGAGCGAGACCCGGCCGGCGGCCGTCAGCGTCAACATCAGCAACACCGGCCCGACCGCGCAGATCCTCAGGTCGGTGACCGTGGGCGGCGCCGCCACCGCCGAATTCACCGGTGCCGACGGGAGCCGGGTGGGGGAGATCAGCGTCCCGGCCGGTGGCTCGGTGCTGCTCGGCGGCCCGGGGCAGCCCACCGTGCACGTCGCGGACGCCAAGGTCCAGCAGGGCGGCTACTCGCCGGTGACATTCGACTTCGACACGGCGGGCACGGTCAGCGCCGAGGCCGCCGTGGTCTCCGGCACGGGGGAGTACGCGTCCTTCGCCCCGACCGCGTCGGCGAGCCCCACCGCCCCGGCTGCCTCCGCCAGCCCGTCCGGCAGCTGACGGCCGAGGCAGCGAACGCGCGGCGCCCCCGGAAGCATCCGCTGCTTCCGGGGGCGCCGGTACGAACAGGCGGGGCGTCCCACCGGCCCGGTCACGGCTCGAACTTGTAGCCCAGCCCGCGCACCGTCACCAGGTAGCGCGGGGCACCCGGGTCCGGCTCGATCTTGGCCCGCAGCCGCTTGACATGGACGTCCAGCGTCTTGGTGTCGCCCACGTAGTCGGCGCCCCAGACCCGGTCGATCAGCTGCATCCGGGTGAGCACCCGGCCGGCGTTGCGCAGCAGCATCTCCAGCAGGTCGAACTCCTTGAGCGGCAGGTCGACCTTGGAGCCGTCCACGGTCACCACATGCCGGTCCACGTCCATCCGGACCGGCCCGGCCTCCAGCGCCCCGGGACCGCCGGGGGCAGCCGAGCCGCCCTCCTCGCCGCGCCGGCGCAGCACCGCGCGGATGCGGGCGACCAGTTCGCGGGTGGAGTACGGCTTGGTGACATAGTCGTCCGCCCCTATCTCCAGGCCGACCACCTTGTCTATCTCGCTGTCCTTGGCCGTCACCATGATCACGGGGACGCTGGAGCGGGTGCGCAGCTGCCGGCAGACCTCGGTGCCGGGCAGGCCGGGCAGCATCAGGTCCAGCAGGACGAGATCCGCGCCATTGCGCTCGAACTGCTCCAGGGCGTCGGGGCCGGTGGCCGCCACGGCGACCTCGAACCCCTCCTTGCGGAGCATGTAGGACAGTGCGTCGCTGAACGATTCCTCGTCCTCGACGACGAGCACTCTGGTCACGGAAGGACCTCCGGGGCAGGTAGGGATGCGGCTGTGGGCTCCTGCACGGGGAGGGAGCCCGGGGGACGGGACGGTTCGGGGGCTGGGCGGGTGTCGGGGGCCTGCGGGGCCGGGTGGGCCTGCGGGGCCTGGTGGGCCTGGTGCGCCTGGTGGGCTTCGAGGGCCTGGGGGGCGCCGGCGGGCGGGTCTCCGACGGGCAGCCGCAGGGTGAAGGTGGACCCCTGGCCCTCCACGCTCCAGACCGAGACGGTGCCGCCGTGCGAGGCGGCCACATGCTTGACGATGGAGAGCCCCAGCCCGGTGCCCCCGGTCGCCCGGGAGCGGGCGGGGTCGACCCGGTAGAACCGCTCGAAGACGCGCTCGCGGTCCTTCTCGGAGATGCCGATCCCCTGGTCGCTGACCGAGATCTCGACCAGCACCGAGCCGTCGGCGTAGCCCTTGTCGTCCACCCCGGCGACGGTCCGGGCGGCAATCGCCACCCGGGTGCGGGGGGTGCTGTAGTTGACGGCGTTCTCCACCAGGTTGCCCAGCGCGGCGGCCAGCTGGCCGCGGTTGCCGTCCAGGTAGAGGCCGGTGGTGCCGCCCGCCGCCATGGTGATCTGCTTGGCCGCGGCCTGGTGCCGGGAGCGGTCCATCGCCTCGGCGACCAGCTCGTCCACCGAGACCGGCTCGGGGTCGGGCAGCTGCCGGTCGTCCTGGACCCGGGAGAGGTCGATGATCTCCTGGACCAGGCTGGTCAGCCGGGTGGACTCGATCTGCATCCGGCCCGCGAAGCGGCGTACCGCCTCGGGGTCGTCGCTGGCGTCCAGCACCGCCTCGGAGAGCAGCGAGAGGGCACCGACCGGGGTCTTGAGCTCATGGCTGACATTGGCGACGAAGTCGCGGCGGACCGCCTCGATCCGGCGGGCCTCGGTGAGGTCGTCGACCAGGACCAGGACCAGCCGGGAGCCGAGCGGGGCGACCCGTACGGAGACCGCGAAGGGATCGCCGCCGACCCGGGTGAGCCCGGGTTTGGGCAGGTCCAGGTCGACCTGGCGGATCTCGCCGTCCCGGCGGGTGGAGCGGGCCAGCTGAAGCATCTCGTCGACCACCACCCGGCCGCCGCGCACCAGGCCCATGGCGTACGCGGAGGAGGATGCCTTGACCACCTCGTCCCCGTCGCCGAGCACGATCGCGCAGGAGCGCAGCACCGAGAGCACGGTGTCCACGCCGGGCGGCAGCGGCGACTCATGGGGGGTTGCCCCGGCCCGGCTGCGGGCCTGCTCACGCTCGCTCCACCGGAAGGCGAGCGCAGCCGTGAGGCCGACGCCGAGCCCGGCCATCGCGCAGGCGGCGGCAGCCACGTTCAGGTCCATGCCGCCCAGCGTAAGCGCACCGCGTTGACCTGCCCCAAGGCGAAGACGCCCCGATCGGTGACTGGTTGCCGAGAATTCACCTTCAGCTTGCCGCCGGTTCACTCCGTGACCGGTGCGGGGTCGCCCGGGCGGCGCACGCTGGGTGGCACCGACACTGCGACACCACCGACACTGCGACACCACTGCTTCGTCCGCCCCCGTATCCGGGGCGGCAGCCGGGAGGACGACAATGCGCGACGCGTACCACGAGGAGCTCGACGCGATCGGCGACGGCCTGGTCGAGATGGCCCGCCTGGTCGGCTCCGCCATGGGCCGGGCCACCACGGCGCTGCTCGACGCCGACCTGGCGCTGGCCGAGAGCGTGATCGCCGCCGACGAGAAGGTGGACGCCCTCCACCACGAACTGGAGAACCGGGCCATCGACCTGCTCGCCCGGCAGCAGCCCGTCGCCACCGATCTGCGGATCGTGGTCACCTCGCTGCGGATGAGCGCCGACCTGGAGCGCTCCGGCGATCTGGCCCGCCATGTCGCCAAGCTGGCCCGGCTGCGCTACCCGGACTCCGCCGTCCCCCGCGACCTGCACAGCACCATCCTGGAGATGGGGCAGCTGGCGCAGCGGCTGGTGGCCAAGGCCGGGCTGGTGATCGCCACCAAGGACGTGGACGCGGCGCTGGAGCTGGAGCGCGACGACGACGAGATGGACCAGCTGCACCGGGAGCTCTTCTCCCATCTGTTGGACGACCGCTGGCACCACGGCATCGAGACGGCGGTGGATGTCACGCTCTGCGGGCGCTACTACGAGCGGTTCGCCGACCATGCGGTCTCGGTGGCCAAGCGCGTGGTCTTCCTGGTGACGGGCGAGCACGCGGACGAGTTCGTCCCGGAGACGCGCTAAACCCCGCGCGTGGGGGCGGTGGATGCATGACCTGCGGGCGTCCCGCCCCCACGCGCCCGTTGACGCTCTGTATGGGTACCGGTTTCACTGGGTGATCAGGCATGGCCTCACGCATGGCCTCACTAGGAGGATCCGCACCATGAAGGAAGCCCCCACCTCCCCCACGTCCACGGGAAGCACGCCGGTCGAGCCGCCCGCGTCCCACCGCTCCGGCATCCCGCTGCCGATCGTCGCCGCGTGCGGCTGCGGGGCGGGTTGCAGCTGCGGCTGCAAGTCGGGCGGCGCCTGCCGCTGCGGCGGCGGCTGCGGCTGACATGTGTGCGGCCCGACCTCCCCTCGCGGGTCGGCCGGGCCGCAGGTGTGCTGCCGGGCGTTACTTCTTGCCCTGGTTCTTCACGGCCTCGATGGCGGCCTTGGCCGCGTCCGGGTCGAGGTAGCGGCCACCGGGGGTGAGCGGCTTGAAGTCGGCGTCGAGCTCATAGAGGAGCGGGATGCCGGTGGGGATGTTCAGGCCGGCGATGGCCTCGTCGGAGATGCCGTCGAGGTGCTTCACCAGCGCGCGCAGGCTGTTGCCGTGCGCGGTGACCAGCACGGTGCGGCCGTCGGCCAGGTCCGGCACGATCGCGTCGTACCAGTAGGGCAGCATGCGCACCACGACGTCCTTGAGGCACTCCGTGCGCGGGCGCACCTCGCTGGGGATCTCCGCGTAGCGCGGGTCCGCGGCCTGGGAGAACTCGGCTCCGTCGTCGAGCACCGGCGGCGGGGTGTCGTACGAGCGGCGCCAGAGCTGGAACTGCTCCTCGCCGAACTCGGCCAGGGTCTGCGCCTTGTCCTTGCCCTGGAGGGCGCCGTAGTGACGCTCGTTCAGGCGCCAGCTGCGGCGGACCGGGATCCAGTGGCGGTCGGCCTTGTCCAGGGCGATCTGGGCGGTACGGATGGCACGGCGCAGCAGGGAGGTGTGCAGCACGTCGGGCAGCAGGCCCTCGGCGGTGAGCAGCTCGCCGCCGCGCGCGGCCTCCCTCTCGCCCTTCTCGTTGAGGTCGACGTCGACCCAACCGGTGAAGAGGTTCTTCTGGTTCCACTCGCTCTCGCCGTGGCGGAGCAGCACGAGTCGGTACGGGGAGTCAGCCATGGTCACAGCCTAATCGAGGGATATCGGGTGGCCGTAGGCAAGGGCCGGTATGTAAGCTGCGCATGCTGGATGTGCCGCTTACTTCTCCGGTGGACGGTGCACCCTGTCGCGCTGAGCGCGTCCCCCTCCGTCCCGCCCGCTGCTCCGGAGCCGCCCCATGCCCGCCGCACCCGCCCCCTCCGGACTGCGCAGGGCGGTGGCCGAGACGGCCGGCGGCCTGCCCGCCAGCTTCTGGTGGCTGTGGACCAGCACGCTGGTCAACCGGCTGGGCGGCTTTGTCGTCACCTTCCTCGCCCTCTATCTGACCGTCGGCCGGGGCTACTCGGCCACCTACGCCGGGCTGGTCGCCTCCCTCTACGGGCTGGGCTGCGCGGTGGCGGCGGTGGTCGGCGGGGTGCTCGCGGACCGGATCGGCCGCCGGCCGACGCTGCTGGCGGCCCAACTGGGCACCGCCGTCTGCACCCTGCTGCTGGGCTTCGCCGAGGGCCAGGTGGCGATTGCGGCGGCGGCCCTGCTGCTCGGCCTCACCAGCAACGCCTCCAGGCCCGCCACCTCGGCGATCATGGCCGATGTGGTGAAGCCGCAGGACCGGGTGCGGGCCTTCTCGCTCAACTACTGGGCGATCAACATCGGCTTCGGGGTCTCGGCGGCGGTGGCCGGGCTGGTGGCCGCCCATGGCTATCTGGTGCTCTTCATCGCCGATGCCGCAGCCACCCTGCTCTGCGCGCTGGTGGTCTATGCCAAGGTGCCCGAGACCCGGCCCGAGGCTGCCCCTGAGCCCGCCGTCGCAGCGGACGAGGCGGAGAAGGCGGCGGGCGGCGCGCGGCCGCAGCGGGTCGGCCTGGGCCGGGTGCTGGCCGACGGCCCGTTCATGGCCCTGGTGGGGCTCACCTTCCTGGTCGCCCTGATCGCCCAGCAGGGCAGCACCACGCTGGCCGTGGACATGGGTGCGGCAGGGCTGTCGTCCACCCAGTACGGCCTGGTCATCGGCCTCAACGGGCTGCTGATCGTGCTGCTCCAGATCCCGGTGACCCGGCTGATGACCGGGCGCAGCCGGGCGGCGCTGCTCTTCGCGGCCGCGCTGCTGACCGGCTGGGGGTTCGGGCTGACCGCCTTTGCGCACTCGGCGGCGTTCTATGCGGTGACGGTGGCGGTGTGGACGGTCGGCGAGATCATCCAGGCGCCGACCACCATGGCGCTGGTGGTGGAGCTGTCGCCGACCGAGGCGCGCGGCCGGTATCAAGGGGTCTACTCGCTCTCCTGGTCGGCGGCGTCCTTTGTGGCCCCGGCGGCGGGCGGGTTCCTGCTGGACCAGGCGGGCGGCGGCGCGGTGTGGGGGGCGTGCGCGGTGCTGGGCACGGTCGCGGCGGTGGGTTACGCGCTGCTGGTACGCAGCCGCCCGGTCCCGGCGGCGGTCCCGGTCCCAGCACCGACCCCCGCCCCGACCCCCGCCCCCGCCCCGGCCCTGACGGAGGAGCCCGCGAGGGCGGCGGCTGCCGAGGCGCCCGCGCCGTGAGGTCTCAGCCCTGGTCCGGAGCGGGCGCGGCCAGGGGGGCGGCCAGGTGGGTGAAGGCTTCCAGGTTGCGGGTGGACTCGCCGCGCTTGGTACGCCACTCCCACTCGCGCCGGATGGCGGAGGCGAACCCCAGCTCCAGCAGGGTGTTGAACGGCTCGTCGGCGTTCTCCAGCACCGTGCCGAGCAGCCGGTCGACCTCCTGCGGGGTGACTGCGGCGAGCGGCAGCCGGCCCACCAGGTAGACGTCGCCGAGCCGGTCGACGGCGTAGGCGACCCCGTAGAGGCGGGTGTTGCGCTCCAGCAGCCAGCGGTACACCGCCTCGTGGTTCTCGTCGGGGCGGCGCAGCACAAAGGCGTTCACCGAGAGGGTGTGGTCGCCGACCCGCAGGGCGCAGGTGGTGGACAGCTTGCGGGTGCCCGGCAGCGTGGCGACCAGCGTGCGCGGGTCGCCGGGGCTGGGCTCCCACTCCACCCCGGCCTCGTCGAGGGCGGCGCGGAGGATCGCCAGGGCGGTGTCGCTGCTGGTGGCCATGGGTCGACGCTACCGTGCGGAGGCCCTGCGGAGCCGGGAGGGGACGCGGGCCGCGTCGCTGCCGGGGCGGCCCATGGCGTCGGCGTACACCTCGGCGGTGGCGGCGGCTGAGGCGCCCCAGCCGAACCGGGCCGCGTGCCGGGCGGCGGCCGGGCCGAGCCGGTCCCCGAGCCCCGGATCGTCCAGGAAGCGCTGGAGGGTACGGGCCCAGTCGTGCGGGTCGTGGCCGTCCACCAGGAAGCCGGTGACGCCGTGGCGCACCGCGACCGGCAGCCCGCCGACGGCGGCGGCGACCACCGGTGTGCCGCAGGCCTGGGCCTCCAGGGCGACCAGGCCGAAGGACTCGCTGTGGGAGGGCATCACCAGGGCGGTGGCGGCCCGGTACCACTGGACCAGCTCGGCCTGGCCGACCGGCGGGTGGAAGCGGACGATGTCGCCGATGCCCAGCTGGGCGGCGAGCTTGTGCAGGCTCTCGGGGCGGGCCAGTCCGGTGCCGCTGGGACCGCCGACCACGGGGACCACCAGCCGCTCGCGGAGCGTGGGGTCCCGCTCCAGCAGCACCGCCACGGCGCGGAGCAGTACATCGGGGGCCTTGAGCGGCTGTATTCGACCGGCGAAGAGCAGCACGGTGGCCCCGGCGGGCAGTCCCAGGCGGTCGCGGGCGGCGTCGCGGGCGGCCCGGACGGCGGCCTCGTCGGCCGGGCTGCCACGGCCCTGGTCGCGCGGTCCGGCGGGGCGGAAGACCTCCAGGTTGACGCCGGGGTGGACGACGGCCAGCTGGTCGGGTCCGGCGCCGTAGTGCTGGGCCAGTTCCTGGGCCTCGTCCGCGGTGTTGGCGATCAGCCGGTCGGCCGCATCGACCACCTGGGTCTCGCCGATCACCCGGGCCGCGGGCTCGGGCGTGTCGCCCTCGGCGAGTGCGGCGTTCTTCACCTTGGCCATGGTGTGCATGGTGTGCACCAGGGGCACGCCCCACCGGTCGGCGGCCAGCCAGCCGACCTGGCCGGAGAGCCAGTAGTGGGAGTGCACCAGGTCGTAGTGGCCGGGCCGGTGGCCGGCCTCGGTGCGCAGCACGCCGTGGGTGAAGGCGCAGAGCTGGGCGGACAGGTCCTCCTTGACCAGTCCTTCGTACGGGCCTGCGGTGACATGCCGCACCAGCACGCCGGGGGCGAGTTCCACGGTGGGCGGCAGGTCGGAGGAGGTGGTGCGGGTGAAGACCTCGACCTCGACGCCGAGTTCGGCGAGGCGCTTGGAGAGCTCCACGATGTAGACGTTCATCCCGCCGGCGTCGCCGGTGCCCGGTTGGTGCAGCGGGGAGGTGTGGACGCTGAGCATCGCCACCCGGCGCGGGCGGCGGGGGCGCCGCCCGGACGCGAGGTTCTGGAAGGGGTTGAGTCGGGCGCGCTGCTGACCGCGCCGTACCGGCCGCGCAGGCTGCTGGCTCACCGGATGTCCTCCTGTTGTCTCCCCGACCGCTGCTGCCCTGCCACCGCCGCCGGCGCCGCCCGGGGGTGACGGCGGCGCGTCCAACCGTGCAACAACCACGGAGGCGGGGTTCCGGATTCCCCGTGACCGAAATGTGATCGGGTCGGTGGCGGGGCCGGCGTCCGAGTCGGTGGCCGGGTCGGCGGCGGGGCCGGTGTCCGGGCCGGGCCTCGCGGAGCCCGCGTACGCTGCGTGACATGGCTCCCTTCTCCCCCGACGGCAGGCCGCCCGCCGCCCCGCGCGCGCACGCCCGCAGCCGGGCGGTGCGCCCGGTCGGCACGGTCACCCGTGGCACCACCAACCCCAACCGGCTGCGCAGGATGGACCGCTGGATCGCCGCCACGCTCGGTCCGGCGCTGCGCCGCGCCCCCGGTGCTCCGACGGCGGTGGACCTCGGCTACGGGGCGGCGCCGTGGACGGCGGTGGAGCTGCACGCCCGGCTGTCGGCGGTGCGGCCCGACGTCAGGGTGGTGGGGATCGAGATCGAGCCGGACCGGGTGGCGGCGGCCCTGCCGTACGCCCGGCCGCCCGGGCTCTCCTTCCGGCGCGGCGGCTTCGAGCTGCCGCTGGAGGGCGGCGCCCGGCCGCTGCTGGTACGGGCGGCCAATGTGCTGCGGCAGTACGGGGAGGCGGAGGTCGCGGCGGTGTGGGAGCGGCTGTGCGGGCGGCTGGCCCCGGGCGGGCTGCTGGTGGAGGGCACCTGCGACGAGGTGGGGCGGCGGCATGTGTGGGTGGCGCTGGGTCCGGAGGGGCCTCGGACGGTGACCTTCGCGGCGCGGTTGGCGGGGCTGGAGCGGCCGGGGGAGCTGGCCGAGCGGCTGCCCAAGGCGCTGATCCACCGCAATGTGCCGGGGGAGCCGGTGCATGCCTTCCTGGCGGACTTCGACCGGGCGTGGGCTGCGGCGGCGCCGTATGCGGCGTTCGGGGCGCGGCAGCGCTGGGCGGCGGCCTGCGCGGCGCTGGCGGGGAGTTGGCCGCTGACCGGGCCGCGCAGCCGGTGGCGGCTGGGCGAGGTCACGGTGGAGTGGGCGGCGGTGGCGCCATGACGGCGGCGGGGGCTGTCGTGGCGCTCGACGATTCACTCGAACGAGTTATCGATTAGTGCTGGCGTGTCGGCGCCTCGGCACGCCACGATGGGAACATGCGCACGGCCCCCAGGGATCCCGCGCCACTCCCTGACACCCGCTCAACTCTCAGGCCCACCGAAACCTTCCCCACCCTCAAGCCCGTCCAGCACGCCTTGGAACGCCTCGAACGCAGTCCCGTCGAAGAGCACAAAGCGCGCCTCGGCGACGGCGGCGCCCGCACCCGCCACCGTGGCCAGCGCGATCCGCGCCGCGTCCTCCAGCGGCCAGCCGTAGATACCGGTGGAGACCGCCGGGAAGGCGACGGTCCGCGCCCCCAGGTCGTCCGCCACCCGCAGCGACTCCCGGTAGCAGGAGGCCAGCAGCGCCGAGTTGTCCACCTCGGCCCGATGGACCGGCCCGACGGTGTGGATGACCCAGCGGGCCGGCAGCCTGCCGGCCGTGGTGGCCACCGCCTGCCCGGTGGGCAGTCCCCTGCCGTACCGGGACGCCCTGAGCCGGCGGCAGTCGTCCAGGACCTCAGGCCCACCACGGCGGTGTATCGCCCCGTCCACTCCCCCGCCGCCCAGCATGGCGGAGTTGGCCGCGTTCACCACCGCGTCCACTCGCTGCTCGGTGATGTCACCCTGCACCAGCGTGATCCGTGTCACCAGTCGGCCTCTCCGCAGAACGGCGCATCGCCCCCCGTCCAGGTTATCCGCGCCGGTCATCGCGGGGTCGGCCGCTCGGAGCGCCGCACCGGCCCGGAGCAGGCCGGACTGGAGATCACGTTAGGGTCACGGGAAGATTCCCGGTGGACGGTGCCCGGCGGGCACTGCACACCCCTCCCGGCCGTTGCACGGCCAGGGACAGAGAGGACCGACTGATGCCCGCAACCGGAGACGAGCGCGACCACAGCGCCCCGCCCCCGGACGGCGCCCGCACCGCCGAGGCCCCCGCCGCCCCGGTGGCGATCCGCCCTTGCCCGGCCCAGCCCCGCAGCGGAGCCCGGGAGCCCGGCTCGGAGGCACCCGTCTCGGCACCCATACCTCGGCCTCGACACGGGTCCGCCTCGGACGCCGCCCTGCCCGCCCCCATCCCGCTGCTGGTCGTGGAGAACGACGCGAGTGACGCCCGGCTCATCGAGAGGCAGCTCACCGGCACCGGCCAGCCCTTCGCGCTGCGCTGGGCCCGAGGGCTGGAGCAGGCCGCCCGGCAGCTCACCGAGCCGGGCAACGCCATCGCCTGCGTGCTGCTCGACCTCGCCGTGCCCGACGCCCGCGGGCTCGCCGGGCTGCACGCCCTGCTGCGCAGCGCCCCGCACACCGCCGTCCTGGTCCTCACCGGGGCCGCCGACGCCCACCTGGGCGCCGCCGCCGTGGCCGCAGGCGCGCAGGACTTCCTGATCAAGCACGAGACCGACGGACCGCTGCTGGCCCGCGCCATCCGCTACGCCGTGGAGCGCAAACGGGCCGACGAGTCCCAGCGGCGGCTGGTCGAAGCCGAACTGCGCGGCCAGGAGAACGCCCGCCTGCAACGCCATCTGCTGCCCACCCCGCTGCTGGACGGCTCCGGGCTGGCCTTCCACCGCCGCTACCGGCCCGGCCGCCGCCGGGCACTGCTCGGCGGCGACTTCTACGACGCCGTCCGCACCGACGACGGCACCGTCCATGTGGTGATCGGCGACGTCTGCGGGCACGGCCCCGACGAGGCGGCGCTCGGCGTCGCGCTGCGGATAGCGTGGCGCACCCTGGTCTTCGCCGGCCTCACCGGGGAGGCCCTGCTCTCCACCCTCCAGCGGGTGCTGGAGCACGAGCGGCGCAGCGACGAGATCTTCGCCACCTTGTGCATGATGGCCATCGCCCCCGACGGCGGCGACGGCGAGCTGTACCTCGCGGGTCACCCCGCCCCGCTGCTGCTGCGGCCGGACGCCGAGCCCGAACTGCTGCCCGCCGACGAGCCCGGCCCCGCGCTGGGCCTGGTCCCGGCCGGCGGCGGGCTGGACAGCTGGCCCCCGGTGAAGGTGCGGCTGGGCGATGAGTGGGGCCTGCTGCTCTACACCGACGGCCTGATCGAGGGCCGGGTCGGCGCCGGGTCGCGCCGCCTGGGGCAGGACGGTCTGCTGGGTCTGATCGCCGACCACCAGGCTGGCGGAGTGGCACACCAGCAGTTGATCGACTCCGCCATCGCCGAGGTGGAGGACCTCAACGGCGGGGCACTCACCGACGATGTCGCCGTACTGCTGCTGGAGCGCATCCCCCGGCCGGGCTGACCGCGCATGCGGACGGCCCCGGCCCCTCGTGGTGAGGGTGCCGGGGCCGCCGCTGCGCTCCGGGGGGCGGTGTCAGGCCGTGTCAGGCCGTCTCAGGCCACTTCAGGCCGCATCACCAGGGCCCATACGGGCCCATGTTGTTGCGGTTGCCGCCACGACCGCCGGCGATCTCCCTCACCGCAGGCCGTACGTCCACCATGTAGACGATGGCGGCGACCAGCCCGGCCAGCACGAAGATGCCGAAGATGCTGGTGGTGAAGAGCAGATCCAGCACCACCGCGAGACCCAGTACCAGCAGCCAGAAGGGCTTGGTCTTCTTGTCGGCCGCCCGGTAGGCGTCCTCCCGGCGGGTCGCCGCGTCGATGAGCGCCGCGATCTTGAAGACGATGATCGCGGTGACCAGCCACCACATCGGGTTGAGCCACTCCAGGGACATGACGGCACTGGCTCCCACCGTGGCCTCCTCCTCTGCATCCGACTGCTGTGTCCGACTTGCTGTATCCGACTTGCTGTATCCGACTGCGGGCCTTCATCGTGGCACGGGACCGGCCCGCTGCGTGAGGAACGGCCCGGCCCCGCCCGAAGTGCCCGGAATCAGCTCGCCGACTCCTTGGACGTCGCCGACTTGCGGGCCGTGCCGCGCGGCTTGGCCGACCCGGGCCTCTCCGCACCGGACTCGTCGGCCGGTGCGACGGCCTCGGCGACCCCGTCCGCCGCGTCGGCGACCTTGACCGCAGCCTCGTCGGCGGCGGCGGACGCCCGGGACTCGAAGGCCGCGCCCTTCTCCTCGATCTGCTTGGCCGTCTCCTTGCGGCTCCGGTCGACGACGACCTTGCCGCGCTCGGCCAGCTCGTCGTAGACCTCCTTGGCCTTGACCGCGAACTCCGCGGCCCGGCCCACCTGCTGGAGTGCAAAGCCCTGCGCCCGCTCCTGCAGCACCTTGAGGTCGGTCGGCAGCGTGGTCACCGTCTCGGTCACCTTCGCCTGCGCCTCGACCAGCCGGGCCTGGGCCTCCTGGAACCGGGCGGCGGCCTTCTCCTGCGCGGCCTTGCGGTCCGCGGTGATCTCCTCGACCTTCCCGGGGACCTCGCGCAGCTTCTCGTACGCCAGGTCGCCGGCGCCCGCGAGGGCGTAGAGCGGGGTGGGGTCGGTCAGGGTCTTCTTCAGTTCGTCGGTGATCGGCATGAGGGGTCCTCCCCTTGCGTCGTCGGCGGCGACCGCTCAGTCGCCCGTGGTCTGCACGGCCCCGTCGGGGCCCTGATCCTGCGCCTGGTCCGGCGCCTGGTCCTGGTTCCGGTCCTGCGCCTCGTCCTGCCCGTGCCACGACCCGTCCTTGGCGGTCCCCATCCCGGGGACCCGCATCTGCGCGGCCCTGGCACCGACGGCCTTGGCCGTCGCTATCGCCTTCTCCACCGCCCCGGCGGCCGCCGGCCCATCCGGCGCCGCCGCAGCGTTCTCCTTGAGGAAGGAGTCATATATCGCGAGCAGGACCTGCTTCTGCCGCTCGTTGATCAGCGGATCGGCCAGAATCCCGGCTCGCAGCTCCAGACCCGCCTCCTGCCGCTCATCGAGGATGCCGGCCTGCACATACAGGGTCTCCGCCGAGATCCGCAGCGCCCTGGCGATCTGCTGAAGGATCTCCGCGCTCGGCTTGCGCAGCCCGCGCTCGATCTGGCTGAGATACGGGTTGGACACGCCTGCGGCCTCGGCAAGCTGGCGCAGCGAGTACTGGGCGTTCCGCCGCTGCTCGCGGATGTACTCGCCCAGGGAGCCAACGTTCAGTGAGGCCATGGCTCCATCGTGCACCCGAGTGCTAACTATTGCAAGCACACTGCTTGCAAGTGTGTCGCGACACCCGGACCTTGGGCGCTCACGCGGCGCGGCGGCGAACTCATCCGTTCGCGACGGACGGCAAAAGACAAAGGCAAGGAGGTCACCCACTCCTTGCCACTCTCAACGTATAGCGCACCGGGGGGCTTGCGGCAAGGCCCCGGCCGTGCCGCAGAATGGTCGGCCAAGGCCAGAACCTGCGGAAATAACGGATTTGCGAAGTACGTGCGTTGTTGTCGGCATATGGATTACTCGCGGAGCGGCCGGCCGGCATGCAGCGTTGTTGAATGGGGGGTTTTCATGATTGACGTGATCGTGGTCGGCGGCGGACCGACCGGCTTGATGCTGGCCGGCGAGTTGCGGCTGCACGGCGTGCACGCGCTGGTGCTGGAGAAGGAGGCGGAGCCGACCGGGCAGTCCCGCGCGCTCGGCCTGCATGCGCGCAGCGTCGAGGTGATGGACCAGCGGGGTCTGCTGGAGCGGTTCCTTCCGCTCGGCCGGCAGTTCGCGGTCGGCGGTTTCTTCGCCGGTATCGGCAAGTCGTGGCCTGACCGGCTGGACACGGCGCATTCGTACGTCCTGGCCATCCCGCAGACCGTCACCGAGCGCCTGCTGACCGAGCACGCCACCGAGCTCGGTGCCGAGATCCGGCGCGGCTGCGAACTGGTCGGGCTGAGCCAGGACGAAACCGGGGTGACCGCCGAGCTGGCCGACGGCACCCGGCTGCGCTCGCGCTACCTCGTCGGCTGCGACGGCGGCCGCAGCACGGTGCGCAAGCTGCTCGGCGTCGGCTTCCCCGGTGAGCCCGCCAGGGTCGAGACACTGCTGGGCGAGGTGGAGGTGGCCGTGCCGCCGGAGACGCTCAACGCCGTCATCGCCGAAGTCCGCAAGACCCATCTGCGGTTCGGCGCCATGCCGCGAGGTGAAGGGGTGTACCGCCTCATCGTGCCCGCCGAAGGGGTGGCCGAGGACCGCGCGGTCCCGCCGACCCTGGAGGAGCTCAAGCAGCGGCTGCGGGCGTTCGCCGGCACCGACTTCGGCGCGCACTCACCACGCTGGCTCTCCCGCTTCGGCGACGCCACCCGGCTGGCCGAGCGCTACCGGACCGGCCGGGTCCTGCTGGCCGGAGACGCGGCGCACATCCACCCGCCGACCGGCGGGCAGGGGCTCAACCTCGGTGTCCAGGACGCGTTCAACCTCGGCTGGAAACTGGCCGCCGAGGTCAACGGCTGGGCACCGGAGGGGCTGCTGGACAGCTACCACGCCGAACGGCACCCGGTGGCCGCCGACGTACTGGACAACACCCGCGCGCAGATGCTGCTGCTGTCCCCCGAGCCGGGTCCCCGGTCGGTGCGCCGGCTGGTGTCGGAACTGATGGACTTCGAGGAGGTCAACCGGTACCTGATCGAGAAGCTCACGGCGATCGGGGTCCGCTACGACTTCGGCGAGGGGCATGAACTGCTCGGCCGGCGGATGCGGGACGTGGGGCTGAAGCAGGGTCGCCTCTACGGGCTGATGCACGGCGGTCGCGGGCTGCTGCTCGACCAGACCGGCCGGCTCTCGGTGGAGGGCTGGGCGGATCGGGTCGACCACGTGGTCGACGTCAGCGAGGAACTGGACGTGCCCGCAGCGCTGCTGCGGCCGGACGGCCATGTGGCGTGGGTCGGTGAAGATCAGCAGGCTCTGCTCAGCCGACTGCCCAACTGGTTCGGCGCTCCCGTCAGCTGAGCCGGGTTCGGCGCGGTCCGGTGCCGAACCACGAGACGGCCAGGCTGGTCGCGCCTGACGTGGGCAGCATCCCGGCGACATCGTGAACAGTCATACGGCGCATCCAAGCGGACACCACTGACACCGCCCCCGACCACCCGGCCGACCCTCGTCACACGCCTCCGATGCGCAAGCGCGCAAGTGCCGCTGCGTGCAGAGCAAATGAGCGGCAGCCGATTCCGCATCATGGACGCTGTCGTGGAGACCTACGACGCTGTGGACTTCGCACTGTGGCCCATCGCCGCCCCGCGCGCCTTTCCCTCTCCGGCCGGATGTCGCCGGAGGAAGTCGGCACGGCGATGGCGGTCCTGGCCGGCTACCACCCCGACGTACCGGACACCTCGGCCCCGGGCGCCACCGAATTCCAGCGCTGAAAAGCTCGTGGTCGGTCCACAGCGCGAAAGCCAGGGCTGTCAGTCTCCGGGCTACCAGGGAGGGCTGTTGACCTCTTCGGGGAGCGGACCACGGGGTGGATTGCCGGTCGGTGCGGGAGGCTTGCGCCAGACGAAGACCTCGGTGCTCGGCTGGCGTTCGGAGAAGCGGCCCGAGGGCGAGGTCTCCCGCAGTAGGTGTCCGAGGTCTGCCTCGAAGTCGCCGCGTCGCCTGCCGAAGAGGTGTGGCGCAGAGGAGGAGGTGGAGAACACCCACGCCACCACGTCACCGCAGGTGCGTTCCAGCGGCCGGCCCCCGGGGACGACATACCGCTGCGGGCCCGCAAAGCCTGCCCGGCCGAGTACAGCGGCCTCGCCGCCCGGCGTTCCGTTCGGCAGGACCCCGCGGCCTGCTCGTCGGACCGGTCCCAGGTACTGCCGGACCAGATCCTGGATGGCGGCATAGGGAACCGCCGGATGCGGGAGATCGGCGACGTCTCGCGTCTCCGTCTTCAGGTCCGAGATGTGTACCAGGGCACCCGCCGGCCGGAGCATGTCCTTGACGGTTGCCGCCACCAGATCGCGGTCCATCCAGTGGAAGGACTGGCCGAAGGTCGCGACGGTGAACGTCCCGAGACCTGCGGGCAGTTCCTCGGCGCGGAGCCGGACCCACCTCGTCTTCCGGGTCACGCCTGCCTCTTCGGCCCGGTGGCCGGCTTCGGCGAGCATCCCGCTGTCCGGGTCCACGCCGACGATCTCGCTGAACAGGTGCGCCAAGCCCAGAGCGAGGATGCCGGGCCCGCAGCCCACATCGATCAGACGTCCCCGGCCGTCGAGCGCCAGGGCCTCGGCGAGTACCTCCGCGAGTCCGGGTGCGTAGGGGAGCCGCCCCCGTCGGTAGTAGGGAGCCGAGCCCAGAAACAGCGTGTCGTCCCACTCCCAGCCCTCGGGCATACCGGCTACCGCCTTTCTTCCGCGCATCGCATGCCCCTCGCAGCGATGGCTCCACGGCTCATTGTCGGACCGGCGCGCTACGTTGCCGCCATGCCGGAATTCGTACTGGTCGCGGGCGCGTGGCTTGGGTCGTGGGCGTGGGACGAGGTGGTGCCGGAGTTGCGTGCGGCCGGGCATGGTGCCCATCCGGTGACGCTGTCCGGCCTCGGCGACAGACGGGGCGTACCGGCGGGGCAGCAGACCCATGTCCGGGACATCGTGGAGGAGGTGGAACGCCGCGATCTCCGTGAGGTCGTCCTCGTCGGGCACAGCTACTCGGGCATCCCGGTCGGCCAGGCTGCCGAGCGGATCGGCGACCGGCTGGCCCGCGTGGTCTTCGTCGACTCCAATGTCCCGGCCGACGGCGAGTCGTTCGCCTCCGCCTGGTGGCAGGGCCCGGCGGCGCTGGAGGCTTCGATCGCGGAGAACGGCGGCTTCTGGGCGCCGCTCACCGCAGCCGACTACGACGGCCAGGGCCTCACCGGCGAGCAGATCGCACGGATCGTGGGCGGCTCGACGCCGCACCCGGGTGCCACGCTGACCGAGCCGGCCGTGCTGACCCGCCCGCTCGGCGGGCTTCCGGCGACCTACGTCAAGTGCCTGCTCGACGGCCCCGAGCCGAGCGCCGATGTGGCCGAGCTGCTGACCAACGAGCACTGGCGGCTGGTCGAGATGGACACCGGCCACTGGCCGATGTTCTCCCGGCCAGGTGAGCTGGCACGGATCTTGCACCGGTCAGCCACGCAGTCCTGAGCCCGGGAGGGTCGGGGCGGTCAGTGGTCGAGGACGGCGAGGTCGAGCCGGTGCAGGCGGGCGGGGTCGGCGATCACCTCGTACCCGGCGATCAGCTCGCCCTCGATGGTGAAGGTGAGGGCGAGAAGCAACCGTCCATGCGGGGCCACGACCACTTCCACGGCCCCGTCCACCAGCGCCGGTGCCGCGAACCGCAGCGCTTCACCGCCGACGATCGGACGTTGGCCGACTACGACGCACTCATGGCGGAGCTCAACGGCCACCCCGTGGCCTATCTGCACCTGCGCGGCCCGGCACCCGCCTCACCGGGCGGCACCCCCGACTTCGACGCCATCGCCCGCTATCGGCGGCGCTTCGACGGCCCGCTGATCGCGAACCACGGCTTCGACCGCGAGTCCGGGAACGCCGTCATCGAGGCGGGCACCGCCGACGCCGTGTCGTCCGCCACCCACTTCATCGCCAACCCCGACCTGGTCAGCCGATTCGCCCTGGGCCGCGACCTGGCCACCGGGGACCCCGCCACGTACTACACCGGTGCGGCCGGCGGCTATGTCGACTACCCCGTGAGCGGCTGGCGGGACAGCGCGGCGCAGGGCGTCGGAGAGGCGGCAGCCGCCCGGGACCAGTCGTCCTGCTCGTAGTGCCGCGCCCGGCCGGGGTGTCGGGTCAGTTGCGGGCGCGAAGGCGGCGCAGCATGCGGGCGTCCTGGAAGCCGACCGCGCGGGCGGCGGCCTCGACGGTGGCGCCCCGGCCGATGAGGTGGTCGGCGCGCTCGGTGCGCAGCAGTTGCTGGTAGCGGAGCGGGGTCAGCCCGGTGGCGTCGGTGAAGCGCCGGGTGAGGGTGCGTTCGCTGACGCCGGCGGCGGCGGCCAGGTCGGCGAGGGAGAGGCGGTCGGCGAACCGGGTGTCGATGAGGTCCTGGACGCGGTGGACGGCGTCGCTGAGGTGGGCGCGGTGCCGGAGCATGGCGCTGGCCTGCTGCTCGTCGCCGTTGCGGCGGGCGTAGACCACCATGGCCCGGGCGATGCGGGCGGCGGCGCCGGGTCCGTGCCGTACGGCGATCAGATGGAGGGCCAGGTCGATGCCGCTGGCGATGCCGGCGGAGGTGATGACGCGGTCGTCCTCGACATAGAGCACATCGCGGACCACATGGGCGGCGGGGTGGCGGCGGGCGAGTTCGTCCTGCACATGGTGGTGGGTGGTGCAGCGGCGCCCGTCGAGCAGTCCGGCCCGGCCGAGGGCGTCGGCGCCGGCGCAGACGCTGGCGACGGTGCCGCCCGCCGCATGGTGCTCGGTGAGGCGGCGCAGGGTGGCGGGGTCCAGTGGGCCGTGGCCGTGCAGGGTGGGGGCCCGCCAGCCGGGGACGATGAGGAGGTCGTCGGGGGTGAGTTCGGGCCAGTCGAGCGAGGCCCGTACCGGCAGTCCCTGGGCGGTGGGGACGTCCTCCTGCTCGGCCGTGTAGTGCAGCCGGTAGCCGAGGCCGAGGTCCGCTGCGGTGGAGAACACCTGGGCGGGCCCGGCGAGGTCCAGCAGATGCAGGCCGGGGACGAGCAGAAGGACGACGAGGGTCACGATCCGGTCAGCCTCCGGGGTGGGCCGCGACGGGTTCGGTCAGCTCGGCCACGGTGGCGATGGCGGCGAAGCGGCCGGCCAGGGCGTACTCGGTGCGGGCGATGATGTCGGCGGTCCCCAGGGTTCGCGGGTCGGCCAGCAGCTCGGCCACCGTGCGGTCCTGCGGGGCGTCGCGGTGCGGGATGGGGAAGGTCGCGGTGGCGTCGACGGCGAAGACGACGTCGAAGCCGAGGTCGGCGGCCAGCCGGGCGGTGGTCTCGCAGCACTGCTCGGTCTGGATGCCGCAGACGGTCAGCCGGCGGATGCCCCGGGTGGTGAGCAGTTGCTGGAGGTTGGTGGTGGTGAAGGCGTTGCGGGAGGTCTTGGTGATCAGCGGCTCGCCCTCGCGCGGCTCCAGCCCGTCCATCAGCCGGACGTGCCCGGAGGCGGGGTCGAAGGCGGAGCCGCTGCCCGGATCGGTGTGCAGGACCCAGACCACCAGCTCGCCCCGGTCGCGGGCAGCGGCCACCAGGCGGCCCACCTGATCCGCGATGCCGGGGTCGGAGACTGCCTGCCAGAGCGGCCGCTGCCGGAAGGACTCCTGGACGTCGATGACGATGAGTGCGTTCTCCATGCCTTCGATCCTGGTCCGGCTCAGGGGGTTCCGGTAAGGCACCATCATGACCCGCTGCGGACCGATCCGGTCAGCCGCATGCCTCCGGGGCGGGGTCGTCAGGCTGCTGCGGACAGGTCGTTGTAGTCGGCGGTGCGCTCCTGGCCGGAGAGGGCGTGGATGGCGTCCATGACCTGGTCGGTGGCGACCCGGCGGGCCTGCGCCGCCCGCTGTGTGCCGGACGACGGCTGGGCGAAGTGCAGCGGGGTGCCGAACCGCACCGTGACCCGGCGGATCCTGGGCAGCCGGGTGCCGACCGGCTGGATGCGGTCGGTGCCGAGGACGGCCACCGGGACGACGGGTGCTCCGGAGGTCAGCGCGAGCCAGGCCACGCCGGTACGGCCCCGGTAGAGGCGGCCGTCGCGGGACCGGGTGCCTTCGGGGTAGATGCCGAACGCGCCGCCCCGGGCCAGGACGTCGCGCGCGGCCTCCAGCGACGCCTGGGCGGCGCGGTGGGTGCCGCGCTCCACCGGCACGGCGTCGATGGCGGTGAAGAACCGCCGCGTCAGCCATCCCTTGACGCCCCGGCCCTGGAAGTACTCCGCCTTGGCCAGGAAGGCCACCGGCCGGGGTGCCACCAGCGGGATGACCACGCTGTCGATGAAGGAGAGGTGGTTGGCGGCCAGGATGACCGGCCCGCTGCGCGGGACGTTCTCCCGGCCTTCGATCACGGGCCGGTAGACGAGCCGGGCCAGCGGGACGAGCACCAGACGTACGGTCGTGTGCAGCACAGGGGTTCCTCCGTGGGGTGTTGGGCGGGCCGGGGTCATCGCTGGGTGGAGCCGGAGCTGCGGCGGGTGCGCACCGCCATGGCGTCGGGGAGCAGTAGGGCGCTCTGGATCACTGCTCCTCGGGCTGCGGGAGCGGGAGCGGCTGGGGAAGCGGCTGCGGGAGCGGCTGGGGAAGCGGCTGCGGCATCCGGTCCAGGCCGAGCGTCCGGAGGGCGACGTCCAGGGCGTCCTCCAGGCGGTCCGCGCCGGCGGCCCGGGTGAGGGCGCCCATCAGCCACAGCTGGGTGAAGCCGTGCACGGCGGACCAGACGGAGGCGGCCAGCAGCCGGGTGTCCACGTCGGGCCGCCACCCCTCGGCCTGGCTCTGCGCGACCAGGTCCACCAGCGCCTCGAAGACCGGGCGGCTGGTACGGCGCAGCAGCGGGTCGGCCGGTACCAGCAGATCGGGGCGGGACATCAGCTCGAAGAGCCCCCGCCGCTCCACCGCGAAGTCGACGTACATCCGGGCGGCGGCATACAGCCGGTCGGTGGCGGGGACCTGCGGTCCGAGGTGCAGCAGTGCCTGCTCCCGGCGCCGGACGAGTTCGCGGTAGCCCTCGGCGGCCACGGCGGAGAGCAGGGCCGCCCGGCTGGGGAAGTGGCGCAGCGGCGCGCTGTGGGAGACCCCGGCCCGGCGGGCGATGGCGCGCAGGGTGAGGGCCGGTACGCCGCCCTCGTCGACCATGGCCAGGGCGCAGTCCAGCAGGCGTGCCCGGAGGTCGCCGTCCGCATCGGTCATGTAGACAGTGTCTACCGGCGTGTTGACACTGTCTACCAGGACCGAATCGGTCCTCATTGGCTCCTAGGGTCTTCCTGTCGAACCCAAGGACGAGAGGTGGCGGCCATGCCGGAGCTGGTGCGCGAGGTCACGGATGAGCGGGACGCCCTGCTGGCGTTTCTGGCGGCGCAGCGCGGGGGGCTGCGCCGCGCGCTGCTGGGGGTGGGCGAGGAGCAGGCGGCGGCCCGGCCGACCGCCGGCACGCTCTCGCTGGGCGGCCTGGTCAAGCATGTCGCCAGGACCGAGCAGGGCTGGGTCTCGGTGATCCTGGCGGGTCGGCCGGACCCCGACCCGGAGGGGTGGATGGCGCGGTGGCACGAGCAGTTCACCATGGGCCCCGGCGAGACCGTGGCGGGTCTGCTGGCGAGGTACGCGGAGGTGGCCCGGGAGACCGAGGAGATCGTGCGCGCGCTGCCGGACCTGGAGGGCACCGTGTCGCTGCCGCAGGCGCCCTGGTTCCCGCCGGACGGCACGCGGTCCGCCCGCTGGGTGCTGCTGCATGTGATCGAGGAGACGGCTCGCCACGCGGGCCACGCGGACATCGTCCGGGAGTCGCTGGACGGCGCCACCGCCTTCGCCCTGCTGGACGCGGCGAGCAAGGGCAAGGACGGGAACGCATAGGCCCGGCTCAGCGGCCGGCGCTGCGCAGGTCGAGCCGCCGCAGGATCCGGTCGACCAGTTCCGGGTCGGCGCCGGGCTCGCTGCGGGCGGCCTGCATCTCCCGCCGGGAGGCCGAGAGCATCTCCTGCTCCACCTCGCGGAACCGGCGGGCGTACGCCAGCCGCTCCCGGGCGGCGATGCGCTGGCTCTCGTCGTAGGTCTCGGGCAGCGCCCGGACCAGCCGGTCACGCTGGCGGCGGCGGAGTCGCTCCACCATCTCCTCGGGCAGCTCCTCGTCGGCGATCAGCTCTCTGAGCCGGTCCAGCCCGGCCCTGGTGGCCCGGTGCCACAGCTCCCGCTCGGTCCGCTCCTCGGCGTCGGTGTCGGCGCCGATGCCGAGGAGGCGGACCAGGAACGGCAGGGTGAGGCCCTGCACCAGCAGGGTGAAGAGGACGGTGCAGAAGGCGACGAAGAGGATGCGGTCGCGCTCCGGGAAGGCGCCGCCGCCATCGACGGTGCGGGGGATCGCCAGGGCGAGGGCCACCGAGGCGACGCCGCGCATACCGGACCACCACATCACCACCGTCTCCCGCCAGGTGACCGGCTCGTCCTCCCGGGTGTCGCGGTCGCGGTCCAGGTGGCGGGAGAGCCAGGCGGCGGGGAGCAGCCAGATCAGCCGGACCAGTACCACCACGGCCACGATCGCCGCCGCGTCGTCGAGCATCCCGCGCCAGTGGCCGCCGACCGAGGCCATCACGATGCGCAACTCCAGACCGATCAGGCCGAAGGCCATGCCGGTCACCAGCAGTTCGACGACCTCCCAGAAGGCGGTGCCGGTGAGGCGGTAGGTGACATCGTCCTCGCCGCTTGCGTGCTCGCCCAGGTGCAGGGCGCAGACCAGGACGGCGAGGACGCCGGAGCCGCCCAGTTCGTCGGCGACCACATAGGCGGCGAAGGGCACCAGCAGGGAGAGCCCCACCTGCAGGGTGGCGTCGCCGAGCAGGCCCATCAGCCGGGCGCTCCCCCAGCCGAGGAGCCAGCCGACGGCGAGCGCGATCACGGCGGAGAGCACCAGCCGCCCCAGCGCCCCGGGCGCGGAGAAGGAGCCGGAGACGACGGCGCCGATCGCGACTCCGTAGATCACCAGCGCGGTGACGTCGTTGAAGAGCCCCTCGCCCTCCAGCACCGAGACCAGGCGGCGGGGCAGGCCGACGCTGCCGGCCACGGCGGTGGCCGCGACCGGGTCGGGCGGCGAGATCAGGGCACCCAGCGCCACCGCCGCAGCGATCGGCACCCCGGGGGCCAGGTGCCGGAACACCGCCGCCACCACGGCGGTGGTGACCAGCACCAGCGCCACGGCGAGCAGCAGAATCGGGCGGGCGTTGGCCCGGAACTGGCGCCAGGAGGTGCGCTGTGCGGCGGCGTACAGCAGCGGCGGCAGCACCAGCGGCAGGATCAGCTCGGGTTCGAGGTGGACCTCGGGGACGAAGGGCAGCAGCGCCAGCACGATGCCCAGCACGGTCATCAGGACCGGCGGCGGCAGCTTCAGCCTGCTGCCCACCGGCACCGACAGGATGCTGGCCAGCAGCACGACGAACAGCAGGGTGAGCTGGTCCATGACGATCAACTTCCCCGTCAGCCTCTGCCGGATACCGCCTTGAACATGTTCAAAAACGGGTCTACAGTCCTGCCCAAGGCAGTTTTGAACACGTTCGAAACGGAGTGGTCCCCATGGACCTCACAGTGCTCAGCTATGCCATCTACCTGCCGGTCGGCACCGCGCTGACGGTCTGGGTGGCCCGGACGCTGAGCCGCAATGGACGGGTCTTCCTGGCCGATGTCTTCCAGGGCGACGAGAAGCTCGCCGACGCGGTCAACCAGTTGCTGGTCGTCGGCTTCTACCTGATCAACCTGGGCTTTGTCGCCCTCTGGATGAAGACCGACCAGCACATCGCCCGGGCCCAGGGCGTCTTCAACTCGCTCTCGGTGAAGCTGGGCACCGTACTGCTGGCACTCGGCGTGCTGCACCTGCTCAATGTGTACGTGCTGAGCCGCATCCGCCGCCGAGGGCTGATGGACCGCGCGCAGCGCCCGCCGGTGGACCCGCAGGGCTGGGCCGTCCAGGCCGCCCCGCAGGTCTGACGGGGAGCGGGCCGCCATGCCCCCCGACCCCGCCGGACCGGTCGCCGTACCCGGAGCGCGCCCGGCGTACCCGACGCACCGAGCGCACCCGGCGCACCGGGCCGCTGCTCCCCCGGTCCGTCTGCTCACCGTGCTGCACGACCCGGCCTGCCCGCTCTGCCGCCACCTCAGCGGCTGGCTGCGCCGCCAGCGCCAACTGGTGCCGCTGGAGTTCGTCGCCGTGGCGTCGGCCGAGGCCCGGGCGCGCTTCCCCGGCGTGGACCACGACGCGGCGCTGGGCGAGATCACCGTCGTCGCCGACACCGGAGAGGTGTGGACCGGCCACCACGCCTTCGTCACCTGCCTGTGGGCGCTGGCGGACCACCGCCCGCTCGCCCACCGGCTGAGTACCCCGGCCGGGCTGCCGCTCGCCCGCGCCGCCGCGTTCGCCGCCGCCAAGTACCGGGCGGCGACCCGGGGGAAGGCCGTACCGGGCGTCGAGGGGGCGCCCGGTCCGGCCTCCCGCCCCCGATCCGACCCCGGGGACCGGCCCGGCCCCGGGGAGTGGCCCGGCCCCGGCTGCGACGGCGGGGTCTGCCGAGTGCCCGGCTAGGCTCGACCACCGTGGAAGACGCAGTGGCCAAGGACTCAGTGGCCAAGGAGACGGTCGCCGCAGACCTCGTCAAGCAGGTCCGCGGCGGCCGAGCCCGCCCCAAGACCGACAAGAGCGAGCAGACCCGCGCGCTGATCCTGGAGACGGCCATGCGGCTCTTCCAGGAGCGCGGGTACGACAAGACGACCATGCGGGCCATCGCCACCGAGGCCGGGGTCTCGGTCGGCAATGCGTACTACTACTTCGCGTCCAAGGAGCACCTGATCCAGGGCTTCTACGACCGGATGACCCATGAGCACGCCGCAGCCGCCCGCGCCGCCCTGGCCGGCCGCACCGACTTCGCCGAGCGGCTGGACGTGGCGCTCACCAGCTGGCTGGACTGCGCGGCGCCGTACCACGAGTTCGCCGCCCAGTTCTTCCGCAACGCGGCCGACCCCGACAGCCCGCTGAGCCCCTTCTCCGACGAGTCCCACCCGGCGCGCGCCACCTCGGTCGCGCTCTTCCGCGAGGTGCTGCTCGGCTCCGATCTGGCGCCCAAGCTGGACGCCGAACTGGCCGAACTGCTGCCGGACATCCTCTGGCTGCACCAGATGGCGATCGTGCTCTTCTGGGTCTTCGACCGGACACCGGACACCACCCGCAGCCGCCAGTTCGTCAAGCGGTGCACGCCAATGGTCGCCCGGGTCGTCAACCTCTCCCGCTACCGGCTCTTCCGCCCCCTGGTGCGGGACGCCAAGCGGCTGATCCAAGACTTCATCGTGCCCAGCCTCGGCAGGACCCCCCCGCCCGGCGGCTGACCCGGGCGGGGCGGGTCCGGCTCGGCAGCTGTCACAGCCGGAACATGTCGGAGCCGGAATACATCGGCGTCAGAACATGTCCGGGCACCACGGCCGGTCGGGCGTCCGCAGCGTCAGGTCCGCCCGCACCGCCGCCCCCGGCACCAGTTCCTCGACCAGCCCGGCGGCAGTCAGCCGGGACACGGTCTCGCCGCCCAGGTAGAGCGAGGAGAGGGCACCCACGCCCAGCGCCAGGTCGGCCGGGTCGGCGGTGCGGGTGCAGCTGCCGCTGCCGTCGGGCGCGGTCTCCAGCGCCCAGCGGCCCTCGGCGTACCCGGCCGGGTCCGACACCGCGAAGACGACCCGGCCCGGCGCGCCGTAGGTCCGCGCGCCGAAGGCGGCCGTCATGTCCAGCACCCGCACCCACATGAAGTCGCCGCTGCGCTCGGTGGCGCGGGCGGCACGGGGGTCGTCCAGCAGCAGCGGCAGCGGGTCGTCGGGGGCGATGTCCCGGACCTCCACCCGGCGCACCCAGTCCACCGAGAAGGCGAACCGCCACAGCGCCACGGCCGTCGCCCGGTCCAGCGCCAGGTGGTCGTGGACCACCAGGGTGCAGTCGGGGCGCTTGCCCTCCCAGACGTCGGCCACGCTGTAGGTGAGCATGCCGGTCACCTGGTCGGCGGCGTCCCGGTGCAGGACGACAAAGGGCTCCTTCCAGTCGCCGATGGACCCGCGCAGGTCACCGGTCCGCAGCCGCCATGTCGCCTCCGAACGCTCGATCGCGCCGGGCTGGGTGCGGCGGTAGCGGTCGAAGAGCGCCGGGCCGACCTTGCGGACCTCCTCCATGGTGGCGAAGTCGATCCGGCCGCCCTCCGCGCCCGGCACCGACCGAAGGCCGCCCGCCCGCGTCAGGTCGATCTCCAGGCCGCCGCACCGGGTGGCCGGGCCGAAGCCGAAGCGCCCGTAGATCCGGTACTCGGCCGCGATCAGGATCGCGACCGCGTCGCCGCGCTCCGAGGCCGCCGCCAAATCGCGGGCCATCATCCGACTGAGCAGCCCGCGCCGCCGGTGGGTGGCGGAGACGGTGACATTGCTGATCGCGTCCGCCGGGACCACCGCGCCGCCGGGCACCGTCAGCTCCGTGGCGAAGCTGCGGAAGGTGCCGACGCACCGCTCGCCGTCGTACGCCCCGAGCGAGCGGCCCGGGTCGAAGACGGCTCGCCGGGCCTCGGGCGCCGGAGCCGCGTCCGGTCGCATGAACCCGAGGTCCAGCGCCCGGCCCCAACCTCCCAGCTCGTCCTCGGTGATCTCACGTATGTCGATGTCGGGCCGGCTGTCCGAGCCGGTTGTCTGCATGGCCATGGGGGCACCGTACGGGGCACCGGTCGACCCGGCACTCGAATTTCGGGCCCGGATTCCGGACCCGCTTCCGGCACCCCGTCCGGCACCCCGTCCAGGACGCCGGTCAGCCCCCCGCCAGCAGGTCCTCCACCCGGGCCTCGCCCTCGCGGTAGCGGCGGGTGATCTCCGCGCTGCACCCGTCCACCGTGCGCTGGAGCGCCTGCCGACGGTGCGAGACCTCCCGCTCATGGCGGGAGAGCCGCTCCAGCGCCGCCGCCAACTCGGCGTCGCCGTGCGCCGACAGGTCGGCCAGCTGCACATCGCCCATCAGCTCGTCCGCCTCGTCGCCGTAGCGCTCGCCGCGCGGGGTGCCGAGCGTGAGGTGGCGGGCGCTGCGGAACCGCGTCGGGCCGTCCGCCAGGATCTCCGGCAGCCGGTCGACCAGGTTCTCCGCCGGGGCCGGATGCCGCTCCCCGCCCGAGCGGCGGGCCAGCTCGGCCCGCAGGATGTCGATCCGGCCCTGGAGCAGCCGGCGCAGATAGGAGAGGTCCGCCTCGTCCTCCTGGGCGCTGCGGCGCAGTGCGCGCAGCTCGTCCAGCCCCAGGGCGGTCGGCGCGTACCCGCTCTGCGGATCCACCCCCGGGCCGGGCACCAGGGGCGCCTTGCCGCCGGCCGCGCTGTCGGGCCCGCTGTGCTCGTCCATCAGCCACCTGCTGTCTTGTGGTCGGTCCCCGGCTGCCCCTCCCCCTGGCCACGCACGACCGGGGCCGGCGGTTCCCCGCCGAAGCGTCCGGCAGCCCGTCCGAGCGACAGGCGGCGGCCGGGGCGGCCGTCGGCGGTTGGCCACGGGGCCCCTGCCCGGTGCCGGGCAGGGGGACGGTGCTCGATGCGGATGTACGGCCGCATCGTGCCGGATCCCCACCCGCTGTCCGCATCGTGCCACCCGGGACACGCCGTCTGCACCGCGCGTGCACTCGTTCGGAGTCCTGGCGAATACCCCTGGCTAATACGACCAACGCACTGCCCTGCGCCAATGGCCCACCGTGGGGCGCTCGGACGCCGGGTGGGGGCGCGTGCCCGGATTGCGCGCCCTGGTGCGTTCCGGCAGTGCGCGGTATAGGAGCCCGGCCGGTACGGCGACAATGGACCCATGCGAGCAGTGGTGCAGCGAGTGACCGAGGCCCAGGTGACCGTGGACGGCGAGACCGTGGGCTCCATCCTGGGGCCGGGGCTCTGCGTCCTGGTGGGGGTGACCCATGACGACACCCCGGAGAAGGCCGCCCAGCTGGCCCGCAAGCTGTGGTCGGTACGCATTCTGGAGGGCGAGAAGTCGTGCTCCGACCTGTCCGCGCCGCTGCTGGTGATCAGCCAGTTCACCCTCTACGGTGACGCCCGCAAGGGCCGCCGCCCCACCTGGAACGGCGCCGCGCCCGGCCCGGTCGCCGAGCCGCTGGTGGACGAGGTGGTGGCGCAGCTGCGCGCGCTGGGCGCGACGGTGGCCACCGGCAGGTTCGGCGCCGATATGAAGGTCTCGCTGGTGAACGACGGACCGTTCACGGTGCTGCTGGAGATGTAAGACTGGCGGCACGCCCTGTGTGTCCGCTGCGGAGCAGCCCGGGAGGCCGCCCATGACGTCCGCACCGCCGCCACTGCCCGCACCGCCGACATCCGCACCGCCGCCGCCCACCGTCGCCGTGCGCGGCGAGGCCGAGTTGGAGGTCGACCCGGAGCTGGCCCGGCTGCTGGTCACCGTCTCCGCCCGGGACAAGGACCGGGGCCGCACCCTCACCCGGCTGACCGAGCGGCTGGACGCGCTGCGCCACCGGATCGCCTCCTATGGCGCGGCGGTGGAGCGGACCGAGACCGGCGCGCTCTGGGTGCAGCCCGAGTACCAGGACACCAAGCGGGCCGGTGAGCGCATCACCGGCTACCGGGCCAGCGCCGAACTCCGGCTCACCGTGGTCGACTTCGGGGTGCTGGGCGAGCTGCTGCCGGCGGTCGCCGACCGGGAGCTGACGGTGGTGGCCGGACCCTGGTGGGGGCTGCGCACCGACAGCCCGGTACACCGGCAGGCCCGCGAGCAGGCGGTGCGCGCCTCCCTGGAACGGGCCCGGCAGTACGCGGCCGCCCTCGGCTCCACCCTCACCGGCCTGGTCGAACTGGCCGACCAGGGCCTCTCCGCCGGCGCCCAGGAGTACGCCCCCGCCCCCGGCGGCTTCCTGCGCTCCGCCGCCCTCGCCGGGGCCGCCGAGCCACCCCAGCTGGAGCTGGAACCGGTCAAGCAGCAGGTCCGCGCCACCGTGGAAGCCCGCTGGACCATGACCCCGCCCACCGACCTCTGACCCCGCCCGTACGAGGAACGACGCGCATACGCCACGGCCCGCAAGCTGTGGCCAGGCGTGGAGATCGTGAGCGCGTCCGTTGGTGACCGACTTGGGGGTGGGCGGCTGTCGGCTGACGGCGGGCACCGGACATACCTGAGCCGATGCGGCGGTCAGGGTTTGGCGTCGGCTCGCTCAGCCAGGGCCTTCAGCTCCGGCGATGCCGCCTTTCCGGCCACCAGCAGCAGTTCCCGGATGACGTTTCGAGCGGCGACATGGGTGTGGACCAACTCGGGGGCGAGTCGTTCTGCATGGAGCAGGCAGTCAACGGCCTCGCCGGACTGGCGTCTCTGCGCATAGGCCCGTCCCATGTCCATGAGCAAGCGGGCCTGACGTTCCGGAGAGAGACCTGCCGCGTCGATGTCCCGGCCGGTGTCCAGGGCTTCGCCCGCGTCGCCCAGTTCCACGGCGATGGACACGGCTTGGATCTCGACATTGGTGGGGCCGAACTCCAGGTTGAAGTCATTGCGGTCGTCACCGAGTCGGCGAGCGGCATCCCTGGCCCGGCCGATCTCGTCACGCGCCCTGGTGCGGTCTCCCGCTCGGGCGTGGACCAGAGCCAGCGAAAGGTGCAGCGAGCCCAGGACCGAGAGGGCCTCGGGCGTGTGGCCGGTGTCTTCGGTGTGCTGTCGGACCGCGTTGACGGCCGTCGTGGCTGCATGCTCGGCCTGGTCCAAGTGCTTGAGCCGAACGAAGGCTTGGCAGAGCCGGAACACGCCCGCGCATACGTGCAGGGGCTGGCCGGACTGCTCGGCTGAGTGGATGGCCCGATCTGCGGCGACCCATGCCGCGTCCGCTTCGTCCTGGCGAACGAAAGCCGCTGCCAGAGCCTGATAGGTCCGGCTGAGCAGAAGCCAGAGTTCGGGGCGCTGCTCGGCAGGCGCCGTGCGTGCGGCCCGCTCCAGACGGGGCACCAGGGGACCGAGCGCAGTGCTCATCTCGGCGTAGCGGTTTGCGTGGGTCAGCTCCCAGAGGCGATCGACAGCGGCTCGGAGTTCAGGCAGGTTGGCCGGCACGCCGGTGGTGCAATCCCCAAGGAGCACGTCGAGGGCCGGGTGCCCGGAGATGACGAGCCGAGCCTCATCGAGGTCATTGGGCTCCTCCGGCGCCTTGAGCTGATGAGCGGACAGCTGCGCGGGCGCGTCCGGGCTGAGAGCCTGGAGAGAGACGCCGAGACCATCGGCAAGCAGCCGCAGCACGTCGAGGCGGTTGACGGGCTGGATGCCGCGCTCCACCTGGGAGAGCCAACTCGCGGTCCGGCCGATCTCGGCTGCAAGCTCAGCCTGGTTGAAGCCGCGCTGCTTGCGCAGGTCGGCCACCCGGGCCCCGAACGCCCGGCGTTCCTCGGGATTCACGCGGACACCGGGCCCTTTCCCGCCTGCACCCGGAGCGCAGTGACCTGGACACCGCTCAGGTACTGCTCCCGCTCGGCCAGGAAGTGCTTGGTGTGCGGCTGCTGCTCGTGTGCCTCGAACGCTGCCCGGTCCGCGTACAGCTCGTAGAAGATCCGCACATTTGGCTCGTCCGGCACGGTGTGTACGACGTAGGCCAGGGTGCCGGGCTCATGAGCCGTGATACCCGCCAGGGTGCGCGACACCAGTTCATCGAACGCTGCCGCCGAGTCGTCACCGCGCAACTCGAAACGGACGATCAGGCCGAAGCCGCTGCTCATGGAGCCTCCCTCGTGGTCCGGCCCAGCTTCGCAGATACACAGGTTCCCTGCTAGCCACAGATCTTCTTGACTCGCAGTTTTTCTGTGAGTAGCTTCACAACGGCGAAGGGCGCCGTGCGTGCAGCGTGGCCCGACTGTGCCAGGCCCGGCGTGTCCCCGCATGTCTCAGCCAGACGAGAGGAAACCCATGCCCAAGCCGAGGCGCCTGATCACCGTTCCGTACATCACCGTCTGGAGCGGCGAGAGGCGAGCCTCCGTCCCGGCCCTGGTGGCGAACCCACGATCAGGTCGGATCGCCTACCGGCGGGAACTGCTCGCCGACCGTGACGAGCGCGGTGTCCTGTGGAACCGCACCGAGTCCCGCCCCGGCAAGGGACGGCCGCAGTACGCCCGTGTGCACCCTTACCGCCAGCGGTATGTGATGCGCCACCTGCGCTGCCAGATCTGCGCCTCGCCCGCCGACCGCAGCCACCTCGGCGTCCTCTGGCTCCTCCACGACGACCGCAGCGACTGGCCCGGCTGGCCCGAGCAGATGACCGTCACCCACCCCCCGGTCTGCCTCCCCTGTGCCCGGCTCGCCACCCGGCTCTGCCCTCACCTCGCCGACCGCCACGTTGCCGTACGCGTCAAGAACCCCCGGATCCACGGCGTCTACGGTTTCCTCTACACGCCCGTGCCCGGCTCCCCCCATCCCATGCCCACCACCGAAGTCACCGTCCCCTACACCGACCCCCAGGTCCGGCGCGTCCTCGCGGGCCAACTCGTCACCCTGCTCCGCGACTGCACCCTCGTGGACCTCGCCGACGAACTCGCCACCACAGCCACCGTCCGGTGAAAGTCCGCTCCACGTACCGCGGCCGGGCCGCAACGGCGGGCCACAGGCTCGGGAGTGGCAGGGGCACGGGTATGCGACCGAGGCGGTGCGTGCCGTACTGCGAGACCGCTTCAGGCGCGGCCTTCGGCGGGTGTCGGAGTGAGGCCGCCGCCTCATAGCGGGCAATCACCGGGTCCGAGTGGTATTCCGCCAACGCAGGCGCATCGCCATGCCGAGCGACGCAGAATGAGCCGAGGTGTTTCGCGGAGCACCCTGGACTATTTCACGCCAGGGGGAGGGAACGGTCAACGCCCCTCCCCCTTTCCGTCACATGCTGCGTGACCCTCAGCCGTCGTTGAGCGTCGCCGCCACGGCGGAACAGGACTTGATGACGTCGGTCGGCGAGTCATAGGTACACGCCTGGAAGACGATCTGGCTGCCCTTGGCGCCGTACGGGTTGGTGGTGGTGTTCTCGTAGAAGTCGTAGTTGCAGGTGGCCACCGTTCCGTTGCCGTTGGAATTCACACAGGCGCCGGCTCGATAGAGTACCCAGGCGGAGCCGTCCCAGAGATAGTTGTTCCACACGGCCACTGCCGAGTACCCGTCTGCGGAGGTGTCCTCCACCGTGAACTTGTCGCCGTACTTCACGAAGCAGACCCTGGCCCCGGTCACGGACGCGCAGACGGAGTCCGCCGAGAGCGCGGGAGACACCGCAGCGGGCCGGGGGATGACGGTGTTCCGCGGGGTCGGTGTCGCGGCGGAGGCTGTCGAGGTGAGGGCGGGGACGAGCAGAACCGCGCCGAATGCTGCGGCGGCGATGGAAGAGACACGCTTCATGTGCAACCCCTTTGTGAGCTCTGTCGGAATTTCGCAGATGCCGATCGGTCACCGAGACTGAAGCCGCCTGGTCTTCCTGGCGATTCCGCCGCGCGGCGATGAACCTTTGCCGTGAGGCGTGAAGATCAGGCGTTTGGAAGTCCATCACGTCGTCTGAACACGGTCAAGTCTGTTAATCGGGCGGGCCAATAGCTCCCCCAGGCTGTACCGAACCGGCAGCCACGCGGATGACCTGCAAGGACGCATGCACTTCCACTCCGGGCCAACAATCCGTGTAAGAAGCAGAGGTGCAATCCTTTTGACCGGATAGCCGCTCTCCGCCCGGATCGCGCCACCGCGAGAAGAAGCCATCCCTACTCTTCCGGAATGCCGGTCTCCGGATCGACGCCACCGGCCGGGTTCGCCACGGGGGGTAGGGAGCTGGTGGGATCTCTTCCATCCGGTACGGGAGGTGGTGCGAGCGTGCACAGGGAGCAGGGCGGTTGGGTCGCCACTGGGCTGAGCTGGCAGGACGGGCGGCCGGTGCTGGCTGCGAGCAACGGGCGGCGGGAGCATGTGCGGGTCGTTGCGGCGGGTGACCGGCTGGGGTGGCGGCTGGGTGGGCCGAGGCGGTGCATCGGGGTGTGGATCGCCGGGGAGCCGCAGCGCAGGCCGTGCCCGCACCACGCCACGGTGGAACCGGCGGGCGGCGCGGTGCAGTGCCCCGCCTGCCAGAGCGCCGACCAGGGCCTGGCGCTGGCCCGGGACCGCATCCTGGACGACGGCCGCAGCTACGCCCTGTACCTGGCCTGGTTCGGCCCCGGGCTGCTCAAGGTCGGCCTCACCGCAGAGCAGCGCGGCACCAGCCGCCTGCTGGAGCAGGCCGCGCTCGCCTTCACCTTCGCCGCGCGCGGGCCGCTCCCGGCCGTACGCCGCGCCGAACTCACCGTCGCGCAGGCGGGCCTCGCCCGCGAACGCATCGCCGTCCCCGCCAAGACCGAGCACTGGTGGGACCCGTCCACCCCCGAGCGGCGCCGACACGACCTGGCCGAGATCCGCACCGCCACGATGCGTGCCCTCCAGGGGCATGCCGTGCATCTGCTGCCCGACGGGCCGGTGGTCGACCAGGTGGAGGTGTTCGGCCTGACCGGCGGCGCACCCGCGCTCTACCACCGGACGGCAGGGCTGGCGGCCGGGGCCGTGGTCTCGGGGGTGGTCCGCTCCGTCGTCGGACGCCACCTCTTCCTGGACCAGCCGCCCGGCCACCCGCCGCTGCTGCTCGACACCCGGCAGCTCACCGGATGGACGCTGACCGCCGTCGGCGACGCCCACGACACCCCGACCACCGGTCTCGATCTGCGGGAACAGCGGCAGGAGGGCGGCGACCAGGCCGCGCTCTTCTGAGCCATCCCGATAAGCCCGCCCGAGTCGCCGCGCTACTGCGGGACGACGACCTCCTGGGAGGCAGGCACGGTACCGGCCAGCAGCACCGCGTCCAGCGGGGTGTTCCGCTTGACCAGGGCCAGCGCCACCGGGCCCAGCTCGAAGTGGCGGACGGCGGAGGTGACAAAGCCGACCGGGCGGCCGTCCGGTCCGTCCGTGGCCAGCCGGACCTCGGCGCCGTGCGCGGGCAGCGTCTCCTCGGTGCCGTCCAGGTGCAGGAAGACCAGGCGGCGCGGCGGCCGGCCAAGGTTGTGCACCCGGGCGACCGTCTCCTGGCCCCGGTAGCAGCCCTTCTGGAGGTGGACGGCGGTCTTCAGCCAGTCCACCTCGTGCGGGATGGTGCGGTGGTCGGTCTCGAAGCCCAGCCGGGGCCGGTGCGCCTCGATCCGCAGCGCCTCGTACGCCCAGACACCGGCCGGCTCGCCCCAGCCCTCGGCGAGCTTCGCCAGCTCGCCGCGCGGCACGAAGAGGTCGCGCCCATACGGCGTCTCGCGGACCGCCGCAGCCCCCGCCGCCTCCGCGATGGAACCGGCCGGGAGGTGGACCACCGCGTAGTCGGCGGTGGCGTCGGCGACCTCCACCCGGTAGAAGAACTTCATCGACTCCAGGTACCCGATCAGCGCCTGCTGGGTGCCCGGCTCCACATGCGCCCAGGTGGTGGTGCCGTCGTCCACCAGGTAGAGGGCGTGCTCCACATGCCCGTGCGGGGAGAGCACCAGCGCCTCGGTGGCCTGCTGCGGCGGCAGTTCGCTGACGTGCTGGGTGACCAGCAGGTGCAGCCAGCTCAGCCGGTCGTCGCCGGTGACGGTGACCACGCCTCGGTGCGAGAGGTCGACAAAGCCCTGGCCGGCGGCGAGTCGGCGCTGTTCGCGGAAGAGGTCGCCGTAGTGGGCGGCGACGCCCTCGTCGGCTCCTTCGGCGGGGACGGCACCGGGCAGGGACAGCAGCGGGCTCCTCATGGATTCCACCCTACGGGGGTGGCGGACCCTACGAGCCGTCGCCCTGTTCCCGACGGGCGGTGCAGTCGGCGCAGCGGCCGAAGATGGCGAAGTGCTTCATGTCGGTGTCGAAGCCGTGCTCGGTGCGGAGCCGGTCCACCAGCGGCGCGGCGACCGAGGTGTCGGTCTCGGTGACCTTGCCGCAGTCGCGGCAGACCAGGTGCAGGTGGTGGTGCCGGTCGGCGAGGTGGTAGGTCGGCGCCCCGTGGCCGAGGTGGGCGTGGGATACCAGGCCCAGCTCCTCCAGCAGCTCCAGGGTGCGGTAGACCGTGGAGATGTTGACCCCGCTGGCGGTGCGGCGCACCTCGGTGAGGATGTCGTCGGGTGTGGCGTGGTCCAGCGCGTCGACGGCCTCCAGCACCAGCTGGCGCTGTGGGGTGAGCCGGTAGCCACGCGTGCGCAGCTCCGTCTTCCAGTCGCTGGAGCCGGTCTCGGTGCTGGGCCTCACCACGGTTCTCCGTCCCTCACGCTCGGGATCCCGCGCACTCGGGCGTCCCGCCTCTCCCCAGTCTAGGGACCGGAGGCCGTGGGCGGGTCAGCGGAAGAAGGCGATGCCGTCGTCGGGGAGGTCGGCGATGTCCTCGATCAGCTTGGCCGGGTTGAGGACCTTCTTCAGCTGGGCGGACATGGTGGGCCGCAGCGGGATCTCGGGGGCGGCCTTCTCCCCCACCCACATCAGCTCGCCGTTGACCAGCCCGTACAGCCGCTTGCCGCCGCTGTAGGGCTCGGCGGACTGGGCGCGGGCCACCGCGTCGGTGGCGACGTCGATCTGCGGGCGGCCGTCGGCCAGCTCCCCGTACCAGATCTCGATGACGCCCTCGTCGCGGACCATGGCGATCTCGATGCCGCGCGCGCCGCTCGCGCCGTCGGCGTTGCTGGTGATCCGCCAGAAGCCGGACTCGTTCTCCAGGGGGCGGACCTTGTGGCCCTCGGCGTCCAGCACCCAGGTGCGGGAGCGGTATTCGAGGAAGGGGCGGCCGTCGTGGCGGAAGATGACCTCCTGGCCGAAGTTGCACTTCTCGCGGCCGGGCCTGCTCTCGTCCAGGGGCGCGTAGACTCCCGCGCCCTCCCAGGTGCCGAGCAGGAAGGCGAGCGGGACGACGTCCCGGTGGAGGTCTGAGGGGATCTCGATCATGGTCCTGGTCATGCCTCGGGGTGTCGCGGTACGGGGGGTGGCGGATGGCGCGGCGCCGCCCTCAACCGTACCCCGGGTCAGCGCTGGCCCTGGTACAGCTTCAGGACGGCGAAGACCGCGAACCAGACGATGGACACGGCCACCAGTGCCAGCAGGACGGTGTAAGCGGTCTCAAGCACCTCTGTGCTCCTCAGGGCTTCGACGGTTGAGCGGGATGCTGCAGCTGGCAGTCTAGTGGCCGGTGATCCGGGGTCGCCGTGAGGCCCACCACGTAGGCTGGCGCCGGCCGCCGTACGACGCGAGGAGCAGGCAGTGGCGAAGAAGCTGGTCATCAAGGTCACCGCAGGTGCGGATGGGCCGGAGCGCTGCTCGCAGGCGTTCACGGTGGCGGCGGTGGCGGTCGCCAGCGGGGTCGAGGTGTCGCTCTGGCTGACCGGGGAGTCGTCCTGGTTCGCGCTGCCGGGCCGGGCGGCGGAGTTCGAGCTGCCGCATGCCGCGCCGCTGCCGGACCTGCTGGAGGCGGTGCTGGCGGGCGGCTCGGTCACGCTCTGCACCCAGTGTGCGGCCCGCCGGGAGATCACCCAGGCCGATGTGGTGGAGGGCGTGCGGATCGCGGGGGCGCAGGTCTTCGTCAGCGAGGCGATGGCCGACGGCGCGCAGGCGCTGGTGTACTGAGCCGCTTGCTGTACCGGGGGCGCCTGCTGCACCCGGGGGGCGCTTGCTGTACCGGGGGGCGCTGGGCGCGTACCGGGCGCTACTTCTCGTCCCACCAGCGGTCGTCCGGGCCGCGCCGGTTGGCGACGATGGCGGCGCACGGCGGGATCACCATCGCCACCACGCACATGGCGATGGCGGCCGGGACCGACCAGATGCGCACCACCGCCCAGGCCAGCACGAAGAGGCCCACGCAGGTGCCCATCAGGGCGAAGTAGAGATGCCGTCGTCGCGCCTGCATAGCTCAACGGTACGGCGGAGGCGGGCATGCCGGAGCCCGGCCGCGGATCACTCGGCGGCCGGGCTCCCGTCGTCCGTCGTACCGGTCAGACGGCGATGGCGACCTCGGTGAAGGCGCCCTGCTGGGCGACGACCTTGCGGTCCACGGTCGCGCCCGGGATCAGGGCGCGCAGGGTCCAGGTGCCGGGGGCCGCGAAGAAGCGGAACTGCCCGGTCGCCGAGGTCGGGACCTCGGCGGTGAACTCGCCGCCCTCGTCGAGCAGGCGCACATAGCCGTTGACCGGCTCGCCGTCGCGGGTCACCGACCCCTGGATGATGGTCTCGCTCGCCACGTCAACTCCTGCCAGGTCGGGGCCGCCGGCCTTCGCACCGCACATGCGCTGGTTCTCCTTGTGGTGGGATGGTCGGGGTGGGGGGTTACTTGCCGGAGCCGAGCTCGATCGGCACGCCGACCAGGCTGCCGTACTCGGTCCAGGAGCCGTCGTAGTTCTTGACGTTCGGCTGGTCCAGCAGCTCGTGCAGCACAAACCAGGTGAGCGAGGAGCGCTCGCCGATCCGGCACAGCGCGATGGTGTCCTTGGCCAGGTCGACGCCCTCGTCCTCGTAGAGGGCCTTGAGGTCGGCGTCCGACTTGAAGGTGCCGTCGTCGTTGGCGTTCTTCGACCACGGGATGTTGCGCGAGGTCGGGATGTGGCCCGGGCGCTGCGACTGCTCCTGCGGGAGGTGGGCCGGGGCGAGCAGCTTGCCGGAGAACTCGTCGGGCGAGCGGACGTCGACCAGGTTCAGGGTGCCGATCGCGGCGACGACCTCGTCGCGGAAGGCGCGGATCGAGGTGTCCTGGGCCTTGGCCTTGTACTCGGTGGCGGCGCGCTGGGGCACCTCGGCGACCAGGTCGCGGGAGTCGAGCTCCCACTTCTTGCGGCCACCGTCGAGGAGCTTCACGGACTCGTGGCCGTAGAGCTTGAAGTACCAGTAGGCGTAGGCCGCGAACCAGTTGTTGTTGCCGCCGTAGAGGACGACGAGGTCGTCGTTGGCGATGCCCTTCTCGGACAGCAGCTTCTCGAAGCCGGCCTGGTCCACGAAGTCACGGCGCACCGGGTCCTGGAGGTCGGTCTTCCAGTCGATCCGGACCGCGTTGCGGATGTGGTTCTTGTCGTACGCAGAGGTGTCCTCGTCGACCTCGACGATGACCACCTTCGGGTCGTCCAGGTGGGCCTGGACCCAGTCGGCGTCGACCAGGACGTCGCTGCGGCTCATGGTGTGTTCTCCTCCGGGGCAGTTGCGGAAGGTGGGCGCACGGGCCGCGTCCGCTGCTGCGGTGTCCGGCGGACTGTCCGGATACCGGGACGGACGCGGGCGGGCTGGAATGCGTTCAGTGGTGCGATATGCCTGCGCGGTCGGGGGCTCGGCGCACCGGGGCGTGACCGGTCACCGGCTCGGACGGCAGGTCGGAGATACCGGGAAGTGCCGTCCGGTCAGGACATTCGACACAGGCAGGCGGAGACGCGGCACAGGTCGACCGCCCGCCGCTTGGTGAGATCCGCCTGTCGCTTCATGCCCCCGATGCTAGGGACTGGGGACGCCGCATGTCATCGGCGTATCGAATGGCGAGACATTCCCGTCCGCATAATGATATTCGGACCACAGAGGCCGGTATCGGACACTTGCTCGGGCGCGGAGGGTGCCGCTCCGAGGGCCGCCACCCGGGGAAACGGCACCGCTCCGCGAGCCGTGCTGGACACGGCGTCTCGCGGAGCGGACCGAAAGGCGGCAGCCAGGCGGAACGGACCCGGCCCGGGGTCAGCCCGCCAGGTCCACGTCATGGCCGGTGAAGTGGATGACAACACCCTCGGGCGTGGGCTCGACCGACTCCAGGCTGAGCCCGACCGGCAGCCCGCTGAGCTTCTGCGAGGTCGCGAAGAGCGCGCTGAACGCCTCGTTCAGGCCGGGCACGGAGCCGACGTCCACCCCGGTGCCGAGCGCGTTCACCGAGATGTCGCCCACCTTGATGGTGTCCCCGCTGCCGACCGTGAGCCGAGCGGTGGCGCTGCCCGCCACCTTCCCCAGGATGGTGTCGACCTTGCCCTCGATCTTGATCTTGCCGTTGCCGCCGTAGGCGACGGCCGCGTCCTTGTTGCCGATCAGCGAGGTGACGTCCGCGTAGGAGAGCAGCGCCGTGCCGTCCGCGCTGTCGGCGGTGGCGGAGGAGAAGCTGCTGTTCACCCGGACCCCGGTGATGTGCGCCGTGAAGGTCTGCAGGGTCGCGGTCTTGCCGCCGCCGCTCACCTCCAGGCCGTCGGCGGAGAGGTTGACGCTGTCCAGCTTCTTGGCGAGCACCTGGGTGAGGAAGGGGAACCCCTGGATGGAGACATCGGGCTTGGCGCTGAGGCCCTTGCGGCTCTGGATCTGCTCCGCCACCTTGTCATCCGCCACCCCGACGGCGAACCGGTCGGCAGCGACCAGCAGTCCGGCCAGGATCACAAGCGCGATCGTCAGTTTGTGCCAGGCGCGCATGGGGCTCCCTCAGAGGTGGGTTCCGTCGTCGTCGGCTTCAGACGCCCGGCCCGGAGGCACGGTTCCGCCGAGCGGACCATCATGCCGTACGACCGGACGGCCGCAGCCCGGCCACCTCAGCCGCCCGCGAAGGGCGGCAGCACCTCCACCGTGCCGCCCTCGGCCAGCGGGACAGACGCATGATCCCGCCCGCCCACCGGATCTCCGTCCACCAGGAACGAGCAGTGGCCGAGCACCCGGGCGAACCCCGGCCGGTCCGCATGGCGGGCCCGGACCTGCGCCAGCGCCTCGGCGAGGGTCGCCGCCCGGTACGCCTCCTCAGCCGTCCCGGCCTCGGCCCTGGCCGCCGCCCAGTAGCGGATGGTGCCGACGGCCACCGTCCGTGCAGCCATGGCCACCCTCTCCTCTCGCGCATCCGCAGTCGTCCCCCCGCAGTCGTCCCCCCATCATGGACCGCCCCACCGCACCCGGCCCGCCCGGCCCACCCCGGGTGCCAGGCTCAGCCGGTAGCGCCCCCGGCCGCCGCGCGGGCCGCCAGCCGGGCGCCGATCCGGTCCAGCAGCGGCTCCCCGGCGGCGTTCTCCGCATGGCCGAAGCCCGGCTCGATCCAGAGCTCGGAGTCCACCCCCGCCGCCTGCGCCGCCCGGTGCAGCGACCGGGGGTGGACCAGCGGGAAGTACGGGTCGCGGTCGCCGTGCACCACCAGCAGCGGGGTCCGTCCCAGCAGCCCGGCCGCCGCCACCGGCTCCAGCGGCACCTCGGCCCAGTCCCGGGGGTCGATCCGGGTGTGCAGCCCGTACCGCGCCACCACCCGACCCAGCGGCCGCATCACCACCCAGTGCAGCCGCCGCATCGGCGCCGTACCCCGGTAGTACCAGCGCGCCGGGGCACTCACAGCGGCCACCGCGGCGACCCCTCCGTGCAGCGCAGCGTGCCGGACGGCCACCGCGCCGCCCAGGGAGAAGCCGACCGTGGCGATCCGCCGGTACCCCAGCGAGCGGGCCCAGGCCACCGCCGCCTCCAGGTCCAGCACCTCGCGGTCGCCGACCGTGGAGAGCCCGCCCGAGCGGCCGTGCCCTCGGAACGAGAGGACCACCACCGCGCCATGGTGCGAGAGCACCCGGACCGCGCGCAGCACGGCCGGGCGCTCCACCGCACCGGTGAACCCGTGGGCCACCACGAACACCGTCCCGGACCCGCTGCGGCCAGGGGTGCGGCCAGGGGTGCGGCCAGGGGTGTGGACGGCGTGCACCCGGGTTCCGTCGGCGGCGGTCAGCAGCGCCTCGGCGGGCGCATTCCAGGCGGTGGCGGCCCCGGCGTCCGCCGTCCGGACCTTCGCGGTGGGTGTCATGTGGGCTATTCTCCTAACGTGGAGGATCCGGGCAGAGTCGCCCCCGGGTCCTTTTCTGCTTCGAGGACGCCGACACGGACGTCCGGAGGCCGGCACCCCACCCGTGCCGCCGCACCCGGACGGCCCGGCCGCCACCGCACGACGGAGTGCACCGGCGGTCGGACAACGAACCGACCCCCGCGCCGGGCCGCCGCCCGGCGCGAGGCGCCCCGCTCCCGCCCCCCGGGCGGGCCGGAGGGGCGGACACCGGAAAGGTCGCTCAATGGTGGGCAGGGCGGGTGCGGAACGCCGAGGGTCGCGGGACCTCCGGCACCCCATCGTCCCCGTCCCACGGCTGGGGCAACCCGCCGCCGTGCCCACCGGACCGCTCCGGCCGTCGGCCGTATCCACCACCCGCGTCCCCGCCCCTGTGTCCACCGGCTGCGGCGGCAGCGGCCCGGAAACGACCGCGACGACCCGGAAAGGGGACTGCCGGGTATGAGTTCACTGCTTCTGCTCACCAACGCCCTCCAGCCGTCCGCCGAAGTGCTGCCCGCCCTAGGTCTGCTGCTGCACAGCGTGCGGGTGGCGCCGGCCGAGGGAGCGGCCCTGGTCGACACCCCCGGCGCCGATGTGATCCTGGTCGACGGCCGGCGCGACCTGCCGCAGATCCGCAGCCTCTGCCAGCTGCTGCGCTCCACCGGCCCCGGCTGCCCGCTGATCCTGGTGGTCACCGAGGGCGGGCTGGCCGCCGTCACCGCCGAGTGGGGCATCGACGACGTCCTGCTCGACACCGCCGGACCGGCCGAGGTCGAGGCCCGGCTGCGGCTCGCCCTGGGGCGGATGCAGGTGGTGCCCGACGACAGCCCGATGGAGATCCGCAGCGGCGAGCTCTCGGTGGACGAGGCCACCTACTCGGCCAGGCTCAAGGGCCGGGTGCTGGACCTTACCTTCAAGGAGTTCGAGCTGCTGAAGTACCTCGCCCAGCACCCGGGCCGGGTCTTCACCCGGGCCCAGCTGCTCCAGGAGGTCTGGGGCTACGACTACTTCGGCGGCACCCGCACCGTGGACGTCCATGTGCGGCGGCTGCGGGCCAAGCTCGGCCCCGAGCACGAGCAGCTGATCGGCACCGTGCGCAATGTCGGGTACCGCTTTGTGATCCCCGACAAGAGCGAGAAGTCCGCCGCAACCGCGCCGGCCGATCCGGCGCCCACCAAGGCCGGGTCCCGCCGCCGGCCCTGAGCAAGGTCCCCGAGCGCCGACCTGAGCGCCGACCTGAGCGCGGTCTCGTCGGCCGGGCGTCCGCAGGGCGCCCGGCCGGCGCGGCACCCCTGGGAGTCACCCGTACGGCTCAACCCGCGGACTGTCCGGCGGCGGGCCGTGCCACCCGCGTAGACTCCCCCCGTGCCCAAGGTGACGCGTGACGATGTGGCCAGGCTGGCGGGGACCTCGACCGCGGTCGTCAGCTACGTCATCAACAACGGTCCGCGCCCGGTCGCGCCCGCGACCAAGGAGCGCGTGCTCGCCGCGATCGATCAGCTCGGCTACCGCCCCAACAGCGTGGCCCAGGCGATGGCCAGCCGCCGCACCAACCTCATCGGCATGGTCGTCCCCGACGCCCGCCAGCCGTTCTTCGCCGAGCTGGCGCACGCCGTGGAGCGGGTCGCCTCCGAGCGCGGCAAGCTGGTGCTGATCGGCAACTCCGACTATGTGGACGACCGCGAGGTGCACTACGTCCGCGCCTTCCTGGGCATGCGGGTCTCCGGCCTGATCCTGGTCAGCCAGGGCCCCTCGGAGCGGGCCGCAGAGGAGTTCGCCGCCATCGAGGGGGCCAGGGTGGTGCTGCTGCACCGCCGTC
Source organism: Peterkaempfera bronchialis (assembly GCF_003258605.2). Lineage (NCBI taxonomy): Bacteria > Bacillati > Actinomycetota > Actinomycetes > Kitasatosporales > Streptomycetaceae > Peterkaempfera > Peterkaempfera bronchialis. The sequence goes on from NZ_CP031264.1 coordinate 3,044,410, forward strand.
CGGAGGCCATAGACGACGTGGCGGTGGTCACCGACGACGTCAACGGCGCGGAGACCGCCGTACGCCATCTGCTGGAGGTCCACGGCCACCCGTACGTCGCCTGCTTCGGCGGCCCGGTGGCCTCCCCCGCCCCCGGCGACCCGGTGATCGACCACATCGAGGGCTGGGTGCGGGCGATGGAGGCGCATGGCGTCCCCGCCGCCCAGCAGCACCTGGTGGAGGTGCCCTTCGACCGGTACGGGTCCTACCGGGTGGCGCTCGACCTGCTGCGCTCCCCCGACCGCCCGCCGGCGATCTTCTGCTCCACCGACGACCAGGCGATCGGCCTGCTGCGCGCCGCCCGCGAGGCCGGGGTGCGGGTGCCGGAGGACCTGGCGGTGGCCGGCTTCGACGACATCCCGGAGGCGGCGTTCTGCGACCCGCCGCTGACCACCATCGCCTCCGACCGGGACGCCATGGCCCGGGCCGCCGTCGACCTGGTGCTGGACGACTCGCTGCTGGTTCCCGGATCGGGCACCGCGCGGGTCCGCCAGTTCCCGAACCGGCTGGTCGTACGGCGCTCCTGCGGCTGCGGCTGATCCGGCCCGCAGGGGCCCGGCCGCGACGACCAGGCTTTATGAGAAGCCAACAGGCTTCTCGGCGGCTTCTGAGGCCGCTCTCATCCGGTTCTCATGAACCGGGCGGAGCTTGGTGGCCATGAGCGAACAGCCGCAGCAGCAGAGCAGCAGCCCGGACCAGCCGCAGACCCCGCCGCAGGTGCTGGAGGGCACCGTCGTCGGGCACCCCCAGTCCACCTACGGCCAGTACGCCTACCGCGAGGACTTCGGCACTCCCACCGCCGCCACCGCCGAACCCGCGCCCGAGGAGACCGCAGCGCCGGCCGCCGGACACCGCGCCGGAAAGCCCCGGCTGCGCGGCCGGATGGTGCTGGCCGCCGCCGTGGCCACACTGGCCGCGCTGGCCGGCGGGGTCACCGGTGGGGTGGTCGCGGCCGACCACGGCACCACCACCGCCGCCGCCGGCTCCACGGTGGCGCGTACGGTCGCCGAGAAGACCTCGGCCGGCGCCTCCACCGTGGCCGCCATCGCCGCCGCCGTCTCCCCCAGCGTGGTCGAGATCTCGGTGAAGTCCGACAGCGGCTCCTCGACCGGCACCGGAGTGATCCTCACCTCGGGCGGCCAGATCCTCACCAACTACCACGTGATCTCCTCTGCGGTGGACGAGGGCGGCACCGTCACCGTCACCTTCTCCGACGGCTCCACCGCGAGTGCCCGGGTGACCGGCACCGACAAGGCGCTGGATGTGGCGGTGATCAAGGCGTCCGGTGTCAGCGGGCTGACCCCCGCCGCGCTCGGTGACTCCGATGCGGTGGCCGTCGGGGACGCGGTGGTCGCCATCGGCTCGCCCGAAGGACTCACCGGCACCGTCACCTCCGGCATCATCAGCGCCAGGAACCGCCAGGTCACCGTGCAGGTGGACGAGGAGTCCACGCGCGGCAACGGCGGCTTCGGCTTCCCCCGGCTGCCCGGCGGGGACGGCTTCCCGGGGTCCTCGGGGTCTGGGTCCTCGGGGTCGGGGTCCTCGGGATCGGGGTCCTCGGGATCGTCTGGCTCGTCCGGGTCCTCGGGCTCCACGGCGACGTACCAGGCGTTCCAGACCGACGCCGCGCTCAACCCCGGCAACTCCGGCGGCCCGCTGATCAACGCCTCCGGCCAGGTCATCGGCATCAACTCGGCGATGTACTCCTCCTCCGGCTCCAGCGCCGGCAGCAGCGACGCCGGCTCCATCGGCCTGGGCTTCGCCATCCCGATCAACGCCGTGCGGAAGGTGCTGCCCCAGCTCCAGTCCGGCCAGACGCTCTCCGCCTGACGCTGCTCCTTATCCCCGCCTCACCCGCCCGGGCGGACAATGGCCTGCACACAGGCCGCACCACAAACCGGCCATACCCACCCATGCCCGCCATACCAGATATCGCCGACATCGCCGATATCACGGACCCCGGAGAGCCAGCCCCCCATGACGCCCCCCGACGCCGACAGGACCCACCCCGAGGCGCCCGGAACCACCGCCCGCATCCTCGTGGTCGATGACGAACCGGCCCTGCGCGACGCACTGGAGAGCAGCCTCGCCTTCGAGGGCTATGACGTGTGCACCGCCACCGACGGCCTGGAGGCCCTGGACGCCGTCGCGCGGGAGAAGCCCGAGCTGGTGCTGCTCGACGTCATGATGCCGCGCATGGACGGCCTCACCGCCGTCCGCCGGATGCGGTCGCGGGGGGACGCCGTACCCGTCCTGATGCTCACCGCCCGCGATGCCGTGGGCGACCGCGTCACCGGACTCGACGTGGGCGCCGACGACTACCTCGCCAAACCCTTCGACCTCGACGAGCTGCTCGCCCGGGTCCGCGCCCTGCTACGCCGCAGCGCCCTCGCCACCGAGGCCGCCCGGCTGGAGGAGGCCGCCGACGACGAGGTGCTCGCCTTCGAGGGGCTGCGGATGAACACCGCCACCCGCGAGGTCACCCGTGACGGGCGGCCCGTGGAGCTGACCCGCACCGAGTTCATGCTGCTGGAGATGTTCCTGGCCCACCCCCGGCAGGTGCTCACCCGCGAGCAGATCCTCAAGGCGGTCTGGGGCTTCGACTTCGAGCCCTCCTCCAACTCACTGGACGTCTATGTGATGTACCTCCGCCGCAAGACCGAGGCCGGCGGCCTGCCCCGGCTCATCCAGACCGTGCGCGGCGTCGGCTACGCCCTGCGCGCCGCCGCCCGCGCCGCCTGACAGCGATGGACCGCAGCATCCGCCTCCGCATCACCGACTGGCTCCGCCGCATCCCGCTGCGCCGCCGCCTGGCGGTGCTCACGGCGGTGGCGGTGGCAGTGGCGGTGGCGGTCTCGGCGTTCTCCTGCTGGCTGCTGGTCCGCGACCAGCTCTCCCGCCAGCGCGATGAGCGGCTCAGGGCGTACATCACCGTCCCGCGCGCCCGTCCGATGGACCCGATCGCCGTGGTCCAGCAGTTCTGCGGCAACCATGGGCCACCGCCGGGCCTGCGGCAGTCCGACACGGTCGCCAGCGTGATCGGCCCCGACGGTCTGATCTGCACCACCAACGGCAGCGACACCGGCACCGCGCTCAATGTGACGGCGGCGGACGAGGCGGTCGCCATGGAGCCGGGCAGCGACAACTGGCGCGACGGCACCCTCGCCAAGGGCACCGAGGTCCGCGTCTACACCCGCAACCTGGGCATGGGCGTCGCCCTGGCCGTGGCCACCGACCGGATCGACGGACAGCTCGACCTGCTCGCCCTGCGCCTCGCCATCGTCGCCGCCTGCGGCGTGATCATGGCGTCCAGCGCCGGCCTGCTGGTCGCCCGCGCCTCCCTCAAGCCGGTGGACCGGCTCACCGATGTGGTGGAGCACATCGCCCGTACCGAGGAGGTCGGCGCCACCATCCCGGTCGCGGGCACCGACGAGATCGCCCGGCTCAGCGAGTCCTTCAACTCCATGAGCACCGCCCTCGCCCACTCCCGCGACCGGCAGACCCGCCTGATCGCCGACGCCGGCCATGAGCTGCGCACCCCGCTCACCTCGCTCCGTACCAATGTGGACCTGCTGGTCCGCAGCGACTCCACCGGCCGGGCGCTGCCCCCGGAGACCCGCACCCGGCTGCTGGGCAATATGCAGGCGCAGATGGGCGAGCTCTCCACACTCATCGGCGACCTGCTGGAGCTGTCCCGCCCCACCAACGGCCGCTCCGGCCAGGAGATCAGCGCGGTGGCGCTGCATGAGATCGCCGCCCGGGCGGTGGACCGGGGCCGGCTGCGCGGGCCGGGGCTCCGCTTCGAGGTGCGCCTCCAGCCCTGGTATGTGCGCGGCAGCGCCCACTCGCTGGAGCGGGCCGTGATCAACCTGCTGGACAACGCCGTCAAGTACAGCCCGCCCGGCGGCACCGTCGATGTCTCCCTCTCCGGCGGGCGGCTGACCGTACGCGACCGGGGGCCGGGCATCGCCCCCGATGAGCTGCCCTATGTCTTCGACCGGTTCTGGCGCTCGCCGTCCTCCCGGCAACTGCCCGGCTCCGGGCTGGGGCTCTCCATCGTCGCCCAGACGGTGCGGGACAGCGGTGGCGAGGTCACCCTGGGTCCGGCCGACGACGGCGGCCCCGGCACCCTCGCCTCGGTCCTGCTCCCGGGCTCCCCGAGCGCTGCGATCTCTCCGGCCGCTCCGATCCCTCCGGCCGCTCCAGCCGGAGAGCACGACGGCGGGCGGACCGCCTGAGCAGCCCGCCCGCCGATGCAGTGCCGACCGTGCGTCAGTTCAGGTCGCTGCCCGGGCCGACCACGGTGATCCGGTCCTGGGCCGGCGGGGCCAGCGGAGCCGCCGCGGAGGAGTGGGCGGTCAGATAGTCGGTGAAGACATCCAGGTCGGAGGCGCCGACCAGCTTGTTGGTGCCCCCGGCGAAGGCCGCGAAGCCGTCGCCGCCTCCCGCGAGGAACTCGTTCATCGCGACGCGGTAGGTCTTGGCCGGGTCGATCGGCTCACCGTTGAGCCTGACCGAGGAGACGACCACCCGGTCGGCGCCGGACTTGGTCAGGTCCAGGGTGTAGGTGAAGCCCCGGGAGACCTGGAGGATCTTCGGCGCGGCCTCGTTGGAGCCGCTGACCTGCTGCTGGAGGCCCGCGATGAGCTGAGCGCCGGTCAGGTCGATCACGTTCATCATGTTGGTGAACGGCTGTACGGCGAATGCCTCGGCGTAGGTCACCACGCCGTCGCCCTCACTGCCGGACGCCTGCTGCACCAGGTCCGCCCGGATGCCACCGGGGTTCATCAGGGCGAGCTGGGCGCCGCCCTTGTCGGCCGGGGCCAGACCGGTGAGCTGGGCGTCGGCGATGACATCGCCGAGCGGCTTCTCATAGGCGCTGCTGCCCCGGCCGTTGATGTCGGCGGAGATATAGCCGACGGTGCGGTTGGCGATCGGCTCGGCGATCTTCTGGTAGTAGGAGATCAGGTCGGTCAGGTCGGCGGCCTTGGGGACCGTCCGGCGGACCACATGGTTGGCGGCCGTCACCGAGCTGCGGATCACATCGCCGGTGGCGCGGTTGATCGGCAGGTAGATCTCGGTGTAGAGGCGGCCGAAGGAGGCGGCGCTGGTCACCCGGCGGGGCTTGCCGGCCGGGTCCGGGATGGTGCAGTTGTACGCGTTGTGGGTGTGGCCGGTGACGATCGCGTCGACCTCGGGGTCGATCTTCTTGGCGATGTCCACGATCGGGCCGGAGATGCCGGCGCCGGCACCCGGCGAGTCGCAGTCCGCGTCATAGGTGTTGCCGGCCGGGTAGCCGCCCTCGTGGATCAGCGCCACGATCGTCTTGACGCCCTGCTTCTTCAGCTGGGCGGTGTATTTGTTGACCGTCTCGACCTCGCCGCCGAACTTCAGGCCCTTGACGCCCGCCGCGGTGACGATGTCCGGGGTGCCCTTGAGGGTGACCCCGATGAAGCCGACCTTGATGCCGTTCACCTTCTTGACCCAGTACGGGGCCAGGATCGGCTTGCCGGTCTTCTCATTGGTGACATTGGCCGCCAGGTACTCGAAGTCGGCGCCCTTGAACTTGCGGCCCTTGGCGTAGCAGCCGTCGGTGGGGTGGCAGCCGCCGTTCTGGAGGCGCAGCAGCTCGGCCGAGCCCTCGTCGAACTCGTGGTTGCCCACGCTGGTGACATCGAGGCCGAGCTTGTTCATCGCCTCGATGGTCGGCTCGTCGTGGAAGAGACCGGAGAGCAGCGGGCTGGCGCCCACCACATCGCCGGCCGCCACGGTGAGCGAACTCCGGTGGCCCTTGCGGGCCTTGCGCAGCTCGGTGGCGAGGTACTCCACGCCGCCGGCCGGGGTGGAGACGACCGCGCCGGTGGCGTCCTTCTCCTGGATGGTGCCGGACGAGCCCGCCGGCGGCTCCAGGTTGCCGTGGAAGTCGTTGATGGCGAGCAGCTGGAGGTTCTCGACGTGCACCTTGGGAGGCTGGTGCTTCGGAGCCGGGTGGTGCACCGGGACGTGATGGTGCTTCGGGGCCGGGTGGTGCGCCGGGACGGAGGCGGCGGCGGCCGGTATCGCCAGGGCGACCAGGCCCACCGAGGCGGCCCCGGCGGTCAGCAGGCGGCGCCGGCGGGCGCGGGTGCGGGTGGACTCGGACAAAGGGTTCCCCTTCACCGTACGGAATGTGGCATGTGCGTGGCAGGGGAAGCCTAGAGTCAACGCGCGTAGCTGTCAGGGGCGCGCAGGTAACGGAGTGGTTTCCGCTCGCTGTACGTCCGGTGCCCGAGCAGCGCGAAGCCGGGCCGGTCGAGGGACCGGCCCGGCGTCGGCAGGGTGTGCGGGATCAGCAGCGGCGACCGCTGTTGATGCAGCTCACGACCTGGTTCATCAGGTTGGACGGCATGACGTTGACGAAGTCCCCGTGGTCGGTGACGGGCTTGTGCAACTCCTCCGGGAAGCTGTCGAGGGCGAACTTGCTGCCCGCCGGGACGCGGTAGCTGATCGTCATCCGCAGCTGCGGGATGGCCTTGAAGCCGTTCTGGCAGGAGCCGTCGGCGGCCGGGAAGACCACATGGGTGCGGTGGTTGGCGCTGTCCGTGTTCTGGCCGTCCCAGCAGCTGGGGAAGTCCAGGATGCGCACGGTCTGGCTGTTGCCGCAGAGCGGGTACTTGTCGGTCAGCCTGCGGTTGAGGGCATTGCTGCACGACCACTGGGCCTTGGCGTTGGCCGGGCCGTTGGTGACCGCCGCCTTGGCGTCGCCGGTGATGATCCGCAGGAACTGCGGCATCGCGGCGACCTTCGAGCGGGCGTTGCCCCGGAACTCCAGCCGGACGCTGCTGGCCCTGAGCTTGGTGCCGATGTTCTTGTCGCCCGCGCCGCCGAGCTCATTGGCGTCGCCCTGGTCGCCGGCCTGGGTGACGCGCAGCACCGGCCAGTAGTAGGCGGACTTGTCGTTCTTGGCGCAGCTGGTGCCGGCGGCGACCAGGCTGTCGTTGGTGGAGAAGCCGTCGCTGGTCTTGTTGCCCACGTAGTCGTGGACGTGGTGGGCGCCGTTCTCGACACCGGGGGCGACGATGAAGTTGGCGGGGTTGTTGTGGTCGCTCACCCCGCAGCGGGAGGTGAAGGTGCCACGGGAGGGGCTGCGGCGGAGGTTGGGGTCCTTGGCATTGGGGCGGACCGACTTGATGGAGACGAAGTCGGCGGCTGACAGGCCGTTGGCGAAGCCCTCGGGGCTGATCCCGGCGCTGCCGCTCTGGGTGTCGCCGCTGTTGTTCTGCTGGCCCTGATCCTGATCCTGATCCTGGCCCTGGCCCTGGCCTTGGTCCTGACCCTGGTCCTGGTCCTGACCCTGGCCCTGGCCTTGATCCTGGCTCTGGTCCTGGTTGCCGCCGTTGCCGTTGTCCTGGCTCTGGCCCGGGTCGCTGCTGCCGCTGCCGCCGCCGTTCTTCAGGGAGCAGGCCGCAAGGTCGTTCAGCCCCTGCGGACGCTGCCCGCCGGTCCGCTCCATGATGGTCCCGATCCGGTCGAACATGGCAACCCGCTGCTCACGCAGCGGCCCGAGGATCGCGTTCTGCACAAAGTTCGGGCCGCCCTGCCCATGGGACGCCGTCAGCCGCGCATTGGCGTCGCTGGTCAGGGCGTCCACCTGGACCAGATCACGGTCCACCTCGGCCTTGGCCTGGTCGGGCACACTGCCGAGCAGTTCGTTCACACGTGGACATTCGATGCTCGCCGCCGTCACATTGTCGTCCGCGTTGGCGCTGGCTGTGAAGGCGGCATAGCCTCCGCCACCGAGCGCCAGAGCGGCGGCCACGCCGATGGCCACCGTACGGCCCCGGCGCTGTGCGCGCTGGTGTTGGCTCATGGTGCTGTGCCCTCCGTCGGGGGTGTATGGGCAATGGCCCGCCGCGGTCAGCTGGTCCGCCGGGCGCTGCCGTCCTCTACGCACACAGGAGGGGGCCGGTTCAACAGCCCGACTCCGGGACAGCCGTATGGTCATGACCATGGACGCTGCTGCTGCGGGGACGAGCCCCGCCGAGGACCGCATCGAGACCGTCGCCGTGCCCGTTCCGGAGGACGCCCGGCTGATCGGCGCGCTGCTGGAGGCCGCCGCCCGCGAGGACGGCAGGGAGGCCGTCTCCGAGCAGGGCCGCCTGCATCTGCGGGCCGAGCGGGCAGGCGTACGGCATCTGCTCCAGCACGACGGCTACGGCACCCTGATCGGCTACGCCCAGCTGGACGGCTCGGCAGCCGGTGAGGCGCCCACCGCCGAGCTGGTGGTGGATCCGGCGCACCGGGGCCGGGGCCACGGCCGGCTGCTGGCCGAGGCGGTGCTGAAGGAGTCCGGCGGCGCCGTACGGGCGTGGGCGCACGGCGGTCACCCGGCCGCCCGCCACCTGGCCGACGTACTCGACCTGGAGCTCTTCCGCGAGCTGCGGCAGCTGCGGCGGCCGCTGCCCGACACCGCCGAGGAACTGGAGGCCGAGCTGCCGCAGCCGGCGCTGCCGGACGGGGTGGCGGTGCGGACGTTCCGGCCGGGCGCGGACGATCAGGCGTGGCTGCGCCTCAACGCCGCCGCCTTCGCCCACCACCCCGAGCAGGGCGCCTGGACGGAGCGCGATCTGGCCGAGCGGATCGCCGAGCCGTGGTTCGACCCGGCCGGGTTCTTCCTGGCCGTCCGCTCCACGGCCGGCGGCGAGGCGCTGGTGGGCTTCCACTGGACCAAGGTGCACCCGCGCACCCCCGGTCAGGAGCAGGTCGGCGAGGTGTATGTGCTGGGCGTCGACCCGGCCGAGCAGGGCAGCGGCCTCGGCCGGGCGCTGACCGCCGTCGGGCTGCGCCACCTGGCCGCCGACCGGGGGCTGCGGGCCGCGATCCTCTATGTCGACGCCGACAACCCGGCGGCGCTGCGGGTCTACGAGCGGATGGGGTTCTCCGTGCACGAGGTGGACCTGATGTACCGAACCAGGAGCGTGTGACCGGACGCTCACCGGCGGTGGCGGGCGACGACGGCACGACCGACTCAGCTTCCCTGCCCGCCACACGCTGTTTACCGTGGATTCAACCGCTGTTGCGAAGGTCGCGGAATGAAGTCAGCAGCGCCGCCCCCGCGCCTCGGTCGGCGCCCCCGGAGGGGCACGGCAGGAAGGGAGCCGGTACCGCCGGACGTCACCGTGCAGTCGGACGTCACCGTGCAGGAGGAGCTGAAGACCATGAGCAGCACCCCTCGATCCCCCCACGCCACCGAGCAGCCGCCGATCGGCGGTATGACCGCGACGCTGGGCCTTCCACTCCCGTCCGGTACGGCCCTGGTCGACGGTGCCGCGCCCGAGGAGGTCTTCCCGGAGTTCGAGGAGGAGCTGCCGGAGGGCCGCTTCCTGGACCGGGAGCGCAGTTGGCTGGCGTTCAACGAGCGGGTGCTGGAGCTCGCCGAGGACCCGGAGACCCCGCTGCTGGAGCGCGCCAAGTTCCTGGCGATCTTCGCGAGCAACATGGACGAGTTCTTCATGGTGCGGGTGGCCGGTCTCAAGCGCCGCATCGCCACCGGGGTCGCCCAGCGCTCCGCCTCCGGCCTCCAGCCGCGCGAGGTGCTGGACCTGATCTGGACCCGCTCCCGGGAGCTGATGGCCAGGCAGGCGGCGGCCTTCCATCAGGACCTGCTGCCGGAGCTGGCCGCCGAGGGCATCGAGCTGGTGCGCTGGTCCGACCTCACGGACAAGGAGCAGGCCCGGCTGCACACCCTCTTCCGGCAGCACATCTTCCCGGTGCTCACCCCGCTGGCGGTGGACCCGGCGCACCCCTTCCCGTACATATCGGGCCTCTCCCTCAACCTCGCGGTCGTGGTCCGCAACCCGCTCTCCGGCCACAAGCACTTCGCCCGGGTCAAGGTGCCGCAGTCGCTGAACCGCTTCCTGGAGGCGTCCCCGCAGCGGTATGTGCCGCTGGAGGACGTCATGGGGGCGCATCTGGAGGAGCTCTTCCCGGGTATGGAGGTGCTGGCCCACCACGCCTTCCGGGTCACCCGCAACGAGGACCTGGAGGTCGAGGAGGACGACGCCGAGAACATCCTCAAGGCGCTGGAGAAGGAGCTGATGCGGCGGCGCTTCGGCCCGCCGGTGCGCCTGGAGGTCGAGGAGTCGATCGACCCGTATGTGCTGGACCTACTGGTCCGCGAGCTGAACATCAGCGAGGCGGAGGTCTACCCGCTGCCCGGTCCGCTGGACCTGACCGGCCTCTTCGGGCTGGCCGACCAGGACCGGCCGGAGCTGCGGTACCCCAAGTTCGTGGCGGGCACCGCGCGCGGCCTCACCGACGTGGAGTCGGCGTCCGCGCCGGACATCTTCGCGGCGGTACGGGAGCGGGATGTGCTGCTGCACCACCCGTACGACTCCTTCTCCACCTCGGTACAGGCGTTCCTGGAGCAGGCCGCCGGCGACCCCCATGTGCTGGCCATCAAGCAGACCCTCTACCGGACCAGCGGCGACTCCCCGATCGTGGACGCCCTGATCGACGCCGCCGAGTCCGGCAAGCAGGTGCTGGTGCTGGTGGAGATCAAGGCCCGGTTCGACGAGCAGGCCAACATCAAGTGGGCCCGCAAGCTGGAGGAGGCCGGCTGCCATGTCGTCTACGGCCTGGTCGGGCTGAAGACCCACTGCAAGCTCTCCCTGGTGGTGCGGCAGGAGGGCGAGACGCTGCGCCGCTATGCGCATGTCGGCACCGGCAACTACCACCCCAAGACCGCCCGGCTCTATGAGGACCTGGGCCTGCTCACCTCCGACCCGCAGGTGGGCGCCGACCTCTCCGACCTCTTCAACCGGCTCTCCGGCTACTCCCGGCGGGAGTCCTACCGGCGGCTGCTGGTGGCGCCGCGCGGGCTGCGTACCGGCCTGGTGTCGCGCATCCACGACGAGATCGCGCACCACCGGGCGGGCCGCCCGGCCCGGGTCCAGATCAAGGTGAACTCGATCGTGGACGAGACGCTGGTGGACGCCCTCTACCGGGCGTCGCAGGCCGGGGTGCCGGTGGATGTGTGGGTGCGCGGCATCTGCGCGGTGCGGCCCGGAGTGCCGGGGCTGTCGGAGAACATCCGGGTGCGCAGCGTGCTGGGGCGCTTCCTGGAGCACTCGCGGGTCTTCGTCTTCGCCAACGGCGGCGATCCGGAGGTGTGGATCGGCAGCGCCGACATGATGCACCGCAATCTGGACCGCCGTATCGAGGCCCTGGTGCGGGTCACCGACCCGGCGCTGCGGGCCGAGCTCTCGGCGCTGATCGAGCTGGGCACCTCGGACGAGACGGCCTCCTGGCACCTGGGGCCGGACGGCACCTGGTACCGCCACTGGCATGACGCGGACGGGCACCGGCTGCGGCACGTCCAGGAACTCCTCATCGAGTCACGCAGGCGCCGACCCGGATCGGCCACCCGCTAGTGCCGCGCCCGCCGCACTAGCCCGCACACCTCCGCTCACCGCTCACCGCTCCCGGGGGACGGGGACCTCTTCAGATGACCGACGCGCTCTCGCCAGCCCCGCAGCCCGGGGCGCTCCCGACTGCGGTGGCCGTGACCACCGCCGTGACCCCGGCCGCGACGTCCACCGCGACCACCGTCGCGACCACCGCCGGTGAGGTGCTCACCGCGTACCTCACCGCGCAGGCGGCCACCTTTCTGCGCGCCCTGCCCGTGGTGCGGGGAGCGCCCGGCGGCAGCCCCGGAGCGGCCGGCGGGCAGGCCGCCGGGCAGACCGACGAGCTGCTGCGGACCGTACGGCGGGTCGGCGGGGCGCTGCACACCTTCGCGGCCATGGTCGAGCCCGGCTGGGCGCGGCAGCTCCGCGACGAGCTGCGCTGGCTGCGGGACCTGCTGACGCAGGAGCCCTCCTGCAACCGGCGGCTGGCCCGGCTGCTGGCCTCGCTGGACTCGCTCACCGGCACGGCGGCGGCCGACCGGCAGCCGCCGCGGCCCGGCGGGCCGCAGCCGGGGGCCACCGGGATGCTGGCCGGCCACCCGGGCGCCGCCAAGGCGCGGGCGCTGCTGGAGCGGCAGCTGACGGTGGCCCGCGCCCGCGTCCACACGGCGGCCCTCCAGGAGCTGCGATCCGCCCGGCTGCACGCACTGGCCGACCGGATGGCCCTGCTGACCGGCGAGGTGCCGCTGACGGCGGTCGCCGGGGGCCCGGCGGACGAGGTGCTGCCGCCGCAGGCGGCGACGGCGCTGCGGTCGCTGGTGGACGCGGTGGAGTCGCTGCCGCTGGTACGTGCCGGGGCGGCCTACAACGGGGACGCGCTGCACCGGCTGCGCGCGGCGGAGCGGGCCCTTCCGGACGCCGGCACCGCCGCCGATGCCGACGCCGACACCGCCCTGGGCTCGGACGACGCGCCCTGGCTGCTGGTGCGGACGCTGGCCGAGCGGGCTCGCTGCGCGCTGGAGGTGTGCGAACCGCTGCTGGGCGGGCAGGCGCCGGACACGGTGGTCCGGCTGGCGGCGCTGGGCCGCGTACTGGAGCGCCACCAGGATGCCTGCGACGCGGCCGCCACCGCCGCGACGGCCGCCCGCACCCCGCGGATCACCCCGGCCACGGCCTATGTGCTGGGGGTGGTCCACGCCGACCAGCGGCTGGAGGTGGAGGCGGCCCGCTACGCCTTCGGCCGCGCCTGGCCGGACGCTGCCGGGTCGGCGTGGACGCCGTGGCCAAAGGCGTAGCGGGCCGCCGCCGCGACCGCGGGCCGGGGAGCGGGCGGCCTGCGGGCGGGAAGGAGGGCCCGATGGAGACCGTACGGGCGGCCGGCGCCGTGCTGTGGCTGCCGGCGGTGTCGGGCGATGCCGCGCGGGAGGCGGCCGAGCCACGGTTCTGCTGGTTCGAGCCGCTGGTGGCGCTGGTCCACCGGCCCAAGTACGACGACTGGTCGCTGCCCAAGGGCAAGCTGGCGCCGGGCGAGGAGGCGAGGGCCGCCGCACTGCGCGAGGTACGCGAGGAGACCGGGCTGAGCTGTGTGCTGGGCGCCCCGCTGCCGACCCGGCGCTATCCGGTGCAGGGGCGGGTCAAGGAGGTCCGCTACTGGGCCGGGGTGCCGGTGGGAGGCTCCTTCGCCGCCAACCGGGAGGTCGACCGGCTGGAGTGGCTGCCCGCGTCGGTGGCCCGAGCCCGGCTGACCCACGACCATGACCGGGTGCTGGTCGACGCGCTGCTGGACGCGGTCTCCCACGACCAGGCGTGACATGGTACCGACATTCCCTTGACCGGGCCGTGTCCGCCCCGTGAGGAAACCGTTACTACCGACCGTGGTCCCCTGGTGTCCCTCCGAGGTTCACCACCCGTTCATGTGTGCCCGCCTGACGCTTCACCTGCCCGGCCTAACGTCAGGGTCACCGACGCCCGGCACGGTCGTCGCAACACCGTGAAGCCCCAGGTCAGGACAGTCGGGGCTGCCAGAAAGGGACACACAGTGAAGCTCCAGCGGAACGGCCGTTCCAAGGCCCTCGCAATCGGCGCCCTGGCGGTCGTCAGCTCGCTGTCGCTCGCAGCGTGCGGCTCTGACGACAACACCAAGGACGCGGGCGCGAACGCCTCCTCCTCCGCCTCCTCCCCCGCAGACCCCGCCACCGGCTCCACCACCGACGCCGCCGGCGGCACGACCGACTGCGGCAAGGGCGGCCAGCTGCTCGGTGCCGGCTCCACCGCTCAGGCCAACGCCATCGAGGTGTGGAAGGCCGCCTTCCAGGCCAAGTGCTCCGGCACCGTGATCAACTACAACGGCAACGGTTCCGGCGCGGGCATCGCCAACTTCAACCAGGGCAAGGTGGCCTTCGCCGGCTCCGACGCCGCCCTCAAGCCCGAAGAGGTCGACGCCTCCAAGAAGGTCTGCGTCGGCGGCCAGGGCATCGACCTGCCGATGGTCGGCGGCGCGGTGGCCATCGCGTACAACGTCGACGGTGTCGACAACCTGGTGCTGGACGCCCCCACCCTGGCCAAGATCTTCGACTCGAAGATCACCAAGTGGAACGACCCGGCGATTGCCAAGCTCAACCCGGGTGCCAAGCTGCCGAGCGCCAACATCCAGGCGTTCCACCGCTCCGACGACTCCGGCACCACCAAGAACGTCACCGCCTACTTCGCGGCCGCCGCCGGCAAGACCGCCTGGCCCTACGAGCCCGACAAGAAGTGGGCCGGCCAGGGCGGCCAGGCCGCCACCGGCAGCGCCGGCCTCGCGGGCCAGGTCAAGCAGCAGAAGAACTCGATCACCTATGTCGAGCTCTCCTACGCGCAGAACAACAGCCTGAAGACCGCCAAGATCGCCACCGGCGCTGCCGAGCCGGTCGAGGCCACCGCAGCCGCCGCCGCCAAGACCATCGGCCTCGCCACGGTCAAGGGCACCGGCAGCGACCTGGCCCTGGGCCTCGACTACGCCACCAAGGCCGACGGCGCCTACCCGCTGGTCCTGGTGACCTACGAGATCGTCTGCGACAAGGGCAACAAGGCGGAGACCCTGCCCGGCGTCAAGGCCTTCCTCGACTACACCATCAGCGACGAGGCGCAGCAGGCCATCGCCGACAAGGGCTATGTGCCGCTGCCCGCCGAGGTCGCCGCCAAGGTGAAGGCCGTCATCCCGACCCTCGCCTGACGGGCCGAGTCCGACCCTGGCACGTGCGGTCGGCCCCGAAGGGGGGCGGGGCCGGCCGCACGCCGTCCCGCCCCCCTCCCGCCGCCGCAACCGACAGTCCGGTGCACCGCCGCAAGGCGTGGATCCCCGCGCGGGTCCGCGCCCACAGACCGGAGACGACCATGGACACACCCTCGCCGACCGTCCCACAGGACCGGGACGACCCCGACGGCACCGCCCCCGACCCCCTCCCCGCCGCGTCGCCCGCCCCGTCCCGGGGCCAGAACCGGCTCCGAGCCCGAGCCCGGGCCCGCATCGGCGACACGCTCTTCCTCGCCGCCTCCCGAGGCTCCGGCATCCTGCTGCTGGTGATCATGGCCGCCATCGCGGTCTTCCTCGGCTGGCAGGCCGCCAAGGCGCTCGGCGCCAACCAGGGCAACTTCTTCACCACCTTCGAGTGGAACCCCGACGGCACCCCGCCGGTCTTCGGCATCGCCGTGCTGCTCTTCGGCACCGTCGTCAGCTCGGTCATCGCGATGGCCATCGCCGTACCGGTCGCCATCGGCATCGCGCTCTTCATCTCGCACTACGCGCCGCGCCGGCTGGCCCAGCCGATCGCCTACCTGGTCGACCTGCTCGCCGCCGTGCCCAGCATCGTCTACGGCCTCTGGGGCGCCCTCTTCCTGGTGCCGCACCTGGACGGCCTCACCGCCTGGATGAACGACTACCTCGGCTGGACGCACCTCCTCGGGCAGAGCGACGGCGTGGCCGGCAGCGCCCCGCGCAACCTCTTCACCGTCGGCGTCCTGCTGGCCATCATGATCCTGCCGATCATCACCGCGGTCAGCCGCGAGGTCTTCAAGCAGGCCCCCCGGATGCACGAGGAGGCCGCGCTGGCCCTCGGCGCCACCCGCTGGGAGATGATCCGCACCGCCGTCCTGCCGTTCGGCCGCCCCGGTGTGATCAGCGCCTCCATGCTGGGCCTGGGCCGCGCGCTCGGCGAGACCATGGCGGTCGCCACCGTGCTCTCCCCCTCGGAGAAGCTCGACCTGCACATCCTGGACCCCGGCGGCGGCACCTTCGCCCAGAACATCGCCGCCAAGTTCGGCGAGGCATTCGACAACGGCCGCAGCGCCCTGATCGCCTCCGGCCTGATGCTGTTTGTGATCACCCTGCTGGTCAACGCCGCCGCTCGCATGATCATCGCGCGGCGCAAGGAGTTCTCGGGGGCCAACGCATGAGCACCGACGCCACCCGCCCCGCCACCACCCCGCTGACCAGCCAGAGCCTCACCGGCGGCCGACTGCCCGGCTGGGCCCCCGCCGCCACCGCCGTCACCGCGGTCGCCCTCGGCTGCGCCATCGGCGCCGGCGCCGGGCTCTCCAGCCGCATCCAGTGGGGCCTGATCGCCGCCCTGCTCTTCGTGGCCGGCTCCTACGCCCTGGCCGCCAAGGTCGAGGGCACCCGCCAGGCCAAGGACCGGCTGGCCACCAGCCTGGTCTGGGTCTGCTTCGTGCTCGCCGTGATCCCGCTGGTCTCGCTGACCGCGTACACGATCCGGAAGGGCGCCGGGGTGGTCGATGCGACCTTCCTCACCCACTCCATGAACGGCGTGATCAGCTCCGAGCCCGGCGGCGGCATCTACCACGCCATCCTGGGCACCCTGGAGCAGGTCGGGCTGGCCACCCTGATCGCCGCCCCGATCGGCCTGCTCACCGCCGTCTACCTGGTGGAGTACGGCCGCGGCCGGCTCGCCAAGGCCGTCACCTTCTTCGTGGACGTGATGACCGGCGTGCCCTCGATCGTGGCCGGCCTCTTTGTCCTCTCCTTCTGGATCATCATCCTGGGCTTCAGCTTCTCCGGCTTCGCCGGCAGCATGGCGCTCTCGATCCTGATGATGCCGGTGGTCGTCCGCTCCACCGAGGAGATGCTCAAGCTCGTCCCCGGCGAGCTGCGCGAAGCCTCCTATGCACTGGGCGTCCCCAAGTGGAAGACCATCGTGCGGATCGTCATCCCCACCGCGATCGGCGGCATCACCACCGGCATCATGCTGGCCGTCGCCCGGATCACCGGCGAGACCGCCCCCGTCCTGCTGCTCTGCTTCACCACGGACGTGATCAACACCAATCCGTTCCAGGACGCGCAGGAGTCGCTGCCGCTCTACATCTGGCACCAGTACTCGCTGGGCAACGACCAGACCTACGCCCGCGCCTGGGGCGCCGCGCTGGTCCTGATCGCCATCGTGATGGGCCTGAACCTGATCGCGCGGGGCATCGCGCGGTGGCGTTCGCCCTCCCAGCGGGCGCACTGAGACCCCTGACGACGAGGAACGAGGAAGAACCACCATGGCCAAGCGCATCGACGTCAGCGGACTGTCCGCCTACTACGGATCCTTCAAGGGCATCGAGGACATCTCGATGACCATCGAGCCCCGCTCGGTGACGGCCTTCATCGGCCCCTCCGGCTGCGGCAAGTCCACCTTCCTGCGCACCCTCAACCGGATGCACGAGGTGACCCCCGGCGCCCGTGTCGAGGGCAAGGTGCTGCTGGACGACGAGAACCTCTACGACCCCGGGGTAGACCCGGTCGCCGTACGCCGCACCGTCGGCATGGTCTTCCAGCGGCCCAACCCGTTCCCCACCATGTCCATCTACGACAATGTGGTGGCCGGCCTCCGGCTCGCCGGGGTGCGCCGCAAGTCGCTGCTGGACGAGGTGGTGGAGAGGTCCCTCAAGGGCGCCAACCTCTGGAACGAGGTCAAGGACCGGCTGAACCGGCCCGGCGCCGGCCTCTCCGGCGGCCAGCAGCAGCGGCTCTGCATCGCCCGCGCCATCGCGGTCGAGCCGCAGGTGCTGCTGATGGACGAGCCCTGCTCCGCCCTGGACCCGATCTCCACCCTTGCCGTCGAGGACCTGATCGGCGAGCTGAAGTCGCAGTTCACCATCGTGATCGTGACCCACAATATGCAGCAGGCGGCCCGGGTCAGCGACCGCACCGCCTTCTTCAACCTGGCCGGCGTCGGCCGGCCCGGCCGACTGGTCGAGATCGACGACACCCAGCGGATCTTCTCCAACCCGTCGGTCCAGGCCACCGAGGACTACATCTCCGGCCGCTTCGGCTGACGCCCGGTCCCTCGGCGACCCGCAAGCTGTCCTGCGGTGCTGCATGGCGGTGCCACCGCAGGACATGGAAAAGGGCCCGCTCCCTCTGGGGGGCGGGCCCTCTCCGCTTCTCCGACTCTCCGCTTCTCCGACTCTCCGGCTCGCCGTACTGCGGCGAGCGGCCTGCGACGGTCAGTGGACCGCCAGCACGATGGCATGGGTGATCCAAAAGACCACCGCCGCGACAAGCGCCGCGGCGGGCATGGTGATGAACCAGCCCATCACGATGTTCTTCGCCACCCCCCAGCGCACCGCCCGCACCCGCTTGGTGGCCCCCACACCCATGATCGCCGAGGTGATCACATGGGTGGTCGAGACCGGCGCGCTGAAGACATAGGACGTGGTGTAGAGGATGCCGGCCGCAGTGGTCTCGGCGGCGAAGCCCTGCGGCGGATCCAGCTCGATGATCTTGCGGCCGAGGGTCCGCATGATGCGCCAGCCGCCCGCGTACGTCCCCAGCGAGAGCATCAGCGCACAGGAGATCTTCACCCAGACCGGGATGCCGTTGCCGTCCTGCGTCCCGGAGATGGTCAGCGCCAGCACCACCACACCCATGGTCTTCTGCGCGTCCTGGAGTCCATGGCCCAGCGCCATGGCCGCCGCAGAACCGGTCTGCGCGATCCGGAAGCCGCGCTTGGCCTTGTGCGGGTTGACCCGCCGGAAGAGCCAGAGGATCAGCAGCATCATCAGATAGCCGCAGACCAGGCCGACCACCGGGGAGAGGAACATCGGGATGATGATCTTCTCGACCACCCCGCTCCAGATCACATCGGTCCCCCCGGCCAGCGCAGCCCCCACCATGCCGCCGAAGAGGGCATGCGAGGAGGAGGACGGCAGACCGAAGTACCAGGTGGCCAGGTTCCAGGCGATGGCGCCCACCAGGGAGGCGAAGAGGATGGTCATGCCCTGGCTGCCGTGCGGCGTCTCGATGATCCCCTTGCTCACCGTCTCGGCCACCCCCTGGCCGAGGAAGGCACCCGCCAGGTTCATCACGGCGGCCATGGCCAGCGCGGCCCGGGGGGTGAGCGCCCGGGTGGAGACCGAGGTGGCGATGGCATTGGCGGAGTCGTGGAACCCGTTGGTGTACGTGAAGAAGAACGCGACGCCGACAACGACGACGAGTGCGGCGGTGTCCACCGTGTTCAGGACTCCTTGACGGCGATGGTCTCGACCGTGTTCGCCACATGTTCGAAAGCGTCGGCCGCCTCTTCCAGGACATCCACGATCTGCTTCAGCTTCAGCACCTCTATGGCCTCGTACTGTCCACTGAAGAGGTGGGCGAGCAGCTTGCGGTGGATCTGGTCCGCCTGGTTCTCCAGCCGGTTGATCTCGATCCAGTACTCGGTGAGATTGGCCATGGTCCGCAGGTTGGGCATCGCCTCGGCGGTGAGCTCGGCGGCCCGGGCCAGCACCTCGATCTGCTGCTCGATGCCCTGCGGAAGCTGCTGGATGTCATAGAGGACGACCAGGTCGACGGCCTCCTCCATGAAGTCCATGATGTCGTCCAGCGAGGACGCGAGGGAGTAGATGTCCTCGCGGTCGAAGGGCGTGATGAACGACGAGTTCAGCTGGTGGAAGATCGCGTGGGTGCTGTCGTCACCCGCGTGCTCGGCGGCGCGCATGCGCTCGGCGATCTCCGAGCGGGCTGCGACGTCGGAGCCGAGCAGTTCGAGCAGGAGCTTGGAGCCGGTCACGAGGTTCTCCGCGGCGGCGGCGAACATATCGTAGAAGCTCGTCTCCCGTGGGGTCAGACGAAAGCGCACAGAAATCTCCGGTGTGCAGGGTGCGGACTTGTCGATGCTAGGCGCTGGGGGCGCGGGACGCGCAAACCGGGGTGGCCGCACCCCTCCGGTGCACCCGATTGTGTTCCCGGTGCGCGACGGGGGACACGCGCCCCTCAGTGTGCCGGACGGCCCACCGGAATGCGCCCCTCATGCAGGGGTGGATACCGTCGCGTGACCTGCTGTCCCGTACCGCGCCTCTACCCTGGGAAGACCGAGAGGAGGGCGGCCGCATGACCGCTGTGGAGGAACTTCCGGAGTCGGCCGGGCACGGAGTGCACGGCTACAGCAAACGGAAGGACGAGCACCTGAAGAGGCTGCGCCGGATCGAGGGCCAGGTCCGCGGCCTCCAGAGGATGGTCGAGCAGGACGTCTACTGCATCGACATCCTCACCCAGGTCTCGGCGGGCACCAAGGCCCTCCAGGCTTTCGCACTGAGCCTGCTGGAGGAGCATCTGAAGCACTGCGTGGCCGCCGCCGTGGAGCAGGGCGGCCCGGAGGCGGACGCCAAGGTCGCGGAGGCCACCGCCGCCATCGCACGGCTGCTGCGCACCTGACCGCCGCCTCGGCCGCCCGCGCCCGCTCCGGGCCCTACCGGTTGCGCGGCATGGGCACCCGGGGCGCGTCGTCCTCACCCGGGCGGTCCACCTTGAGCACCTCGTCGATCAGGGCCGGTGCCAGCCGGTCCTCCCCGCTGGACGAGGCCGCGATCATCAGGTCGCCGCACATCTCGATCTCGTCGAGGGCCACGTGGTCATGGACACCCGCACCGCGCGGAGACGCCACGCACACCACCTCCTCGTCGTCGAGCCCTCATGCCGTTGCCACTGCCGGTACCGGTGGTGCGAAGGACCGCCGCGCGCCGCACGGCAGGCGCGGCCCGCCCCTACCAGAGTAGGGAGCGCACGCCCGCTCCACATGGCACGGACGGGCCATTTGCACCCCACCCGAAGGGCCCTCCCTCCATGGACCCTGCCCCGCAGAGAGCCCCGGACGGACGACCCTGGACGGACGACCCTGGACGGACCGAGCCCCGGCCCGCCGTCCGGACCGGGGCTCGGCAGACGACCCGTACAGATCACCGACCGCCGTTGCCGGCCTTCAACCGCACCACGTCGGACGCGGGAGGCTCGGCCGCCTCCACCGGGCTGCCGAAGTCCGACAGCGAGGTGGTGGAGACCACCACCACCTGGTCCTTCTTGTCGGTCGACCCCGGCACCGAGGCAAAGGTGAAGACCTCCACCACCTTGTGCAGCCGCCCCTGCTCGTCCAGCCACACGTCGTACGGGACCTGCTTGACCGTGAACGTCCCGGCCGCCATCCGCAGCCCGTCGGCCCCCGGGCCACCGGTGGCGTCGGCGGCCTTCGCCAGGTCCAGGGTGCCCCGGTAGTGCTTGAGGGCAGCACCGTCGACCGTCTCGGTACCGACCAGCTTCGCGGCCTGGGCGCCGCGCAGCGCACCGGCCGCAGTGGCCGGGTCGGTGGTGCCGCTGCTCACCAGGTTGCCGTCGGGGAGCTGCTTGACCTCCAGCTTGACCCACTTGCCGGCGGGCACCTTGGCTCCGCTGTTCTGGAGGTAGACGATGCCGGGCAGCACCACCTCGGTCATCCTGCCCTTGGTCGCCGCACCCGGCGGCAGCAGCACGGAGACGGTGCCGATGCGCTTGGCGTAGTCATAGACGCCGGTGCCGTGGAACTCCGCCTTCTTCCCCGGCGACGAGGTCACCACCTGGGTGACGGTGCGGGCGGATCCGGTGCGGCCGGTGATGTCGGCGGCGCTGCGGACGGCCGTGAGCGGGTCGTCGGCCAGCCGGTCCGCGGAGACCGGCGTCGACTGCCGTGCGTCCCCGCCGTCACCGCTGCCGACGCCGGTGCAGCCGGCCGTGGCAGCCAGCGCGGCGAGCAGGGCGGCGGTCGCCCCTGCGGAACCGATCGTGCGGCGCACCCGGATGGTGGTGCCGCGTACCCGACGCTTCATCAGCTCTGAGCCCCCTAAGGTCCTGGTGTCCGGTCGACCGCGAGGGCGTACGCCTGCGGCCGTCTCCGGTACGGCTGCCGTTCCCCGTGGCGAGGCCCGCCCGTGTGTACGGGGAGTCCCCTCCCGCATAACGAGACGGCCGGGCCCCGGTTACGACCCGATGGCCGTGCGCCGTCCGTCCGGCGTTAACGTGAGGCGCGTGTCCAGCGAGAAGCACCCCCGGCCGAACGCCGGACCGGCTGCCACCGGCTGCCCCGACCTCCCCCCTACCGCCCGGAGGACCACCCTGCCCCCGGAGCCCCCGGAGCCCCCGGAGCCTTCAGCGCCCCCAGCGCCCCCGTCGGGCGGCGACCGCCCCGTACCCGGACCGCTGCACCAGGTGGAGGTCAGCGAGAACGGCTCCTTCTGCACCGCCCGCTGCACCTGCGGCTGGTTCGCCCCCGCCCGCCGGTCCCGCGACCGGGCCCGGCGGGACGCGACCGAGCACACGGCGGCCTGACCCCGCCCTTCCGTCCCTCCGACAACCGTTCGGGCCCGGACGGCGTCCTCCACTCCGCAGAGGGTGCGCCGCGTGCACCGCCCGACCGGGGCGGACCGCCCACCAGGCGGGCCGCGCGTCGGCGCACAGCACAAAGAGGTGACCGGAGATGGCCGAGCCGCAGACCCCCGCAACCCCGCCCACCGAACCCACCCCGCCCGGGCGGCCCCCCGGGACCGGCCGCCGCAGCCTGCTGCTGGCCGGGACCGGCGCCGCCGCCACCGCCTGGCTGACCGCCTGCGGTACGGCCTCCGGCCACCGGGCCGTGGCGACCGGCACCGGCCCCGGCACCCTCACGCCGCACACCCCCACGCCGAACTCCGCGGCACCCAGCGCCCCGGCTCGTACCACCCCGGCCGCGCCCGCCACCGCCCGCCCCGGCGACTGGGCGGCCCTCGCCCGCGACCTGGACGGCACCCTGATCCGCCCCGGGGACAGCCGCTACGCCGTGGCCCGGCAGAGCTTCCAGCCCCGCTTCGACACCAGCCACCCGTCCGGCGTCGCCTATGTGGCGGGCCCGCAGGACATCGCCACCTGCCTGGCCTTCGCCCGCCGCCACCAGGTGCCGGTCGCGGTCCGCAGCGGCGGCCACTCCTACGCCGGCTGGTCCACCACCAGCGGCCTGCTGATCGACGTGGGCCGGCTCTCCACCGTCACCCCGTCCCAGGGCGCCGCCGCCGTCGGCTCCGGCGCCCGCCTGGTGGACGTCTACGCGGGCCTGGCCTCGCGCGGCGCCACCGTCCCCGCCGGCTCCTGCCCCAGCGTCGGGGTCGCCGGACTGACCCTGGGCGGCGGCGTCGGGGTCACCGGCCGCGCCTACGGGCTGACCTCCGACAACCTCACCGCCGCCCAGATCGTCACCGCCGACGGCCGGATACGCACCGTCGACGCCACGCACGACCCCGACCTCTTCTGGGCGCTGCGCGGCGGAGGCGGCGGCAACTTCGGGGTGGTCACCCGCTTCGACTTCCGCACCCACCCGGCACCGGCCTGCTCCTACGCCTTTCTGTCCTGGCCGTGGCGGCAGGCGGCCGCCGTACTCCGGGCCTGGCAGTCCTGGGCCCCGGCGGCGCCCGACCCGTACTGGTCGAGCCTGCACCTCACGGCCGACTACCGAGGACCGCAGCAGGTCGAAGTGACCGTCGTCAACCTGGGACCGGCCTCCTCTCTCCAGAACCAGATCGACCGGCTCGCGGCCTCGGCCGGCGCCTCGCCCTCCTCCGCCGTGGTGCGCAGCCGCAGCTATCCG
Source organism: Peterkaempfera bronchialis (assembly GCF_003258605.2). Classification (NCBI taxonomy): domain Bacteria; kingdom Bacillati; phylum Actinomycetota; class Actinomycetes; order Kitasatosporales; family Streptomycetaceae; genus Peterkaempfera; species Peterkaempfera bronchialis. Next base: position 3,067,736 of record NZ_CP031264.1, read on the forward strand.
GACACCATGCTGGCGATGGCGGGCAGCCTGGGCTGGACCGTCGCGCAGTGCCACCTGCCCGGCGACCTGCCCGGCCGGCGGCCCGCCGGCCGGGTCGTCCGCGCGTCCTACGGGGCGCGCTCCGACTTCTACACCCGCCGGCTGCCGGACGCCGGCATCGGCACCCTGCTGGCCGCCGTGGAGCGCTACGCCCGTACGGTCCCGGCCGGGGGCAGCGCGGCGGTGGCGCTGGACGCGCTGGGCGGGGCGGTCAACCGGGTCCGGCCGCAGGACACCGCCTTTGTGCACCGCGACGGGCTCTTCCTGGCCCAGTACATCGCCAACTGGCCGGCGGACGCCTCGGTGCCCCGGCACCAGGCATGGCTGGACGGCCTCTGGCAGTCCCTGCGCCCATATGCGAGCGGCCAGGCGTACCAGAACTACCCCGACCCGCAGCTGTCCGGCTGGCAGCAGTCCTACTACGGGGCCAACCTGCCCCGGCTGCGACGGGTCAAGGCGGCCTATGACCCGGAGCGGCTCTTCACCTTCCCGCAGGCGATCCCGAACTGAGGCGGCACTCCCCCGGGGCCGGGCATGCGCGACGGGCGCCCGCCGTCGGCGGGCGCCCGTCGCTTGCTCGGTCTGCGGGGGTCTGCGCGATCCGGGGAGTCTGCGGGGTCTCTCAGGCCGCGATGCCGGACCCCGGGTGCCCCGTGCCGCTGCCGCTGTCGTACGGGGCCTGCGCGGCCCCGTCCCGGCGGCCCCGGGCGGCCACCAGCGGGGCGGCCGCGGTGCGCGCCAGGGAACGGCAGAGCGGCACCAGGACGGCCGTGGCCGGCGGGGCCAGCAGCAGGACCACGGCGGTGCCCAGGGCGTAGCCGCCGAGCACATCGGTGGGGTAGTGCACGCCCATGTAGACGCGGCAGAAGCCCTGGAGGAGCGCGAACAGCACGGCCAGCACGCCGAGCCGCCGCTCGGCCAGCAGCAGTGCCACCGCGATGGCCATGGTGAGGGTGGCATGGTCGCTGGCGAAGGAGAAGTCGTCCTTGCCGCTGGCCAGGACGTCCAGCCCGGTGTGTTCCACAAAGGGGCGCGGTCTCGCCACCAGGGCCCGGATCGGGATGTTGAGGATCGCCGCGACGGCGGCGGCCAGCGGCGCCCAGGCCACTGCGGCCACGGCGACGGGCGCGTCCGGCTGGCGGCGGGCGCGCAGCCAGGCCGTGAGGCAGAGCAGTCCGAGGCCGAGCAGGATGCCGTACTCGCCGATCCAGGAGACGGCGCCGTCCACCCAGCTCGGGGCGTCCTTGGCCAGGCCGTTGACGTCATAGAGCAGGCTGAGGTCGGGGTTGGAGCCGTCAGCCGGCAGCGTGAGCACGCCGCACCTCCTGTTCCGCCTGCCGACCGCTGTTCGGCCGGGCCGTGGCGCATGGTCGTCCCGCGTCGTCGCGGCGAGGGCCGTCGCGGCGGGTCCGGGAGACACAACGCCGCAAGGAAGGCACAGCGTTCCACGTCAGAGCGGTGTTATGGAAACTTGACTGGTCGCTCACGGCTCCCTTACACGGGAGTGCCTGAAGCGCGGTCAGCTCGCCCCGGAGGGGTCGGCCGCGATGCCCGCGCCATTGGCGATGGTGCCGTCGCTGCCGCGTGCGGGGAGGGCCGCTGCGCCGTCGGAGGTGACCCGGGTGGCGCCGATGTAGTCCGGGGCGTCGATTCTGTCGTAGCGGATCACGGCCCCGGTGTGCGGGGCGTTGATCATATAGCCGCCGCCGACATAGATCCCGACGTGGTGGATGGTGCGCGGATCGTTGAGGTCGTGGGCGAAGAACACCAGGTCACCGGGGCGCAGCTGGTCACGCGAGGGGTGCTCGCCGGCGTACCACTGGTCGTTGGCGACCCGGGGCAGCGTGATGCCGACGGTGGCGTACGCGGCCCGGGTGAGCCCGGAGCAGTCGAAGCGGCCGCCCTGCGAGGGCAGTCCCTCGCCGCCCCAGAAGTAGGGGGTGCCCAGCTTGGTCTGGGCGAAGTAGATGGCGCCGGATGCCTGGGCCGAGTAGGCGACCGGGCTGGTGGCGGCGGTGAAGCTGATGGACAGCGAGCGGATCCGCTTCACATAGCCCTGGGTCTCGGCGTACGGCGGCACCCCGCCGTACTGGATGACCCGGTAGGGCCCGGCGTTGTAGGCGGCGAGCATATTGGCGACCTTGTCGCCGGGGACGTTGCGGGTGTCGCGGGCCAGGGAGCAGTCGTAGGAGGCGGCGGAGGGGATGGCGTCGGCCGGGTCCCAGATGTCCTTGCGGCCGTCGCCGTTGCCGTCCACGCCGTGGCTCTCCCAGGTCGGCTGGATGAACTGGGCGATGCCGTAGGCGTGGGCGGGGGAGACCGCAGTGGGGTTGAAGCCGCTCTCCTGGTAGAGCTGGGCGGCCAGCAGCGGCGGGCTGAGCTCGGGGCAGAGGGTGCCCCACTTCTGGATCAGCCCCTGGTAGGCGGCGGGCACGGTCCCGGGGGCCAGCGCCGGGACGCCGCCGGCGACCGCAGGCCCGGCTGCGACGTAGGTACCGACCGCGATCAGTCCCAGGAAGGAGAGCCCGACCGCCCCGGCCGCCCCGGCCACGGCCAAGGACCTGCGGAGTACCATCACATGCCCCCTGCACATGCCGGGCCGACGGACTGACGCCACCACACAGTGTGGGGCAGGGCGTTGCTCTGAGCAATCGTCAGAGGTACAAGGAGTGAGCGGTATCCTCTGTCAGGGGGGCACTGCCCACCCGGCCCATCCTGGCCGATGTGGCCCCCACCGCACGACGGATCCTTGAGAAGTAGCCAAGTCGACATCAAATCTGGCCAAGAATAGTCCCCGACCCTTCGCCCGAGCCCGGTGCGGGGCCTTGAATGCCTGATCAGGCGGTGAGAAACACATGACGTCCGACACTCTGAACTACCTGAGCGCGGAGCCCGACAAGGGCAAGAGCATCGACACCATCATCGGCGGCATCGCGCCCGACTGGGGACCGTTCGCCAGTCTCGGCTCGGAGGCGCGAGTCATGGTCGAGGTGGTGATGGCGGCCTGCCTCCTGGGCTGCCTGGCCATCGCGATCTGGGGGGCTGCCAAGCAGCGCATCGGGGCCACGGCCATGCGCGACACCTTCAGCGCCGAACAGGGGAAAGGGCTGATCATCGCCGGGCTCACCGGCGTGTTCATCATCGGTTCGCTGGGCACCCTGTTCACCATTGTGTATGGGATGGCCATCTGACGATCCTATTAGTCATCCCGCAGCGGAGTCCCGGTCACCGGACCCGGGGCAGCGGACGGTCCGCCCTCCCACGGCGCACGCCTTCCGCCCGCTGTGCACCAGCCGCCGGTCTTATGCCCCTTGCAGCAGCCGTCCCCCGTCCGTCACCGTTGCCACCGTCTCCCCCGGGCCCGCCCGCCGGGGTTGCTCCTTCCTTCGTCCCAGGAGGGCCGCCGTGTCGTTGTCCGACGACCAGCCGCACACCCGTACGCGGCTCCCGGTCGGCGACCTGCCGCCTCCGCAGCCGGGCCGGCAGCCCCGGCCGCTGCGCACCCTGCTGACCGTGATGGGGATCCTGGTGCTGCTCGTGGTGGCGATCTCCTTCGCCAACCGCGACAAGCCCGACCCCCACCGTGGCAGCGGCACCGCCGCCGCCGACGGCAGCGGCGGCGGCGGCAAGGCCGCGCCCACCGCCGCCACCGGGCAGCGCCCGGTCGACACCACCAGCAACGGCATCCCCGCCGGCTTCCCGCACACCGACCAGGGCGCCCAGTCCGCGGCGGCCAACTACGCCGTCGCCCTCGGCTCGGCCGGGATGTTCGACGCCGACACCCGGCACTCGGTGATCGACACCCTCGCCGACCCGGCCGCCGCCGACGCCCTGCGCAACCGCCTCGACAGCGCCTTCGCCCAGGGCGCCGCCGCCAAGTACGGCCTCGGGGAGCACGGCACCGCCCCGGCCGGCCTCACCTTCATCAGCCGCACCATCCCGGTCGGCACCAAGGTGGAGCAGTACGGCGACGCCGCCGCCCGGGTCGCGGTCTGGAGCAGCGGCCTGATCGGCCTGGCCGGCCAGGGCTCCACCCAGCCGGTCGCCGAGAACTGGTTCACCCTCACCCTCAGCCTGCGCTGGGTCGGCAACGACTGGAAGGTCGTCGACTTCCACCAGCAGCCCGGCCCCGCCCCGGTCAACGGCGACCAGCAGGCGGCCAACGCCGACGAGATCAAGTCCGCGGCCGAGCAGTACGGAGGGTTCCGCTATGCCCGCTAGCCCCCTACTCCGCCGTGCAGGCTCCCTGGGCACCGCACTGGCCGCGATGCAGTTCACCGCGCTGATGGCCGCCCATAGCGTCCTGGCCGCGCCCAGCCCCACACCGACGCCCACATCGGTGCCCACGCCCGCACCGACCTGCGTGACGCTGCCAGGACCGGGGAGCAGCCACTGCGGCAGCGGCAGCGGGGTGCCCGGCAGCGGCACGCTCGACACGGTCACCGACCCCCTCGGCTCCCTCGCCAAGGGCTGCGCCGAAGCCGCCGCCTGGGTGATCCGCCGCCTCTCCACCGCGATCGACAGCACCACCGAGGTCGACTTCACCAACGGGGCCTTCCTCCGCCAGTACGCCGTGGTCTTCGCCGCCTCCACCATCCTCACCATGGTCCTGTGGCTGCTGGCCGTGGCCAAGCGGGCGGTCCGTGGCGCCCCGCTCCAGCAGGCGTTCTCCGAGGCCGTCGGCTACCTCTGGCTGACCGTGCTCGCCTCCGCCTTCACCCCGCTGATCCTGTACACCGTGGTCACCGCCACCGACGGCATCACCAAGGCCATCGCCCTGGGCACCAAGTCCGACACCGGCACCTATCTCGGCGGCTTCGCCGACACCCTGGAGAAGGGCGACCTCGGCGGCGGCCCGCTGATCCTGATCATCGTCTCGCTGGTCGCGGTCCTGGCCGCCGCCGTCCTCTGGCTGGAGCTGCTGATCCGCGCGGCCATGCTCTACGTGGGCGCGCTGCTCGGCACCGCCGTCTACGCGGGCCTGGTGGACAAGCAGCTCTGGAAGCATGTCCGCCGCTGGGCCGGGCTGATGATCGCCGTCGACCTGGCCAAGCCGGTGATCGTGATCGTCCTGGGCCTGGCCGGGGCCATCGCCTCCGACGCCGGCGCCACCGACTCCTTCGCCAGGGTCCTCTCCGGCCTGGCCATCCTCTTCCTCTCCATCTTCGCCAGCACCGCCATCTACCGCTTTGTGCCCGGCTTCGGCGACGACATGATCGCCATGCGCCGCGCCCGCGCCGGAGCGGTCTCGGCCGGCCAGGCCGTGGTCAACGGACCCGCCAACTTCGTCAAGCAGGGCATCTCCACCCACGGTTCGCGCGGCGGCGGCGACTCCGGCCCGGGCCGGGCCTCCGGCGGCTCCTCGTCCGGGTCCGGCGGCTCGGTCGGTCCCGGCATCGCCGCCCACTCCACCCGCAGCACCGGTTCCGCCGCCGCACCCCCGGCCCAGTCGGCCTCACCCGCCTCCTCCGCCCACCACAACAGCCCGACTTCGAAGGGGGTGTGACGGCCGGTGACCAGCCAGCCCGTCGGCCAGTACGGCGGACAGTACGGCGGACAGTACGGCGGAAGCCCCTACACCCACCAGCGCCGGACCTATCTGATCGGCAAGGCCCGGCCCAACGCCGTCATCGGCCGCAACCGCGAGACCGGCGAGGTGCTGCTGATCATCGCCGGGGCGTTCGTCGGCATGATGGTGGGCCTGCTGGTGCCGCTCCTCCCGCTGCGCCTGCTCGGTCTGGTCGGCTTCCCCGCCCTCGCCTTCGCCGCCGTCTACGTCCCCTACCGCAAGCGCACCTTCTACAAGTGGGCCGAGATCAACCGCACCTACCGGCGCACCGTGCGCTCCGGCAAGGGCAGCTGGCACTCGGGCGTGATGGAGGCCGGCACCCGCCTCGACGGCCGCGAGGTGGAGATCGGCCCGCCGCCCGGCGTCGGCCGGCTGCGCTGGCTCTCCGCGCCGTTCGGGCCCGACGAGGTCGCCGTACTGCTCCACCTCGACCGGCACACCGTCACCGCCGCCATCGAGATCGAGGGCCCCGGCGTGGGCCTGCGCGACTCCGAGGACCAGGAGGCCCTGGTCGACCGGTTCGGCACGCTGCTCAAGCATGTCGCCAACGGCGACGGCTTCGTCACCCGCCTGCAGATGCTGGCCCGTACGCTGCCCGCCGACCCGGACGCCCACGCCAAGGACGTCGAGCGGCGCGGCGACCCCGCCGCACCGCCCTGGCTCCAGCACTCCTACGACCAGCTGCAGTCGATGGTCTCCACCTCCTCCGAGCAGCACCGCGCCTATCTGGTCGCCTGCATGCACTACACCCGCGAGCTGGCCGCCGAGGCCAACGCCATGGGCCGCACCGCGCACCGCCGCGCCCGTGGCGACGAGGGCATCGCCGCGGTGATGGCGCGCGAGCTCACCGACATCTGCGCCCGGCTCGCCGAGGCCGACATCCGGGTCCGCCAGCCGCTCGGCCAGGCGCGGCTCTCCTCGCTGCTGCACTCGATGTACGACCCGGACCACCCCATCGACCACATCCAGGCCATGTCCCGCCGCAACGCCTGGCCGGCCGAGCTGGACGCCACCCACCCGCAGTACCTGACCGCCAAGACCCGCGAGTCGGCCACCCGCGAACCCTGGTGCCACGCCACCGCCTGGGTGAAGGAGTGGCCGCTCACCCCCGTCGGCGTCAACTTCCTGGCGCCGCTGCTGGTCCACACCCCGGACGTGATCCGCACCGTCGCCGTCACCATGGACCTGGAACCCACCGACGTCGCCATCGAGCGGATGCTCACCGAGAAGACCAACGACGACGCCGAGGCCAGCCGCGCCGCCAAGATGAACCGCACCATCGACCCCCGCGACCTGGCCCACTCCGGCCGCGTCGACCAGCGCGGCGACGATCTGGCGTCCGGCGCCGCCGGCGTCAACCTGGTCGGCTACATCACCGTCTCCTCCCGCTCCCCCGAGGCGCTGGCCCGCGACAAGCGCACCATCCGCGCCTCCGCCGGCAAGAGCTATCTCAAGCTGGAGTGGTGCGACCGCGAGCACCACCGCGCCTTCGTCAACACCCTGCCCTTCGCCACCGGCATCCGCCGATGAGCACCCCGCCCCCCAGCCGCCGCACCGAGGAGTCGCCATGCCGTCCCCGCTGAGCGCGCTGACCGAGGCATTCACCAGTTTCGTCTTCGGCAAGGTGGAGACCACCCGGCTGCCGGTACGCACCTCCACCGGCCAGGCGCAGGCCGTCTACCTGCCCACCGCCGCCCCCGGCCTGGGCGACTCCGGCGTGATCATCGGCCGCGAGGTCTACAGCGGCAAGGGCTATGTCTACGACCCGTTCCAGCTGTACGGGCAGCAGCTCCCGGCACCGCACTGGCTGGTCCTTGGCGAGTCCGGCAACGGCAAGTCGTCGCTGGAGAAGACCTATGTCCTGCGCCAGCTGCGCTTCCGCGACCGCCAGGTGGTGGTCCTGGACGCGCAGGGCGAGGACGGCGTCGGCGAGTGGAACCTGATCGCGGAGGCGCTGGGGATAACGCCCATCCGGCTCGACCCGATGGCCGCGCTGGACGGCGGCATCCGACTCAACCCGCTGGACCCGGCGATCACCACCACCGGCCAGCTGGCCCTGCTGCGCACCATCGTCGAGGTGGCGATGGGCCGTGGCCTTGAGGAGCGGGCCGGGTTCGCCCTCAAGGCCGCCCACGCCCATGTCCACACCGCCATCACCGACCGCCAGCCGGTGCTCACCGACATCGTGGACACCCTGCGCAACCCCAACCTGGTGTCGGTGGAGCCGCTCGGGGTGTCGCTGGACGACGTCCGCGCCTGGGGGCTGGATGTCGCCCTGGTCCTGGACCGCCTGGTCGACGGCGACCTGCGGGGCATGTTCGACGGCCCCACCACGGCCGGCATCGACCTGGATGCGCCGCTGATCGTCTTCGACCTCTCCCATATCGACCGCAACTCCATCGCCATGCCCATCCTGATGGCCATCGTCGGCGTCTGGCTGGAGCACACCTGGATCAGGCCGGACCGCCGCAAGCGGATCTTCCTGGTCGAGGAGGCCTGGCACATCATCAGCAGCCCCTTCGTGGCGCAGCTCTTCCAGCGGCTGCTGAAGTTCGGCCGCCGCCTGGGCCTCTCCTTCGTGGCCGTCGTCCACCACCTCTCCGACGTGGTCGACGGCGCCGCCGCCAAGGAGGCGTCCGCCATCCTCAAGATGGCCTCCACCCGCACCATCTACATGCAGAAGGCGGAGGAGGCCCGCGCCACCGGCCGGGTCCTCGGGCTCCCCCGCTGGGCCGTGGAGATCATCCCCACCCTGTCCCCCGGCATCGCGGTCTGGGACGTCAACGGCAACGTCCAGGTCGTCAAGCACATCATCACCGAGACCGAGCGGCCGCTCGTCTACACCGACCGCGCGATGACCGAGGACGCGGTCGCCGAGCGGGTACGAGCGGAGCAGCAGCTCGCCGACGACCCCGCCGCCTAGCACCCCTCGGAACGCCATGACCCGTCCCGTGCGCCCCTCACCCGCCCCCGCCCCCACCCCCGTGCCCCGCTCCGGGATACCGGACGGGGCGGTGATCGCCCTGCTGGCCGTGCTGCTCGGCTCGGTGGCCCTCATGTGGACGGCCACCGGGCTGGCCGCGCTGGTCACCTGCGGGTCCTGGCCCCACGATCTGCCGTTCACCCGGTCCGCGCAGGCGATCCGGCGTCTGGTGACCGCACCGCACGACGTGGCCGCCGCCTGGGCGCCGGGCGCGGGTACGGATGCACCGCCGGCGCCGCTGCCCTCCGCGACCGCCTTCTGGTGGACCTTCTTCCTGCTCCTGGTGGCCCTGACCGCGCTGCTACTGCTGGCGCTCGGCGCCTGGGCACACCTCCGCCGGGCGCCCCACCGGCTCCCGGCGGGTGTGCGGACCAGCCCCGAGCCCGCTCCGCCGCCCCATCCACAGCCTGTGGACAGAACCTCCGCAGCCACCCCGCCCCACCGACCCCCGTCTCCGCAGACCTCCCCCTCGGATGCCTCCCCACGGAGACCTCTCCCCCGAAGACCGCCCCCTCGCTGCCCCCGCCCCCACATCCGCTGTCCTTCGCCGCCCTGCTCCCCCGGGCCGCCGCCATCCGCCCGCACCCCGACACCGGCCTCGCCGGGCCCGGCGCCCGCACCGCCCCCGACCCGCTCGCCTACGGTGTCGCCCTGGGCCGCGACACCGCCACCGGCACCCCCCTCTACGCTCCACTCGACCGCGGCCACTGCGTCTTCGCCCCGCCCTCCGCCACCCGCGCCAAGGGCCCGCTGCTGATCCACCCCGCGATCACCCACGCCCCCGGACCGGTACTGGCCACCTGCGCCGGCCCCGCCACCTGGGAGGCCACCACCGAACAGCGCGAGAAGACCGGCCCCGTCCGCGTCTTCGACCCCCTGCGCCTCACCACCGCAGAGGTGCCGCAACGGCTCCGCTGGGCCCCGCACGACGGCTGCCAGGACCCCGCCACGGCCACCGCCCGCGCCGCCGCGCTGCTGCACCCGGTGATCCCCCCGCACAGCACCGGCCCCGCCGCCGCCGTCCACACCGCAGCCCGCACCCTGCTGCGCTGCTGGCTGCACGCCGCCGCCCTCGACGACCGGCCGTTCCGCCAGGTGCACCGCTGGTCGGGCAGCCACGGCACCCATGACGCGCTGCGCATCCTGCGCACCCACCGTGGAGCGGCCGAGGGCTGGAGCGGCGAACTGGAGGCCGCGCTCACCGCCGCCCCGCACGCCACCGGGCGCGAACTGCGGGACGCGGCCCTGGAGTTGCTCACCCGGACCTTCTCCGCCCTGGAGGAGCTGCATGTGCTGCAAGCCTGCACACCGTCCGCGAGCGACCGGCTGGACGTGGAGTCGCTCCTCTCGGAGCGGGGAACCCTCTATCTGGTGGCGGAGCCGGTCGAGGCCCCGCACCACCAGCCCGGCGCAATGCCGCTTCTGACCGCACTCGCCCAGGACGTGGTCGAGCGCGGCCGCCGCATGGCCGTACGGTCATCCGCCGGCCGGCTCGACCCACCACTGCTCGCCGTCCTGGACGATGTGGCGTCGGTCGCCCCACTGCCCGCCCTGCCCGACCTGATGGTGCGAGGCGGCGCCCAGGGGGTGCCGACCGTCGCGGTGCTGCGCTCTCCCGAGCAGGCCCGAGCCCGCTGGGACGATCGCTCTGTCCACAGGCTGTGGACAGAGGCCGCCACCCGCACAGTGCTCGGCCCGTCCGACGCGGCATCGGTACGGGCACTGCTGGCCGCCACGGCAGGCGGCGGCCGGGCGCACCCCGACGGCGGCAGCCCGGGACCGGCGGCCGACGGCGAGGGCATCGTCCTGCACCCGGCCTCGGGAGCGACGACCACGGTCCGTCTCCCGGGCGCACCATGACAGCCGCACTCAGGCACCACATCGATCCGCTCCAGCACCCTCAGCCACAGGGTGTACACAGACTCGGCACCACTTCCGATCCAAACGTGACTCCCGGGTAATTTCCTCTTCCGTGGCAGCCGGAAGTCCAGCAACATGGTCATCCCCACCCCACGAGTTCGATGGGCGCCCCGGGCCGCAGCAGCACGAGCCGGTCTCGACCTGCCGCCGACACCCCAGTGAACCGGGGTGCATGACCATGCGTCATCACAGGAAGTGCACGGGGCGCCGCAGGACGAGGAGTCGAGAGCGTGCCTCAGCTCCACCCGTACGACCGGTTCGACCGGCTCCCCTCGACGGAGGCGGCACCACCCGTCGACAGCCCGTGCTCCACCCTGTCCGACCCCGAGCTCACCCGCCTCATCCGCAGCAGCGAAGCACCCATCGCCCAGGAAGCCGCCGACGAACTGCGCCGCCGTCACCTTCCGCCGGTGCTCGCCTATGCGCGCATCTGCGCCCGGGACTCGCACGCCGCCGAGCAACTGGCCACCGATGCCTTCAACCGGGCCGCACAGGCCGTCCAGGCCGCCGGAGGGCCCAAGCACGCCTGGCGGCACCAGCTGCTGATGCTCGTGCAACGCACAGCCGCCGGCTGGGCCACCACCACCCGGCGAGCCCGACTCGCCCCCGACTTCGCCGCCTGGCTCGACAGCACCGCCTCTGACGCCCCCGAGGCCCGCCCGGACCTGCCCGCGCTCGAACTGCGCTCCCCGATGCTCCGTGGCTTCCGCGCCCTGCCCGAGCGTACCCAGGCGGTCCTCTGGCACTCCGTGGTCGAGGAGGACGACGACACGGAGACCGGCCGCCTGCTCGGCCTGGAACCGCAGAGCGTCCCCTACCTCCGCGAGAAGGCCCGCGAGGCCTACCGCGACGCCTACCTCCAGGCCCACGCGGAGTATGGCGCCGCAGAGGAATGCCGGGGGTTCAGCGGGCTGGTGGAGGCCGCCGCCCGGCGCTCCGGCGTGCACCAGAACGAGGACCTGGACCGCCACCTCGCCGCCTGCCCACGCTGCTCCCGGCTGCTCATCGACCTGGTGGGCATAAGCGAACGCCCCGACGCCGTACTCGCCGAAGGACTGCTGATGTGGGGCGGCGCCGCCTATGTCGCAGCCCGCCTCGGCAAGACCGTCACCGGCCGGACCAGCGCCGTCCGCAATCCACGGGCCCTACGCGCCCGCCGCGTCCCCGCAGCCCCCACCGGGCGCCTGGTCTCCGACCGTTCCGCAGCCCGGCGCCTGGTCCGGCTGCCCCGTCAGTTCCCGGCCCTCAGTGCTGCGGCGGCCGTCGTCGTCATCGCAGCCACGGCCGCCACCACCATCGTCACCCTGGTCCCCTCCAACAGCAGCAGTACGGCCGTCGGCGGCGGCGATCCGCTCGGCATCCCGCCGCTGGTCGTCTCCCGTACCACCGCCTTCGCCACGGTCACGGTCGCGGCGCCCACCTCAGCCGCTCCACCATCCGCATCCGCATCGGCCTCGCCGTCACCCAGCACCTCCCTGTCCAGCCGCCCGGCCTCCCCACCCCGCACCTCCGCCGGCACCGCAGCCGCCCTACCGCCCCCGCCGACCCTCGGCATCACCTACAGCGAGCTGGTCGACGGACGATCCGGGCTCTGCCTGGACGTCCAGGACCAGTTCCTCGAACAGGGCGCCGATGTGATCGTCCACACCTGCACAGGGGCAACCTCGCAGAAGTGGTACCTGGACGCGGGCCATCTCCTCCGCAATTACGCCAACCCGGATTTCTGCCTCGACTCCCGGGGTGGCACCCGACGCGGCGTCGGCGTCTGGACCTGCGCATCCGCCGCCGGCCGCAACGGCGACAACCTCCGCTTCGAGATCACCGCCGACGGCGCCATCCGACCCTCCATCGACGGCCGCCACGAACTCACCCCCACCGGAGACGACTCCGGCAGCAGGGTCGCCCTCGCATGGGCCCAGGACCGCACCGACCAGCAGTGGCGCAAGGGCGCCACGGCCGTACTCCAGGAGTGAGGACGCCCAGTGTCCGGGCATGCGAAAGGGCCCCGTAGCCTTCCGGCTACGGGGCCCTCCCGTCAAAGATTGTTCGGCGGCGTCCTACTCTCCCACAGGGTCCCCCCTGCAGTACCATCGGCGCTGTAAGGCTTAGCTTCCGGGTTCGGAATGTAACCGGGCGTTTCCCTCACGCTATGACCACCGAAACACTATGAAGTTGACCCACCGGCAACCGGCACAGGTCATTGCTTCAGAACTACACAGTGGACGCGGAGCAACTATGGACAAGCCCTCGGCCTATTAGTACCGGTCAGCTCCACCCCTCACGAGGCTTCCACACCCGGCCTATCAACCCAGTCGTCTACTGGGAGCCTTACCCACTCAAGGTGGTGGGAGCCCTCATCTCGAAGCAGGCTTCCCGCTTAGATGCTTTCAGCGGTTATCCCTCCCGAACGTAGCCAACCAGCCATGCCCTTGGCAGAACAACTGGCACACCAGAGGTCCGTCCGTCCCGGTCCTCTCGTACTAGGGACAGCCCTTCTCAAGACTCCTACGCGCACAGCGGATAGGGACCGAACTGTCTCACGACGTTCTAAACCCAGCTCGCGTACCGCTTTAATGGGCGAACAGCCCAACCCTTGGGACCTACTCCAGCCCCAGGATGCGACGAGCCGACATCGAGGTGCCAAACCATCCCGTCGATATGGACTCTTGGGGAAGATCAGCCTGTTATCCCCGGGGTACCTTTTATCCGTTGAGCGACGGCGCTTCCACAAGCCACCGCCGGATCACTAGTCCCTGCTTTCGCACCTGCTCGACCCGTCGGTCTCACAGTCAAGCTCCCTTGTGCACTTACACTCAACACCTGATTGCCAACCAGGCTGAGGGAACCTTTGGGCGCCTCCGTTACCCTTTAGGAGGCAACCGCCCCAGTTAAACTACCCACCAGACACTGTCCCTGATCCGGATCACGGACCCAGGTTAGACATCCAGCACGACCAGAGTGGTATTTCAACGATGACTCCACCATGACTGGCGTCACAGCTTCACAGTCTCCCACCTATCCTACACAAGCCGAACCGAACACCAATATCAAGCTATAGTAAAGGTCCCGGGGTCTTTCCGTCCTGCTGCGCGAAACGAGCATCTTTACTCGTAATGCAATTTCACCGGGCCCGTGGTTGAGACAGTCGAGAAGTCGTTACGCCATTCGTGCAGGTCGGAACTTACCCGACAAGGAATTTCGCTACCTTAGGATGGTTATAGTTACCACCGCCGTTTACTGGCGCTTAAGTTCTCAGCTTCGCCACGACGAATCATGACTAACCGGTCCCCTTAACGTTCCAGCACCGGGCAGGCGTCAGTCCGTATACATCGCCTTACGGCTTCGCACGGACCTGTGTTTTTAGTAAACAGTCGCTTCTCGCTGGTCTCTGCGGCCACCACCAGCTCAGAGTGCAAGACCCATCACCAGCAATGGCCCCCCTTCTCCCGAAGTTACGGGGGCATTTTGCCGAGTTCCTTAACCACGGTTCACCCGAACGCCTCGGTATTCTCTACCTGACCACCTGAGTCGGTTTGGGGTACGGGCCGCCACAGAACTCGCTAGAGGCTTTTCTCGACAGCATAGGATCATCCACTTCACCACAATCGGCTCGGCATCAGGTCTCAGACTATATGCAGGGCGGATTTGCCTACCCCACGTCCTACACCCTTACCCCGGGACAACCACCGCCCGGGCTGGACTACCTTCCTGCGTCACCCCATCGCTCACCTACTACCCTGTTGGACCGGCGGCTCCACCACTCCCCCTCGACCCGAAGGTCTCAAGGGCGGCTTCACGGCCTTAGCATTCAGAGGTTCAGCGTTGACGCTCTACAGCGGGTACGGGAATATCAACCCGTTGTCCATCGACTACGCCTGTCGGCCTCGCCTTAGGTCCCGACTTACCCTGGGCAGATCAGCTTGACCCAGGAACCCTTGGTCAATCGGCGCAAGAGTTTCCCACTCTTGTATCGCTACTCATGCCTGCATTCTCACTCGTATACCGTCCACGACTGGCTCCCGCCGCCGCTTCACCCGGCACACGACGCTCCCCTACCCACCCACACACCCGTTAAGGCTATTGTGTGAGTGACACGGCTTCGGCGGTGTACTTGAGCCCCGCTACATTGTCGGCGCGGAATCACTTGACCAGTGAGCTATTACGCACTCTTTCAAGGGTGGCTGCTTCTAAGCCAACCTCCTGGTTGTCTCTGCGACTCCACATCCTTTCCCACTTAGCACACGCTTAGGGGCCTTAGCCGGTGTTCTGGGCTGTTTCCCTCTCGACCACGGAGCTTATCCCCCGCAGTCTCACTGCCGTGCTCTCACTTACCGGCATTCGGAGTTTGGCTAAGGTCAGTAACCCGGTGAGGCCCATCGCCTATCCAGTGCTCTACCTCCGGCAAGAAACACACGACGCTGCACCTAAATGCATTTCGGGGAGAACCAGCTATCACGGAGTTTGATTGGCCTTTCACCCCTAACCACAGGTCATCCCCCAGGTTTTCAACCCTGGTGGGTTCGGGCCTCCACACGGTCTTACCCGCGCTTCACCCTGCCCATGGCTAGATCACTCCGCTTCGGGTCTTGGGCATGCGACTAAGAACGCCCTATTCGGACTCGCTTTCGCTACGGCTACCCCACACGGGTTAACCTCGCCACACACCGCAAACTCGCAGGCTCATTCTTCAAAAGGCACGCAGTCACGGCCGCAGTCCGAAAACCACGACGACGCTCCCACGGCTTGTAGGCACACGGTTTCAGGTACTATTTCACTCCGCTCCCGCGGTACTTTTCACCATTCCCTCACGGTACTATCCGCTATCGGTCACCAGGGAATATTTAGGCTTAGCGGGTGGTCCCGCCAGATTCACACGGGATTTCTCGGGCCCCGTGCTACTTGGGAAACGCACAAGCAAGCCGCACAGATTTCGTCTACGGGGGTCTTACCCTCTACGCCGGGCCTTTCGCATGCCCTTCGACTACCTATACGGTTTCTGACTCGCCCAGCCGCCGGCAGACGACTGAAGTACGCTCCCACAACCCCGCACGCGCAACCCCTGCCGGGTATCACACACATACGGTTTAGCCTCATCCGGTTTCGCTCGCCACTACTCCCGGAATCACGGTTGTTTTCTCTTCCTGCGGGTACTGAGATGTTTCACTTCCCCGCGTTCCCTCCACACTGCCTATGTGTTCAGCAGCGGGTGACAGCCCATGACGACTGCCGGGTTTCCCCATTCGGACACCCCCGGATCAAAGCTCGGTTGACAGCTCCCCGGGGCCTATCGCGGCCTCCCACGTCCTTCATCGGTTCCTGGTGCCAAGGCATCCACCGTGCGCCCTTAAAAACTTGGCCACAGATGCTCGCGTCCACTGTGCAGTTCTCAAACAACGACCAGCCACCCACCCAGAACAAGCATGGGACCGGCACAACCAGAGGAAACAACCAACCGTTCCCTCAGGACCCAACAGCGCGCCCGACAACCCCCACACCCCCGACCCGCCTTCCACACGCCAAAGGCGCAGTACTAACGAACCCGGGGACCCGGGACCTGCCGAATAGTCAACGTTCCACCCATGAGCAACCGCTCCGAGACACTCGCTCGAAGCCGGCCAATGCTCCTTAGAAAGGAGGTGATCCAGCCGCACCTTCCGGTACGGCTACCTTGTTACGACTTCGTCCCAATCGCTGGTCCCACCTTCGACGGCTCCCTCCCAGAGGGTTGGGCCACCGGCTTCGGGTGTTACCGACTTTCGTGACGTGACGGGCGGTGTGTACAAGGCCCGGGAACGTATTCACCGCAGCATGCTGATCTGCGATTACTAGCGACTCCGACTTCATGGGGTCGAGTTGCAGACCCCAATCCGAACTGAGGCCGGCTTTTTGGGATTCGCTCCACCTCGCGGTATCGCAGCCCATTGTACCGACCATTGTAGCACGTGTGCAGCCCAAGACATAAGGGGCATGATGATTTGACGTCGTCCCCACCTTCCTCCGAGTTGACCCCGGCAGTCTCCTGTGAGTCCCCGACATTACTCGCTGGCAACACAGAACAAGGGTTGCGCTCGTTGCGGGACTTAACCCAACATCTCACGACACGAGCTGACGACAACCATGCACCACCTGTACACCGACCACAAGGGGGCGCCTGTCTCCAGACGTTTCCGGTGTATGTCAAGCCTTGGTAAGGTTCTTCGCGTTGCGTCGAATTAAGCCACATGCTCCGCCGCTTGTGCGGGCCCCCGTCAATTCCTTTGAGTTTTAGCCTTGCGGCCGTACTCCCCAGGCGGGGAACTTAATGCGTTAGCTGCGGCACGGACGACGTGGAATGTCGCCCACACCTAGTTCCCAACGTTTACGGCGTGGACTACCAGGGTATCTAATCCTGTTCGCTCCCCACGCTTTCGCTCCTCAGCGTCAGTATCGGCCCAGAGATCCGCCTTCGCCACCGGTGTTCCTCCTGATATCTGCGCATTTCACCGCTACACCAGGAATTCCGATCTCCCCTACCGAACTCTAGCCTGCCCGTATCGAATGCAGACCCGGGGTTAAGCCCCGGGCTTTCACATCCGACGCGACAGGCCGCCTACGAGCTCTTTACGCCCAATAATTCCGGACAACGCTCGCACCCTACGTATTACCGCGGCTGCTGGCACGTAGTTAGCCGGTGCTTCTTCTGCAGGTACCGTCACTTGCGCTTCTTCCCTGCTGAAAGAGGTTTACAACCCGAAGGCCGTCATCCCTCACGCGGCGTCGCTGCATCAGGCTTTCGCCCATTGTGCAATATTCCCCACTGCTGCCTCCCGTAGGAGTCTGGGCCGTGTCTCAGTCCCAGTGTGGCCGGTCGCCCTCTCAGGCCGGCTACCCGTCGTCGCCTTGGTAGGCCATCACCCCACCAACAAGCTGATAGGCCGCGGGCTCATCCTGCACCGCCGGAGCTTTCCACGCACACCCCATGCGGAGGTACGTCGTATCCGGTATTAGCACCGGTTTCCCGGTGTTGTCCCAGAGTGCAGGGCAGATTGCCCACGTGTTACTCACCCGTTCGCCACTGATCCACCCCGAAGGGCTTCACCGTTCGACTTGCATGTGTTAAGCACGCCGCCAGCGTTCGTCCTGAGCCAGGATCAAACTCTCCGTGAATGTCTCATTCGCGGAAGAGCGGCACGGCATCCGGCGGAATAAGCCGGACCCGCGCACAGCGTCCTCGCTGCACTTCATTCAAAGGAACCCAAAGGGTTCAAATATCTGGCGTTGACTTTTGGCACGCTGTTGAGTTCTCAAGGAACGGACGCTTCCATCGAAACCCTTCCGGGCTCCTCCGGGCGCTTCCCTTCTTCGTGTTCCAGCCTATCAGATCCGCTTTCCGCTTCCCTGACCCCCGCTGGCGGGGTGTTGCGTGTTCCATCGGCCTTTCGGCGCTTTCCGACTCTATCAGATCTCTCTGACCGTCTTCCTGCGTCTTCCGGCCTCGGAAGGTTTTGCCGACCCGGCTTTTCGGCCCTGTCGACGGGGTGAAACCTTAGCGAAGAGAACCTGTCGGGTCCAATTCGCCGAATTCCTCTCCCGCCACACATGACGCCGTACGGCAAACGACGGAGACCGCCGCAGCCATGGGCTTGAGTGGTGTTGAGAGGAGACCGCCTCGGGACCGTCCGTGCAGAATGCGCGTCCGGTGCTCCCGGTCAGGCAGCCCGACGTACGTTAGGCACTTCGCTGAACGATGTCAAGTCTGCCTCGACACCGTGTCAGCCAGGTCCTGATGCCCCCTCAGTGTGCACGCCGGACCGGCAGCAGGAACTCGCACCACACCGCCTTTCCCCCGTCCGGCGTACGGCGTGTTCCCCAGCCGGAGGCGATGGTGGCGACGATGGCGATGCCACGGCCGGACTCGTCGACTACGGCGGCTCGCCGGCGGCGGGGGAGGTGGTCGTCGGCGTCCGTGACCTCGATGATCAGGCGGCGGTCGGTGCGGCGGATGCGCAGGCGCATGGGCGGGATGCCATGGGTGAGGGAGTTGGAGACCAGTTCGCTGACGGCGAGGACGCCGAGGTCGCGCAGTTCGTCGCTGAGCCGCCAGCTGGAGAGCACGCCGGAGGTGAAGGCGCGGGCGCGGGCCGCTGTCTGGGGGGTGCCGAGCAGGTCCAGGGAGGCGACGCGGAAGAGGTCGGCGGTGTGCTCGTCCCGTTGGGGGAGCTGGAAGGCGAGGACCGCGACATCGTCGTCGTGTTCGGGGGTGACGCCCATGGCGCGGAGCAGCCGGGCGCAGAGGACTTCGGGGGACCGGCGGGGCCGCCGAGGGTGCGGTCGAGCGTGTCGAGGCCGACGTCGATGTCCTCGCCCCGGCGTTCGACCAGGCCGTCGGTGTAGAGCACGCCGGTGGCGCCGGGGTTCAGCGGGACGGAGCCGGAGGTGTGCAGCCAGCCGCCGGTGCCCAGGGGTGGGCCGCACTGGGCGTCGGCGCGGGTGACGGTGCCGTGGGGCTCGCGGATCATCAGCGGGAGGTGGCCCGCCGAGGAGTAGGTGATGCAGTTGTCATTGGGGTCGAATACGGCGTACACGCAGGTGGCGATCTGGGTGGCGTCGATCTCCATGGCGAGGCCGTCGAGGAGTTGCAGCACCTCGTGGGGCGGCAGGTCCAGGCGGGCGTAGGCGCGGACGGCGGTGCGGAGTTGGCCCATCACGGCGGCGGCGCGCATGCCACGGCCCATGACGTCGCCGATGACCAGGGCGGTGCGGCCGCCGCCGAGGGTGATGACGTCGTACCAGTCGCCGCCCACGGCGGCGTCGGCTCCGCCGGGCTGGTAGGTGGCGGCGACGCGCAGGTCGTCGGGCTGCTCCAGTTTCTGCGGGAGCAGGCTGCGTTGGAGGGTGACGGCGGCTTCGCGGTGGCGGCGTTCGCTCTCGCGGAGGCGTTCGGCGACCTGCATCTGGTCGGTGACCTCGGCGGCGAAGACCAGCACTCCGGTGACCTCGGTGGTGTCCGGTGTCCCTGCGGCGGCGGCGCGGCGGAGGGTGGCGAGCATGCCCAGCCCGCCGGCCGGCGTGGGCGGGGTGTCGGAGGTGGCGGGGTGCTCCGGGCCGTCGGTGGCGAGGGCGGAGAGCTGGGCGCCGAGCGGTTCGCCGGCTCGGATGGGTGCGCAGACGAAGCTGTAGTAGCGGTGCCGTTCGGGGGCGGTGGAGAGGACCACGCGGCGGGCCTTGACGGTGCGCGGGCGGCCGCTGCGCAGGACCTGGTCCATCAGGGGCAGCAGGCCGAGTTCGGCGAGTTCGGGCATGGTGTCGCGGGCGGGGGTGCCGGCGGTGCGGTGGCCGAAGACCTCGACATAGGCGTGGTTGACATAGCCGACGTGGTGGTTGGGCCCGTAGGTGACGGCGACCAGGGCCGGGACATGGGCCAGCACATCGTGCACGGAGAGCTCATGTCTGCCGGGCGGTTCGCCGGGCTCTCCGGGGGGAGGCCCGTCGGCGGGTGGTCCGGGGCGGGCTTGGGGGACCGCTGCCGCGCCGGAAGCGTCGGCTGGGCCGGGCGACCGCTCGCCCGTCTGCTGCGGGGCGGTACGCCGCTGTGCTCCGGGGAGCCGGGCGCTCCAGCGCGTGAGATTCAAAACGACCGCTGCTTCCTCGCGTTTCTCGTGCTTCGTCACTCCTCGCGTGCACGTCCGCACGCCAGGTCATGGACCAGTGTGACCGATCGGGGCGGCTGCGGGGACCGGTGCCACTGCTGCGGCGCACCCCGCCCTGCATGATCCTGGACGTGGGCGCGTGCTGCTACCCCAGGTGGTCAGCTGCCCGGCCGGGTCGGTGGTTCGGGTTGCGACCGGGGCTCGGCGGTGGGCGTGCCGCGCCCCATGGCGGCCTCGAACTCGGCGCGTGGGTGTTCGAGCGAGCCGAGCGAGACGATCTCGCGCGAGGAGACGCCTGCCAGCATCCAGTCGGCCAGCACCCGTGCCTTGCGGTTGAAGGTCGGCATCCGGCTGAGGTGGTAGGCGCGGTGCATCAGCCAGGCGGGGCGTCCGGTGAGTCGGCGGCCACGGACCTGCGCCACGCCCTTGTGCAGACCGAGGGAGGCCACCGCGCCCCGGGAGGAGTGGCGGTAGGGCGTCTGCGGCTCGCCGCGCAGCTGGGCCAGCACATTGTCGCCGAGCACCTTGGCCTGCCGGACGGCGTGCTGCGCGTTCGGGGCGCAGTACTCGCCCGGACGGGTGAGGTCGGGGACGGCGGCGCAGTCGCCGGCCGACCAGGCGTCGTCGACCCCGGCCACTCGGAGGGTGGGTTCGCAGCGGATGCGGCCGCGTGCGTCGGTGGGGAGGTCGGTGGCGGCGAGGACGGGGGCGGGGCGGACTCCGGCGGTCCAGACGAGGGTGCGGGCGGCGAACCGGCTGCCGTCGGAGAGGACGACGATCCGGTCGGTGAGGGATTCCAGGCGGGTGCCGAGGCGCACCTCGATGTTGCGGCCGCGCAGTTCGGAGACGGTGTAGCGGCCGAGTTCCGGGCCGACTTCGGGGAGGATGCGGTCGGTGGCCTCCACCAGGATCCAGCGCAGGTCCTCGGCGGTGACGTTGTGGTAATAGCGGACGGCGGCGCGGGCCATGTCCTCCAGTTCGGCGAGCGCCTCGACGCCCGCGAAGCCGCCGCCGACGAAGACGAAGGTGAGGGCCGCCTCGCGGATGGCCGGGTCCCGGGTGGAGGAGGCGATGTCGAGTTGCTCCAGGACGTGGTTGCGCAGGGCCACGGCCTCCTCGACGGTCTTGAAGCCGATGCCGTGTTCGGCGAGACCGGGGATGGGGAGCGTCCGGGAGACCGAGCCGGGGGCTGCCACCAGCAGGTCGTAGGGCAGTTTCAGGTCGGGGTCGCCGGTGGAGCGGGTGGCGGGGGTGGCGGCCTGGGCCTGGCGGGCCGCGTGGTCCAGCCGGGTGATCTCGCCGGTGACGACGGTGCAGCCGTGGAGCACCCGGCGGAGCGGGACGATCACATGGCGCGGATCGATGGAGCCGGCGGCGGCCTCGGGCAGAAACGGCTGGTAGGTCATGTACGGCTGAGGCTCGACGACCGTGATCTCGGCCTCGCCTCGGTGGAGTCGGCGTTGCAGGCGCAGC
This sequence comes from Peterkaempfera bronchialis, assembly GCF_003258605.2. Classification (NCBI taxonomy): domain Bacteria; kingdom Bacillati; phylum Actinomycetota; class Actinomycetes; order Kitasatosporales; family Streptomycetaceae; genus Peterkaempfera; species Peterkaempfera bronchialis. The sequence goes on from NZ_CP031264.1 coordinate 3,089,349, forward strand.
GCGGCGTACATGCCGACGTATCCGCCGCCGGCGATCAGGATGCGGGCGGGCGGGCTGCCTCCTGGCCGGGGGTCGGCGGGGCCCTGCGGGAGTGTGACCTGTTTCACGGATCCATGACGCCCTGTCCGGGGGCCTCTTGTCCACAGTGCGTACGGGATCCGTGGGGCGGATGGTGCGTGGGGGGCCGGTGGGGAGGCGGTTCGGAGCGTGGTGACTCCGTCATCGGGGGAGGCTGTCCACGCAGGTCCGGGAAGGGGCTGCCGGGTGGCGGAGGCGGAACGGCCGAATCCTCACCGTCTCCCCTGTCGGAGCCGAATCGGCATCAACTATCGTCGGGGAATTGGTGGATCGGTGGATCGGCCCATCGGTGTCGGCATGGACGGTCGCCGTCCGTGCAGGCTTGGTCACCGGGCCGGTGGGGGCTGCCGCTTTCGGGGCGGTACTCCGCTGCTGGTCCATGGACTGCGGTCGGCCGGGTCGGCGGGGAGGACGCCGAGCGTGCCGACGACGGTGAGGCTCCTGTCGCGCCGGGGGGTGTGCGGGGGTGCACGGTGGGCGCCCAATGCCGGGCGGGCCCACGGGGGAGGGCTGGCTATGGATCAGCAGGAGCAGGCGCGCGTGCGTCTGTCCACGGCGATGAGTGCGGCGGTGAGTGCGGTGGGCAGGCCGCCGGGGGCGGTGCCGGGTGCGCTGCCAGGCGTGGTGCAGGGTGCGCCTGGCGTGGTGCCGGGGCAGCGGTCGATGGGCGCGCGGTTCGGCGCCGGGGCGGGGGCCGGTGGGGCGTGGGGGCCTTAGGAGCCGGCGGGGGTGAAGGGGTTCCGGACGGCCGGGGGCCCGGTGGGCGGCTCCGGGTGGATGCGCGGCGCAATCTGGAGAGCGTGCTGCGGGCTGCCCGTGAGGTGTTCGGGGAGTTGGGCTACGGGGCACCCATGGAGGAGGTCGCCCGGCGGGCCGGGGTGGGCGTCGGCACGGTCTACCGCCGCTTCCCCAGCAAGGAGGTGCTGGTGCGGCGGATCGCGGCGGAGGAGGTCGGCTGGCTCACGGCGCAGGCGCAGGAGGCGCTGCGCGGCGACTCCGCCCCCTGGGAGGCGCTGGCGGGTTGTCTCTCGCGGGCGGTGGCCACCGGGGCAGGACGGCTGCTGCCGCCGGAGACGTTCCGCTGTGCGGAGCAGTTGTCGCGGGCGGGCGGTTCGCCGTCTAGCGGAGAGGTCCCGGCCGGGGCGGTAGGGGCAGCGGGAACGGCAGGGTCAGCGGGGGCGGTGTCGGCGGAGGGCGGGGACGGGTTCGCCCTGATCGCGGGTGTGCCGGTGGTGCGGGTGCCGGAGCAGGGCCCCGGGCACCCGGCGGGCGGCGAGACGGCGGAGGAGGGCCCCGAGGCATGGGGCGACGCCGATCCAACGGTGCTGCTGCGACTGCTGGGCGCGCTGGTGGAACGGGCCGATGCGGTCGGTGAGTTGCGGCCCGGGGTCACCGTGGCGGATGTGGTGCTGGTGCTGACCGCTGCGGTGCCGGCCCAGCTCGGGGCGGGCGGCGGGGCGGCGGACCGGCCCAATGGGCCGGGCTCTCCCACCGACCGGCTGCTGCGCATTCTGCTCAATGGGCTGCGGGCGGGCTGACACCCCGGCAAGGGGGACCGCAACGGCGTTCGGACGGCGGTCGGACGGCGGTCGGTTGGGCCAAACGGGTGAAAGGGGCGGGTGCGGAGGGCGTGCGCCCGCCCCGGAAGAGTGGGATACGCCCCTCTCCCTGCACCGGGAGAGGGGTGGCTGTGCCATCCTTTGCCGGTGATTGGAGGCCAGAGCGCAGCGGGAGCGTTGACCGATCGCGGTGCCACTGTGCCCGGTTGGGCCGATGTGCGGTGCGGCGGCGGTCGTGAGCACTGAGGAACGGGACGGGTCCGGCCACGGCGGCGAGGGCCCCCCGCAGGACGGCCGGAACGACGGCCTCGGCCACAGCCGGAACGACGGCCGGGTCGACGGGCCGCACCAGCCCGTCCCCGGGCAGGTGCCCGGGCAGGGTTGGGCGCCGGATCAGGAGACCCTGGCCGCCTCCGGAGGCGCTGCCGGGTCGGCGCGGGTTCCGGGTCAGGCGCCCGCCGGATTCGGCGGGGTGACCTCGGCGGCGGCCGCACCCAAGGCGGGCACGGCCGGAAACGCACCCGCCGTACCGGCACCGGCCGATCCGGTGGACGGTGAACTGCCGCCGTCCGACGCCGAGTTGACGGCTCGGGTGCGCGAGGGCGACGACGGGGCGTACGAGGAGCTGTACCGGCGCCATGCCGATGCCGTGCGCCGTTACGCCCGCACCTGCTGCCGGGACAACTTCACCGCCGAGGACCTGGCCGGCGAGGTCTTCGCCCGCACCTTGCAGGCGCTGCGGTCCGGGCGGGGGCCGGATGTCGCGGTACGCGCGTATCTGCTGACGGCGGTACGCAACATCGCGGCCGCGTGGACGCGCAGCGAGCGGCGTGAGCAACTGGTCGAGGACTTCACCGCGTTCACGGCCACCTCGGCCGTGAAGCAGCCGGCGGAGGTCACCGATCCCGGTGCGGACACCTGGGCGATGGCGATGGCCGACCGGCGGATGGTGCTGCGGGCCTTTGTGGCGCTGCCGGAGGACGACCGGGTGGTGCTGTGGCACACCGAGGTCGAGCGGGAGTCGCCCAAGCAGGTGGCGGTACTGCTCGGCAAGACGGCCAACGCCACCGCCGTACAGGCCCATCGGGCGCGTGACCGGCTGGCCACGGCGTTCCTCCAGGCGCATGTCTCCTCGGTCCAGGAGGAGACCTGCCGTCGGCATGCCGACCGGCTGGGGGCCTATGCCCGGGGTTCGCTGCGCAAGCGGGCGTCGGCGGAGGTGAGTGCCCACCTCAAGGAGTGCGACCGCTGCTCGGCCGCGTACCTGGAGCTGGTGGACCTCAACACCGGCCTGCGGGCGGTGCTGCCCGGCGGGGTGCTCGTCTGGGTCGGCGCCGGGTACTTCACGGCGGCTGCGGCTGCGGCTGCCGTGGGGGCCGGGGCGGCGGCGGGTGCGGTCGGCGGGGCTGGTGCGGGTGGGGCTGGTGGGGCTGGTGCTGGTGGTGCCGCCGGGGGTCGGGCGGTGGGGCGGCGGGGGCCGTCGGCGAGGGGCTGGGGGTGGCAGCCAAGGCCGCGGTGGCGGCGACTGCCGTGGTGGCGGCCGGGGCTGTCCTGGCGTACGCGCTCTCGGGCAGCACGGCTCCTGCTCCCCCACCGGCGCGGGCGGTGCCGCAGGCGGCTCCGTCGCCGACCGTGATCCCGCCCTCGGTGACGCCCAAGGCCAAGCCGAGGCCCAAGCCCGCACCGCAGCCGGTGCGATCGTCTGCACCAACGCGCACGCCTGCACCGACGCCTACGCCGCAGCCGAAGCCCGCTGCGGCTCCGACTCCGACTCCGGCTCGGGATCGGACGCCGGTGCCTACGGTGGAGCCGACCCCTCGGCAGCCTGTGCGGCCCAGCGCTGTGCCGGTCCCCACGGTCCGGCCGGTGCCGACGCCCACGCCTCCGCCGTCGCCGTCGCCGTCGTTCACGGCTCCGCCGTCACCGACTCCGTCACCCACGCCGACCCCGACGCCCACCCCGACGCCGACGCCGACGCGGGTGGACCACTGGCTGGACGAACTCTCCTACGGCGGCCTCGGAGCGGGCGATGTGCCTACGGTGCGGGGGTCGGAGAGCGGTTGGTTCTGGCAGCACCGTGGCCTCAGCGTGGGCGGTACCCGCTATGCGCGCGGAGTCACGGTGCGTGCCCCGTCGACCGTGACCATCGACCTCAACCGCGCCTGCTCGTCCTTTGACGCCATGGCGGGTCTTGACGACATGGCGCGGCGGCACGGCAGGGTGGTCTTCTCGGTGCTGGGCGGGGACGGCCGCACGCTGTGGAGTTCCGAGCCGGTCGACGGGGGCGACGCTGCCGTACCGGTGCATGTGTCCCTGGCCGGTCAGCAGACCATCCGGCTGGTGGTGCAGCCCGCGCACGACAGGTGGCATGCCGCGGACGTGGCCGACTGGGCGGACGCCCGGCTGGGCTGCGAGGGCTGAGGGTTGGGGTTGGGGCTGGCGGTCGGGGGCTTTGTGGGGGTCCTCTGTCAGCGGCGCTTGCGGTAGCGCCGTACGGCGAGCGGCGCGGCCACGGCGGTGATGCCGGCGATCCAGGCCAGGGCGCCCCAGAGGGAGTCCGCGACCGGGCCGCCGGACAGCAGGCCACGGCAGGTGTCGGCCACCAGGGAGGTCGGGTTGGCCTTGACGAATGCCTGGAGCCAGCCGGGCATGGTGCCGACCGGGGCGAAGATGGAGCTGCCGAACTGCACCGGGATCAGCCAGAGGAAACCGATCTGCTGCACCGCCTGAGGGGAGCTCATCGAGAGGCCGATCAGCGCCGACACCCAGCAGAGCGCGAACCCGAAGGCGGTGGCGAGGCCCATCGCGGCGGCGATCTGAAGGGCGTTGCCGGAGGGGCGGAAGCCGAGCAGCGTCCCGAAGGCCAGCATCACTCCGGTGCCGATCAGCAACTTGGCGCAGTCGGTGGCGATGCGGCCGGCGAGTACGGCGCTGCGGGCGATGGGGAGGGACCGGAAGCGGTCCATCACCCCGGTGTGGAAGTCGGAGTTGAGGCCGACGCCGGTGGCCATGGCGGTGAAGGCGACCAGTTGGGCCATGATGCCGGGAAGCAGGTACTGGATGTACTCGTGCCGGCTGTTGGAGATGGCGCCGCCGAAGACGTAGACGAAGAGCAGGGTGAAGATGATCGGCATGATGGTGGCGTCCATCAGCTGATCCGGGTCGGCGCGCAGCTGCATCAGGTTGCGGTGCGCGATGGTGAGAGTCTGCTGGACCGCGCGGCCGGGGCGGGGGCGGTGGCGGATGAGGGCGGCGGCGGCGGTGGTCATGGGCGGGGCTCCTGGTCGGTGATGGTGAGGAAGACCTCGTCGAGACTGGGCAGCGGGGTCTCGACGGCGGCGAGCGGGATGCCGGAGGCGCCGAGGGCGGCGATGGCGGTGGTGAGGGCCCGGTCGTCGTCCAGTGGCAGCGTGGCGGTGCCGGAGCCGTGGTCGAGGTCGGGCGTACGGCCGCCGGAGGCGGTGGCGAGGACCTGGGCGATGGCGTCGAGGTCGGCGGCCGGATCGGTCGGTCGTACATGCAGGATGCGTCCGCCGAGGCGGGATTTGAGGGCGTCGGCCGTGCCGTGGGCGATCACCCGGCCGTGGTCGATGACGGTGATGGCGTCGGCGAGCGCATCGGCCTCCTCCATGTACTGGGTGGTGAGGAGCACCGTGGTGCCCTCCTGCTCGACAAGTCGGCGGACCTCCGCCCACACCTCGTTGCGGGCCCGGGGGTCGAGTCCGGTGGTGGGCTCGTCCAGGTACAGCACGCGGGGGGCAGCGACCAGGCTGGTGGCGAGGTCGAGGCGGCGGCGCATGCCTCCCGAGTAGGTGCGGGTCAGCCGGGTGGCGGCCTCGGTGAGGCTGAACCGGGCGAGCAGGTCGTCGGTGCGGCGGCGGGCGGCGCTGCGGGTGAAGCCGTGTAGGCGGGCGACCACATAGAGGTTCTGACGGCCGCTCAGGGACTCGTCGACGGAGGCGTACTGGCCGGTGAGGCCCACTGCGGCCCGTACGGCCTGCGGGGCGGCGACCACGTCGTGCCCGTCCACCAGGGCCGTGCCGGAGTCGGGGGTCAGCAGGGTGGAGAGGATGCGGATCAGGGTGGTCTTGCCGGCGCCGTTGGGGCCCAGGACACCGAGGACGCTGCCGCGCGGGACGGTGAGGTCGATGCCGTCCAGGGCTTGGGTGGTGCCGTAGCTCTTGGTCAGGGCGCGGACGTCGATGGCGGCGTCCGTGCCGGGGGTGGTGGGCGGGCGGCGGGCGGTGACCGCTGCGAGGGGGGTGGTGGTCATGGGACCACGGTGGATGGCGCGGCCGACAGATGGCCGACACGGCGCCGACAGGGTGCTGAGAGGGGTGTCGGTGGTGGGGAGGGGTGTCGGTGTCGGTGGTGGGTCAGTTGGGGGTGAGGAGGGGTTCCAGGTCGGCGGGGTGCAGGGTGGTGCCCTCGGTGTGGGCGGCGGCGTACTGGTCGGCGGGGAGGGCGGAGCGGGCGGCGGCCTCGGCGGCGACCGCCAGTTGATGGCCGGGCCGGGTGCGGGGGAAGGAGCCGCGCAGGGTGTCGGCGGCACCGAGGGCGCGGGCGGCACGGGCGGGGTGGCCGGCGGCGGCCAGGGTCACGGCGGCGGTGTCGAGGACGGCGGCCAGCAGGCGGCTGTCGCAGTTGCCGTCGAGGCCGACCCGGAGCGCGGTGCGGTGGTGGGCGAGGGCCGTGTCGGGGTGGCCCTCGGCAAGGGCGACGCGGGCGGCGAGGTTCTCCAGAGCGAGGCGGAACATCGGCGGCGGGGCGCCCCGGTTGATCTCGGCCATGGCCGCGGCGATCTTCTCCTGCGCTTCGGCCAGCCGGCCGGTACGCAGGCAGATGTCGGCGATCAGGACGCGCGCGTAGGTGACGCTGTCGTGCGCGCCGAACCGCTCGGACTCGGCGAGGGCTTCGCGGGCGATGCGCTCGGCGGTCTCGTCGTCGCCGGCGTACGCGGTGTTCTCGGCGAGGCGGGTGAGGACGAAGGGCACGTCCTGGTGGGCGCCGACCTCGCGGGCGTAGTCGATGGCGCGGGCGATGCCACGGGCGGCGGCGGCATAGTCGCCGTACGCGGTGGCGATCTCGGCCTGGGCTCCGGCGCACTCGGCGAGTCCCCAGCGGTCGCCGATGCGGGCGTAGAGCGCGGCGGCTTCGGCGGTGTCGGCGGCGGCTGCTTCGATGCCGTCCCGGCTGTCGAAGAGGAAGCGTCCGCGCATCGCCAGCACGGTGGCCAGGTCCCAGTCCGAACCGTGGCGGCGGGCGCCCTCGACGGTCCGGCCGATGTCCTCGATGATCCCCCGGGCGTGGATACGGCCGTCGAGGAAGACGGTGGCGAGCGGCCAGACCATGCCGGGGTAGGTGCTGGCCTCGCGGCTGCCGGGGACGAAGCGGCGCAGGATTTCGGTGGCGAGGGCGCGGTGCTCGGGGGTGGGGGTCAGATCGGCGCAGAGGAAGAGCAGCAGGGCCTTGGCGGTGAGGCGGGGGGTGTCGAGGGCGTCGGTGGGGGTGGTGGGTGGGTGAGGCGTGGTGGGTGGGTGAGGCGTGGTGGGTGGGTGAGGCGTGGTGGGTGGGTGAGGGGCAGAGAGGGCGAGTGCTTCGTGGATCCAGTTGCGGGCCTCGGCGCGGTAGTTGCGCACCATCCAGAACCAGCCCATGGCGTTGACCAGGGCCAGGGCGGGGCCCTCCTCGCGGGCGTCGATGCTGCGGCGCAGGGCGGCGCGGATGTTGTCGTGCTCGGCCTCCAACCGGTCCAGCCAGTGGAGTTGGTCGGCGGTGCGGAGGCGGGCGTCGGCGGTGCGGGCGAGGTCGGTGAAGTGGTCGCGGTGCCGGCGGCGGAGGGCCTGCTGCTCGCCGGGTTCGGCGTCGGCGAGACGCTCGCGGGCGTAGGCGTGGATGGTCTCCAGCATCCGGTAGCGGACGGTGCGGGGGTCGGTGCGGTCGGCGGTGAGCAGGGACTTGTCCACGAGGGAGCCGAGGAGGTCGAGGACGTCTCCGTCGGCGGAGGCGCAGACGCTCTCGGCGTCCTCCAGGGTGCAGCCGCCGGCGAAGACGGAGAGGGCGCGCAGCAGGCGGCGCTCGCCGGGGGTGAGGAGGTCCCAGCTCCAGTCGACCACCGCGCGGAGGGTCTGCTGGCGGGGCAGGGCGGTGCGGCTGCCGGTGGTGAGCAGGCGGAACCGGTCGTCCAGGCGGTCGGCGATCTGGCGGGCGGTGAGGATGCGCAGCCGGGCGGCGGCCAGTTCGATGGCGAGCGGCAGTCCGTCGAGGCGGTGGCAGATCTCGGCGGCGGCGCGGGTGTCGTCGGTGGCGCGGGTGTCGTCGGTGGGGGTGGGGGCGGTGGGCGTGGGGGCGGGGGCGCGGTCGTGGAAGAGGCGTAGGGCGTCGGCCCCGGGGAGGGGGGCGAGCGGGCGTACGGTCTCGCCGGGGATGCCGAGGGGTTCGCGGCTGGTGGCGAGCACGGTGATGCCCGGGCAGGCCGCGAGCAGGGTTTCGGCGGTGCGGGCGGCGGCGGTGATCAGGTGCTCGCAGTTGTCCAGGACCAGCAGCAGGCGGCGGTCGGCGCAGTGGTCGAGCAGCCGGTGCAGGGGGTCCTCGGTGGCGGCCGGGGCGGCGCCGGTGAGGAGGGTGCGGCGCAGGCCGAGGGCGGTGAGTAGGGCGTCGGGTACGGCTTCCGGCGCGTCGAGCGGGGCGAGTTCGGCGATCCAGACGCCGTCCGGGTGGGCGGGGCCCTGGGCGGCGCGGGCGGCCTGGATGGCGAGGCTGGTCTTGCCGGAGCCGCCGGGTCCGGTGAGGGTGACCAGGCGGGTGGTGGCGAGGCGGGTGCGGAGGTCGGCGAGGTCGGTGGTGCGGCCGACGAAGCTGGTGAGGCGGGTGGGGAGGTTGGTTGGTGGGGTGGGTGGGGGTGAGGCGGGTGCGGGTGGGGCGGGGGGTTGCTGGAGCAGGCGGGTGTGGAGGGCGCGGAGTTCTGGGCCGGGGTCGGTGCCGAGGCGGTCGGCGAGGGTGCGGCGGGTCTGCTCGTACGCGGCGAGGGCGTCGGCGGAGCGGCCGGCCTCGTGCAAGGCACGGATGAGGCGGGCGCGGAAGGGTTCGTGGAGGGGGTGCTCGGCGGTGAGCTCCTCCAGTTCGGGCAGGACGTCGGAGGCGCTGCCGAGGGCGAGGTCGGCGTCGAGGCGGCGTTCCAGCGCGGTCAGGCGCAGGGCGTCGGCGCGGGCCGCCGGCGCGGCCCGGTCGGGGAGGTCCGCGAGGGCCGGGCCGTGCCACAGGGCGAGGGCCGCGCGCAGGGTCCGGGCGGCGGCAGCCGGGTCGGTCGGCAGGAGCCGGGCGCCCTCGGTGGCGAGCCGTTCGAAGCGGCCGAGGTCGGTCTCGTCGGGAGAGGCGGAGAGGCGGTAGCCGCCGGGCGCCGACTCGACGGCCTCATGGCCGAGGGCCCGCCGCAGTCGGCCGATCAGGGCCTGGAGTGCGCCGGTGGCGTCCTGCGGTGGGTCTCCGTCCCAGACGGCGTCGATCAGCAGGTCGGCGGGAACGGCCCGGCCGGGGCGCAGGGCGAGTGCGGTGAGCAGGGCACGCAGACGAGCCCCGCCGAGATGGGCGGGGCTGCCGTCGGCCCTGCGGGCCTGGGTGTCGCCGAGGATCGCGTACCGCACCGTCACGTGCTCCATTGTGGCGGCACGCGCGGGTGGTCAGATGGCGCAGGACCCGTCTGCGCAGTCGTCGGCGGTGGGGGTGTTGGGGGTGGGGGTGTTGGGGGAGGGCGTTGCCGTCTCGGCGGCGACCTGCTCCAGGACCTGGAGGAAGGTGGATGCCTCCTGGGCGCCCTGGACGGCCCACTTGCCCTCGAAGACGAAGGTCGGTACGGCCGTGATGCCCATCAGCTGGGCCTCGGAGATCCTGGCCTGCACCTCGGCGGTGCCCTCGTCGGAGGCCAGGTAGGCGGTCACCCGGTCGCGGTCCAGGCCGGCTGCGACGGCGAGTTCGGTGAGCTGGTCGCGGTCGCCGACGTTGCCGCCCTCGACGAAGTACGCGTGGAGCAGGGCGTTCTTCAGGGTGGCCTGGGCGGTGGTGCCGTACTCGGTCTCGGCCAGGTGGAGCAGGCGGTGGGCGAGGAGGGTGTTGACGGACTTGGCGTTCGCGAAGTCGAAGGCGATGCCCTCGCGGCTTCCGACCTCGGCGAGGTGGGCGTGCATCTCGCTGACCCGGTCGCCGAACTTGCGGCGCAGCACCGGCTCCAGGGGCTCGGCCTCCGGGGACGCCTCCGGGGCGAGCTGGTACGGCCGGTAGGCCACCTCGACGGTGTCGGCGCCGGGGTAGGCGGCGAGGGCGCGCTCGAAGCGGCGCTTGCCGACGTAGCACCAGGGGCAGGCGATGTCGGAGTAGATCTCGACCTTCATGGGGCGTCCGTCCTCGGATTGCGGCTTCGTACGAGGCGGTCAACGCGTACGGGGGCAGGGGCATTCCCGTGGCCGGGGGAGGTGGTGGGGGGAATGCGGAGAGGGCCCCGGGGTTTTGGCCTCGGGGCCCTCTTCTGAGCGGAGCGGACGGCAGGGCTCGAACCTACGACCTAAACCCTGGAGGGGTTTCGCTCTACCAACTGAGCTACATCCGCGTGTCCACCGGGAGGAACCTTTCTCCTGGCGACGTCATGAACTCTAGCGGATTCCGGCGCTAGATCAAACTCCGCTCCACGGAGCCGAGTTGCCAGGTCAGTCGTGGTTGGCGGGAGGGGCCGGGACGATCAGGACCGGGCAGGCGGAGTGGTGTACGGCGGCGGTGCTGACCGAGCCGAGGAGGAGGCGGGCGAAGCCTCCGTTGCCCCGGGTGCCCATGACCAGGGTGTGGTGGTGGGTGCTGGAGGCCAGCACGGTCTCGATGACGTTGCCGAGGACGACATGGAGCGAGGCGGGGCCGGTGTAGGGGCGGCTGCGGGCGTTCTGGACGGCGACGACTCCTCGGCGCAGGCCGTCGCGCATGGACTCCAGCAGTCGGTCGACGCTCTCCTGGACGATCGCGGCCATGCCCAGGGTGTAGCCGCCGGGGGACGGGTTGACCACGGAGAGGACGTAGAGGGGGAGGTCGAAGAGTTCGGCTTCCGTCATGGCGCGGTCCAGGGCCCACAGGGAGCCGTTGGAGCCGTCCACTGCGGCGAGGATGCCGGGGGTGGGCGGCGAGTCGGGGGGCTGGTCCGAGACGGGGAGGTCGGCTGGGTCGGGGTGGGCGGGGAGGTGGGACGGGTGGGGCATGGCACGTCCTTTGGGGGGTGGTCCGTGCCTCCCTTATAGCGCGGGGCGTGGTTCTTTGCGGGTCGTGGTGCGGGGTTTGTGGTGGGGGTTGTTGGGCTGGTGCGGGTGTCGGCCGGTCCGGGGTGGGGGGTCCCGGGCGTCCGGTGCTCGCCGGTGTCCCCCTGCGCTCGTTCCTCGCTCCGGGGGAACCGGCTGCATCCTCCATGGGCCCCTCCTCGCCGAAGGCGGGCAAGGAGGGAGTCCGGGACCCCCCACCCCTACCCGTCCGCCACCCTCCGCCCGTGGGGGGAAGGTCTGTCCGTGCATGGTTGATGTGAGTGGGTCGGTCAGGCTCTCGGGCCCCTACTCGGCCGGCATCCTCCGCCCGTGGGGGGAGAGTTGGGTCGGTGGGGCTTTCGGGGCCGGGTGTTCCACTCCGGACCGGCCGGCATCCTCCGGTCGGTGGGAGGGCTGGGGTCAGGCGGGGTGGAGGGCGCGCCGGGCGGCGATGGGCATGCCGGTCCAGCAGGAGCCGGCTTGGCGGGCGGTGTAGCGGCGGAGCCAGAGTTCGGTGGAGACCAGGTCGGCGAGGCCGTCGAGGGGGACGGGGGCGGTGCCGGCGGCGGCGTGGGCGAGGTCTTTCTGGACGGCGAGGAGGTCGATCAGGCCGAGTTCGGCCAGAAGGGGGGCGCGGAAGAGTTCGGTGAGGCCGTCGGCGGCGTGGCGCAGGCCGGTGCGGACGGTGGCGGCGCGGTCGGTGTGGGGGGCGGCGCCCCAGTCGGCGGGGAGGTCGGCGATGCCGGCGCCGGCGAGGACGGCGCGCAGCAGGGTGTGGCGGGCGCCGGGCTGGACGCGCAGGCCGTCCGGGACCAGTCGGCAGGCTCGGATCACCTGGTTGTCGAGGAAGGGGGCGTGCAGGCGCTGGCCGTGCTGCTCGGTCGCCTGGACGAGGGTGCGGTAGTCGGCGGCGTGGCGGTGGAGGGCGAGGCGGGCGCGGCGTTCGCCGGGGCGTTCGGAGGGTGCGGGGCGGCGGGCGGCGAGCCGGAGGCGTACGGCGATGCCGGAGAGTGCGGCGTCGGAGAGCCAGCGGGCGGCCGGGCCGGGGACGCACCAGGTGAGGGCGGTGGTGGAGGCGTGGCCGGGGCTGGTGGCGGCGGCGGGTCCGCGGCGGGCGATCAGGCGGACCGCTGCGTCCTCCAGGGCTTCGGCGTAGGGGGCGCGGGCGAGGCGGCGGGCGGCGCGGAAGACGGAGACGGGGGTGGCGAGGGCGCCGGTGAGGGGGCCTTCGGTGGCGGTGTCGGCGCGGGCGAGGGCGGCGACGGGGCGGAGCAGGTCGCGGCGGCGGTGGTCGCGGACCAGGTCGGCGAGGCGGGCGGGGTGTCCGTCGAGGGCCTGGCGGGCGCCGTAGCCGGTGAGGTGGTCGGCGCCGCCTGCGGCCAGCCGGGCGCGTACGGCGGAGGCTTCGATCAGGGCGGGGCCGGGTTCGTCGGTGAGGGGGCCGGTGAAGGGGTCGTCGGCGAGGTCGGCGTAGGGGAGCGCGTGGGTGGTGGCGGGGACGACGGTGTGGTGGAGGCGGGGTACGGCGCCGGCGAGGGTGCGGGCGCGTTCCAGGGGGGCGGTGGGGGCTTCGGCGAAGGTGATGGCGGTGAGTCCGGCGGGCGCGGGGGCGGTGGCCTGCGGGCGGGCCCACGATCCTTTGACGGCGCCGCTGCGGGGGGTCGCCTCGGCGGGGCGTGGGATGTCGGGCCGGGGGGCGGTGGCGCCGGTCTGGTGGGCGGCGGGGGTGGCGGCGGCGAGCAGGGCGAGGGTGGTGGAGGCGGTGCCGCCGGAGAGGTCGGCGCCGATCCGGGGCCTCGGCGGGGCTCCGCCGGGGGGTGCCGAGGCGGGGGTGCGGACCCGGCAGCGTACGGCTTCGAGGAGGGAGCGGGTGAGTTCGCGGACCGCCGGTGCCTCGGCCAGTTGGGCGGGTCCGCCGGCGCTGGGTGCGGGGGCGTCGTACGAGGCGGTCTGGGCGCGGCCGGAGCGGATGGAGAGCGAGTGGGCCGGTGGCACCCGGTGGACGTGCAGGTACGGGGTGGTGGTGCCGACGGCCTCGGGGGCTTCCGGGCAGGCCAGTCGGGCGGCGAGGTGGGCGGCGTCCAGGCCGGTGCCGACCAGGTCGGCGAGCGGCAGTGCGGCGGTCGCGTAGGCGGTGCCGCCGCACCAGGGGGTGTGGAAGACGGGCAGCGTCCCGGCGAGGTCGGTGAGCAGCACCGTGCGGGTGCCGAGTTGGAGGGCGGCGGTGTAGCTGCCGGGCCAGGCGGTGAGGTGGCGCAGGGCGCCGCCCCGGGCTGCGGCGAGGCCGGAGCGGAGTTCGGCGTCGGAGGCGCCGCAGCGGCCGACGACGGCCAGCCGGGCGGTGGGCGAGGTGCGGCGGGAGGGCGGGACGGCGGGCGGCTGGTCGGGGTCCTGGGGGATGTCGGGGAAGCCGGTGGCGGTCTCGGCGGTGGCGCCGGGCCGCAGGGTGACCAGCCGGATCTCGTCGGGACGCCAGTCGCCCACTGCCCAGAGCGGGTCGGGGCCGGGCCAGAGGAGGCGGGCGGCGATGGGGCGTACGGTGCGGAGCGGGTCGGAGCCGGGCTCATGCGCCGGAGTACCGGTTCCCGGCACGCTTCCGGCCCAGCCCGCCAACCACCGCATCGCGCCTCCAGGGGATTCCCCGTCGGGCACAATCGTGCCACCTGTGGCGCGCGAGGGCTGCGGTGTTGACGCGTGTGATGTGCGTCCGGGTGGCGGAGGAGTGGTGACGGTGCGTCATGGATGGGGTCAGGTGGCGGGGTACGAGACCGGCCCGGGCCTCCCCCTCCTCGGCCCGGACCGGTGGTTCGCAGCGGGGCGCTCGGGGAAGCACACAGCCCGGGAGGGCGTCGGCACGCCCTCCCGAGCCGATCCGCCGCCCGCGGGGAATGAGGCGGCGGTGTCCCCCGGCCCACCGGGTCCTCGGACGATGGGCCGACCCACGCCCTCCAGAGAACCCTCGCCCCAATGGTCTGGACAGGTCGCACAGGGCGGCGCACGTCTACACGGAACCGGAGCACGCGCACTGCTCTTACAACCGGCAAGCGGCCGGAAAAGCGCGCAATCTCGCCATCCGGAATGCGGGCTCTTAACCGTCGGGATGCACCGAACTACTCTGGGTGTGCCAAGGCTGTCGGAACGCCAGTGCCCGAGGGGGTGGCAGGGTTGACAATCATCAGCCCGCGGGGACCGAACGAGAAGCTCGGCACGCTGCTGTCCCTCGCCGGGATCAGCAACGCCGGGTTGGCGCGGCGCGTCAACGACCTCGGTGCGCAGCGCGGCCTGACGCTGCGGTACGACAAGACGTCGGTGGCCCGGTGGGTCACCAAGGGCATGGTGCCGCAGGGTCCGGTGCCGCATCTGATCGCCAGTGCGATCGGCGGGAAGCTGGGCCGGCCGGTGCCGTTGGAGGAGATCGGGCTGGGGGACACCGACCCGGCGCCGGAGGTGGGGCTGGCGTTTCCCCGGGAGGTGCCGGAGGCGGTGCGGACCGCCACCGACCTGTGGAAGGTGGATCTGGAGAACCGCCGGGGTCCCGGGGGTGGCCGGTGGAGCGACAGCCTGGCGGGGACGTTCTCGGTGGCCGCGTACGCCACACCGGTGTCGCGGTGGCTGATAACGCCCGCCGACGCGTCGGTGGCGCGGGACGCGGCGGTGATCGCGGCGTCGCCGGCGGCCGGGGCGGGGCATGGCAGCAGCATCCTGACGGCGGCGGCCTCGCCGGCGGAGCTGTCGTCGTACCGGGTGGGGCACGCGGATGCGGCGAAGCTGCGGGAGGCGGCGCAGGAGGCGCGGCGGTGGGACTCCAAGTACGGCGGCGGGGACTGGCGTTCGTCGATGGTGCCGGACTGCCTGCGGGTGGAGGCGGCGCCGCTGCTGCTGGCGTCGTACAGCGATGACGTGGGGCGGGCGCTGTTCGGGGCGACGGCGGAGCTGACCCGGTTGGCGGGGTGGATGGCGTTCGACACCGGGCAGCACGAGGCGGCGCAGCGGTACTACATCCAGGCGCTGCGGCTGGCGCGGGCGGCTGCGGATGTGCCGCTGGGCGGGTATGTGCTGGCGTCGATGTCGTTGCAGGCGACATATCGGGGGTTCGCCGACGAGGGGGTGGACCTGGCGCAGGCGGCGCTGGAGCGGAACCGGGGGTTGGCGACGGCGCGGACGATGAGCTTCTTCCACCTGGTGGAGGCGCGCGCGCATGCCCGGGCGGGGCATGCGGGGCCGTGTTCGGCGGCGTTGGCGGCGGCGGAGTCGTGGTTGGAGCGGTCCCGGGGCGGTGACGCGGATCCGGCGTGGGTGGACTTCTACTCGTACGACCGGCTGGCGGCGGATGCGGCGGAGTGCTTCCGGGACCTGGGGGTGCCGGCCAAGGTGCGGCAGTTCACGCGGGAGGCGCTGGCCCGGCCGACGGAGGGGTTCGTCCGGTCGCATGGGCTGCGGCTGGTGGTGTCCGCGATGGCGGAGGCGCAGGCCGGGGAGCTGGACGCGGCGGTGGAGGCGGGGGCCCGGGCGGTGGAGGTGGCGGGGCGGATCTCGTCGCAGCGCACCCGGGAGTATGTGCTGGAGATGCTGCGGCGGCTGGAGCCGTTCCGGGGGGAGCGGGCGGTGCGGGAGCTGGAGGAGCGGGCCAAGCTGGTGTTGGCGGCTCCGGCGTAGCCCCTGCGCGGTGTCCGTGGTGCGTGGCACGATCGCGGGGGCGGGTCGCTGCGGAAGGGAAGAGGGCCTGGTGGCGTACGACTACGACGTGCTGGTGGTCGGCGGCGGGATCGTCGGGCTGGCGACGGCGTATGCGCTGGTGCGGGGGCGGCCGGGGCTGGCGGTGGGGGTGCTGGAGAAGGAGGACTTCCTGGCCTCGCACCAGACGGGGCGCAACAGCGGGGTGATCCACAGCGGGGTGTACTACCGGCCGGGGTCGTTCAAGGCCCGGTTCGCGGTGGGCGGTGCGGCGGAGATGGTGGAGTTCTGCCGGGAGCACGGGATCGCGTACGAGGTGACCGGGAAGCTGATCGTGGCGGTGGACCGGGAGGAGCTGCCCCGGTTGCATGCGCTGGCGCAGCGGGGCCGGGAGAACGGCATCCCGGTGCGGGAGCTGGGGGCGGCGCAGATCGGCGATTTCGAGCCACATGTGGCGGGGGTGGCGGGGCTGCATGTGGGGTCGACGGGGATCTGCGACTTCCCGGCGGTGGCGCGTACCCTCGCCAAGCTCGCGGAGGAGGCGGGGGCCGAGCTGCGGCCGGCGACCGAGGCGCGGTCGGTGGCGCACCGGGCGGACGGGGTGACGGTGGGGACGCGCCGGGGCGAGCTGCGGGCCGGGGTGCTGGTGAACTGCGCCGGGCTGCAGAGCGACCGGGTGGCGCGGCTGGCCGGGGACGATCCGGGGGTGCGGATCGTGCCGTTCCGGGGTGAGTACTACACCTTGGCGCCGGAGCGGCAGGGGCTGGTGCGGGGGCTGGTGTATCCGGTGCCGGACCCGGCGTTCCCGTTCCTGGGGGTGCATCTGACGCGGGGCGTGCACGGGGAGGTGCATGTGGGGCCCAATGCGGTGCCGGCGCTGGCCCGGGAGGGCTATGACTGGCGGACGGTGCGGCTGCGGGATGTGGCGGACACGGTCGCGTACCCGGGGACCTGGCGGGTCGCGCGGCGGCACTGGCGGTACGAGGTGGGCGAGTTGCACCGCTCGCTGTCCAAGCGGGCGTTCACGGCGGCCGTACGGCGGCTGCTGCCGGAGGTGTCGGCGGGGGATCTGGTGCCGGCCGCGGCGGGGGTGCGGGCGCAGGCGGTGGCGCGGGACGGGTCGCTGCTGGACGACTTCGCGTTCGCGGGTTTCGACCCGGAGGCGAGGGCTGCGGCGCCGTCCCGGCTGGTGCATGTGCTGAACGCGCCGTCCCCGGCGGCGACCGCTTCGCTGCCGATCGGCCGGGAGGTGGCACGGCGGGCGCTGGCGGCGCTGGACGCGGGCCGGGGGTAGGGGCGGTCCCCGTAGGATGGGTGCACTGTGACTGCCTCCACCGATTCCCGCCCGTACCCGCACGCCGCCACGCCCGAGCAGCACCGGGAGCGGCGGATCCGTTCGTTCCACCCTCGGCGCGGTCGGCTGACCTCGGCCCAGGGAAGCGCGCTGGAGCGGCTGTGGCCTCGGTACGGGACGCCGATCGACGGGACGCCGCTGGATCTGGCGGAGCTGTTCGGCGGTGCGCTGCCGGTAGTGCTGGAGATCGGCTTCGGGATGGGCGAGACCACGGCGGCGATGGCTGCCGCCGACCCGGGCACCGGCATCCTGGCGGTGGATGTGCACACCCCCGGCCACGGCAATCTGCTCGCCCGGGTCGAGCAGGACAGCCTGGAGAATGTGCGGCCGGCGGCGGGTGACGCGGTGCTGCTGCTGCGGGACATGCTGGCGCCGGGGTCGCTGGCCGGGCTGCGGGTGTACTTCCCCGATCCCTGGCCGAAGAGCAAGCACCACAAGCGGCGGCTGATCCAGCCGGAGTTCGTCGCGCTGGCCGTCTCCCGGCTGGCGCCGGGCGCCACCGTGCACTGCGCGACCGACTGGGAGCCGTACGCGGAGCAGATGCTGGAGGTGCTGTCCGCCTCACCGGAACTGGTGAACCTGCACCCCGAGGGCGACGGCACGGTGCTGGAGGACGGCAGCGTGCCCGGCTATGCGCCGAGGCCCGCGTGGCGGCCGGTGACCAAGTTCGAGCGGCAGGGCCTGGCCAAGGGGCACCGGGTGCACGATCTGCTCTTCCGGCGGCGCTGACGGGCCCGTTCGCGGTGCCACGGCAGGTGTCACGGCAGGTGTCACGTTAGGTGCGGTGGGCGCCACTCAGGGTGTGCGTAAGCCCTCCCCCGGGTGCGGTGCTTCCCCTAAGGTCGTGGCGTGAGCAGCCCGCAGCCGGTCGGCCCGTGGTGTTCCGCGCACGCCCGGCCGCAGGACTCCGTGCCGTGGTTCCGGCGGCGGATGCCGACGGTGGGCCGGGGTGTGCGGCTGGTGGCACCGGCGGCCTTCCTGGCGCTGTGCGGGGTGCTGATCCTGGCGATGGTGGAGCGGCAGACCGGTCGGCCCGGCTTCCTGGTGGGGCTGGGTCTGGCGGTGCTGCCGGTGCCGCTGGTGCTGGGGTCGCTGGCGTGGCTGGACCGGGTGGAGCCGGCGCCGCTGCGCAGCCTGCTGTTCTGCTTCGGCTGGGGGGCGTGCGCGGCGACGCTGGTCGCCATCTGGGCCAACAGCTGGACGGCCGGGCTGCTGGCCTCGCATCAGAGCCCTCGGGGGGAGACCATCGGCTCCGCGGTGGTCGCGCCGCTGGTGGAGGAGAGCTGCAAGGGCGCGGCGGTGCTGCTGCTCTTCCTGGTGCGGCGGCGGTACGTCGGTTCGGTGATCGACGGCATCGTGCTGGCCGGTTTTGTCGCCTGCGGCTTCGCCTTCACCGAGAACGTGCTCTATCTGGGCCGCTCCTACACCGAGGACCAGGCGGTGGGGAACGGCATGGGCGGCACCGTGTACACCTTCGTCCTGCGCGGGGTGATGTCGCCGTTCGCGCATCCGCTGTTCACCGCCCTGATCGGGATCGGGTTCGGCGTGGCTGCGGTCGGCCGGGGGCGGCTGCTGCGGGTGGCGGCGCCGGTGGGCGGCTGGCTGGCGGCGGTGGTGCTGCACGGCACATGGAACGCTGCGGCGTCGCTGGGCACCGGCGGTTTCCTGCTGGTGTACGGGGTCTTCATGGTGCCGGCGTTCGGCGGGCTGATCGGACTGTCGGTGTGGTCGCGCAGCGATGAGCTGAAGGTGGTCGGGCGTCAGCTTCCGGTGTACGTCTGGGCGGGCTGGCTGGGCCCGGCCGAGCCGGCGGCGCTGTCGGCGATGCGGCTGCGGGGGCGGGCGCGGCGGCGGGCGCGGGCGCTGTACGGGCCGGCGGGCGGCCGGGCGGTGGCCGAGTACATCGCGCTGGCCACCGCGCTGGCGCTGCTGCGGCGGCGGGCGGAGCGGGGTTCGACGCCGGTCGCGGAGTTCACGGTGCGGGAGCGGGAGTTGCTGCACCGGCTGTGGGAGCGCCGTCCGGTCGCGGCGGTGGTGCTGGCGGAGGTGGCGGCGGCCGCGCCGTGCTCGTACGGCCGCAGCTGAGGGGGCGGGGCGGGGCGTTAGTACGTTCGGTGGTGCTCCGATTGCGGAGCGTGGCAGGCCGTGACATCCGTGGAGGGGTACGCCCGTCTCTTCCCGAAAGGCTCTGCCATGCGCAACAGACGGCTCGCAGCCGTAATCGCCGGTGCCCTGCTCGCCGGTTCGCTGACCGCCGGTGCGGGGGTCGCCATCGCCACCGCCGACCGGGACGAGGCCCCCGGGCCCGCCCCGGTCGCCCCCGCCCCGCACGCCAGGACCGACGCCGCCCGCACGCTCGACGTGCTGTCCTCCCTGGGCACGGTCACGCACCGCGTCAATGACCTGGTCGTCGCGGCCAAGCACGGTTCGGGCACCACCGAGGCGCAGCAGAGCGCCTCCGCGCTGGGCAACGCGGCGGAGGAGTTGGCGGCCAAGGTCGGGAAGTCCGCCGGGCAGGGGGTGCCGGACCGCCACCAGCGGACCACCCGCGACAGGGTTGCCATCCCGACCGTCGAGCAGGCCATCGCGGCGCTCCGGACGGATGTGCAGGCGCTGCTGGCGGCGCTCCGGGCCAATGACCCGGCTGCGGCGGCCAAGGCGGTCGAGGCGGTGGCGCGGGACACCGTCGCCCTGGTGAAGGCGATCCTCGCCGCCCTTGACGCGCCTGCGCTGCCGGTGGGCATCCCGGCGTCCTGAGGCGGGTCGGAGGGGGTTGCGGCCGTCCGGCTGCGGCCCCCTTCGGCGTGCGGGGGCGGGGGCGGCGGGTTCCCCTTGTACGCGTTGTACGCGCACGGCTGCGCTCCGCAGACCGCGGTCGGCGCGGTCGGCGCGGTCGCGGACGCCACCCTCCTGGGGGTGGCGTGCGGGCCGGCGTCCGGGCTGGTGTGTGCGGGCTGGTGTGCGGCAGGGTCAGCCGCGGTCCGGCAGCGCCGCCCGGACATGCCGGACCAGGGCGCGGGCGGCGGGGCCGACCGGTCCCGCGGACCGCCAGGCCAGGGCGAGGCGGCCGCGCAGCCGGGGGCGGGTCAGGGTGAGGATGTGGAGCCGGTCGGCGTAGCAGCGGGCCAGGGACTCGGGGACGACGGCCGCGCCCAGGCCGCGTACGGCGAGCCGCGCCAGCACATTGGGGTCGCCGGCCTCGAAGGCGATGCGGGGTCGGAGGCCCGCTGCGGCGCAGGCGTGGTCCAGGGCGGTGCGCAGCCCGGTGCCCGGGGGCAGGCTGATCAGGGGCCGGTCGGCGAGCGCGCGGAGGGTGGCGGAGGTCCTGGCCGCCAGCGGGTCGTCGCGGCCCACGACCACCACCAGCGGCTCGTCCACCACGACCTGGAGCGCCACCCCGGGCGGGGTGGCGGTGGGCAGGCCGATCACGGCCAGGTCGGTGCTGCCGGTGGCGACGGCATGGACCAGCCGGTCGGAGGTGTCCTCGGTCAGGCCGGTCTCCACCGCCGGGTGGTCGTGGTGGAAGGCCGCCAGCAGCCCGGGCAGGTCGATGTCCGGGCCCAGCGAGGTGACCGTGCCGACGGTGACCTGCCCGCGTACCAGCCCGGCCAGCTCGTCCACCGCTTCGCGGGCCCCGGCGACGGCGGCGAGCGCGGCTCTGGCGTACGGGAGCACGGCCGCGCCCGCCTCGGTCAGGCGGACGGTGCGGCCGGAGCGGTCCAGCAGTTCCTGGCCGAGTTCGCGTTCCAGCTTGCGGATCTGGGCGCTCACGCCGGGCTGGGCGACATGCAGCCGGGCCGCAGCCCGGGTGAAGTTGGCCTCCTCGGCGACGGTGGCGAAGTACTCCAGCTGGCGCAGCTCCATAACCGATGATGCTAGCGACGAGTCGTACCAGCTCTTGGACGTATGGACGGGCGGCGCCGGAGGATGGCGGCACGGCACCCGATTCCGCTGAAGGAGACCCCGATGACCGCCGACGCCGCCCAGGTCGCCGCCGCCTACTTCGAGACCTGGAAGGCCAGGGACTTCACCGCCCTCAGGTCGCTGCTCGCCGACGACGTGGAGTTCAGCGGGCCGCTCGCCCGGGTGCGGGGCGCCGACGACTGTATCCGGGGCATCGAGGGACTCTCCCGGATCGTCACCGATGTCGTCGTCCGGAAGGTCTTCCGCGACGGTGGCGATGTGCTGACCTGGTTCGAGCTGCACACCACGGTCGCGGACCCGGTGCCGGTCGCCAACTGGAGCCGGGTGGAGGGCGGCCTGATCACCCGTATCCGGGTGGTCTTCGACGCCCGTCCGCTCGCGTCGGCCTCGGGGGCTGGGGCTGGGGCCGGGGCGGGGGCGGCTGCCGGCTGAGCGGAGACCGGTTCGACGTGGGGCGTCGGGGCGCGGCAGGGTGCTGCCATGACCGGTAGCGGACTGGACGACCACGGCTTCATCGCGCGGGAGGGCTCCCTCGGCCTGGTGCCGGAGGAGTTCGCCGCCGTGGTCGACGCCGCCCGTACCCGGATCGCCGCAGCCTTCGGCCCCGCCCGACTGCACAGCGCCTACCTGTACGGCAGCATCCCGCGCGGCACCGCCGTCCCCGGCGTCTCCGACCTCGACCTGCTGCTCGCGCTGCGCCACCGGCCGGGCGCTGCCGACCGGGCAGACGCCAGGGCGCTGGAAGCCTCCCTGGACGCCGACTTCCCGCAGGTCGACGGGGTGGGCGTGCTGCTGCACGACAGGGCCACCCTGCTGAGCGACCTGGAGCGGTACGACCTGGGCTGGTTCCTGGCCTGCCTCTGCACCCCGCTGCTCGGCGACGACCTCGCCGCACGGCTGCCCCGTTACCGCCCCACCTCCCTGCTGGCCCGCGAGACCAACGGCGACCTGGCCCTGCTCCTCCCCCGCTGGCGCGCCCAGGCCGCCGCCGCCCGCACGGCCCCCGAACGCCGGGCCCTCTGCCGCCGGGTCGCCCGCCGGATCGTCCGCACCGGGTTCACCCTGGTGATGCCGCGCTGGGGCGGCTGGACCAGCGACCTCACCGCCTCCGCCGAGGCGTTCGCCCGCTACTACCCGGACCGCGCCGACCAGCTGCGCCGGGCCGCAGCGGCAGCCCGCACCCCCACCGCCGACCCGGCCGTCCTCACCCTCCTGATCGACGACCTCGGCCCCTGGCTGGCCACCGAATACACATCCGTCCACGGCCACAAGACCCCCCGCCCCTGACGCACCCCGAGCACAGGGCAGCTTTCCCATCGCAGCCGCCACCCGATACCTTCCCGTGAACGCGACCGGCCGCGCCGGTCGCCCGCAGTGTGCGGCGAGGTGCGATGAGCAGCGGCAACTGGAAGTTCAACGGGCCCTGGAGTTGTCCTGAAGCTCGCCATGGGCACAGCGCCCGCAATGTCAGTGGCCCCTGCTATACCAAGGACACTGCCAACCGTCAGGAGCCGCAATGACTCACCCGGTCCACCTCCAGGCCGTCCCTGGCATCTACGAGAAGCTGATCACGGACAGGCTGGAGGAACGGCTCCGGGAGCTCAGCGCCGAGGGATGGCTGGCCGGTCACAAGTCGGTGGGCACGGAGTCCAGCTCCCATGTACTGGCCCGCCACATCGCCGACACGGTGACCCGGTTGCTCAAGTCACTCGACCATGAGAAACGGGTCGCCGCGGCCAACCAGATCCTGGACCACCTGGCCACCCTCAATGGCGCTCGCGAGTGGATAGAGCGGGTGGCCGACGGCCCGCGAGAACTGGTCACCCTCGCCCAGCAGGAAGCTGAGGGCGTCTATCAGCTGCGGCCGTTGACCCCGCTGTCGGACACTGCACTGTTCACCAACTCCCCGGACGATCTCAACCTTGGTTCGGAGCTGCGCGGCGAACTCGCCACAGCCGACCGTGTGGATCTGCTCTGCGCCTTCGTGAAGTGGCATGGCGTCCGCGTCCTCGAAGGTGCCCTTCGGGCTGCTCATCAGCGTGGCGTCCGGATCCGTGTCATCACCACGACGTACATCGGGGCCACCGAGCGACGCGCTCTCGATCGTCTGGTTCGGGAGTTCGGCGCCGAGGTGAAGGTCAACTACGAGCTGCTCTCCACACGTCTACACGCCAAGGCATGGTTGTTCCGCCGCAACAGCGGCTTCGACACCGCCTATGTCGGCAGTTCCAACCTCTCCAAGGCTGCCCTGCTTGACGGCCTGGAGTGGAACGTTCGCCTGTCTTCCGTGGCCACGCCGGCAGTGCTCAAGAAGTTCGAAGCGACCTTCGACGCCTACTGGCACGACCCGTCCTTCGAGAGTTACGACCCCGATCGAGACGCTGAGCTCCTGGACAGGGCTCTAAGCGAGGCGAGCGGCAAGACCGACCGAACCACTGCCACCATCTCCCTCTCCGGCCTTGAGGTCCGCCCCTATCCGCACCAGCAGGACATGCTGGAGCGTCTGGAGGTCGAGCGGTCCATCCACAACCGGCACCACAATCTGTTGGTGGCGGCCACGGGCACGGGCAAGACCGTCATGGCGGCCCTGGACTACAGAGCCCTCCGCAAGAAGCATCAGCGCGACCTCAAGCTGCTCTTTATCGCGCACCGCAAGGAGATCCTGGACCAGTCGCTCCGCACCTACCAGGAGGTGCTGATCGACGCCAACTTCGGTGAGTGCCTGGTCAATGGCCAGGTGCCTCGGGACTGGACACATGTCTTCGCCAGCGTGCAGTCCCTCAATGCTCGAACCCTGGACCGCTTCTCGCCGGACCACTTCGACGTCATCGTGATCGACGAGTTCCACCACGGTGTGGCACCCACGTACCGCAAGATCATCGACTACTTCCAGCCGCTGGAGTTGCTTGGCCTCACAGCGACCCCCGAGCGGACGGACGGAAAGAACGTCCAGGACGAGTTCTTCGACGGCCGCATCGCAGCCGAGATGCGGCTGTGGGAGGCGCTGGAGAACGAGCTGCTGAGTCCGTTCCACTACTTCGGCATCGCCGACAACACCGACATGACCGGGCTTGAATGGAAGCGCGGCACCTACGACCCCGCCGAGCTCGACAACCTCTTCACTGGCAACGACGCACGGGCTCGATTGGTCGTCAAAGCGGTCCAAGACAAGATCGCCGATCCAGGTTCGATACGCGCACTTGGCTTCTGTGTCTCGGTGGCCCATGCCAAGTTCATGGCTGACTACTTCAACCGTGCCGGGTTGAACGCCAAGGCTCTGTCCGGGGGGACACCAACCGAGGAGCGGAAGGCCGCTCTCAGCGGGCTGCGGGACGGCTCCGTGCAGGTGATCTTCTCCGTGGACCTCTTCAACGAGGGGCTGGACGTCCCGGACGTCGACACATTGCTTCTACTGCGGCCGACTTCCAGCACCACCGTCTTCCTCCAGCAGCTTGGGCGTGGTCTGCGCCGAAGCGAGAACAAGGCCGTCCTCACAGTCCTGGATTTCATTGGCATGCACCGCAAGGAGTTCCGCTTCGAGAACCAGTTCCGCGCGCTGACCAACCTCACCCGCAATCGCCTGGCTGACCACATCGAGGACGACTTCCCCCGGCTTCCCTCGGGCTGCCAGATCATCCTCGACCGCAAGTCGAAGGATCGGGTGCTGGACAACGTCCGGAGCCAGCTGAAGATCAACGCGACCCAACTCGCCAAAGAGATCAGCGAGTACGGCGAGCCGAAGCTGGCCGCCTACCTACGCGAGAGCAATCGCGAACTCAAGGAGCTCTACCGCTCGAACAACTCCTGGACCGGCCTGCTCCGCCGCGCCAAGTTGCTGTCCGACCCCGTCCCGGATGGTGAAGCCGAACTGTCGAAGCGAGCGTCCGCCTTTCTCCACGTGGACGACCCGCTCCGGATCTCCGCCTACACCAAGCTGCTGTCAGATGACGCACCCCGCTACGAGGAGCTGTCATCGCAGGAGCAGGCGTTCGCCCGCATGCTGTTCTTCTCCCTCTGGCCGCTTGGCGGAGGCTTCGCCACCTACCAGAAGGGCTTCGACGCACTCCGCCCGCAGGTAGCCTTCCGCAGCGAACTCCGCCAGATCCTCGACCACGGCCTGGAACACACCGAGCACATCCCGATCCCGCTGCTGGGCTCCCAGATCGGTATCCCACTCGCCGTTCACGCCTCATACAGCCGCGAGGAGATCCTGCCTGCTCTCGGCCAAGCCGGCCTGGGAGCATTCCTTCCAGGTAACTTTCGGGAGGGCGTGAAGTGGTGTCAGAACATCAAGACTGACGCACTGCTCATCACCCTGGAAAAGGACGAAAAGGACTTCTCTCCGCAGACTCGGTACAGGGACTTCGCCATGGGCCCGGATGTCTTCCACTGGGAGTCCCAAAACCAGACCTCGGAGAGCTCCCCCACTGGCCTGCGCTACCAGCAGCACCGAGAGAAGGGCACCCATGTGCTGCTCTTCGTCCGCCGCTACAAGAAGACCGACATCGGCGGCCCTCAGCCCTGGATGCTCCTCGGCCCGGCCCACTACGAGTCACATGAGGGCAGCAACCCTATGGGCATCGTCTGGAAGCTGGACCACCAACTGCCAGCCGACGTCTGGACCTACTCCGCAATCGCCGCTGGCTGATCCTTGCCCGCCCCGACTGGCCGTAGCACTGCATCCTGCTCGAAGTCGAACCGAAGGACAAACGCCAGTTCCCCGAGCCGTCTGAGCACATGCTCAACGGCTTGGGGACCTGCGACACCAGCAGGTGGTCGGACTCTGTCCCAGCGGATCAGCTCCGAGCAGAGAACAATCCGTGGGGACACCTGGAGCGTCAACAGGAACTCATCGTTCTCTTGGTCCAATACCAGCAACTGCTGGAGCTCCAACCCCGGCAACGCACCGAAGTGCTGTGCTGCCCCAAGCAGGTTGCCGAGGTTGAGAGAATCTGCCCAGACGTCCTCAGTTGCATCAAACTCCTCAGTGACGGCCTCCACCAGTTCCGAGCTGATCGGGCTCGTCACGCCGCATCACCCTCCGACTCGAAGCGCGTGTGCGCCTGATCGAGCGCTTCGCCTGGATCCCATCCATGGGATGACAGCCAGTTCATAAGGTCCACCAACAGCGCGACGGCGGTCTCCCTCATCAACACTGGCCCCACTCGCAGTTCCGCCCCTACAAGCGCTGGCGCCGGTCCATACAGCAACAGCAGAGCCTCAGCCCGATCCACCCGGTGGCCACCGGCATGCCCAGCGGGCCCAGCCACCCCGCCATCCAGCTCAGCCCAGATGACCTTGCCAGGGCCGCCCTGATCCGCCCCCCAGCGGTCAGCGAGTGCGCCGACGATCTCCAGCCCTCGACCTCCTTCCGCATGCTCGGCCGCATGGCGGGATGTCGGCGTCGCACCGCCACCGTCAGGATCGTGGACCTCAATGCGTAGAAACCCGTCTCGCATCATCACCGTGAGTCGACTGGGCACACTCGTTCCCACATGCTCGATCACATTGGTGACCAGCTCGCTGAGGATCAGCTGCGCCCCTTCAGCCAGGTGCGACAGCCCCCACGATCGCAGGTGTGTACGCATGATCCGGCGCAGAGCGCCAACGACCTCAGGCCGAGCCTCGAAATCGAGATCCCACCGCTTCCTCTGCACGCACTGACATGCGAGCATGCCGCCTCCCGGAGATCAGCAAGGCTAACCATGGATGCGGAGAGCGACCATGTGAGCACCCTCCGCACCCGCAAGTGTGCTGGCTCATTTGCGATCTGCCATCGCAACCTTGCGCCGTTCACCTTCAAGAGTGAAGATGCAGCGCGATACTCGGCCTCAGCAGCCCGCTCTGGCCAGACTTGTGCCATGGCACAGAGCCCGACACCGACAGTCAGACGCCGTCGCCTCGGCGTGCAGATGAGGCAGCTTCGCGGGCAGGCGAACCTCACTCTTGATCAGGTCGCGGAGGCTACAGGCTGGGATCGCGCCAAGATCAGCCGCCTTGAGAACGGCCGATCCGGCATCCGCCTCAAAGAAATCAAGGACCTGCTCACCCTCTACCGCGTCGACGACCCCGGCCTGGCCGCCGCGCTGGAGTGCCTGGCTCGTGAAGGCTCCAAACGCGGCTGGTGGCAGAACTACAGCGACGTACTGAACCCGGCCTACGCTGACTTCATCAGCCTGGAGACCGACGCCTCACGGATGTGCGAGTACCAAGTCACCCTGATTCCGGGGCTATTCCAGACCACCCCCTACGCCCGTGAGGTGATCGCGGCGATCAACATGGGCAGCGAGCCGGACGAGGTCAACCGGCTCGCCGAGTTGCGGGCAGCCCGGCAGTCCGTTCTTACGCGCTCTGGTCCGCCGCTGTCTGTCTGGGCCATCATTCATGAGGCAGCCCTGCGCCAACGCACCGTCCGCCCCAACATCATGCGTGACCAGCTGCGGCGTCTCCTGGAGATCGCCGAGCTCCCACACGTCACCATCCAGGTGCTTCCTCTGACTTCAACTCCCCACCCCGGTGTCGCCGGAGCCTTCACACTCCTCAGCTTCGCCGGCACCACCGGGCTCGACGTGGCCCTGGCCGAAAACCTGACAGGCGCCGTATACATCGAGGAGGAACGAGAGGTGAGCGTGTACGTTGACGCCTTTGAACGCCTACGCGCGTCGGCACTTCCCACCACGGAGTCCAGCGAGCTCATCGATCGGCTGGCAGACACCCACAGGCTCACAGAGGAGAGCACGTGATCAGCCCCGACGTTTGGAAGAAGAGCAGCTACAGCGGCGGAAACAACAACTGCGTGGAGGTGACCGGCACTTCTGGGGATGCCCCTCAGGTCCTCGTACGCGACTCCAAGGATCCGCACGGCCCCAAGCTCGGCTACTCGGGGATGGCGTGGAGCGCGTTCGTCAGCGCACTGCGTGCGGGAGAACTCTCCCGCCACTGAGGGCCATGGAGATCGAGCGGGCGGCCCCCGACCGCCACATCTCGAACGTGCATACGATGTCGGACTATGGGGAATCCAGCCTGGGTATGGGATGAGCTTCTGCTCGCTTGCGCAGTCGTCGTTCAGAACGACTGGCGGGAGCTTCGAGAGAACGACCCAAGGGTCCACGAGCTCTCAGCAGTCCTGCGCGCCCTGCCCTTCCACGGACATGAAGCTCGCAGCGACGCCTTCCGGGGTCCCGGCAGCGTGAGCCGCAAGAGCACGGACATCGCCACCGCGCATCCCACGTACGCGGGCAAGACCACCCGAGGCGGCAGGACCACCAGGCTGGTGGTCGACGCGTTCATCGCAGACCCTACGAGGATGGTGACTGCGGCAGAAACGATCCGTCACATCGTCTCGGCCGGGATCTTCGTGGGCGCGGCCGAGGAAGAAGCCGACCTCGATGACTGGACCGCTCCTGAAGGCCGCCTGCTAGCCAGACTTCACCGCACCCGCGAGCGCAACCCTGCCCTACGCCGCCGGAAGATCGCCTCGGTGCGAAGGGCTAGCCTTCCCCTGAGCTGCGAAGTCTGCGCCTTCGACTTCGCCGACTTCTACGGATCTCTCGGAGAGGGATACATCGAGGTCCACCACACCGTTCCCCTGCACATATCCGGTGATACGGACACCTCGCTGAGCGACCTCGCCCTGCTCTGCTCAAACTGCCACCGCATGTGCCATCGCAGCCACGAGTCCGGAGCGAGATGGCGTAGTCCAGAGTCACTGCGGAC
Organism: Peterkaempfera bronchialis; assembly: GCF_003258605.2. Taxonomy (NCBI): domain Bacteria; kingdom Bacillati; phylum Actinomycetota; class Actinomycetes; order Kitasatosporales; family Streptomycetaceae; genus Peterkaempfera; species Peterkaempfera bronchialis. Next base: position 3,117,926 of record NZ_CP031264.1, read on the forward strand.
GCTTGTAGCGTCTCGACCTCGCCTCCTAGGCCCGTAGCCCTGTGGGGGGCTCAGATGATGGTGAGGGTGGTTACGCCGGTGGCGGTGGTGACTCCGGTGGTGAGGCAGAGGAGCAGGGAGGGCTGGAGGAGGGTGGTGACCCGGACCGTGGTGTGGCCCTGGAAGCGGCCGGCGGTGACGGTGCCGGTGAGGGTGGTGATGATCTGGCCGGCGACGGCGTTGGTGGCGGCGGATTCGCTGAAGGTGCTGGTGTCGCCGGTGCTCCAGTGGAAGACCCGGGTGTCCTGGAAGGGGTCGAGGAGGTCGTTGCAGCCGACGTGGATGGTGAACTGCGTGCCGTACCAGCCGCCGGTCACCTGGCCTGCGCCGTCCACGCAGGAGGTCAGCCGTTCGTCGGTGGTGATGGTGATGTCCTTCGGCTGGAAGGTGAGACCCGGGTGGTAGGTGGTGGTCTCGGTGCCCAGGCACTCCAGCAGGGTGGGCGGGGCGGCCTGGGCCGGGGTGGGGGCGAGGGCCAGCATGGCGGTGGCGAGTGCGGTGGTGGCCGCCCAGATCGCGGGGCGGCGCAGTCGTGGTCTGCTGTCGGTCATGGAGGTCTCCCTGGGGCAGGCGGCTGTGGTTTGTGTGATGCCCTGACCATCGGACTGGGATACCGGCGCGCGGCAGCAGTGGGCGCGTGACGGGCACCGTGGGGGGGCGCGGGGAGGCAGGAGTCCGCCCCGGGGTGCGGCACGCGGGTGGGGGCTCAGTGGCTGTAGACGACCGACCACGGCCGGTGCGGGGGTGATGGTGGTAACGCGCTGTGGCCGGGTGGGGTGGACGGGCGGGCGGGGGAGAGGACGGCGGCGGCGAGTTCGGCGAAGTGGCGGGCGGCGGGGTGCGGGGTCCGGGCGGGCCAGGCGCCGGCGATCCGCTGGGTGAGGGGCCTGCCGGACAGGGGCCGCCAGGCCACGCGCGGCTCCTTGCGCGCCACCGGGCCCTGGTCGAAGGCGACTCCGTATCCGGCGGCCACCATGCCGATCAGGAACTCGGGGTTACGGGCGTGCCGGATACGTCCGGGGACGAAGCCGCCCTGGCGGCACAGGTCCAGCGTGCCGTCGTACCAGCCGGGAGCGGTGGCCCTGGGGAAGAGCACAAGGTCGTGGCCGGACAGTTCGTCAAGTGCGACCTCCGGCTGCCGGGCAAGGGGCGAGGTGCGCGGCAGGACGACCCCCAACTCCACCGCCACCGCCGGGCCCAGGACCAGATCGGGGGCGTCCACCGGCTGGTGGACCAGCCCCACGTCGAGTCGGCCGGAGGTGAGCAGCCGCAGCTGCTCCTCCGTGGTCGCCTCCAGCAGGTCGACGCGGAGGCCCGGCGAACGGTCCGTGCAGGCGGCGAGTAGCGCGGGCAGTACGGGGGCTGCGGTGTCCGGCGGGACGGCCGCCCTCAGGGTGCCCAGTTCACCGTCGCGTGCCCGGAGTACCCGCGTACGGAGCCGGTCGTCCCGGGCCAGCAGTTCCCGGGCCTCCTCCAGCAGCACCGCGCCCGAGGCCGTCAGCCGGACCTGGCGGCGGGAGCGGTCGAAGAGTTCGGCGCCGAGTTCCCGCTCCAACCGGCGGATGGACTGGCTGAGCGGTGGCTGGGCCATGCCGAGCAGGTCGGCCGCGCGGCTGAAGTGCAACTCCTCGGCGACGACGACGAAGATACGCAGATGCCGCAAGAGGTCCACCCCGGGAGCCTAGGTGACAGGAGACGAGACGCGGATGTCGATCGAGGAGAGGCTGCACAAGGTCTTCGCAGACGCGGGGGCCGAGGCGCGGCTGCATGCCGTCGCCGTCGGTGCGGAGCCCCCGGGAACGGCGGATAGTGCCAGGAGCGGGGTCGGGATCGGCGCGGATGAGCCGGTCGTGATCGCGTCCGTGTTCAAGGTGCTGCTGGTGCTGGAGTTCGCGCGGCAGGTCGCGGCGGGGCAACTCGACCCACGGGAACGGGTCCTGGTGACCGCGGAGGACCGGCTCGGCGGGTGGGGCACGGCGGGCTGCCTGGACGATGTCGAGCTGTCGCTGCGCGATCTGGCCCACTTCACCATGTCGGTCAGCGACAATTCGGCGGCCGACCTGCTGATGGCCAGGGTGGGAGTGGACACGGTGCGGCTGCTGGCCAGGGAACTCGGCCTCGACCGCACCCGGATCGTCGGTGGCCCTCGGGAGGTGCTGCGGACGATGCTGGCGGAGGTAGGGGCGGGCGACGAGCAGGAGTTCGCCGCCGTCTATCCGTCGCTGCCGGCCGAGCGGCTGCGGCGGCTGAGCGCGCTGGACCCGCTGCGGACCAACGCGTCCACCCCGCGCGAGATCACCCGGCTTCTGGGGCTCGTCTGGCGGGACGAGGCGGGGCCGCCCGAGGCCTGCGCGCAGGTACGTGACCTGATGGGCAGCCAGGTCTTCCGGCACCGGCTGATCTCGGGCTTCCCCGACGAGGTGGTGGTCGCCGCGAAGACGGGCACGCTGCCGGGACTCCATATCGAGGCGGGCGTCGTCCACTACCCCGACGGCGGGCGGTATGCGGTCGCCGTCTTCGCGCGGACACTCGACCTCGCCACCGGCCGCGCCCAGGTGGATGCCGCCATCGGTACGGCCGCGCGGATCGCGGTGGAGTATCTGCGCGCCGCAGACCGGCGGAAGGGCGTCTGAGCAGCGGTCATAGCCGGACCGATATGGGAGCAGCGGGTTCTCGATCTTGGACGGCGGCAGGTCGGGCCTGGTCTGCTGCCGTCATGAGTGACAACCACGCACAGCGGAGTCGGCTCAGCCGTCGTACGGTCCTCAGGAGTGCCGCCCTCGGCGCGGCCGCTGCCCCACTGCTGCCCGCCGGGGCAGCGGCGGCGGCCGGCGGTCCGGCGTCGCCGCCCCCACGCCGCAGGACGGCGCCGGTGTCGCTGCGCTGGCTCGGCACTGCGGGCTGGCGCATCGACTGGGACGGCCGGACGGTGCTCTTCGACCCGTACATCACCCGCTTTTCAACCGGCATGTTCAGCGGCGGCTTCGACCCGGGCACGGAGCTGCGGACGGAGGCCGGTCTCGTCCGCCGGCACGCCGGGCGACCGGAGGTCATCCTGGTCAGCCACAGCCACTGGGACCACCTCAATGACGTCCCGTATCTCGCCCGTACCACCGGGGCGCAGGTTGTCGGCACGGAGACCACGTACCACCTGCTGCGTTCCTGGGGCGTCGACGCGGCGCAGCTCTCCGTGGTCCGGGGCGGTGAGGTGCTGGACTTCGGCGGGTTCACCGTCGAGGCCGTCTCCTCCCGGCACAGCCGCAACCAGCGGCACTCCTACTTCGCCCCGGGCATCCTCAACGCCGTGCCCGCCGCTGCCCCGACGACCATCGGCGACCTGCCGGAGGGCGACACCCTGGCCTTCCAGGTGACGATCGGCGACGGCCCGTCGGCCTTCCTCATGGGTGCGAGCGACTTCGCGGAACGGGAGGCGGACGGGCTGCGGCCGGACCTCGCCATGGTGGCGGTGCCGTCCAGTACGGCGACCCACCGCTATGTCCCCCGGCTGCTCGCGGCGCTGGGTCGGCCCGGGATTGTCGTACCGGTGCACTGGGACAACTTCGAGACGCCGCTCAGCGGGCCGGTGAGCCGTGATCCGGCGGTGGATCTGGACGGATTCCTGGCGGCGGTGGGCCGGGAGAGTCCGTCGTCCCGCACCGTCGTACCCGACTACCGCACGCTGTACGACGGGGAGATGCGGCCCCGGCGGTGAGCGGATCCGCTCCGGGCCGGTTGTCAGTGGTGGCTCCTACGGTGATGTCTCAAGGGGATCCGACCGCCTGAGGGGGCCACCCGTATGACCAGCGCCGTGACGACCGACGGGACGACCGACGGGACGACGTATCTGGAGCTGTCCGAGGAGGGCGGCGGTGCGCACAAGTTCTACGAGGTGCGGGTCGCCGGCGCCGAGGTGACGATCCGGTACGGGCGGATCGGCGAGCAGGGCCAGGTGCGGTCGTCGAGGTTCCCCGGTGCGGAGAAGGCGGCGGCGGCAGCGGCCCGCAAGGTGGGCGAGAAGGTGCGCAAGGGGTATGCGCCGGCGGTGCCCGGGGGGCGGCAGGCGCGGCCGGTGACGCGGCGCCAGCTGGTGAGCAGCACCTCGACGGCGCGGCAGGCTCCGGTGCTGTGGCGGTTCGCCTCCGGGGCACCGGCGTTCGGGATCTTCGTGGGCGAGGAGTACGCCTATGTCGGCAATCAGCGCGGCGATGTGTACACGCTCACCCACGACGGCCGGGTCACCGGCCGGTTCGGCCTGCCGGACGGGGTGAAGTGCATTGTGGCCGACGACTTCTGGCTCTACGCCGGGTGCGACGACGGCCGGGTGTACGACCTGAGCGGCAAGGTGCCGCGCGTGGCGTATGAGATCGCCGGGGACGTGGACATCTACTGGCTCGACATCGACGACGGCGTGCTGGGCGTCTCGGACCGGCAGGGCGGCATCACCACGGTCGACCACGAGGACGAGTTCCAGTGGTCTCGGGGCAGCCAGGGCCGCCAGGGCAGCCACGGCTGGATGGTGCGGTGCTCGGGCGACAGCGTCTTCCACGGCCACTCCAGCGGTGTGGACGCCTATGGCGCCCGCAGCGGCGAGCCGCTGTGGCACACCCCGACCGAGGGGCCGGTGCTGTTCGGCTGGCAGGAGCCGGGCGAGGTCTTCGCCGGTACCGGGCGGGGCTGGGTGTACCGGCTGGCGAAGGCGGACGGGGCGGTGCGCTCGCGGTACCGCTGCGACGCGGCGGTCTTCTCCTGCGCCACCTCCCCGGACGGGCGCTATGTCTTCGCCGGGGACAACCACTCCTCGGTCTACTGCTTCGCGGCCGACGGCACCCGGCTGTGGAAGCTCGGCACCGGCTGCGGCTCGGCGTACTCCATGCAGTACCGCGACGAGCGGCTCTACATCGTCACCACCGACGGCTCCCTGGCCTGCATCGACGCGACGGAGTCGGCGGTGCGGGAGGCCCAGCAGGGGCGGCTGCCCGAGCGGCGTGACATCAAGACCGCGCAGCTGGCGGCGGTGGCGCCGTCGGCCCAGGTGGAGACCGTCAGCGAGGCGGTGGTGCAGGCGTCCGGCGGGGTGGTCGTGGAGTGTGTGCAGGAGGCAGGTCGGCTGCGGGTGCGGGTGGTGTCGCCGGGCTACGACCCGGAGCTGCGGGTGCAGTTCCCCAAGGACATCCGGGTGCCCGGTGCGCGCTATCTGGTCGCCGAGGTGCGGTCGTCGGCGGCGGGCGGCTTCTACCGGGCGCGCGGCGACATCAGGCGGCTGCTCTGAGCACGGCTTCAGGGGTGCGGAAGCCCGCCGGTCCTGGCGGTGGCGTCCAGGCTGAGGCAATCCAGGGGCGTCATCGACTTCTTGCAGACTTTGGCACAGCTCTTGCGTTGGTTGGCAGGTTCATTGCATGCTCGGCTCGCTGCGCACTGCGAACCAGTCATCAGCCACGTACCGGTGGACCCGGTGTGCGGCCGCTGAGCGGAGGAGTCACATGGGAGTCTCACGCCGGTCGTTCATCGCCTCCATGGTGGCCGGGTCCACCATCGGCACCTGGTCGCTGCTCGAACCGGCCCGCGCCACGGCAGCGGTCGCGTCCCCGGCCGCCAGCCCTGCCGGTGATGTCGTCGGAAAGATCACCGTCGGCTACCAGGGCTGGTTCGCCTGCCCCGGCGACGGGGCGCCGATCAACGGCTGGTGGCACTGGAGCCAGGACTGGTCCAAGTCCCCCTCGCCGAGCAACAACGCGATCAGGGCCTGGCCCGACATGGCCGACTACACCCAGGGCTACCGGACCTCGTACGGGAACCTCGGCGACGGCCGGCCGGCGACCCTCTTCTCCTCGTACGACCAGCAGACGGTGGACACCCACTTCCGCTGGATGCAGCAGAACGGCTGCGACACCGCCGCCCTCCAGCGCTTCAACCCGACCGGCGGGGAGGGCCCGACCCGCGACGGGATGGCCGTGAAGGTGCGGTCCGCCGCGGAGGCGTACGGCCGGAAGTTCTACATCATGTACGACGTCACCAACTGGACGGACATGCAGTCGCAGATCAAGACGGACTGGACCGGCAAGATGTCCGCCCTGACCGCGTCGTCCGCCTATGCCCGGCAGAACGGCAAGCCGGTGGTGGGCATCTGGGGCTTCGGCTTCAACGACCCCGCGCGCCCCTGGTCCCCCGCCGTCTGCCTGGAGGTCGTCAACTGGTTCAAGAGCCAGGGCTGCTATGTGATGGGCGGGGTACCGACCTACTGGCGCACCGGGGTCAACGACTCCAGGCCCGGCTTCCTCGACGTCTACCACGCCTTCCACATGCTGTCGCCGTGGATGGTGGGACGGATCGGCAACGCGGCCGACTCGGACAACTTCTACGCCAACCTCAACGTCCCCGACCAGGCCGACTGCAACGCCCATGGGATCGACTACCAGCCGTGCGTCATGCCCGGGGACATCACGGCACGCCAGCGGGCGCACGGCGACTTCATGTGGCGGCAGTTCTACAACATGGTCCGGGTGGGCGCGCAGGGCATCTACATCTCCATGTTCGACGAGTACAACGAGGGGAACCAGATCGCCAAGACGGCGGCGACCGCCGCCCAGGTGCCGTCCGGCTCGGGGCTGCTGGCGCTGGACGAGGACGGTACGGCCTGCTCCTCGGACTACTACCTCAGGCTCACCGCCGACGGCGGCAGGATGCTCAAGGGCCAGATCGCCCTGACCCCGGTGCGCCCGACCTCCCCCCTCGGCGGCTCCGGCGGCGACCTCCAGCCGCCCACCGCCCCCACCGGCCTCCAGGTGACCGGCCACAGCTCCACCACCGTGTCGCTGGCCTGGGGCGCCTCCACCGACAACGTCGGGGTGACGGCGTACCAGGTGTACCGCGTCACCGGCTCCACCAGGTCACTGCTGGGGACCACCGGCACCACCGCGTTCACCGTCACGGGCCTGGCCCCGTCCACCGCCTATGCGTTCTGCGTCACCGCCCAGGACGCGGCCGGAAACGTCTCGGCCGCCTCGAACACGGTGAATGCCACCACCGACGCGGGCGCCCCGGTCAACCTCGCCGCCGGAAAGGCCACCTCGGAGAGCAGCCACACCCAGGGCTATGTCAGCGGCAATGCCGTGGACGGGAACCGCGACACCTACTGGGAGAGCGCCAACAACGCCTTCCCGCAGTGGTTGCAGGTCGATCTCGGGGCCAGGACGAGCACCAGGCGCATCGTGCTCACCCTGCCGCCGGCCGCCGCCTGGAGCACCCGGACCCAGACCCTCTCCGTGCTGGGCAGCACCGACGGGTCGCAGTTCAGCACCGTGGCGGGGTCGGCCGGCTACACCTTCGACCCGGCCACCGGAAACACCGCCACCATCACCTTCCCGGCCGCAGCCGACGTCCGCCATCTGCGGCTGGTCTTCACCGCCAACACGGGATGGCCCGCCGGGCAGGTCTCCGAGTTCCAGGTCTACGCGTCCTGACCGCGCCGGGCCCCGGGGCGGCGGCGCGCATCGCTCAGCCGCCCTCGGGGAGCAGCACCATGCGGAAGCGGGCCGCCCCGGAGAGCATCCGGGCGAAGGCGTCGTTCACTTCCGACAGCGGCACCGTCTCGGTCATCGGCCGGACGCCGCTGAGCGCGCTGAAGGCAAGGGTGTCCTCGACGTCCTGCGCGGTGCCGGACGGGTGGCCGTGCACCGAGCGGGCGCCGCTGATCAGCTGGCTCGGGCTGATCCGCAGCGGGTCGCCCACCGCGCCGAGCGCGATCAGCCTGCCCCGGTGCGCCAGGCCGTCGAACGCCGCGGACATGGCGTCCGCGCTGGCCGCCGTGGCCAGCACCACCTTGGCCCCGCCGAGTGCCTGGAGGGCGCCGGCGGGGTCGCCCGCAGAGCTGTCGATGTAGTGGTCGGCGCCCAGTTGCAGCGCGAGCTCCTCCTTGCCCCGGCCACGGGCCACCGCCACCGTCTCAAAGCCGAGCTTGGCCGCGTACTGGACGCCGAGGTGGCCGAGCCCCCCGATACCGAGCACCGCGACCAGGTCACCGGGGCGGGCCCCGCTGCTGCGCAGGGCGCTGAAGGTGGTGACCCCCGCGCAGCCGAGCGGGGCGGCCTCGACGGCCGAGAGGGCGTCGGGAATGCGGGCGAGGGCGGTGGCCGGGGCGATCATATGGGTCGCATAGCCGCCGTCGTACGCCCAGCCGGGGACCTGGAGGTTGCGGCAGTTGATGAAGTCGCCCTCGCGGCAGGGCAGGCAGTGGCCGCAGTTGCCGCCGAACCAGCCCACCTCGACCCGCTCCCCGGTCTCCCAGCCCTCCACACCCTCCCCCAGCGCATCGATGCGTCCGGCCACCTCATGGCCGGTGACCAGCGGGAAGCGCACCCCGGGAAAGGTGCTCTGGACGAAGGCTTCGTCGCTGTGGCAGACGCCCGCCGCCTCGACGGCGATGCGGACATGGCCGAGGGCGGGCTGCGGCAGCTCCCGCTCGACGATCTCGAACCTGCCGCCGGGTTCGGCGACCTGGGCGACGCGCATGGAGGGCATGGGCCTGTCCGGTGGGTGCGGGGGCTCGGGCGGCGGGTGCCGCCCCGTGGTCCATCCTCACGCGGGCGGCCGGGTTTCTCGCGCCGGGCGGGGCCGTACGGGCGGCCGAGGCAGGTGACGTACCGTCAGGCGGCGATGCCGAGGAGGGCGTCCAGGCCGGACAGCTGGAGAACCCCGGCAGGCTGCTCCTGGACGCCGACCAGGGTGGGGACGTCGGCGCCCGAGGTGGTCTGCCGGCGGCGCAGCTCGACCAGGAAGTGCAGTCCGGCGGAGTCCATGAAGGGGACGCCGCGCATGTCCACCCGGATCCGGCCGGGCGGGTCGGGGAGGCGGGTGAGCAGGCCGTCCAGCAGCGGGCGGGTGTCGTGGTCGATGTCACCGACCAGGGTCAGGACGGTGAGGCCGCCGCGCTGGTCGAGGGTGACGGCGAGGGTCTGCTCCATGCGGTGGCCGCCCGCCTTCGAGGGTCGGGAGCCCTGCGGTGGGCACCGTACGACAGCGCCGACCGGCCGGACTCGTGTCCCTCCACCGTGCCACCGCCGCCCCGGCCCGCGCCAGCCGGATGCCCGCCGACGGCGTGAACGCCGGGGCGGCGCGTGGGCCGGTAGCCGCTACCGTACGGGGATGGACGCGCTGGCTCTCGCTCTCACCCCGCACACCCGTACCGACGATCTGCTGGAGTGGTGCGCCGCCCAGGGCCGCGAGGTGGCGGAGCGGCCACTGCGCACCGTACTCACCCTGCTGGAGCTGTCCGGTACACCGGTGCACGACGGCTTCCCCGAGCCGACCGCCGCCGACCTCGACCAGCTGCTCCACGAGCAGCTGCCGATGACCGCCGACACCGAGCCGGACGGGGACCAGGCGTACCTGGACGCGGTGGCCGCGATCATCGACCACCAGCGGGCGGCCAAGCGCCTCAACGCCAAGCGGCAGGCCCGGCTCCACGAGGAGCTGGCCGGGTTCGGCGACGGCTTCCGGCTGGCGATGCGGATGCCGGGTCGGCTGACCTGGCCCCGGCTGTACGCGATGCTGCTCCGCCGGGACGGCGTCGACGGCTCCGACCAGGCCGCTGTGCGGGCCTGGCTGGACGCCTTCCGGCAGCGCGACGCGGACCAGCGGGCGGCGGCCTGGGCGGACCTCCCGCAGCTGATCACGCCGGAGGAGGAGCACGGCCGCCCGGAGGCGTGGGGCCACACCCGGCTGCTCACCCTCGGCATGGCGACGGAGAACGCCCGGCTCTTCCTCGGCAACCGCCTGCTGGAGCGGGTCTACCGTTCGCTCACCGCCATGGTCGCCGAGGGCCGGGGGCTGCCTCCGGAGCTCGGCCGCGATGTGGAGGGCTATGGGCGCCTGGTCGCCGAGGAGGCCGCGCGGCTGCTGGGCGAATGGACCGTCCCGGGCCTGCCCGCCCTGCTGCGCGCCGACTACCCGGACCTGGCACCCGAGCCGGACCCCGCCGAGATCCCGCGCTGAACGCGGTCTGCTGACTGGGCATCAGGCGGAGTGGCGGGGCGGTCCCCGTGTGCGCACAGAATCGGGCCGCTTCGCGGAGGATGCGCGGCCGGATGGACCTGTGTGCGCGCAGTGCCCGGCCGTGTCGCGGAGGATGTGTGGCGGGGTGGGTCCGCGTACGCGCGGTGCCGGGCCGCTTCGCGGAGGATGCGCGGCGGGATGTGAACACAGGGGTCACCCCCGTACCCACAGCGCCCAACCGCGTTCCGGAGGATGCGCCGCCGGATGGGCCCGTGTGCACGAAGTGCCGGGCAGCGTCGCGGAGGATGCGCCGCAGGGTGGGTCACCGTGCCCGCAGTGCCGGGCCGCTTCGCGGAGGATGCGCGGCGGGATGTGAACACAGGGGTCACCCCCGTACCCACAGCGCCCAACCGCGTTCCGGAGGATGCGCCGCTGGATGGGTCCGCGTGCACGAAGTGCCCGGCCGCATCGCCGAGGATGCGCCGCCGGATGGGTCTGCGTGCGCGCAGTGCCAGGCCGCGTCGCGGAGGATGCGTGGCGGGATGGGTCTGAGCGCGCGGTGCACGGCGGGGTCGCGGAGGATGCGCCGCCGGATGGGTCCGCGTGCGCGCAGTGCCCGGCCGCGTTGCGGAGGGTGTGCGGCGGGGTGGGTCCGTATTGCACCGGAACCCGGGGGAATGCGCGGCCGTTTGCAGAGTCGGAGAAGCAGCAGTGCCGAGATGGAGGAGGAGCGCGATGGCGAAGGTTCCGACGGCCGTGGTGGCGGCGGGCGGGCTGGTCGGCGGGTATGGCGTGGCCCGGTGGACCAGGAAGCGGCCGCTGGGCGGGGTCGCGCTGGCCGCGGCCGGTGCGGTGGCGGCCCGGCAGTGGCAGCGGCAGGCGGGTACGGCCGGTGCGGTGGCGCTGACCGGGCTCTATGCGGCGGCGTTCGCCGGCTCGCATCCGCTGGCGAAGCGGCTCGGCGCGTGGCCCTCGGTCTTCGCCGTCTCCGGTGCGGTGGCGCTGGCCTCGTATGTCGTGGCGGACCGCCGCGCCTGAGCCGGTCCTGATCCGGTGCGATCCGGGCAGGCCGACGGCCCCGGTGTCGGGGGGATGATCACCGGGGCCGTCGGAGTCGGGAGGGGCAGCGCGGACGCGCGGGTCTCAGACGTCCAGGCCGTGCGACTGGAGCCACGGCCGGGGGTCGATCGGCGCACCGCCGCCGGGCCGGACCTCCAGGTGCAGGTGCGGGCCGGTGACATTGCCGGTGGCGCCGGAGCGGGCGATGACGTCGCCGGGCTTCACGCCGCCGGAGCCCTGGACGATCGACGACAGGTGGCAGTACCAGATCTCGGTGCCGTCCGGCAGGGTCTCGATGATGCGGTAGCCGTACGCCCCCGACCAGCCGGCCGAGGTGATCTCACCCATGCCCAGCGCCTTGACGGGGGTTCCGGTGGGGACGGCGAAGTCCAGGCCGGTGTGCAGGTGCGACCAGTAGGAGCCGGCCTGCCCGAACCCGGCCGTGAGGGTGTAGCCGGAGACCGGGATCGCAAAGGTGCCGAGCAGCTTGCGCTCCGCCTCGCGGGCGGCGCGCTCCTCGGCCTCCTTCTTCTCCCGGGCCTCCTGGGCCCGCTTGGCGACCAGGTCCTTGGCGGCGGCCTCGGCGGCGGCCTGCTCCTGGACGGCGCGCTTGGCCTCGGCCTCCCGGGCGGCCTGGAGGCGGGCCGACTCGTCGGCGGCGGTGCGCTGGCTGTCGGCCTGCGCCTGGATGCGGGCGGCGAGGGCCAGGCCCGGGTCGGTGGCCTCGGCGAAGGCGGTCTCATGGGCCTCGTCGGCGTGCTCGGCCGAGGTGGTGGCGGCGTAGCTGGTGAAGCCCGTGGTGCCCAGGGTGGCGGCCATCGCGGCGACGCCTATCACCGCCGAGGAGCCCATGTTCCCGCTGCGCTGCTTGGGCAGCCGGTGGCGGCCACGGTCCGGGTCGCCGCCGAAGGCGGGGACGGGCTCGTGGACGGCGCCCCAGGGCTGCTCGGCGGGCGCGGACAGGGTCGAGGGCATGCCCTCGGTACGGTACGACGACGCCACGGTAGGCGTACTCCTTTCCTTCCCTCTCGCCTACCGGGTTAGCTGACGGGTTCGGAGCAGGAAGGTCTCCTACGGCCTTCGGGGCCTGGAGTCGTGCCCGGGCGGAAGCGCGCATGGTCACGCTCCGTCAGGGCGCGGGCAGGTCCGTTCGGCCGATTCACCCCAAGGAACGGTGGTTCCCCGGCTCCCGGGCGCCGCGAGGACGACGCCCTGAGGATTAGGCGATGGCGCACGGTGCCGTCCTGGTACGGCGTTTGCAACCGCGCTGCGTTATCAAACGTTAATCCCAGGACGCCGCGATTCCAAGCCACTTGGAAGATGCGAAAGGAGACGACAGCGGCACGAGGGGTGATTTGTCGTAGATGAAAGGACCTGCGGCTTCCCTCCCCTTCCGCCCCGTCAGGAGTCGGTCACCGAGCGTCAGGTGTGCCGCCGGGCGTGTCGTCAGGCCGGTGCCGTACCCGACACCTCCGGCTCCTCTGCGGTCAGCGGCATGGCGATCGACTCCAGACCGCGCCGCTCCGCCTTCACCCCGAGGAAGAGCTCCACCACCCCCGCCGCGATCATCAGCGCCGCGCCGAGCGAGAACGCCAGCGCCGTGTCGGCGGTCTTCCCGGTGGAGACCAGGTCGGCGAAGATCAGCGGGCCGGAGATGCCGCCGACGGCCGTACCCACCGCGTAGAAGAAGGCAATCGCCAGCGCCCGGGTCTCCATCGGGAAGACCTCGCTCACCGTGAGGTACGCCGAGCTGGCGCCCGCCGAGGCGAAGAAGAGCACCACGGTCCAGCAGAGCGTCAGCGTGACCGCCGACAGCGCGCCGCTGCGGAAGAGCGCCGCCGTCCCCAGCAGCAGCACCCCGGAGAGGAGGTAGGTGCCGGAGATCATCGGCTTGCGGCCGACCGAGTCGAAGAGCGGGCCGAGGAGGAGCGGGCCCATGAAGTTGCCGACGCAGATCACCGCGAAGTAGTAGCCGGTGAAGCCGTTGGGCACGGCGAAGAAGGTGGTGAGGATGGTCGCGTACCCGAAGGTCACCGCGTTGTAGAGGAACGCCTGGCCGATGAAGAGCGAGAGGCCCAGCACCGTGCGGCCCGGGTAGAGCCGCACCATGGTGCGGGCGATGGTGACAAAGCCGATGGAGCGCCGCTGCCGGATGGTGATCGACTGGTCGGGTTCGTCCAGCACCACCTGCTTCTCGTCCTGGACGATCCGCTCGGCCTCCGCCACGACCTCCTCCGCCTCGCGGTTGCGCCCGTGGATGAAGAGCCACCGCGGGCTCTCCGGTACATGGCGGCGGACCAGCAGGATCACCAGCCCCAGCACCACGCCCAGGCCGAAGGCGAGCCGCCAGCCGACGTTCACGGGCAGCAGGGAGGTGTTCAGCAGCGGCACCGAGACCAGCGCCCCGGCGCCGGCCCCGATCCAGAAGGAGCCGTTGATGATGATGTCGATCCGGCCACGGTGGCGGCTCGGGATCAGTTCGTCGATGGCCGAGTTGATCGCCGCGTACTCACCGCCGATGCCGAAGCCGGTGAAGAAGCGGCAGAGGAAGAAGAACCAGGCCGTCCAGGAGACGGCGGTCAGCGCGGTCGCCGCCAGGTAGACGCAGAGAGTGAGCATGAAGAGCTTCTTGCGGCCGTGCCGGTCGGTGAGCCAGCCGAAGAAGAGCGCCCCGGTGCAGGCGCCCGCCACATAGAGGGCGGCGGCCAGGCCGGAGACCTGCGCGGCGGAGATCGCCAGGCCGCTGCCCTTCTGGGAGAGCCGGCCGGCGATATTGCCGACGATGGTGACCTCAAGGCCGTCCAGGATCCAGACCGTGCCCAGGCCGATGACGATCCGCCAGTGCCACCCCGACCAGGGCAGCCGGTCCAGCCGGGCGGGGACCTTGGTGCTGATGGTGCCGGTCTGCACCCCGCCCCGGCTCACCGTCTCCCCCGGCGCGTGATCGTCCCCGGTGCCACCCGGTCCCGTCCCCTGCCCTGCCGTGGAACTCATGCGCGGTCCTCCACAGTCGCCAGCCGGACCGCCGGTCCGGCCGGCGGCAGCGCTCTGGCGTGCGTCTGCCCAGCGCCGCGGGGGCTAACGCACCAGGCAGAACTCGTTGCCCTCGGGGTCTTGCATCACCTGGAAAGCCCCCTGGTCGTCCATCCGCACCCCGCCGACCGCCCGGGCGCCGCGCGCCAGCAGCTCGTCCCGGGCCTGCTCGATGTCCTCGACGCAGATGTCCAGATGGAGGCGGTTCTTACCGGTGGGCCTGGGCTCCGGCACCCGCTGGAAGGCCAGTCTGGGCTGCCCGTCCGGCGGGTCCACATACGACCAGTCGGGCTCCCGGTCCACCGGCCGGCCGCCGAGCACCGCAGCCCAGAAGCGCACCAGTGCGGCCGGCTCGGCGCAGTCGATGACGAGTTCGTCGATTCGTCCCACCACAGGGCCAACCTAGCCCGGAAATGAGTAGCCGTACTCATGTGGCACGCACCACCCCCGGCCAGGATGCAGCCATGAGTGCATCGATGCAGCCGCGCACCACTGCCGCCTACTACCTGCAGGCGGTCATCTCCTTCGCGCTCTCCGGCACCGCGCTGGCCGTGGGGATCGCCTATCTGCCGGTGGACGCCTGGATGCGGGCCTTCCTCGCCGTCGGCCTGCTCTATGTGATCACCTCGGCGTTCACCCTGGCCAAGTGCGTACGGGACCGGCAGGAGAGCGCGGACATGGTCAGCCGGGTCGACCAGGCGCGGCTGGAGAAGCTGCTTGCCGAGCACGACCCGTTCAAGACCGACCTCTGAGGGTCAGGCGGTGCGGTCGGCAATCGGGGTGCCGCCGGTGGCCCAGTTCTCCGCCGGGATCTCGTCGATGGTCACCCAGATGTTCTCCGGCTTGACGCCGGTGGCCCGTACATAGGCTTCGGTGAGCTCGCGGACGATCTCGCGCTTCTGCTCGGCGGTACGGCCGGCGATCTGCTTGACCTGGATCAGGGGCACGGCTGGCTCCTCGTCGGTTGCGGTGGGGCTGCTGCGCCCTCTGTCGCGGGCCACTCCATCACCGGGCGCCGCCATGCGACAAGCGGCACCTCAGGCGGTGGCGGTTCGACGGTGATCGCGGTGGACCGGCCGGAGGCGGCCGGGGCGGCGGACTCCGGCGACCGGGCCCGACAGATTCGCCGTCCGGGTGATACTTCAGAAGGGGCCCGGGCACCGGCCCGGCCCACGAGATGCAGAAAGGGGTGAGACGACCGTGTGGTTGAGGAATGGACTGGAACCGTGGCACCTGATCCTGGTGCTGGTCGTGGTCGTCCTGCTGTTCGGCTCCAAGAAGCTTCCGGAGATCGCGCGCGGGCTGGGCAAATCGATGCGCATCCTCAAGGCCGAGACCAAGGCCATGCGCGACGAAGCCCCGACGGTGGAGCGCGTGACCGCCTCCGAGCAGCCGTCGGCCATGCCCACGGCCGCCACCCCTGCGGCCGAGGCCGAGGCTGAGGAGCAGCCGCAGCGCAAGGCGTCCTGACCCCGGGCCCCGGCCGCACGGGCATCCGTCCCGTACGGCCGGGAACCCGGTGCGTCAGGTGGGTCCGGTCGGCCCGGCGGGTCAGGCCGGGCCGCTCCAGTCCAGGGTGGGCGCCAGTACCCCCTCCAGGGTCAGCAGCCAGCGTTTGACCTCCACCCCGCCGTAGCCGCCGCCGTAGCCGCCCAGCCCGTCCGAGGCGACCACCCGGTGGCACGGCACGATCAGCGCGACCGGGTTGGACCCCATGATCTGGCCCACCTCGCGGGCCGCCGCCCACCGCTCCCCGGTCGGCACGGCGTCGTACACCCCGCTGCCCGCCGCCAGTTCCCCGTAGGTCACCGTGCGGCCGTAGCCGACGGCGCGGTGCAGCGCCTGGAGCACCGTGCGCTGCGGGCCCGAGGTGAGGCTCCAGTCGACCGGGAAGTCGAAGACCCGCCGCCGCCCCGCCAGATACTCGCCGACCTGGCGTGCCACCAGCGCGGTCCGCTGGGCATCGGCGGGCGGCGCCGTCGCCAGCCGGGCCGGTACCTCGTCCGGCGGCTGCGCCGAGAACGCCACCGCGGCGGCCCCGGCGGCGGTCACGGCCACGCTCACCCCGCCCAGCGGCTCCGGCGCTGCCACGCTCGCCCAGCTGACGGCCATCTCCCGCGCTCCCCTTCCGTCGGCTCCGTCGGCCCGTACCGAACCAGTGTCCCGCCCGCCGACGTCTGCCCGGGCGGCCGGGGAACGGTGAGGTCCGAAATCCGCCGGACCCGGGCGGCGGAACCTGCTGGAGTGGTGCCATGACCAGCTCACTCCACGACAGTGCCGTGCTCCTCCGCTCCCTCCATGTCCCCGGTCGGCCGCTGATCCTGCCCAACGCCTGGGATGTGGCCACCGCCCGCCTGGCCGAGGACGCCGGGGCGTCCGCCATCGCCACCACCAGCGCCGGTGCCGCCTGGGCGCTGGGCGCCGCCGACGGCGACCGGCTGGACCGCGACCGCGCCCTGGACCTGGTCGCCCGGATCGCCGCCGCCGTCGAGGTACCCGTCACGGCCGACATCGAGAGCGGCTATGCCGACGAGCCGGACGGCGTCGGGGAGACCGTACGTGGGGTGCTCGCCGCCGGGGCCGTGGGCATCAATCTGGAGGACGCCCGCTACGACGACGACGCACCGCTGCGGGCCCCGGCGAAGCAGGCCGAGCGGATCGCCGCCGCCCGCGCCGCCGCCGACGCGGCCGGAGTCCCGCTCTACCTCAACGCCCGGATCGACACCTATCTGCGGCAGGTCGGCGACCCCGCCACCCGGCTGCGGGACACCCTGGACCGGGCCGCCGTCTATCTGGCGGCGGGCGCCGACGGGGTGTTCGTCCCCGGCGTCCTCGACCCGGAGGTCCTCTCCGCCCTGGTGGCCGGGGTGGACGCCCCGCTCAATGTGCTGGTCGGGCCGGGCGCCCCAGCCGTTCCCGCGCTGGCCGCCCTCGGCGTGGCCCGGGTCAGCGCCGGGTCCTCCATCGCGGTGGCCGCCTATGCGCTGGCCGCCCGCAGCGCCCGTGAACTCCTCACGGACGGCACCACCACCTCCCTCACCGGCGACCTCGGCTACGCCGACCTCAACGCCCTGCTCGCCCGCCCCTGACCACTGCGGTCGGGCGGAGGGCCAGCGGCCCGGCCCTGGCGCCGCCGCCCACGCCGGGGCAGCCGTGCCACCCGTACGGGTGAACTCCCCGGGGCGGGGCCGTGCGGCTGCGGCGGACGGCCGACGGCCGCGCGGACAGGGCGGTCACGGGGTGCCACGATGGCCGCACTGTGACGACCTGGCCGCTGCCCCGTGCCGTGCGCGCCACCGTGTTCGGAGCCGTCTGCACGGCGCTGGCCGGGGCCGCGCACCTCGGCATGTCGCCGACGGCGGAACTGCCGGTGCGGGCGCTGCTGGTCGGCTTCGCGGGGACGGCCCTGCTGAGCGGGCTGTTGAGCGGGCTGCTGGGGAGGGTGCGGGGCGGCCACTGCGGGGGTCCGACGGCCGCCGGTGCCTGGACGGTCACCGTGCAGGCCGCGCTGCATCTGCTGCTGGAGCACGCCGGGTCGGCCCAGTCCACCGGCCCGGGGTGCGCGCACGCCATGGCGGATATGCCCGCCGCCTCCCCGCACGGCGGGCCGCCCGCCGAAATGGCCGCCGGGATGCCCGTCGGTATGCCCGTCGGTATGGCCGCCGCCCATCTGCTGGCGGCCGTCGGCTGCGCGCTAGTGATGCGGCGCGGTGAAGCGGCCCTGGGCCGCGTCTTCGAGGCCCTGTGCGCGCTGGCGTTCGCCCCGTTGCTGCTGCTGCGGTCGGTACGGCCCGCCACGGCGGGCCCGGTCCGCCGCCGGACACCCCGGCGGGCGCGCTCGCCCCGGCTGCTGCTGCTCTCGTACGCGCTGGTCACTCGCGGTCCGCCGCAGGCCGCCCGGCCGATCTGACCCACTCGTCGCCCGCGCGGCGGGTGCTCCGCCCGGAGCACCCGCCGCGCCGGGCCCGCATGCCTGGCGACCGCGTACGCCCCACCGCACCTCCGGAGCCCCACCCATGACCACGTTCCGCCCCCGTATCCGCCCGCGTCTCGGCCCCCGTCTGGGCCCGCTCGCCTTCGGCCTGCTGCTGGCGGTGCTCTTCATCTGCGCCTTCGCGGCGGGCCGCGCCGCCGCCCCGGCCGCGCCCGGCCTCCGCCCCTCCCCCGACGGCCCGCACGGCAGCGGCATGCCCGGAATGGGGGCGATGCGATGAGCGACCTCACGGCCGAGGCCGGGTCGGTCGCCACCGGCCTGCTGGTCACCGATCTGGCGGTCGGCGGGATGACCTGCGCCGCCTGCGCCTCCCGGGTGGAGCGGCGGCTGGGCCGCCTGGAGGGCGTCACCGCCGGGGTCAATCTGGCCACCGGCCGGGCCAGGGTGGTGCATCCGGCGGGGGTGCCGGTGGCGGAGCTGCTGGCCGCCGTGGAGCGGGCCGGGTACACCGCCGAGCCCGTGGCCGCCGGGGCGCCCCCGACCGCGTCCGCGGACGGGCCCGACGGCGATGGCGACGGCGGGGCGGGCGAGTTGCGGCGGCTGTCGGTGCTCGCGGCGTTCGCGCTGCCGGTGATCGCGCTGTCGATGGTGCCCGCGCTGCAATTCCGGTACTGGCAGTGGGTCTGCTTCCTGCTGGCCGGGCCGGTGGTGTGCTGGGGCGCCGCCGGAATCCACCGGCGGGCGCTGCGCGGGCTGCGGCACTCCACCGCCACCATGGACACCCTGGTCAGCCTGGGGGTGCTGGCCTCATACGGCTGGTCGGCGTATGCGCTGCTGCTCGGCGGCGCGGGCCGGCCCGGGATGCGGATGCCGTTCTCGCTGACCGCCGGGGCCGCCGGCGGGGCGCACCTCTATCTGGAGGCGGCGGTCGGGGTGCCGCTCTTTGTGCTCTGCGGGCGCTTTCTGGAGGGGCGGGTGCGGCGACGCACCGGTTCGGCGCTGCGGGCGCTGGCCGGGCTGGCCGCCAAGGACGTCTGGGTGCGCGAGAACGGCGAGGAGCGCCGGATCCCCGTCGCCGAGCTGCTGCCGGGCCGGGAGTTCGTGGTGCGGCCGGGCGAGAAGGTGGCCACCGACGGGGTGGTCGTGGACGGCCGGTCGGCGCTGGACCTGAGCCTGCTCACCGGGGAGAGCACACCGGTGGAGGCCGGGCCCGGCGACCCGGTCGCGGGCGCCACCCTCAATGTCGGCGGCACGCTGGTGGTACGGGCCACGGCGGTGGGCGCGGACACCCGGCTGGCCCGGATCACGGCGCTGGTCACCGAGGCGCAGGCGGGCAAGGCCCGGGCGCAGCGGCTGGCCGACCGGGTGGCGGGGGTGCTGGTGCCGGGGGTGCTGGCGGTCGCGGTAGGTGTGCTGGGGTTCTGGCTGGGGGCGGGGGTCCGGCCGCAGGCGGCGGTCACGGCGGCGGTGGCGGTGCTGGTGGTGGCGTGCCCGTGTGCGCTGGGGCTGGCGACGCCCACCGCGCTGCTGGCCGCCACCGGGCGCGGCGCCGAACTGGGCATCCTGGTACGCGGCCCGGAGGTGCTGGAGTCGCTGCGCCGGATCGACACGGTGGTGCTGGACAAGACCGGCACCCTGACCAGCGGCCGGATGCAGCTGGCGGAGACCACCGCCGCCCCCGGGCAGGACGCCGCACAGGTGCTGCGGCTGGCGGGCGCGGTGGAGCACCACTCCGAACATCCCGTCGGCCGCGCCCTGGCCGCCGCCGCCCGGCAGTCCACCGGCGGGGAGCTGCCGCCCGCCACCGGCTTCGCCGCGACGCCCGGCCTCGGGGTGGCGGGCGAGGTCGAGGGGCGGCGGGTACGGGTGGTGCGGCCCGGGGAGGCGGGCGGTGCGCTGCCCGGGGTGCTGCGGGAGGCCCTGGCGCGGGCGGAGGCGGACGGCCGTACGGCGGTGCTGGCGGAGCTGGACGGCCGCCCGGCGGCGGTCTTCGCGGTCGGCGACACCCTGCGGCCGGGCAGCTACCGCGCCGTGCACCGGCTGCGCGGCCTGGGGCTGGAGACGGTGCTGCTCACCGGCGACCGGCAGGGGGCGGCCCGCGCGGTCGCCGAGCAGCTGGGCATCAGCGAGGTCCACTCCGGCGCCTCACCCGAGCGCAAGGCCGAGCTGGTGGCCGAGTTGCGGGCGGCGGGCCGCCGTACCGCCGTGGTCGGCGATGGGGTGAATGACGCGGTCGCGCTGGCCGCCGCCGATCTGGGCATCGCGATGGGGTCCGGCACCGACGCGGCGATCGGCGCGGCCGGGTTGACCCTGGTGCGCAGCGACCCCGAGGCCGTGGTGGACGCCGTACTGCTGGCCCGGCGCACCCTGGGCACCGTACGGGCCAACCTGGCCTGGGCGTTCGGCTACAATGCGGTGCTCGTCCCACCGGCCGCGCTGGGGCTGCTCAACCCGATGCTCGCCGCCGCCGCGATGTCGGCCAGCTCGGTGCTGGTGGTCGGCAACAGCCTGCGGCTGCGGGCCTGGCGTCCGCCGGGGCGGGGGCCGGGGCGCGGGCGCGGTGCGGGGCGCGGGCGCGGGCGCGGTGCGGGTCAGCAGGGGGCGGCGTCGACCACGGCGTAGCCCGCCTCGGCGAGGGCCGCGCGGATCTGCTGCCCCTCGACGTCGCTCCCTCGGACGGTGACCGTGCGGGCTCCCGGGTCGACGGTGACCTCATGCACCCCGTCCACCCGGGCGAGGGACCGGCGGATGCCGCCGGCCCCGCCCGCCCGGTCGCCGCCCTGCACGGTGTAGCGGATCTCGTCCATGGTGTCGGCCTCCCGGTCGTGCAGCAGCGCTGCTCACCAGCAGTACGTGCGGGCGGCCCCGGGGGTTCGGTCGGCGGCCGTCACCTACCCGGACGGCCCAGCGCCGCCCGCCGTCGGGGGCAAGGCTGCCGAGCTGCGCGGGTGGTCCGACCGCAGGGAAGGCGCCCGTCTCGGCTGGGAGGATGAGCCCATGCATCTGGTCCCTGCGGAACGCGCCGCCCACCGCACCATCGACGGACACCGGGTGTGCGAGGCGATCGAGGCGATCGGCGACCCGGGCGAGGTACGGGCCTGGGCCGACCGGTTCGCGCTGCTGGCCGATCCGGGGCGGCTGGCCCTGCTGCTGGCGCTGCACCGCGTCGGGCCCGTCGCCGTCTCCGACCTGGCCGTGGCCACCGGGATGAAGGACACCGCCGTCTCCCAGGCGCTGCGGCTGCTGCGGGCGGCGGGGGTGGCCGCCGGTGAGAAGGACGGCCGGGTGGTGCGCTACCGGCTGGTCGACCCGCAGGTGGCCGCGCTGCTGGAGCATGCCGCCCGGGGGTGACGCCCGGGGTTCATGGGAGGCGGGGCCGGCCAGGGGCCCGGCGGGCGCCGGGTGGGAAGACGATCACCTGTCGGAAGGCCCGCGCCCGGAGCAGGGAGCGGTCACCCGAAAGCTGACGGGCCGACCCCGCCTGTCCTCATGCTGATGCAGAGAAGTGGTTATTGCAAGTAAGTCGCAATAGGGTTGGTCCCGGCTCGACCACGATCAACGAGAGGGGCTGTGCCTGATGGGCACGTACTCGCTTCCCGACCTGCCCTACGACTACGCCGCGCTGGAGCCGGCGATCACCGGGCAGATCCTGGAGCTGCACCACGCCAAGCACCACGCCGCCTACGTCAAGGGCGCCAACGACACCCTGGAGCAGATCGCCGAGGCCCGGGACAAGGACCAGCTCACCCCCACCGGGCTGGTGGGCCTGGAGAAGACCTACGCCTTCAACCTCTCCGGCCACGTCCTGCACTCCATCTTCTGGGAGAACCTCTCCCCGGACGGCGGGGACCGCCCCGACGGCGCACTCGCCGACGCCATCGACGAGCACCTGGGCGGCTTCGAGGCGTTCAAGAAGCAGCTCAGCGTCGCCACCGCCTCCGTGCAGGGCTCCGGCTGGGGCGTCCTGGCCTGGGAGCCGCTGGGCAAGCGGCTGATCGTGGAGCAGGTCTACGACCACCACGGCAACGTCGGCCAGGGCACCACCCCGCTGCTGGTCTTCGACGCCTGGGAGCACGCCTACTACCTCCAGTACAAGAACGTCCGCCCCGACTACGTCAGCAAGCTCTGGGACCTCGTCAACTGGAATGACGTCAAGGCCCGCTTCGCCGCCGCCACCGGCGCCTGAGCGCCTGAGTGCCTCCGCGCGGCCCGGGTGCACCGAGCCGGTCCCGGGCCGCGCCACTCACCGGTACGGGGGGATGTCCACCTCGGCGGTCACCGTGTCCTCGTCGATGTCGGAGGTCCGCACCACCGCCGTCACGGTCCAGCGGCCCGCCATCGGCACCCGCAGGTCGTCGGCCTGCCATGCGGCGCCACGGCGCTGGAGCCGCACCTCCAGCGGCCCCACCCCCCGCTCGGGCAGCGCCATCCGGATCCGCAGCTCGGGCACCACCGCGATGGCCCCGCCACGGGTGAGCACCACCGCCTGTACGGAGTTGTCGCCGACCCGGCCCGGGTCCATCACCACGGAGACGCTGCCCCGGCCGCGACCGCCGGCCGCCCCGGTGTCAAAGGGCAGCTCCAGGTAGACGGTGGGCGCCGGAACAGCCACCGCCACCGTGCCGAACTCCTCCTGTGTACGGCCAGGCTCCGTGGTCGTCAGCAGCGCGGTGAGCGCCAGCACCACGGCGCCGATCCCCACCTCGGCCGCCACCGACCGCCGCAGCCGCCGCCGCTCCGGGCCCTCCTCCCGCTGTGCCCCGGCCACCGGTACCGCAGGCCCGTCCACCGGCGCCGAGGCCGCCCGCAGCCGCGCCGTCCAGCGCCGCGAGTACCCGGCGGCGGCCAGCAGCACCGCCACCCCGCCCAGCTTGGCCAGCAGCAGCCGGCCGTACCCGGTGCCGCCCAGGGCGTGCCATGACCCCACCTGCCGCCAGGACTGGTACGCCCCCGTCAGCGCCAGCACCACGACCGCGCCCTGCGCCAGCCGCGAGAAGCGGGCCGCCGCCGACGCCAGCTCCGGCAGCGGGTCCGCCACCCGGTACAGGGTGACCAGCAGCGCCGCCAGCCCGCCCAGCCAGACCGCCATCGCCAGCAGGTGCAGCAGATCCAGCGGCACGGCCAGCGGGACCTGGAGACCCGCCGAGGCATGCTCGGCCGCCGCCCAGGTGGCCGCCGTGCCGCAGGCCGCCGCCCCCGGCAGCAGACTCCCGGACCAGCCCCTCCGGCTCGTCCGCGTACCGACCCGCCGGGCCGCCGCCCGCCGCAGCGCCACGCCCAGCAGCACCACCAGTACCAGCCGCAGCAGCAGCGCCACGGCGGGCCGCCCACCCGCCGTCTCCCGCACCGAGGCCAGGTCGAACACCGCGCCCAGGCCGCCCCCCGACTCGTACGGGGCGCGCAGCACCAGCAGCGCGGCCGTCGCGGAGAGCAGCATCAGCCACCCGGCCAGCACCAGCCGTCTCAGCGGCCCCGGCACCGCCGCCCTCCGGCACCACCCCGCGAAGGCCGCACCCCCGACCAGCAGGCAGAACCCCGTGTACGCCAGATACCGGCCGAGGTCGTAGAGGACACCCACCGCCCCGCCGCCCGCGTCCTCGACCGGGACCGCCGGGGCGCCCGAGGACGCGCGGCCGAAGGAGAAGGTGAAACCACCCGAGACGGGGTGGCTGTCGGCGGAGACCACCCGCCAGGAGACGACATAGGTGCCCTCGGCCAGGGGGCCGGGCAGCGCCACCCGGGCGGTGCGGCCGTCGCCGCCCGCATGCCCGGGCCGCCGGTCGTCCACCCGCAGCCCGTCCGGGCCCAGCACCCGCACCGCCTCCGAGGGCACCGACACATCCTCGCTGAAGCTGAGGACGACCTCCTTGGGGGCGGACGCGGTGACCGCGTCCTGCGCCGGGGAGGTGGACACCAGGGCGGCGTGCGCGGCGGCCCGCCCCGCGCCGACCAGCAGCAGGGCGGGCACCGTGCACAGCAGCACCAGTACGGCCGCGAACGCCCGCGACAGCCGCAACCGCAACCGCAACCGCAACCGGAGCCGGAGCCGGAGCCGGAGTCCGCCGACCGCCATGGACCACTCCCCGGAACCGAGGGGCCGCCCGTCGGCCCCCCTCGGCAGCGGCTACGCACACCGGCCGCGCCCGGTTCAGCCGTGCGCCTCGGTCAGGGCTTCCGGGCGACCCCGGACCAGTAGTAGGCAGCGGCGGGGTCGGCCGGCGCCTCCCCGTCCGGGCGCCACCCCATCACCGGCACCACGCCCGGCTCCACCAGCTCCCAGTCGCCGAAGAACCGCGCCACCTGCTCCCGGGTACGCGGCACCAGCGTCATCCCGCCCTGCCCGGCCGCCTCCGCGATCCGGGCCATCGCCGCCGGGTCGAAGTCGGCCCCCGGGTGGGTCACGGCCACGCAACTCCCCGACGGCAGGGCGTCCATCAACTCCCCGGCCAGCGACCAGGGGTCGTCCGCGTCGGCGATCAGCATCAGCACCGCGACCAGGGTGAGGCCCACCGGCTGGTCCAGGTCCAGGGTGGCGGCCAGCACCGGGTCGGCGAGGATCTTCCCCGGCTCGCACAGGTCCGCGTGGATGTACGCGGTGCGGCCGTGCTCGCCGCCCGCCATCAGCGCACGGGCATGGGCAAGCACGATCGGGTCGTTGTCCACATAGACGACCCGGCTCTCCGGGGCGACGGCCTGCGCCACCTCATGGGTGTTCCCCTCGGTGGGGATGCCGGTGCCGATGTCCAGGAACTGCCGGATGCCGACCTCCCCGGCCAGGTACCGCACCGCCCGGCCCAGGAAGCGGCGGTTCTCCCGCGCCATGGTGCGGATGGACGGGATCTGCTGCTCGAACATCTCCCCCAGCGTCCGGTCGGGGGCGAAGTTGGTCTTGCCGCCCAACCAGTAGTCGTACATCCGGGCCGAGTGCGGCAGATCGGTGCGCAGATCGACCGGCTCCGCCTCCGGCCCCCGCGCGTCCAACCGCATCCAGTCCGTCGTGTCCGCCATCGTTCCCCACCCCTGCCTTCGGCTCCCCGACTGTCCGTCAGTTCGCCATGCTAGACCGGTACAGCAACACCCCACACTCCACTTCACCCATCCCATCCACCACCTGCCACCACTGGCCACCACCGGCCACCGGTCAGACCACGACCACCGATCGATCAGGTCCAGGTCGATGTACGCGCAGGTGTCGAGCAACCCGGCCCAGTAGCGGTCAGCCACGGTCGCGCGGCCAGGGGTCCTCGTCGCCGACGCCGGGTCTACAGTGTCCACTCTTACGGTCCCGGGGATCGTCCATCGGCGCCCTCAGCCCTGCAACGGCCACCCCTGGGAGCCGAGCCGGGCCCGCAGGGGCGGACGCCCAGGAGGCACTGTGCACATCGAGGCCGAGACCATCCACACCACCCGACTCACCCTGCTCCCACTCCACGCGGACCACGCCGAAGAGATGGCCGCCGTACTCTCCGACCCGGCCCTGCACACCTTCATCGGCGGTGCGCCCGCCACCCCGCAGGCCCTGCGCTCCCGCTATGAACGCCTGGCCGCCGGTTCACCCGACCCCGCCGTCTCCTGGTGCAACTGGGTGGTCCGACTCCGCGACCAGGCATGCCTGACCGGCACGGTCCAGGCGACCATCGACGGAGGCATCGCCGAAATCGCCTGGGTGGTGGGAACCCCCTGGCAGGGACGCGGCATCGCCACCGAAGCAGCCCAAGCCCTCGTCGCCTGGCTCGCCAACCAACCCGTCCACACCGTGATCGCCCACATCCACCCCGACCACCAAGCATCCGCCGCCGTCGCCACCGCCGCCGGCCTCACCCCCACCACCCACCGCCACGAAGGCGAAATCAGGTGGCAACTCACCATGCGGCAGCCACCCCTCCACACCCCCTGACGACACCCCTCGGCCACCAGCCCCAAAACAGAGGCCGCGGCACCCAAGCGACCCGCCCCGAGGCTCAGCGAAGGTAGGTCCGCTGCCACTCCGCGATGGGCATGGACTGCGCGGCCTCGGCCAAGGCGAGAGCGGAGGCCGTCTTCAGCTTGGCCCGGGTGGAGTCCACCCACTCCTGGGCTGCGGCGTAGCCCTGCTGCAAGTACTCCAATCCCTGGATCACGCATTCCAGCTTGTCCGCGTCATGAGCGACCAGGACCTCCAAGGAGTCGCCGTTCTCGTACTCGTGGACAACAGCCTTGACCCCGTCCGCGACGGCCGGGTGCGCGTCGGCGACCTGGTCTGCGGTGACCTCCTCGTTGGAGGAGGCCACCAGATAGCGGCGTCCGATCCACGGGATGTCGCCGATGCGGCTCTCCTGGGAGTCGTGAAAGGTGCACAGCAACGCAACCTTGGCCGGATCTGCCCCTTCCATCATCGCCAGGACCGCGCCGATCACCGCAGTCCGCCAGGAATGCTCAGCGATGGTCTCGGGGTCCTTGACGCCTGCGATCCACCACCCGGACCGCTTCGCGCGCTTGAGCGCACCCAGCTCCATGAAGTACCCAACGGTGCCGGCATCGGCCTCTGCGTCGCGCTGGTCGGTCATGTGGTGTCCTCTCCAAGGGGGTCACACGCGGTGCAGTCTCAGACCGTAGTGGACAGACTCCAGGTCGGCCCGGGATCGACGGGAGACAACGTCACTGTCGAGCAGGTCGCAGACACGTTGGCCCAGAGCGGTGTTGAGAGCAGGGTCAGCCGCGAGCAAGCCCGGCCGGGAACCGATCAGCGACCACACCGAGCGCACGTTGAGGTCGATACAGCCCAGGTGGGGTTGAAGGCGATCGGTGAGGCGGCGGAGCAGCGCGAGACGATCCCAGGAGTTGGAGCGGGCAACCATGAAAGAGTCGTCGGCTCGCGGCAAGGGGTCCAGCCCGAGCCAGTAGGCCCAGTAGTTCAGGTTCGCGGTCTCACCGATGTCATCCATGCCGTAAGAGAGGAACGCGTGGATACCGTCGAGGTTGCCGTGCCGAGTCATGCCTGCCGCCACAGAGCGGTAGTCAGCCCAATGCGGCGTCCACCGACCTCGCGTAGGCGCGGCGAGGTGGCGGCGCATGTCCGCGAGCCATGAGGCAGTGTCTGGGGCTTCGTCGTACGAGCACAGGTACAGCGCTTGGCGCCGCAACAGCGCCCCCGCGTCGCCCGCCCGGTGCCCGAGTTCTGCGGCCCAACGCAGATGGGCGAACAACGCGATGCGTTCGTCCGCCCCGAGCAGAGGGGCGTCCGCGACAGGGCCTCGGCGACGCGTTTTGGTACTGGTAGAGGGAGGAAACGCAGCAGGTGCCTTACCCGTGAGTGACCAAGCGATCATGTGCGTGGTGTCCCGGTTGACGACCCAGCCCGCCAGCGGGTGTTCGTGCAAGTCTGAGCCCGAACGCCCTGACAAGGCATAGGAGATCAAGGTATCGGCGTCAGTGGCTTCGCCGAGGAGGACGAGCAGGCCCGGATCAGCCCCCATACGCAGCAGGGTGCGGCGCACTTCACGAAGCTTGCCGACCGAGATCGCGGTCAGAGGCCGACGTCCTGATTCCCAGCCCTGCACGCTGGTGGTGTCCATCCGCAGAGCTTCGGCGAACTGCTGTTGCGTGTGGCCCGTGCGCTCACGGGTGATCTTGAGCAAGTGCCCGGCGATACGGCCTTCATTGGGCTGCGACCGCGCAGCACTATCAGTCAGTGTTGTGCGGCGCCCCACAGAGGGCTGAGCAGCCATGACGTCTCCCCGCTGACTGACCTGCTGCTCGACTACTCGTACCCGCAGTCAGTCCACTCTCCATCTGACAAACCGTAGCTTGTTCGTGACCAAGCGTACGCGGCTGAGAGCGACCCGGACCAACCTGCGTGCGGCTGTTTCAGATCTTCTCGGCATATTCCCCTCCGAGTGCTCGACTCCTCGGGACCGCGGCGGGGACAGCTGCTCTCAACACAGGGGAAGTGACGCAGGTGAGAACGACGGGGGCCGAACCCCTATCCCAACAGTGGGTGCCCAGCGGGCCATGCTTGACCGACCGCTTGATCGGAAGTGCATCTCAGCCTGCTTCACCATGCGGATGGGGGCAGCTATGACCTCAGCCATCCAGCCGAAGCCGCCAGAGCAGTTGGCATGGGGCACGTGGGTGTCCTCGAACAGCAAAGGTGTGCGGCTCGCCCGCTGGCACATGGCCTCGCAGTTGGCAGACGCCGGCTTCGATCGCGACGTGGTACGGGACATAGAGCAGATTGCGGGCGAGCTGATTGCCAATGCCGTGCTGCATGGCTGCCGAGGAGTGGGCCTGGCGCGCCTGAGGGTCACGGCTCAGGACGACGGGCTGCTGGTGGAGGTGTTCGACCCGAGCCCAGCACGGCCGAGTGCGGTCGTGTCACGGCCGGACGCCGAGTCAGGCCGGGGGCTGCTGATGGTTGAGGCTCTTGCCGACGAGTGGGGCGTGGTGGAGCACGGCGGGTCCGGCAAGACGGTGTGGGCGCGGTGCACCATGCGTCGCGAAGTCGGTGAACGGGACGCCGGGGGACAGCCGTGCTGATCCCCGTGCACCCTCGGGCGCAACCGGCCAAGGGCTCTGTCGTTGCCTCCCCCATGGCAACGGCACCGCCCACCCGGACCTCGACGACCACCTCCGCCTGGCCACCTGGGAGCTGGCCAACGCCTGAGGACCCACCGGTCCAGCGGCCCCACGCTCCCCGCTGGGGCGGGTCGCTCACGTGGCCGCGCCACCTGCTGAAGCCGCCCCGCCCCACCAGGGGCCGTCCGCCGTCCTGGGTACCGCGAACCGTTCAACGTGTCCGGGTCGGCGTGCACTGGGACGCGGTACGGCTGCCGAAATCGGCGGCCCATGACCTCGTCGCCCACTGGACGGGACCGGTGATCGCCGGGCCCGCCGGCGAGTGGTTCTTCCTACTGAAGCCGGGCAGCACAAACGGCTGGTCGCTCCCCGGAAGCCGCCGCCAACCCCCAGGCAGCCTGATCGAAGTACCGCCCGCCCACACCCGAACCCGCAACGACACCAGTTGGGCAGTCCCACCGACCGCTCCTCTCCCCACCGGGCCCGAACTGCGCCAAGCCCTCACCACCACCGTCCGCCCCGGAGATCATCCGTGACCGCCCCACCCACACCAGCCCTGATATCCCGCCTCAGAGCGTGGAACTGGATCGACGCCGACCCCTACGGACGCCCGCTGCCGATGCTGCTGGTCGCGCACCCGCCCACCGGCCACCCCGGCGAGAGCGCCCGCTCCATCGACGCCGCCATGCGCGGTCTGTCCCGCACCCTCGGGCTCGCCCCGCCGCACACACCGCTGCCCGCCATCGGCCCCGTCCTACGCCCCCGCCACGGCTCCCAGGTCCGCCTCAACGTCGCCGCCATCGGCTATGGCCTGCTGGCAACGGTCGAACCCCGCTGGCTGACCGCCGCCACCCGGCGCGGCCACGCCGTCGTCGCCGCCGCCCTCACCCCCGTACCCCCCTGGGTGATGACGGGCGCCCTCGACCGAAAGCTCCGCCCGGCCCTTACCTCCGGCCGCATCCACTTCGGCATCGCCGAACTCACCAGCAGCCGTAAGCACTTCCCTCCGCTGCCCCGTGAACACCCGCCACCCCACGACCGCTGACGCCGCGCCCCACACACACCCCTGGAGGTGATCGACCTCGGCTGGCTTTGCATGGCTTCGGATAGTGCGGGCCCCTGCCAAGCTGGCAGGGGCCCGCAGGGTAGAGAGCCGACTTACCGTCTGGAGGCGCCCTGACGGCCCGGCCTCACTTCAGGTGCCGGTCGAAGAACCGGCTCCCGTCCTCCACCTCGAACCACGGGGTGCCGACGTGCCCGCCCAGATTGGCGTGCAGCGTCTTCTCCTTGGTGCCGAAGGCGTCGAACAGGTCCAGGGCCCGCTGCCGGGGGTTCCCCTCGTCGTCCCACTGCATCAGGAACAGCAGCGGAATGGTGACCTGCGGGGCCTCCTCGCGCTGGGCGCGGGGCACGTACCCCCCGGCGAAGAAGCCGGCGGCCGCGATGCGCGGCTCGACCACCGCCAGCCGAACGCCGACAGCGGTCCACCCCGAGTACCCGACCGGCCCGCCGATCTCGGGCAGCGAGAGGAGGGCGTCCAGGGTGGTCCGCCATTCCGGGACCGCTTTTTCGACCAGGGGGCCGATGAAGGACTCGAAGATCTCATCGACCGGCTCGCCGGCCTGCATCGCCCGGCGGAGGTCGGCGCGGGCCTGCTCGTCGGCGGCGGAACGGGGCCGGTCACCGCACCCGGGGGCGTCGATGGCGGCCACCGCGTAGCCGAACGACGCGTAGTGCCGGGCCCGGGCCACCAGCCGGGATTCCCTCTTGGGCAGGCCGTTGTTGGGGGCCATCAGGATCAGCGGAGCCGGTGCGGCTCCAGGCGTCCACAGGGTGCCGGGGATCTCACCGAGGGTGAATTCGCGTTCGAGGACGCCGTCGTCGAGGCGCTGCTCGGAAGTGAACTGCATGGTCGTGCCTTTCGGGAGTGCTCTTGAACGGCGCTCCCGGACGACCTACCGCCCGACCGTGACCCCGGAGGGGAGCACCCATGTCGATACTGCGTTCACGGGTACCACCTCCTCGTTCTCTCGCACGGCCTCCGGCAACGTAGCAGTGGTCGCCGTGGTCCGCCAAACGGTTTCCTGGAGCTGATGATCCAGGACAGAATCAGACCTCTTTCGTCCCTATTCTCGCCGTCGATAGGCATCATCAGCGAGAGGAACACCATGCCGGAGCAGACCAACGCCGCGCCCGAGGGCTACACCACGGTTGCGCCCTGGGTCGTGACCGACGACACGGGGGCTTTCCTCGACTTCGTCGCCCAGGCGTTCGACGGGGAGGAGCTCGGGCGGGTGGCGACCGAGGACGGCTTGATCGGTCACGGTGAGATCCGCGTGGGCGACACCGTCGTGTTGGCCTTCGACCGGCGCGCGGACTGGCCCACCATGCCGAGCCTGCTCCGCGTGTTCGTCACCGACGCGGACCAGGCGTTCGCACGGGCCGTCGCGGCCGGCGGGCAGGTCGTCACCGCGCTGGCGGACAACGCCT
Organism: Peterkaempfera bronchialis; assembly: GCF_003258605.2. Lineage (NCBI taxonomy): Bacteria > Bacillati > Actinomycetota > Actinomycetes > Kitasatosporales > Streptomycetaceae > Peterkaempfera > Peterkaempfera bronchialis. The sequence goes on from NZ_CP031264.1 coordinate 3,149,025, forward strand.
TCGGACAGCGCGGCGGGCGCATCAAGGACCCCTTCGGCAACATCTGGTGGGTGGTCAGCCACGTGGAGGACGTCGCTGAGGACGAGATGTGGAAGCGGCTGCAGAACCCCGTCTACGCCGAGGCCATGCGCGTGGCCCAGGAGACGCTCGACGCTGAGCTCAGCGGTCATCACGGGCGCAGCAGCGCGCCCGTCAGGACGACCAGCTGATCAATGCCGGTCCGGGCTCCCCCGTGTCAGACCCGAGGCCGACCTGACCTGCTTCGCCGACAAGGGCTACCTTCCGGGTGGGCGGGACTGGGCGGCCGGCGGGTGGGTAGGCGCACACGCTGAGCGAGGTGGTGAGGCGATGCGTGGTTCGAAGCGGCGGGCCCGGGGGTCGGTGGTGTACGGGCCGTATCGGCCGCCGGAGCGGCCCCAGCGGTGGCGGCATGAGCGGACCGGGACCGAGCCCGTCACCGCTCGCAGTGACCTCAAGCTGCGGCGGACGCTGTCGCTGATCTTCGCCCCGCTGTTCCTCATCGGCACGGCCGGGTTCGCCCTGCTCGCCTCGCAGGCGGTCTCCGGCGGCCCGGTGCCCAACCGGGGCACCTATGTCCTCTTCGCCGCGATCTGCGCCGCCCTGGCCGTAATCGCGGTGATCGACCTGGTGGTCATCGCCCGCCGGATGTCCACGGGCAGGTAGCAGACCACCCCCCACGGGCGGAGGGTGGCGGACGGGTAGGGGTGGGGGGTCCCGGACCGGCCGACACCCGCACCAGCCCACACAACCCCCACCACCCACGCTCTAGACGGCCCAGCGCAACACCGCTCCCAGCCCGCCCACGGGCCCGGCCACGTCGTCGGGAACGGCCAGTACCTCGGCGTCGGCCGCCGCCGCACACCGCAGCAGCGCATCGTCGGCCCGCGCCGCCACCGGCTCGGGCACGCCCATGGCCCGTACCTGGCCCCGCTGCACCGCGACCTGCTCCGGCTCGGGCCCGACCCAGACCGACCGCGCCGGATCGGCCCCGGCCCGTCCCAGCAGCAGCGCCGCCACCTGACGGCCCCGCGCCGCGTCCACCACGGCCGGCATGCCCTCGGCAGCCCCGCCTGGCCCGGTGTCGACGCCGAGTGCGCCGTGTTCCCCGGGCCGCCCGCGCCCCGCGCGGAAGCGGCTCAGGAACTCCTCCAGCCGCTCCCGCACATACCGCTCGCACAGCTCGGCGATCTGCCGGTCCAGCAGCCGCGTCGAAGCCCCGGCCGCCCGTCCCCCGCCGTCCACCTCCACGGTGACGCCGCGCAGCTGCTCCGGCAGCCGCCCGTACACCGCCCGCCGCTCCCGGGGGTCGCCCACCAGCACCAGCAGTTGCGCGCCGCTGCCCGGCCACCGCCGGGCCAGCTCGGCCGCGACCATCTCCGCCGTGCGGTTGCGCTGGTTCTCGACCCGGTTGCGGTAGTGCCACTCGGCGCGGTCGGACGGCACCGTACGGTGCCCCCGGCCCTGCCAGTCCCGGCCCTCCGCCTGGCCGACGGGCTCCCGCCCATGGGGGGCGCGCAGCTCCATGTCCACGCCGCCTCGGTCGACGTACGCGACCAGGCAGAGCGGTTCCTCGCCGAGCAGCCCCATCAGCGGCGCGACATGCGGCAGCGCCGACCACCAGGTGTCGACGGTCAGGGGCGAGGCGTCCAGCGGCAGGTCGAGCACCACCTCTCCGCCGGTGGCGAAGACCGCCCGCCCGGCCGGGGCGCGCGAGACGGGTTCGGCGGCGAGCCGTTCCAGGACGGCGGACCGGGTGGGGGTGTCCACACCCTGCTCCACCAGGCGGTCGGCCACCGAGCGTTCGCGCAGCTGCCGCAGCTTGGCGGCGTCGGCGGTGGCGCGTGAGGTGTCCAGATAGACGGAGGCCCAGGGGCCGGAGTGGTCGAGAAGCGGTTTGAGAAAGCCGATTTCCATGATCTCCCCCATGCTCGGGGACACTGATCATCACCAGGACGGACGCCTACCCCGCCCCGTCCCACGAATGCCGGGCACCGGGCACGCGTGCGGGCGCGGCCGAGGGGGCACGAGGCTCTGTACGACGGCGGAACGACCGGAGGATGCCTTGGCCAGAGTCCTGCTGCGGGTCCATGCCCAGGTGTCGGGCGAGGGCGATCCCCCGTACCTCTCCGACCTGCGGGTCCTCCTGGTCGCCGATGTGCTGCTGCGTACGGCCGGGCTCAGCGGCCGGCAGACCCTGGTGGGCCTGGGCCTGCCCGGCGACCTGCCCCCGGACCGGGTGAAGGCGCTGACCCGGGACGCCGAACTGCTGGGCACCCACCCGGCCGCCGCCGTCGCCCCCTCCCCCGACCTCGCCGCCGCCCTGGGCGGCCCCACCGACATCCACATCTCCACCACCCCCAACCCCACCGACGCCGAAACCGACACCCCTCACATCGACGTCGGCCCAGCCCAGGGCCCCGCAGCCCTCCCCGCCGACCCCCTCGCCCTGCGCCTGGCCCTGCTCGACCTCGCCCCCGCCGAACCGGCCGACCTCACCCCGGACACCCTGGCCGACGCCGCCCGCACCCTCGCCCACTGGCGCCGCCGGGTGGCCGACTGGGCCCGCGAACCGTCCCACGCCGCGCATGCCGAGAGCGTCCGCACCGCCCGCGCCCGCTACGCCGCCGGCCTGGACACCCCCGCCGTCCTGGACCTGCTGCGCCGACTCGACCAGACCGACGAGGCCGACGCGGTGCCCGCCGGCTCCAAGTTCGAGACCTTCGTCCACCTGGACCGGGTCCTCGGCCTGGAACTGGCCCGCGACATCGGCTACTGAGCCGCGTACGGAACCGCGCGCCCCTCAGCCCATCGCCCGCCCGGCCGCGATGCGCTGCCGGGCCGCCTCGTAGAGCACCGCCGTCGCCGCATTGGCCGCGTTGAGCGAGCTGGCCGAACCGGTCATGGGGATGCTCACGGTGTGGTCGCACAACTCGCGCCACGCCGCGCTCAGCCCGGAGGTCTCATTGCCGACGAGCAGCAGCACGGGGCGGGTCAGGTCGAAGTCGAAGACGTCCGCCTCGCCGTGCTCGTCCATGCCGACCACCGCCACCGGGTGCCCCTGGGCGCGCTTGCCGTCCAGCCAGGCGACGACCTCCCGCTGCGAGGGCACCCGGACCGTCGGCAGCGCGAAGAGCGACCCCGTACCCGCCCGGACGCACTTGGGGTCGTACACATCGGCGGCGTGCCCGGTGACGATCAGCCCGTCGGCCCCGAAGGCGTCGGCCGAGCGGATGATCGAGCCGAGGTTCCCGGGGCTGGTCGGCCGGTCGAAGAGGACCCCGAGGAAGCCGTGGTCGACCGTGATCCGGTCCAGGTCGTCCTCTGGCATCTCCACCACCGCGACGACCTCGGGCGCGGCCTGCTCCTTCTCCCCCAGCTCGGCCAGCAGCTCCGGGGCCATGGCGATGCACTCGGCCCGGGTGCTGCCGAGCAGGTCCCGGGCCCAGCGGGAGAGGACGCGCCCGGAGTCGTAGAGCACCGCGCGCAGCGGCCAGCCGTGCTCCACCGCGAGGGTGATCGGCCGGACTCCCTGGACCAGGAACTCCCCGGCCCGCTGCCGCTTGTTCCGGTTGGTGAGCAGCGACTGCCACTGCTGGAAGCGGGCGTTGCGGGTCGTGATCCGTTGTACCGCCGCCACCAAAGCACCCCACTGCGTCCGCACCGCGCCAAACGCCGCACCGCCCGGCCCAGCGGCCCGAGATGCGACAGAACCAGCAGGCTACCGCGCGCGCCCGAGGCGGCCCCCGGGGGAGACTGGGAGGGAGAGGCGAGACAGGAGAGCCGCATGACCACCGAGACGATCCACCTCGCCGCCGGCGGTTCGGAGCTGACCGGCGACCTCGTCCTGCCGCCGCAGCCGCGCGGCGTGGTGCTCTTCGCGCACGGCAGCGGCAGTTCGCGGCACAGCCCCCGCAACCGGGCCGTGGCCGGGGCACTCCAGGAGGTGGGCCTGGGGACGCTGCTGCTGGACCTGCTCACCGAGGAGGAGGAGCGGGTGGACGCGGTGACCGCCGAGCACCGCTTCGACATCCCGCTGCTGGGCCGCCGCCTGGTCGCGGCGGTCGACCTGCTCGCCGCCCGGCCGGACACGGCGGCCCTGCCGCTGGGCCTGTTCGGTGCGTCCACCGGCGCGGCGGCGGCGCTGCTGGCGGCGGCCGAGCGGCCCGCGCAGGTGCGGGCGGTGGTCTCCCGGGGCGGCAGGCCGGACCTGGCCGGGGAGGCGCTGAGCGGCGTACGGGCCCCGGTGCTGCTGCTGGTCGGCGGCGCCGACCGCGAGGTGCTGCGGCTGAACCGGGAGGCCGCCGCGCTCCTGACGGCGCCGCATGAGGTGACCGTGGTCCCGGGGGCGACGCATCTCTTCGAGGAGCCGGGCGCGCTGGGCCGGGTCGCCGCCGCGGCGGCCGACTGGTTCCTACGGATGGACCCCGCCTGACCACCGCCTGACCGCCCCCGCTCCGCCCGGCCGCCCCCGCTCCGCCCCGCCGATGGACGGCTGCCATGATGCGGGAGCCGGTGACCCCCGCCGGTCCCTCCCCGCACCCCCGAGGAGCGAGCGTGGCCGCGCAGCCGACCGTTCTCCATGTCACCGACCTCGCCTATCCGGCCGCCGGCCGGCGCTACTGCGACGAGGACATCCAGCTCTCCACCCGGCTCCGCGAGGACTTCACGGTGGCCCTCTGCCATCCGCTGGACGCGGTCCGCCTGATGGACGGGTTCGATGTGGTGCTGGTCCGCAACAGCGGGCCGGTGCTGCACTACCGCGACGAGTACGAGGAGTTCCGCGCCCAGGCCGCCGCCCGTGGCACCCGGGTCCTCAACCCGCTGACCGGCCGGGGCGACATGGCGGGCAAGCGCTATCTGCTGGACCTCACCGCCGCCGGGTACCCGGTCATCCCCACCGTGGACCGCCGCGAGCACCTGGACCGGCTGCCGCAGTCCCCGGCCTATGTCGTCAAGCCCGAGCTGGGCGCCGACTCCATAGGTCTGCGGGTGGTCGGTCCGGATGAGCTGGGCGGCCTCGCCCTGGACGGCTGCCTGGTCCAGCCGCGCATCGACTTCCGCTACGAGGTGTCCTTCTACTTCGTGGACCGGGTCTTCCAGTACGCGCTGAACGCCCCGCGCCCCGACCGCCGTTGGGAGCTGGCCCCGTACCGGCCGGACGCCGCCGACGTGGAGTTCGCCCAGCGGTTCGTGGACTGGAACACCCTGGACCACGGCATCCAGCGGGTGGACGCCTGCCGCACCCAGGACGGGCGGCTGCTCCTGGTGGAGCTGGAGGACCTCAACCCGTACCTCTCGCTGGACCTGCTGGACGGCACCACCCGCGACGCCTTCGTCACCGCCGTCAAGCGGTCCGTGCGGTCCCTGCTCGACGCCGGCTAACGCCCAGGCGGCCAACCCACCGGCTGACTATGCTCCGCCCGCAACAAGGAGAGGGACCCCTGTGATCGAGTACGAGAAGGACGGCGCGGAGATCTACCGCCGGTCGTTCGCGACCATCCGCGCCGAGGCGGACCTGGCCGGGCTGCCGCCGGAGGTGTCGCAGGTCGCGGTGCGGATGATCCATGCCTGCGGCATGGTGGACCTGGTCCGCGACCTGGCCTTCAGCCCGCAGTCGGTGGCCCGGGGCCGGGCGGCGCTGCGCGCCGGGGCGCCGGTGCTCTGCGATGTGGCCATGGTGGCCAGCGGCATCACCCGCAAGCGCCTGCCCGCCGCCAACGAGGTGGTCTGCACGCTCTCCGACCCGGCCGTCCCGGACCTGGCCCGCGAGCTGGGCACCACCCGCAGCGCGGCGGCGCTGGAACTGTGGGGTGACCGGCTGGACGGCGCCGTGGTCGCGGTCGGCAACGCGCCCACCGCCCTCTTCCGGCTGCTGGAGCTGATCGAGGCGGGCGCCCCGCGCCCGGCCCTGGTGATCGGGGTGCCGGTCGGCTTTGTGGGCGCCGCCGAGTCCAAGCAGGCGCTGGCCGACCACCCGTCCGCCCTGGACCACCTGGTGGTGCACGGCCGACGCGGCGGCAGCGCAATGGCGGCGGCAGCGGTCAACGCCCTCGCCTCCGACCAGGAGTAGAACCCCAACCCCCGCCCCGTACCGCCGCAGACCCCTACCGCCGCAGACCCCTACCGCCCCAGACCCCCCAGCCACGCGACCGCGTCCGCGACCTCCGCCACCACCGGTACGCCGCCCGGCAGCGCGGGCCGCCGCACCAGCAGCACCGGAATCCCCAGCTCACGCGCGGCGGTGAGCTTGGCGGCCGTCGCCGTGCCCCCGCTGTCCTTGGTCACCACCACGTCGATGCGGTGGTCGCGCAGCAGCGCCCGCTCGCCCTCCACGGTGAACGGCCCCCGGTCCAGCAGCACCCGGGTGCGCGGCGGCAGCGGCGGCTCGGGGGCGTCGACCGACCGGGCGAGGAACCACAGGTCGGCCAGGTCCGCGAAGGACGCCGCCTCCAGCCGCCCGGTGGTGAGGAAGACCCGGCGGCCGAGGGTCGGCAGCACTTCCGCCGCCTCGGCGAACGACCCGGCCCAGTGCCAGCGGTCCCCGGGACCGGCGACCCACCCGGGGCGGCGCAGCACCAGCAGGGGAACATGGACGGCGGCGGCTGCCTCGGCCGCGTTGGCGGTGATGGTCCGGGCGAAGGGATGGGTGGCGTCGATGAGCGCGTCGGTCCGCTCTGCGCGCAGCCAGTGGGCCAGCCCGGCGGGGCCGCCGAAGCCGCCGATGCGTATCCGGCCGGTGGGCAGCCGGGGTGCGGCGACCCGTCCGGCCAGCGAGCTGGTGACCTGCTGCGCGGGGTCGGCGGACAGTTCGGCCGCCAGCCGCCGTGCCTCGGCCGTGCCGCCCAGGATGAGTACTCTCACGGTGCGCCGCCGACGCGAGGGGCCGGGGAATGTCGGAGGGCCGGGGGATGGCGGGGGGCCGGGGGATGGCTGAGCAGCAGGCGGCGGGCGGCCGGGCGGCCCAGCTGGAGCGCAGCGGGCTGCGGCCCGGCTGGACCACGGGTGCCTGTGCGACCGCTGCCACCACCGCCGCGTACACCGCGCTGCTGACCGGCGCTTTCCCGGACCCGGTGGCCGTCACGCTGCCCGGTGGCCGGCAGCCGTACTTTGCGCTCGCCGCCGAGGAGTTGACGCCTGGTCAGGCGATGGCGGGGGTGGTGAAGGACGCCGGGGACGACCCGGATGTGACCCATGGCGCCCTGGTCCGCGCCACCGTACGCCTCGGCCCGCCCGGTTCCGGGGTGGTCTTCCGGGCCGGTCCCGGGGTGGGGACGGTGACCAAGCCGGGTCTGCCGCTGCCGGTCGGCGAACCGGCCGTCAACCCGGTGCCCCGGCAGCTGATCCGGGACGCGGTGGCCGCCGTGGCCGCCCGCCACGGGGGCGGCGGGGATGTCACCGTGGTTCTCTCCGTCGACCACGGCGAGGAGATCGCCCGTTCCACGTGGAACCCTCGGCTGGGCATCCTCGGCGGTCTCTCCATCCTGGGCACCACCGGGGTGGTGGTCCCGTACTCCTGCTCCGCCTGGATCGACTCCATCCGGCGCGGGATCGACGTGGCCCGCGCGGCCGGTCACGCGCATGTCGCCGGGTGCACCGGCGCCACCTCGGAGAAGGTCGCGGTGGCGGAGTACGGCCTGCCGGAGGACGCCCTGCTGGACATGGGCGACTTCGCGGGCGCCGTGCTGAAGTACCTGCGCCGCCACCCCGTCCCCCGGCTCACGATCGCGGGCGGCTTCGCCAAGCTGTCCAAGCTGGCCGCCGGCCATCTCGACCTGCACTCCGGCCGCTCCCAGGTCGACAAGGGCTTTCTGGCCGAGCTGGCCCGCGCGGGCGGCGGTGACGAGGCGCTGGTGGGGGCGGTGGCGCGGGCCAACACCGCGCTGGAGGCGGTGCGGCTCTGCGCCGCAGCCGGGGTGCCGCTCGGCGATCTGGTCGCCCGGACCGCCCGGCAGCAGGCGCTGGGCGTGCTGCGCGGCTCGCCGGTCGCGGTGGATGTGATCTGTATCGACCGCGCCGGGTCGGTCGTGGGCCGCGCCGCGCCCGCCGGGCCGCGCTGAGGTCCGGTGGGCGGCGCGGTCCGGTCTCAGTTGCGGGAGCTGCGGGAGTTGCCGAAGAGGATGCGGTAGGCGACCAGCAGCACCAGCGACCCGGCGATGGCCGCTCCCCAGGTGGGCAGGTCGAAGAAGTGCTTGCTGATCGGCCGGTCGAAGAACTTGGCGGACAGCCAGCCGCCGACGAACGCCCCGGCCACGCCGATCAGCGTGGTGCCGATCAGGCCGCCGGGGTCGCGCCCCGGCAGGATGGCCTTGGCAATCGCTCCGGCGACCAGGCCGAGGATGATCCAGGCGATGATTCCCATGGTGCGGTCCTGTCTCTCGGGTGGAACCTCGGGTGGAACACGGGTACGGACGAACGGTTGCCCAGGAAGACGCTTCCCGGGCCGCATGCGGTTTCACCGGCGGAAACCCCGGTCGGGGTCGCGCGGCTCGGCGTCGGCGAAGGCGGTGAACCAGGCGGGCGGGCGCAGGTCGCCGAGGCCCAGTTCGCGGTTGGCCTCGGAGTCGGGGTCCTCGATGCCGTCCGCGCCGGGTTCACCCAGCAGCAGGATGTCGTGGTCGCGGGGGAAGAACGCCCGGCAGGCGGTCCAGTCGTAGTCGAAGGGGTGCGCCGGGAGGCCGTCCATCAGCTCGGCGATGTGGTCGGGCTCGTCCTCCAGGGCCGCTGCGGCGTCGGCGAGCGCCAGGTGGAGGGCCATCTCCTCGGCCGGGCAGCGGGGCTGCGGCCAGCGGCCGTCGGCGAGGTCGCCGGCCAGGTCGTCGAAGGCGCGGGCCATCCGGCGCCGCCAGGCCGCGTCCTGCTTCCAGGTGAGCCGGGGCAGGCGGCCCAGGACCGCCCACTCGTGCTCCTCGCCCGGTGCGACCGGCGCCCCGCCGTACTCCTCCACGTCGTCGTAGCCGGCGTCGGCGAGCGCGGAGAGCTGCTCGTACAGCAGGCAGGCGGTGCGCGGGGTGAGCAGCCACCCCTCGCCCGGGGCGGCGGCCGGTGGCAGGTCGAGCGGGAACAGCTCGGCGAAGTCCGGCTCGAAGGCGTCGGCGGGCCGGGTGGTGAGGGCACCGCCGAGCAGTTCCACGCCGGGGATGCCCTCCAGGAGCTGTTCGGGGTCGAGCAGCACATTGAGGGCGCCCTGCGGGCCCTCGTCCACCTCGGCGGCCATCGCGGCGCGCTGGCGTTCCGGGTCGGCGCCCTCGAAGCGGAGTCCGCTTACCGCCCGGTGTCCGGCCGCCCGCAGGGCGGGCCAGTCGGTGACCCGGATCTCCAGGGTGACGACCGCCTCGATCTCCGGCGCCCGGTCGCCCGGGCCGCCTCTGCCGTCCTGGCCGTCCCCGCAGGTCTGTTCGTCGTGATCGCCCATGGGGGCAACAGTAGGGAGTCGGTGGCGCTCCGGGGGTCAGGTGGGGGTCAGCGGCAGCCGCGTCCGCGCGGGCGGCAGCGCGAGACGCAGGCGTCGGTGAGGAAGCCCAGGCCGATGCCGAGCATCCAGAAGTCCTTGGCCAGCGGCAGCCCCTGCTCGGTGGGGGCGAGGCTGCCGGGCTTCCGCATGCCGGGCGTGCGCAGGTACAGGCCCACCAGGCCGCCGGAGAAGGCCGTCAGCCCGGCTCCGGCGAGCGCGGAGGGCACCACGGGCAGCAGCAGCGCCGCGCCGAGGGCGATCTCGGCGGCGCTGAGCAGCTTGAGGAAGGCCCGGGGCTCGATCCGTTCGAGGAACGGGTAGCTTCCGCAGGCCATGCCGTGCAGGGCCCGGGCGGTCTGCTCGTCGTCCAGGCTGCGGCGCTTGGTCAGTCCCGAGTTGAGGATGAAGGCGCCGGTCGCCAGGCGGGGCGCGAGGTCGCCGGGCTTGAGGGGAAGTCGCACGGTGGGCTCCTGGAGGGGGCGACGGGTGGCCCGCGATCGGTTCCCCGATCGGCGCGGCCCATGCCTGCGACCGCTGCGGACCACCCGTGGGGACCATCCGGCGGAGCCTTCCGGCAGCCCCGGCCCGGTCAGCCCCGGCCCGGTCAGCCCCGGCCCGGTCAGCCCCGTCACCGCCCCCAGGCCCGGTCAGCCCCCGGCGCGGGAGGCGTCGGCCAGTTCGGGCGCGGAGGACCCGGGTGGGGGCGGCGGGGTGCCGCGCAGCCCGCGCAGCCGGCGGGCGACCGGTTCGGTCCAGCGGGCGGCCAGCGGGCCGACGATGACCAGCACCAGGACGTATGCGGTGGCCAGCGGGCCGATCCGGGGTTCGGTGCCGACGGCGAGGCCCGCGATGACGATGGAGAACTCGCCGCGCGCCACCAGGGTGCCGCCCGCGCGCCAGCGGCCGGCCGGTTTGACCCCGGCGCGGCGGGCCGCGTACCAGCCGGTGGCGATCTTGGTTCCGGTGGTGACCACGGCGAGCAGGACGGCGGTGAGCAGGACGGGCGGGATCGCGGCGGGGGCGGTGCTCAGGCCGAAGAAGACGAAGAAGACGGCGGCGAAGAGGTCCCGGAGCGGGGTGAGCAGGTTGCGGGCTCCCTCGGCGACCTCGCCGGAGAGGGCGATGCCGACCAGGAAGGCGCCGACGGCGGCGGAGACCTGGAGTTCCTGGGCGAAGCCGGCGACGACCAGGGTGAGGCCGAGGACCACCAGCAGCAGCATCTCGGGGTTGTCGGAGGAGACCGCGCGGCTGATCAGCCGTCCGTGGCGGAGCGCGATGTAGAGCACCGCGCCGACCGTGCCGAGGGAGATCACCAGCGTGAGGGAGCCGCCGGCCAGGCTCATCCCGGCCAGCAGGGCGGTGAGCAGCGGCAGGTAGACGGCCATGGCGAGGTCCTCGATGACGAGGACGCCGAGGATCACGGGTGTTTCCCGATTGCCTAGTCGGCCGAGGTCGCCGAGGACTTTGGCGATGACTCCGGAGGAGGAGATCCAGGTGACTCCGCCGAGTGCCACGGCGGCGACCGGTCCCCAGCCGAGCAGCAGGGCGGCGGCGGCTCCGGGGAGGGCGTTGAGGAGGAAGTCGACGGCGCCGGAGGGGTACTGGGTCTTGAGGCTGGTGACCAGTTCGGGGGCGCTGTACTCCAGGCCGAGCAGCAGGAGCAGCAGGATCACGCCGAGTTCGGCGCCGGTGGCGGTGAACTCCTCGCTGGCGTCGAGGGGGAGGATGCCGCCGTGGCCGAAGGCGAGTCCGGCCAGCAGGTACAGGGGTATGGGCGAGAAGCCGAAGCGCCCGGCGATCCGGCCGAGGATGCCGAGGGCGAGGATGACCGCGCCGAGTTCGATGAGCAGGGCGGTGGGGTCGTGCACTGGCGGTCAGCCTCCTGTGATCAGGTCTGCGACGGCTTCCACTCCCTCGCGGGTACCGACAACGACCAGGATGTCGCCGGCTGCGAAGCGGAAGTCGGGCGTGGGCGAGGGGGTGGCGGAGGTGCGGCGGAGCACGGCGACGATGGAGGCGCCGGTGCGGGTGCGGGCCTGGGTGGCGCCCAGGGTCCGGCCGCTGTACGGGGACCGCGCGGTGACCGGGATGTGCTCGGTGACCAGGTCGATCTCGATGTCCCCGGGGAGCTGCACGACGGGGTCCGGGGCCAGCAGTTTGGCCAGGGTGGCGGCTTCGTGCGGGGCCAGCGGCACGGTGTCCTTGCAGGCGTCGTCGTCCTCGGGGTCGTGGAAGGCGAGGAACCGCCGGCCGTCCTGGTGCGCGACCACGGAGACATGCTGGTTGTCCTCGGTGACCAGGTCGTAGCGGACTCCGACACCGGGGAGAAGGGTCTGGCGGGCGTGGGCTGCGTGGTCCATGCGGGGCTCCGGGGTAGATGGGGGCAGCGGTTCTCGGTCGGATTTTACCATTCCATTACCATCAGCCTGAAGATGCTGGGCGACGCTGCCGAATCCGGGTAGGCGAGTGGGGGAGGCAGGACCGAGCGAGCGGAGGCCGGCTGTGGACAGCGCACTCCCGTCCACGGGTGCCCGGGGCACCGTGGCGCAGCGGATCATCGAGGACCACCTGCTGGAGGGGAGGACCGTCCCCGGCGAGGAGATCGCCCTGCGGGTGGACCAGACCCTCACCCAGGACGCCACCGGGACGCTGGTGATGCAGGAGCTGGAGGCGCTGGGCCTGGACCGGGTCCATACCCAGGTGAGCGTCCAGTACGTCGACCACAACCTGCTCCAGGCGGACGAGCGCAACGCCGAGGACCATGTCTTCCTGCGGTCGGCGGCCCGCCGCTTCGGGATCTGGTTCTCCAAGCCGGGAAACGGCGTCTCGCACCCGACCCATATGCAGCGGTTCGGAATCCCCGGCCGGACCCTGATCGGGTCGGACTCCCACACCTGCGCCGCCGGGTCGCTGGGCATGCTGGCGATCGGCGTCGGCGGTCTGGAGGTCGCCCTCGCCATGGCCGGCCGACCGCTCCATGTGCGGATGCCGCGCATCTGGGGCATCCGGCTGACCGGGACGCTGCCGGAGTGGGTGAGCGCCAAGGACGTCGTGCTGGAGATGCTGCGCCGGCACGGGGTGAAGGGCGGCGTCGACCGCATCCTGGAGTACCACGGGCCCGGGCTGCGCGGCCTGACCGCCATGGACCGGCATGTGATCGCCAACATGGGCGCCGAGCTGGGCGCCACCGCCACCGTCTTCCCCGCCGACGACGCGGTCCGCGACTTCCTGCGCGCCGAGGGGCGGGAGCAGGACTTCACCGAGCTCACCGCCGCGCCCGACGCCCGCTACGACCTGGACGAGGAGATCGACCTCTCCGCCCTGGAGCCACTGATCGCCGCACCCACCTCGCCGGGCAATGTGACTCCGGTACGGGAGGTCGCCGGGCGGCCGATCGGGCAGGCCGTCGTCGGCTCCTCGGCCAACCCCGGCCTGCGCGACTTCGCGATGGCCGCCGCCATCGTCAAGGGCCGCCAGACCGCCGGCGAGGTCAGCTTCGACATCAACCCGACCTCCCGGGAGATCCTCCAGGACCTCACCCTGGGCGGCCACACCTTCGACCTGATCGCCGCCGGCGGCCGCATCCACCAGGCGGGCTGCCTCGGCTGCATCGGCATGGGCCAGGCCCCGGCAGCCGGGCGCAACTCGCTGCGTACCTTCCCCCGCAACTTCCCCGGCCGCTCCGGCACCGACGACGACGCGGTGTGGCTCTGCTCACCGGAGACGGCGGCGGTCTCCGCGCTCACCGGGCGGATCACCGACCCCCGCGACTGGGCGGCCGAGCACGGGGTGGGCTACCCGGAGCTGGACCTGCCCGAGCGGGCCACCGTCAACACCGCCATGCTGGAGCCGCCGCTGCCCGCCGAGCAGGCCGCCACCGTGCAGTTGGAGCGCGGTCCCAACATCTCGGCGCTGCCCGACTTCCCGCCGCCGCCGGACACCGTCGAGGGGCCGGTGCTGCTCAAGGCCGGGGACGACGTCTCCACCGACGAGATCTCCCCCGCCGGGGCGAAGGCCCTGCCGTACCGGTCGAACATCCCCAAGCTGGCCGCGTTCACCCTCACCCGCATCGACCCGGACTACCCGGAGCGGGCCGCCGAGGTCAGGGCGGCCGGCGGCCATCTGATCGTCGCCGGGGAGAACTACGGCCAGGGGTCCTCCCGCGAGCATGCCGCGATCACCCCCCGCCATCTCGGGCTGAACGCCGTCATCGCCAAGTCCTACGCCCGCATCCACTGGCAGAACCTCGCCAACTTCGGCATCCTCGCCCTCGAATTCGACGACCCCGCCGACTACGACCGGATCAGCGTCGGCGACCGGCTGCGGATCGACGGCGTCCACCGGGCGCTGGCCGCCGACGCGCCGCCGACGCTGCTGGTGCGGAACACCACCACCGGCGACGACTACCGCGTGCACCACCGGCTCTCCCCGCGCCAGCGCGCCGATGTGCTGGCCGGCGGCGCCGTCCCCGCCCTGGCGGCACAGGCTCAGCGGCGGGGGAAGGAGTAGGTGTAGCCCTCGCTGTCCAGGCGGTCCAGCAGGCGGCGCAGGGCCGCCACGGTCTGCGCACGGTCGCCGCCGCCGTCGTGCATCAGCACGATCCGGCCGGGCTTCAGCTGGGAGAGCACCGTGCCGAGGATCGCGTCCGAGCCGGGGCGCCGCCAGTCCTCGGAGTCGACCTGCCAGCCCAGCGGGCGCAGTCCGTGGTCGGCGGCCACCGCGCGGATCGCCGGGGTGAAGTCCCCTCCCGGGGCGCGGTAGTACCAGAGCTTCGCCCCCGGCCCGGCGGCTGCGGCGATGTCCCGCTGGGCGTCCAGGACCTCGTGCCGGTTGTAGGCGTCCGACCGGCTGCTCTGCCGCTCGTTGTGGTGCACCGAGTGGTCGCAGAGCCGGTGGCCCTCGGCGACCACCTGCCGGACCAGGTCCGGGTGGGCCGCCGCATTGGGCCCGATCATGCAGAAGACCGCCTTGGCGTGGTGCTGCTTCAGCAGGGCCAGCACCTGGGGCGTCCAGTTGGGGTCCGGGCCGTCGTCGAAGGTGAGGCCGACGCTGCGGCCGCCGTCCTCCAGGGTGTGCTGGATCTCCCTGCCGACCGTCGTCGCCGGCGTCGGCTTCGACGTAGGCGACAGCGGTGGCGGCGGCACCCGGTCGTGCTGCTGGGTGGCCCGGCCCGCCGGGATCCTCCCTCCGGCGGCCTCCGCGGACCCGTCCCCCGATGTTCCGCATGCGGCCAGCGACAGCGCCAGCCCTGCGGCGGCCAGTACGGCCGCCACCCCCCTGCCTATCCGCACCTGCGCCGCCCCGCTCTCTCCACCTCTGACGCCGTCCCCTGGCGCTTTCCAGCCTGACAACCGCAGTTCACAGCCGGATGTGCGCGATGTCCGGTTACTGCAACGGTCCCGGCGCGGGCGCGGATCCGGCCTCAGCGCCGGGTGCCGCAGCCGGGGCAGAAGGCCGCTCCGTCGGGCAGCGCGGCGGAGCAGGACGGGCACTGCGGCTGCTGGGCGAGGTGGTGGCCGCAGCCGGGGCAGAACGGCGTGCCATGGGTCTCGGTGCGGCACTGCGGGCAGACCAACTGCCGGGCGCGGTCGACGTCATAGCTCTGCCCGTCCCGCTGCCCGGCGGCGTACGCCCGCTCCGCGGCCATGTCGTTGAGCCCGCGCTGCTGGGCAGCCGTCGCCTCGGCCGCCGTGTCGGGCGCGCAGTTGAGGCAGAGGCCCTGGGCGCCGTTCCAGCAGCGCCCGCAGACGTAGTGGGTGCAGCGCGCGCAGCGGTTGAAGTGGCCCTCGGCGTTGCCGATCGCCCGCTGGAAGGCCGAGTCCCTGGCCGATCCCCATCCCGCTCCGGCGAGCCCGTCGGCGGCGGCGCCGATGGTGCTGCCGGTACGGCCGAGCAGCCCCCAGGCCGCGTTCACCGCCTTGCCCACCCAGTCGGCCGCCCGGCCGCCGGTGTAGGGCTCGAAGGGGGAGCGCCAGGTGTCGTAGCAGCGCGCACAGGAGAACTCGAACTGGAAGCCGGCGCCCGTGCCGTGCTGCTGGCACAGGTCGCGGTAGTTGTTGCTGAAGTAGATCTCCGTACTCACTTCAAGGCCCCCACAGGTCGGGATCGGCAGCGTCGCCCCTCATGGGGACGTGTCGGCAGAGCCGGCCGGTTCTACGCGGAGCACAGTGTGCCGTATGGCGTCCCCGGCCCGTCAGGGGGCTGCGGTCGTCATTCCGCCCCGGGGGCGTCATCGAGCCCGGTGACCCGGATGGTGATGTTGAGCCGGCCCCGGCTGAGCCCGGTGGCCGGGTCGGCGGTGCCGGGGAGGACCCGGGGCACGCCGTGGTAGGCGAAGCGGGAGGGGCCGCCGAAGACGAACAGGTCGCCGGAGGCCAGCTCGACATCGGTCCAGGGCCGGTTGCGGTGCTCGGTGTTGCCGAACCGGAAGACGCAGCTGTCGCCGATGGAGAGCGAGACCACCGGCGCGTCGGACCGCTCGTCCCGGTCCTGGTGCATACCGAGGGTGGCCTGCTCGTCATAGAAGTTGATCAGTGCGGTGTCCGGGGTGTAGCCGTCGCCGGCCGCCGGGTCCCGGTAGGCGTCGACCAGGGCGCGGCGGCCCAGGTCCGCCATCCAGCCGGGGAACTCCGCGACCCGGCCGCCGCCCGCGTCGACCGCCGTACGGGTGTAGCGGTAGGGGCTCCAGTGCCAGCCGAGGCAGACCGTCCGTACCGACATCACGCCGCCCCGGGGCAGCCGGGTGTGCCGGATCGGCACCGGGCCGACGGCCCAGCGGCGGCATGCCTCGACCAGGCTGCGCTGCTGCTCCGGCGTGAGCCACCCCGGGAGGTGCACCGCGCCCGGCGCGATCTCCCTCGGGGTGCGGGCGGCGGGCCCGAACAGCGGCAGGGTCACCGGTCGGCCTCCGTCCGCTCGGGCGACGATCGTGCCATGGACCGCCCTGGGCGGTCGATCACCGCTCCCGGGACGGCTCCGGGGACGGAAGCGGCTGCTCCGCCCAGATCGCCTTGCCGCTCGCGGTGTAGCGGGTGCCCCAGCGCTGGGCGAGCTGGGCGACCAGGAAGAGGCCGCGACCGCCCTCGTCGGTGGCGGCGGCCCGGCGCAGGCGCGGCGAGGTGCTGGTGCAGTCGGAGACCTCGCAGATCAGCACGCGGTCGCGGATGAGCCGCACCTGGGCGGGCGGCGTCGCATAGCGGATGGCGTTGGTGGCCAGTTCGCTGATGATCAGTTCGGTGGTGAAGGACAGCTCTTCCAGCCCCCAGTCGGCCAACTGCCGGATGACCGCCGTACGCAGCCGGGAGACGGCGGAGGGGTCGTCGGACAGCTCCCAGTGCGCGACCTGCCGGGCGTCCAGGGCCCGGGTGCGGGCGACCAGCAGGGCGACATCGTCGCTGCGCCGGGCGGGGAGCAGCGCTTCCAGCAGCGCCCGGCAGGTCTCCTCGGGCGAACCGCCGCAGCGGAGCAGGGTGTTGCGCATCCGTTCGAGTCCGATGTCGATGCTGCGGTGGCGGCCCTGGACGAGGCCGTCGGTGTAGAAGACCAGCAGGCTGCCCTCGGGCACATCGAGGTCCAGGGTCTCGAAGGGCAGGCCGCCCAGGCCCAGGGGTGGTCCGGCGGGCACGTCGGGGAAGTCGACCGTGCCGTCCGGGAGGACCAGGGCCGGTGCCAGATGGCCGGCGCGGGCCAGGGCGCAGCGCCGGGTGGTGGGGTCGTACACCCCGTACAGGCAGGTGGCGCCGATGATCCCGGCCTCGCCCCCCGGGGTGTCCTCTTCGAGGTCGAGGCGGCCGACCAGGTCGTCCAGGTGGGTGAGCAGCTCGTCGACGGGCAGGTCCAGCTCGGAGAAGTTGCGGACGGCGGTGCGCAGGCGGCCCATGGTGGCGGAGGCGTGGAGGCCGTGGCCGGTCACATCGCCGACGGCCAGGGCCACCCGGGCGCCGGAGAGCGGGATGACGTCGAACCAGTCGCCGCCCACGGCGGCCTGTGCGGGCAGGTAGCGGTAGGCGACCTCCACGGCGTTCTGCTCGGGCAGGGCGCGGGGGAGCAGGCTGCGCTGGAGGGCCAGCGCCGTGGTGTGCTCCAGGGTGTAGCGGCGGGCGTTGTCGATGCAGACCGCCGCGCGGCTGACGAGTTCCTCGGCGAGGGACAGGTCGTCCTCCTGGAAGGCGCCGGGGAAGCGGGAGCGGTAGAAGCTGGCCACGCCCAGGACGACGCCTCGGGCGCAGACCGGGACGGTGATCAGCGAGTGGATCCCGGCCTCGCGGATCATCTCGCCACGGGCGGGGTCCTGGTCCATCCAGCCCGGGGCGGTCTCCAGCCGGGGTTCGAGCACCGACTGCCCGCTCGCCAGGCAGCGCGCCTGGGGGGCGGTCGGGATGTACTCGACCAGGGCCCCCCGCTGGTAGAGGTGGGAGTCCTGGTCGATGGCGCCGAAGGCGACCCGGCGCAGCGTTCCGCTCGGGCCGATCGGCTCCTCTCCCTCCAGTACGGCGTCCGGCAGGTCGACCGCGGCGAAGTCCGCGAAGCGCGGGACCGAGACCTCGGCCAGCTCCTCGGCGGTGCGGGTCACATCGAGGGTGGTGCCGATGCGGACGCCGGCGTCGCAGAGCAGCCCCAGGCGCCGCCGTGCCAGCAGGGCGAGCCGGCCGACGCCGGGCTCGCCGACGGCGAGCAGCCATCCGTCCGTGGCGTTCGGCTGCTCGCCGCCGAGGCACGGCGCGGGGCCCGGGCGGGCGGCGGGGGGTGGGCCGGGGCGGGCGGCGGGCGGCAGCCAGAGGGCGGCCGGGTCGGCTGCGGTGTCCCCTTCTTGCTGCACGGACGTCCCGTTCTGCTGTACGGGCGTCGAACCGGGGGTGGTGTCGAGGCTCTGCAGCCTGCCGTCGGGCAGCAGGGCCTCGACGGCGATGCCGGTCACCCCGGTGGGGCTCACGACCGGTCGGCTCAGCAGGGGGACGAGCTGGCCGCAGGAGAGGGTCACCTCGACGATGGCGGACCGCCCGGAGGAGATCAGCTCCGCCGCCTTCTCCTGGAGGAAGAGCCAGTCGTGCTGGTCCAGCAGCTCGTCGGCCGCCACGCCGGTGCCGGTCCGGCCGCCTGCCCGCTTGGCCTGGAGGAAGGTCCGCAGCAGGACGCGTTCCCGTTCCCCGATCTGGTCGAGCAGGAGTTTCTCGATGTCGGCGACCGCCTCCCGGACCAGGGTCAGCATCATCGGGTCGGCGTCCTCGCGCAGCGAGGTGAGGTCCACCAGCCCCTGGACGCTCCCGCTCAGCGGGTCGCGGATGGGCGCCGCCGCGCAGGCGAAGAACCGGATGGTGTCGGCGAAGTGCTCACGGCCCCGGATGAAGGCGGGGCGGCGGTCCTCCAGTGCGGTGCCGATGCCGTTGGTACCGGCGATCTGCTCGGTCCAGCCGAACCCGGGGAGGAGCTGGACGGCGTCCAGCCGCCGGGTCAGCGACGCTTCACCCGCGCGGCGCTGGAGCACCTGCGCATGCTCGTCGCAGAGGACCGCGACCGCGTGCATGCCCGAGAGCGTGGACGCCAGCCGGTCGAGCACCGGACCGGCGACGCGGACCAGGCTGCTCTCCAGGTCCAGGTCCTGCCGGTAGGGCAGGTCGATCTGGTCGACCGCGGTCCCCTGGAGTCGGCAGCGCTGCCAGGAGGTGAGGATCGACCTGCGCACCTGCTCGCCCACGGGCCGACCCGAGAGGAAGCGCTCATGGGCGTCGTCAAGAAGGTGGACGTCGTCCCAGATCACCGCCATCCGGTCCCATCTCCTCATCCGGAGGCGTCTCGGCGGCCGCGCACCGCCTCAGGAGATCAATCCCCGGATTTCACCTCATCAGGGCATATTCCTACTGTCGACTCTACTGCGCTGTCGCGCCACTGTTCGGGCAAGGGGGCAGCCGGAGGCGGCATCGGCTGCTAGGATCGGCAGGAGCACTCGTGTACGCCGCCTTCTTGCGGCGCCGGTGCCTGTTTGCTCCACCGGCTCCCCACCGCCCGTCCTTCCATGACCGGCAGCGGGTGCAGCCTCTCTCTCCCGCCGAGACCGGTCGCTCCCTGCGGCCCGTCCCGTGCCTTGCCGTGCGATGCCGTGCGCGCCCCGGCCGCCACCGCCGCCCGGCCGTTCACCCGCCCGCCGGGCGACCGCCCGCCGGGCCATCCGTTCGCGAAAGGACTTCGCGTGACCGACATCCTCGAACGCCCCGTCTCCCCCGCTCCCCCTGCCTCCCCTGCCTTCCCCGCTTGCCCCGTCTCCCCGGCCCTCCGGTCGGAGGACCCGCCCGTGCGGGTCTCCGGCGTCCTGGACCTGGCCGGTGGCCGGGCCCATCTGCGGACCGCCGGCCTTCTGCCCTCCCCGGAGGACCCGCTGGTGCCCCAGGACCTGGTGCGCCGCCTGGACCTGCGCCGGGGCGACCTGGTCCAGGCCACCACCGCCCGGCCGCCGCAGGGCACCGGCCGCCGGAGCGGCCCCGCCGCCCGTACGGTGGCCCGGGTCGAGCTGGTCAACGGCCACCGCGCGGACGCGCTGCCGCACCGCCCGCACTTCGCCGACCTCACCCCGCTGCACCCCGTCCGGCGGCTCCGGCTGGAGACCGCCCCCCACCGGCTCGCCACCCGGGTCATCGACCTGCTGGCGCCGGTCGGCAAGGGCCAGCGCGGGCTGATCGTCGCCCCGCCGAAGACCGGCAAGACGATGATCCTCCAGGCCGTCGCCGACGCCGTCGCCCGCAACCACCCCGAGTGCCATCTGATGGTGGTGCTGCTGGACGAGCGTCCCGAGGAGGTGACCGAGATGCGGCGCTCGGTACGGGGCGAGGTGCTCTCCTCCACCTTCGACCGGCCGGCCCGGGACCACACCGCCCTCGCCGACCTGGCGGTGGAGCGCGCCAAGCGGCTGGCCGAACTCGGCGGGGACGTGGTCGTACTGCTCGACTCCCTGACCCGGCTCTGCCGGGCCCACAACACCACCGCCCCGGGCAACGGCCGCACCCTCTCGGGCGGCGTCGACGCCTCGGCGCTGCTGGGGCCCAAGCGGTTCTTCGGCGCCGCCCGCGCTCTGGAGGAGGGCGGTTCGCTGACCATCCTGGCCACCGCGCTGGTGGAGACCGGCTCCCGGGCCGACGACTACTTCTTCGAGGAGCTCAAGAGCACCGGCAACATGGAGCTCCGGCTGGACCGCGCGCTCGCCGACCGGCGGATCTTCCCCGCCGTCGACCCCGGCTCCTCCGGCACCCGCAGGGAGGAACTGCTCGCCTCCCCGGCCGAGCTGGCCGCCACCGGCAGGCTGCGGCGGCTGCTGGGGGCCCAGACCGCGCAGCAGGGCATGGAGACGGTCCTGGCCAGGATGCGGGAGTCGGCCGGCAATGCGGACTTCCTGCAAAGGGTCCTGAGCACCACCCCGGCCCGCCCCTGACGCGGGCTCCCCCGGGGACCGCTGCGGGCCGCTGCCACGCCCACCCCGAACTGCCCGTTAGAACAACATGATTATACTCAGAGCCACTTGACGGCACCTCAGGCCGAATATCGCGGCCGTCGCCTCCCTGTCCGCACCTTGCGCCGCCGCGCAGCAGGAGACCCTCACACCGTGCGACCGTCCTGCCGCCGCACCAGTCCCGCCCACGAGGACCCCGTCTGATGCCACCCTCCACAGCCCTCCGCCCGCAGCTACGGCGGACGCTGCCCGCCCTGCCCCTCACGGCTGCCGTCACCGGCGGCGCCTGCCTCTGGGCGGCCCTCGCGGCCCCCGAGGCGGCCCGGACCTCCGTGATCGCCATCGGAGCGACTGCGGCGGTGCTGCTCACCGCCGCCGTGACGACCGCGGTGGTGGCGCTGCGCTCGGCCCGCCACTGGCGTGACCGCAGTGCGGCGCTGGAGCGGGAGACCACCCGGCTCGGCGCCGACCTGACCCAGCTGCACAGCGAGTCCGACCGGCTCCGCGACCGGCTCGCCCGGCTGGACTCCGAGACGGCCCGGCTGCGCAGCCACACCGCCGCGCTGGACACCCAGGCCGCCCTGCTGGCCGACGAGTTGCTGCCCGACCTGGTGAAGCGGCTGCGGGACGGCGCATCGGTCGACACCGCGCTGACCGAGATGCCCGCGCCCACCGACAGCGTGCACCAGCGCGTACTGGAGACGGTGGCGCGGGAGCTCTCCGCCGGGGAGCGGATGCGCGCGGCCGCCATGTCGGCCTGCGCCAACGCCGCGAGCCGGGTGCAGGCGCTCTCCACCAGCATGCTGGCCGACCTGCGGGTGATGGAGGAGCGGCACAGCGAGGAGGTCCTGGGCGACCTGCTGAAGCTCGACCACGCCACGGCGCAGGCGGGCAGGCTGGCCGACTCCATCGCGGTACTGACCGGGGCGCGCTCCGGACGGCGCTGGACCAAGCCGATCGTGATGGAGAGCGTGCTGCGCGGGGCCATGGGCCGGATCAGCGCCTACCAGCGGGTGCGCTACCACTCGACCTGCACCGCTGCGGTGGCCGGCCACGCCGCCGAGGGCGTCATGCACGCGCTGGCCGAGCTGATGGACAACGCCACCAGCTTCTCGCCGCCCACCGAAGAAGTGCATGTGTATGTGGAGGAGGTCGCCGCCGGGGTCGTCGTCACCATCGAGGACGGCGGCCTGGTGATGAACCCGGAGAAGCTGAGCCGGGCGCAGCGTGCGGTCTCCTCCGAGCCATTGGACTTCACCACCCTGTCCAGCACCCGACTGGGCCTGGCGGTGGTGGGCTGCCTGGCCCGCAAGCACCGGATGACGGTCTCCTTCCGGCCGTCCTCGCGGGGCGGTACGGGAGCTGTGGTGCTGATCCCCAGGGAGCTGATCACCCAGCCCCGGCAGGGCCAGCCGGTGACGCTCCCAACGGTGACGCCGACTCCGGCGGCCACCGCGCGGGCGGGCAAGCCCGCAGCGCAGGCCGCGCCCCAGACCGCACGACCGGCCGCCCGGCCGACCACACGGCGGGCCGCGCCCGCCGCACCCTCCGCCGCACCCTCCGCCGCGCCGGCTGCCGAGCCGGAGGCCGAACCGACGCACACCACGGAGGTGCACGGCCTGCCGAAGCGGCCCCGTGGGCAGACCCTCGCCGCGTCGGAGGCCCGGACCGAGGCGGTCCGCCGGCCCAAGCAGCAGCAGGCCCCCCGGACCGGCTCCGGCGCACGTTTCCGCGCCTTCCGCCAGGCCGTCAGGGGCGCCGGTACCGACAGCGGTACCGACAGCGGTACCGAGAGCGGCGCGGACACCAGCCAGTGACAACTCGTTCCTGAACGGAACCCGGGTGTCCGTGCCGCAGACCTCGCAACCGCCTGGCTGCCGTACGCGACGCCCATCAACGCCGACTGCTCCCGTCCGGTGCGGGAACCGGGGGACCTCCCCGGGCGGGGGCAGGGCACAAGAAGAGATTGGAGGCAGGGGACGGCTCCGCCCGGTGTGATCGCCGGGCCCGACCCCGTAGCAGCGATGCAGACCACAGACCGCAGCCTCGACTGGTTGCTGGAGAACCTCCTGGAGAAGACCCCCGGGGCCAGACACGCACTGGTGCTGTCGCGGGACGGCCTCAAGCTCTGCTGGTCGACCGAGATGTCGACCGACCAGGCCGACCAGCTGGCCGCCATCGCCTCCGGCATCCAGAGCCTCTCCCACGGCGCCTCCGTGGAGTTCGGCGACGGCACCGGAGGGGTCCGGCAGTCGATGACCGAGTTCCACGGCGGCCTGCTGTTCATCGTGGAGGCCGGCGAGGGCGCCCACCTCGCGGTGGTGGCCAAGGACGACGCCGACCCCGGGGTCATCGGCCACAACATGGACGAGCTGGTCGAGCAGATCGGTGAGCACCTGAGCGCGCCGCCCCGGGTCTCCGATACGGACAGCGGGTCGGCATGATCCGACGACCGGTCGACAGCGAGGACCCGGACCGGCTGTACACCGTCACCGGTGGCCGCAGCCGGGTGGACGACACCGTCTTCGACCTGGTCACGCTGATTCTGAGCGAATCCGAGCCGACTCCCGGCATGCAGTCCGAGCATGCCAGGATCCTGCGGATGTGCCGGCAGCCGACGGCGGTCGTGGAGATCTCCGCCGAGCTGAGACTGCCGGTGAGCATCGTGAAGATCCTGCTCAGCGATCTGCACGACACCGGCCGGATCACCGCCCGCCACCCGAGGTCGGCCGCCTCCCGGGCGCTGCCCGATCCCGAACTTCTGAAGCAGGTACTCGTTGGACTCCAGAACATCTGAGCCCGCCGCGCGTGTCCCCCTGCCGGACACCGCGGACAACGCTCTCAAGATCGTCATAGCCGGCGGGTTCGGTGCGGGCAAGACGACCATGGTCCGCTCGGTCAGCGAGATCCGCCCGCTGAACACCGAGGAGACCATGACGCAGGCGGGTCTCGGCATCGACGAGACCACCGGGGTGCAGGGCAAGAACACCACCACCGTCGCCTTCGACTTCGGCCGGATCAGCCTCAATGAGCAGATGGTGCTGTACCTCTTCGGCGCCCCCGGCCAGGAGCGGTTCTGGTTCCTCTGGGACCGCCTCTTCTCGGGGACGCTGGGCGCGGTCGTGCTGGTCGACACCCGTCGGCTGGCCGACTCCTGGTACGCCATCGACCGGCTGGAGCACCATGGCACGCCGTTCATCGTGGCCCGCAACAACTTCGGCGACCCCGAGCACACCCTGGAGCAGGTGCGGGACGCGCTGTCACTCCCCGAGGACATCCCGCTGGTCGACTGCGACGCACGCGACCGCGAATCCAGCAAGGCCGTGCTGATCAGCCTCGTGGACCACCTGTACTCCCTGTCGTCGGCCCAGGAGAAGACACGATGACCGACACCGACACGCCCTCCGAGGCCCCGGCCCCGCCGGGCTGCCCGGCCCACGCCGGCGCCGTGGCGCTGGACGGGCTGCAGTTCCAGCAGACCACCGCCGAGCTGTACCGGAAGCTGCGGCGGGAGCACGGGGCGGTCGCCCCGGTCGTGCTGGACGGCGGGGTGCCCGCCTGGCTGGTGCTCGGCTACCGCGAGGTGCACTACGTCACCAGCAACGACCAGCTCTTCGCCCGCGACTCCCGCCGCTGGCACGCCTGGGACTCCATCCCCGACGACTGGCCGCTGCTCCCCTACGTCGGCTACCAGCCGTCGGTGCTCTTCACCGAGGGCGCCGAGCACCGGCGCCGCTCCGGGGCGATCAGCGACGCGCTCGGCGGGGTCGACCAGTTCGAGTTGCAGTCGACCTGCGAGCGGATCGCCGACCAGCTGATCGACGCCTTCGCCGGCCGCGGCGCCGCCGACCTGATGGCCGACTACGCGCACCTGCTGCCGCTGCTGGCCGTCGTCAAGATGTGCGGCCTGCCCGACTCCGAGACCCCCGACCTGGTACGCGACCTCACCGCGTCGCTCGACGCCGGGGAGGACGACGACCCGGTCGCGGCATACGGGCGGGTCCAGGACCGGATCCAGCGGCTGGTGGAGAGCAGGCACCAGCGCCCGGGCCCGGATGTGCCCTCACGGCTGCTGGCGCATGAGGCGGGACTGACCGACGAGCAGATCGTGCAGGACCTGATCTCGGTGATCGCGGCGGCGCAGCAGCCGACCGCCAACTGGATCGGCAACACGCTGCGGCTGATGCTCACCGACGAGCGGTTCTCGGTCACCCTGTCCGGTGGCCGCCGCAGCATCGGCCAGGCGCTCAACGAGGTGCTGTGGGAGGACACGCCGACCCAGAACTTCATCGGCCGCTGGGCCGCCCGCGACACCCAGCTGGCCGGGCGGCGCATCCGCCAGGGCGACCTGCTGATCCTCGGTCTGGCCGCGGCCAACACCGATCCCCAGGTGCGCCCGGACGCGGCGGCGGGAGCCGCCGGGAACCAGGCCCACCTGTCCTTCAGCCACGGCGAGCACCAGTGCCCCTATCCGGCACCGGAGCTCGCCGAGGTGATCGCCAAGGCCGCGGTCGAGGTGCTGCTCGACCGGCTGCCGGACGTGGAGGTCGCGGTGGACGCGGCCACCCTGGTCTGGCGGCCGTCCATCTGGATGCGGGGGCTGGAGGCCCTACCGGTCGAGTTCAGTCCCGCGCCGGTCGCCCAGGGCCTGGGTTAGGCCCCGGGCGACACTCCTTGGCTGGGGCGGTTACTGCTCGGCCGGGGCGGCTACTGCGCGGCGCCCGCCGACCCACTGCGGTCGGCGGGCGTGAACCGCACCGGCACCGACTGCGGGCCCCGGGTGAAGACGCCCGTCTCGGCGGGGACGAAGCCGTCCTGGAGGGCGAGGTCGGGCATGGCGTCCAGCAGCTGGTTGACGCCGACCTCGACCTCCGCCTTGGCCAGCAGGGCGCCCACGCAGAAGTGCCGGCCGAGAGCGAAGGACAGGTGGTCGGCGGCGGCCGAGAAGGCGCTGGTCGAGGAGAGGTCGTCGCGGAAGATGTCGAAGGTGTCCGGCTCGGCGTACCGGCGGTCGTCCCGGTTGGCCGCGCCGATCAGGCAGGTGACGGTGGCGCCCGCCGGGATCAGCCCACCGCTGACCTCCACCTCCGACGAGGTCTGGCGCATGATCATGTGCACCGGCGGGGTGAAGCGCAGGGTCTCGGCGAACGCCCTCGGTATCAGGGTGCGGTCCTCGCGCACTGCGGCCAGCTGCTCCGGGTGCTGGAGCAGGTTGGCGAAGAGGGAGGCGATGGCCTTGTCGGTGGTCTCGCCGCCGGCGGCCAGCAGCAGGCTGCAGAACGCCTTGATGTCCTCGTCGCTCATCCGGGTGCCGTCGACCTCGGCGGCGCAGAGCGTGGAGAGCAGGTCGTCGCCGAGGTTGTCGCGGCGCTGCTGGATGATCGGGATCATGTACTCGGCGAACTCGGTGCGGGTCCGCAGCCCGGCCTCGGCCACCACCGGGTCCTGGCTGAGGTTGCCGAGGAAGGCGATGACCGAGGTGTACCAGCCGTGGAACTTCTCGTGGTCGCCCTTGTCCAGGCCCAGCATGTCGGCGATGACATTGACCGGGAAGCGGGTCGCGAACTGGGAGACCAGGTCGGCCTCGCCGTCGGCGCGGAAGGCGTCGATGAGCTCCCGGGAGTTGCGCTCGATCACCGGCAGGAACTGCTCCTCCAGCGCATTGCCCCGGAAGGCGGGGGCCACCAGCGCTCGGCGGACGGAGTGCTCCCGCCCGCTCAGCTGGAGGATGGTCCGGCCGTGCACCGGCTCGATCTGCCAGCTGTAGTTGTCGGTGGTGAAGGCGGAGTCCTTGTCCTTGAAGGCTCTCTCCACGTCCTCGTAGCGGGAGACGATATAGCTCTTCATGGGCTCGTGCCAGATGAGCGGGAACTCGTCCCGCATGACCCGGTAGGCGGAGTACGGGTCGGCTGCGAACTCGGCGGACAGGATGTCGGGCGTTTGCTGAGTCGACGTCATGACGCGTCTCCCATGGGGGTAGTGGGGCTGAATCCCCAGGTTAGGCGACCATGATCACGTGGGTCCAGGGTGCCTCCGGGGGCCCATGAGGCGGGAGGTCCGGCCGTCAGGCCGTCGGGCAGCGGGCAGTCAGGCGGTCAGGACCCGGCCGAGGAAAGCGCGCACATGGCCGACGATGGTGTCGAGGTGGGTCTCCAGCGCGAAATGCCCGGTGTTCAGCAGGTGGATCTCGGCGTCGGGCAGATCGCGGCCGAAGGCGGTGGCGCCGGGAGCGAAGAAGACCTGGTCATTGGCTCCCCAGACGGCCAGCAGCGGCACCTGACTGGTGCGGAAGTACTCCTGGAACTCCGGGTAGCGCGCGACATTGGCGGGGTAGTCCGCCAGCAGCGCGAGTTGGATGTCCTTGACGCCCGGACGCTCCAGCAGCGTCTGGTCGTACAGCCAGGTGTCGGGGCTGACCAGGCTGGGGTCCGGCACGCCCGTGAGGTACATCTGCCGGGTGAAGTCGAGCGTGAGGTTCTCGCGCAGCGACTCCTCGGTGCGCGGAGTGCTGTCGGAGACGTCCAGCAACTCGGGGTTGAGGCCGTCGACGTAGGCGTTGCCGTTCTGCGTGACGATCGCCGTGATCCGCTCCGGGTGGCGGGCGGCGATCCGGAACCCGACCGGAGCGCCGAAGTCCTGCACATACAGCGCGTACCGCTGGACCCCGAGCGCGTCCAGCAGTTCGTCGACGATGTCGGTGATCGAGTCGAAGGTGTAGGTGAACTCGCCGACCGGCGGGGTGTCCGAGGCACCGGAGCCCAGGTAGTCGGGGGCGATCACGTGGTAGCGGTCGGCGAGTGCCGGGATGAGATGCCGGTACATGTGGGAGCTCGACGGGAAGCCGTGCAGCAGCACAACGGTCTCGGCCCCGGCCGGACCGGCCTCGCGGTAGAAGATCCGGTGGCCCTGGATCACGGCATGGCGGTGGTGGACGTCGACCATGGTTCTGCCCCTCTTCTACACCTCAACTGCCCTAACGGATAACAATGTGAATATCCATGAGACGACCCAGGCATGTCAAGGCCCGGCCGACACCCCGCCCCCCGGGGGGCTCAGTCGGCGAAGCGGTGTACCCCTTCGGCGGCGGCCTGCTGCGCACGGTGGTGGCGGGCGGCGCGCACCCGGTCGCCGCAGGTCGTGGAGCACCAGCGGCGGCGGGCGTGCTCACGCAGGAAGATCCGTACGCAGCCATGCGCCTCGCACCGGCGCAGCATGGCGCCCTTCTCCCCGCAGACCACGTCGATCGCGTCCCAGGCGAGATCGGCCATCCCGGCCTCCAGGCCGCCCGGCCGCGCACTCCGCCACCGGCGGCTCGGCCGACCGACATCCGCCCAGTCCACCTGCGGCGCGGCCGGCTGCGCCGCGGCGGCGGCATTCACCGCCGCCACCGAGTCCGGCGCGGGCGTCCGGCAGTCGGCCTGGGCGGTGAACAGGTCCCTGATCGCCGCCCGCAGCTCGGCGAGGCGGACCACCTCAGGCTCGCCGATGCGCACCCCCGGTTCCGCCACAAGCCCATGCGACCGCAGCCACTCGGCAGCCTCCGGACCGGTCGCCAACCGGTCGACCACCCCATCGGGGCCGCGCTGCTTGGTGTTCACCATGGCCAGCGCCACGGACTTGTCCTCGCCGGGTGCCGGCGTCAGCACTGTCACCGAAACCTCGTTCCTGCCGCTCCTACTGCCACACCCCGCCGACCACAGCCCGCCCGCCAGGGACCCCCAGTATCCGCAACCCGAGCCCCGCCGCGACCTACGCCCTCTGACCAGGGCCGCTAATCATGGATAACTCTCCACTCATCCATGAGACAACACTACTCCGCCCCGCCTGCTGTCCGACCCGCGCGGTGGTCTCGGGTTCGTAGATTCCGTTCGACCAGGTGGTGATCCTGCCGTCGGCGGCCAGCTTGTCCAGCAAGGACCACGAGGCTCGGCTGCGGCGGCTGGAGGCGGCCCGCTGGCCCCTGCCGACGATCGGAGCGCTGTCCGGCGCGGCGGGCGTGGTCCTCGCACTCTGGCACCGCTGACCGCCGAGCACCGCCCCCGCCCACCCTACGAAGGGGGAGCGGGGGCGTTTCGTCATGCCTGGGGAGCGGCTCTCCGGCGCTCGGCCACGGCGTCCGTGTAGAGCTCGGTCGTGAGGTCGGCATCGGTAATGCCCAACTGCTGCACGACGGCCCGGACGTCCTTCAGCGCGGCGGCCAGATCGCCAGCGTCCGCCAGTGTCTCCACCTCCAGGAAGGTTCCGTCCAACTCAGGCACTCGCACCAACGTGGCCAGCATCCGACGCCCGGCCGACTCGAAGTCGTAGTTCCGGCACCGCTTCTCGAACCGGATGGTCGGCAGGTACCCGAGGCCCCGGAGCATGGCGTGCACGGCGTCCGGATCATCCACCACGGTCTCGTGCTCGGTCTTCGATGCGGATGCCGCATCAACCCGCGGGCCCTTGTACGTCAGCACGCTGCGGGTGTTCTCCTGCCCGTGGACCGTGCGCACCCTCAGCTCCTGATCGCCGCGGCCCAGGGAGCCGGAAGGGTTGTCGTAGTACGTGTCCTGGTAGACCTCGGGGCGTCCCTCGGAAAGGGCCTCCAGCCGCTGAAGGACACCCTCCGGGTCGTGCACCATCGCCTTCAGCTCGGCCTCGATCACCGACCGCCTCCTCTCGTTGTCAGACCACCCGGTCGCTGTCCTCGACCATCGCGTCGTACATTCGCCGGAAGCCCCGATACAGCGGGCCGTGCGGCGTCTCCATCACCTTGTAGATAGCAGACTCGTGCCCCTCCCACCCAGCGTGGAACACGCTGACGTAGAGGACGCTGTCGAGGCGGATGATGCGCCAGGTCGGCAGGTGCCGGTACCAGTGCACGCTGATGTCGCAGACGTCGGACAGCTCCCGCAGGCGCGCCTCGGTGTAGGCGATGCCGCCGGCGAGGGACTCGACGGACTCGCCGATCTCGGCGGCGCGGACGGCCACCGCAGGTGCCCTCGGGTCCAGGAGGAGCACGCGCACTGTCACTCGGGTGTCGTCTCGTGTCAGGCAGGTGCGCAGGAGCGAGTCGTTCAGGCCGATCAGGCCGAGGCCGCGCACGGCCAGGATGTCCACCGATGCGGCGCTCCGCGCCTGCCGCTGGATCTCGGTGGCGGTCGCGGCCTGGGAGGCGTAGACGCGGACGACCTCGGGGAAGGCGGCCAGGTCGAATGCCTGGCCGCCGCTGCGGTGGGTGCGGCTGGAGGCCAGGCCGAGGAGGTGCCTTGCGTGGTCGGACATTGTGAGGCCGTCAGCGATGCGCTCGAAGACATCCAGGCGGCTGACTTCTCGGCGGCCGTTGATGACTTCGTTGACTCTCCCCTGGGTCATGCCCACAGCAGCGGCCAAGCGGGCCTGGCTGGCACCGGAGTACTGCTGGGCGGCCCGGAAGATCGCGGCCACGTCGCGCCGGGTCAAGGCTGCGCGGACCTCGGGCCGCTGCCACGACCATTCGGGCAGTTCGACGGGTAGCAGCGCAGTCGACATGGGCCCCCCGGTGCAGCGCGCGCATTCATCTCACCGTGAGATTACCGCTCGGGTATCGCAATGACGACACTCCGTGACCGAGTTTTGAGGCATGGACCATGCAATGCTCGTACCGGCGCCGGTTCTCCAGTTGCCTGTCGACGCCCCCACTCTGGACCGCCTGCATGGCGACGCCTGCATTAACTGCGGCACCGAGGACGGCCCGCTGCTCCCGGCCGGGCACGCCTACACCACCGACGGCGAAGGGCAACTCGGCTGGCCCGTCGCCGCCTGCCCGGACCACCGGGAAGCACGGCCGTGATGACTATCGCGGTCCACCTGATCCGTCCCAGCACCGGCGAACGCGTCACCGTACGACCCACCCACGTCGTCCCGGCCACCCGCTGGGGACAGGACCGCAGAAGGGTGCGGTACCCGCCCTGCCAGTGCCCCCGCCACCGGACCACCCGGAAGGCGCGGTGACCGCCCCGGACCGGCCCGCAGCCGAGGTCCGGGAAGTCTGCCGGCAGGGCCTGTGCTTCGGCTGCCCCGGCAACTACGAGGTGTGGGTCCACGGTTGCCCCATCCCCGCAGTGATCGGCCGCTGCGGGCACCACTGCCACGACGGAGAGCCGGTCAAGGTCACCTGGCAGGTGGACACAGAGCGGTGACCGGCCATCGCCGTGTCACTCGCACCTGCGACCGCGGCCCTGTGGGGGGTGGTCCGCCCTGCCTGGCGCCTCGGTGAATACGAGGACGGCCTGCACGTCACGACGGCCCGGAAGTCCCGCTGACCGTGAAGACGTCCCTTGGCAGGGTGGGCATCCCGGGAGCCGGGTTCTCGTGGGCCTCGCATGCCACCCCCACGAGGCTGGCCGGGCGCCGGTGGTCACGGTGAACCTGGACTCGCCTGGTGCAGCTTCGATCCAGCCCCCGGATCCGGGTGCTGGCGCACGGACTGGTGGGCATACGGCTTTGTCGCAGTCACGGTTGAGCGGCCCAGGGGGACCCGCGAACCTAGATCATTTAGCCTCGGGCCCGCAGCGGGCCAGCAGAGCCCGGACATGACTGAGCGCCGCAGTGTCACGGAGATCACTCGGCGCTCGTCCGCTGGTCGGAGGTAGTGCGGTGGGGTGGGCCGCCAGGGGCTCGAACCCTGAACCTACGGATTAAAAGTCCGCAGCTCTGCCAATTGAGCTAGCGGCCCGGTGGCGGGCGGTCGCCGGGAGGCGGCTGCTGCCGAGTGAAGCGTACCCGGAGTTGGGGAGGGGTTCGCCACTGCATTGGGGGTGAGCCCGTGGCGGATCGGGGTGGGCGGGGGTGGGAGACGGGCTCGGGCCCGCTCCCGGGAGGGGAGCGGGCCCGAGGCCGTCAGAGAGCCGACGTGCGGTCAGCCGTTGCGCTTCCAGCGCGGCTTGCGGTCGCCGCCGAAGCTGCTGCCGCTGCCGCTGCCGTTGTTGTCGCGGCGCTCGAAGGGACGGCCGCTGCTGCTGCCACGGTCGCGGTCGCCGAAGGACGGGCGGGCGCCGCCGGTGCGGTGGTCGTCACGCCGGCCGAACGGGCGGCTGGTGCGGTCCCGGTCGCCGAAGGACGGGCGGGCGCTGCGCTCGCGGTCGCCGCCGTACGGGCGGTCGTAGGAGCGGGCCGGACGGTCGCCGCCACGGTCGCGGTCGCCGAAGGAGGGACGGCCGCCACGGTCGTCACGACGCTCGAAGGAACGGCCCCCACGGTCGTCACGGTCGCGGTTGAACGGACGGTCGCCGCCACGGTCGCGGTCGCCGAAGGAGGGACGGCCACCCCGGTCGTCACGACGCTCGAAGGAACGACCCCCACGCTCGTCACGGCCGCCACGGTCGCGGTCGCCGAAGGAAGGACGGCCACCCCGGTCGTCGCGACGCTCGAAGGAACGGCCCCCACGGTCGTCACGGTCACGGTCACGGTCACGGTCACGGTTGAACGGACGGTCGCTGCCACGGTCACGGTTGAAGCCGCCACGGTCGTCACGACGCTCGAAGGAACGGCCGCCACGGTCGTCACGGTCACGGTCGCGGTTGTACGGCGGGCGCTCGCTGCGCACCTCCCGGTACGACGACGAACGCTCGCGCTCCTTGGTCTCCACGACCTCCTCGGCGGCAGCGGCGGCGGGCGCCGCCTCGACCGCCGGGGCCTCGGCCTGGGCCGGGACCTCGGTGGTGGCCTCGGTCGGCTCGTCCTCGATGCCCAGCTCGGCACGCTCGCGCGCGGCCCGGGCCGTGAGGCGGTCCGCCTCCTCGCGCAGCTCCGCCGCGCGGCGCTGCAACTTCTCCAGACGGCGGGCCAGTTCCTCGGCCTCGCGCTCGGCGGCCTTGGCGGCACCGGCCGCGCCCTCGGCCTGGACCTCGGTCAGCGAACGGGCGCCGGTGATCCGCGCCACATCGGCGTCGAAGGAGTTGCCCACCACATGGCGGGAGGCGTCCACGCCGGCGTCCTCCATCAGGCGGAAGACTCCCCGGCGCTGGTGCGGCAGCACCAGGGTGACCACGATGCCGGAGCGGCCGGCCCGGGCGGTGCGGCCGGAGCGGTGCAGGTAGTCCTTGTGGTCGCCGGCCGGGTCGACGTTGAGCACCAGGTCGATGCCGTCGACGTGGATGCCACGGGCGGCGACGTCGGTGGCGACCAGGACGTTGACGTAACCGTCCTTGAAGTCGCCCAGGGTCCGGGTGCGGGCGCCCTGGGTCATGCCGCCGTGCAGCGCGTCGGCGCGCACCCCGGCCTCGATCAGCTGCTCGGCAACGCGGTCGGCGCCCATCTGGGTGCGGACGAAGATGATGGTGCGGCCCTTGCGGGCGGCGATCGCGTTGGTGATCGGCGCCTTGTCCTTGGGCTTCACCACGAGGATGTGGTGGGTCATGGTGGTGACCGCGCCCGCCGACGGGTCGACCTCATGGGTGACCGGGTTCTGCAGGTAGCGCTTGACCAGGGTGTCGATCTCGTTCTCGAGCGTGGCCGAGAAGAGCATCCGCTGGCCGCCGGCCGGCACCAGGTCGAGGATCTCGGTGACCTCGGGCAGGAAGCCCATGTCGGCCATCTGGTCGGCCTCGTCCAGGACCGCGATCTGCACCTCGTCGAGGGTGGCGGCGCCACGGTCGATCAGGTCGCGCAGCCGGCCCGGGGTGGCGACGAGGACGTCCACGCCGCGCTCCAGCGCGTAGATCTGGCGGGGCATCGAGGTGCCGCCGCAGACGACCTTGAGGTTGAGGCCGAGCACCGAGCCGTACGGCTCCAGCGCGTCGGAGACCTGCATGGCCAGCTCACGGGTGGGGACGAGGATCAGGCCACGGGGGCGCTTGGCCCGGGTGCGGCCCTCGGCGAGGCGGGTGAGCAGCGGGAGGCCGAAGCTGAGGGTCTTGCCGGAGCCGGTGCGACCGCGGCCCAGCACGTCCTTGCCGGCCAGCGCGTCCGGGATGGTCGCGGCCTGGATGGGGAACGGGGTGGTGACGCCGCGCTTTGCGAGGGCGCGGACGATGTCCTGGTGCAGGCCGAGGTCGCCGAAGGTGGCGGTGGCCTCCTCGGGGGCGGCCTCCTCGGTGGCAGCCTCTGCCACGGCCTCTGCCACGGCGTCCGGGCGGACCTCGGTCACGGCCTCGGAGGTGCCGGGAGCGTCGTGGCTGCCGGCGGTGTCAGGGGTGTCGGGAGTGTCGATGGCGGGGGCATCGGCGGCGGAGCCGCTCGCGGGCATGGCGAAGCGGTCGTCGTCAACGAGAGACATGCAGAACCTTCCGGAAGTGGCACGCGCCTAAGTCCGCGGGTTCGCACAGACCGCCTCGATGCAGTCAAGCCACGGATCGCCGGAACGCGCCAAGAGCGCCTTGGGATAAGCGGCGCCGGGCAGATGAAATCAAACGATCTACCACTATAGGCGCCCCGAACGGGGGAGCGCAAATCGCTCCTTCGGAGCAGAGAGGCCACCCCGTCCCGTCCGCCCCGCGCACATCGCGGGGCCGGACACCACAACAGTACCGCCCAGCCCGGCATTCCCGGCAGCGGCGAGGTCAGGGCCCGGACTCCGCGGCGCCTCCGGAGCCGCCGGCGCCGCCCGAAACCGAGCCCGCGACCGGGGGCGGGAGCTCGCCGCCGGAGCCGTTGCCGGGACCGGGGGAACCGGGCGGCGGGCTCGGCGGGGCCGATGGCTCCGACGCGGACCCGGTCGGCTGCGGACTGGGCTGCGGGCTCGGCTGCTGGGGGCCGCCGCCCGTCCCGCCGAGCCCGCCCGAGGCCGCATGGCCGCCCCCGCCGCCGGTCGCGCCGCCGACCCTGCCGCCGCTCCGGTCCGGCCCGTCGGGGTGCGGCTGCGCCGAGGCTCCCCCGGCCGGCTGGGCCGGAGCGCCCGGCGACGGCGAGGGCCCCACGGTGCCCGAGGGGGTGGCCGATACATCCACGTCCACCGCTCCCGCCCGCTGGGACCCGGCCGGTACGGGGTGGGAACCGCCCGCCCCCGGGTGGATGGCTCCGCTCCCGGCGACCTGGTCGGCCGAGGTCCCCCGCTCCCCGGGCTGCGAACCCTGTGAGGCGGGTGCCCGGCTCACATCCATGCAGCCGGTCAGGGCCACGGCGGCCAGCGCCCCGACGGCTGCCGCTGCCACCGCGCGCGCCAGGGGGCGGGGGTGGGGACGGCGTCCCACGGGCCGCCGCCCTGCGGCGGCAGGCGTCACGGCGGTGTCGGAAGTCACAGGAGTTACCGCATTCACAGCAAGCCTCTCGTACGCCCCGCCCGGGCCGCCCGCTGCGTGCGGCCACTACGGGTGCCCAACGCGTACGCGGCCCCGAGGTCACGGCCGCCGCGCTCGGCCGGGCGGCGATGGCGGGGCTGCGGTGCGGGGCCCGACCGGGCGGCGGGGGCTGGGCCGGGCCGCCCCGCCGAGCCGACAATGGGCCGGTGGAGATGACCCGAGACGAGTTCGAAGCCCTGGTCGGCGATGCGCTGGACCGCATTCCCGCCGAGTTGGCGAAGCTGATGGACAACGTCGCCGTCTTCGTGGAGGAGGAGCCCGACCCCGGCGACCCGGACCTGCTGGGCCTGTACGAGGGGACCCCGCTGACCGAGCGCGGCGAGTGGTACGCGGGGGTGCTGCCGGACCGGATCACCGTCTACCTCGGCCCGACGCTGCGGATCTGCGAGACCCGCGAGCAGGTGGTGCAGGAGGTCACCACCACCGTGATCCACGAGGTCGGCCACCACTTCGGCATCGACGACGAGCGGCTGCACGAACTCGGCTGGGCCTGACCCGCCCCGCCACGGCCCACCCCGGTGCGGCTCGGTGCGGCTCGGCCCGGGGCGCCGTATACCGGACGTACCCTCCGGGCATGCTCCCCACCATGGCCGCCGACCTCCGCAACCGCACGCGCGCCATGCTCCACCGAGCGCGCCGACCCCACCTGCCCCGCTCGCCCCGCTCCCCTCGTTCACCCCGCGCGCCCCGCTCTCCCCGCTTCTCCCCCGGCCTGCGGCGCGCCGTCGTGCTGGCTGCCGTCGCGGTGCTCGGCGGCTGGCTCGGCCTGGTGGTGGTCGGCAGTTCACCGGCGCGGGTCGGGCCGATGGAGACCCGGATGTCGCTCCACCCCGACCTCGGCGGCGGCAGCCGGATCGACATCGCCCCGCTGGGAGACCTGGAGTTGGACACCCACCGGGCCCCGCTGCGGCTGGACGTGGACGTACGGCGGCTGAACCCGGACGCCGCCCGGGCCATCGCCAGGAACCCGGCCCGCCTCGCCGGGTTGCAGGACGAGGTGGCCGTCGGGGTCGAGCACGGCATGCTGAAGCTGGGTCTGCGGTCCGCAGCCGCCGTCGCGGCCGGCGCCTGCACGCTCGGCCTGGTGATCTACCGCCGACCGCGCCGGGCACTGGCCGCCGCCGGGACCTCGCTCGGCCTGCTGGCGGCGACCTTCGGCGGGGCGGCGCTCAGCTGGAACCCCAAGTCCGTGCTGGAACCGCATTTCACCGGACTGCTGGCCGGCGCACCGCAGGTGGTGGGCAACGCCCGGTCCATCGTCAGCGACTTCGACGTCTACCGGCAGGAACTGGCCAAGCTGGTCACCAATGTGACCCGGCTGTACGACACCGCGACCACGCTGCCCGCCTACAACCCCGATCCGGGCACGGTGCGGGTACTGCATGTGTCCGACATCCACCTCAACCCCACCGCCTGGGACCTGATCCGCTCCGTGGTCGCCGACTACAAGATCGACGTCATCATCGACACCGGGGACCTGATGGACCACGGGTCCACCGCCGAGAACGCCTTCACCGACGAGATCCCGACCCTCGGCGCTCCCTACGTCTATGCGCGCGGCAACCACGACTCGGCGGAGAGTCAGGCGGCGGTGGCCCGTCAGAAGCACGCCATCGTGCTGGACAACGGGCGCGTCGCCACCGTGGCGGGGCTGCGCATCGCCGGGTGGGGCGATCCGCAGTTCACCCCGGACCGCTCGGTGGAGGTCGGCGGGGAGGCTGCCGAGGAGGCCATGGGCAGAGCCTTCGCCGCCAAGGTCGACGCCACCCGGCCGCCGCCGGACATCGCGGCCGTCCATGAGCCCACCGCCGCCCAGCAACTGGACGGGGCGGTGCCGCTGGTGCTGGCAGGCCACACCCATGTCCGCTCCACCAGGCTGCTGGACCACGGCACCCGGCTCTTCATCCAGGGCTCCACCGGCGGCTCCGGGCTGCGGGCGCTGGAGAGCAACCCCCCGACCCCGGTGGCCCTCTCGGTCCTGTACTTCGACCGGGTCAGCCACCGGCTCCAGGCGTGGGACGACATCACCCTCGGCGGGCTCGGCCGCACCACCGCGCAGATCGACCGGCACCTGGCCGATGAGTCCTCCACCCCCAGTCCGTCGCCCAGCCCGACGCCCAGCCCGGCCGGCAGCCTCTCCCCCGGCCTCTCCCCCGGCCTCTCCCCCGGTCCGTCCCACAGTCTGTCGCCCAGTCGGCCGGCGGCCTCCTCGGCCACGCGCTGACCAGGGCCGGGCCGCAGCAGCCGTGCGCGACAGGCCGCAATACGTTTTGGCGTTCCCGCCCGCCATCCCATATGCTTCTCGACGTCCCCGACGGCCGCAAGGAAGCCGGGTGGGCCCTAAAGCCCTCATCGTCTAGTGGCCCAGGACGCCGCCCTTTCAAGGCGGTAGCACGGGTTCGAATCCCGTTGGGGGCACCGCAGTACCCATACGCAGAGCCCATCTGCGTCACGAGGTCCCGTGGAGCAGTTGGTTAGCTCGCCACCCTGTCAAGGTGGAGGTCGCGGGTTCAAGTCCCGTCGGGATCGCTCATCCCCTACCCTGGGGATGCAGCAATGCAGTACGGCCAGGTAGCTCAGTTGGTACGAGCGTCCGCCTGAAAAGCGGAAGGTCGCCGGTTCGACCCCGGCCCTGGCCACTCCAGCATTACCGTGAGGCCCCCAGCGAGAGCACTTGCCGGGGGCTTTTCCGCGCTCCGGGCGCGGGCCCTGCGGCCGCCGACGGGGCGTCTGCCGCACACTGGCTGTGCTGTGACCGCGGCAGGCAGGCGGGCGGAAACCCGCGTGCGGCCGCCTGCCGTTTCTTGCGACTGTATGGGGATGCCCTCCGTGAGTGCTCCGTTCGCCGACCTCCAGGCCCGCCTGCCCGAGCTGATGCTGCGCGACCAGCGGCGGCTGGAAAGGCGGCTGGACGGTGCCCGCCGGGTGCGGAACCCGGAGGCGCGCGCCGGCGTCGCCGAGGAGATCGCCGCCGAGATCGGCAGGGCCGAGCTCCGGCTGGAGCAGCGCCGGGCCGCTGTGCCGAAGATCACCTATCCGGAAGAGCTGCCGGTCAGCCGGAAGAAGGACGACATCGCGGCGGCGATCCGGGACCACCAGGTGGTGATCGTCGCGGGTGAGACCGGGTCCGGCAAGACCACCCAGATCCCCAAGATCTGCCTGGAGCTGGGCCGTGGGCTGAAGGGCCTGGTGGGCCACACCCAGCCGCGCCGGATCGCCGCCCGCACGGTCGCCGAGCGGGTCGCCGAGGAGCTGGACACCCCGCTCGGCGAGGCCGTCGGCTGGAAGGTCCGCTTCACCGACCAGGTGGGGCAGGACACCCTGGTCAAGCTGATGACGGACGGCATCCTGCTGGCCGAGATCCAGACCGACCGCGAGCTGCGCCAGTACGACACCCTGATCATCGACGAGGCCCATGAGCGCAGCCTCAACATCGACTTCATCCTCGGCTACCTCAGGCAGCTGCTGCCGCGCCGCCCCGACCTCAAGGTCGTGATCACCTCCGCCACCATCGACCCGGAGCGCTTCTCGCGGCACTTCGGCGATGCCCCGATCATCGAGGTCTCCGGGCGGACCTACCCCGTGGAGGTCCGCTACCGCCCGATCGTGGAGGAGGGCGACGGCGGCGAGGAGGTCGAGCGGGACCGCGACCAGGTGCAGGCGATCTGCGACGCCGCAGTGGAGCTCCAGGCCGAGGGGCCGGGCGACATCCTGGTCTTCCTCTCCGGCGAGCGGGAGATCCGGGACACCGCCGACGCGCTGAACCGGCTGGGGCTGCGGAACACCGAGGTGCTGCCGCTGTACGCCCGGCTCTCCTCGGCCGAGCAGCACCGGGTCTTCCAGTCGCACCGCGGCCGGCGGATCGTGCTGGCCACCAATGTCGCCGAGACCTCGCTGACCGTCCCGGGCATCAAGTACGTCATCGACCCGGGCACCGCCCGCATCTCCCGCTACAGCCACCGCACCAAGGTGCAGCGGCTGCCCATCGAGGCGGTCAGCCAGGCCAGCGCCAACCAGCGCAAGGGCCGCTGCGGGCGCACCTCGGACGGCATCTGCATCCGGCTCTACTCGGAGGAGGACTTCCTCTCCCGGCCGGAGTTCACCGACGCGGAGATCCTGCGCACCAACCTGGCGTCGGTCATCCTCCAGATGACCGCGGCCGGGCTCGGCGACATCGCGGCCTTCCCCTTCATCGACCCGCCGGACTCCCGCAACATCCGGGACGGCGTCAACCTGCTGCATGAGCTGGGCGCGCTCGACCCCGCGCAGAAGGACCCGCGCAAGCGCCTCACCCAGCTCGGCCGCAAACTGGCCCAGCTGCCGGTGGACCCGCGCCTGGCCCGGATGGTGCTGGAGGCCGACCGCAACGGCTGTGTGCGGGAGGTCATGGTGATCGCGGCGGCGCTCTCCATCCAGGACCCGAGGGAGCGGCCCAGCGAGAAGAAGCAGGCGGCGGACGAGCGGCACCGCCGGTTCGCCGACGAGACCTCCGACTTCCTCGCCTACCTCAACCTCTGGCGCTATGTCCGGGAGCAGCAGAAGGAGCTCTCGTCCTCCGCCTTCCGCCGGATGTGCAGGACCGAGTTCCTCAACTACCTGCGCATACGGGAGTGGCAGGACATCTACACCCAGCTGCGTACGGTCGCCAAGCAGCTGGGCGTCCACATCACCGAGCCCGAGCCGGGCGCGGAGCCGGACTCCCAGCGCATCCACACCTCGCTGCTGGCGGGCCTGCTCTCGCACATCGGCCTGATGGATGTGGAGAAGCGCGAGTACGTCGGCGCCCGGGGTGCCCGCTTCGCGGTCTTCCCCGGTTCGGGGCTCTTCAAGAAGCCGCCGCGCTGGGTGATGTCCGCCGAACTGGTGGAGACCTCCCGGCTGTGGGCGCGGATCAACGCGAAGATCGAGCCCGAGTGGGTGGAGCCGCTCGCCGGACACCTGGTCAAGCACACCTACAGCGAGCCGCACTGGGAGAAGAAGGCCGGCGCGGTCCTCGCCTACGAGAAGGTGACGCTGTACGGCATCCCGATCGTCGCCCAGCGCAAGGTCAACTACGGCCGGATCGACCCGGAGCTCTGCCGGGAGCTCTTCATCCGCAACGCCCTGGTGGAGGGCGACTGGGAGACCCACCACCGGTTCTTCGCCGACAACCGGAGGCTGCTCTCCGAGGTGGAGGAGCTGGAGAACCGGGCCCGCCGCCGCGACATCATGGTCGACGACGAGACCCTGTTCGACTTCTACGACCAGCGGCTGCCGGAGGACGTGGTCTCGGCCCGCCACTTCGACTCCTGGTGGAAGCAGGCCCGGCGCGACCAGCCGGACCTGCTGAACTTCGAGAAGTCGATGCTGATCAACGAGGCGGCGGGCGGGGTCGCCGAGGAGGACTACCCCGACCACTGGCACCAGGGGAAGCTGCGCTTCCGGCTGACGTACCAGTTCGAGCCGGGCAGCGACGCCGACGGTGTCACCGTGCACCTCCCGCTGCCGGTGCTCAACCAGGTCTCCTCCGAGGGCTTCGACTGGCAGATCCCGGGACTGCGCGCGGAGCTGGTCACCGCGCTGATCCGCTCGCTGCCCAAGGCGGTGCGCCGCAACTTCGTCCCGGCGCCGGACTTCGCCAAGGCCGTGCTGGGCAGGCTCACCGCCCGTCAGGAGCCTCTGCTGCCCGCCCTGGAGCGGGAGCTGCGGCGGATGACCGGGATCACGATCCCGCCGGAGGCATGGGGGCAGACACCGGTACCGGACCATCTCCAGATCACCTTCCGTGTGGTGGACGAGCGCCGCCGCAAGCTCGCCGAGTCCAAGGACCTGGAGGAGCTGCGACTGCGGCTCAAACCGAAGCTCAAGGCCACCCTCTCCTCGGCCGCCTCCGGCCAGGGGCTGGAGCAGCAGGGGCTGACCGCCTGGCCGACCGGTACGCCGTCGCTGCCGCGCACCTTCGAGCGGCGCAGCCGGGGCCACGCCATCCGCGCCTATCCGGCGCTGGCCGATGACGGCGGCTCCGTGGCGGTGCGGCTCTTCGACACGCGGGAGGAGCAGGCGCACGCCATGTGGGCGGGCACCCGTCGGCTGCTGGTGCTGACCACCCCCTCCCCGGTGAAGTCGATTCAGGGCAGGCTCGGCAACCAGGCCAAGCTCGCGCTGGCGAACAACCCGCACGGCGGCGTCGCCGTGCTCTTCGACGACATCGTCTCCTGTGCCACTGACAAGCTGGTCGCGGAGGCCGGCGGACCGGCGTGGGACGAGGAGGCGTTCGGGCGGCTGCGGGACCAGGTACGGGCGGAGCTGTACGACACCGCCGCGGACACCACCCTGAAGACCGCCTCGGCGCTGAT
Source organism: Peterkaempfera bronchialis (assembly GCF_003258605.2). Classification (NCBI taxonomy): domain Bacteria; kingdom Bacillati; phylum Actinomycetota; class Actinomycetes; order Kitasatosporales; family Streptomycetaceae; genus Peterkaempfera; species Peterkaempfera bronchialis. Next base: position 3,190,527 of record NZ_CP031264.1, read on the forward strand.
CGCCTTCCAGCGGGCCACCAACCGGCTGAAGGCGGTCTCCAGCCCGGTGCTGCTGCCGGCGGTGTCGGATGTCCGGGCGCAGTTGGCGGCGCTGATCCACCCCGGTTTCGTCACCGCGACCGGCTGGGGGCGGCTGCCCGACCTCAAGCGCTATCTGCTGGCCGCCGAGCGCCGGCTGGAGGCGCTTCCGGACCACCCCCAGCGGGACCTCCAGCACCTCCGGCGGGTGCAGCAGCTCCAGGAGGAGTACGCGGAGCTGCTGGCGGCCGTACCGGCCGGGCAGCGGCCCTCTGCGGAGGTGGTGCAGATCCGCTGGATGCTGGAGGAGCTGCGGGTGAGCTTCTTCGCGCAGACCCTGGGTACGCCGACGCCGATCTCGGAGAAGCGGATCGCCAAGGCGATGGACCGGGCGGCGACCGCCTGATCCGGGGGCCCCGGGAGGTCGTTCGACCTGGGGCCCCACATGCAGTAACATCTCTCTTGTCGCCGCGCGAGCAGCGACAATCCGATCCTGGTCCCGTGGAGCAGTTGGTTAGCTCGCCACCCTGTCAAGGTGGAGGTCGCGGGTTCAAGTCCCGTCGGGATCGCAACAGGCGAGAGGCCCGGAGCCGAAAGGTTCCGGGCCTCTCGCTGTTGGTGCGCGCGCGGCAGTGTCCGGCGGATTACCCGCCGTTCGGCGGGTACGACGGCCGACGGAGCCGATGTACTGTCGGGCGGGCCCGAACGCACCCCGGGGCTGAGGTCTGGACCATTAGCGGATGCCGATGGACCGCACAAGAGGCTCGGCAGTGTGACGGGTGTCACTGAAGTTCCCACCAGGACGGGTTCCGCAGACCCCTCCCTGAGGCACTCAGATTTAACATATGAAATTTCACAGGGGCCTCGGCAGGGCATCGACGGCGCCCCGGAAACGCCAAGAGGCCGCATCGGACCCGGCGGAGTCCGATACGACCTCTTCAGCAATACGACTGGGACCCTGAGTTCCCGACCCCTGGGAGCCGGACGCTTCGCTGGCGTGCCGACCACCCGTAGGCCCGGGAAGGGCCGCCGTCGAGGCGTCAGGCCTCGCTGCGCTGTTGCGGGATGCCCGCAAGCAGGGCGCGGACCTCTGCCTCCCGGTAGCGGCGGTGCCCGCCGAGCGTGCGGATCGACGTCAGCTTGCCGGCCTTGGCCCAACGCGTAACCGTCTTAGGGTCCACGCGGAACATGGTGGCGACCTCAGCCGGCGTCAGCAGCGGCTCGGCGTCAGGGGTGCGAGCGGTCATGAGCGGCCTCCTCGGGAGAACCGAACCAACACGGTTCTTTCCTTCAAATTCTGCACCTTGACCCGCGATGCCCGAAATGGCATACACGGGCCGAGTCGGTAATAGGACGAACGGCTTGTCCTCGGGACTACAACTACACCATCCGTCCAGCCCCATCGGCCAAACCGCCGGAATTGGCACCTCACAGGGCCAAGGACGGCGGATGACGATGGACCGGGCCATAGCGGACAGTCACCCCATAGTGACGATCGGTCATGGCTCCGTCAGGACGGACCGCTCCCCGCAAAGACCTCATCCCCCCTTGGATCCACCCAAAAGTGGGCACATCCGCCGACAGCAGGTCTGGTTGTCCTATTTTGGCACATAGGGGGTACTTCACGTCAACGGTGAGTAAAGTCACCTTGACCGCCCATTGACCCAAACCCGGACCCAGCCCCCGGAACATGTGAAGCGCACCCTGCCGTGCCGATACGCAGGATGCCACGCATGTCCGACGAGTCCGCAGGTTCAGACCTGGCGCGATCCGGCACTGGCGGGAAACCGCCACTCGCCGACCTCGCCACTCAGTTCGCGTACAGCCGCTCCCGCACCGCACGCCACCGCTCGGTCACCGTGCGGTACACCACCCCGGCCCGGGTGCCGTCCCCCGCCCGCAGCGCCGCGATGCCCTCCGCCACCTCCGCCGCCGACCGGTCCTCGGCCAGCCGCTGCTCCGGGATCGCATGCACCAGGCCGCCGTAGTCCAGCTCCACCAGCGAGCGCGGATGGAACTCCTCCAGCCAGCGGCCCACCTGCTCCACTCCGGAGACCAGCGGGCCCTCCTCCAGGTTCTCCCGCAGCACCCGGTAGCCCCGGGCCAGCCGCCGCCGCGCCTGCGCCATCGGCGTCAGGTAGTAGAGCGCGGGCGGCGCGCTCCGCCGGTCGCCGCTGTCCGCCCCTTCCGGTGCGGAGGGCGTGGAGGGCGGAGAGAGCCGAGAGGGCGCCGCCGTGGGCGGTGCGGGCGGCAGCGACGGGGAGAAGTGCCGGTCGTCCTCGGAGAAGAGCAGGAACCACCGCACCGGGACATGCCAGGTCCTGGTCAGGATCCACGGCCGGGTGTCCGGGTGGTCGCCCCGCCAGCGCTCCCAGTCCGCCTCGGCCTGCTCCCGCACCGCAGGCGGCAGCACCGCGTCCAGCAGCGGCGCCGGAAGGTCCTCCTTCAGCTCCTCCAGCGCCAGCCAGCTGCGCAGCCGGATCCGCGAGGGGCAGACATAGGTCACCCCGTCCGCCACCCGCACCAGCGCGTCCCGGCTCTCCCGCTCCGGCAGCGCCTTGGGGGTCACCGTCACCAGCTCGGCCAGGCTGCGGCGGCGCTCGTCCAACGCGGAGGGCGCGGTGTCGGGCGAGGCCGCGTACGCGCCGCGCTGCGCCGCGTACGCCTGCCAGTGGGCCCGCTCCGCCTCCGGGAAGGCAGCCAGCGGCTCGTACACACGCAGATAGGCGGCGTACGGGGGGAGTACCGAGGTGCGCACGGCAGTCACGCAAGGCATCGTCGCACGCGCCGGACGGCCCAGGGGAGGGAAGGGCAGGGTTCCCCGGGCGTCCGGCGGGGTGACTTCACGCCCGCCGCATACCCCTGCCCGCCTCCCAGGACCTACGCTTCGGTGCAGGCGCCCGCACCCACAGCAGCGGGCCGTACACACGGGAGTCACCACCGTGACCGACGTACACCAGGAGTCCACCCCGTCCACCCGAGCAGGGGTGCTCAGCCGCATCTTCGGAACCGAGTCGGAAGGGGCGCCGGGCGACGGCCATGAGCAGATCGTGCTCTGCCACGACCGCCACTCCGGCCTGAAGGCGGTCATCGCCATCCACTCCACCGCCCTCGGCCCGGCCCTCGGCGGGACGCGCTTCTACCCGTACGCCTCCGAGGAGGAGGCCGTGCAGGATGCGCTCAACCTCTCGCGCGGCATGTCGTACAAGAACGCGCTTGCAGGTCTGGATCACGGCGGCGGCAAGGCCGTGATCATCGGCGACCCGAACGAGATCAAGACCGAGGCGCTGCTGCGCGCCTACGGCCGCTTTGTGCAGTCGCTGCACGGGCGCTACATCACCGCCTGCGACGTCGGCACCTATGTCGCCGACATGGACGTGATCGCCCGCGAGTGCGACTGGGTCACCGGCCGCTCGCCCGAGCAGGGCGGCGCGGGCGACTCCTCGGTGCTCACCGCCTACGGCGTCTTCCAGGGCATGCGGGCCAGCGCCCAGCACCGCTGGGGCGCCCCGACGCTGCGCGGGCGCCGGGTCGGCGTGGCCGGTGTCGGCAAGGTCGGCCACCACCTGGTGCAGCACCTGGTGGAGGACGGCGCCACGGTGCTGATCACCGACCTCAACGAGGCGTCGATCGCCCGGGTGCGCGCCGCGCACCCGCAGGTCGAGGTGGTCGCGGACGCCGATGCGCTGATCCGCGCCGACCTGGACGTCTACGCGCCCTGCGCGCTCGGCGGCGCGCTCGACGACACCACCGTGCCCGCGCTGACCGCGTCGGTGGTCTGCGGCGCGGCCAACAACCAGCTCGCCCACCCCGGCGTGGAGAAGGACCTGGCCGACCGGGGCATCCTCTACGCGCCCGACTACGTGGTGAACGCCGGCGGTGTGATCCAGGTGGCCGACGAGATCAACGGGTTCTCCTTCGAGCGGGCCCGCACCAAGGCGTCGAAGATCTTCGACACCACCCTGGAGATCTTCGCGCTGGCGACCTCGGACGGCGTCCCGCCGGCGGTCGCCGCCGACCGGCTCGCCGAGCGGCGGATGTCGGAGGTCGGCCGGCTGCGGACGATCCTGCTGCCGGACAGCCATCGCGGCTAGCCGAGCGGATGTGTGATCCGTCACCGGTGCGGCGGCCCGAAGCGGGGCGCCGCACCGGTGGCGTGCCCGAGCCCGACCCGGCGCAAACGAGAACGGGATTCTTGTCCGATGGCTCCGTACGGGCGAGGCAAGGCCCTCTGGCGGGGGATAATCGGTCTTCGCAGAGGGGCTGGAGGGCTGCTCCGACCTCTCTGCGAAAGCCGTCGGTTACCCTCGTGACCAGGAACGACGTAGTCGCGAGGCAGGGTACCCCGCGCCACGTGGCACGGGCGGCGTACCGTCCGGCGACGGAAGCAGGTACCGTTGTTGCTCTAAGGAGCGGTTCTCTCGGTTCGGAGAGGCCGTTCCCGAACATGAACGCGTGTCAGACTCGGGGCCGTGAGCCCCGTCGTTGAGGGGGTCGACCCATGGGGCGCGGCCGGGCCAAGGCCAAGCAGACGAAGGTCGCCCGCCAGCTGAAGTACAACAGCGGCGGCTTCGACGCTTCCCGACTGTCCCAGGAGCTGGGCGTACCGTCGAAGGAGCCGGCGCCGACCAGCGGCGAGCCGTTCGAGGACGATGACGAGGACGACCCGTACGCGGCGTATGCGGACTACTACGCCGACGGGGACGACGAGGACGACAGCCGTTCCCGCCGGGGCGCCTAGCCCCCACGCCGGTTCGGACCTCGTACCGGTCCGGGGTTCCGCACCCCGGACCGGACCTTGGCATCTCTGCGGTCTTCTCCGCTGCCCCGCCGCCGGTCAGCCTGCGGTGGGGTAGCTGTTGTAGAGCGTGGCGCCGGTCTCGTGCTCGGCGGTGCGCTCCACGACATCACCGAGCAGCCACGCCTCCACGTCGCGGTCGGCGAGCACCGAGAGCACCACGTCCACGGACTCCGGCGGCACCACGGCGACCATGCCGACGCCCATGTTGAGGGTCTTCTCGACCTCCGGCACGGCCACCCGGCCGACCTCGGCGACGGTCTGGAAGACCGGCAGCGGAGTCCAGGTGCCACGGTCCAGGCGGGCGTGCAGATGGTCCGGGACGACCCGGGCCAGGTTGGCGGCCAGGCCGCCGCCGGTCACGTGCGAGAAGGCGTGCACCTCGGCGGCGCGGGCCACCGCGAGGCAGTCCAGCGAGTAGATCCGGGTGGGCTCCAGCAGCTCCTCCCCCAGGGTGCGGCCGAACTCCGGGACCTCCCGGTCCAGCTGCCAGCCGGCCTGCTCCAGCAGCACATGGCGGACCAGCGAGTAGCCGTTGGAGTGCAGCCCCGAGGCGGCCATCGCGATCACCACGTCGCCCGCCCGGACCCGGTCGGCGCCCAGCAGGGCGTCGGCCTCCACCACACCGGTGCCGGCCCCGGCCACGTCGTACTCGTCCGGGCCGAGCAGCCCCGGGTGCTCGGCCGTCTCGCCGCCGACCAGGGCGCAGCCGGCCAGCACACAGCCCTCGGCGATGCCCTTGACCACGGCCGCGATGCGCTCGGGGTGCACCTTGCCGGTGGCGATGTAGTCGGTCATGAAGAGCGGCTCGGCGCCGCAGACCACCAGGTCGTCCACGACCATGCCGACCAGGTCGTGCCCGATGGTGTCGTGCCGGTCCATCGCCTGGGCGATGGCGACCTTGGTGCCCACCCCGTCGGTGGAGGTGGCCAGCATCGGCCGCTCGTACCGCTTGAGGGCGGAGGCGTCGAAGAGCCCGGCGAAACCGCCGATGGAGCCGACCACCTCGGGGCGGGTCGCCTTGGCGACCCACTGCTTCATCAGCTCGACGGCGCGGTCGCCGGCCTCGATGTCCACGCCGGCGGCCGCGTAGGTGGCGCCGGGGGCGTCCGTCCGGGCAGCGGCGGGGGAGGTCTGTTCGGTCACGGGAGCGGCCCTCTCGGGTCGGGGGAGTGGTGCGTGTGTGCGGGTGCGGCGCCGCGGGCCCGCACCGGCTCGGTACGGGCCCGCCGCGGCGGCTACGGGCGGCGCAGCGCGTCGGCGGCGCCGGCGCCGCCGAGCAGGCTCTGCACGCCGTCCAGGTCGGTCAGCTGCGCGGCCGCCTTGCCACGGGTGGCGCTCTGCTGCCGGCCGGAGGCGATCTCGGCCTCCAGGAGGTGCTTGCCCAGCAGCTGCGGGTCGGGCAGCTCCATCGGGTACTCACCGTCGAAGCAGGCCCGGCAGAGCCGGTCCTTGGGCTGGGTGGTGGCCTCCACCATGCCCTCGATGGAGATGAAGGCGAGCGAGTCGGCGCCGAGGGACTTGCCGATCTCCTCGACGCTGAGGCCGTTGGCGATCAGCTCGGCCCGGGTGGCGAAGTCGATGCCGAAGAAGCAGGGCCACTTGATCGGCGGCGAGGAGATCCGGATGTGGACCTCGGCGGCGCCGGCCTCGCGGAGCATCCGCACCAGGGCCCGCTGGGTGTTGCCACGGACGATCGAGTCGTCCACGACCACCAGCCGCTTCCCGGCGATGACCTCCTTGAGCGGGTTGAGCTTGAGGCGGATGCCCAGCTGCCGGATGGTCTGGCTGGGCTGGATGAAGGTACGGCCGACATAGGCGTTCTTCACCAGGCCGGAGCCGTAGGGGATGCCGCTGGCCTCGGCGTAGCCGATCGCGGCCGGGGTGCCGGACTCCGGGGTCGCTATCACCATGTCCGCCTCGGCCGGGGCCTCGGCGGCGAGCCGGCGGCCCATCTCCACCCGGGAGAGGTGCACATTGCGGCCTGCGATGGTGGTGTCCGGGCGGGCCAGGTAGACGTACTCGAAGACGCAGCCCTTGGGCCTGGCCTCGGCGAAGCGGGTGGCCCGCATGCCGTTCTCGTCCACGGCGATCAGCTCGCCGGGCTCCACCTCGCGGATGAAGCTGGCACCGACGATGTCCAGGGCGGCGGTCTCGGAGGCGATCACCCAGCCACGCTCCAGCCGGCCCAGCACCAGCGGGCGGATGCCCTGCGGGTCGCGGGCGGCGTAGAGGGTGTGCTCGTCCATGAAGACGAGCGAGAAGGCGCCCTTGACGGACGGCAGCACCTGGCGGGCCGTCTCCTCGATGGAGAGGTCCGGGTGGCCGGCCAGCAGCGCGGTCACCAGGTCGGTGTCGTTGGTCGCCGCACTGCGGCCGGAGCGGGAGACATGCTCCTCGCCCGGCAGCTCGGCGACCATCCGGGCCAGCTCGGCGGTGTTGACCAGGTTGCCGTTGTGGCCGAGGGCCAGCGAGCCGTTGGCGGTCGCCCGGAAGGTCGGCTGCGCGTTCTCCCACACCGAGGAACCGGTGGTGGAGTAGCGGGCGTGACCCACGGCGATATGGCCGTTGAGGGAACCGAGGGAGGTCTCGTCGAAGACCTGGGAAACCAGGCCCATGTCCTTGAAGACCAGGATCTGGGAGCCGTTGCTCACTGCGATGCCCGCGGACTCCTGTCCGCGGTGTTGCAGGGCGTACAGCCCGAAGTAGGTGAGTTTGGCGACCTCTTCGCCCGGGGCCCAGACTCCGAAGACGCCGCAAGCGTCCTGGGGGCCTTTCTCGCCGGGAAGGAGATCGTGGTTGAGTCGTCCGTCACCACGTGGCACGTCTTCGAGTCTAGGGCAGGGTGCGGGGCCCGGCCGAACGGGGGACGGCCAATCTGCTCGATGACGCGCGTAGACAGCGGGTGGGCAGCGGGTGGACACCACTCCGACCAGGCCGTGGACCACCGCCGGGCCCGGTCGGCGGCCGGTCGGCCATGACCCTGGTCACATCCACGGCCGATGGGCTCGGAGGCACCCTTCCGGGTGGTTTGGGGCGGTTTTCCTACCGGCTCCGATGTCGATCGCTTTACGGTGGCTCCGGACTGACCGACGTGGCGGGGTGGGCACGCGGTCGCGTCCGCACCTCCCGCGTCACCGACGACGGGGGGACCCACCATGACCACCGGTTCACCGGGCGAACTGCTCCGGCTCGCGGCACGGCTGCGGCGGCTCGCCGAGGACATGGACGGCTGCGCACAGCACCTGGGCGCCGAGGCGGCGCCCGCCGACCTCCGGCGGCGACTACGGCGGCATCTGCGCTCCGCACTGGCCGGCGCCGACCGGCTGCGGCACGCCTCGGCCGCGACCGAGGCATACGCACACCGGCTGGCGGCCGTGCTGGACCACCGGGCCGAGCTGGCGGAAGCGGCTCGGCGACGTCGGTGGGCGGCGCACCGGCGGATGGCGGTGGCCGTCCCCGCCGGGGCGGTGGCGCGATGAGCACGCAACCGAGCCTGCCGGGCCCCGCCTGGACGGCTGCGGCCGACACCGTAAGGGAGACCGTCCGCCGGACCAGGGAAGCCACCCGGGAGCCCGCACTGAGCGGCGGGGCCGCCGCCCTCTGCCCGGCCGAGGCCCAGCGGGTCAGGCAACTGCTGCGGCGCGTACTGGACGACCAGCGGGACGGCCTGTCCGCCCTCGCCGACGACCTGGCCAGGGACGCCGCCCGACTGACCCGCCTCACCCGCACGGCACCACCCGGGCTGCGCCGCAATGCGTCGGCCATGCGGCGGGGGCGACGCCTCACCAGCCACCACCCCTCGCACAGCGGCCACGAGCCCGCCGACGACACGGCCGATCCGCCGACCCCCCAGCCCGGCGCCTCCACCCCCGAGGCACGCCCTCACCTCGGCAGAACGACCACAACCCAACCCCACGACCGCACCGACGCCACCGCCCGCCGGACACGACCCCATCCCGGCAGAGCGGCAACGAACCCCGGCCGGAGGGTCGGGCCATCAGGCGCTGGGGGCCGGGGCCGCGCCTGCCGAGGGCAGCAGCGCGCGGCGGGCCTGGTGGGCGGGGGCGGTCTTGGGGGCGCCGGTGGAGAGGCCCGCCAGCGGATCGGTACCGGCGGGCGCGACGGTGACGCCCAGGCACGCCCCAACCCCGGCAGGGCCGACACCACTACCCCCGCCGACACCACCACCCCCGAGGCACGCCCCCGACCCGGCGGAGCCGACACCGCTACCCCCACCAACACCACCATCCCCGGGGCACACCCCGACCCCGGCAGGGCCGACACCGCTACCCCCACCGACACCACCACCCCCGAGGCACGCCCCCGCTCCGGCGGAGCCGACACCGCTACCCCCACCAACACCACCACCCCCGGGGCACGCCCCCGCTCCGGCGGAGCCGTGGGGGGCCGGCGGGGCCGCGTGGGGGGCTCAGCGCAGTACCGGGAGGTGGCCGGAGAGGTCGCTCCGCTCGCCGCTGGCGGTGACCGCCCCGGTCTCGACGGCGTCGGCCCAGGCGGTGCGGCCGGTCGCCAGGCGGATCCAGGTGAGCGGATCGGTCTCCACCACATTGGGCGGGGTCCCACGGGTGTGCCGTGGGCCTTCCACGCACTGCACCACGGCATAGGGCGGCACCCGCAGCTCGACCGCCCCGCCGGGGGCCGCCTCGGCGAGCGTGTCCGCGAGCAGCCGGGTCGCCGAGGCCAGCGCCTGCCGGTCGTGCCGGAAGTCCTCCGGGGCGGCCAGCGGGTTGGCCACACCCTGTGCACGGGCCGCCCGGCCGACCGCCTCCGCCAGGTCGTCGGCGTGGACGACGGTCTCCAGCAGCCGGGTCACCAGGTAGTCGGCCAGCCGGATCGGCCCGAACCGGATGGCGATGCGGCGAGTGGGATCGGCCGCCTCCGGCCCGGCCAGGATCTCCAGCAGGGAGTCGGCAGCGGTGTCCAACCGCCCGGCCACGGCCTCCGATGTGACCTCCGGCCGGTGCTGCGGCCCCTGGGCGATGTCTGCGGCGGCCGTCCGGGTCACCCGGGCCCAGCCGGTCAGGGTCAGCGGCTCGCCGTCCGGTACCGGGTCGTCCAGATGGCGCGGCACCCAGTCCAGGACGAAACCCAGGTGCATGATCAGGTCCCGCACCGTCCAGTCGCCCAGCCGGGTCGGCGCGGCCAGCAGGGCCTCCGCCCGTGGGTGCGCGCACAGGCTGTGGACGGCGGTGCGCAGCTCCTCCGTCTGGGCGGCCAGTGCGGCCCGGACCCGGGCCGGGTCATAGCTTCGGATACGGCGGGACCCCTTGCGGGCGCTGGGCTGCGGCATGCGCCGAGCCTAGCCACCCCGGGTCGGGCGGCCATTGCACACACGGAACCGGCGGGAGACCGGAGACGGCCAGGCCCTCCGGCGCGCGGTGGCCGCCGCACGCCGAAGGGCGGCCCGCCCGTTCGGATGGGCCGCCCCTCTGGCGGTGCGTTGGCGGTGCGGTGGCGGTCAGACCAGCAGGGCCGGGAAGGTCGCGCTGTGCGCGGTGCGCAGCTCGTCCAGGGTGACGGTGAAGTGGCCCTGGACGTCGATGGTGTCGCCGTCCACCACGCCGATGCGGGCGGCCGGGAGGCCCCGGGCGCCGCACATGTCGGTGAAGCGCAGCTCCTCGCTGCGGGGCACGGAGACGATCGCCCGGCCGGCCGACTCGGAGAAGAGCAGCACAAACGGGTCGGTGCCCTGCGGGACCACGATCCGGGCGCCCTGCCCGCCCTTGAGGCAGCTCTCCACCAGGGCCTGCGCCAGGCCGCCGTCGGAGAGGTCGTGCGCCGCGTCGATCATGCCGTCGCGGGAGGCGGCGATCAGGATCTCGGCCAGCAGCCGCTCGCGCTCCAGGTCCACCTTGGGCGGCAGACCGCCCAGGTGGTCGTGGGCGACCTGGGCCCAGGTGGAGCCGCCGAGCTCGTCCTCGGTGTCGCCGAGGAGGTAGACCAGCTGGCCCTCCTCCCGGAACGCCATCGGGGTCCGCCGGGTGACGTCGTCGATGACGCCGAGCACGCCCACCACCGGGGTGGGGTGGATGGCGACCTCGCCGGTCTGGTTGTAGAGCGACACATTGCCGCCGGTGACCGGGGTGCCGAGCACCTGGCAGGCGTCGGCCAGACCACGGCAGGCCTCGGCGAACTGCCACATGACCGCCGGGTCCTCGGGGGAGCCGAAGTTGAGGCAGTCGGTGACGGCGAGCGGCTTGGCGCCGGTGGCGGCGACATTGCGGTACGCCTCGGCCAGGGCCAGCTGGGCGCCGGTGTAGGGGTCGAGCTTGGCATAGCGGCCGTTGCCGTCGGTGGCCACCGCGACGCCGAGGTTGGTCTCCTCGTCGATGCGGATCATGCCGGCGTCCTCGGGCTGGGCGAGGACGGTGTTGCCGAGCACATAGCGGTCGTACTGCGAGGTGACCCAGGACTTGTCGGCCTGGTTGGGGTGCGAGGCCACGGCCAGCAGGGTGGCCTTGAGCTCGTCGCCGCCGGCCGGGCGCTTGAGGCGGTCTGCGGTGGGCGCGTCGGCCTGGAGCTCGTCCTGCCAGTCGGGGCGAGCGTAGGGGCGCTGGTAGGTGGGGCCCTCATGGGCGACGGTGCGCGGCGGTACGTCCACCACCTGCTCGCCGTGCCAGAAGATCTCCAGCCGCTCGCCGTCGGTGACCTCACCGATCACGGTGGCGATGACGTCCCACTTCTCGCAGATCTCCAGGAAGCGGTCGACCTTGCCGGGCTCCACGATGGCGCACATGCGCTCCTGCGACTCGCTCATGAGGATCTCCTCCGGCGAGAGCGTGGCATCGCGCAGCGGCACCCGGTCCAGCTCCACCCGCATGCCGCCGGAGCCGGCCGAGGCCAGCTCGCTGGTGGCGCAGGAGAGGCCGGCGCCACCCAGGTCCTGGATGCCGACGACCAGCTTCTCGGCGAAGACCTCCAGGGTGCACTCGATGAGCAGCTTCTCCTGGAAGGGGTCGCCGACCTGGACGGCAGGCCGCTTGGTGGGCTTGCTGTCGTCGAAGGTCTCCGAGGCGAGCACGGAGACACCGCCGATGCCGTCGCCGCCGGTGCGGGCGCCGTACAGGATGACCTTGTTCCCGGCGCCGCTGGCCTTGGCGAGGTGGATGTCCTCGTGCTTCATCACGCCCACGCAGAGCGCGTTGACCAGCGGGTTTCCCTGGTAGCAGGGGTCGAAGACGACCTCGCCGCCGATGTTGGGCAGGCCGAGGCAGTTGCCGTAGCCGCCGATGCCGGCGACGACGCCCGGCAGCACCCGCTTGGTGTCGGGGTGGTCGGCGGCGCCGAAGCGCAGCGGGTCCATCACCGCGACCGGGCGGGCGCCCATGGCGAGGATGTCGCGGACGATGCCGCCGATGCCGGTGGCCGCGCCCTGGTAGGGCTCGACATAGGAGGGGTGGTTGTGCGACTCGACCTTGAAGGTGACCGCATAGCCCTGGCCCACGTCGACGACGCCGGCGTTCTCGCCGATGCCGACCAGCATGGCGTCGGAGGCCGGGGCCTTCTCGCCGAACTGCTTGAGGTGGACCTTGCTGGACTTGTAGGAACAGTGCTCCGACCACATGACGGAGTACATGGCCAGCTCGGCGCCGGTGGGGCGGCGGCCGAGGATGGTGCGGATGCGCTCGTACTCGTCCTGCTTGAGCCCCAGCTCTGCCCAGGGCTGCTCGACGTCGGGGGACTGGGACGCGTACTCGACGGTGTCCAGGGTCACGCTCGCTCGCTCCTTCGCGCGTGGGTGGTTCCGGCGGTGGGAGCTGGGGCGCTCACTCGTTCGCACGCCGTTCCGGTGTCCAGGGTCACGCTCGCTCGCTCCTTCGCGCGTGGGTGGTTCCGGCGCTGGGAGCTGGGGCGCTCACTCGTTCGCACGCCGTTCCGGTGTCCAGGTGCTGCTGCGACATCAGGCGTCGACCAGCTTCTTCAGGATCGAGGTGAAGAACCCGAGGCCCTCGGTGCCGGGGCCGGTAAGCGGCTCCACGGCGTGCTCGGGGTGCGGCATCAGGCCGACCACATTGCCGGCGGCGTTGGTGATGCCGGCGATGTCGCGGTAGGACCCGTTGGGGTTGACGTCCAGGTAGCGGGCGACGACCCGGCCCTCGGCCTCCAGGGCGTCCAGGGTGTGCTCGGCGGCGACGAAGCGGCCCTCGCCGTTCTTCAGCGGCACGGTGATCTCCTGGCCCTGGGCGTAGTCCGAGGTCCAGGCGGTGGCGGCGTTCTCGATGCGCAGCCTCTGGTCGCGGCAGCCGAAGTGCAGGGAGTCGTTGCGGGTGAGCGCGCCCGGCAGCAGGTGGGACTCGCACAGCACCTGGAAGCCGTTGCAGATGCCGAGCACCGGCATGCCCTCGTTCGCCTGCGCGATGATGGTCTCCATCACCGGCGAGAACCGGGAGATGGCACCGCAGCGCAGGTAGTCGCCGTAGGAGAAGCCGCCGGGGAGGATCACCGCGTCGACCTGGTGGAGGTCCTGGTCGCGGTGCCAGAGGGCGACCGGTTCGGCACCGGCGAGGCGTACCGCGCGCTGGGCGTCGCGGTCGTCGAGTGAACCGGGGAAAGTGACGACGCCGACGCGGACGGTCACTTTGCCTCCTCCTCGATGCGCACGGTGAAGTCCTCGATCACGGTGTTGGCGAGGAAGGTCTCGGCCGCCTCGCGGATGCGGGCCAGGGCGGCCTCGTCGGCGGGGCCGTCCAGCTCGAGTTCGAAGCGCTTTCCCTGGCGGACGTCCGAGATCCCGTCAAATCCCAGGCGCGGCAGCGCACGCTGCACCGCCTGGCCCTGGGGGTCGAGGATCTCCGGCTTGAGCATGACGTCGACAACGACGCGTGCCACTGGCACTCCCGATGTTGGTGCGTGTGGGCGGGAACCCCAGAATACCCAGCGTTTCGGGGTCTCCGGCGGCCCGGCAGGCGCAACGCGCGTAGACCGATGTCCCTGGTCCGCGCCCCCGGCGACCCGGGACACGCGGTGCGGCCAGGCCGCGCCGGGCGCCGGGAAATGCACCTCTTTTGCCGGATTCAGCACCGTGGGCGGCGACCCGGCGAAGGCTGCGGGGAAGGCTGCGGGGAACGCCGTCATTACCGGCACTCCGGGCAGATCGACCGGTCGTATCGGCAGGGTATCCAGCAGAGTATGGAACCGATCCGGATATTCCGCCAGAGAAAAGTAGAGGGTTCAATTCTGGCCAGGTTTTGGTGCAGAATAAGGGCACCGGTTGCGACAGGTGGTTCGCACCCAGCGGGACGTCATGCCCTGCGGCGAACCGCATGGCAGCCGGTGCACACCTGGTCGCCCGGCGCCCCCCGGCGCCGTCGGCGGCCGTATTGCCCGAGAGGATTGACACCCATGGCACAGCGTGTAGTGGTCACGCTCTCCGACGACCTGGACGGCGGTGCGGCGGAGGAAACCGTCCACTTCGGCATCGACGGCAAGTCGTACGAGATCGACCTGTCCGCCGAGAACGCCGAGAAGCTGCGGGAGGTCCTCGCCCCCTATGTGGCGGCCGGCCGCCGGCAGAGCCGGACCGGCAAGTCGTTCCGGCGTACCGCCCTCGCCCCCGACCCGGCAGCCGTGCGCGCCTGGGCGCAGTCGCACGGCATGGACCTGCCCGCGCGCGGTCGCATCCCCAAGCACGTGTACGAGAAGTTCGCCGAGGCGAGCTGAGGCACCCGGCCCCGCCACCGCACCGGGCCCAGAACGGGCGCGGCGGCGGGGCCGCCACAACTACCCCCGCGGATGTTGTAGAGTTCTTCTCGTCACCACGGCCCGGAAGGGTCGCGGGGGCAGGTGCCGAAGGCACCAGGCGGACGTGGCTCAGTTGGTAGAGCATCACCTTGCCAAGGTGAGGGTCGCGAGTTCGAATCTCGTCGTCCGCTCGCAGTAGGACAAACGTCCATCCTTCTTCGGAGGGGTGGTACCATACCGATCATGCGGACGTGGCTCAGTTGGTAGAGCATCACCTTGCCAAGGTGAGGGTCGCGAGTTCGAATCTCGTCGTCCGCTCCAGTTCCGGAGGCCCACTCGAAAGAGTGGGCCTCCGGCGTTTCCGTATGCCCGGGATACCCGGGGGATGCCGATGGGTCCGGCCGCCGACCGCCTGGTGCGGTCGGCGGCCGGACCGCCGGAGTCCCTAGGACCAGGGCAGCCCGGTGAGCCGCTCATAGGCCTCGATGTACTTGGCCCGGCTGCGCTCGACGATCTCGTCCGGCAGGGGCGGCGGCGGAAGCTCGCCCCTATGGTCCCAGCCGGATTCCGGGGAGGAGAGCCAGTCCCGGACGAACTGCTTGTCGAACGAGAGCTGGGACCGCCCCGGCTCCCAGCTGTCGGCCGGCCAGAAGCGGGACGAGTCCGGCGTGAGCACCTCGTCGCCGAGGACCAGCCGGGGCTCCTCCTTGTCCGCGTCCGGGTCGAGACCGAACTCGAACTTGGTGTCCGCCAGGATGATCCCCCGCGACCGGGCGATGTCCCTGGCCCTGCTGTACACGGCCAGCGTCATCTGGCGCAGCTGGGCGGCCAGGTCCGGGCCGATGCGCCGGGCGACCTCCTCGTACGGCACATTCTCGTCGTGCTCGCCGACCTCGGCCTTGGTGGCCGGGGTGAAGATCGGCGCGGGCAGCTCGGAGCCGTCCACCAGGCCCTCGGGCAGGGCGAGCCCGCAGACCGTCCGGTCCCGGGCGTACTCCACCAGGCCGGAGCCGGTGAGGTAGCCGCGCGCCACGCACTCCACCGGGAGCATCTCCAGGCTGCGGCAGACCAGTGTGCGGCCCTGCCAGTCGTCCGGCGCACCGGCCGGCACCTCGGTGGAGAGCACATGGTTGGGCACCAGGTCGGCGAGCAGCTCGAACCACCAGAGCGAGAGCTGGGTGAGGATCCGGCCCTTGTCGGGGATCTCGCTGGGGAGCACCCAGTCATAGGCGGAGGTCCGGTCGCTGGCGACCATGACCAGGTTGCCGGAGGCGTTCCGGTAGAGGTCGCGCACCTTGCCGGTGTGGATGTGGACCAGTCCGGGCACCTGCACCGGCTCAGGCTTCTCGACGAATCCGCTCAACGGTTCATACCTCGTGCTCGTGGGCTGCCTCCTGGGAGTCTTTCACGCACCCCGGCCGGCTGCCCGGGCCGGTCGGGCCGGTCGGGCCGCTGCGGCCGAGGGTGCCGCCGCCGGTGCGGCCGCCGGTGCGGCCGAGGGTTCGGTGCGGGCCGCCGGCAACCCGGGCGCCCGGCCGGCCGAGGCGGGGCCGGACGCCACCGGGGCGGGGGTGGCGCCGAGCTCTCCGGCCCTGCCCACCACCACCTGGTCGCCCACGCGCAGCGGGTCCTCGCCCAGCGGCCGGATCTCGGTCCAGCCGCCGCCGGAGGCGCCCGGAAGCACCTCGACGGGATGGCCCCTGCCGTCGCGGAAGGCCGTCACCACCGTCCGGCCGTCCGCGTCCACGGTGATCGCCGAGGTCGGCACGGCCAGCACCCGGCCGTTCGAGGGCGGCGCCTGGACCGTCAGCAGCACCTCCTGCGCGGTCAGGCCCGGGTCCAGCTGGTGGTTGGGGCGCACCACGATCGGATACGGACGGGTCTCGTCCGCGACCGCCACCGGATCGGCCACCGGGTCGGCCACCTGCCCCGGACCGGCCGGCAGCCGCACCGGGGTGTCCGCCACCGAGACCACGGTGCCGCCGGCGCTGACCCGGTCCGCCTCGGAGACGATCCGCACCGTCTGTCCGGGCCGGACCAGGCCCTTCTGGTACGCCGGGAGCCCACCGCGGACCACCAGCCCGTCTGCGGAGACGGTCATCGCGTTGCCCGTCACCACCGAACCCACCGCCGCCGGCGCCGCGTCCACCGTCGCCGGGAAGCCCTGGAGGTAGACCACCTCCGCCACGGGCAGCATGGGGCCGTTGGCCGTCTTGGCCGCCGAGAGGCGGCGGCGGGCGGCGGCCAGGTCCTCGTCGCCGTGGGAGACCCGCCGCCGCGCCGCCGCCACCTCCTGGTCGGCGACGGCCCGGGCCGCCGCCGAGACCCTCGCGGAGGCGAGGCCGGCCCGCGCCCGGGCGGCGGCCAGCGCGTCCTTGGCGTCCTGCCGGGCGTGCCGGGCGGCGGCCACCGCGTCCTCGGCCGCCGCCAGCCGGGTGGCTCCGTCCGGCTGCGCGGGCAGCGGGGTGTAGCCACGGGCGGTGTAGAAGGCGGTGAGCGCTGCCGACGTACCGGCGCCGAAGACCGCCGCGTGGTCCTTGCCGGTACGGAATCCCAGGCTGCGCAGCGCCTTCTGCAACTGGGTGACGTCCGCGCCCCGGGAGCCCGGCTTGAGATCGCGGTACGCGGGGATGGGGCCCGGCAGTGCGAAGACCGGTCGGCCGGAGATCTCCACCAGCAGCCGGCCGGCGGCGACCATGTCGCCGGTCCGCACCGGCGCCTTGGTCACCACCGCTCTGACCGCGCCGTCGCCCGCCCCGGCGGATGCCGCGACCTGCACGGTCTGTCCGGCGGTCACCATGCCCCGGGTGGTCACCGACCCGTCCAGCACCCGCCGCTCCACCCTGGCCGTCAACACGTCGGGCGCGGGGGCCCTGACGGTCAGCCAGGCCGCCACCGCACCGCTGCTCAGCAGGACCACACCGGCCAGCAGGCCCGCGACCACCTGGTGCTCGGCCACCCAGCGCCATCGGGTCCCGCCTCCGCCGTCGCCCACGGCCCCGGGTGCCGCCGCCTCCTCCTCGTCAACGCGGGACATGCCCGGCCCCTCTCCGTTCCGCGAGCGCCTTGCCGTGGACGGACGGTTGCGGCCATATCCGGCATACCATCACATTTAGCCCACACTTTGATGAATATCACACCGGTCGGTGACCCGGCAGCGCGAAGTCCGCCACAGCCCCCCCGGGCGCAACCCCGGGCGGCTCAGCCGTGCTCGCAGATCCGGTCCAGCAGATTGGCCGTCGCCCGCTGCACCCGCTCATCCGTATGCCCCGGCCGACCCAGCGCGCCCCGAAGAGCGCGGCGGCGGCGGATACCGGCCGTGCCACGGCCCGCACCCATCGGTGACCCGGCAGCGCGAAGTCCGCCGCAGCCCCCGTACGCGACCCCGGGCGGCTCAGCCGTGCTCGCAGATCCGATCCAGCAGATTGGCCGTCGCCCGCTGCACCCGCTCATCCGTATGCCCCGGCCGACCCAGGGCCGGAGACCAGGCGAAGGTGCCCGAGGCGAAGACCCACGCACCGCTGGGGGCCTGGTAGAGCGAGGTCTCGTGGTGGCGGCGGATACCGGCCGTGTCGCGGTACGGGGAGTGCGCCAGCAGGATGCGCTCGGTGTGGTCGGGCAGGGCCACCCGGGGGTAGTAGTGGTCGGCCTCTCCGGCGACCAGGCCCGGCACCGGCTCCTCCTCGCGGAGGCCGGTGCCCTCCCAGAGCCAGTGGTGGGCATTGCGGACGATCAGCGGCGCCGGCTCGGGCACCCGTCCGGCGTACTGGATGCCCAGCAGTTGCTGCTCGGGCTCGCCCGCGTCCCGCCAGAGCGCGCTGCGCGCCCCCGCAGGGCCCTGGAAGGGGACGCCGGGGCCGGGGCGGCGGCGTTTGCGGCAGCTGACCAGCCGGTCCGGCTCGCCGGCCGGGGAGGGGGCCAGCTCGACCCGCCAGTACATGGTGTTGGCGGAGAGGAAGACCAGCGAGGTACCGGCGGCGCGGGCGCGCTCCGCCGCCCGCCGCATGGGCACCGACCAGTACTCGTCGTGGCCGGGGAAGACCAGGCCCCGGTAGCGGGTCGGGTCGACCGCCCCGGCGTGCAGGTCGGTGGCGGTGGCGTAGGCGAGGTCGTAGCCGTAGCGCTCCGCCCAGCGCACGAAGTCATAGGCATGCCCGACGTGGAGGGGCAGCCCGGCGCCGGCGTAGGGGCGGTCGAAGGAGACGGTGACGGCGGCGTCCTGCTCGCCGAGCAGCCGACCGTCCCCGTCCCAGGCGTGGTACAGGCTGGCGCCGGTGTGGCCGTCCTCCGGGAAGAGGTTGTACGCCTGCCAAGTGACGTCCGGGAGGAGGAGCAGCAGATCGGCCGGGTGGTCGTCGCGCACGGTGAAGGGGATGTGGCTGCGGTGGCGGTTGTCGATGGTGGTGAGGACCGCGACATACGCCCCCGGCTGCCAGTGTGCGGGGATCTGGAGCCGCCAGGAGAGCCACCAGTGGTGGCAGGAGACGGTGCGGCCCGCCACCAGCGGGGGCGGCTGCTTGAGGCCGCTGACACCCGGTCCGGAGGTCATGTGGTGGGCGCCGGCGCCGCCGTAGTGGCCGATGCGGTAGACGTCCACGGTGAACTCGCGGGGCGGGTCCACGGTGACCCGCAGGTCGACGGAGCCGCCGGGCCGCACCACCCCGGCCGAGGCGAAGCCCTTGATCTGGCAGTCCACGTCGTCGGAGTTGCGGGGGGCGCCGACCGAGCCGGAGTCACGGTCCTGCCGGGCGCCGGGCAGCAGTTGCTGCCCGGGGGCGCCGAGGTCGACGTACCAGGGCATCACGGTCCCGGCGGTGTCGGGGCCGGAGCCCTCGACATAGGTGTCGGCGCCGCGCAGCCAGGGCAGCGGGCCCTGACCGAAGGGATCGGTGACTCCGTGGGCGAGCGCGCCCGACTCCCAGCGGCGGATCTGATCCGTCCCCACTCGTCCCTCCTGGCCCCGGCGCGGACGCGGCAGAGTGCGGCGGCCGTCCGGCCGCCCGCGCCCGGCGTGCGTCCAGCACATCACATCCCGCCACCGTTTCGTCACCCCGCGTGCGTATGAATATGACAGCCGTCCTTGCCGACGTGGTGGAACCGGTACGAAAGCGGCGTCAGGCGAGTCTGACCGGTTTCTCCAGCCGCACGCCGACGTCCTCCAGCCAGTCGCGCAGCGGGCCGTCGTCCCCCTGCTCGACCGCGCGCGCGACGGGGGCGGCGAAGTCCACCCGGCGGGCGCCGCCGACCAGCAGCGCCGGGCCGTCCAGCCAGTCGAGGCCGGGTACGGCGCCGGCGGTGTCCACGGCCGCGCAGCAGACCATCGCGGTGACATGGTCGACCAGGAGGTCGCGCCCCGTACGCGGCGGCACCGGCAGCAGTACCGCCCCGGGCTCCGCCGGATCGCCGGGAGGGGCGCACGCGGGGTCGGCGGGCGCCCCCAGCGCCGCCGCAAGCCGGTCGCTGCCGCCCGCGCGCAGCCGCTCCAGCACCCGGGCGAGAGTCGGCCCGGTGTCGGCGGCGGTGGGTCCGCCCGGGCCGAGGCGGGGCAGCGGGCCGTTTCCGGGGCCGCCCGGCTCGGTCCGGTCGACGGCGTCGTGGAGGGCGGCGGCCTGGGTCCGCCAGATGCGGTCCACCACGCCGCCGGGGTACTCCTCCCAGCCGACCCGGCTCCACCCCCGGCCGCCGGCCGCCGCGTCACCCAGGACGCCGTGGAAGAGCCGGGCGGCGAGCAGCGAGGTCGCCTCGTCCACCGCGCCGGGCTCCTCCAGGAGGTCGCAGGCGGGCCGGTCGCCGAGGCGCTGCTCGAACCCCTCGGCGAGCCGGTCGCGGCGGGAGAGCTCGGTCAGCGCGGCCACCACGCCCGCGTTGAGGTGGGCGGGGAGGCTGCGGATCCGCCAGGCGGGCAGGGCGACGCGGGTGAGCAGCCGGTCCCATCCGGCGTAGGCGAGGCCGACCTGCTCCTGAGCGGCGATGCGCAGTCCGTAGTCGACGGCCTGGGCCTGCTCGGAGGCCCAGGCGGCGACGGCGCGCTCCAGTTCCGCCGCGTGGCCCCGGCAGGCGCCCAGCAGCGCCCGGGTGACCCGGTCGAGGACGGCGAGGGCGGGGCGGCGCAGCAGCCGGCGGGCGGGGGCCGCCGGGGAGCGGCCCCGGTCGGCGGCACGGCCGCGCCGGACGGCGGCTCCGGCGGCGTCCAGGCCGCGGACGAAGCGGCGGGCGGCGGCGATCTCCGGGTCGGCGGAGGCGGCGGTGCCGGCCACCACGGGGGCCAGCAGGGCGCGCAGCTCGGGGACGCGCATCCACCAGAGGAAGGGCGAGCCTATGACCAGCACCGGCGCGGACGGCTCCGGTCGGCGGCCGGGCAGCAGGCGGCCGGGCTCGGCGGGGTCCGGGTCCTCCAGCCAGCTGTCGCAGTCGGGGGTGAGGGCGATGGCGGACGGAGCCGGGACCTCCATCCGGGCGGCGAGGTCGCGGACCAGCCGGTAGAGCTCGGGCGCCTCCTGCTCGCGCACGGTCACGGCGGGGGTGCGCAGCGGCCGGGCCCGGGCGAAGACCCCGGCCACGGCGCCCGCCACCAGCAGCGAGAGGGCGGCCAGGCCGCAGGCGATCCAGCGGGCGGTGTCCCAGGCGGCGGCGTCGGCCGAGCCCGGGGCACCGAGTCTGCCGGTGAGCCGCCCGGCGAGCAGGACGACGGCGACGGCCGTGGGCAGCGCGGCGGCCGCCACGGCCAGGCCGCGGACCCGCAGAACCGCATGGGCACGTGCACGTGCCGCGTCGACGCCTGCCACCTGCCGCCACACCCCCTGCCGCCGCCGTGCCCGTCCGCCGGTCCTGCTCCGACGGCGGGCACCTCGGCCCGGTCCGAAGAGTTCACGAGTTCACAAGTGGAACGATGGAACGGTGGAACGATGGAGAACCGCCATGGTCCGATCATCGATCGGGCACTCTCCGTGGCGTCTCTGCCACATCTGACGCCTGCGCACGGGCCGCCGTTCCGGATTCCGTCTCCTTCCCCCGAAAGAGGCGGATGTCCCTGGACCGCAGCATCCCCCTGTACGGGCACGGCCACCCGGCGGGACTCCCCCCGAGGTCGCGGCCCGGAACCGCGGTTCTGGGCACCATAAGGCCGCCGCCCTCCCGGCGTCAGCCGGATGCCTCTCGCGTCACCCGAAGGACTGTGCGGGCGGCTCCGTTCGGCACCCGGCGGCGGGCCGGTGCCCGGTCCCGGAAAAGAGTCGGGGCCTTGGGCCCGGTGGTGTGAGGGGCCTCGGCCCTGCACATCACCGGGCCCAAGGCCCCGTCCCGCCGGGACCGCCTACTCGGCGGCCTTCAGCGCGATGTCGGTGCGGTGGTGGGAGCCCGCCAGGCTGACCCTGGCCACCGCGTCATACGCCCGTGCGCGGGCCTCGGCGAGGTCCTTGCCAGTGGCGGTGGCGGAGAGCACCCGGCCGCCGGCCGACAGGATCTCGCCGCCCTCGCCGAGCCGGGTGCCCGCGTGCAGGACGTAGGCGGTGCCGTCGGCGGCCTCGGCCTCGGCCAGCCCGCCGATGGGGTCGCCGGAGCGGGGCGCCGCCGGGTAGCCCTCGGCGGCGATCACCACGGTGACGGCCGCGCCGTCGCTCCAGCGCAGCGGCGCCGACTCGCCGAGCCTGCCGGTGGCGGCCGCGAGCAGCAGACCGGCCAGCGGTGTCTTCAGCCGGGCCAGCACCACCTGGGTCTCCGGGTCGCCGAAGCGCGCATTGAACTCGATCACCCGGACGCCGCGCGAGGTGATCGCCAGGCCCGCGTAGAGCAGCCCGGAGAAGGGGGTGCCACGGCGGCGCAGTTCGTCGACGGTCGGCTGGAGCACGGTCTCCAGTACCTCGTCCACCAGCTTGGGGTCGGCCCAGGGCAGCGGCGAGTAGGCGCCCATGCCGCCGGTGTTGGGGCCCTGGTCGCCGTCGCCGACCCGCTTGAAGTCCTGCGCGGGCTGCAACGGGACCACGCTGACGCCGTCGGTGACCGCGAAGAGCGAGACCTCGGGGCCGTCCAGGAACTCCTCGATCACCACCCGGCCGCAGGACGCGGCGTGGGCGAGGGCGGCCTCCCGGTCGGCGGTGACGACCACGCCCTTGCCGGCGGCCAGGCCGTCGTCCTTGACCACATAGGGGGCGCCGAAGGCGTCGAGCGCGGCGGCGGCCTGCTCGGGGGTGGTGCAGACATAGGAGCGGGCGGTGGGCACCCCGGCGGCGGCCATCACGTCCTTGGCGAAGGCCTTGGAACCCTCCAGCTGCGCGGCCTCCCGGGAGGGGCCGAAGACCGGGATGGAGCGGTCGCGGACGGCGTCGGCGACGCCGGCCACCAGGGGGGCCTCCGGGCCGACGACCACCAGGTCGGCGCCGAGCGAGGAGGCCAGGTCGGCCACCGCGGAGCCGTCCAGCTGATCGACCGGGTGGAGCCGGGCGACCTGCGCGATACCGGCGTTGCCGGGGGCGCAGTGCAGCTCGGTGACGTCGGGGTCGAGGGACAGGGAGCGGCACAGGGCGTGTTCGCGGGCGCCGCCGCCGATGACAAGGACCTTCACGCCTGGCAAGGGTAGTGCCTGGCGGCGCGGGGCCGGTCGGCGCAGGGCCCAGGCCGGGGTGGGGCCGGGCCCAGGCCGGGGCCCGGGCAGGTCTGCGGAATCAGCGATTTGTCGATTCCGTCACTTTTGGGGGCCGCCGAACACCCACTCTCCCGGGTGAAATCCGCAAAGCCCCGCAAATGCCTCCCACCTCGGTGTCCGGCACCCTTCCGCGAGGACGATCACAACGGAAGGTCCCCACGGTCAGCCATTTGGCGGTAAGAAGTCTTCTTGGAGAGCTGCCGGCACCCGGCCGGTACGGCCGCACAGGGAGTCCCACAGGTGAGCCAGCCGGAAATGCAGCCCGAGGAGAACGCCTGGGGCAACGAACCAGGCGAGGAGGACCAGTCCACGGCGACCACCGCCGCCGACGGGTCCAGGCCTCGCCGTACCGACCTGAGCGCGCGCCAGTTCCCCTTGGGTGACTGGGGCGAGCCCGCCGAACGGCTGGAGGAGCTGTACCGCTGGTCGGAGGAGCGGGCCGTCGAGGCCGTCGACTGGTACCTGCGCGACCGCGCCTGGAAGCGCCGCGCGGCCCGCGCGCTGCGGCTGCTGGCCGCGCTCTGCGCGGTCGGCGGCGCGGTGCTGCCGCTGATCGACCTGACCGGGGAGTGGGTCGGCGCCTCGCACTGGGGCTATGTGCTGCTGGTGCTGGCCGGCGCCTGCCTCGCGGCGGACCGCGCCTTCGGCCTCACCTCGGGCTGGATGCGGGACGTCAGCACCGCGCAGGCGCTCCAGCGGCGCCTGGAGGCGTTCCAGTTCGACTGGGCCTCGGAGTGCGTCCGGGAGGTGCTCGGCCCCACCGAGGGCACCGCGGGTGAGGCGGCGGAGCGCTGCCTGGGGGTGCTGCGGCGGTTCTGCGAGGACGTCTCGGACATGGTGCGCAGCGAGACCGCCGAGTGGATGCTGGAGTTCCGCGCGGTGATGACCCAGCTGCCGACCCAGGCCCCGGGCGTCTGGGGCGGTCGCAGCGAGGGCAGCCAGGGGGCCCAGGTGCGGGTCCTCCCGGCGCCGGGCACCCGGCCGACCATGCCGCGCCAGCGGCCCCCGGAGGGGGGGCCGCTGCGCTGAGGGACCGCCCGGCAGGGCGGTACGACGGGGCCGGGGCTGCGGTCAGGCGAAGACGATCATCGAGCCCTGGCCCAGGCTGCGCACCGCCGCCGCGTGCAGTCCGGCCCAGGCGTGCCGCTCCCGGGCGAACGGTCCCAGGTCGTCCAGCGGCGGGTTGAAGGGCTGCTCCAGGTCGGTCGGGGCCAGTGGCCGGGTCGGCATCGGCGGCGCGGCCGGGTCGATGCCCAGCGCCGGTGCCACGACCTGGAGTTCGCGCAGCAGCCCGTGCGCCGAGCCGAGCGGGCCGCCGGCGGCCAGCAGCGTCTCGTCCACCAGCGGCGTCGCGAAGTCCACCGGGACATAGGCGCCGGCGTGGTCGAAGTGCCAGACCAGGTGGGACTGCTCGGCCGGGCCCTCGAACATCTCCAGCAGCTGCTCGTAGTCGCTGCCCAGCTCATCCACCGGCGCCACGTCGAAGCCGGTGAGCTGGAGCAGGTAGGCGCGGCGCAGGAAGTGCAGCGAGT
Source organism: Peterkaempfera bronchialis (assembly GCF_003258605.2). Lineage (NCBI taxonomy): Bacteria > Bacillati > Actinomycetota > Actinomycetes > Kitasatosporales > Streptomycetaceae > Peterkaempfera > Peterkaempfera bronchialis. Next base: position 3,215,221 of record NZ_CP031264.1, read on the forward strand.
CGTAGTCGAAGGCGGCGACCGGTTCGACGTCGCCGCTCAGCCCCGGCATATAGCGGTACACCGGCACCTCGGGCAGTCCATGCGCCACCAGGGCGGCGTTGTAGACGTCGAGGTCGTCCCGGAAGGGGTTCTCCGGGGCGTGGCAGAGAACGTCCACGAGCGGGACGAGCCAGATGTCGCAGGCCACGGGCACTCCTGTGCGCTGTTCGCGCGAGGCGTCGGGGAGAGGGGACGGGTCGTACACCGTGGCGCTGCGCGCGCTTCACGGGTACCGGAGGCTCACCCTACCGGCCGGGCACCCGGCACGGGTCGTGCTGGCCGGGTACGGCCTGGGACCGGGCCCCGCACCCGTCGGCCGGCGCTGCTGCCGACGCTGCGGCCGGCTCGTCGAAGAGCAGCGGCAGCCGTGCGGCGGCTTCGAGTTGACGGCCGCTCAGCCTGGCCATCAGCTCGACCAGGGACCGGTTGTACTCCACGACGGTGCGCTGCGCCCCGGCGCCGTCCCGCTCGGCGATCCGCTCCACCAGGTCGAGGTGGCCGTCCCAGCAGAGCCGCGACAGGTCGGACCGGCCCCGCAGAAAGGGCGCCGCGTACATCCAGGACTGGACCCGCAGCCAGTCCAGGTAGTCGGCGATCCGCGCATTGCCGAGCAGCCCGGTGACCTCCTGCCAGAACCGGCGGTCGCAGCCGACCAGGACGTCCAGCTGCCCGGCCCGCGCCGCCCGGGTCGCCGCCTCCGCGCGGCGGTGGACGGTCGGCAGCCGGCTCCCGTCGATGCCCGAAGCGCGGCGGCGCAGATGGCGGAAGACATTGTCCGTCAGCAGGATTCGGGCCTCGATGATGTCGAGGAAGTCCTCCCAGGTGAGGGCGGGGACGGCGAACCCCCGGTGGTGCTCGATCCGCAGCAGCCCCTGCGCGGTGAGGTCGACCAGCGCCTCGCGGGCCGGGGTCGCCGAGACGCCGTAGAGGTCGGCGATCTCCTTGACGGTGAAGCGGTGGCCCGCGACCAGCCGCCCGGCCATCATCTCCTCGCGCAGGGCGTTGGCGATCTGCTCACGGAGGCTGCTGCGCCGCACGGCGGTCGGTCCGCTGCCAGCGTGCATCTGCGCACTCCTCCTCGGGGGCCGGCCTTCCGTACACCGTACGCGAAGGGGCCGACAGCACGCCTTGGGGTTTCCCGGCCGTCGGCGGTCGTCGGCTGTCGTCGGCGGTCGTCGGCGGTCGCCGGCGGTCGCCGGTTGTCGTCGGCTGTCGTCGGCTGCCCGGCGTGGACGGCCGACGGGTCGGCGGCCAGCCCGTGGTGCCGGGGCGGCCGCCGACCCGTCGGCGGGGTGTGCTCTGTGTCAGGCGGTGTGGGCGTCGGCGGCGGTCAGCGCCTCGTCCAGGATCGCCAGACCCTCCTTGGCCTCAGCCTCGGAGACATTGCACGGCGGCACCACATGCAGCCGGTTCATATTGACGAACGGCCACAGGCCGCGCTGCTTGCAGGCGGCGGCCAGCTCGGCCATCGGCTGGTTGGCCGCGCCCGCCGCGTTGTACGGCACCAGCGGCTCGCGGGTGGCGCGGTCGCGGACCAGCTCCAGCGCCCAGAAGACGCCCATGCCGCGCACCTCGCCGACCGAGGGGTGGCGCTCGGCCAGCTCACGCAGACCGGGGCCGAGCACCCGCTCGCCGATCTCCCGGGCGTTCTCCACGATCCGCTCCTCGCGCATCGCGTTGATGGTCGCCACGGCGGAGGCGCAGGCCAGCGGGTGGCCGGAGTAGGTGAGGCCGCCGGGGTAGGGGCGCTCGGCGAAGGTGGCCGCGATCCGCTCGGAGATGGCGACGCCGCCCAGCGGCACATAGCCGGAGTTGACGCCCTTGGCGAAGGTCAGCAGGTCCGGGACGACGCCCCAGTGGTCGGCGGCGAACCACTCGCCGGTGCGGCCGAAGCCGGCCATCACCTCGTCCAGGATGAAGACGATCCCGTACCGGTCGCAGATCTCCCGCACCCCGGCCAGGTAGCCGGCCGGCGGCACCAGGATGCCGGCCGTGCCGACCACGGTCTCCAGGATGACCGCGGCCACCGTCTGCGGGCCCTCGAAGGCGATCACCTGCTCCAGGTGGGCCAGCGCCCGCTCGCACTCCTGCGCCTCACTGTCGGCGTGGAAGTTGGTGCGGTACGGGTAGGGCCCCCAGAAGTGGACCACGCCGGAGGTGCCGGTCTCATTGGGCCAGCGGCGCGGGTCACCGGTGAGGGCGATCGCGTTGGCGGTGGCGCCGTGGTAGGAGCGGTAGGTGGAGAGCACCTTCTGCCGGCCGGTGTGCAGCCGGGCCATCCGGACGGCGTTCTCGTTGGCCTCCGCGCCGCCGTTGGTGAAGAACACCTTGTCCAGGTCGCCGGGGGTCAGCTCGGCGATCAGCCGGGCGGCCTCGCTGCGTACGTCCAGGGCGAAGGCGGGGGCGAAGGTGCAGAGCTTCGCCGCCTGCTGCTGGATCGCGGCGACCACGGCGGGGTGCTGGTGGCCGATGTTGGTGTTGACCAGCTGGGAGGAGAAGTCCAGGTACTTCCGGCCGTCGTAGTCCCAGAAGTACGAGCCCTCCGCGCCGGCCACGGCGAGGGGGTCGATCAGGCCCTGCGCGGACCACGAGTGGAAGACGTGCGCGCGGTCGGCGGCCTTGACGGCCTGCCCCGCGGAGGGGTCGGCGGAGATGCTCATGGAGGACACCCTAGGCAGCGCGGCCGCCCCGGGGGCAGCTGCACCCTGTCTGCCGCTGACCCGCCGGCCCGACACCTTGTCACCCGGCCCGGCTCAGTCCCGGCTCCATCCCGGCTCAGCCCTGGGCCAGCCGCTCGGTCAGCCGGGCCCTGGCGGCCGGCCACTCGTCGGCGAGCATCGAGAAGTAGACGCTGTCCCGCCAGCTGCCGTCCGGCTGGAGGCGGTGGCGGCGCAGCACGCCCTCGCGGACCGCGCCGAGGCGGGCGATGGCGTTCTGGGAGCGCTCATTGCGGTGGTGGGTCTTCCACTGCACCCGGCCGTAGCCCAGTTCCTCGAAGGCATGGGTGAGCAGCAGCAGCTTGGACTCGGTGTTGACGGCGGTGCGCCAGACGGCGCGGCCGTACCAGGTCCAGCCGATCTCCAGCCGCTCGTCGTGCTCGTCGATGTCCAGGTAGGTGGTCCAGCCGACGGCGCGGCCGGTGGTGCGGTCGATCACCGCGAAGGCGACATAGCGCCCGCGTTCGGCGTCGGCGAGCAGCTTCTCGGCGATGGCGCGCAGCTCTGCCTCGGTGCGGGGGGTGTCGACCGGCATCCAGCGCCACAGCTCCTCGTCCCCGCCGCCGGCCGCGAAGAGGTCGGGCAGGTGGTCCGTGGTCAGCGGCTCCAGGCGGACGCAGCGGCCTTCGAGGACGGTGGGGGCGGGCGTCTTGGCGGGCATGCCGAGGACTCTAGCCCTGCTTTGAACTAGGTGCAATCATCTTCTGCACTAGTTCAAAGAGGGCCAGAGTCCCGGTGCGGCTTCGCGGCTCCGCGTCAGATGGTCAGAGGAAGGAGTTGATCTCGATCGTCTCGGTGCGGCCGGGGCCGACGCCGACGGCGGAGATCGGGGCGCCCGACATCTCCTCCAGGGCCTTCACATACGCCTGCGCGTTCTTCGGCAGGTCCGCGAAGGTCTTGGCCTTGGTGATGTCCTCCGACCAGCCCGGCAGCATCTCGTAGACCGGCTTGGCGTGGTGGAAGTCCGACTGGTTGTACGGCAGTTCCTCGACCCGCCTGCCGTCGATCTCATAGGCGACGCAGACCGGGATCTGCTCCCACCCGGTGAGCACGTCCAGCTTGGTGAGGAAGAAGTCGGTGAGGCCGTTGACCCGGGTCGCGTAGCGGGCGATCACCGCGTCGAACCAGCCGCAGCGGCGGTCGCGGCCGGTGGTGACGCCGCGCTCGCCGCCGATCCGGCGCAGCGCCTCGCCGTCGTCGTCCAGCAGCTCGGTCGGGAACGGGCCGGAGCCCACCCGGGTGGTGTACGCCTTGAGGATGCCGATCACCCGGTCGATGCGGGTGGGGCCGATGCCGGAACCGGTGCAGGCGCCGCCCGAGGTCGGGTTGGACGAGGTCACAAAGGGGTACGTGCCGTGGTCCACGTCCAGCAGGGTGCCCTGGCCGCCCTCCAGCAGCACCACCTTGCCGGCGTCCAGCGCCTGGTTGAGGACCAGGGTGGTGTCGGCGAGGTACGGGCGGATCTTCTCGGCGTAGCCGAGGTACTCCTGGACCACCAGATCGGCCGGCATCGCCCGGCGGTTGTAGAGCTTGACCAGGATCTGGTTCTTGTCGTGGAGGGCAGCCTCGACCTTCTGCTGAAGGATGGACTCGTCGAAGAGGTCCTGCACCCGGATGCCCACCCGGTTGATCTTGTCGGCGTAGGCCGGGCCGATGCCCCGCCCGGTGGTGCCGATCCGCCGCTTGCCCAGGAACCGCTCGGTGACCTTGTCGAGGGTCCGGTGGTAGGGCGTGATCAGGTGGGCGTTGCCGGAGATCAGCAGCTTGGAGGTGTCGATCCCACGGTCCTGGAGACCCGACAGCTCGGAGAGCAGCACACCCGGGTCGATGACGACGCCATTGCCGATGACAGGGGTGCAGTTGGGGCTGAGGATGCCGGAGGGGAGAAGATGGAGCGCATACTTCTGATCGCCGACGACCACGGTATGACCGGCATTGTTGCCGCCCTGGTAGCGGACCACGTAGTCCACGGAACCGCCGAGGAGGTCGGTGGCCTTCCCCTTGCCCTCGTCACCCCACTGAGCGCCGAGTAGCACGAGTGCGGGCACAGGCGTACACCCCTTCCGGGCGGGGCATCCTGGCGGCGGAAGGCCGCCGGATTCGGCCCCGAGATAGACGAAGCCCCTGGCGCAACAGCGCAAGGGGCTCTTGCACCGAGAGATTACCTGAGGAAGGACCGCGTGTGTCGTCCGAGCGCACGGCGGGGCAGCCGCTGCTGGTGGTCATCGCCCCCACCGCCCGACGGGTGGACGGGGAGTCCGTACGGATCGCCAGGGACGTGCTCTGCGGCAGCGCCGCGGTGAAGGTCGCGGTCCCGGAGAGCCCGGCGGAACTCGACCGGGTGCTTGCTCATCGAGGTCGGAAGCGACCGGTGGTGATCGGTGACGACCGGGCACTGCAACGGGTGGTGCAGACCCTGCACCGGCAGCGTGAGCTGGCCGTCGACGCGGTGGGCCTGATACCCGTCGGCGAGGCCGCCGAAGTGGCTCTGGCCAGGGCTTTGGGCATTCCCGAGGAGCCCGTGGCGGCGGCCCGGACGGTGCTGGGCGGCCATGAGCGGTCGCTGGATCTGCTGGTGGACGACAGCGGCGGAGTGGTGCTCGGCGAGGTGTACATCCCTGGGCGCGCACCGGCCCGTACGGGCGTGCGGGGCGGCGGCGCGCTGCATGACGCCTCGGGCGCCCCCGACGGTACCGGCGCACGCGGGGCGGTCGGGGCATCGGCCGGGCACGCGGAGCCCGAAGAGGCGCACGAGGATCCGGATGGCGCCGACGACCTGCCACCGTGTTCGCCCTCAGCGAAACCGGCTGCGGCCGACCACGGGACCATATCGGCGCCCGGCCCCTGGTGGTCTCTGCTGACCCCGGCCGGGCTCGGCCGCACCGCCCGGACACTGGTCCGCGCGGTACGGCCCGGCACCCTCGCCCTGCCCGGCTCGCCGGGCCACCGGCTCCGGGTGGAGGCCGACGGCGACCTGCTCGCCGACATCGACCGGCCGGTGCGCCTGGTGGCGGTCCGGCTCGCCACCCTGGACGGGGTGCCCGGCACCGCGAACGGGCGGACCGGCCCGGCGGACGGAGCCGTCGAGGTGCTGGTCCGCACCCCGGCGGCCGACCGCGCCCTGCGGGTACGGGCGCGGACCGTCACCGTGGCCGGCCGCGCCTTCAGCTACGAGGCCGACAGTGAACTCTCCGGCCCGGTCCGCTCCCGCACCTGGACCGTCCGCCCCGCCGCCTGGCGGCTCACCGTGCCCGCCTGACCGCCTGACCGCCGCTCACACCTCGACCAGCAGCTCCGACAGCCCCCGGATCACATAGCCGGGCTGCCAGCTCGGCTCCCGTACCACCCGCAGCTCCGGCGCGGACCGCAGCAGCGCGCCGAACGACTCGGTCAGCTCCAGCCGCGCCAGCGGCGCACCCAGGCAGAAGTGGATGCCCGCGCCAAAGGTGATGTGCGGGTTGTCGGTACGCGCCAGGTCCAGCCGGTCCGGGTCGGCGAACCGCTCCGGGTCGCGGTTGGCGGAGCCGAAGAGCAGCGCGACCTCGGCGCCGCGCGGGATCGACACCCCGGCCACCTCGATGTCGTCCAGCACCCAGCGCTCGAACATCTGGAGCGGGGTGTCGTACCGCATCAGCTCCTCGATCGCGGTGGGCAGCAGCCCCTCGGGATCGGCCCGCAGCGCGGCCAGCTGGTCGGGGTTGCGGAACAGCGACCACCAGCCGTTGCCGGTGGTGTTCACGGTCGCCTCGTGGCCGGCGTTGAGCAGCAGCACGCAGGTGGAGATCATCTCCTGCTCGCTGAGCTTCTCCCCCTCGTCGTACGCGGCGATCAGCGCCGAGACCAGGTCGTCGCCCGGGGTGCGGCGGCGCTCGGCGATCAGCGCGCGGAGGTAGTCGGAGAACTCCACGCTGGCGCGCACCGCCCGCTCGGCGGCCTCCGCCGTCGGGTTGAGTTCGAACATGCCCACGATCCCGGCCGACCAGGGCCGCAGCAGATGCCGGTCGCTCTCCGGGACACCCAGCATCTCCGCGATCACCGCGACCGGCAGCGGCTCGGCGACCCTGGCGATCAGGTCGCCGCCGCCGTCCGCGACCAGGCCGTCGACCAGCTCGGCGGCGATCCGCTGCACGGTCGGCCGCAGCGACTCCACCATGCGCGGGGTGAACGCCTTGGAGACCAGGCGGCGGATGCGGGTGTGGTCGGGGGCCTCCAGGTCCAGCAGCCCATTGCCGTTGAGCGTGTGGAAGGGCTCGTGCTCCGGCGGCGGCGCGGTGCGGCCGAACTCCTCGTGGCTGAAGCGGTGCAGATAGGTGCGGCCCAGGCGGCGGTCGCGCAGCAGCGCGCTGACATCCGCGTGCCGGGAGACCAGCCACTGGTCGCTGGGCGCGTAGTACGTCACCGGGGCGTGCTCGCGCAGGCCGGCGTAGACCTCATACGGGTGTGCCACGAACTCGGGCGACCACGGGTCGAAGCCCCACGCGGGAGCCGAGGGTGTGGAGGGGGTCGGGGTCGGCGTCACTTGCTGCTCCTGCGCTGGCGGCCGGTGGCCGGTGGGATTGCTGCGGCCACTGTAGGCGCGGCTCTTTCCGGGCCTGCGGGGAGGTCCGCGGGGCCGCCGGACCCGGCGTGGGCCGTGGCGTCGGCGAGTCCGCCGAGCGCATCCAGCAGGGCCGTGCACGCGGCCGTACCCGGGTCCACCGGGGCGAAGTGGCCGGTACCGGGCAGCACGACCAGCCGCACCCCGGGGTCGGCTGCGGCATACACCCGGGACTGGGCGAGCGGCACATCCGGGTCGTCCTCGCCGTGCAGCAGCACGGTGGGGACCCCGGTCGGCCCCAGGGCCGCCGGGTCCGCATACGGCAGCCGGGCCGCCACCCGGTCCCCGCCGCCGAGGAACGCGGTGGCGGCCCCGGCGCCGAGGCCGTCCCGCACGGCACCGGCCAGGTCCGCGACCGGGGCCACCGCCAGCACCCCGCGCGGGCGGCGGCCACCGCGCCAGGGGGCGTCCGGCGGCAGCAGGTGCCGGGCGGCGGCCCAGAGCGCCAGGTGACCGCCGGCCGAGTGCCCGAGCAGCAGCGGCGGCTGCTCTCCTGGCAGGGTGTCCACGGCGCGGGCGAGGTCGTCCAGCGTCTCCGCCCAGCCGTCGGCGCCGCCGCTGCGCCGGTACTCGACCAGCCCGACGGTGAAGCCATGCGCGGCCAGGTGCGCCGCCAGCGGGGAGAGGTGGCGGCGGTCGTACTCCTGCCGCCAGAAGCCGCCGTGGATCAGCAGCACCGCCGGCGCCCCCGGGTCGGCGGCCGGCCATAGGTCGCAGACCTGGTCCGGGTGGCCGCCGTAGCGCAGGGTGTGCGGCGGCTCGGCCGGAGGCCGGTGCAGCGCCCGGTGCTCCTCCGCCGCCGGGTCGGGCACGGCTGCGGGGGCGGGCACGGCTGCCGGATCGGGCACGGCTGCCGGATCAGTCATGGCCGCCGGGTCAGACATGGCTGCCGGGTCAGACATGGCCGCCGGGTCAGACATGGCTGCGGGCCGTCCACAGCTCCGGGAAGACCGAGCGGGTGGCCCGCTTCTCCAGCCAGGCCACGCCCGGCGAGCCGCCGCTGCCCGCCTTGGCGCCCATCGCCCGGCGGGTGGCCAGCAGATGGTCGCTGCGCCAGCGCCACACCAGTTCGCCGATGTCGGTGAGCACCTCGCCGAGGGCCACCAGCGGGCTGTGCTGCGGACCCGCGTAGACCTGCCGCCAGACCTCCTCGACACCCGGGTGGGCGGTGTAGCGCTGGGTGACGTCGCGGTGCAGCACCTCCTGCGGCACCGGCAGGCCCTGCCGGTGCAGATGCTCCAGCACCGCGTCGTAGAGGCTCGGCTCGGCCAGTGCCGCCGCCAGCTCGGCATGGACCCGGGGGTGGCCCTTGTGCGGCTGGAGCAGCGACAGCGACTTGTCCCCCAGCAGGAACTCGACCTGCCGGTACATCGCCGACTGGAAGCCGGATGCCTCGCCGAGCGCCGTGCGGTAGGCGTTGAACTGCACGGGGGTGAGCGCGGCGATCGGCCGCCAGGAGTCGTTGAGCGCCTGGTGCGAGGTGAGGCTGCGGCGCAGGGCGTCCATGGCCCGCTCGGTGTCGTCCTTGTAGAGCGCGTCGCGGGCGGTGCGCCACTCATGGACGAGGAGGGTGAACCAGAGCTCCATCACCTGGGTGGTGACCAGGAAGGCCATCTCGCCGGGGTCGTCCGAATACGGCTGCTGGAGGTGGGTGAGCACGGAGGCGTGCACATAGTCCTCATACGGCGTCGTCCCCTCGAACTCCAGGGTGGGTATGCCCTGCGCGGAGTCTGCGGCGACGGTGTCGGGGTCGTTCATAGGGGTCTCCTCATCGGCTCCGAGAACCGCTGCGATCCCTATCATGCGCCGCCGGACCAGGGAAGGGGCCGCCGTGGGCACGCCCGGCTGCGGAGGAGGCCGGCTCCGGCTCTGACGACGCGTCGGCGTACCTGGCGTCGGCGTACTTCGCGGCGGGCGGAGGAGGGGAGGCCGGCCGACCGCAGGCAGCGGCCGGCCGGGGCGAGGCGGGTGGGGCGAGGCGGGTGGGGCGAGGCGGGTGGGGCGAGGCGGGTGGGGCGTGCGGGGGTCAGCCCAGGGTCTCGGCGGCGGTGGGCGAGCTGTCGCGCAGGAACTGGGCGCAGCGCTCGGCCTCCGGCTTCTCGCCGATCGCGTCGGCGGCGCGGGCCAGGGCGTGCAGGGCGCGCAGGAAGCCCCGGTTGGGCTCGTGCTCCCACGGCACCGGGCCGTGGCCCTTCCAGCCGTTGCGGCGCAGCGCGTCCAGGCCGCGGTGGTAGCCGGTGCGCGCATAGGCGTACGACTCGACCACCCGGCCGGCCGCGAAGGCGTCGTCGGCGAGCTGCGCCCACGCCAGGGAGGAGGTCGGGTGCGCCGCCGCCACCTCGGCCGGAGATGCCCCTCCGGCCAGCAGCTCCATCGGCTCGGTCTCGGCGGGCAGCCGGGTCGGGGGCGGGCCCCCGAGCAGGTTCTCGTGGATGCTCATGGCTCCAGTCTGCACGGTGCCCCGGTGCGGGAATCCGCACCGGGGCACCGAGGGAGCGTCTTTACTTGATCTTCGTACCGGCGGAGCGCAGGCTCTGCGCGGCCTCCAGCACCCGGGCGGCCATGCCGGCCTCGGCCAGCTTGCCCCAGGTGCGCGGGTCGTAGGTGTTCTTCTTGCCGACCTCGCCGTCGACCTTCAGCACGCCGTCGTAGTTGCGGAAGACGTGGTCCACCACCGGGCGGGTGAAGGCGTACTGGGTGTCGGTGTCGATGTTCATCTTGACGACGCCGTACTCCAGCGCGGTGGCGATCTCCTCGGCGGTGGAGCCGGAGCCGCCGTGGAAGACGAAGTAGAACGGGTCCTGCTTGCCGAACTTGGCGCTCACGCCTTCCTGGAGCTCGCGCAGCAGACCCGGCTTGAGGACGACATTGCCCGGCTTGTAGACGCCGTGCACATTGCCGAAGGAGGCGGCCAGCAGGTAGCGGCCCTTCTCCCCCAGGCCCAGAGCCTCGGCGGTGCGGATGGCGTCCGAGACCGAGGTGTACAGCTTGTCGTTGATCTCGTGGGAGACGCCGTCCTCCTCGCCGCCGGTCGGGGTGATCTCCACCTCAAGGACGATCTTGGCCTTGACCGCCTCGGCCAGCAGCTCCTTGGCGATCTCCAGGTTGTCGGCGAGGGTCTCGGCGGAGCCGTCCCACATGTGCGACTGGAAGAGCGGGTTGCGGCCCTGGGCCACCCGGTCCTGGGAGATCTTCAGCAGCGGGCGGACATAGCCGTCCAGCTTGCCCTTGGGGCAGTGGTCGGTGTGCAGCGCCACGGTGACCGGGTACTTCTCGGCCACGATGTGGGCGAACTCGGCCAGCGCCACGGCGCCGGTCACCATGTCCTTGCTGTACTGGCCGCCCAGGAACTCGGCACCGCCGGTGGAGATCTGGATGATGCCGTCGCTCTCCGCCTCGGCGAACCCGCGCAGCGCGGCGTGCAGGGTCTGCGACGAGGTGACGTTGATCGCCGGGTAGGCGAACTTGCCCGCCTTCGCCCGGTCGAGCATCTCGGAGTAGACCTCGGGAGTTGCGATGGGCATGGAATCCGCTCCTGTCGGTGTGCGGTGTACGTACGGTGAACGCCTGTGCCATCCTCCCAGAAGAGCGGCACCGCTTCATCTTCCTGCCCGTCAGTCGGGACGGCGGGACGACGCACGGCGGGTAAAGACGGGCCCGCTACTCTGCACCGGTGGACACGACGACGCTCGCGCTCAACCTCCTCGACGCCAAGTCGCTGATCTCCTCCCTCGGCACGGTCGGGCTCCTCGCGATCATCTTTGCCGAGACGGGGCTGCTGATCGGCTTCTTCTTCCCGGGGGACTCACTGCTGATCCTGGCCGGGGTGGCCGCGTCCAGCGCCGCCGCCAAGGCTTTCGGCGAGGGCGTGCAGATGCCCATCGCCGTCCTGCTGCTGGGAGCGCCGCTGTGCGCCATCGCCGGGGCGCAGCTGGGCCATCTGCTCGGGGCCAAGGTCGGCCCGAGGATGTTCGACAAGCCGGAGTCGAAGATCTTCCGCCCGGAGTTCGTGGAGAAGGCCGAGTACTACTTCGACAAGTTCGGGCCGGCCAAGGCCGTGGTCATGGCCCGCTTCATCCCGGTCGTGCGGACCTTCCTCAACCCGGTGGCGGGCACGCTGGAGATGCCGGCCCGCACCTTCTTCGTCTGGAATGTCGTCGGCGGCGTGCTGTGGACCGAGTCCATGCTGCTCATCGGCTACTTCACCGGCGACCAGCTGGCCGGGGTGATCGACACCTACCTGATCCCGGCGATGGCGCTGATCGTGCTGATCTCGATCTCGCCGGTGCTGATCGAGGTGTGGCGGGAGCGCCGCAAGAAGAAGGCCGGCGGGGGCGCCGGCACCGCCGAGCAGGAGGCGCAGCCGCACCCGAGGGAGCCCGCGTCGCCGGGCGGCGGGCGGCACCGCCGCCGCTGAGCTGCATTGGGTCTGGCCTGGACATGCCGACGGGCGGGTGTTTCACGTGAAACACCCGCCCGTCGGCATGTCCGGCGTCTGCGGGGGTGCCCGGTGCGCCCGTCGGCGTCAGGCCAGATCGAGGTCGCCCAGGGTGTAGGCGGCGTAATACGGCAGGCCGGCCTCCTTGATCGCCGGGGCGGCGCCGCGCTCCACGATCACCGCGACCCCGACCACCTCGGCGCCCGCCTCGCGCAGCGCCTCCACGGCGGTCAGCACCGAGCCGCCGGTGGTGGAGGTGTCCTCCACGGCGAGCACCCGGCGCCCCTTGACGTCCGGACCCTCGACCCGGCGCTGAAGGCCGTGGGCCTTGCCCGCCTTGCGGACCACAAAGGCGTCCAGGCTCCGGCCGCGCGCCGCCGAGGCGTGCAGCATCGCGGCGGCGACCGGGTCGGCGCCCAGCGTCAGCCCGCCGACCGCGTCGTACTGGAGGTCGGCCGTGAGGTCCAGCATGACCCGGCCCACCAGCGGGGCGGCCTCGCCGTCCAGGGTGATGCGGCGGAGGTCGACGTAGTAGTCGGCCTCGCGGCCGGAGGAGAGGATCACCTTGCCGTGGACGACGGCCTTGTCCTTGATCTGCGCCAGCAGGGCGTCGCGGTCGTTGCTCATGGACCACCAGCCTAGTTCGCCCGGCCGCCGCCGCCTCACGGACGCTCCCAGCGCCAGGTGGTCACCGCCTCCAGCGGATCGATCAGGGTGACCAGGCGCGGATCGGTGTTGAGGCCGTTGGGCGGGCCGCTCTGCGGCTCCACGCAGAGGGCGTCGCCGAGTACGTCGAAGACCACCGCCCAGCGGCAGTCGCTGGTGAGGGTCAGCCGCAGCAGGCCCGGCCACTCCAGGGTGGCCCGCACCCCGTCGGGCATGCCGAAGCAGTCGTCCCAGGGGCCCGGCAGCGGGTCGATGCGCTTTCCGGTGGGCAGCTGGTCCGGCCCGCGCTCCTCCTGCCAGTCCGGGGTGAAGTCCAGCTCCAGGGGCGCGCTCTCCTCGGGTGCGCCCAGCGGTCGCCGCAGGAACCAGGGGTGCCAGCCGACCTGTGCCGGGAAGGAGTCGCCCCGGGTCTCCAGCTCCAGGGTGAGGCGCAGCTCGCCGGGGTCGAGTTCAAAGCGCTGGGTGACCCGGCCGGGGTAGGGCCAGGGGTCCGCGAGGTCGTGGACGAAGACCGCCTCGCGGTCGGTCGGCGGGGCGGCGGGACGCCAGACGGCGGCGACGGCGGTGCCGTGGGCGGCGTGCGGCGGCAGCAGGTCGGTGGGGAGCCGGTGGCGCACCGGGCCGTTGTTGAAGGTGCCCCGGTCCACCCGGCCGGCCCAGGGCACCATCGGGAAGCTGCCCCAGCCGAAGAGCCGGTCCGAGGCCGCTGCCGCCGGTTCGGGCGGCGCCTGGCGCAGCAGCTCCAGGCCGCCGATGCGCAGGCTCCCCAGGCGGCAGCCGGCGGCGGGCAGCACGGTCAGCTCGGCATCCCCGGCGGTGAGGCGGACGGGGGTCGGCTGATCCTTGGCGGGGTCGGCGGCAGCGCTGGTCAAGGGGTCTCCGTACTCGTCGCCGCACGGGGCTGGGCGTGCTGGGCGTGGCGTGCTCGGGTCGGGGTCGGGGTCGGGTCTGGGCTCAGTGTCTGCGCAGGGCGCGGGCCAGCGCGACCGCACCGCCGAGCAGGGCCACTCCGCCGCCGATCACCCAGGGCAGCAGGCTGCGCTCGGCGTCCGGGGTGGCCACCGGGGTGGCGGGGCCCCGTTCGGCGCCGGTCCAGCGGGCGGCGGCCCTGGCACGGGCGCTGCGGGCGGGCAGCGCGGGGCCGTAGCGGCCCCGGGGCGGGGCGTGGTCGACCTCCTCGGCCGAGCGGCCCACGATGGAGCGGCGGACCGGACCGTCGAGCAGGTCGGCAGGGTCGGTGAGGGCGCCGTCCCCCAGCTCGCCGCCGAGCAGCCGGGCGGCCTCCAGCGCATTGAGGTCGGCGTCCACCGTCTCGCCGGGCTCGGGCTCCGCGTCCCCGGGCGCGTCGACGTCGTCCAGTCCGTCCAGGGCGCCGGACTCGGGGAAGGCGTCGAGCGCCTCGGCCTCGGCGTCGCGCAGCTCCTCGTCCAGTTCCTCCAGCCCGTCGGCAACCGGCTCGGGCTGGGGCTCGGGCTCGGGCTGCGGCTCGGGCTGCGGCTCGGGCATGGCCGCCGCCGGGTCGGTGGCGAGCGCGGCGGCGAAGCGTTCCAGCAGCCGCTGTCCGGCCGCTGCGACGGCGGCGCCGTCCAGTTCGGTGAGGCGGCCCTTGGCCACCAGGTCGCCGGTGACCACCAGGCGGGCCGTGTCGGCGTCCGGCTCCTCCTCCACGGCGATGCGCAGGATCACGGACGCCTCCCCCGTACCGCGCGCCTCGTGCCCCTCGGCGGTGACCGACAGCGCACCGCCGTCCGCGCCGGTGCCGCCGCCGCTGTCCGGGACGGCCGTGTACTCGCCCCGGTAGGTGATGGTGGCCCCGCCGACCCGCAGCCGCAGCCGCCCGGCGACCGGCCCGTCCGCAGTGGCCTCCGGCCGATCCGCAGTCAGTCCGGGTACGCACCGGGCCAGCAGCCCTGGCTCACGCAGCGCCTGCCGGACGAGCCGGGCCGGAAGCGGGACGAGGACCTGATGCTCCATAGCTCGGAGCCTACCCACCGGCCCCCGGATGAGGAGGGCCCTTACGGACGGACACGCACGCAGGCGCTCCCCGAAGCCGCCCGCCACCGCACCGCCGCACCCCGCACCGCACCCCGCCGCCGAGCCCCGTAGCGGCCCGGCGCCCCGCAAGCCTCACCCCAGCGGACGCAGCAAGGCCGCAGGCGGCAGGGCGGGAATGAGACGGCGGGACGGCCGCCCGCACTGCACCGCCGCGCCACGCCGCCGAGCCCCTTGGCAGCCCAGCGCCCCGCGAAGCCTCACCCGCAGCAGCCCCGCCGCCCGGCCGGGCCGAGGGTGGTCGGCCAGGACGGCCGCCCGCACTGCACCGCCGCACAACGCCGAGCCCCATGGCAGCCCGGCGCCCCGCGAGCCTCACCCCAGCGGACGCAGCAGGGTGGCAGGGGGCGGGGCAGGGGTGGGCCGGCGGGCGGCGAGGCGGGTTGCGGCGGCGCGCAGCTCGGCCGGGGCGAGGGTGGTCGGCCGGGCGGCGGCGAGCAGGAAGCCCTGGTCCGCCGGGGTGCCGCAGCCGGGCGTCCCGACGGGGACGGCGTAGGGGGTGGTCCGCAGCGCCACCGAGCGCAGCGTGGACTCCACGGCCCAGAACCGCCGCTCCGCCGCCGTCCCCGGGCCCAGCGGTCCGGGGTGCAGGGCCAGTCGGCCGCCGGGGGCGAGCAGCCGGGCGGCCAGCCCGTAGAACTCCTCGGTCCAGAGTTCGGCGCCGCGTTCCCCGCCGGGCTCCGGCAGGTCGGCCAGGATCACGTCGAAGGGCGGCTCGGCCGAGGCCGCGGCCCGCAGCCAGCCGAAGGGGTCCGCCGCGACGATCCGTACCCGGGGGTCGTCCAGCGCGTGCCGGTTGAGCGCGGTGAGCGCCGGGTCGGTCCGGGCCAGCGCGGTGAGGTCGGGGTCCGGCTGCACGGCCACCACCTGCCGTACGCCGGGGTGGCGCAGCACCTCCCGTACGGTGAGGCCGTCGCCGCCGCCCAGCACCAGCACCCGGGCGTGGGGCCCGGCCATGGCCGGGGCAGCCAGGGCCTGCTGGAGGCGGCGTCCGTCGGCCGCGCACAGGGCCAGGCGCCCGTCGAGGTAGAGCCGGAGCCCGGCTCCGGTGGCCGCCCCGGTGAGTACGATCTCCTGCTGTCCGCCCTGGTCGGCGAACCGCACCCGGTCGCCGTAGAGCGCGTGGCGGGCGGCCCGTTCGACGGCGTCGGTGCCTGCGGCGGCCGTGGCGAGTGCGGCCAGTACCAGTCCGCAGCCCGCCCAGAGCAGCAGCCGGGTGCGCCGTGCCGGCTCGTCCCGGAAGAGCCAGAGCACGACCGCCCCGCCGGCCACCGCGTTGACGCCGCCTGCCAGCAGGGCACCCGCGGCCTGGCCGAAGGCGGGGAGCAGCAGAAAGGGGAAGGCGAGGCCGCCGACCAGGGCGCCGACGTAGTCCGCGGCGAAGAGGTCGGCGACCGCCCGGCCGGGGTCCTGCCGGCGGATGCGCTGGATCAGGGTCATCAGCAGCGGGATCTCGGCCCCGATGAGGAGGCCGATCAGGGCGGCGAGGGCCGCCGTGGCCGCCCGGCACTGGCCGAACCAGGCCCAGCAGGCGTAGAGGGCGAGCCCGGAGAGGCCGCCGACCAGGGCCAGCGCCGACTCGACGACCGCGAAGGCGGTTGCGGGGCGGCGGGTGAGGTGCTTGGCGAGCAGGGAGCCTATGCCCATGGCGAAGACCATCACCGACAGCACGAGCGAGGTCTGGGTGACCGGGTCGCCGAGCAGGCGCCCGCCGAGGGCGACCAGTTCCAGTTCGTAGACCAGGCCGCAGGCCGCGCAGACGAAGGCGGCCAGCAGCACCAGCAGCCGGGCCGGACCGGCCGATATGCCGGTCGGCTTCCGGAGCCGCTCGGGAGGGGGGCCGCAGACGGTGCGGGGGGTGGCCGTTTCGATGGACTGGTCGATCACAAACAAACGCTAGGCGACATATGCAAGAATTCTCGTCACCCGATTGAGCGATAGATTGTCGTAATTCCCTGACGGCTCGTTCGAGCGAGCGATTATCTCCCCGGCAGCGGATTCGGCGCGGTCAACGCGGACCGGGTGCAGACCAGGGTGCCCTCCTGCGGATAGGCGTGCCAGGTCCGCCACTGGAGCCGCCGCGCGTCACCGCCCGCCACCAGGGCCGTGAAGGCGGTGGGGTCCCCCGGGAAGACCCCGGCCAGACCGGCGGGGTGCCCCTCCACCAGGGCGAGCAGCTCCTGCGCGCGGGCGGCGAAGGAGTGGCCTGGCAGCGTCTCCACCCGGGCCGCGAACTCGTACTCCCACCCCTGCACCCGCTCGGCGACCCGGGCCGGCAGCGGGGCCCGCCGCCCCGGCAGGCAGGCGACCGTCTCCGAGCAGATCCCCCGCTCGGCGTCCAGCATGACCTGGTGCGACGCCCCGAGCAGGCGCAGTTGCAGATCCGCCGGACCGAAGGTCAGGTCGAGCACCGCCAGCGCGGGCAGCGGGCCGCTGCCGAGGCACCACGCCAGCTGCCCGGCGCGGGTGTCGGTATAGGTGGTCTGGAGTGTGGTGAGCATTCTCGGCTCCGCGTACTCGCCGGGCGCGGCCGGCCGTGGAGGAAGGGGAATCGTCCGATGACTCAGAGAGGAAAGCACGGATTCTGCGCGCCTGTGGGTGATTTACCCATATGAGTCAAATAGCCACCGTCCGGTGCGGTCCGCCTTTCATACCGGATCCCCCGCTGCCGCTTTCCGATCGGACCCGGGCCCGGCGCCCCGGGACGCGGAAGGGCCCGGCCGTCCCCGTGGGGACGGCCGGGCCCTGGGCGGGCGTACGGCGCGGGTCAGCTCTCGTCGGAGCCGGAGTCGGACTCGCCGCCCTCGCCGTCGACCTCCTTCTGAAGGCCGAGGCGCTCCGCCATCCACTGCTCGAAGCCGACGGCGGCGTTGGTCCAGTTCGCCGTGGTGGCCACGAAGTACTCCAGGTTGACCCCCATGCCGACGATCATCTGCGATTCGCCGATCAGGCGGACCACGCCGTCCTCATGGGTGTGCGTGTAGACCTTGGGCCACAGGGTGTCGCGGTTCCACTCGTCGATCAGGTCGAGGATCTCGCCCTTCTGCTCGATCGGGTACGCCCGGTCGTAGAAGGAGCGGACGGCGAAAAGCTCGCCCTCGTCGCCCCGGAACATGTAGTAGACCCGGAAGCCCTCCCACGGCGCGGTGAGGTCACCCTCCTCGTCCACGACGTGCTTGAGCTGCATCTGGTCCAGCAACTGCTTGACCAGCTCCTGGTCCGGCACCACCACCGGCGGAGCGGGGTTCGGCTGCCCGCCTCCCGGCTGCTGCGGGGGCATGCCGAAGGACGGAATGGAGGACGGGTCGATACTCACAGCTGGTCCCTTCGATACGGTTCGGCTGCCATCCTCCCCCATAGCTCCACCGCAGCACAGCGTCCGCAGGATGCTCGGTCGCGGGGGAGGAAACGGAGGCCCTCGGATCCGGTGCGAAGGTGGTTCGAGGACGGCCGGCAGCGGTACGGCTCCCGGATGCTGCCGCCACCTCCCTCAGCCTGCCCGATCGGCCGCGCGTAACACACCGGGCCGAGCCCCGCACACTGCGGGACCCGGCCCGGGCCGAGCTGCCGGTCAGGCCACCCCGTCAGGCCGTCTTCTCCAGCGACGGCCCGCCCTCCACAGCGGCCACCGGGCCCACCGTGAGCCGGTCGCCGGTCTCGTCGCGGTCGACCCGTACGGTGTCGCCGTCCCGCACCCGGCCGGAGAGGATCTCCTTGGCCAGCTGGTCGCCGATGGCCGACTGCACCAGCCGCCGCAGCGGCCGGGCCCCGTACGCCGGGTCGTAGCCGGTCAGCGCCAGCCAGTCGCGGGCGGCCGGGGTGACGTCCAGCGCGAGGCGGCGGTCCGCCAGCCGGGCGGCGAGCCGGGCGACCTGGAGGTCCACGATGCGGGTCAGCTCCTCGGTGCCCAGCGCGTCGAAGACCACGATGTCGTCCAGCCGGTTGAGGAACTCCGGCTTGAAGGCCGACCGCACGGTCTCCAGCACCAGCTCCCGCTTGCGCGCCTCCTCCATGGTCGGGTCCACCAGGAACTGGGAGCCCAGGTTGGAGGTGAGGATCAGGATGGCGTTGCGGAAGTCCACCGTCCGGCCCTGGCCGTCGGTCAGCCGGCCGTCGTCCAGCACCTGGAGCAGCACATCGAAGACCTCCGGGTGGGCCTTCTCCACCTCGTCCAGCAGCACCACGCTGTACGGGCGGCGGCGCACCGCCTCGGTGAGCTGGCCGCCCTCCTCGTAGCCGACATAGCCGGGCGGTGCGCCGACCAGCCGGGAGACCGAGTGCTTCTCGCCGTACTCGCTCATGTCGATGCGGACCATCGCCCGCTCGTCGTCGAAGAGGAAGTCGGCGAGCGCCTTGGCCAGCTCGGTCTTGCCGACACCGGTGGGGCCGAGGAAGAGGAAGGAGCCGGTGGGCCGGTCCGGGTCGGCGATCCCGGAGCGGGAGCGCCGCACCGCGTCGGAGACCGCCTGCACCGCCGTCCGCTGGCCGATCAGCCGACGGCCCAGCTCGTCCTCCATGCGCAGCAGCTTGGCCGTCTCGCCCTCCAGCAGCCGCCCGGCCGGGATGCCGGTCCAGGAGGCGACCACATCGGCGACATCGTCCGGGCCGACCTCCTCCTTCACCATGGAGGCCGTCGCCGCGTCCTCGTCCTGCGCCCTGGCCTGGGCCTCGGCCAGCTCCTGCTCGGCGGCGGGCACCTCCGCGTACATCAGCCGGGAGGCGGTCTCGAAGTCGCCGTCCCGCTGGGCGCGCTCCAGCTGCCCCTGGAGGTCGTCCAGGCGCTCCTTGAGCTCGCCGACCCGGTTGAGGCTCTTCTTCTCCTGCTCCCAGCGGGCGGTGAGGCCCGCCAACTGCTCCTGCCGGTCGGCGAGGTCGCGGCGCAGCTTCTCCAGCCGGGCGACGGAGGCCGCGTCGGACTCCTTCTCCAGCGCCATCTCCTCCATCCGCAGCCGGTCGACGGAGCGCTGGAGCTCGTCGATCTCCACCGGGGAGGAGTCGATCTCCATCCGCAGCCGGGACGCCGACTCGTCCACCAGGTCGATGGCCTTGTCCGGCAGGAAGCGGGAGGTGATGTAGCGGTGCGACAGCGTGGCCGCCGCGACCAGGGCCGCGTCCGCGATCTGCACCTTGTGGTGCGCCTCGTAGCGGCCCTTGAGGCCGCGCAGGATGGCGATGGTGTCCTCGACGCTGGGCTCGCCCACGAAGACCTGCTGGAAGCGGCGCTCCAGCGCCGGGTCCTTCTCGATCCGCTCGCGGTACTCGTCCAGCGTGGTGGCGCCCACCATGCGCAGCTCGCCACGGGCGAGCATCGGCTTGAGCATATTGCCGGCGTCCATGGCGGAGTCGCCGCCGGCGCCCGCGCCGACCACGGTGTGCAGCTCGTCGATGAAGGTGATGACCTGGCCGTCGCTGGACTTGATGTCGTTGAGCACGGCCTTCAGCCGCTCCTCGAACTCGCCGCGGTACTTGGCCCCGGCCACCATCGCGCCCAGGTCCAGCGCCACCAGCCGCTTGCCGCGCAGCGACTCCGGTACGTCACCGGCCACGATCCGCTGCGCCAGGCCCTCCACCACGGCGGTCTTGCCGACACCGGGCTCGCCGATCAGCACGGGGTTGTTCTTGGTGCGGCGGGAGAGCACCTGGACGACCCGGCGGATCTCCTGGTCGCGGCCGATCACCGGGTCCAGGCGGCCGGAGCGGGCGGCCTCGGTGAGGTCGGTGCCGTACTTCTCCAGCGCCTTGTAGGTGCCCTCCGGGTCCGGGCTGGTCACCCGGGCGCTGCCGCGTACCTCCTTGAACGCCTCCAGCAGTGCCTTCGGCGTGGCCCCCTCGGAGGTCAGCACATCGGCGATCTGGCCGCCCTCGGCGGCGATCCCGACCAGCAGGTGCTCGGTGGAGACATAGGCGTCGTCCAGCTCGGCCGCCCGCTTCCCGGCGTCGGTGAGCACCGCCATGGTGTCCCTGGCCAGCTGCGGCGCGGCGACGGTGGAGCCCTGGGCGCTGGGCAGCGCGTCGCGCAGCCGCTGCGCGGCGGCCCGGAGCCGCTGGGGGTCGGCGCCGACCGCCTCCAGCAGCGGCCGGGCGGTGCCCTCGGGCTGCTCCAGCAGGGCGAGCAGCAGATGCACCGGTGCGACGTCAGGGTTTCCCGCGTTCGCTGCCTGTCGGATGGCGGCCGACAGGGCCTCCTGGGTCTTGGTGGTGAACTTGCTCGCGTCCACTGCTCGCGTTTCCTCCGTGTCGCCGGGTGGCAGTCGGCGCACCGCCGACCTGCTTGCTGCAACGTAAGACAAGTTGAGTCTAATCCACTCAACGTTGCTTGGCGAGCATTTCCCCGCGCACCCGGCCCCGGTCAACGGCAAAGGCCCGCTGCCCCCTCACGGGGCAGCGGGCCTTTGCCGTAGTGCAGTGGATGCCGGTGGGTGACGCGTCAGCCCTCGCCGACCGCAGCCCGGTGCAGGCCGAACAGGTCGTCCTCCGGGGCGGTCCAGAAGCCCTCGGCGTTGGACAGCGCCATACCGGCCCAGTCCAGCGCGGTCTCCACGGTGTGGCCCAGGGCCTCCGGCGACCAGGTGTCGTCGAAGACCAGCGGCAGCACCGGGGCCACCTGCTCGATGGTGGCGATCAGCGGGTTGTAGGTGACCGCCTCCTCCACCAGCAGCACCACGGGCTTGCGCAGCGCCGAGGCCCAGCCCAGCTCCAGGCTGACACCGGCCGACAGCGGGGCGCCCACATAGGCGAAGACCAGGTCGGCGGACTGCATCGCCCGGTAGTCGGAGGGCACTCTCGGCTCCGGGACCCGCCCGGCCACCGTCCAGGCGTCGCTGTGGTGGGCGCTGAAGACCGCCGCGCCGGAGCGCAGCAGCGCTGCCCGCAGCGCGGTCAGCCGGGTGCGACTGGCCAGCGTCACCACACTGTCGGCGGGGCCGGTGAGCCGCATCAGCGGCGCGGCGAGGAACACCCTGGCACGTCGGGGGGTGTGCAGGCGGTGCGCGCCGGGGCGCCCAAAGACATCGCTCATTGTCGACTCCGGGGGAACGGCCGACCGGGGGGAATGCCTAGCCCCTGGTGACGGTGCGGTTTCGGGGGGACGATCGGCGGCCGGGCCCGGCGCCTTGAGGGGGATGGCACCGATCGTCCACTGCGTACACACCAGCCGTCCACCGGCACCAGGTGTCATCTCGCTGCATGGCAGCGAGATGACGCACCTCCCCGCACCCCGCAGCGGCACCAGCACCCTTCCAGTCCGCTCATCTCCTTGCAAACGCAGGAAGATGGCCGCACGCGTGCCTTGTGACGCTCCAGCGCAGACGGGAGTGTGGAGTCACGCCGGGCGCAGGGGCAGTGCGGACCAGGGCAGCTCCCGGCAGTGGCAGCTCCACCATCCAGTCCCGCTCGAAGCACCGCGACCCGGCCGTCGAAGACGTGCGGGTCGACGGCCACCGACCCGGAGGGGTTCCTCGCCCCCGCCGACGGCACATATCGTGACCGGTCGACCGGGGTCCCCTCATCGAGTACGTCCGTTCCTCGCGCCATCCCGTCTTGATCTGGCCACGGGCGACACAAAAATAGTACAATCCGTGACGGCTTATCAGGCTCACGCAGTGACAGCCATGCACGTCGTGAGCCATCCTGAGACAAGATCGCCCATGGCGTGTCTGAACCAACCACCCAGCCAGCAAAGGCTGCGTTAGAAGGAGTGGGGTCCGTGCACACGATGCGTAAGGCCACCGTTTCCGCACTGCTCGCCGGCACCGTCTTCCTCGTCGGCGCTGTCCCGTTTGTCGTCGGCACCGCGTCGGCGAGCGCCCGGGGCTCCCAGGCAACGGCCGCCGCCCCGTCCGCCGACAGCGCCGCCGTCATCTTCAAGCCCAACGGCAAGGACACCTTCTGGGAGTGAGGCACGGCCTCTGCTCAGGCGGTCCCCTGCTCAGAGGGAATCGTCCGGACCGTCCTCGGTTATTCGCCAGTTGCTCTGCGCCGCTTTCCAGCCAAGTTGGAAAAGCGTCTCCACGCCGTACTCTTCGCGCATCTCGGCGATGTGGCGCGCGAGTGTGCGCTCGCTGAGACCCAGACGGCGGGCGATGACGCGATGCCCGACCCCCTGCGCCATGAACCGAAGGATCTGCTGCCGCAGGCCGGACACCACTTGGGGAGGCACCTGCACCGTTCCAAGGAACGGGATGGCGCGCTCCCAGAGGCTCTCGAAGACGTTGACCAGGTATCCGACGACCGCCTCATCCTCGATGAAGGCCGCCGCGTCATTGGGTGCCCCGCCGGTCACCGGAATCACTCCGACCCGCTGGTCGAAGATCATGAGTCGGAGGAAGGGCTCGTTGAGAGTCCTCACCTCTCCGCCCGCCCTGGTCATGGAGTCGGCATACTGGCGCGTCGGCGCCGAGTAGCGAGCGCTCGGCTGGTAGATGGTGCGCCTGGACACCCCTCTGCGTAGCACTTCCGAGTCCCGGTCGCGGGCGGCCGCCATCGTGCGCTGTCTGCGCCCGCCGCCCGGCTGCGCGGTCAGGACCTCCCGGGAGCTGTCCCGGCTGAGGAGGAGCAGACGCTGGTTGATCTCCACCGTTCCACGGACGTACTCGATCGCACCGCCGCTCTGCGAGTGCCGGCTGATCGCCTCGTATGCCTCGCTGAGCTGGTGGAGCTCATCGGGCAGTGCGACCGACCGGGACAGCAGGTCCAGTGCCTCCCGCTGCCAGGACGCGCTCAGACTGACCGCGAGCTGCCGGGGGTCGACCGCCACCAGGACGCCCTGCTGCTCGGTGTCCGGTACCAGCAGGCCCATCGCCTGGAGTTCCCGCAGAGCCCGGCCCTCAGGCGAGTCGGGGTCCTCGGCGCAGTGGCTGCTCACCAGGCGGCCCTCCGACTGGAGGGCTCGGAGATACAGCTTCTCCGCATCCGAGGAGAGGCTCCCCACCTGATGGGCGCGCAGGCCGGACTCGTCCGATGAACTCATGCGGCGCTCCTTGTCCTCATGGGGCCTACGGCAAGAGATCGCCTTCCGCTTGGGCAGATCATATGGTCACTTCGCCTCGGATGAACGAATCACATCCACAACAGGACAACGGGAGACCGCCGCTCAGGATGAGACGTGAGCGGCGGCCTCCCGGGACGGGTCGGCTGCTACTGGCCCGAACGCTTGGGCTTGGGCCGCCAGACCACCAGCGCGCTGGACTGCTGCACCTGCTGGTAGGGCACCAGGTCGCGGCGGTAGGAGGCGTGCACGGCGGCCTCGCGCTGCTGGATCGCCGCCGCCGCGCCCTCGACCGCGTCAAGGAGCTCGGCGACCCGCGCCTGGAGCGCCGTGACCTGGTTCTCCAGCTCGATGATCCGCTTGATGCCGGCGAGGTTGATGCCCTCCTCCTGGGAGAGGCGCTGCACCTCGCGCAGCTGCTCGATGTCGCGTGCCGAGTAGCGGCGACCGCGCCCGGCCGTACGGTCGGGGGAGACCAGGCCGAGCCGGTCGTACTGCCGCAGGGTCTGCGGGTGCAGCCCGGAGAGCTGGGCGGCGACCGAGATGACATAGACCGGGGTGTCCTCGGTGAGCCCAAAGGGGATCTTGGCCGCAGGGCCGCCCGGTCCGCCGGTGCCCGCGCTGCGGGACGGGCGGGGGCCGCCGGGGAGGCCGTCGCCCACGCCCGGGCCGATGCCGCCGGTGCCTCTCGGGTCCATCAGGTCACGCTCCCTCCGCCGCCTTGAAGAGCGCGGCACGCGGGTCGTCCGAGGCGGTGGCCTCGCGGTACTGCTCAAGCGCCGCCAGGGCCTCGGCGTCCAACTGGTGCGGCACCACGACCTCCACGGTGACCAGCAGGTCGCCGCGGGTGCCGTCCTTGCGGGTGGCGCCCTTGCCACGGGCCCGCAGGGTCCGCCCGTTGGCGGTCCCGGCGGGAAGCTTCAGCTTGACGGGCGGGCCGCCGAGCGTCGGTACCTCGATGGTGCCGCCCAGCGCCGCTTCGGGGAAGGTGACCGGCACGGTCACCGTCAGATTGTCGCCCTTGCGCCCGAAGACCGGGTGGGGGTGGACATTGACGGTGATGTAGAGGTCACCGGGCTGGCCGCCGCGCTCGCCCTGGGCGCCCTTGCCCTTGAGCCGGATCCGCTGCCCGTCCTGCACCCCGGCGGGGATGCGGACCTGCATGGTCCGGGCCGAGGTGGCCCGACCGCTGCCGTGGCAGACCTCGCAGGGGTCGTCCACGATCAGCCCGCGCCCCTTGCAGTCGCGGCACGGGTCGGAGAGCGCGAACGCGCCCTGGCCCCGGCTGACATGGCCGGACCCGACACAGGTCGGGCAGACCCTGGGCGTGGTCCCGGCCCGGGCGCCGGTGCCGGAGCACGGCTTGCAGGGCGCCTGGCTGGTCATCCGGATCGGCACGGTGACACCGTCGACGGCCTCGTCGAAGTCCAGGGTGACCTCGGACTCCACATCGGCGCCACGGCGCGGCGCCTGCCGGCCGCCACGGTTGAAGAGGCCCCCGAAGACATCGCCGATCCCGCCGCCGAAGCCACCGGAGCCGGAGCCCGAACCACCGCCCTGCGGACCGTTGAAGAGGTCGCCCAGGTCAAAGCCGAAACCGGCCCCGCCCGCCCCGCCGGCGCCGCCGCGGAACCCGCCGGCGAAGAGGCTGCGCGCCTCGTCGTACTCCTTGCGCCGTGCCGGGTCGGACAGCACGTCATTGGCTTCGGAGATCTCCTTGAAGCGCTCCTCGGCCTTGGCGTCGCCCTTGTTGGCGTCGGGGTGGAACTCCCGCGCCAGCTTTCGGTACGCCTTCTTGATCTCTGCCGTGGAGGCGTCCTTGGGCACGCCGAGGACCTTGTAGTAGTCCTTCTCCACGTAGTCCTTGGTGCTCAACGGAAACTCCTCCTCCCGGCGGTGCTCTCAGTCGTCACGTCGCTGCGGAACCGCACACCGGGCGTCCCGGTGTACGGCTCCGCAGCGCACGCATCGTCAGCTCTCCTCGGCACCGTCGCCCTTGGCGTCCTCCGCGTCGGGGGCGGCGGTGGACTGCGTACCCGGCTGCGGCTCCGCCACGGCCACCATCGCCGGGCGGATGATCCGCTCGCCGATGCGGTACCCCGGCTGGAGGATCTGCACACAGGTCGTCTCGGTGACGTCCGACGAGTAGCTGTGCATCAGCGCCTCGTGCACGGTCGGGTCGAAGGACTCACCCTCCTTGCCGAACTGCTGCAACCCCAGCTTGGCGACCACGGTCTCCAGCGACTCGGCGACCTGCTTGAAGCCGCCCACCAGCTCGCCGTGCTCGCGGGCCCGGCCGATGTCGTCCAGTACCGGGATCAGGCTCTCCAGGACATTGGAGACGGCGATCTCGCGCACCGTCATCCGGTCCCGCTCGACCCGCTTGCGGTAGTTCTGGTACTCGGCCTGCAACCGCTGGAGGTCGGCGGTCCGCTCGGTCAGCTGCCGGCGGGCCGAGGCCAGCTCGGCGGCCGTACCGCTGCCCTTGCCCTGCTCTGCTCCGGCGTCGGCCTCTGCGGCGGGGGCCTCCGGCGCCGCCTTCTCAGCGGCGCCGGCTGCCTTGGCTGCCTCGGAGGCGTCGCCGGGCTCCGATCCGAAGCCCTGCGTGTCCTCCGTGGTCACGCCGCACCCCCCTCACGCCTCTCGTCGTCGACGATCTCGGCGTCCACCACATCGTCCTCGGCCCTGGCCTCGCCGGCCCCGGCGGCGCCCGCCGCACCGGCCGCGGCGTCCGCACCGGCGTTGGCGTAGAGCGCCTGGCCGAGCTTCTGCGCGGTGGTGGAGACCTTCTCGGTGGCCTCGCGGATCGCTGCGGTGTCCTCGCCCTTCAGCGTCTCCTTGAGGTCGGTGACGGCGCTCTCGACCTCGGACTTGACGTCGGCCGGCACCTTATCCTCGTTGTCCTTGAGGAACTTCTCGGTGGTGTAGACCAGCTGCTCGGCCTGGTTGCGGACCTCGGCGGCCTCGCGGCGCTTGTGGTCCTCGTCCGCGTACTGCTCGGCCTCGCGCATCATGCGCTCGATGTCGTCCTTGGGCAGCGCGGAGCCGCCGGTGACGGTCATCTTCTGCTCCTTGCCGGTGCCGAGGTCCTTCGCCGCCACGTGCATGATGCCGTTGGCGTCGATGTCGAAGGTGACCTCGATCTGCGGGACGCCACGGGGCGCCGGGGGCAGGCCGGTCAGCTCGAACATGCCGAGCTTCTTGTTGTACGCCGCGATCTCGCGCTCGCCCTGGTAGACCTGGATCTGCACCGACGGCTGGTTGTCCTCGGCCGTGGTGAAGATCTCGGACCGCTTGGTCGGGATCGTGGTGTTGCGCTCGATCAGCTTGGTCATGATGCCGCCCTTGGTCTCGATGCCCAGGGACAGCGGGGTGACGTCCAGCAGCAGGACGTCCTTGACCTCGCCCTTGAGGACACCGGCCTGGAGCGCGGCGCCGACGGCGACGACCTCGTCCGGGTTGACGCCCTTGTTGGGGTCCTGGCCGCCGGTCAGCTGGCGGACCAGGTCGGCGACGGCCGGCATCCGGGTGGAGCCGCCGACCAGCACCACGTGGTCGATCTCGCCGAGCTGGATGCCGGCGTCCTTGATCACGTTGTGGAACGGGGTCTTGCAGCGCTCGATCAGGTCGGCGGTCAGCTGCTGGAACTGGGCCCGGGTGAGCTTCTCGTCCAGGTGCAGCGGGCCCTCGGCGGAGGCCGTGATGTAGGGCAGGTTGATCGAGGTCTCGGTGGACGAGGAGAGCTCGATCTTGGCCTTCTCGGCCGCCTCGCGCAGGCGCTGGAGCGCCATCTTGTCCTTGGAGAGGTCCACGCCGTGGCCGGCCTGGAACGCCTTCACCAGGTGGTCGACGACGCGCTGGTCCCAGTCGTCGCCGCCGAGCTGGTTGTCACCGTTGGTGGCCTTGACCTCGACCACGCCGTCGCCGATCTCCAGCAGCGACACGTCGAAGGTGCCACCGCCGAGGTCGAAGACCAGGATGGTCTGGTCGTCCTTCTCCAGGCCGTAGGCGAGGGCGGCGGCGGTCGGCTCGTTGACGATGCGCAGGACGTTGAGGCCCGCGATCTCACCGGCCTCCTTGGTGGCCTGCCGCTCGGAGTCGTTGAAGTACGCCGGGACGGTGATGACGGCGTCGGTGACCTTCTCGCCCAGGTACGCCTCGGCATCCCGCTTGAGCTTCTGCAGGATGAAGGCGCTGATCTGCTGGGGGTTGAAGTCCTTGCCGTCGATGTTCACCTTCCAGCCGGTGCCCATGTGACGCTTGACCGACCGAATGGTGCGGTCCACGTTGGTGACCGCCTGGCGCTTGGCGACCTCGCCGACCAGCACCTCGCCGTTCTTGGCGAAGGCGACGACGGACGGCGTGGTCCGGGCGCCCTCGGCGTTGGTGATGACGGTGGGCTCACCGCCTTCGAGGACGCTGACGACGGAGTTCGTCGTACCGAGGTCGATGCCGACCGCGCGAGCCATCGCTTAATACCTCCACCGGAAGTTGAGCTGAACAGACTCAAGCGTGCCTCACCCGTCGACAGGTGTCAACAGACGTGAGCCGGTCCGGCTCAACTTTTCTGCCGGAGGGGGGAGCGAGTGGCGCGATTGCGGCACGCGAGTGAGTGTTGCCTTAGTGACAGCGGCCATAGCCACTGGATCTTCTGAACGAGTCGCGGCGCACAGTAGTGTCCGACCCAACCCCGTCCTCTAAGTTACTCATGGGTACACTCCGAGGGCGGGGAGCCCTCTTTTCCCGTACACGCCCGCACCACCCACCCCCACCGCCGGAGGAGACGGAGCAGCCGATGCAGCTCGCAGCGATCGTCATCTCGCTGGTCACCAGCGTGATCGGCATCGCGCTCGCCGCCCGCGCGGCCGCGTACATCTACAAGGTCGTCACGGTCGGACAGCCCGACGACACCCGTACCGGCAACCCGGCGCAGCGCACCAAGACCGTGGTCAAGGAGTTCCTCGGCCACACCCGGATGAACCGGTGGGGCGTCGTCGGCGTCGCGCACTGGTTTGTGGCCGTCGGCTTCTTCTCCCTGGTGCTCACCCTGGTGAACGCCTTCGGACAGCTCTTCGACGCCGCATGGGTCCTGCCCGTGATCGGCCACTGGGCACCGTTCGAGGTCTTCACCGAGCTGATCGGCACCCTCACCACCCTCGGCATCCTGGTGCTGATGGCGATCCGGCTGCTGAGCCTGCCCTCCCGGGCCGGCCGCAAGTCCCGCTTCGCTGGCTCCATCGCCTGGCAGGCCTTCTACGTCGAGTACACCATCCTCGGCATCGGCCTCTGCATCATGGTCCTGCGCGGTCTGGAGGGCGCGCTCGCCGGGGTGGGCTCCTACCAGGCGTCCTATCTGATCAGCTACCCGCTGGTGCGGGCCTTCGGCGGCCTCTCCCACGGCACGCTGGCCAACCTGGTCTACCTGGTCGCCATGCTGAAGATCTGCATCTCCTTCGCATGGGCGATCACCATCGGCGTCAACCCCTCGATGGGGGTGGCCTGGCACCGCTTCCTGGCGTTCTTCAACATCTACTTCAAGCGCGAGGAG
The DNA here is from genome assembly GCF_003258605.2 of Peterkaempfera bronchialis. Lineage (NCBI taxonomy): Bacteria > Bacillati > Actinomycetota > Actinomycetes > Kitasatosporales > Streptomycetaceae > Peterkaempfera > Peterkaempfera bronchialis. The sequence goes on from NZ_CP031264.1 coordinate 3,244,264, forward strand.
GACGGCGACGTCGCCCTCGGCGAGCTGCGCCCGATGACCAGCGGCGGCAAGCCGATCGACTTCGAGGACCCCGCCGACGACGCGATCTTCGGCGTCTCCCAGGTGGAGCACTTCTCCTGGAAGGGCATCCTCGACTTCTCCACCTGCACCGAGTGCGGGCGCTGCCAGTCGCAGTGCCCCGCCTGGAACACCGGCAAGCCGCTCTCCCCCAAGCTGCTGATCATGAACCTGCGGGAGCACGCCTACGCCAAGGCCCCCTATCTGCTGGCCGGTGGCGGCAAGGACATGGAGGGCGTGGAGCAGGCCACCGCCGAGCAGCTGGCCAACGTCCCCGCCGCCGCCCTCGCCGAGGCCGAGCGCCCGCTGGTCGGCACCGCCGAGGACGGCCCGGGCGGTCTCGGCGGCGTCATCGACCCGGATGTGCTGTGGTCCTGCACCACCTGCGGCGCCTGTGTGGAGCAGTGCCCGGTGGACATCGAGCACATCGACCACATCGTCGACATGCGCCGCTACCAGGTGATGATCGAGTCCTCGTTCCCGACCGAGGCCGGGACGATGCTGAAGAACCTGGAGAACAAGGGCAACCCCTGGGGCATGGCCACCAAGGCCCGCCTGGCCTGGGTGAAGGAGCTGAAGAAGGAGACCGGCATCGAGGTCCCCGTCATCGGCGAGGACATCGACCCGGCCGAGGTCGAGTACCTGTACTGGGTGGGCTGCGCCGGTGCCCTGGAGGACCGCGCCAAGAAGACCACCAAGGCGTTCGCGGAGCTGCTGCACACCGCCGGCGTATCGTTCGCGATCCTCGGCAAGGAGGAGTCCTGCACCGGTGACTCCGCCCGCCGCCTGGGCAACGAGTTCCTCTTCCAGATGCTCGGCGCGCAGAACGTCGAGACCCTGAACACCGCGCTGGAGGACGCCCCGACCAAGCGGATCGTGGCCACCTGCCCACACTGCTTCAACACCATCGCCAATGAGTACCCGCAGCTGGGCGGCCACTTCGAGGTCATCCACCACACCCAGCTGCTCCAGCACCTCATCGACGAGGGCAGGCTCGTCCCGGTCAACCCGGTCGAGGGCCTGATCACCTACCACGACCCCTGCTACCTGGGCCGCCACAACAAGGTCTACACACCGCCCCGCGAGATCATCGGCAAGGTGCCCGGCCTGCGCAACGAGGAGATGCACCGCCACAAGGAGCGGGGCTTCTGCTGCGGCGCCGGCGGGGCGCGGATGTGGATGGAGGAGCGCATCGGCAAGCGGATCAACACCGAGCGCGTGGACGAGGCGCTCTCCCTCGACCCGGACATCGTCTCCACCGCCTGCCCGTTCTGCCTGGTGATGCTCTCCGACTCGGTCAACGGCAGGAAGAACGAGGGCGCGGCCAAGGAGCACCTGCGGGTGGTCGACGTCGCCCAGCTGCTGCTGGACTCGGTGAAGGCGCTGCCCGAGCCGGAGCCCGCTCCGGAGCCCGAGCCGACGCCGACGCCGACCCCGGCCCCGGCCCCGGCGCTGGTGGGCGCGGACGGCACCAAGCCCGCGCCTCCGACCGCCAAGCCCGCCGACGCGCCTCCGACCGCCAAGCCTGACGCCGAGGCCGCCAAGCCCGCCGAGCCCGCCGCCAAGGCAGCCGAGAAGCCCGCCGAGGACTCCCCCGAGTCCTGACAGCCACCCCGTACCCGCAAGGAGACGGCCGGTCCCGGGAATCCCCCGGCACCGGCCGTCTCCTTTCTGTTCCTCCGCCGCTCCTTCTGTTCCCCGCTGCTCCTCCGCCGACATGTGTCACAAATGCGCTGCAATGGCCGGTCCCGCCCCGCTCCCCCGTAGGCTCCACCGCGTCACCGGGTACCGTCGATGCGTGGCTGGCAACGGATACGACAACGGTCGCGGCGGCACCCCCCAGCACGGCTGGGGCCCCGCCCCGCAGCAGTACGGGGGCGCACCGGCCGCCCCGCCCGCAGGCGCCTTCGGCAGCTACCGGGGCGCACAGCCGCCCGGGCAGGACCCGCGCGGCGGCCACCCCGGCCCGTACACCGGCCACCCGACCGGCGAGCCCGAGTACTTCGGCGACCCCCGGCAGGGCCCCGCCCCCGCCGACCCGTACGGCCCGGACGCCGCGCACCTCCCGTACGACGACCACCCCGGCCACACCCGCGCCTTCACCGTCCCCGCCCCCTACGGCGAGCCTGGCGAGGACCATGTCACCGTCTACCGGGCCGGCGGCCAGGTCGGCCCGCACGCCGCCGGGCCTCGGCTGCACTGGCGGGAACTGCTCACCGGGATGTACCTCAACCCCTCGCGCACCTTCGACCGGATGCGCGACCACCAGGTGTGGCTGCCCGCCCTCACCGTCTCGCTGGTCTACGGCCTGCTCGCGGTCCTGGGCTTCGGCGACACCCGTAGCGAGATCCTGGGCTCCACCTTCGGCGTGGCGCTCACGGCGCTCGTCGCCGCCGCCATCGGCTTCACCCTGGCCGGTGCCACCCTCGGCGCTGTCACCCACGCCCTCGCCCGCCAACTGGGCGGCGACGGCCAGTGGCAGCCCACCGTGGGCCTCTCCGTGCTGGTCGCCTGGACCACCGACGCGCCCCGGCTGCTCTTCGCCCTCTTCCTGCCCGCCGACGGCGCCTTCGTCCAGGTGCTGGGCTGGGCCAGCTGGCTGCTCTGCGCCGGACTGATGACCACCATGGTCCGCCGCGTCCACGACCTGCCCTGGGGCAAGGCCGCCGGCGCCGCCGCCCTCCAGTTGATCGCCCTGCTGATCCTGATCAAGCTGCCCACCCTGAGCTGACCCGCTCCGCGACCGGACGGCCGATGCGGGAGGATGGACGGCGGCCCACCAGGCCCGCACCCCCTCAGCAACACCTCCACCACCCCTCCGGAGAACCCGCATGCCCCTCCCCACCGCCTCCACCCAGGTCAGCTTCCCGGCCGGCTCGGTGCAGGGCCGCTCGGCGGTCGTCGCCGTCCACGACCTGGGCGACGGCCGGTACGGCATCGCCACCGAGGCCACGCCGTTCCACCCGCTCGACCACACCTGGCCCGACCAGCCCGCCGACACCGGCACGCTCACCGTGGCCGGCGCCGAGCTGCCCGTGGTGGACTGCCTGACCGGCGCCGTGGGACCGGATGCGGACGCCCTCGCGGTGGGCGCCGACATCCCGGTACGGCGCGGCGAGGACGGCTGGGCCTGGCTGGTGCTGCATGTGGTGGAGTCGCAGCCGCTGCCGGACGGCGGCACCCTGGGCGACCTGCTCGGGGCGGAGGCCGAGCTGCGCGTCGACGCGGAACGCCGCGCCGCGCTCTCCGCCGCCCACACCGGCTGCCATCTGCTGGCCCTGGCCCTCAACGCCGCCCTGGCACCCCGCTGGCGCAAGGACCCCGGCCGCAGCGACGCCTTCGGCCACCCGGACTTCGACAGCCTCGCGATGTCCTCCTCGCGGATGGACACCGCCGCCAGCACCGACGTCTACCGCCTCGGCAAGTCACTGCGGAAGAAGGGCTTCACCGCCGACGCCACCGACGGGCTCCCCGCCCTCGCCGAGGCGCTGCCCGCCCTCACCCAGTCGGTCAATGAGCAGCTCGCCGCCTGGATCGAGGCCGACGCCGCCGTACGCATCGAGGTCCCCGGCCCGGAACTCACCGCCCGCCGCCGCTGGGCCTGCGACCTGCCCGCCGGTACCGCCGCCATCTTCTGCGGCGGCACCCATCTGCACCACCTCGGCGAACTCGCCGCCCTCAGCACCGAACTGCGGCTCTCCGAGGACGGCAGCGAGCTGACGGCGGTCACCACGCCGAAGCGGCGCTGACGCCCGGCGCCTTCACAGAGATCACGACTTCACAACCGAATCCTGCATATCCGTACACAGGTCTTACACAGAGCGTGTGCGAGTCGGTAGCGTGCCGGAATTCCCAGACCCGGCACCACGTGCAAGGACGTGTTTCCATGACCACTCCGACGCCGCCGGCCGCATCGGCCGACGACACCCCCCGCAACCGCCGCCGCCGGGGCAGGAAGCCCCTCGTCGCGGTCGCCACCGTGGTGGTGGCGACCGCGGCGTGGTTCGGCGTCCGCTACGCCCTCGCCGACGAACCCGTCCACGCGGCGGTCGGCGACTGCGTCCATATCACCGGAGGCCAAGCCGATCCCGAGGTGTCCCTGGTGCCGTGCGCCGAATCCACCGCCGACTACACCGTGGTCCGGGTCGTGAAGAACACGGTCGAGACCGGCGCCTGCAACAACCTCTCGGACACCGCCCTCGTCCAGCGGCGGGGCAGCGACACCTCTGTGCTCTGCCTCAACGAGCACGCCAGGAAGTGACCCGCCGGGCGGCGGCCGACCCCCGTCCGGCCGCCCGCCCCGCCGGACTCAGAGCGGCGTGCGGTGGAAGTTCAGGTACGAGCGCGACGGCGTCGGCCCCCGCTGCCCCTGGTACCGCGACCCATAGCGCTCCGACCCGTACGCGTGCTCGGCCGGCGAGGTCAGCCGGAACATGCACAGCTGGCCGATCTTCATCCCCGGGTAGAGCTTGATCGGCAGCGTCGCCACATTGGACAGCTCCAGCGTGACGTGCCCGCTGAACCCCGGGTCGATGAACCCTGCCGTCGAGTGCGTCAGCAGCCCCAGCCGCCCCAGGCTCGACTTCCCCTCCAGCCGGGAGGCGATGTCGTCCGGCAGCGTGACCACCTCGTACGTGGACGCCAGCACAAACTCACCCGGATGCAGGATGAACGCGTCATCCCCCTCCGGCTCGACCAGCCGGGTCAGGTCCGGCTGCTCCACGGAGGGGTCGATGTGCGGGTAGCGGTGGTTCTCGAAGACCCGGAAGAAGCGGTCCAGCCGGACGTCGATGCTGGACGGCTGGACCATCGCCGGGTCGTACGGGTCGATGACCACGCGGCCCTTGTCGATCTCGGCCCTGATGTCCTTGTCTGAGAGCAGCACGCATCGAGGTTACGTGCAGCAGCGGGCCCCGGCCCAATCCGGCCGGGACCCGCCCGCGACTCCTCAGTCCTTCACCCCGGCCTCAGGCCAGGAACTCCGGCGCCTCCAACCGCATCGCCCGCGCCAACTGGCTGCCCGACAACGCCCCCACATCGGCCGGCACCGAACTGCGCAACCGCCCGCACTGCGGACACCGGATCAACCGCCCCGGGCCCAACCGCCCGGGACCGAGGTTCTGCATCGGGAACGTACTGGTGCTGAACAGGTGCCCTTCGGCACAACGGACGACGGTGCGCTGCTCCATCGATCCCCTTCCCCATCGGACGAGCCCACTGCGGACCCCTCGGCCCGCCGTGCCTCACAGCAGCGTCACATTAGGGGACGTATCGGACACACAACACAGAGACGCGCCGCCCACAGCAGCCCCAGGGATTCGCGGCCCCCACAGTACGCCCGCACCCCCCACCCCCGCACCGCCCCGACAACCGTGCACTTACCACCGGTGATGGGGTACAGTGACGGAGCAATGAGCCACCACCTGATGGCGGCTCAGGCGGGTGTAGTTTAATGGTAGAACATGAGCTTCCCAAGCTCAGAGCGCGAGTTCGATTCTCGTCACCCGCTCCAGAAGAAAAGGCCCAGGCCAGGGAATGAATCCCCAGCCCGGGCCTTTCTGTTTTCCGGATCGTTTCGTGTGGCAGCGACCGAACGAATTTCCCTCTGCGTCGCTAGGAGGGGGCGGAGGCGCTGGATCCGCTGCCATACCGGCTGCCTCCTCCGCTGCGGCCAGCAACCAGCGCCGGACGGACACAGCTTGGCGCTATCGTGGCACCAGCAGTCGTCCGACAGGGAGAGCCGTGCGATGACCGCCGCCCACGACTACAGCGACCTCTACGAGATCATCGAGCACCTCGAGCCCGAACAGGTCGAGGAGCTGCGGCGCCATGCACTTCGCCTGGTGAAGACACCCCCTGCCAGCCGGTTCCAGATCTTGAAGTCCTTCGATGGTCCAGCCACCGACCTGGGAGCGCGAGCCAAGGAGATCATCCGCGACGAGTTCGGCGGGGACGATGCTGATCGTTGACACAGGCCCGCTGGTCGCCCTCCTCAACCGCAACGACCCCGACCATCAGCGCTGCGCCGAGCTGCTGGAGTCGCACGACGGCGAACTGTTGATCACCCCGTACGTCCTCACCGAGGCATGCTACCTCGTGGCCAAGTACGTCGGCCCCGACGCCGAGATCAACCTCGTTGAGGCCGTGGCAGGCGGCGATCTGGCACAGGTCGAGATGGACCAGGAGGATCTGGCCCGGATGTCCGAGCTGATGCGTCAGTATCGAGGTTTTCCGCTGGGCATCACCGATGCATCCGTGATCGCACTGGCCGAACAGTGCAAGGCAACCAGCGTCGCCACTCTCGACCACCGCCACTTCCGGGCCGTCACGCCACGGCATGTCCCTGCGCTGACACTGCTGCCGTAGTGAGCGGATGGGCTCCGTGCCTGCACGGGCGGTCGCTCACGGGCATCGGCGGTGCATCGGAGGCGCCGAAGCCTGCGGATCGTACGGAGCACAGGCGCAGGTCACCTACCAAGACATCGAGGAACGGCCTCGGGCTTCCCAAGCTCAGAGCGCGAGCTCGATTCTCGTCACCCGCTCCACAGAAAAAGGCCCAGGCCCGGGAATGAATCCCCAGCCCGGGCCTTTCGCAATTCAGCCGTAAGGCCCGTTGCGTGCCCGGCGCCGACCAGGCCAGCGGAGCGCCCTTCGCGCCAACGAAGACCACGCCGCGAGCTGGAGAACCTTCGTCTCCTGCGGCGAGGGCACCCGAACCTTGATCTCCTCCTCGAAGTGGTCCAGACGATGCCCCATCTCCTTCAGCCGGGCGTAGATCCCGACCGGTCCGGGTTCAGCTGAGCGATCCGCGTGTCCCGGGCGATGTCCAGCGGCAGCCCGAGGCCCGCCGACCGCGCCCCGAAGGCGGGATGGACTTGCGACTCCGCCCCAAACCCCGGCCCTCCCTCGGAGGGGATCGCCCAGACACACGGGTGCACCACCATCGCGGTGAACGGTGGGAAAACGCGGGCCAGGCCCCTCCCCGGCCGACCACCCAAAGGCGCACCCGGGTTCTCCGGGGCCGGCAAAGCTGCCCGACCGAGGAGGGACCCGCGCAGGTCGGTTGCCTGAGCCGCGACCATCTGGACAGCCTGACGCGGACTACCTGGCCAATTGCGTCGGGGCTGTCCAAGGTTTGGTGACACACCTGTACAAGACGCACTCCGTTCTTCCCGTGCCCGCTGCGTGCCCGCTCCGGCGGGACGCAGCGGGGACTCACGGGGAACAGCGGCGCCGACCGTACTCCGGCCCAGGTCAGGGACTGCGCTGGTCAGCAGCCGCGCGCAGACGGCACCTTCCAAACTGGTGCTGCCCAGCAGCGGCGTTTGCGGGGGGGTCGTCGGCCGATGCGGCTGGCGGCGTCGATAGTTCAGCGGACGCCGGCCGATATCCTGCCCGCAACCCTCTCGGCTGCGACCGGCATCGTGTTTCTGCTCCTCGGAGGGCGGGGCAGGCGGGTGGGCTCCCCCCATGCCTATGTCGGCAGGCAACTGAGTGCCTAACTGTGTGACAACGACCCCAGACACCGAGGGACATCCACGGACTTCGACGGACCGTCCACGCAGGTAATCGTGGCTCTACTCCCAGGCCAACTCTTTGCCCAGGTTGCTTCGGGATGAAGAGGTTGCGTGCCATATGCCTGCCGCAGAGGGTTCTCTAGCAGGATCCAGTGCTTCTCAGCTATCGGTTTCCTTACTCGGAAACCTCCACGTCGGTCACTTTGGCGCTGACCTTGGTTGTGGAGCTGGCGGTCGACAGGGTCGACGGCCGGTATGTCAGGTGCGTGCTGTTTGTCAGCTCCATCGTCTCGATGATCGGTCCACTCCCGTCGCCGTGGATTTCGTAGGTGATGGAGACGGTCTTCTCCGGGTCCAGCGACAGCAGACCCAGGTAGCTCAGGTTGGGCTCTACCGTGATGCTGCATCCAGCCGACCCGAAGCACTGCCTGTGTGTGGTCTTCAGACGCAGGGAGAAATCGTCGCTACCCGGCGTCTCGTTGTAGGTCTCCTGGGGTGTCTCCTCAGGCGTCTCCTCGGGCGTCTCCTCGGCCACCTCTTCGGTCGCGGGGGATGTGGAGGCGGCTGCTCGCGACTTGGCCTCCGTCACGGGCTGGTCCGGTCCGGAAACCAGTGCAGCGGTCACTGCGGCAGTGGCGCCGATGACGGCCACGAGGCCGACAGCTGCCACAATCGCAGTCCGCTTACGTGTGGATCTGGGTGGCCACGGTGGCACCGGGGGTGCAGGGGGTACCGGTGCGGGGTTCGCGCCCGTCGTCTCATCCATTGGCATTCTCCTCGATTCCGAAGGTGCGGTCCGATTCCGGCAGTCAACCGGAATCTGGCCCTCCCTCAGGCAGGCTTGCTCTAGTTGTGACCTACGTACAGGCTGTCTGCCTTGCCCCAGTAGCAGCCGCCGCTCCGCGTACTTGCGGATCCGGTTGCGCCAGCCACACAGGACCGGGAGCGCTCGCTGCATCCCTCATCGAACTTCCGCGTCGATCGGCAGGCCAGTGGCCAGCGAGGCGCCCTGCGAGCACTGCCCGTAGTTCCAGGCGTGGGTCATGGCCTTGGTCCGGCTGCGCCGCTCCTTGCGCTTCAGGACGTCGCGGCAGTCGTTGGAGGTGATCGTCCCTGGCCCGTGCGAGGCCGCCAGAGGTCGACCAACGGCGACCGACAGTGACAGACACGCCACTGCCGCCAGCCAGCGACGAGACTTCAAGTCAGACACCCTTGATCACGTGGGTTTCCGTCCAGGACTACGCCAGCCACCCGGCTACCCCCAGCAGTGGCGGCCGGACCGGATGCGCACCAGCCAGGGTGGGGAACTGCGGTCATCAGCGGGTACGGCGGGAGGGCGAGCAGATGGTCGCCGGAGACTGTTGTTGCTGGCCAGTGAGCTGCTCGGCACGCCCCGGCGAAAGGGCTTCGGCGGACAGGTCGATGACGGTGAACTCGCGCAGGTGCATGACCAGTTGGCTGGCGCGCAGCCAGGGCAAGCGGGGGTCGCCGAAGCGCAGGAGGGCGATGTCGACGGGTTCGGGCACGGTGGGGCCGGGCCGGTGGAGGAGGCCGCGCACGCCCCACAGGGTGAAGGTGCTGACGCGCACAGCGGTGTATGCGCGGCGCAGGTGCGGGCATGCCTCGGTCGAACGCCGCGCGCACGGCATGCACACTGGGGGATGAGCCGTACGTTCGTCCCCGCGCCACAGACTGGGGTCGTCCGAGTCCGCGTCGATCAGCCACAGCACCCCCTCGGCGTTACAGTCCGCAGGTCCGGCGCAGATCTGGCACAGCAGCCCACCCATCGCCATCCGGTGCCGCAGTGCGTGCACCTTCCCGAACTCCGGCTGCCCCTTGCCCGGCTCCGAACGCGTCCGGGTCCAGAGCACCCCGTGCTCGTCGCGGTCGTACAACCGCTCATCGGCGTACCCGATCCCCCGTCCCCTGCGCCGCCACACCATCGGCATCGGCGCTTCCCGCTCCCCACTCCACCGGGTGATGTACAGCACCGCCCCACTTCGGCCGGCCAACCCTTTACCGAGCCGTCCCGCACGCTTGGTTGGGCGCGGCAATACCTCACGGCGTCTCATCGATACGTAGGGGGTTGCCGCCTCGGTACGGATGCCGCAGTCCCGCGTCACATCAGGCATGGCCGTGCTCGTCTCTTCCCTGCCGGACGGGTCGTCCGCCCGGGCGTGTCACGAGACGCTAGGAGCGCAACCGCACCGCGGTGTTCACAGCGGTGAACCGCGGGCGCAGCCCCCACCGGAAAACGGGTCGGCGGCCACCTGAGCGCGATGGCGGGAGTCTCAGCTCTGGACACCCATCCGATGGGCCAGTGCCCGCAGTTCGCGGGCGGTGCGGGAGGGCAGTGGGCGGTCCACGAGGGCGGAGACCGTCTCACGGACCATCGGGTTGGCGTGGATGCGTTGGGGTGCGGTCCGCTCGGCGGCCAACAGCTCGGTGACCGCGTCGGGACCCCGCCCTCGCAGGTGGGCCAGCGAGCGTCCGAGGTCGGCGTGGAAGGCGGCTGCCCGCCCGGGAGCATCGAGGACCGGCGGGCGCACACCGCCGGAGGCGGCAACGGCGTGCCCGTAGCGGCCGAGGTCGGTGTTCAGGCTCACATAGTGGATGCCGACATTCGTCGGCCCGAAATTCAGGTGCCATGCCTTCGTTTCGCCGGTGCGGTCGGCCAGGGTCGCCGCCTCGGCCAGGTGCTCGTTGACCTCGCGGGTGCGATGGGCCCCGGAGCGGCGGACATCCTGGGTGAGGCAGGCCGCCCGGATCAGGTGCAGCTCGCCCAGGAGCGCGTACGCCACGGGGTCCCCGAGGTGGCGTTCGACCTCGTCGGCGGCCTGTTCCGCGCGGGCCAGGGCGAGGTCGGGGCTGCCGGCGGACATCAGCACATGGGCGTGGAAGAAGCCAGAGAGGGCGGTACGCAGCGGATTGTCCAGTTCAGCGGTCGCCTCGGCGGCGCGCGTGACGGCGATGAACGCCAGGTCCGGATAGCCGAGGTACTTCAGCAGCATCGTGCACGCCGGGTGGTAGGCGTCGGCGAGCAGTCGCAGCAACTCCGGCCGCCCGGACGGAGGAGCATGCTCGACCGCAACGTGCAACTCGCCCAGCAGAGTGGGCAGCTTGCGCGCGAGGGTGCCGTAATCGCAGCCGTGGTAGAGCCGATTGGCCTCCGCGACGCGGGCGTTGAGCGCCATGGCCGGGCCCGACGGCGGCGCCTGGTCCGGCGGCTGGCCCAGGTGCATGCCCATCAGCGCCAGCCGGATCGCCGGAACGGCCTCGTGCGCGGACTCGGTGGCGGAATCGTTCGGGGCGAATGGGCGTCCGGTCAGCTCTGTCGGGGCGATCCGGAGCGCGTCAGCCAAAGCGGTGATGTGTCCCGTACGGTCCAAGTGCCGCTGGCCGTTCTCGACCATCGACAGGAAGCCGATCGACAGCCCGGACAGGCCGGCCAATGTGCGCAGCGACATCCCGCGTTGGCGCCGGGCCGACCGCAGCCGTTGCCCGGTGTGGTGGGGCAGGTCTTCACTCATCGCGATGTCATCCGTTGTCCCTGGACCGCTCGGCCTCAGCGTAAGCGCCCGGTGACGATGCGTCGACGCATCCTCGGCATCAGCAGCGGATCACGGGATCCCGGCCCTCTGAGCGGTCTCCCTGAGCCGTCCGGCGATCTCGGTATCCGTGATCCGGGCGGGCAGCGCTGCCAGCAACTCCCGGGCGAAGGGGTCGAGCAGGAACCGCAACGGTGCGGTCGCCTCGGCCTGCTCCAGATGTCCGGCGGCTTCATCCGTACGACCGGTGCGGGCGGCCGTCGCAGCGAGACGGACGAGCAGCGCTGTACGGGCAGCAGGCGTCAGCCGCTGCGGTTCGGCGGCCGTGGCGCAATCGGCCGCCGCGCCGAAGTCGCCGGCTTCCACTGCCACGGCTACACGAGCGGCAGCCACCATGGCGTGCTCATCGCCGTTGCGAGCCCGCTCAGCCACGGCATCCAGGAGAGAGGCGGCCCGCCCGGGGCGGCCAGCCATCGCATGAGCGAATGCCTTCAGCAACGGCAGTGGGGCTTCCTCGGCCTGTTTCGCGCGGACCAAGGCGTCTTCCGGCAGGCCCAGTTCAAGCAGTAGGCGCACCTCCTCTGCCCGTACCGCTCCGGTCTCGGCCCCTCCGGCACGCGCCGCCCGGTGAAGCAGCAGCCAGGCCAGGTCGCGGTAGCCGAGCCGCCGCAGCAGGCCGGCCGCCATGGCATGCCCGCGCGAGTGAAGGTCAGCTGCCTGGTCCTCGATCAGCGTGGGTACGACCAGGGCGAGACCGTGCTCGTCACCGGCGGCTTCGGCTGCCTCAGCCAGCGTGACGAACTCCTCCAGCTCGCGCCGTGGCCCGGTGGCGTTGTCCGGGCCCGGCTGGTCGGCAGCCAGTGCCCGTCTCACTCGATGGGCGACCGCCCGTAGGTCCGCGTGCGCGGCATTCAGCGGCGAATACGGCTGACCGGTCAACTCACCGACATCCAGCCGGAGGGCGGACGCCAACGCGGCCAGGGGCCGGCGCCGGTCGACCCACTCCCGACCCGTCTCGACGGCCGACACCCACGAGGTCTCCAGCCCGGCTCGTTCGGACAACGCCCGCTGGCTCAGCCCCCGGCGTACCCGCCAAGTCGCCAGCGCCCTCCCGATCGGTCCGGCAGCCGGGGGATCGTACTCCCGTTGCCGTTCACCTCTCACCAAGCCTGCTCGCCTCCCCTCGGCGCCGTCCCCGCGATGACCTCCGGACACAGAGAGCCGTCCTCGCTCGCCGTGGTTTCAGCGCGCGCCTCCCCTTCCCGCGACACAGTAATCACCCCTGACCGCCCGGGCGAACCGCCTCTGACCTCGTCGCTTCCCGTCTGCCCGGCTGTCGCGCCCACTCGCTCCAGCGAGCGTCACACATCGGAAGCCGACGACTGGTTCTCCGGCTCCGGTGACCACTGATGAAGGGTTCACCACCGTGAACGCTCCACCGCGACGGGACGCCTACGTTCTGTCCGCTCACCGCACTGCCTGGACAGGCGAGCCGAGTCGTGAATCCTCTGATCAGTCCGGCAGTAGCCGCCGAGGTCGTTCGCCATCCGCCCCGGGCTGCCCCCCAGGCTCGAAGAACGCGGCCCTGCCGCTCCCGGACGTAGCGGCCTCTCTACCTGGCGGACAGGCAAGCGGGCCAGCCGGCCGGGACCGACATCGGCGCCGCCGGACTGAGGCAGACAGCACCAGTCTCCTGGGGACTGGCAGTCCGGCACATGCTTGTGGATCGCCGGCCGTGCTCCGGTGATGGGCTTCCCGCTAGCCTGATGGCATGTCGCAGGCGGGCAGGTTCCGATGGCGCACTCGGCTGCGTGCGCACCTCCCCTGGTATCTGCTTGATCGAGGCGTAGCCGCCAAGGGCGCCACTGACTGTGGTGCCCACGAGTGGTACAACCACGATGAAATCGTCGCCCGCTGCTACCACTGCGAGGCAGGCGAAGTTCCCTACGACAGCGTCCGGCTCGGGTAGAACGGCCATAGACCCGACTCGTCCGCCCAGCGCCGCCGCACCAGATGCGCACCGGAACAGGCGGTCGACCACGGGTGGCCATGCGGTGGTGACCAAGCTGCTCTCCGTCTGACACGCCAGTGGCAGCCTCGCGGGTTGGCTCGGCTGCGGAGGAGTACGCAAGCGCTGCGCTACACGCCGACCCAGGCGGCGAAGCTCGACAGCGTGTCCGTACGCCGAGGCTCGGCCCGGACCAGTGCCGAGACCGTCTCCCGCACCGATGGGTGATAGCGCGCCTGCTGTGGTGCGACCCGCTGGGCCTTCCTGAGCTCCTCCAGGGACTCGGCCGGCCGGTTCATCCACTGGTAGGCGCGGGCCATGTCGATGTGGTGGTGGCCGATCCTGCTGGGCAGCCATCCGGTGGGGAAGCGCAGTCCCTCGGCCGCCTCCACCGCTTTTCCGTACTCGCCCGCCTCCACCTGGGTCATCACGCGATGTACCTGGACGTTGGTCGGCCCGAAGCCAAACCAGAACGTCTCCCAGCTGCCCTCGCCGATCGCCTTGGCCAGCCGCTCGGCCTCGTCCAGGTGGGCCTGCATCGCGTCGCGGTCGCCGGTGCGGGCCGCGATCACCGAGGCGCCCAGGTGGAGTTGGCCGCGGGCCACCAGCGCCCCCGGGGTGACCGCGTCGCTGCCGCCGAGATGCCGGACGCCCTTGTCGTTGAGCCTCCGGCAGGCCGCGTAGTCGCCGTTGCGCAGGTAGGCGGTGATCCTCAGGTACTCCCGCGCCGCCCGCAGCCCGGGCTCACGGTCCCCCGCCCGCTGCGCCGCCCAGTCCATCCGGGCCAGCGCCTGCGCGGACAGGCCCGTCATGCCCTGCGAGATGCCAAAGGAGTGCCCCAGCCGGTAGCCCTCCGCAAGCAGCCCCCACGCCTCGACCTGCTCCGAGCCCGTGCAGAGATGAGCGGCGGCGTGCAGTTCGGCCAAGAGCGCCGGCAGCCCCGAAGCCACGACCCGGTACTGGGCAGCCTGCGCCTTGCGGTTCGCCTCCCGGACAGCAGCCCGCAGCGCCGGCAGCGGCCGAGGCCGAACAGACTCGTCCGGTGGCAGGTCGTACAGGTCCAGCGCAGCCTCGATGGGCTCCGCCAGGTCGTGCAGCTGATCGCGCTCCATGGCGCCCAGGTAGGGCTGCCCCGTCAACGCGGGAGCATCCACCCCCAGCGCCCGCGCACACGCCGCGATGAAGGCCGGCGACGCCGGTTTCGCACCCGACTCCACCTTGGTCAGCAGGCTGGCGGACACATGCGCCCGATCAGCAAGGGCGCGCTGGCTCAAGTGGTGGGTCCGCCGCAGAGCCGCAATCCGTGCGCCCGTGCCAATGTCCGTCTCCTTGGACATCCCTGGCTCCGTTCCGCTGCCGTCCTGTCAGGACGGTACCCACGATCGACGACCGAAAAGACCCGAACCCGGCGGTGATCCCCCGAGAGCGGGCGCTTGCCACCGCATCGGCCCGGCGCCCCTTCGCAGGGGGGCCGGGCCGTTGGAGGCCGGTCCGTTGGGCGGCGGGGCTCAGCGCGGCGGCAGGATCGCGTACGCAGCGGCCGGGGTGGACTCCGTGCCGTCGGCGTATACGGCGGTCACCCGGTAGAAGTGGGTGGTGCCGGTGACGGCGAGGGGGTCGGTCCAGGCGGTTGCGTCCTCCGGCAGGGCCTCGGCGGTGATGCGCTCGTACTGGGCGGCGTCGGGGTTCCAGCGGTGGACGTGGTAGCCCGTCGCCCCCGCGACCGCGTTCCACCCGAGGTTCACGCCGTCGCCGAACTCCGCGGCGGTGGCGGTGAGGCGGAGTGGGGAGCCTGGAGGAGTCGGGACCGTGGGCGTCAGGTCGAGCTCGGTGACGTCGACGTAGGGCATCAGGTGCCGCGGGTTCAGGTACAGGGTGTACAGGGAGTTGTTCGAGGTGTCGACGGCGTCCACGGTATAGGTGTAGGTCTCCCCGTCCGGGAGTCCTACGTCCACGAAGCGGGTGGTGTTCGCGTCGACACTGCCGACGCTGCAGCCGCACTCAGGCTCCGGCTCCCGGTGGACGACGTATGCCGCGACGTCCGACGCAGGGCTCGGCTGCCACTCCAGCACCACCCCGTACGGCGTGGGCGTGACTGTCAGTCCGGAGACCGGGAGCGGCGGCGTTCTGTCGTGGTACATGACCCTGGCCGAGGACGGTGACGGCGCGGACTCCCGGCCGAGCGGGTCGACGGTCGTGACGACGTAGCTGTAGTCCGTGCCCACGACCGGGGTGAAGTCGGTGCACGAGTACTGGCGGAGGTCGTCCGGCAGGTGCTCGACGCGTCTCGCCTCGCAGCTGACAGGCGTCGTCGCGGGATCCTGCCTGTTGTCGGCGTACTCCTCGCGGTAGAGGCGGAACTCGTCCGGCGCGTTCGGGGCCACGCTCCAGGTAAGGGTGATTCCTCCGTTGTCCTCCGGGTTGACCTTGATGTCCCGCATATACGGCATGGCCAGCGCACGTTCGTGGGAGAACACCTCCGAGACGGAGGTGTTCCCGGCCGGATCGGTGGCGCTGACCTTGTAGTAGGAGGTCTCGCCGAACGGCGCCGTGCTGTCCGCCCAGCCGTTGCCGGCGAAGGCGGACAGCAGCATGAACGGCCCCGTGGGCGAGGCTGCACGGAAGACCGAGTACCTGGCCCCGCCTTCGCTCTCGTCCCAGCCCAGCGAGACACCCTGCAGGGGGTTGTCGGACAGCACCCTGGGGCGCGGGGTGGGGGGAGGGGTCTTGTCCACGGTGGCGACCAGCCGGGCGGCGCTGCCCGCCGACTCGTTGCCGGCCTTGTCGACGGCCCTGATCTGGTAGTAGCAGGACTGCCCGGTGGGGGCCAGGTACGTACTGAACGAGGTTCCGGTGAGCTTGGGTGCACCGGTGATCTCGTACCAGGTACTCGAATCCGGCACCCGCCGGTAGACGCGGTAGCCGGCGAGATCCAGCTCCGCGTTCTTCGCCCAGGTGAGCTTCGCGGTGGCGGTGGACGCGCTGTACGAGGCCGCCAGGCCGGACGGCGCGAGCGGCTTGGTCCTGTCCACGGAGGCCGAAGTCCGCGGCGCGTACGTGAACTTCACGTTCGCGCTGCCCTTGAAGGCCGCGTAGTCGACGCGGATGGTGTGCCGGCCCTTGGGGATCGTCAGGTTGAGCTTCCTGGTCTGGGTGGTGGAGACGTCTTTCCAGAGGTTGATCCTGCGGGTGCCGTCAAGGTAGACCCGGACGCCGTCGCGTGCGGCGACCGTGAAGGTGAAGGGTCCCCCGGAGCCGAAGTCGCGGGTAAGGGTCCAGCGGACACCGAAGTAGTCCTTCGGCAGGCCGGCGGGGGCGCCGGTGCCGTAGTTCTCGTTGATCGCGGTGTCGCAGACGGTGCGCTTCGGGGTGCCTGAGAACTTGGTGTTGGCGTAGTAGGTCGCCTTCCACACCCCGACGGCGCAGGTGGTGGCCGCATGGGCGGTGGAGGCGGGCAGTGCGAGGCCGGCGGACGCCGTGGTGAGCGCGAGCGCGGCGGCTCGGCCGCGTATAGACATGGTCAAAGATCCCTCCCGGATGAGAAAAATCCTGGCAGGAAGTAAACGCGTCTGCCAAGCGGTGCCGGGTGTCTGTGATCATGCCGTGCCCCGTCGCAGCCACCAGCCCGGGGCCCCGCGTCCGCACCGGCCTGCCCATCCACCGGCCGACGTCCGGCACGATCCGCCGCCTCGCCCCCTGTGGGAAGGGATTTACGGGACGGCCGAATCGGACGCCGCACCGGCCACGCTCCTGCCCCGAAGATCGAATACCGGGAATGACGAGAACCCGGTTTTGTCTTGAATGTAACTTTGTGCTGTGCATGACGGTGTGGAAGAGTCCATCCACGCCAGCCGACCAGGGGGAACCGCATTCAAGGGGGCACTGTGGCCGGGCGCTCGTTCCGCGAACACCGTGGGCCGCCGCTCCACCGCCCCGCCCCGCACATGGCACGTCGGCATTCCGTTCACCCCCCTGGCCTGGATCCGGCCTCGGCCACCTGACCGGAGGCGCATCGCCACGCGGTTGCCGCTCCAGCCCGGAGGACTCTCTACGCGCGTCACCTGCGCGGATATCGATCGGGATCAGCTCTCTCGGAACGATCAGACCGGTGCCACAGAATTCGGAGACCTGCTGTGCTCAGTCAGCTCTATTCCGCGTCACCCGAAATCGCCCCCGCAACGGGCACGGAAGGCCCACGCTATTGCGTGCTGGGACCGGTGACGATGGTCCGGGACGGCCGGCCGTGCACCCCCAGCGCCCTCAAGCAGCGGGCTCTGCTGGCCCTGCTCCTGCTGTCCGCCAACGTTCCCGTCCCGGCCCACCGGCTGATCGAGGGCCTGTGGGGGTCGCGCCCCCCGCAGGCCGCCGCCGCGACCCTCCAGGTGTACGTCTCCTGCCTGCGCCGGGCCCTGGACCCCGCGCACGGCGCCGCCAACCGCGACCCACGGCACCACCCGCTGCTGCGCACCGAGGCCACCGGCTACCGGATGCGGGTGGCGCCGGGCGAACTGGACCTCGACCGGTTCCGCACCCTCACCGCGACCGGCCGCCGCCACTTGGCCGAAGGACGATGTCAGCAGGCCGGAGAGGCCCTCGGCGAGGCGCTGGCGCTGTGGCGCGGGCGCCCCTTTGCCGACCTGGAGCATTCCGGCCTGCTCGGCTCCTATGGAGTACGTCTGGAGGAGGAACGCCTCTCGGCGCTCGGCGACCACATGGATGTCGTCCTGTGCCGGGGCAGGAGCCATGAAGTCGTCGATGTCATCGGCGAACTCCGCGAGTTATGCGCCGCCCACCCACTGCGGGAGTCGTTCCACGAGACGCTGATCCGGGCGCTGTGCCGAGTCGGCCGCCGCGCCGAGGCGCTCACCGCCTACACCCGGGTGCGCGGCATGCTGATCGCGGAGCTCGGCATCGAACCCGGCCCCGGGCTCAAGGCGGCCCAACTCGTCGCCCTGGAAGCGCGTGAGCCCTACGGGATCGGACATCTCCGATGTCGGTGACGGACCGGTGGCGCGGCGGGGTCACCACACCACCGTCACCTGGTTCCGTTCCCCCCGCCGCCCCGGTGCCGGCCGCCCCGGTGGCGGCCGTTCCGACGGCGCTGTCCTGGCCGTCCGGCGCCGCCAGCCGCCAGCCGAACCGCCGCCGGTAGTAGACCAGGGGGTCGCGGTCCTCCGTGTCCCCCACGCAGCGCATGACCTCGCCGACCACCACGGCATGGTCGCCATGGTGGAAAACCGCTGTGGACACACACCGCAGATACGATCGCACCTCCGTCAGCCTCGGTACCGGACCGTCCCAACTCCACGGCGTACCAGCGAACTTGTCCGCACCCCGGCGGGCGAAGAGCTCGGCCGCCGGGGTGTCCGCGCCGCTCAGCAGGTGGATGCCGAAGGCCGCGCCGACCGCCAGTGCCGGGCAGGCACGGGCGGACTCGGCGACGGCCACCAGCACGGAGGGCGGCGCCACGCTGTAGGAGCAGACCGAGGAGACCAGCAGCCCGCACGGCGCACCGTCAGCCTGCCGGGCGGTGAGGACAGCCACTCCCGACGCGAGCCGGGCCATGCTCTCGGTGAAGGCCGCGGTCAGCGCCGCGTCCGCTCCGGGCGGCACCGCCTACACCCCGGCTCGCTCGGCCCGCAGGCACGAGGCGTGGTGGACGGCGGCGTCCTCGTCGTCGGTCTCCGCGAGCACTGCCGCGAAGTCGCTCGCGGCCTCGGCGAAACGGCCCGCCGCCTCGTGGACCAGACCCCGGTTGTACCGGATGGCCGTCGAGCCGCCGAGTGCGATCGCCCGGTCGAAGTCGGCCACCGCCGTCTCCAGATCGCCCGCGCCAAAGGCTATTTCGGCCTTGACCGCCCAGGCTTCCGCGAGGTCCGGGTCGCTTTCCAGGGCCGCACCGAGCGCGTCGAGCGCGGGTCCGGCCTCGCCCTGCTCGGCCAGCAGCCGACCCTTGAGGGAGAGCAGCGGGGCATTGCCGGGGTCCAGTTCGAGGCCCGCCGCCACATCGCGCAGCGCCGACTGCGGATCGCCGAGTTCGGCGTGCACCCCCGCCCGGTTCAGCAGCGCGTCCACATTGCCGGGGTCGAGGACCAGCGTGCGGTCGAACTCGGCGAGCGCGCCTTCGATGTCGCCGAGCTCCAGCCGGGCGTCACCGCAGTTGTAGTGCGCCTCGGGGAAGGGCGGTTCCAGGGTCAGCGCGTGCTCGTAATCCGCCAGCGCCTCCTCGGTTCGGCCCATGCGGCGCAGGATGTTGCCCCGGTTGAAGTAGTGGTCGGAGAAGTCGTCGTCGATGTCCATGACGACCGCGTAGTCCGCCAGCGCGTCCTCCAGCCGGCCGCTCATCGCGTTGACCTGGGCACGGTTGTAGCGCAGACCCACCCGGTGCCAGCTGCGCTCGCCGAGCCCGAGTTCCTTGTCCAGCCGCTCGATGCCCTCGTCGAGCAGCCGGAGTGCCTCGTCCATGCCGCCGGTGCGGGTGGCGACGAGGGCGAGCCCATTGCGGTTGAAGACGGAGAAGAACGTACGCTCCTGCGGGTCCTCCAGCACCGAGGCGATGGCAATCGCCTGGTTGATCCAGGCCCTGGCCTGGTCCGGGTCCCGCTTCTCCGGGGCGAAGTGGCGGGCGTAGAGCATGCCGGTCTCATAGGCGAGTTTCATATGCACGGCCGGGTCGATGCTGGTCCGCCGGGCGGCGTCCTGGAGTACCGCGGATTCGTCCGCCCGGCCGGCCGCCGCGAGCGACACCGCGGTGTCCCGGGTGAACTCCCACCAGAAATCGGGCTGCTGCTCCGCGTCGACGAGGAGCAGCCCGCGTCGGCCGTACTCCACGGCGGTCCCGTACAGGCCCAGGTACTTGCAGCGGGTCTGCGCCCAGCGCAGCGCCTCGACGCCGGCCGTGTTGCGGGTACTGCCGCGTTCCAGGTGGTAGGGCAGGGAGCCCAGCCGCAGGGAGGGCTCGGACTCGGCGGCCGTGGCCAGAGCGGCGGCGCGTGCGTCGTGCAGCGCGGCACGGCGTGCCGGGTCCAGGGCCTCGTAGGCGGCGACCGTCGCCGGGTCGTCGGTGACGCCGTCGGACTCGACGTAGGCGAGGGCGAGCTCGTCTGCGGCGGCCTGGGGCTCGGCGGGCCGGTCCTCGGCGGGCGCCGGCGGGAGGTCGGGCGCCGTGATCCGCTGGGTATGCGCAAGCAGGGCCTGGGGCAGGGACTCGGAGGTCGGGCCCGGCCGCTCGGGCGGGGTGTCGGGTCCGGTGGTGACCACGACGGTCAGCAGCCGCGCGGGCATCCGCCGCAGCAGGACGGCCAGGAACTCCTGGTCGGTGGCGTCGGCGTGTTCGACGTCGTTCACGACCAGGGTGCGCGGGGTGTCGCCGAGGCCGCCGAGGTAGCTTTCGAGGAAGTCGACCAGGCCGTGGGAGACGCGCAGCGAGTGCAGTCGCGCGGGGTACCGGCTGACCGCGACCGGCCCCTTGGCGCTCGCCTCCAGGGGGCGGAGGATCGCCGGGACCAGGCCGGCCAGTTCGGGGGTCGTCTCCTGGAGTTCGATGCGGTGCCGCTGCGCGAGGTCCGGGTTCCGCCGCAGCGCCTCCGGGCCGATCAGGCGCAGGAGGGTGCCGACGGCCGTGTAGGGCCCGCGCAGGTGGTGGTGCGCGCTGACTGCCGCGAGCAGCGGTGGCAGCGCAAGACCGGCGCGCAGCTGGTCGCGGTCGGCCCGCAGCGGCGCCTGTATCCAGTAGTGGCTGCTCATGAGTCTGCCTTTCGAGCGAGGGAGTGCCTGTGCCTCGGGTGCCACGGGTGCCACGGGTGCCTCGGGACTCGGGACTCGGGACCCGTTAGGTGGTGACGTGCGTGAACTGGGCGCGGCGGCGCGCGCGGTCCCTGAGGGCGATCCACAGCGGAAGCAGCGTCTGCGTGAGCAGCAGGATCAGGAAGGCCACCGAGTCCAGCAGCCGCAGGCTGCTCGCCTCGCCCGAGGTGAAGCGGGCCACCGAGCTCAGGAACATGTGGACGAAGACAGGCAGCAGGGCGAAGAGCGTGGTGCTGAGGCTGATCGTGTAGCCGACCAGCACCAGCCAGGAGTACCAGCGGGCCGCCTTGAGGTCCACGGGGTGCGCCGTGCTGAGGTCGACGACCCTGTCGCGCCGGCCCAGGAGCCGGTTGGCATGGTTGCGCAGGGTCCGCAGAGCGACGCTGTGCAGGTCGACGCTGCCGAGCACGGTGGTGATCAGTACGTAGATGTCGGTGCGCAGGTAGAAGAAGAACTGCCAGAGCAGCCGGGTGAAGGTGGCGAAGGCGACGCCCAGGCAGACCCGTCCGGCCAGCGACGGGTGGTTGCCCGCCCCGCCGAGGAGGTCGGCAAGGACCACCAGCGCGCAGAGCACCAGGACGTCGGCCAGCATGCCGGCGAGAATCGGCAGGTACCGCTTACGCCGGGGGACCGCCACCAGCCCGTCGAGCGCGGTCTCGACCACCAGGAAATAGAAGCGGTAGGACATCGACACCCGTGAGCGGATGCCGAGTCGGCGGCCGGCCAGCGCATGGAAGATCTCGTGCAGGGCGATCAGCGGAGTGACCGCGACCAGCAGGGTCAGGTTGACCAAGGAGTAGTAGGAGCTGAAGACCAGGTCGTGGGAGCGCGGCAGCAGGCTGGGTGAACGCACCGTCAGCACCACCGCCGTCAGCATCAGCGCCGCGTAGCAGAACCACGCGTACGGCGAGAACATCGCCCGGCCCAGCCGCTGCCACCGCAGCGGGGCCGTCTCGGTCGGCGCCTCGTCCTCGGTCCTGGTGAAGCCCAGTTCCTCCAGCGCCGCCAGGACGTCCTCGACGTCGGCGCTCTCGCCGTAGGTGTCACGGTAGCGGCGGGCGGCCTCGTCGGCGGTCGCGCCGGCTTCGAGCCAGCGGACGAGCTGAGCACCGTCCGGCGGGAAGATCGCATACGAGTCGATGTCCGCCCGGCCGATCGTCACCCCGTCGCCGTCTTCGAGATAGACCAGCGGGTGGAAGAGGATCGGCTTCCCCGTGCTCTGGCTGGCGGTCTGTTCCGGCACCGCTCGACCTCCCTTCTCCGTGACCGTCCGCTGGACCGGTCTGCCACTGCCCACCCGCAGGGCCGGGGTGCCGCCGTCCGGCAGCGTTGTGCAGGACGGCGGCGTGCCCTCAGGCCTGGATCACGCGGTCGGGTACGTGTGGCAGCCCGCAGTCGTGAGACGGACGGGACCGGCCTTGCGGATCACGATCTTCTTCATCGCTGACCTCCTTGAGTGGGGATTCGGAACGTGCTCCATCACCTTCGGCGGCCCCTCCAGAACCTCACCAAAGTCCCGCCAAACCGCGCCCGTCCGCGTTCTCAGCGACCACAGGGGGGGCGCCGAGGCTATGGCGTGCTGCCCGGCGAAGTGGCTTCGGTCGGCAGGTCGATGACGGTGAACTCGCGCAGGCGCAAGACCAGTTGGCCGACGCACGCCCAGGGCAGGCAGGCGACGTCGACTGGTTCGGGTGCGGAGAGGCCGGGCTCGTAACGGGCACCGCGTACATCCCCCATGGCGCGGAGCCGCTGACACTAGCCGACCTACGCACTGCCCGGCCCGGCTCGTTGATCGTGATCAGCGGCAACTTCTTCAAGGGCACCGGTAGTCCTCTGACAGGCCCTGTTGCTCGCCCACTACGGTGTGCTCGCCCCGGGTGCCGGACATGCGCTGGTGGCCTCGACCGAACAGGGCTCGGGACAGCGGGACCTGCTGCACGACGACGCGCGCACCGTGCGTTTCGGCACAGGCGTCCAGCAGCTCGGAGTGGGTCTGAAGGTCGTGTATCCAAGATTGGTCGGGCGGCACACCGTAGCGGCCGCCGACCCCGAACTCGGCCCCGCCCTTGGCCGGCAACCTGCTCGCTGACCCCCGGCGGCGTGGTCGGGGGCTTCGGCGAAATCGCCTCAGTGCCCGTCCGACTCGCAGATGACTCTTGCCGACTTCGCCGGAACCAGACGGACCTGGTCGGCCCGAAGTTTCAGCGGTACTTCGGCGGCGCGGTCCCAGAGGACTGCCATATCGTCGGCGACGCCGAAGGAGAGATAAGGCCTGGCGGGCTGAAGATGGGGGCCCTCACCGGAAAGTTTGGCCAGGGGGACGACAGGCTCGACACAGGTCCACTGGGGCTGGACACCGAAATACGGGGATGGGGTGTCACCGCGCTTCGCGGCTGCGGTCGTGCGGTCGACTGCGGTCTGGGCCGAGTGTAGGGCGAGGACAGCCGCGCCGCCGAGGAGGAGAATCAGAAGGAAGACGTAGAGGAGGACGTTGAAACCGTCGCCGGGGGCGGCGTAGGAGTGGTGGCGGTGGCGGGCGTAGCCCCACCAAGCCGGGACGGCCATGACGATGCTCAACAGCATCAACAGCTTGAGAGCAGCGGCCAATTGCCAGATGGCGGGGACGTCAAGGTCGTCAGGGGACAGGTCGAAGCCATCCGCGTACAAGGCGTGCAGGACAGAGCCCGCGCTGAGGAGTGAGGAGACGACCAGCGTCACGACGAGTGGGACGGCCCAGGCCACCCACTCACCCCAGTTCCATTGCCGCACCAGAAGCCGCAGACCACCCAGGACAGCAACCAGCGCGGCCGAGACAAGGACCTGCATACGGGTCCAGCCTTGCCCGCCGACATCGTGCGGCAAGCCGATGGCCAGGGCGGCGAAGGACACCGTGGCGACGGCGGCGATCCCCGCACCCTTCAAGCGGTTGTTCCGGTGGAGTCTGGTGCCGGACCACAGGGTGGCACTCAGGCTGAGCAGGACGACCACAGACCAGAACCACCAGGCGAACCCGTGGCGCCCGGATGCGAACACCAGCGAGGCTGCGGTCACCAGGGCCCAGAGCACCGCCCAGAAGAGCCGCCGCTCGCCCTCCTCCTCCGGCCAAGAGTGGGCCGCGTCGCGCCAGCGGCCATCGAGCGGGCGCACGGCGACCGGTGCCGTACGGACGTAGCCCGCGGTGGCGTCGATACGTGCCAGGCGCAGCGCCTGCGTCGGACTGCCGATCACCTTCACGCCTGTGTCGTACCGCCCCAATCGGACGGCGTAAGAATCGAGGAGGCGGCGCCAACGCGAGGCCGGCCACAGAGTGCGGTGGGTGGTGCTGAAGACCCGCCAGTGCGTGGGGAACTCTCGGTCGCGCAGGATCGGGTCGGCGCGGCGGACGTATGCCTCAAGCCGGGCCTTGCGCATCGCCTTGTGCACGCGATGCGAGGCGCCGCGATCACAGTTGCGCGCCGCACCGAAAAGTCGTACCTCCACCTCGTAGACCCGCGAAGCAGGATCTGGATCCAGTACGCCTCTCGTCGGACCCGTACCGCACGCATGATGGCTGCGGATCAACCACCTGTGCGTGTCGAAGCGCCGCTCAGCCTCCTCCCAGTCGTGCGGTCCGCCGCGGACCTCGACGAGCACCAGCACCCGCTGGTCGTACCGCTCCTGCGCCATGCGTACCTCCCCTGCCTCCCCCGCCTCCCCGCGTATGCGTCCACCACCGGGAACAGATGCGGGTTCGTGCAGGCTACTTCCGTGGGACGAACGCGGGCCCTGGCTGCGGACAGGCGGGCCACCCTTGCACTGTAAGACGAATCGTCTTACAGTTGCTTCATGGCTGACACCATCACGATCCGTAGCGATTCGGAGACCGAGCACGCTCTAGCGGTCCTGACCAACGACGGCAGTTCACGTTCGGCCGCCATCCGCCAGGCCGTACTGGAGACCGCGATGCGCAGGGAACGCGCTGCGGCCATGCGGCGTGCCGTCCTGCGGATGCCGCTCGGTGAACCGGACGGCATCGACATCGGCGCCGAGATCTCCCGTGATCGCGGGGAAGAGCGCTGATGATCTACCTGGACTCGGCTGCCGTCGTCAAACTTGTACACGCCGAGCCCGAGTCGCAGGCGCTGCGCGCCTGGCTGGACGAACGGGCGGACACCGGCTGGACGAGTTCGGCACTGGTCGAGATCGAGTCGTTCCGAGCCCTGGCCCGCCACGCACCGGAAGCCGTCGCACGGCTCCATCCGGTCCTCGACCTGATCGACCTGGTGGACCTGGATGCCAGTGTCCGGATCCTGGCCCAAACCGTGAGACCGGCAGCGGTCCGAAGCCTGGACGCCATCCACCTCGGGACGGCCCTGCGCATCCGTTCGCGGCTCACCTCGTTCGTCACCTACGACAAGCGCCTGGCCGACGCCGCTCAAGCCGCAGGGCTGACCGTCGACATGCCGGTGTGACACTCGCCGCCCATCCGGCCGCGAGCCGCCGCGCAGGCAGGTCGGCCAAGCCTCAGGGGCCTGCCGCCTCGTCGGGTGACTCGGCGTGGCCGAGGGCCAGCACGCTGCGGAGTTCGTCGCGGCCCGCCACCCCGGTCTTGCGGTAGACCCGGTACAGGTGGTTGTCGACGGTACGCACGGTGATGCCGAGCTGCCCCGCGATCTCCCGGCTGCTCGCCCCGGCGGCGGCAAGGCGGGCAATGTCGCGTTCGCGGTCGGTCAGCCCGGGCGTCCAGCAGGCGAGGACCGCAGGTGTCATGACGCCCTCGCACTCCCGGGTGAGCTGGTGGCAGCGGTCGGCGGCACGCTGGGCCGGCGCCGTACTCCCCCGCCGCGACCACAGCCGCGCCGCGTGCGCGGCGGCCTCGGCGGCGTGCAGGCGCATGCCGGCGGTCTCGAATGCGGTGCAGACCCGCTCTGCGGCGTCGGCGTCGCGGGCGGCGACCGCAGCGGCGTGTTCGGCATAGATCCTGATGTGCGGGGCGTCGGTGACGGTGACGAGTTCCGCGAGCCGGTCGGCGACGGGCGGGCACTGGCCGAGGCGTACGGGAAGGTGCAGCAGCTCCGCCTCCCAGAGCAGGGTCCGCTGGTGCCGGGCGTCCTCGGCCACCCGCAGCGCGAGCCGCGCGGCGTCGCGGAGGCGCCCCTGAGCGGCCAGAATCCACGGCTGGGCCAGTTGGAAGGTAACGATGTGGAAGCACCGGTAGGACTCCACGCGGGCCAGATGCGCCCGGTCGAGCAACATCCGCGCCTTGGCCGCGTCGCCGGTCTGGGCCTCCACGACGGCCCACTCGCCGAGCAGCAGCGCCTGCTGGCCCCAGGTGGCGTCGTCCCGCAGTGTGGAGACCGCCTCCCGCATGTGCCGCTGGGCCGACCGCAGCCATCCCCGGCGGGCGGCGATCCTGCCGAGGTAGAACTGCCAGCCCCCCTGGCTGCCCACCCACGCCCGCTCCCGCGCCTGCCGGTACTGGGCGGCGGCGGTGGCGGCGGCCTCGTCCAGCCGCCCCGCGAACGACTGGATGGTGGCCAGCCAGCTCATCAGGGCGGCGCCCAGCAGCGGCATATCGTCCTCGTCCGGCGGACCCGGCAGACCTGGCGGACCCGGCGGACCCGGCGGACCCGGCAGCACCGATTCGAGGATCGCCAGGGCGGCCTCCGTCCGCCCGTGGCAGAAGTGCTCCACGCACTCGGCGTAGCGCAGCCGCACCGTCGTCCGGGGGTCCGCCGGCACCTGCCGCCGCGCGAGGGCGGCGGCCTGCGCATACGCGGGCCAGTCGGCCTGCACCGCGAGCAGGACGGCCCGCACAGCCGCCAGCTCCGCCCGGGCGGCCTGGTCGGGCATGGCCTGTTCGGTACGGCGCAGCAGGTCCACGGCGTCGGCGGGTTGGTCGAGGGTCAGGTACAGGTTGGCTGCCCGCAGTTGCACCGAGCGCAGCTGATCGCGCTCGGGCAGGACGGTCCCGGGCAGGCCGCTGTGCACCTGCTCGGCCTCGATGCCCTGCCCGGTGTGACCGAGCGCGACGGCCAGCGCGCGCCGGGCCGCCGGGCCGCCGCCGGCCTCGCACGCCGCCTGGGCCAGCCGCGCGGCGAGGGTGAAGTCCAGCGTGGCGATGGCACGCTCGGCGGCGGAGAGCAGAAAGCGCGGATCGGTGCGGTCACCGGATTCCAGCCGCCAGTCGGCAACCCGCGCCAAGTCGTCGCGTCGGCGCAGTCCGGTGCGTTCGACCGCTTCGGCCAGGTCGCGGCAGTGGCGCCGCCGCCGGTGGGGTGGCATCGCCCGGCGCAGCACCTCCCCGTAGAGGGGGTGGGCCAGCCGGACCTGTGCGCGCCGGCCGTCCTGCTCGCCGACGACGAGGTCGCGGTGGTCGAGTTCGTCCAGGACGACGGGGCCGGTGAGCCGTTCCAGGACCAGGGCACCGAGCGGTTCCCCCAGCGCGAGCAGTTCGGCGGCACGCCGCACCGCCGGGGAGAGCCGCCCGATGCGCTGCTCCACCAGGTCGGCCAGGTGCGTACTGAGCCGGAACGCCCCCTGCCAGCGCCAGACCTCCGCGACGACCGCCAGCGCCCCGGAGGCGAGGCCCGCTTCGACCAGTTGCTGCAACCAGAGCACATTGCCGTCGCTGCCCTGCCACAGCCGGTGCGCGGTCGAGGTCTCCACCTGGCCGCGCAGCGCCCGTTCCAGCAGTCGGCCCACGGAGTCCGGGGCCAGCGGCGGCAGGTCGACCCTGGCTGCGTAGCCTCCGCGCAGCAGGGCCTCGACCGCGTCCGGCAACGGCACGCCGGAGCGCGCGGTGAGGACGATCCGGGCACCGCCGCGTACGGCCATGTGCAGCAGCAGTGCGGCTGAGCCGTCGTCGAGCAGGTGCGCGTCGTCCACGAAGAGGACCTGTTGCGCATCGCCCTGTGCGCCGCCGCCGGTGAGGAGCGCGTCGCCGAGGACGCGCAGCAGATTGGGGCGGCCCCCGGTGGTGGGCAGCGTCGCGGGCAGCAGGTGGGCGAGTGCGCCGAAGGGGATCCGGGCGGCGCTCTCGGTGGCCGACGCCGTCAGCACCCGTCCCCCGGAGGCGGGTGGGGTGGACAGCAGTTCGCGGGCCAGCCGGGTCTTGCCGACCCCGGCGGGGCCGGAGATCAGCAGGGCGGGCCGGGCCGGGTCCACCAGCAGCGCCGCCAGCTCGGCCAAGGTTCCATCCCGGCCGGTGAACGGCCAGGAGCCGGGCGGCGGACCCGCCTCGCCTCCGCACCCCGCCGGTGGCGCGGCACTCCCTTCCTGCTCATGCATGGGCAGCCATCCCCCCAGATCAGCCACGCCCCCGGACCCCAGACCGGTGCCTGAGTATCGCAGTACTCACGACATGGCGCCATCACGCGGATACCTTTCTCACGGATTCCGTATGCGGCGCTTTTGGGAGGAGGCGCTAATTCCTCTTGCTGAATGCCGGAATCACCGCGATAACCGTTGACTCTTGCGCTGTTCCCCAGGCGCCGTGGCCGGTTTCGCCGGGCCGCGCGGACCGGTCCAACCAAGGAGGGCGTATGCGAGGCGGAAGAAGCATTGCGGAGAGGGCCGGTTCCCGGCCACTGCGGCGCGCGGCGGCCGTACTGATCGCCGCGGTGGCGCTGCTCACCGGGTTACTGGTGGCGGGCCCGTCGGCCTCGGCAGCCGACCTGCCGTACGGGCCGTACACATGCGCGGCGGGCTATGTGTGGCGGGAGGCGTACACGGGCGACCAAATCTGTGTGACGTCGGCGATCCGCACCCAGACCGCGACGGAGAACACGCTGGGCCCGTCGCGCAGGGAGCCCAACGGCGGTGCGTACGGCCCGGACACCTGCAAGCAGGGCTACGTCTGGCGCGCGACGCGGCCCTCGGACCACGTCTGCGTGCCCCCGGCCAGCCGCGACCAGGCCTACAGCGACAACGCCAGCGCCCCCTACCGCCTGGTCGACCCGGGGGCGACGCCGCGCGGCGGAGTGTCCGTCACCACCTCGTACATCTACTCGACCGGCGGCTACCTGTACGCCACCGGCAGCGGGCTGACGCCCAACGGCACGGTGCGGTTCTACGCGGTGCGGATCAACACGACCGGCCCGCTCTCGCTGAATTCACTCACGGCCGACGCCAGTGGCCGCCTGACGGACTGGCAGCCCGTCGCGTTCCTCGCGTGCCGCACCGGGCTGACCGAACCCGCCATCATCGTGGTCCTGGACCAGGGGACGGGCCTGGTCACCACCGCCGGCACCACGGATGCCTTCCGGCACTGCGGCTGAGCGGGTACACCCGGCGCGCGCCGGGGCCGGGCACGGCACCGTCGGGGGCGTGCCCGGCCCCGGCCCGGTTCCGGCGCGCGCCGCCCGTTGCCGACCGCCGGGCGGTCCCGCGACCGGCCATGCCCGGGCAAGCGCCGGGCTGCGACGTCCGAGGTGACGCGGCGTAGCTCTGCCGGGCCCGCCCACCAGCACGCGGCCTGTTGCCTGCCGCGACGGGCACAGGGCCAAAGAACCCCAGCGCGAGACCACCCCCGCAAGCCGGCAAGCACCTTTGAGTGTCTTGCGCAGGAAGCGCGCGGTGGGACCATCCCCGCAGGCGCGGGGAGCACGGCGCCGAGTACGGCGTAGCCGTCGCGGCGGAGGGGACCATCCCCGCAGGCGTGGGGAGCACTCGGCGGGGGCGAGCCGCAGCGGGAAGGTGGTGGGGCCATCCCCGCAGGCGCGGGGAGCACAGATCGACCCGCAGGACCGGGTAGCGAGTCTCGGGGCCATCCCCGCAGGCGCGGGGAGCACCAGGACCGGGCCCCGCGCGTGGACCACTGGTGGGGGCCATCCCCGCAGGCGCGGGGAGCACACTGATTGACCTGCGGGTTTGAGGCCCTTGGGCGCTCATTTCGATGACTTCTAAAGAAACCGTCATAAGACGTGAACTACCGTTAATGTGCATAAATCGGTCAAGTCTTAGACGGCAATTATGCGAACCCACACCCACAAACCCATCGAGGGTCCAGCAGACACGGGACGACACTGAGCGCGCAGGCCCGCCAGCCAGCGCCCAAGTATGTTGCGCCCATGCCAGCCATCGACGTTCTCATCCGCTACACCGACCCCTGCTTCCGGTGCCTCCTCGCTGCAAGACTCGCCAGGGAACTCCACGGGTACACCCTCGTCGATCTCGCCGCCGGACCCGCCAGCAGCGGGGTCTTCCGGTGAAGGGGCCACCCTTCTTCTCCCGTCCCGTTGTTGCTCAGGGTCCCGCAGGAGCGCCGGGGGCACAGCGCAGGGTGCCCCGCCCCCCGTCGGGCGTGATGGCGTTGCGCTGCCTCTGCCGCGCCTGGGGTGCGGGGGAGGCAGCGCGGTCGGAGTGCACTACCGGCTGCCGAAACGCCGGCGCTTGGAGGCGTTGCTCCAGCCGCGGGGAGGGGCGGAAGAGGCGGCGGGGGGCTTGTCGTGGGGGCGGCGGATGAGGGTGAGGCCTTCGTGGTCGACGGGGTGCCACTTGTGGTCGTGGGTCTCGAAGGCGTAGCCCTGTTCGGTGTTGGTGGTGTAGGTGAGGAGGGCGCGGCCCTGGTCGGCGTACTGCTTGACCTCGGACCAGAGGGCGTCGCGGATGCGGGCGGACGGGCTGCCGATGAAGACGCCCGGGGAGATCTCCAGGAGCCAGCGGGTGAGGAAGCCGCGCAGGCCGACGGGGCAGTGGGTGAGGACGATGACGGTCACCAGATGACCTCGTCCGCGTAGTTGCGGCCCGAGGCGACTTCCATGCCTCGGTCGGACTGGAGCATCACGCGATCCGGGTACTCGGTCGCGCCGTCCTCGGTGGGCGCCTCCGGGAGCAGCAAGGACTTGATGTCGGCCACGCAGCGGTCCAGGAGCTTTGTACCGTTGATCACGTCACGCAGCGCGCGGCGGGTACGGGGGCCGATGTCCTCGTCGCCTTCGGCGGCGACGTCGAAGGCGAGCGGGATGCCGATGTCGGTCTTGTAGAAGTCGGCCACGTCCATGGCGAAGGACAGTTCGTGGCCCGAGTGGACGAAACCGAGTCCCGGCGTGCAGCCGAGGGCGGCGATCACGGCCTGCGCGATGCCGTACATGCACTGGCCGGCGGCGGTGATGGCCTGGTTGGGCGGGTCGCCGGCGGTGAAGTCGCCGGGGGTGAACTTCCGTCCGTGCCAGGGGACTCCCGTGCGGGCGGCCTGGGCGCGGTAGCAGTCCCTGACGTGGGTGCCTTCGTGGCCGAGGAGTTGCTGCCGGGTGAGTCCGGAGGGGTCCTCGTCGGGGAAGCGGAGGCGGTACATGGCGCGGGCGACGTCGAGTCGGCTGTTGCGGTTCGCCCACTTCACGGCCTGCGCTTCGACCAGGGCGGAGGAGCGGCTGAGGGAGCGGCCTCCGGCGTAGTAGCGCACCCCGTGTTCGCCGACCCAGACGACCCCCGCGCCGCACTCGCCGAGCACGCTCATCGCCTGGTGGGTGATGCGGGTGCCGGGGCCGAGCAGCAGGGTGCCGATGGTGGCGGAGGGGATGTGCGTGGTGCCCTCCGCGTCTTCGGCGGTGATGGCGTTGGCATCCCGGTGGACGGTGCACCGCTCCAGGTAGACGAAGGAGAGGCGGTCTCCGACGCGGGTGAGCTGGCGCGGCGAGGACGCGGGGCGCCGGCCGACGGTGGTCATGGACCCACCGCCACCGGCGCTACCGCCACCGGCGCAAGGGTCATCAGACCGCAGCCGTATGCCTTCCCCTTGCCTAGCCCGGCGGTGAGCGTACGACGGAGCGCGTCGGGGTCGGTGACCCGCAGTCGTCCGTCGTAGGTGACCCGGGTCAGCTTCACGCCCAGGCGCTTGCCGCTGGAGCTGTCGGTCTTGCGGAAGGCCAGCTCGCGTTGGGAGTGCACAAGGAGCTCGTATCCCGCGCTTTCCAGGTCGCCGGGCTGGGCTGCGGGCCGGTCGAGGACGGCGAAGCCGCCGTGTTCCTGGCGTGCGAGCAGCCAGTCCGCCTGGTGGCGGGGGGTGATGTGCGCCGTGCGCTTGGTGGATTCGTCCGGGGTGCGGCGGATGCTGTGAACGGGGTTGGCACTCAGCCGGAACGCCCATGTCTCGCCGACCGCGAGCTTGGCGAGGAAGGGTCCATAGGGCGCGGTCTGCCAGCGGCCCGTTTCAGGCCAACCGGCCTGCTCGACGAGGTGGGTGAGGTCGGGCCGCTCCGGGCTGACGATAAACAGCAGCACCTCGCCGTCTGCGGTGTTGTCGATGCGCCACAGCACCCGCGGGCCCTGGCCGGAGTGGGCGACCCGTTCCGCGAATGCCGCCATGACCGCAGCGTGCAGTGCCTGCGGTGAGGTGAGCAGGCGGCGCGCTC
Organism: Peterkaempfera bronchialis; assembly: GCF_003258605.2. NCBI lineage: Bacteria > Bacillati > Actinomycetota > Actinomycetes > Kitasatosporales > Streptomycetaceae > Peterkaempfera > Peterkaempfera bronchialis. The sequence goes on from NZ_CP031264.1 coordinate 3,276,533, forward strand.
CCATTCGCGCGGTGTTGATCCGGAAGCGGGTCAGGTACATCAGTCGCCTTCCTGCACATGCATGGTCGTCCTCCACATCAGGCGTCACCCAGCGCAAGCATCGGGTCATGGTCCTGGACCGGTGGGCGGGGACGCTTCTCGGCGAGGGGGTTGGGCACGGTGACGCGGTGCGAGTGGACGCTGCGCAGTCCGTACCGGCGGTGCCCGGAGTCGAAGCTCAGCGGCTGGTCGCGCAGGGTGTCGCCGGGACCCTCGCCGGCCGGGAGTTCCTTGACCACTTCCAGTTCGACGCGTCTCTCCTTGCGCCGGCGAAGTTGCACCCGGTCGGACGCCTGCCACGGCTCCGTCCGCAGTGCGCCCAGAAGGTCCGTCTCCCGGTGTGTGTTCAGGTCGACCGGGCGCGAGGGCGGGCAGCAGCGCCGACCCAGGAACGGCAGGTAGTGCGGGGTCCGCACGGCCGCGTGCAGGTCGGCGATCAGGGCCTCGTCGCCCTCCACGGCGGCCACGAACACGGCGTCGGCGAGGTAGAAGCGTTCCGAGACGGGCATGGCCTTGCCCGTGTCACCGTGGTGTGCGGTCTGGAAGTCCCGTAGGCGCGTGCCGGGCTGGTCGATGCGGACGCCGAATGCCAGCGCGGCGAGGTCGGAGACATCTGCGACGCGGTCCCGGCCCTGGGCGGCGGCGAGCAGACCGAGCACGCCGCTCTTGGTCGGTACCCGTTCCGTCGTGCGCCGGGCGAAGCGGCCCGCCGAACCCCAGGACTGCAAAGGGCCGGCGAGGCGCAGGGTCAGCACGCTCATGCCTTGCCGTTCAGCCTTTCGGTCACCGCGTCGCCGACGGAGTCGAGCAGTCCGCTCAGGGTCACCTCGGTGCCGAGCGCTCCGAGTCGTTCGGTGGCGGCGCCGACGCGTAGCACCCAGGCGGGATCCGCGGTGACCTCGTAGGCCCTCTCGATGTCGGAGACGTGGGCGACCAGTTGCTCGCTGGCTCCGTACAGATGACCGCCGACATCCTGCTTGGGCAGAACGGGCTCCTCGAACGCGGCGACAAAGCTGATCGGCCGGGCGGAGCGCAGAGTGACCACCACCGCCTCGGGGAGGGTGTGGTTGCCGAAGGTATTGACCTTGCCGGTCGGCATGGAGGAGATGAAGCCGTGCAGGAAGGCGCGGACCGCTCTGCGCACCGGTTCGGTCTTCGGCTCGTCCTCGCGCAGCCCGACGCCGAGGTTGTCGCGCAGCCGGTCGACATCGAGTGCCGCGTACCGGTAGAGGGTGGCGGAGTTGAAGTCGACGGTGCCGATCATGCCGGCGCCGGTCTCCTCCTCCTTTTCATTGCGGTCGTCCACGGCGGTGTAGTAGTCGGACTCGTTCTCGACCTGGTGGACGCTGATGGCGTGGGCGACCTGGGCGGCGGCGTCGACATTGATGTCGGCGGAGTCGGCGACCATCCGGCCGAAGAGAGCGACGTCCACGGAGTGCCGACTGTCGGCGATCTCCTTGGCACGCGCCTTGTTCTCCTTGTCCTTCAGGAACGCCTTGATGTCCTCGGCTCCGTCGATCGCGAGGGCGGCGAGTCCGTCGAGCTGGCGTGCGCTGAGGAACATCAGGTAGGAGGACTCCGGCGGCGGTTCCGGCTCGCCCTTCTTCTTGGCGCTCTCCGCCTTGCGCTTGGGCACCTCGATCTTCGATCCGGTGGCCGCCGCGATGGTCTCGGCCGCCAGCGCGAGGGCCTCGTCGCCGCTCAACGACGGTTCCTGCGCCGTGATCCGCTCGGCCAGCACCTCAGCGACCCGCCTGGTCCGGACGCCGAGGTCGGCCGGGTCAAGCAGATCCTGGAACGCTCGCCGGGTCGCCCGCTTCCACGCCTGGCTGGAGACCCGGGCACGCCGGACTCCGCCGTACACCGCGGTCTTCGGGCTGCCGGTGTCGTCGCGGTTCAGGTTGCTGGGCGGCACGGTCTGGAGGACGTGCACATCGATGATGGTGCGGCTCACGGGGTGTCGTCCTCCGGGGTCGTGCCGTCGGTGTCATCGGGTCGGTCTGTGGCGTCCGGAGTGGCGGTGTCGGCCGTCCGGTGCGCGAACTGGTAGGAGCGGCCCCAGGAGCGGCGGATGCGCTGCGGACCGCCGGGCTGCTGCCAGCCGTACAACTGGTCGGCGAGCAGCCCGTAGTCGAGCGGGATGTCGTCGCGGCGCAGCAGCAGCACGAGATCCCTCAGCCGTCCGGCCAGGACAGCGGGCGTGGTGGCCGTTCCGGCACGCACAAAACGCTTGCGGGTCGGCTCATCGATCTCCGTCCCCGGATGCAACCGGCGTACGGCGGTGCCGAGTTCGAGTCCGTGGCGGCGGTGCATGCGGGCCGTGTGGTGGGCCTGCTGGTGCAGTGCCCAGAGGGTGACGGCGGCGTGGGCCGCCTCGTCCGCCCAGCGCAGCGCCTCCTCGGTCAGCGCGCCGCTCTCGTGCGCCGCGTAGAGCGGTTCGGTGCCGGTGAGGCCCCACAGGTCGGGGGTCGCACCCGCAGACCGGCCGACTCCGCGCCGCAGGCGCGCGAGGGTGGCGACGGCGTCGCTGCGGTCGTCGAGGTAGCCGCGCTGGAGACGGCTGATGTGCTTGTCGACGGTGCTTCCGATCAGGCTGAGCGGCGCCCGGCGGACGGCGGGGACGGGAGCGGGGGCAGCGGGGACGGGAGGGCTGGTCGTCATGCCTCCACCTCCACGGGTGTGGTCAGGAGCTTGTTCAGGCGGAGGCGGAAGCGCCGGTCGGCGGCGGCGTCGTTCAGCCACTCGGAGCCGCCACGGCCCGAGACCACCCGGCCCTCCCAGGCGGAGAGCCCTGCATCGTTCAGCAAGGAGGTCCCGAGATCACCGATGAGGGTCCGCAGCCGACGCTTCCACCGATCGCGCTGGAGGACGGGGTCGGTCCCGGGTACGAGGTCGCACAGCCAGCGCCGGAATGGCGTGTCCAAGGCGGCGAACCCGAGGTCGCGGGCGGCGCTTTTGCGGGGCTCCTCCTCGGCCCCCGCCGCCCGGGCGAGGTCGGCGGCGAGGTCTCCGAGCACATTGACCGCGGACTCGCCGTCGCCGAGCGCGTCGATGGCAGCCTGCCCGTAGCGCGGGTCTCCCTCATGGAGCAGCACCACGGGCATCAGCACGCCATCGTCGATCACCTCGTCGATCACCGACTGCTGCGTCCCGTACCGGGCGCCGATGGTCCGGGCCCGGATGAGGTGGTGCGACGGGAGCGCGCCCTCGACGATCAGTCGGGCCAGCCATTCGAGCACCCGGGGGCGCAGGTAGTCCCGGCCCTCCTGGCGCTGTTCAGCGCCCTGGTCGCGTCCGGCGAGCAGACCGCGCAGACCGCGCCAGGCCGACTGCGCGGGATCGTGTTCACGGGGAAGGTAGGCCAGCTGGAGACCGTGCTTCTTCTCCTGGGCCGGGCTGCGACGCCAGCCGGTCATCGGCTCCTGGAGGTGCAGGTTGAGGGGTGCGAGCGGGTCGCCGTACGCGAGGACGACACCGTGCACCCCTTCCGCGTCGTGGTGCAGTCGCACGCGCCGGGACTGCCAGGTGTACAGGTCCCTCAGCCCGTATGGGCGCTTGTCCAGGTCGGTGGCCTTGGCCGGGCCGTGGGGCCGTGCGGCGCGCCAGGCCGGCCGGTCGTCGCGGCCTCGAAGGTCCAGCGTGGTGGTGTCGCGGGCGACAAGGTTGAGCAGCAGGGTCTCGTGCAGGGTGTCCGCCTCGACCATCACGCCGCCGAGGTTCCCCGCCCAGCCGACGCCCTGTGGGTAGCCCTTGCCGGACTTCACCCGGGGATCGCCCACCGCACCGGACTTGATGCCCGACGGGTCATACGCCTGCGCGTGCACCAGCCAGCGGGCCGCCTCGGCGAACGACAGGCGGTCCACGCCGGGCATCCGCATCGTGAAGAACGGTTCGCCGTTGGGCACGTCGGCCACCAGCCGGTTGAGCGAGGCGACCTCGTCCTTCGCGGTGCGCAGGTCGGCGACCTGGAAGAAGGGAGTGGTCGGATGCAGCAGGTCGAACTTCTCCCGGTGCTCCCGCAGGTAGTCCGCCACCGGAGCGAACGGCGTGTCGCTCTCCCATAGCTCCGCCCAGGCGTCGATGTCCTCAGGGCCGTCGACAGCGTCGTACAGGACGGCCAGCAGGAGCCTCAGCAGAGCGAACTCCTGAGTCGGCAGATCACCGACCAGCCGACGAATGGTCCGGGCCTGGTCGAATACCTCAAGCAGCGACAGACTGCGCTCGGTGCCGTCAGAGAGTTGCGCCGGAAGCCAGGGGCGGTCGACCAGATTGAACGACGGCGGGCCGACGACGCGCGGCAGCGCCGTCCTTGCTGCGGGCATCCCGGTGTCCTCTGCGGAGTCGTCGCGGGCCACGAGCAGTCCCTCCTCGGGGTCGTACCGCAGATGCCAATCGGCGAGCCGGGTCCTACAGTCCTCGTCCAGCACGAGGATCAACTCCCCTGCCAGCCAGTGGCTCTCCTTCTCCTGCCAGGCGGGGAACCAGTTCCGCTCCAGTTCGCCGATCGCCTTCTCCAGAGGCTCCGGAAACGAGAAGTGGTAGGGCAGCCGCAGGCCGCTCGCGGCGGCGGCACGAGCGGCGCGCGGCGACGGCGCGGCGTCCGTGGGCAGGTCCAGCCCGCCTTGCCCGTCGCCGAGCCACGGCAGGGTGATCAGGCCACCGTCCGAGCGGCGCATCACCACCAGGACTTCCAGGCTTTCGCGGCTGTCGCGCACCTGGGCCCTGCCGGTCCGGCTGTCGTCGGCGTCACCCACGCCGGCGTCGATCCACCCGATCAACGGCCTGCCCGGCTTGAGGACATCGCCCAGCCGGAAGACGGCCGCCCGGCTTCGCTGTCCCTCGCGGTGCTTCTCGTCCTCGGCCAGCGCGGACTCGGTGGCCGTACCCCACTCCTTGGGGCATGGGTCTTCCGCGCCGTAAGCCTTGCCCACCAGTCCGCTGATGTCCTCGGGGAGGCGTACGGGCGTCCCCTGTCCCTGGTCGAAGTGGGGAGCCAGGACGGCGAGGGACCGTAGTAGCGGATACGCGCGGTAGATGGTCCGGGAGCCTCGGACCGGCGACGGTACGGGGCGGGCCTGCCAGTCGACCCCGGTGACCAGACACCGGGCGCTCCGCAGCCGGCGTGGGCGGTCGGCGCGCGGGTGGCGATGCAGTCGGCCCATGCGCTGGAGCAGCAGGTCCACCGGGCAGAGGTCGGTCACCAGCAGATCGAAGTCCACGTCGAGCGACTGCTCCACCACCTGGCTCGCCACCACGATGTGCGCCTGCCGCGGGCGAGCCGGAGAGGTACCGTCCTGGTCCGGTGGGCCGAAACGCGCCAGCAGGTCGGCGTCCTTCCGCGCTCGGTCCACGTCGACGAACCGGGCGTGGGCAACGGTCACCTGCTCGGCGCCGAACCGTGCTCGCAGGCAGGCGGCCGTCTCCATCACCCGGTCGACGGTGTTGCGCACGACCAGCGCACAGCCGCCCTCCGCCAGTTCCGCACCCAGGCGATCGGCGAGCAGGTCGTAGTCGTCGCCCAGCCGCTCCAACGCCACGTCGGCCCTGCGCCCGGAGGCGGCCGGCCTCGCCGCCAGCACGGCCGGTTGCCCGCTGCCAGGCGACACGGCCGTCAGCAGCGGATAGCCTTCGGCGGCCTCGATGTCCGCGACGACAGCCGCGCCTACGCTGGTGCCCGTGTACGCCTCGACCAGTTCGCGGCGCCGGGACGCGGGCAATGTCGCGGACAGCACCACCACGGGCACCCGGTAGGCCCCCAGCCATGACAGCACCTGATCCAGGTAACTGTTCATATAGGTGTCGTACGCGTGCACCTCGTCGATGACGACGACCTTGCCCGCCATGGCCAGGTGGCGCAGAGCGAGATGGCGGCTCTTGAGCCCGACCATCAGCAACTGGTCGATCGTCCCGACCGCGAACGACGCGAGCAGGCCCTTCTTCCGGCCCCGCAGCCATTGGTGGGCGATCAGGTCGGCGGGCGCGGCAGTGGTACCGACTTCGCGACCGTCCGCCTTGCAGCCGCTCCGGCGCGGGTCATCCTCCTGTCCGAACTGGTCCACGGCTGCGATCCGTTGGCGGCTTTTGCGCATCAGCAGTGCATAGTCCTTCTGCAACGCCGCCTTGGCGTGCGCCAGCAGGACCGATCGGTCACCCGCCGCGAGGGTGTCGGACGGCAGACGGTCCAGCCAGGCCAGGAGGCGCGGAAACATCGCATTGCTCGTGGCCATCGTCGGCAACGCGAAATAGCAGCCACCCGCACCGCTCCGAGCCGCGAAGATCTCCGCCACGGCCAGGGCCGCCTCGGTCTTCCCCTCGCCCATCGGCGCCTCGATGACCATCAGGCCGGGTTCCGGCATCTCCCTCGCCAGCCGGACCGCGTCCTCCTGGACCGGCCGCACCCGCGCACCCGGCGGGAGGTCGAAGCGCGAGGCGATCAACTCGGCTGCGGGCAGGGTCGGTTCGGCGGCAGTCCAGGGCGGCGGCAGGCGAAGCCCCGCCCATGCCGCCTTGACCCGCTCCTCGTCACTGCGCGGGTGAGCCTCCGGAAAGTAGGGGAAGAGATCGGGGTTGCTGGCGATCCAGTCCGAAACGATCACCAGCGCTGTCAGCAGCACCTGGACCGGTTGCGGCAGTTTCACCTTCCGCCAGTCCCCGAGCCGTCCCGCCACGTCGTAGGTCTCGGCGCAGGCGTCGAGCAGTTCCGTCTGCACCTGGTGCCACGTGGTCTCCGCCGCCCCCGGCGTCCGCAGCAATTCCGGGTGCACCATGAGGTCGTGGATCTGCGAGTGGTCGGGCGGCACGCCGTGATGCCCACCCGCGACGATGCCGAACTGGCCTACCGCACGCCCCGTCCAGCCATGCCGCTTGACCAGCCACTCCTGAAGGAGCAGCTGCCCCGCCAGCCCGTGGGGGGCCATCTTGCGGTCCTCGCCATACTGCCTCTGCGTACGCATGCGGAGCCCGGCCGCGATCATTGCGTCCGCCAACGAGTCCACCTGGCATGCAAATGCCGGTGTCGCTTTCCCGATGTCGTGCGTTCCCGCCAACCACACCGCCAGCCGCCGCGCGTCGTCCGCCCCGCCCGGAAGCACCTCGGCGACCATCTCCTTCACATTCCGAGGCAACCACCGATCCCACAGCAACCCCGCCACAGCCGCACTGTCGGCCAGATGCCGCCACAACGGCAACCACGTCTCCGTGGCGCGGTCATGCTTCGCCCAGACGGTCCGCGCAGCGCGGCTCAACCGCGCCCATCGGCCGTTGGTCTGGGGAGGTGTTTCCTCGTGCATGACGGCATTGAACACTCTGGGTCTGACAACGATGAGCGCTCCTGGCCCGAGCGATCGATTTTGACCATAATCGTTCTTCGCGTGATAGGTGACGCCCAATCACGAATTCAAATGACCAATACTGTCAGGCGCAATATGCCTCCGGCCGCCACGCGCGGCAGCCCGCCCTGGAGGCGGCATCGGGCCTGCCTCTGCCGGGTCACGAGCGGCAGGTTCCCTGCCGGAGTTCCCGACGTGGCATCCCTGCGGGTTCGAAAGCACTCGGAGACGCCCTTGGGGGGTGACGATCCAAACAGGCCCCATCCCCGCAGGCGCGGGGAGCACACCGTGATGTCGTTTCGGGTCTGCTGATCGTCGGGGCCATCCCCGCAGGCGCGGGGAGCACTTCGGGCAGCAGGCGGTCGAGACCACGAAGCAGGGGCCATCCCCGCAGGCGCGGGGAGCACAATCGGTTCTGGCAGTCGACGTAGACCTCAGCGGGGCCATCCCCGCAGGCGCGGGGAGCACCATCACGTCATGTGGACGAAGGGTCCCTGGGAGGGGCCATCCCCGCAGGCGCGGGGAGCACCCGCAAGGCAGACCTCCTGCCGATCCACCCTGGGGGCCATCCCCGCAGGCGCGGGGAGCACCCGTACACCAGGCCCCGCCTGGAGGCCTGGCCGGGGCCATCCCCGCAGGCGCGGGGAGCACTGCCTACACGGGATCGATCCAGGATGCGTGAGGGGGCCATCCCCGCAGGCGCGGGGAGCACCCCCAGCGCGGCCGCCTCAAGCAGGACTGCGAGGGGCCATCCCCGCAGGCGCGGGGAGCACCCACATCCCAGCCGTCGCGGGTCTGCGACAGGGGGGCCATCCCCGCAGGCGCGGGGAGCACTACGAGACCGGCAGCGTCGCCGGCCTGCACACGGGGCCATCCCCGCAGGCGCGGGGAGCACACGGCGGCGGCGTCGCCCACGACCGTGTCGAGGGGGCCATCCCCGCAGGCGCGGGGAGCACGTCGTCGCCGAGTCGACGCCGACCGGGGAGGCGGGGCCATCCCCGCAGGCGCGGGGAGCACACTAATTGACCTGCGCGTTTGGAGACCGAAGGTGCTGGTTTCGATGACTTCTGCAGATACGGACGTACGACGTGAATGCATCATTTCTGGAGCAATCCACTCGCATCTTCATCGAGATCCATGCGTCAACCATACGGTCGTACACCGAAATGCCAGCGGGATGCCCAGAAGCCGCCGCCGCACAGCATCACAGCGCACGTGCGCCCCGCACTGGGCTGGTTGAGGAAGCTGGCCGGGCACCGGCGCCGCGAACTCGCCGCCGTCCTGGCGCATCCGCCGCGACAGCGACCCGAGGCGTTGGTCAGCGGTCGCCGTCGTCCGGTCGGCGGGGGCGGATCATGGCAGTGCCAGGTTTTTGCCGTCCCCGGCAGCCGGGTTGACCATCAAGGTGACCTGCTGCTCGGGGCGCCTGGTGACCATTGCGTCGTGGATGCACCGGGCCGCGCCGGTGCCGCGCCATGGCGTGCGGACACCGATCTCCTTAAGGGCGAACGCGGGAGAAGAGACGCGCCCGGCCGGCACGGGCCTGGCCATCCGCGCCCACCAGCGGTCCTCCGGCCCGGCGGTATTGCCGTAGGCGTACCCCACCGGCGCACCCCCGTCGTACCCGACCACCACCCCAGGGTGGCCGTCGTGTGGTGACGCTCCGAGTGTCGTGGACGTACTGGTGCCAGGCCCGCGCGGGCGCGCTGCCGCCGCCCAAGCTGTCCAATGTCGTGCCGGCGGCCCGGGGGTGGGCCGACAGGCCGGCAGGAATGCCCATGGCCGTGGCGACCGCAGGTTCGAGATCACCCTGCCCCAGCTGTCCGCGTGCAAGGAGCGCACTGTCCCGGTGGCCGCACCCTGCCGGAGGTGGGTCAGCGGTACCGGACGGCGACGCCATGGTGGTGGGAGCAGGTGCCGCGGTGGTGTGCGCTGTACGAGAGGGTGCCGTCGTTGCACAGAGCGGTCGCGCCGCCGTGGCTGTCGACGGACCCTGACTCGCCACCGACCGCTGAGGAGGATCCGCCCGACGAGGAAGGCTGGTCTACGGGGACGCCTGCTCCGGTGAGCCGGTCGGTGCCGCGTGCCTGGACGGTGGTACCCCGGTTCAGCTCCCGAGCTCCGAAAAAGGTCCCAGCCCAAGAGTCGTTGCCTTGGCAAGGCTGAATCCGGCCAAGGGGAAATATCACTCGTTCAGGGTAATAAGTCAGTTCGGGCCGGTGGGGGCTGTGGGTGGCCGCGAAGAATTCGAGGCGTGACCCGATCTCCCGGTGCGGCGCTGCCTACCTATCCCGTGCTGCTGGGCGGTGTGCCCGAGCCCGGTGAGGGCTGGGTGCACTGGCCCAGGAGCAGCGCGATGCTGGACGAGACGTACGACGTGCTTGCGCTCAAGGCACGCCTCGACCACTGCCGGGCCGAGCCGGAGGATCACGCCGATCCGCGGTTGGTCGGGCGGGTGGCCCGGTCCACGGGGGCGCAGGCGATTGCGGCGCTGTCGTTGGCCCGCGAGGCGCAGCCTGCCTGGGCGCGGGTGCCGCTGGAGCGGCGGCTGGACTTCGTCCGCGCGTTCCACCGCCTGCTGCGGGACCGGGCGGAGGAGTTCATCGCGGTCCTGGTGTCCGAGGGGCATCCCGTACGGGTGGCCGGCTGGGCGCTGTCGGCGGCGCTGAACCTGACGCATCCGGAGACGGTGGACCATGCGCGGGCGGCCATGGTGTGGGAGGGCAGGCAGGCGGGTCGGCGGGTGCGGCTGGTGCGCAAGCCGGACGGCGTGGTGTGCCTCGACCCGGCGCGCAACGCCCCCGTGCTCACCGCCCTGGCCGGGGTCCCGACCCTGGCGGCGGGGAACGCGCTGATCGTCAACGCCCCGCCGTCGGTTCCGCTGAGCGTCGCGTACCTCTTCCATGAGTTGGTCGCCCCGCTGCTGGCGGAGTACGGGGCCCCGCCCGGCATGCTCAGCGTGCTCTGCGCGCCGGCGCGGCCGGTGCTGCGGACCTGGCTGGCCTCGCCCGACTGCGACGACATCTTCTTCTTCGGCGGCTCCAACCAGGGCGCCGAGCTCACCCGGTCCTGCCTGGAGCACGGCAAGAAGCCCATCATGGAACTGGCCGGGAACGACGCCCTGGTGGTGTGGCGGGACGCGGATCTGCCGCAGGCGGCCGACGCGGCGCTGGAGCGGTACCAGGGGTCGGGGCAGCTCTGCCTCGCGCCGAAGTTCGCGCTGGTCCACCCGGCGGTGGCCGAGGAGTTCACCGAGCTGGTGCGCAGCCGGGTGGCGGCGCTGCGGGTGGGGCCGCCCGAGGACCCCGAGGTCGTACTCACCCCCGTGGTCAAGCGCTCCCAGTGCAAGGACGTGCTGGACGATGCCGTGGCCAGGGGCGCCGAGCTGCTCTGCGGGGGCGAGTTGGTCGACGTACGGGGCAGGCCGTCGCTCCGGGGGCCGTTCATCAGACCGGTGCTGCTGCGCGTACGGGGGCTGCGGGAGGCGGCGGCGATGCGGGCGGTCGCCGAGGAGACGTTCTTCCCGCTGATGTGCGTGATCGTGCCTGAGAGCGCACCGGCCGCTGAGTCGGCACCGGCTGCTGAGTCGGCGGCGGCCGACCGTCACCTGCTGGAGTCCGTGATCTCCTTCGTCAATGCGAACCGGTACGGACTGCGCAACTCCCTGTGGGCGCACGACCCGTACGTCATCGACCGGTTCACCGACGAGGTGACCAACGGCGGCGTGCTGAAGGTCAACGACAGCCACATCGGCACCCTGCCCGTCCTCCCCATCATCGGCGGTACGGGGCTCTCCGGCGGGGTGTTCGGCGAGGCCAACATCCCCTTCCTGCGCACCACCCGGCTCCAGGGGATCAGCATCGGCAGCGGCGAGGCGGCGCACTTCGACCACCTCGCCGCTGCCGGGTTCCACCACGACCAGAGCAGTGCTCGCACATGAGAGAGGCATGGCCCATGACCACGCTTTCCGGCACCCCCCTGCTGCACCACAAGATCGATGTCTGCTTCGGGCACTTCGACACCGACGACAACGGCTCGATCGACCGCGAGGACCTGCTCACCCTCGGCTCCCAGCTGCTGACCAGGTTCGGCGAGCCCGCCACCTCCCCCAAGGGCACCGCGCTGATGGACGGGATGGCGCGCTTCTGGGATGCCCTCTCGGCCGTCGCCGACCTGGACGGGGACGGGAAGCTCTCGCCCGAGGAGTACCGCGCGAGCATGACCGGCGCGTTCATCACCTCCGCCGAGGGCTTCGACGCATCGTTCCGGCCCCTGGCCGAGGCGGTCTGCGCGCTGCTCGACACCGACGGGGACGGTGAGGTGGACGAGCAGGAGTTCCAGGCATGGCAGGAGGTGTTCCGTACCGAGCCCGCGGACCGGGCCGCCGCGTTCCGGAGGCTGGACACCAACGGCAACGGCAAGCTCAGCGTCGATGAGCTCCTCGCCGCCATCCGCCAGTACTACATCAGCCCGGAGGCCGACGCGGCGGGCAACTGGCTCTACGGCCCCCTGGCCTGAGGCACGGAGCCACGGAACACGGAACCGGCGGCGTGCTGCGTCGCCGGTTCGCCGGTTCGCCGGTTCGCCGGTTCGCCGTGTCGGTGCGGACGGTTGAGGTGGTGTCGGCATCGGCGGGGCGCGCGCGGCGGTGACCTGACATCATCGGGGTGGTTCGGTGCTGGGCAGAGCATGCCGCAGACGATGGAGGAGCCCCATGCCGCTGACCTCGGAGCCACTGCGGAAGCTGGGGTTTCTGACGATCGGGCTGTTCGACCAGGTCGATCCCCGGCGGGGGCACGAGTCGACGCTGGAGATCATCGCACTGGGCGAGCGGCTGGGCTTCGACAGTGCGTGGGTGCGGCACCGTCATATGCAGTACGGCATCTCCTCCCCCATCGCCGTGCTGGCGGCGGCCTCACAGCGCACCAGCCGTATCGAGCTGGGCACGGCGGTCATTCCGCTGGGCTGGGAGAATCCGCTGCGGCTGGCCGAGGACCTGGCGACGGTCGACATCCTGTCCGGGGGCCGGCTGAACCCCGGGGTCAGCGTCGGCCCGCCGACCCACTACGACCAGGTCAAAGACGCGCTCTACCCCGACACCGCCGACCTGGAGGACTTCGGCTATGCACGGGTGGAGCGGCTGCTGCACTTCGTACGCGGCGAACCCGCCAGCGACTTCAGCGGGATCGAGGGCTTCGAGGTCTACTCCGACCGCGTCCAGCCGCACGCTCCCGGCCTGGGCCGCCGCATGTGGTACGGCGGCGCGAGCCTGCGGTCGGCGCGGTGGGCCGGTGAGCACGGGATGAACCTGCTGACCAGCAGCGTCGTCAAGGCGGAGGAGTCCGAGGACTTCGCCGAGATCCAGCTCTCGCACATCCGGACGTTCCGTGCCCACCACCCCGACGGCGCCCGCGCCCGCGTGTCGCAGGGACTCGTCGTCATTCCGACCGACACCGCTTCGCCGGAGCAGCGCGCCAAGTACGAGGAGTACGCCCGGAAGCGGACACCCCGGACCGCCACGCCGCAGGGGCCCGCCCGCATGATGTTCGCGCCCGATCTCGTCGGGCCCGCCGCCGAGATCGCCGAACGGCTCTACGCGGACGCCGCCTTCCGGGAGGTCGACGAGGTCGCGTTCGCGCTGCCCTTCACCTTCGACCACGAGGACTACGTCCAGATCCTCACCGACATCAGCACCGAACTCGGCCCGGCCCTCGGCTGGCAGCCTGCTCGCTGACTCCCGGCGGCGTGGTGGCGGGGACGGACGAGAGTGGGGTCCGCCGCCACCACGCCGCCCAGGCGGCCTTCGGCTAGTTGGAGAAGTACAGGTACTTCCAGGGGCCGTACGTCGTCGAGTTCAGGGAGTCGCCGGACGACCCCTTGACGTACACCGACCGCATCCGCGCCCTGATCCCGGATACTCCCGGCGCCTCCAGGCGTATGGCCGACTTTCCGTTGCCGGCGAGCAGGAAGTACTCCGAGCCGGCGGAGTACCACTTTCCGCCCGAGTAGACCTGCAGGTCGAAGCGCTGCTCACGGCCCTTGTAGTAGGTCATGGTCGTCGTGAGCACCGGGTCGGTCTTCTTGTGGAACCAGTAGTACGACGTGGAACCGATCTTGCCCGTCTTGTAGTGCTTGGTGACGGCGGTGGAGATCCTGACCTTCGCGTACGCCGTGGACTTCACCGTCTTGGGCGCGGTGCGGGCGTCCCCCTTGAAGACCGCGGCGACGACCGTGTTCCGCGTCATGTCGACCGTCACGGAGATGTTGCCCTTGGAGTTGACCTTCGCGGTCTTCAGCAGCTTGTTGGGCTTGTCGCCGCCGTAGGGGTCCGCCCATATCTCGACCGTGCGGTTCTTGTACGTCGTGCCCAGGTGCGCGGTGAAGGAGACGTGCTTGCCGTAGTCGTAGACCTTGCGGTTGTTGTTCAGGGTCAGCGTCGGCGCCGTACGGGAGACCGCCACCTTGTCGGACGCACTGACGGCCGTGTGCTGGGTGTCGCCCGCGTAGGCGACCTTGTAGGTGACCGTGCCACCGGCCGGCGGGGTGTCGGTGAAGGTGTACGAACCGTCCGCCTTCACGGTGACGGCGGGCAGCGCCTTGCCGTTGGGGCTCTCCAGGTCGGTACGGGTGACCTTCAGCTTGACGCCGTTCGGCAGCGGTACCGTCGCCGACAGCTTCCCGGTCACGGTGAGCCGCTTGCCGCGTGTCGCGGTCGACGGGGCGTTCACCGTCAGGCTCGGGACGTTCAGCGTCGGGCCGGTGAGTGCCTTGAGGGTGTAGCCGCTGCCCGTCCCCGCCAGTGCGAAGATCCGTGAGGAGTCCGGAGCCCACGTCAGTGCGGCCGTGCCCGACGCGCCCATTGCATAGGTGCGGACCGGCTTGGTGGCACCCGGACGGTAGACCGCCACATTGGTGCCTGAGACCTGGGCGACCAGTCCGCTCGGGGAGATGTCGGCCTGCTGCCCGGAGGGGTAGGCGCCGGCGGCGGTGAAGTCCCCGTCCGCGTAGGCGTCCCGCTGTGTGCCGTTGACCAGCACCTGCGAGGTGCCGGGCACGAGGTCGATGTCCCGGATGCCGCTGTTCAGCGTGTAGTCGCCGTGGTGCCAGGCGGTCAACTGCGGCGTCGTGCCGGAGACGTCGACGACAGCCATCGAGTCCGAGGAGAGGCCGCTCTGGGCGACAGCCAGCAGGCCGGGCTCGGACGGGTCGGTGTCGAGGAGTGCCGGGCCCCAGAGCCCGGGAGACGACTCCGGGAACAGCCCGAGCGTCACCACGTCGGCACCGCTCGCCGGGTCCGCCTCCGGGTCGACCGAGCCCAGGTCACCGTCCCACTGGTCGCCGTACGTGAACCAGACCTTGCCACCCGCGAAGGCGACGTGGCGCGGGCCCGTGTCGGTGGCGACGCGGTAGCGGGCCTTCACATGGAGGGTTGCCGCGTCGAGCGCCACGATCTCGTGACTGCCCTCCGCAGCCGCGTACAGGGTGGCGCCGTCGTCGGACAGCGCCAGACCGGCGACCCTGCTGATGCCGCTCACCGAGCCGACGAGGGCGCCGGTGTAGTCGGCTGCCAGGATCTTCCCAGCCGAGTGGTCGCCGACGAAGACCCTGTGCAGGGCGCCGTCCGCGACGATGCCGCCCGGCGAGGCGACTGCGGCGGAGGCGGCCGAGGCGGATCCGGCTGCGGTGACGGTCAGCGCCGCCGAGCTGAAGAGGACCGCGAGCGCTGTCGCGGTCGAGATGCTGCGCGTGCGCACAGTGTTGATACCCCCACAAGGAAACCCGGCGGAGCACCGGGAGTTGAGAGCACCGCACAACGCCCGGACACTGACCGCCGACATGCGGTGACGCACGGGGCGCGGATGCTTTCGGGCAGCGTAAGGCATGGCCGTGACAATGAGGAGGGGGGTTTCCGGCACCGGGACCGACAGGGTCACGTCCATCCCCGCAGGCGCGGGGAGCACTCGCGGTACTGGTCGCTGATGAAGCCTGGGACGTGTACCTCACGACCGGACGCCCAACCAGGCGGCCCCGCTGGGGTTGACATTCGAAGTCGTGGGAGCGTTCCCGTCCTACGCCGACGCGGCCTGGCAGCACTCGGCCCCGTCACCCTGGAACTGGGTGGCGGGGGCTTGGGGCGCTCAGCCCTTGATCTCTTCCATAAGCATTCTGAGAGTCAATGAATGCTTTTCTGGTGGCAGTTTTTCGAGGGCAGCCTGCGCATATGCGATTCCTCCGGGACCGTCTCCCGCCCGGGCCATCATCAGACCTCTATGCATCTCCAAATGAGTAGCAAATCGCGGCAATGCATCTGGCAGTTCCGCAAAGGCTGATTCCTGCGCTTCTTGCGCTTTCCTCTCGTCTCCCAGTCGAGCAAAGAGAAGGCTGCGAAAGACGTTCATGCGCCAATTTGGCACCGCGTAGTCAGAGGTTTGTTGGTGGGATCCAACGAGATCGAAGATCCTGCGACCTTCTTCGGCTAGTTCGAGGGCTTTCCCTCGATCCCCTCCGATCGCGGCCACATGCGCACGCCCCATGACGGCGTTGAGTAGGCCGAGGCTCGGCGCCTTTGAAATCTCCTGCGCCTGCTTGGCTAGCAGGTTAGCAACAGGGAGGGATGCACCTTCATAGCCAAGCGCGATGGCGGCCCTACCTCGCACCCAAACACGAGACTCTTCGTCTCCTGAACGGTCGGCAGCCTCAACGGCCATCCGGTACCAAACCAGCGCCTTAGACCCGTCGGAGCCCGGGAACGTCTTCGCATACAGGGTCATAAGCCTCGCTGCGACAGCCCACAGTCTAGGTTCTTCTAGCTGCTGCTGGATGACCACCAGTTCACCGGCAAGGCTTCGCTGAATATCAGCCGCCCCCATGGACATGTAATCGGCACCGTAGGATGTCAGCTTTTCTTCCCATGCATCCGGGGCGGGGCCAAGGCGCCCTAGACGTGCAGCGAATCCGGCCTCAATTAGGTCCGAGGCCACGATGGGGGCTATGGCCAAGGCTGCAACATCCGTAAAGAAGGTCCGACGTTTCAATTCGTTCTCCAGGAGTGCAAGGGGTACCTCCAGAACTGCGGCGAGATGCCGAAGCCAGAAAGATCCTGGCCGAACCCGGTCGCATTCCCAACGAGAAACGTACTCCCGCGTCATGGCATACCCCGGGGCTGACTTCGACAGCTCGGAAGCTAACCGAGACTGGGACCAACTATGCGCCGTGCGAAGCTCCTTGATCAACCGTCCGAGTGTCATGACTACATGATGCCCCTAGACATGCCACTGGTGAGGGGGCTCTCCCCCAAGTGATCCTTGGAGGGTCCGCCCCCAACAGTGGAGACCTCACCATGGCGACCACCACCGACGTCCCGTACTTCGATGACTTGCGCCCGGACAAGGAGCAAGACGACCAGGAGCATGCCACTGCCCCGGCCGACACCACATCTCACCCGGTCCCGGAGGTAGGCGCCCTGGTGCTCGACACCGGAGCCGGCAAGGTAGGCGAGTACCAGGGCGCCGCGAATGGTGGTTGGCTGCTGCGTCCGCCGGGCGGTGGTAGCTGGTGGCACGCCGACCCGGCCAAGGTGGAGCCCGCCGGAGTGAGTGAGCAACTGCGGGCCAGGGCTGCCGAGGCCAACGCCCAAAGCCGCAGGCACGGGGGGCTGGTGACCCGCGCCCAGGTGACCGAGCAGCCGTGGCTCATGGTGAAGGGCAAGACGGCCCGACGGGGCGGGGCATGTCGACGCTGACCGCCTACCGCACCGAAGTCACCGGGGAGGGGCAGCCGTATGGCGGGTACGACCGGATGGTCAGTGTCGTCCTTGGCCGGCACGCCGCAGCAAACCGCCGCTTGGCGCTGCGCTGACTGCGCGGCCAGGCCCTCCGCATCGCGGACGGGCTGGACCCCGACCCCGGCGGGACCGTCGGCGCCTGCGTGACCCGGATGCCGGACGGACTCCCCGACGTACCGCAGCAGTTACGGGACTGGCGTGCCGACGACGACCGCCAGGCCGCCGCACTGGCCCAGCTTGCCCGGGGCGACCCGGTCAAGATCTACGCCGCCGACCACACCGGGCGCTACTGCCTCGCCGCATGGCCCGTGGCTCTCCGGATCTCCCTTTCCGACCTACTGACCGTCCGCGCGACGGTGTAGCACCACTGGCCCCCGCCCTGGCTACCAACAGCCCCGCTACCCCCAAGCGGACTGGGAGCGAACGTGACTGTTCAGACTGACTACACCTCCGGCACGAAGCTGGACGATCTGCGAAGTGCGCTCGACGAGCTGAAGCGGCGCGGACTCTGGGAGACTCTGCCGGAGCACGACCAGGCCGCCGTCAACTGGGCCATGGCATCCGGGCGCTGTATCGGCGGAGTCGCGCCCCCTGTGCTCACCGCCGGGCAAGCACAGCGCATGAGCTGCGAAATCCCCACCCTGTGTGCCGAGGTGGCGCACTTCGCCTCGCGGTGCGACCCGACCCGCGCCGGTCTTTGGCCTGAGGCGTCCCCCGAACGGTCCCGCCACGCTGCCGAAGCCGTGGAACTGCTGCGCCGGTACAGCGGTCTTCCCCTCGTGTGGCGGGCCGAGGTGCTGCGTCAGGTCGAGCCCTCGCGGGAGCGGGTGCACTCCTGGTTCGGGCCCGCCCCCCTGCTACCGGTGCGGGTGGCAGTCCCGTTCACGGTGGCACTTGGCGACGCGGCAGAGCGGGCCGAGCGGGGCGCGGAACCGCCGGGGCCTGACCCTCACGACGGGCAGGAGGTAAGGGCCGCCGCCGTGAACGTCCGCCGGCTCGCCGACCTTCCCGCTGGATGGCAGATCGAGGCTGTGCGCAGAGTTGCTGCCGGGGTCAGGCCCCTGTTGGCGGTCTCCGACGCAGCGATGGTGATCAATATCGTGCAGGCGTACGGCGTACGACTCGCGTGGAAACGCATAGCCGGAGCCCTCACACTTCCGCTCCGGCAGGGTGGGGAAGCGAATCCTCACTGGACGGCCGGGGCGGCCCACCACCGAACCAAGAGAAGGGTCGAAATGTCACAGTGCCCGGCCAGCAGAGACGCGGAGCCCAACAAGCCGCCCCCGCCCCCGCCGACACCCATCCGGCCCCACCCGTGCGGCAGAACCACGTTGTGTGGGCTCGCCTCCTGCACGTGCTACTAGGCACCCCGAACCTCTGCGCTGGCCAGTTGGACCGGTCCGCGAAGGTCGGATCGGAAAGGGCCGTCGGCCAGGCAGGCTGACTGGTACCGCCCAAGCGGCATCCCTACGAACCGCGCGACGGTGCCAGCCCTGGACACCCACCCCGGCCAGCACATCGCCCGGGTGGGAGCAGGTGCACGACGGCGCGGAGAACGCATCTCCGAACAAATGCGATCTGAAAGGAGTACAAACATGTCCATCTACGACATGCCTGCCGAGGGAGCCGAGGTCACCGTCATGTGCGGTGGCAACCTCGGTGGCGAGAACGAGTCCTGCGCGGCCATCGCGTCCATCCCCGGCACGGGCGAGGCGTTCATCCTGCGGGACACCAAGCCCGAGGGGGCCGGACGCGAGTTGAGGTTCACGGCCTCCGAGATGGACGCCCTGGCCCTCGGATGGACGGCCCGGCGCGGTCTGACCGCCTGATCATCCCGGCGGCGCTCTAATCTGTGCGCCACCTGGATATGCAAGGCGGGCCGCCCCAGGTCTAGTGGGGCGGCCCGCCCCCACTGTATAAGAAGGACCGGATGGGCTGGCAAGGGCACTGGCACGGATACGGGTGGGTCGGATCTGGCGAGGAGTACCGCAAAGAGTTCCTGCGACGGCCCGGCCCTCCGGGCGATCCGAGCACCGCAGCATTCATGACCTCGCGCTTGCCGCCGATGATGACGGGCCATTGGCTATTGAAGCGGGCGCAAACGGCATCCGACCAAACCTGGGGGGACGTTGATGAGGCAATTGCCTGGCTTCGGGCACGGTACGAGGATAACCCGCCTTACCTTCGCGAATCCGGCGGACGCGCCGGCCTCCCATTGGTGGCCAAAATTGAGTATGCGCGTGTGACATTGCCTCTTGGCGTAGATGTCGTATGGGGGTACTGGACCCATTCACAGTCCATGGCGCATTACGCTGTCATCTGCTGCCCAAGCCGACACCATGACATCCCATGCCCAATGCCACCGTCCTGATTCCAAGGAGATTGCGCATGTCACTGCGGTTACTCCTGCCTAAAAATAAGTCCGCGTTGCTCGACTCTTGGCCGCGTGAGCCGCGCGTCTACCACCGAGGTGTCACCGAACTGGATCGTGCGGTGCCGCTCTCGCTGATGGATGAGTACGTTAGCTTCGACCTGCTGTCCCCGCAGTACGTAGCTGCTGTCAAGGACGGACAGGCTGTGCACCCCGGACGATTCTCGCGAGACGGGAAGATGATTCCGGGCAAGCTTCAGGGGCTGGCGGGCCAGGGCTACACCCTCAACCTCCGTGAAATCCAGCGCACCATTCCCTATCTTGCGGGAGTGTCCCGGGATATCCAGAGCGAAACCGGCTGCGCAAACTACGCTGCGGCGATCATCACTCCACCGGGAAAACAGGGCCTCCGGCACCATTGGGACCAATGGACCGGGGTAATCACTCAGCTTGCAGGACGCAAGCGCTGGCCGCTATGGAGGCCAGTGGTTGAGTACCCGATGGGTGCTTACATGTCCTCGCCGGAAGTGTGGACGCCAGAGCTAACAGAGAGATTTGCCACGACGCCGCCGGATGTCGAATTCGAGCTGTCTCCCGGAGATACTTTGGTTGTGCCCCGAGGCTGGGTTCACAACCCGTACTCGGTAAGCGACGACCGGAGCTACCACCTAACTTTTGCGCTTCACGAGCGAACGCGCCTTTGGGTGGCAGAGAAGCTTATCGGTCTAGCCATCAAGGATGCGCACTTCCGAGCTGAAGTTCCCCCGTCAGCATTCGCACGAGAGACGGAAGCCGAGATCCGAAAGGTACGGTCTCTTGTAATTTGCTTCCTGCGCCAAGCCGATACCGCCACCGCCGCAGAATTGATCAGGAAAGCGGCGGAGACCGAAAATGCCTAACGCCCCCTACTTCGAAGTCACCGCATTACCGGCGGAGAGATGCCCCCGCCGGGGCAGACCCATTAGGCTGCGCCCGAGCCCCGGCCACCACCTCACACGGATTGCCTTCCAAGGCGGCCGGGGCTTACGCACGTCACGGCGCCGACGACTCCCCAGGCTGCTGCGGAGGCTCGCCGGCGGACCGATCCGCGACGTACGTCCCGCGCTGCGGCACTGTGTAGACGTAGCCACTCCGAGGCCCACTCGTAGGGGAAGACGCCGGGACCATCCCCGCAGGCGCGGGGAGCACTCCTTGCGCTGCCCCAGCCGGGGCGGGGTGAACGGGCCATCCCCGCAGGCGCGGGGAGAACACACGGCCCGAAGGGGTGGAGGTGGGGGGATGGGACCATCCCCGCGGGCGCGGGGAGCACCAGGCGGAACTGCCCGAGGAGTTGGAGATCACGGGACCATCCCCGCAGGCGCGGGGAGCACAGCTCCTGGCGGAGCGAGGTGGGGAGAGCGTCGGGACCATCCCCGCAGGCGCGGGGAGCACGTGTGGCGACAGGGGGTGGCAGGCGGTGTGGTGGGACCATCCCCGCAGGCGCGGGGAGCACTAGTCGCTGTAGCAGTCCCCTGGCGCGGGCGCGGGACCATCCCCGCAGGCGCGGGGAGCACCCGACGCAGCCGTGAAGAAATCCAGTGCCGGCGGGACCATCCCCGCAGGCGCGGGGAGCACCCCAGGGCCGTGTTCAGCGCCGAGCGCGTCAGGGGACCATCCCCGCAGGCGCGGGGAGCACGTGCCGACGGCCGGGGGCTGCTGCGCCGTCGCAGGACCATCCCCGCAGGCGCGGGGAGCACACCTGCAAGAACGGCCTGATCGCATCGTGATCGGGACCATCCCCGCAGGCGCGGGGAGCACTCGGTGGTGCGGCGGGGCAGCAGCGGCCAGACGGGACCATCCCCGCAGGCGCGGGGAGCACCCTGTACGAGGGAACCGTCGAGGTCTGATCCGGGGACCATCCCCGCAGGCGCGGGGAGCACGCACCGACGTACCCGTACCGCTCGGTGATGTAGGGACCATCCCCGCAGGCGCGGGGAGCACTTCAGGCGCCGGGCCATCACCGCGCCGTCCGAGGGACCATCCCCGCAGGCGCGGGGAGCACAGAATGCTGTGGCCACCACGCGCGGTCTGTCACGGACCATCCCCGCAGGCGCGGGGAGCACAGTGTCTTCGCGGCCGGGCAGCTCGCCCGCCAGGGACCATCCCCGCAGGCGCGGGGAGCACGCCCGCGAAGGGCCGGACGGGGGCTTTCGCGCGGGACCATCCCCGCAGGCGCGGGGAGCACCGGTACTCCGTGCGAGGCCGTACTGCTGGACCAGGGACCATCCCCGCAGGCGCGGGGAGCACCGTTGCCGGTGGGCTTCAACGGCCCGGTCGTCGGGACCATCCCCGCAGGCGCGGGGAGCACTCGACGGCGGGCTGGGGGGTGTAGCAGACGGCGGGACCATCCCCGCAGGCGCGGGGAGCACACTAATTGACCTGCAGGTTTGCAGGCCGGAGGTGCTGATTTCAATCACTTCTACAGATACCGGCATGAGACGCGAACAGGGCATTACGGGAGGAATCCGCTCACATCTTCTTCGAGATCCATGCGCCAACCATACGGCCGCACAGCCGAGGCCCAGAAGCCCTGTAACAGCGGCCCGAAGCGGCGAAGAACGCCAGGGTCGGGGCTTCGACCCACCCGGCGGACAGGGTCTGGCCGTGCGCGTTCGCCGACGGCCCTCCGGCCCGACAAGTTGCCGTAGGCGTACCCCACGGCTCGCCGTCGTCGTATCCGAGCACCACCTCGAATCCCAGCTCGCCACCATGCCGGTCCACCCGGTCCGCGAAGGTGGCCACCGCATGGTTCAGCAGGCGCAGCAGCGGAGTCCGCACGTCGGCGTACCGGTCGATCAAGGACTGCCGTACCGACGACAGGCTGCGTAAGTGGCGCCAGGTCCAGGGCGACCGTCACGTGGTGCCGTGGACGTTTTTGCGAGAAAGAAGTCTTTGCGATGGCGTCCGGGATGGGCCGAGGGCTCGGACAGGCCCACCGCCCGGACGGTCAGCGGGGTTCGTCGATGACGGGGTTCTCCAGCGTTCCGATCTTCTCGATCTCGATGCGAACGGTGTCGCCCGCCTTGAGGTATTTGCCGGGCCGGTGCCAGGCGATGCCGCTCGGAGTGCCGGTGGACAGTACGTCGCCGACCTCCAGAGTGAACGCGCTGGAGAGGTAGGCAACCTGCTCGTACACGTTGAACAGCATGTCCGCCGTATGTCCGTCCTGGCGCAACTCGCCACTGACGTACGTACGCAGACGCAGATCGAGCGGGTCGCCGATCTCGTCCGGGGTGACGATCCACGGACCGATCGCGCCGTGGGTGTCGAAGGACTTGCTCACCACCATGCCCGGCTCAAGCGCCTGCCAGTCGCGCACGCTTACGTCGTTGACGATGGTGAACCCCGCGACGACGTCCAGCACCGCGCGCTTCTCGTTCGGGACGTTCTTGCAGCGCTTACCGATCACCACGGCGAGTTCGCCCTCGTAGTCGACCTCATCCGGGGCAATCGCCGGGATCCAGATCGGGTCGCCGGGCCCGATGATGCTGGTCTGCTGCTTGTTGAACCATGCCTGGCGGCTCGGCCGCTCCATGTGGGTCTCTTCAAGATGCGCGGCGTAGTTGTAACCGATGGCCAGAAACTTGGGCGGCCTGGGCACCGGCGAGCACAGCTTTACCTCCGATAGCGGCAGCCTCGCTGCTGAGCCAGACGAGGCCCACACCTTCCTCGGATCGCGCTCCAGCAGTTCGATCACCGTCGCCCTCGACGGATCGGCTGCCGTCAGGTCCACTACTTCGTCGCCATCGATGAAACCGACGTGCTGCCCGGTACCGGTATCGAACGTCGCGAGTTTCATCGGTCACCTTTCGTAGCACCAGCCGGTCGACCAGCCGCTACCGCTCAGAGATATACCGCTGCCGATTACGACACGGATCTCAACCCCCGGCAACTCGGAGGCGGCCGGACTCCGCACTCGCCGGGGCTACGGTCAGCCGCCCACCAAGCGGGCGACATCCGTGTTCAATCCCGTCGAACGTCATGGCGCAGCGCCCCTGTCGCAGACACTGCACCCGTGCCTGCCGAAAACCTCATCCGCCCTGGTGGGGCCGGTGTTAGGGACATGAGGGGTCTGGGCTCGGGCGTTCGGAATAGGCCTCTCGCGCGGCTGGTGACTGCCCCGGCACGGGGATCCGGTCGTGCTGCTGCGACAGACTCACCTGACCGTGACGAACGCGTTCGCCCCTGCTGCTGTGCCTGCTGCCGATGACGACCGGGGCAGGGATGCGGAGAGATCCTTGCAGATACCGAGATAAGGCGTGAATAGGCTATTCCGGAAGCAATCTGCTCACATCTCCCTGAAGATCCATACGCCAACCTTACGGCCGCACACCCGGGAGCCCGGAATTCCTGCACAGCGGCGCACGTGCACCCATGACGAACCGGCTGGGGAAGCCGCTCGGCCCGCGCCGGATCGGTGCCAGAAGGCGGCGGGGGGGGCGGGACTTCGACCCACCCGGCGGACAGGGGCTGGCCGTGCGCGTTCACCGGCGGCCCTCCGGCCCGGCGGTGTTGCCGTAGGCGTACCCGAGCACCGCCTCGAATCCCGGCTCGCCACCATGCCGGTCCACCCGATCCGCGAGGGTGGCCACCGCGCCATACCTGCGCCAGCAATGGTCGCGCCTACGTACGGCTCGCCCTTCCGCCACGGGACCCGACCGGAGCACCCCGTAGGTCTGGTCCGACAATCCGCTGGGAGAGGCTGAACACGGAGCGCAGCCCCGCCACGAGGTTCACCTGATCCATTAGCGTGCGTACTCCAGCATGCTTGCCCTGTGGCTGCTACGACGCGTATCACCGTCACCCTGCCCACCGAACAGGTGGCAGAGATCAAGAAGCTGACAGACAACGTCTCCGGCTACGTGGCCGAGGCGGTCGCCCGCCAGATCAGACACCAACTGCTCGGCGATGACCTCCGGCGCCGACGACATGGCCAAGCTCTGCGGCAACGGCGTACGGCTGATCAGCCTCTGACCACTCCCGCGAGCAACCGCCCCCTTCGCGTACGCCTCAGACGGTGGCGCCCTCCCGGGCGGACACGGGGAGCACAGGTGCGGGGCTGCGGTAGGGGTCGAGTTGAGGGGACCATCCCCCGCAGGCACGGGGAGCACATGGTCGCCTGGGCGACCGCCGTAACGGTGGTGGGACCATCCCCGCAGGCGCGGGGAGCACTCCCGGACCAGCGGTCCGCTACCGCCCGTGTTTGGACCGTCCCCGCAGGCGCGGGGAGCACACACCAGTGTGAATCAGGAGCCATCAGCACCAGGGGCCATCCCCGCAGGCGCGGGGAGCAGCGGTGGCTCCTCGTACTCGTCCCTCGCATCGAAGGGGTCATCCCCGCAGGCGCGGGGAGCGGCGCTACATGGCGCTGCTCGAAGGGTTCCCACAGGGGTCATCCCCGCAGGCGCGGGGAGCGGTCTGTGTCGAGGGCGATGCTGGTGGGCGTGTTGGGGTCATCCCCGCAGGCGCGGGGAGCGGTGGTGATCTCGCCGTCTCCGATTTTCGTGCGGGGGGTCATCCCCGCAGGCGCGGGGAGCGGCAGTTCTCGTGTCAACATGATTGGCCCATTGAGGGGTCATCCCCGCAGGCGCGGGGAGCGGCCCGCCTTCAGGGCACGGGCGGTGTAATCCGTGGGGTCATCCCCGCAGGCGCGGGGAGCGGTCGGGCCAGCAGACGAAGCGGCCCACCATCACCGGGGTCATCCCCGCAGGCGCGGGGAGCGGGGATACGTGCCCGCGAGCCGGTCCCGGGCTTCGGGGTCATCCCCGCAGGCGCGGGGAGCGGGCCACCCAGCGGAGGAAACCATTGATGTGCCGGGGGTCATCCCCGCAGGCGCGGGGAGCGGGTGAGCGGGTGCCCGCAGCCGCCGCACGTCTCGGGGTCATCCCCGCAGGCGCGGGGAGCGGCCTGGACTCGACCAGACCAGCCGCGAGCTGCTGGGGTCATCCCCGCAGGCGCGGGGAGCGGGGAGCCGACTAGGCGCCAGGGGGCCTTCACCGGGGGTCATCCCCGCAGGCGCGGGGAGCGGTCGTCCCACGCCCGGGGGAGCGGTCTGAACGTGGGGTCATCCCCGCAGGCGCGGGGAGCAGCCTTTCGGCAACTTGAAGTACGGCTTCGTGCTGGGGTCATCCCCGCAGGCGCGGGGAGCAGATCCGGGCCCACCCCGTGTACGAGCACCAGTCGGGGTCATCCCCGCAGGCGCGGGGAGCAGCAGCTGAACGCCGCGAACGGCACCAGCGCCGAGGGGTCATCCCCGCAGGCGCGGGGAGCAGATGTCCATCCACTGGCTGTTGTTCGCCGAGTAGGGGTCATCCCCGCAGGCGCGGGGAGCAGGGGGAGTGCTCCCGCAGGGCAAGGCGCAGGGCGGGGTCATCCCCGCAGGCGCGGGGAGCAGGCAGCCGCACCGCCGCCCGGCGGCGGTCTCCAGGGGTCATCCCCGCAGGCGCGGGGAGCAGCCCCGGCGCCGCGACAGGAAGGCCGGCCACGAGGGGTCATCCCCGCAGGCGCGGGGAGCAGGCTTGGTGACCTGCGGGTTTATGAGCTGGAGGGGCGGGTTTTGATTACTTCTGCGGAAACCGGCATATAGGGCGGGAAGGGCATTTCGGCATCCCCCTGTGTTCCGTGCACGGGCCGTCAGGCGGCGGCGCACAGTGACGGCAGCCTAGCCGAGGGCGGAGCACTCGACGGCGCCGCCGATTCGTATCCCCCAGGATGGCGAACGGCTCTGTGGGTGCGCCACTGTCACGCCATGAGAAGCCGTGGTCGTGGTGTGGCCTATCGCTGGGCGCAGGTGTTTCACGTGGAACGGGGCGGCCGGTTCGTCGGGGAGCGCGCCTCCGCGACTCCCCCGCGGTTGTGGTGGCGTGCTCCCCGGCGGACCGGCTCTGGTTGCACACAGGGACGTTAGCCGGGGTGGCGCGGTGGGGCGAGGTTCTGGGCGCACAGTGCGGGGGCGTCCGGGTTTCTCGTTGCACAGCGGGTTCAGAGGGCGCCCGATGCGCTCATCGCCAGCCATAGCTCGTACTTGGCGCTCGGCGCGTGCAGCAGTGAGCGGCCGAGTCTCTCCTCTGCCCTGAGCAGCCGCTTGCGTGCGCCGGGAAGGGAGATGCCGAGGTCGGCCGCCGTCTCGGGGAGCCGGGCGTCGGCGCGGAGCCAGGCGCGCACCGTGTCGGTGGCGGATCCGAGTGGGCTGAGTTGGACATGTGCCCAGGTCTGGGCGGCGGGGGCGGCGAGCAGGGTGGGCAGGTCGGCGGGGCGGCCGGTGGGGCGCGGGTAGCCGGTGTGCAGCCGCAGTGCCAGCCAGGCGGCCGACTGGGCGGCCAGGCTCGCGGGCAGGTCCAAGGCCAGGAGCGCCTTGATCAGCCGCAGGCGGGCGGCGAGCGTGTTGCGGTGGATCTTCAGGTGGCGGCTCGCCCCCGTGCCGAAGGCCAGCCAGGAGCCGAGGGTTGCGAGCAGTTCCTCCGCCCCGGGGTCGGTCCGGCGCGCGGGCTGGTACGAGAGGCATGGCCCGAGCAACTCCCCGGCCCAGTAGGCTCCTTCGGGTCCCAGCAGTGGGGCGAGGCCGATGTTGCGGCTGAACCGTGCCCAGCGGTCCGGTACGCCACGCGCCACCGCCAGCGCGTGGAAGGCCTGCTCATAGCCGAGCGGGGTCTCCCGCAGCGCCACCTCGTCGCTGGCGCCGACCCGGCACTCCGGTACCTGCTCGACGATGGCCTGCTCCCATGGGCGGGTACCGGCCGGGGCGAGCGCGATGAGGTGGTTGAACCGCACCGGGCACGGGACGATCCATGCCTGGCCGCCCATGGACCGGGCCAGCCGCTCCGCTATCGCGGGCCGCCGCCGCTTCGGGCACTCCACGATGTACACCCGCACCGGGCTGGGCAGCCGGGCGCCCATCGCCCCCGCGATCCGGTGGGCCACGGCCACGCCGCCGCCCATCAGCAGATGCAGCACCGCCTCGCGGCTGCGCGCCTCCGTCAACTCCGTCCGGCGCCGCAGCCGTTCCGCCTCTTCCGACTGCCGGCACAGCCCGAGGATGCGTGCGGCGTCGGCGAGCAGTGTGCCGTGCCGGTGGCTCTCGCAGCCGTCGAGCACCAGATAGGGCTCCCTCCCGAGCGCCACCAGGTGCACGATCCGCGCCCCGGGACCGCCGACCACGCCCGAGGGCATCCCGCGCCGGTACGACTCCCGTACTGCGGCCAGTGCTTCGTCCGACGGCCGGTGCGGTGAGGATGCGAGCACCGAGCCGTCCCCCGCCACCAGCGCCACCGCCCCACCGGTGCGCCGCCCCAACCACTCCAGGACGGCTTGGACCGCTCCGCGCCTGCCCGCCAACCGCACGAGCGCCAGAGCGTCCTCGGCCCGTGTCGGGCCGGGTGGGGACTCCTTGGTCATCCGACGGATCCCCCCACCAGTGCACCTCTCATGGATGGAACCGTAGCCGCCCTCAAAGACAGTGAGCTGACGTCCGGTCGGGCGGTGGGCGTGCTCCGTAATCAGGGGCCTTGTGTGGTACCCCTGTGCGATCATCACGTCATCCCACCCACGCCAGCAACGGCCCGCCGCCATGGGGGCTTGGCGCACACATGTCACCCGACCGGTCCGAGGGAACGGAATGCCTCACCATCCCTGTACGGCTGCGAGAAGCGCGTCGTACACCGCACTGATACTCATACTCTCGGTCCTGCTCTCGTTGCTGCTGCCGACAGGCGCGGCACGGGCGGCGTCGGCCGCGACCACAGCCGCAGCCACCACCGCCGACACCTGCGCTGCGCTGCCCCTCGCCCCCTTCGGCGACCCGGGCTCCGCAGTCGGCAGGCCGACCATCCCCGCCGGGGAGTCCGCCTGCTTCACCTTCACCGCCGACGCACCCGGCCTGCACCGCGTACTGCTGAACGACCAGCACAACGGGACCTACGCCCAGGTTCTCGACGGTGAGAGCCAGCTCTCCTGCTACGACACCGAGTGGGGCCTCCAGGGCTGGTGCAGGCTGCCCCGCGCGGGCGTCTTCACCCTCAAGGTCGTGAACCGCGGGTGGGAGTCGGAGGACGCCGCCGTCGCGGTCTTCCCGCTCGCCGCCACCGCCGGCTGCGAGCCGGAGATCGGCACCTCCTGGGACGGCGCCCGGGTGTCCGGTTCCGCGTCCGGCCCGGTGGCGATCGACTGCCATCCCTTCACGGGCAAGGCCGGTGAGCGGATCACCGTCGCCATCGCCACCGCCAGGTACGGCGATGCGGAGTCCTGGATCACCGATGGGACCGGCGCCCGGATCTGCCCGCGCTTCAAGGAGGACGACAACGACGGCTGTGTGCTGCCCGGCACCGGCCCCTTCCGGGTGCTCACCCGGGTCAGCTGGATCGAGGGCGGCTTCCCCGGCGCGTACACCCTGACGGTCCGCCGGCTGTCCGACCCGGTCGGCTGCGCGAGCGTCCCGGTGAACGGGTACGGCTCCGCGCCCACCACGGTGGACCCGGCCACCGGCTGCAAGACCTTCACCATCCCGGCCGCCGGACACTACGACGTGTACGAGGTGCAGTCCGGCTCGCGCTCGCCGCTCGCCGTGTACGACCGGGCCGGGACGACGGTCTGCCGGACATGGGCGTCCTGCGCGCTGCCCGCCGCCGGTGACTACACCGTGTTCACCGACCACGCGACCCTCATCCTCGACCGCGCCGCCACCACCGGCTGCGAGCCGGTCCAACTCGGCACCTACCAGGGTTCCTTCGCGGCGGCGGGCGAGATCGACTGCCTGACCCTGCCGCTCCCCGCCGGTGCCCGGATGGCCGCGCTGACCGCCTTGAGCGGCTCCGCACCGCGCCCCGCCGTCACGGTCGTGGATGCCGAGGGCGCCGGGCAGTGCGACGGTGGCGACCTCTCCTCGGGCACCTGCGCGCTCACCGGCAAGGCTCCGTTCCGCGCGCTGGTCTCCACCGAGGACCAGAACCCGGCGACCGGCAGCTACCGGATCGCCCTGCACCGCACGGACGGGGCGGGCAACTGCCCGTCGATCCCGGCGGGCGACTTCACCAGCGCGACCGCGTCGGCCCGGTTCAGCACCGGCGGCGGCGTCTTCTCGCACTGCCTGAGCATCCCGGCCGACGCCCACAGCGCGGTGGAGAACCTCCAGCTCCAGACCGTCGCCGGCACCTCGGCCGCCAGCATCTCGGTCCTGGACCCGGGCGGCGAGCAGGTCTGCCGCATCGTGGCCTCGCTCTCCACCTGGACCACCTGCGACCTCGCCCCGGGTGTCACGCACACCGTGCTGGTCACCGGACGCGACACCCCCGCCACCTACACCCTGACCCGCCGCGACGTCACCGCGACCGCGAAGGGCTGCACCGCGAACCCGGCGACCCCGGTGGGCGGCCCCTCCACGGGCGGCACTCCGGGCGCACCGGGCACGCTGCTCTGCCGCCAGGTGACCACCGGCAGTGCCAAGGACGTCCTGCACCTCGCCGTCCGCGACCCGCTCGACACCGCGTACACCCTGGTCTACGGCGCCGACGGCAACGTCCCCTGCGGCTACCGCAGCGGGCCCTGTGCGGCCACCGGATCCACCCGGTACCAGGTCCTCATCACGGTGCCGGCGAACCAGAAGGCCTCGGCCACGTACCGCTTCGACGCGCTGCGCATCGGCACGGCGGCGGGCCCGGCGCCCGAGTGCGTCAAGGTCCCGAACGTCAGCTACGGGTACGGACCGATCACCGGGACCCTGAACGAGCAGCACACCGCCGTCTGCGCGGCGCTGCCCACCGCGTACAACGACCGCTTCGACATGGTGATCAGCGGCACTGCGGGGGGCGGCGAGACCACCGTGCCCGCGCTGTACGGCAGCAGCCTGGCCAACGGCTGCATGCTCTCCATCCCCACCGGCTACCAGTGCGCGATCCGCGAGCCGCGCACCACGGAGGTCACCCCGAGCATCCTGGTCCTCAGCCTGCCCGAAGGGGCCTCGGAGAGCTCCTTCAGCGCGGAGCTCGTCTGCTGGTCCGTCCGCTGCGGCACCGAGGCGGTCACCGTCACCTCGGTGAGCCCGACCGGCGGCACGACGGGCGGCAAGGCCACCGTCAAGGTGACGGGAACCGCGCTGCACCAGGACGACCGGGTGGAGATCGGCGGGTTCGGCAGGACGGTGGAGTCGACCACCACCTCGGTCTCGGCCGACCGGAAGACCCTGACGGCCGTCCTGGACCTGACCGGGGTTCCGGTGGGCAACTGGTACCTCAGCGTCGTCACCCACAACGCGTGGGAGTACAGGTTCGGCAGCTTCACCGTCACCGCCGCCGCGCTGGAGAACACCGCCGCTCCGCAGATCACCGGCACCGCCAAGGTGGGCGCCAAGGTCACTGCCTCCACGGGCAGTTGGACTCCGGCGGCGACGTCGTACTCGTACCAGTGGAAGGCCGACGGCGCAGCGGTCAAGGGCGCCACCGCCGCCGGCTACACCGTGCCGGCCTCGCTGCTCGGCAAGAAGCTCACCGTCACCGTCACCGCCCACCGCGCCGACAGCCCGAACGCGGCGGCCACCTCGGCGGCCGTCACCGTCGCCAAGGGCGCGGCTCCCAAGGCCGGCACCGCCCCGAGGATCAGCGGCACCGCGAAGGTGGGCGCCAAGGTCACCGCCGTCAGCGGCAGTTGGTCTCCGGCGGCGACGTCGTACTCCTACCAGTGGAAGGCCGACGGCAAGGCGGTCAAGGGCGCCACCGCCGCCGGCTACACCATCCCCGCCGCGCTGCTCGGCAAGAAGCTCACCGTCACCGTCACCGCCCACCGCACCGGCCACGCCGACGGCACCGCGACCACCGGCGCGGTCAAGGTCGCCAAGGGCAGCGCCCCGAAGGCCGTCAAGCAGCCCGCCATCTCGGGTACGGCCAAGGTGGGCCGCACCCTCAAGGCCGCCCACGGCAGTTGGACGCCCAGCCCCTCGTCGTACACCTACCAGTGGTACGCGAACGGCAAGGCCATCACGGGGGCGACCAAGTCCTCGCTGGTCCTCAAGGCCGCCCAGCGCGGCAAGCGGATCACCGTGAAGGTGACCGCCCGGCGGACCGGTCACGCCAACGGCGCGGCCACCAGCAAGGCGACCTCGGCGGTCGCCCGCTGAGCAGAGGTCGCTGACAGCCGTTCGAGTGCGGCCCCGCCGGAGGTCCGGCGGGGCCGCACTCGTCTCGTCTCGGGTCGGGTCGGGTCAGGTGCGGGCGGGCGGGATGTTGTAGTTGAGGCGGAAGAGGTTGCCGGGGTCCCAGGCCGCCTTGAGTGCGGCCAGCCGCCGGTAGTCGGCCGGGTGGTAGGCGGTGCGGACGGTGTCGGGGGTGGCGTCGTCGATGCCGAAGAAGTTGACGAAGGCCCCGCCGGTGCTCCAGGGGCGCAGCTTGTCGTGCAGCCCGCCGTGGGCGTAGCGGATCTCCTCCAGGCGGTCCGGTTCCAGGATGTGGGTGGAGAAGAGCATGTAGGCGGCGTCGCGCCCGCCGACGGCGTTGGGGACGGCGGGTGGACGGGAGTAGGCGCCGCCCTGGTGGCGGATCTCCAGGATGATCGGGGCGTCGGCCTGGGGTCCGGCCAGGTCGAGGAGGGTGTCGACGGCGGCCGGGTCGAGTGCGCGCAGGGCGGTGTTGCGGTCGTAGGCGGCCACCGGGAGGGGCGGTTCATGGTGGATGGTGCCGACCTCCCGGTACGGCAGCAGGCGCACGGTGTCCATCAGCAGGGGGCCCAGCTCGCGCAGCGGTCGTACCCAGCGCCGGCCCTGCTCTTCCGGGCCGCTCCAGGCGATCCGGAGGTGGGCCACATACCGGCCGCGCAGCGGCTCGGGAAGCACGGGCAGGTCGGGGTAGCGGATCAGCTGGAGGGACGAGGACATCTCCTCCGGGACGGTACGGGTCCACTCGGCGTAGCCGTGCAGGACGTCGTCGGCGGCCTCGCCGGGGAAGTACAGCCCGCCGCCGAGCAGGGTGGCCACCGGGACCAGGTCGATCTCCATGGAGACGGCCACGCCGAAGTTGTCCTTGCCGCCGCGCAGGGCCCAGAAGAGGTCGGGTTCCCGGTCGGCGGTGGCTTGGCGGAGCTGCCCGTCGGCGGTGACCACGTCGAGTCGGCGGACGTGGTCGGCGGCGAAGCCGTAGCGGCGGCCGAGCAGGCCGATGCCGCCACCGAGGGTGTAGCCGACCGCGCCGACGTCGGGGTTGGAGCCGCTGAGCGGGGCGAGGCCGTAGGGGGCGGTCTCGGCGAGAACCTCGTGCCAGCGCACCCCGGCGGCGATTCTGGCCGTGCGGGCCTCGGGGTCGACCTGGACGCCCTTCATCCGGCGGGTGCTGATGACCAGCTGGCCGTGGGTGTCTGCCGAGATGCCGTGCCCGGTCGCCTGGACGGCGACGGCCAGGCCGGCGGCGGAGGCGTACCGGATGGCGGCGGCCACGTCCGCCGGGCCGGTGGCACCGACCACCAGGGCGGGGCGGTGGTGGTCGGCGAGTGCGAGGTTGTAGCCCGTCCGCTCGGCGTCATAGCCGTCGTCGTCGGGCCGGAAGACCGGCCCCGATATCCCGATCATGTCGAGGAGGCTAGCTGCGCGGGGGCTGGGCGGTCTGCCTGGTTGTGCACGCTCTGTCAGGTCGGCGGGGGGCCGGGGCAGGGCAGGGCGAGGCAGGGTGGGCGCAGGGTAAGGCGAGGCCAGGCGGGGCCTTGGCGGTCTGCCTGGTTGCCGCGCTCTGTCAGGTCGGCAGGGGCCGGGGCGAGGCCGGGCGGGCGCAGGGCGGCGCAGGGCGCGGCGCGGGCGCAGGGCGGCGCCGGGCCTGGGCGGTCTGCCTGGTGGCCCGCGCTCTGTGAGGGCGGTGGGGGTCAGCGGTTGGTGGTGGAGGGGCGGGTCAGGACTTCGAGGCGGTGGCCGTTGGGGTCGTCGAAGTAGACGCCGTGCCCGCCGTGCCAGTCGTTGACCTGGCTGGGCCGGCGGTGGAACGGGTCGGCCCAGTACGGCAGTTCCTGCTGCCGGATCCGTCCGAGGATCTCGTCGAACTCGCTCTCCTCGACCAGGAAGGCGTAGTGCTGCGAGGCGATCGGCTCCGACACCTCCAGGACGTCGAGGGTGACGCCGTTGCTCAACGGGACGGCCAGGAAGGGCTCGGAGGGCACCGGCTCGGACAGGCCCAGGATGCCGGTCAGAAAGTCGGCGGACTCCTGGCGGTTTCGCGCCGACAGGATGGTGTGGTTCAGCTGGACGGCCATGACGCTCTTCCTCTCGATGGGTTCCGCGTTCTGGTCGGCATGGTTGACTGCGCTGCGTGACCGGCCGTAGAACTTTCAGCCGCGTGCAGTCAAGCCTGATGTACACTACACGATGTAGTGTAGTCCAAGGAGGAGACCATGGCCGCCCCCGCCGCCCCCACAGCCACCGCCGGCCCCGCCCCGCTGCGCCGCGGCATGCCGGAGAAGCGCCAGGCCATCGTCCGTGCGGCGCGCACGGTCTTCGGCCGTGAGGGGTTCACCAGGTCCAGCGTCGATGTGATCGCCGCCGAGGCCGGAGTCTCCAAGCGCACCATCTACAACCACTTCGCCGACAAGGAGCAGCTCTTCCAGTGGGTGATCCTGGAGGGGGCCACCGAGGTCGCCACCACCCACGCGGCCATCGCGGACCGCCACTTCCGCAAGACCGTCGATCTCCAGGACGACCTGACGGACTTCGCCCTCGAACGGGTCGCCGGGCTCACCGCCTTCGCGGACCACTGGGCGCTGGTGCGGACGATCGAGGCGGAGGCGCCGCGCATCCGGCCCGCCGTACTGGACGCCTGGCAGGAGGCGGGGCCCCGCGAGACCCACCGCGAACTGACCAGGCGGATGCGCGACTTCGCCGACCGTGGGCTGCTGGGGATCGAGGACGCCGAGCTGGCCGCCGACCACTTCAACCTGCTGACCTTCATCAGCGTCACCCAGCCGTCCTTCTACGGGGCGATCCCGCTGGAGGAGGCCCGCATCACCGAGATCATCACCGGCGGCGTCCGGGCCTTCCTGCGCCTCTACCGCCCGACCGCCGGCTGACCGCCGGCCGATCGCAAGCCCAGGGGGGAGGTCCCATGGCGCTGACCATGGTCGACATCGGGCCCGACCAGCCGGAGATGGTCCGGGACGTGGCTCCGCTGATCCGTGCGCTGCGGCCCGCGCTCGGCCCGGACGCCTTCGCCGAGTTCGCCGCCGAGGCCCACCGGCAGGGCCTGGTCTTCACCGCCGTGTACGACGGGGACGGGCGCTGCCTGGCGGTGGCCGGGCACCGGGTGCTGGCGACCAGCCGTGGCCGGCTGCTCTTCGTCGACGACCTGGTCACCGCTCCGGAGGCGCGTTCAGGCGGCGTCGGCGCACGGCTCTTCGCCGAGCTGGAGCAGCGGGCCCGCCGGGCGGGCTGCGTACGGATCGAGCTGGACTCCGGGACCGCCAACCATGGCGCGCACCGCTTCTACCACCTGCGCCGGATGGCCGTCACCGCCTTCCACTTCGGCCTGGACATCTAGCACCCGCCGCCGTCGGACCGGGTCGGCGGCGGACTTGACGGACCACTTCCGCGACCTTTGACCGCCCCTGCCGCCGCTGGCCAGGATTTCGGCCATGGGCGAAAACACACTCGACGGAACGCCGCTTTTCCAGGTCCGCGCCGAGGTCCGGATTTCCGCCTCGCCGACGGCGGTCTACGACGTTGTCAGCGATCTCACTCGCAGTGGTGAGTGGAGCCCGGAATGCCTCGGCGGCGCCTGGGTCTCCGGGGAGCCCGGGGCGGTCGGCGCGGTCTTCCGAGGCAGGAATCTGCGCGGCGAGGACGTGGTCTCCTGGGCCCCCGTCGTGCGCGGCACCTGGTACACCCACTCCGAGGTGGTCGCGGCCGAGCCCGGCCGTACCTTCCGCTGGGCGATGCACGACAGCTCCGGGCGGCGGCAGGAGAGCGTCTGGGCCTTCGACATCGAGGCCGACGGCGAGGGCAGTGTGCTGGTGCACCACTTCCGTATGGACGGCCCCACCGAGGGAATTCGCGGAATCACCGCCGACATGGACGACGCGGCGAAGGCGCGGTTCTTCACGGAATGGGGCGCCAAGGTGGAGCAGGACCTCGGAGCAACTCTCGAACGCATCAAGATCGTCATCGAAAAGAATTGATCACTTCCTGCGGATGAGAAGGCGGAAAGGTGATTCTTCAGCGCATTGCCAACCGGGGTATCCGGCTCGGCACGCTCTTCGAGCGGGCGGCGGCCAAGCACGGCGCCAATGTCCTGATCCTCGACCACGACCTCGACATCGCCCCGGAGCTGGGACGGCGGGCGACCGTCGCGGAGATCGCGGACCTGATCGACGACTTCGCCTCCCGGCTCTGGGCGGCCAAGGTCCGCCCCGGTCAGCGGGTGGTGGTCTACAAGTCGGACGGGTTCGACATCACGCTGCTGGCCTGCGCGGCGGCACGGATCGGCGCCGTTCCGGTGCTGCTCTCCCCCCAGCTGGACGGCGAGACGGTGGCCGAACTGGTCCGCCGCACCGACGAACCGTTCCTGATCACCGACCAGCGGAAGCTGGAGACGGTGCTGCCGCCCGCCGTCTTCGAGCTGGCCGACCGGGTGCTGCTCACCTCGGGCAGCCACCCGGGCGCCACCGA
This sequence comes from Peterkaempfera bronchialis, assembly GCF_003258605.2. Taxonomy (NCBI): domain Bacteria; kingdom Bacillati; phylum Actinomycetota; class Actinomycetes; order Kitasatosporales; family Streptomycetaceae; genus Peterkaempfera; species Peterkaempfera bronchialis. The sequence continues at coordinate 3,312,712 of NZ_CP031264.1, forward strand.
GCTGCGCACCCTGGCCGGCACACCCCGGGTCGCCCCGGTCACCATGCCGCCGGACCACCCGACCCTGATCACCCACACCTCCGGCACCACCGGCACACCCAAGCTGGCCGTGCACACCGGCCGCACCCTGCAAGCCCGCTACCGCCCGCAGGCGACGGTGGTCGCCCCGCTGATCCGCAGGCGCGAGACCATCGCGATGCATGTCTCCTTCGTCCACTCCCGGCTGATCACCGCGCTGGCCATCTCGCTCTTCCGGGGGTTCCCGATCCTCGTCCTGGCCGACGCGGACCCCGAGCATGTCGCCGACCTCTTCGCCCGGCTGCGCCCCGGCATCCTGGAGGCCCACCCCAACTCCTTCAAGGAGTGGGAAGAGCTGGCCCAGGACCCGCGCCGACCGCTGGCCAACGTCAAGCTGTTCAGCAGCACCTTCGACGCCATCCACCCGCGCACCGTGCAGACCATGCTGAACGCCTCGCGCCGCAGGGCGCCGGTCTTCGGGCAGCTGTACGGACAGAGCGAGGTCGGGCCCGCCGTGGTCCGGACCTTCTCCCGGCGGCGCGGGCCGGACGCCGACGGACGCTGCGTCGGCATGCCCTTCCCGGGCTTCACCGACGTCCGGGTGGTCAGCCGGAACGGCAAGGAGCCGTCCGAGGCCGACCCGGGCTTCATCGAGGTGCGCAGCGACGGCCGGATCGCCACCTACCTGGGTGAGCAGGCCCGGTACGACAAGCAGGTGGACGACGGCTGGTGGCGGATGGGCGACGTCGGCTACCGCACCAAGTGGGGCTGTGTGCACCTGCTGGACCGCGAGGTCGACCTGATCGAGGGGTTCGGCTCGACGCTCGCCGCCGAGGACACCCTCTTCGCCAAGCTGGACGACCTCGCCGAGGTGGTCATCATCCCGGGCCCGGACGGCAGGGCGGTGCCGGTCGTCTGCACCAAGGACGACAAGCCGCTCGACCGGGCGGCCTGGAACGCCGCCGCGGCGAGCCTGCCGCCGATGGCCGAGCCCGTCCAGTGGCGGCTGGCCGACCTGCCGCAGACCGCCACCACCAAGATCAAGCGGCTTGAGCTGGCCGGCCTGCTGGCGGCCGACGCCCAGGCCGCGTGACCACCCGGGGGAGCAGCAGGATGTCCAAGGCAGTCATCGTCGGGGGCGGTATCGGCGGCCTGGCCGCCGCCCTCGCCCTCTCCAGGCAGGGCCACCGGGCAGTCGTCCTGGAACGTGCCCCCGAGTTCGCCGAAATCGGGGCCGGCATCCAGATCGCCCCGAACGGCATCCATGCGCTGGACCGGCTCGGCCTCGGCCGGGCGGTCCGTGCATCGGCGGTCCACATGGCCGAGTTGAGGTTCATGGACGGGGTGACCGGCGACCATGTGGTGAGTCTGCCGCTCACCGAGGAGTACCAGCGGCGGTTCGGCAACCCGTATGTCGTGGTGCACCGCGCCGAGCTGCACACCCTGCTGCTCGAAGCCTGCCTGGCGAGCGACGCCGTCGAGCTGCGCGGCAGCAGCGCGGTGGTCGGCTATGAGCAGGACGGCCGGACCGCGACGGTGCTGCTGGAGAGCGGCGAGCGGATCACCGGTGACGGCGTGATCGGCGCCGACGGGATCCACTCCGCGATCCGGCAGCAGCTGGTCGGCGACGGCCCGCCGCGGATCTCCGGGATCACCGTCTACCGCGCGGTCATCCCGATGGAGCAGGTGCCCGAGGAACTGCGCTGGAGCACCTCGGTGACCTGGTGGGCCGGTCCGCACTGCCACTTCGTGCACTATCCGATCGCCGGCGGCAAGTACCTCAACCTGGCGGCCAGCAGCGACAACGGGGCCACCGAGGCGACTGCGGGCGTGCCGGTCTCCGAGGAGTTCGTACGCCGGGAGTTCGGCGCCCTCGGCCCGTCCGCCCACCGGCTGCTGGAGCTGGGCGAGGGCTGGAAGTCCTGGGTGCTGGTCGACCGCGATCCGGTGGACGACTGGACCGACGGCCGGGTCACCCTGCTGGGCGACGCGGCGCACCCGATGCTGCACTACGCGGCGCAGGGCGCCTGCCAGGCCCTGGAGGACGCGGTACTGCTGGGCGAGCTGCTCGACTGCTCGGCGGACGAGTTCCCCCAGCGGTTCGAGAAGTACAACGCCGAGCGCCGCCTTCGCACCGCCCGCGTGCAGCTCGCCGCCCGGGAGAGCATCCGGCTCTGGCACCCGGCCGGCCAGGACGCGGTGGCCCGCAACGCGCTGCTCTCCTCGCTCTCGGCCCGCGAACTCCACGACCAGGTGGCGTGGATGCACGGGGTCCGGGAGTTCGGGCAGCAGCAGGAGGCGGACCGTCAGCACCACATCCGGAGCACTGTCGAGAAGGGGAAGCGCATATGACCGGCCGTCCGCTCCAGGTCTGCATCATCGGTGCGGGCCCCCGGGGGCTGTCCATCCTGGAGCGCCTCTGCGCCAACGCGCGGCGGATGGCGAAGCGGGACCCGGTGACCGTGCATGTGGTCGACCCGTCGGCGCCGGGCGCCGGCCGGGTCTGGCGCACCGGCCAGTCCCGCCATCTGCTGATGAACACCGTGGCGTCGCAGATCACCGTCTACACGGATGAGAGCGTCCAGGTCGAGGGCCCGATCGAGCCCGGCCCGACGCTGTACGAGTGGGCCAAGTCGCTGGTCGGCTCGGAGCAGGCCGGCGACCACGACGACGAGACCGTCGCGGAGGCCCGGGACCTCGGCCCCAACACCTACCCGACCCGCGCCTTCTACGGCCACTACCTGCACGACAGCTTCCTGCGGGTGGTGGCGGGAGCGCCCCGCCATGTCACGGTCGAGGTGCACCGCTCACGGGCGGTCGCGATGGCCGACACCCATGGCATCCCCGGCGGCCCGCAGGGCATCCGGCTGGAGGACGGCACCCGGCTGAACCGGCTGGACGCCATCGTGATGGCGCAGGGCCACGTCCCCGGCCGGCTGACGCCGCGCGAGGCGAAGACGGCCAGCCTGGCCCGCATCCACCACCTCAGCTATGTCACCCCGGCCAACCCGGCCGACCTGCACATCGGGGCGATGCCCGGCCAGAATGTGCTGCTGCGCGGGCTGGGGCTGAACTTCTTCGACCACATGGCGCTCTTCACGCTGGGCCGGGGCGGCACCTTCGTCCGCGAGGGCGGGCGCCTGGTGTACCAGCCCTCGGACCAGGAGCCGCGCCTCTTCGCCACCTCGCGGCGCGGCATCCCGTACCACGCACGCGGCGAGAACGAGAAGGGCGCCTATGGGCGCCACCACCCCAGGCTGCTCACCCCCGAGCTGATCTCCGGGCTGCGCAGGCGGTCCGAGAGCGGCGGCCAGGTGCGGTTCGCCACCGACCTGTGGCCGCTGATCGCCCGGGAGGTGGAGAGCGTCTACTACGGCACGCTGCTCGACTCCCGGGGCCGTGGCGGCGAGCGCGAGGAGTTCACCGCCCGCTATCTGACGGCCGAGCATCCCGAGGCGGTGCTGGACGGGTACGCCGTCCCCGAGGCGGACCGCTGGGACTGGGAGCGGCTCTCCCGCCCGTACGCCGGGCTGGAGTTCGCCGACCGCGCGGCCTTCCGGTCCTGGCTGCTGGACTACCTGGCCCGCGATGTCGCGGAGGCGAAGGCCGGCAATGTCAGCGGCCCGCTCAAGGCCGCCCTGGATGTGCTGCGCGACCTGCGCAACGAGATCCGGCAGGTGGTGGACCACGGCGGGCTGGACGGCGACTCCCACCGGGACGACCTGGAGGGCTGGTACACACCGCTCAACGCCTTCCTCTCCATCGGCCCGCCGGTCGAGCGCATCGAGCAGATGATCGCCCTGATCGAGGCCGGGGTGCTGGAACTGGTCGGACCCGAGACCGACATCCGCATCGACACCGTCTCCCCGGCCTTCGTGGCGCACTCGAAGGTCGTGCCGGGGGCGCCGATCCGGGCGAGCATGCTGGTCGAGGCCCGGCTGCCCGAGCCCGATCTGCGGCGCACCTCCGACCCCCTGCTGCGGCATCTGCTGGAGACCGAGCAGTGCACCACGTACCGCATCTCCACCACCTCCGGGGCGGGCTATGAGACCGGCGGGCTGGCCGTCACCGAGCGCCCGTACCGGCTGCTGGACGCGCGCGGGCGGGCGCACCCGCGCCGCTTCGCCTACGGCGTCCCCACCGAGTCGGTGCACTGGGTGACCGCCGCCGGCATCCGCCCGGGCGTGGACTCGGTGACCCTCGGCGACTCCGACGCCATCGTCCGCGCCGTGCTGTCGCTGCCTCCGGTCGCCGAGGTGCCGGCCGAGGTGCGTCCGCTGCCGGCCGAGACCGACCTGCGGGGCGTGGTGGTGTGACCGGGCAGCCGCTCCCGGAGGCCGACTCCGGTCTGCTCTCGCCGGTGCGGGCCGGTACCCCCGTCGAGGAGGCGGTCGGCGACCGGGCCTGGCTCCAGGCGATGCTGGACGCCGAGGCGGCGCTCACCCGGGCCCAGTCCAGGCTGGGCACGGTACCCGGCCGGGCCGCCGAGGTCATCACCTCGGCGGCCCGGGCCGACCGCTTCGACCTGCGGGGCCTGGCCCTGGCCGCGCGGGAGACGGCCAACCCGGTGGTGGGCCTGGTCCAGGCGCTCACCCGCGCCGTGGCGGCCGACGACCCGGCCGCGGCGGAGTACGTCCACCGGGGTTCGACCAGCCAGGACATCTTCGACACCGGCGCGATGCTGGTGTCGGCCAGGGCCCTGCGCCTCGTCCGGGCCGATCTGGCCCGGACGGCGCAGGCCCTGGCCGTACTGGCCGAGGAGCACCGGGACACCGTCATGGCGGGCCGCACCCTGGCCCTCCAGGCCGTCCCCACCACCTTCGGGCTGAAGGCGGCCGGCTGGCGGCAGCTGGTGCTGGACGCCGACCGGCGGCTGGCGGCACTGGTCGAGGGCGGCCTGCCGGTCGCCCTCGGCGGCGCCGCCGGGACCCTCGCCGGGTACCTGGAGTACGCCCGGCTGGACGGCGGGGACCCGAAGCCGGACCCGGGCGCCTATGTCGACCGGCTCGTCGCCGCCTTCGCCGAGGAGACCGGACTGGCCCGGCCCGTCCTGCCATGGCATGCGCTGCGCACCCCCGTCGCGGACCTCGCGGCGGCGCTGGCCCTCACCGCCGGGGCGCTGGGCAAGATCGCGGTGGATGTGCAGTCGCTGACCAGGACGGAGGTCGGCGAGGTCGCCGAACCGACCGCCGCCGGGCGGGGCAGCTCCTCCGCCATGCCGCACAAGCGCAACCCGGTGCTGGCGACGCTGCTGCGGAGCGCGGCGCTCCAGGTGCCGGTGCTGGCCGCCGGGCTGACGCAGTGCATGCTCGCCGAGGACGAGCGGTCGGCCGGGGCCTGGCACGCCGAGTGGCTGCTGCTGCGGGAGTGCCTGCGGCTGGTCGGCGGCGCCGCGCACACCGCCGTGGAGCTGGCCGAAGGGCTTCAGGTCCGGCCGGACCGGATGCGGGCCAACCTCGAACTCACCGGCAGCCAGGTGGTCTCGGAGCGGATCGCGGCCGTGCTCGCGCCCCGGCTGGGGAAGGCGGCGGCCAAGGAGCTGCTGAGCGGCGCGTCCGGCGAGGCGGAGCGCGGCGGGCGGCCGCTGGCCGAGGTCCTCGCCGACGAACCCGCACTGACCGGGCACCTCTCCGCTGCGGAGGCGGCCGAGCTGTGCGACCCGGCCGCCTACACCGGCGCCGCGGGGGCACTGGTGGACCGGGCGCTGCACGGCTGACCCGTACGACGGTTGCAAGGACGCCTGGCGGCGACCACCGCCGGGCGTCCTTGCCGTGTTCCGGGCCCGGCTCGGGGGCTTCCCGGCTCGCAGCGGCCACAGCTCGGGACTCCGTGAGGCCGGCGAAGCTGCGGCGGTGAGCGGCCCGGTAAAGCCGGGCGGCTGGGGAGGCAGGGGCCAGGAGCCTGGGAACCGGGCGGCTGGGGAGGCCGCGCAGCCACCAGGCGCGAGGCCAGGAACCCGGGCAGCCGAGCGGCTGGAGAGACCGGGTCAAGAGCCTGGGAACCGGGCGGCTGGGGACCCGGGCAAGCCACGAGGCAGCGGGCCAAGAGTTCGGGCAGCCGGGCGGCTCGGGGGCCCGGGAGACAGGTGGCTGGAGGCGGCCAAGAACCCCGGGGGGCCGGCGGCGCGGGAGGCAGAGAGCCAAGACCCGGGAAGCCCCTGCCGGGAAGCCGGGCAAGCCAGGAACCGGGGAGCCCTGGAGCCGGGCCACCCGCGCGAGGCAGCGGGTCAAGGCCCCTGGCAGACGGGCAGCGCAGGGGCCCGGGGCGGGTGGCTGGGGGCCGGGCCACTCCCGAGACGGGCGGCCAAAGGCCCGGGGAGACCGCCTTGGGGAACCCGGCGGCGCGGGAGGCAGAGAGCCAAGACCGGGAGGCCTCCGTCGGGAAGCCGGGCAAGCCAGGGACCGGGGAGCCCCGGAGCCGGGCCACCCGGGAGGCGGGCGGCCAATGACCCGGGGCCCTCGGTGGGGAGCCCGGCGGCGCGGGGGGCGGAGAGCAAAGCCCGGGAAGCCGGGGAGCGCGGGGCCCGGGGACGGGTAGCTGGAGCCGGGCCACTCCCGAGGCGGGTGGCCAGAAGCCCGGGGAGGCCGGCGGCGCGGGAGGTAAGGGGGCGAAGGGCTGGGGGTGGGCAGGTGGAGGCCCCGGCGGGGGAGCGCCGGGGGCCTTGGGGGCGGGGTCAGTCGCGGATGACGGTCTTGGTCCGCATCAGGAACTCGCCGAGGTAGCCGTCGTGGGGGACGCCCGGGCGGATCCAGTAGGTGGGGTGGTCGCCCCGGTAGACATTGCTGATGGTGGGCTCGTCCAGCAGGCGGTCGACCAGCGCGTCGTCCTCGGTGAGTACGGTGAGCACCAGGCTGTTCCGCAGCGGGGCGGTCCCGGCGTCGGGGCTCCAGGGGCCCACCCAGACGCAGGGGAAGGGCAGTTCGATGGCGGCCTGGTCCGCGTCGGCCCGGTCCAGCTGGTGCACTGCGGGCCGCAGCACCGCACTGCCGTCGCCCAGTTCCTCGACCACGCCGTCCCCGCCGAGCCAGGCCCGGGTGCCGGCCGCGCGGTTCAGCAGGAACCGCTCGATCGCGCGGGCCGACTCGGTCGGCTGCACCGCGAGCACGGCCTTCTCGTCCTCGGGCGGCAGGCTGGGGATCGCCGCCAGCCGCTCGGCGATGGCCTCGGCCAGCGGGCCCGGGTCGCCGTCGACCAGCACGGTGGTGGCGTTGATGCAGGCGACGCCGCCCTGGTGGCTGATCGAGTCGACGATGGTGTCCAGGTGGTCGCGCCAGTCGGTGTCACCGGTGATCAGGATCTTGGAGCGGCCGGGGCCCTGCGGCAGCACGGTGGAGCCGGCGTACTTGCGGACCACCTCGTCGCCGCCGTAGACCAGCCCGAGGTCGGCGCCGCGCAGGATCTCGTCGGCGGCCTCGTGGTCGGTCGGCAGCAGCACCACCTGGTCCGCGCCGAACCCGGCCGCCCGCAGGGCGGTGATCAGGCGGTGCGGGGTGAACGGTTCACGGCGCGAGGGGCGGACCGCGACCCGGTACCCGAGGGCCAGGGCCTCCAGCCAGAGCGAGTGCGGGCCGGGGTGGTTGCCCGCCGCGTGGACGGCGAAGACGCTGCCCCGGCGGGTCCAGACCGCGCTGCCGTGCAGGGTCGCCCGGTCCCGCCAGTCGCTGACGGCCCCGGCCGGCTGCGCCTGGTAGGCGGCGAAGCCGGACTTCTCGGCCGAGTCCACGATCGCGCGGGTGGCGTCCCGGACGACGGAGATCGGCACGCCGGAGACCCGGGCGACGGTGTGCTCGTACTCCTCGAAGGTGAGTCCGCCGATGGTCTCCTCGGTGAAGATCCGGGCGGCTCGGGCCAGTGCCGCGATCCGCTCGGCGGCGGCCATGCCCGGGGCCCGGTGCAGGGCTGCCATCGCGCGGGTCACAAAGAGCTTGGGCACCAGGCCGAGTTCGGCCACCGGTGCCCCGGTGACATCGGTGACGGTGAGCCGTCTGCGGGCCCGGAAGGTGCCGTTGGGGCCGAGTGCGTCCAGGGCGATCAGCTCGCCGGCCATCAGTAGACCCCTTCGATCACGGTCTCGTTGTCGAATGTCTGGACCGGGGCGATGTCGGCGACCGAGTCGCCGAGCTGTCCGGGCAGCGGGGCGATCCGGGTCGCGTAGTCGCGCTCCAGGTTGTTCGGCATCAGCAGGCTCTTGCTGACGTGGTGCATCACCACCTGGCCGCGCTCACCGAAGGCCACCGTCGCGCCGGTCGCGGGGTCGATGACGCCGAAGCTCATATAGGGCGAGTACGGGTCGTAGACGCAGGGGTCGTCGTCGGTGAGGCCGTGCCGCTCGCTGGCGTTGCCGAGGATCATGGTGGAGCCGTAGCCGCTGTAGAGCACGGCGTCCGGGAAGACCTCGGTGCGGTAGAGGTGGCGGGTGTCCGGGTCCATCTGGGTGCCGACCCAGTTGATCGCCCGGACCTTCTCGTTGACCAGCTTGGCCAGGTCGTCGCGGCGGGCGATCCGCTCCAGCACCGGCGGGGTGCACATCAGCACGCCGATGTCCTGGGTCTCCAGCAGATATCCGACCTGGTCGACGATGTGCTCGGCGTATGCGCCGGCCTCGGCGCCCTTGCCGTCGGCGATGAGCTTCTTCACCCAGCGCGGGTCGAGGTCGACGGTGAAGGAGAGGCCGCCCCGGTAGGCGGTCTGCTGCTTGATCACATCGCCGACCATGTGCGGCCCGTTCGGGGCCACGATCAGCCAGTTGGCACCCTGCGGCACGCCGTGGCCGTCCAGTTGGGCGCTGGACCAGCCGAGCAGCTTGTCCAGCCAGTCGCGCAGCAGCACGATCCGCTTGGGTGCGCCGGTGGTGCCGCCGCTCTCGTAGACGCCGACCACTCCGGGGCGGGGGCCGTAGCCGCGCGGGATCAGGTCCTCGGCCCGCACCGAGCGCAGTTCGCTCGCGACATTGGGGAAGCGGGTGAGGTCGTCGTGGGTGCGGATGTCGGTGAGCGGGTCGAAGCCGAGGCTCGGGGCGCGCTCCAGCCAGAACGGGGAGCCGGTCTCGGGCGAGAAGTGCCACCTCATGGCGGCGCGGAGGAACTCTTCGGGGTCGGGCTGGACGTCGAAGGGCAGGTCCAGGACCGGGTCGGCGGCAGACGGCACAACGTTCCTTCCGGTGGGACCGCGTGGCACGGTCGGGTGGTCTAACGGTCGGTACCTGACGGGTTGTCGATCACATAGCGCCAGCGCCCGTCGGCTCCCCGGCGGGCCACATCGGTCGCCGACCCCGTGATGCGGACCGGTCCGTGCGGGCCGTCGCCCTCGATGAGGTAGTCGCCGATGAGCAGGGCGAGGTCGCCGCTCACATAGCTGTGGCGCAGGGTCAGCCGGATCGGCACGCCGAGCCGGAGGAATTCGGCGTTGGCCAGGCGGCGGTCGTCGCCGGTGACGGCCTCGCCGGGCCGGGTGACGAAGACGGCGTCCGGTTCGAAGAGCCGGTCCACGGCGGCGGGGTCACCGGAGTTGAACGCCTCGGCGAAGACCAGGGGCAGCCGGGCGGGGTCGGTGGGGGCGGTGGTCATGGCGGCCGGCCGCTCAGCCGGTCTGGACGCCGGCCGTGGCACCGGCCGCCGTGGGCTCGCTCGGCAGCCGGTCGAGGCTGAAGCCGAAGTGGGTCTTGTACGCGGCCAGCACGGCGGAGTCGTCGGCGAACTCCTCGGAGCCGCGCTCCCGACCGGCCACGGTGGAGAGCCGGTTGCCCTTCAGCGTGATCCGGCCGTCCTCGGTCCGCAGCGAGCAGAAGACGTCCTGGAGGAAGGGGGATTCGGGCGAGGTCCGGTACCACCAGAGGGTCGGCCCGAAGTCCTCCAGCCGGACGGGGCGGTCGTCCAGGCGGTACAGCGGCCTGCCGTCGAGCAGGACGTCGATGGAGCCGTCCTCGGCGTCCAGCAGCTGGTACTCGCCGTCCGGGTCCTGCTGGACCTCGCGGGAGTCCAGCCGCAGCGGGTGGCGGCTGTTGCGGCCGAAGCCGACGTCGACCAGCCAGTCCCGGCCGTCCAGGGTGACCCTGAGCGCCAGGTGGCAGAGGGCCGCGCCGAGTTGGCCACCCGGTCGGTGGACCCGTCCGGGGAGGATCGCGGTCCGGAAGCCGAGCGCCTCCAGCAGGAACGAGAAGGCGGGGTTGACCTCGTAGCAGCCGCCGCCTCGGTGCTGCCGGACGATCTTGTCCAGCACCCGCTCGTCCATGTGGACCGGCTCCCCGAGGTGGTAGCCGAGGTTCTCGAACGGAACGGAGAGCACATGGCGCTCCTGGAGCTGCCGCAGCGCGTCCAGGTCGGCCCGTTCGGGCCGCTGTGCGCCGATCCGGCTCAGATATGCGTCCACCAGGGTGTCGTCCAGCACCACGGTCTCCTTGTCGGTAGGGCTGTCGGTCGGGCTGTCGGTCGGACTGCCGGTCGGGCTGTCGGTCGGGCTGTCGGTCGGACTGCCGGTCGGGCTGTCGGTCGGAAGAGGGGAATCGGCAGGATCGGTCACCAGCGCAGCAGCGCCAGCCCCATCGCCATGCCGCCGCCGAATCCGGCGAGCAGGACGAGGTCGCCGGGGTGGAGTTCGCCCGACCGGGCGGCCCGGTCGAGGGTGACGGCCACCGAGGCGGAGCCCGTGTTGCCGAATTCCTCGAATGTGGTGCAGGTGCGCTCGAAGGGGATTTCCAGGAGGCGGGCCAGGTCCTCCAGCATCCGCCCGTTGGCCTGGTGCGGCACAAAGCGGTCGATGTCGGCCGGGGTGACCCCGGTGTCGGCCAGGAAGTCCCGCACGGCGGGCGGCACCTGCTCGCTGACGAAGTCGCGGACCCCTCGGCCGTTCATCCGGAAGTGGTGCAGCCCCTCGTCGATGGTCTCCGCCGTGGCGGGCAGCCGGCTGCCGCCGGCCGGGACCTCGATCAGTTCGCGGTCCGCGCCGAAGCTGGCCAGCCGCCCGGCGATCAGCCCCCGGTCCGGGGCGGGGGCCGGGCCGAGCACCACGGCGCCGGCCCCGTCCCCGAACAGGATGGCGGTCTTGCGGTCGGCCGGGTTGAGGATGCGGGAGTACACATCGGCGCCGATGACCAAGGCGTAGCTGGAGTCCGAGTCGCGCAGGATCCGCTCGGCGGTGGTCAGTGCGAAGACGAAGCCGCTGCACACCGCGTTGACGTCGAAGGCGGCGGTCCCCGGCAGGGTGCCGAGCTCGTCGGCGACCACACAGGCCGTCGGGGGCTGCGGGGAGTCCGGGGTGGAGGTCGCGACCACCACCAGCGCCAGGTCCGAGGCGCGGATACCGGCGCTCTCCAGGGCCGCGCGGCCCGCGATGACCGCCAGGTCGCTGGTGGCCTCGTCCGGCTTCGCCCGCCGGCGGTTCTGAATTCCGGTCTTCGCGTGAATCCATTCACCGGAGACCCCGGCCGGCTCGCCGACCTCGGAATTGGTCACCACGTGAGCCGGAAGGTACGAGCCGGTTCCCACGATACCGATCACGGAATGCGACCGGCCTTTCCCGGGAATTCCCGTCGTGATCATCCTTTTCCCCTCGCTCTCCTCGGCTTCTTCCACTGATTCATCGTGCCCCGGTGGGAATCGGCGGGGCAAAGCCCCCGGGCCGACCTTGTCAGGTAGTCCGAGCCGCGCCCTTATCGGCGCCGCGCCCTCAGTGCGGCGCGAGATTCCCCAGATAGCCCCGGACATTGCGCCGGGTCTCCCCGACGCTGTCGCCGCCGAACTTCTCGGCCACCGCGTCCGCGAGCACCAGCGCGACCATCGCCTCGGCGACGATCCCGGCGGCCGGCACCGCGCACACATCGGAGCGCTGGTGGTGCGCCCGGGCGGCCTCACCGGTCGCCACATCCACCGTCCGCAGGGCCCTGGGCACGGTCGCGATCGGCTTCATCGCGGCCCGTACCCGCAGTGGCTCGCCGGTGGAGAGACCGCCCTCCGTGCCGCCGGAGCGGCCGGAGGCGCGTCTGATGCCCCCGGGGGACGGCAGGATCTCGTCGTGCGCCGACGAGCCGGGTGTCCGGGCCAGCGCGAAGCCGTCGCCGACCTCCACGCCCTTGATCGCCTGAATGCCCATCAGCGCCGCCGCCAGCCGGGCGTCCAGGCGGCGGTCCCAGTGCACATGGGAGCCCAGGCCGGGCGGCAGCCCATAGGCCAGCACCTCGACCACGCCGCCCAGGGTGTCGCCGTCCGACCGGGCCCGGTCGATCTCCTGGACCATCGCCCGGGAGGCGTCCGGGTCCAGGCAGCGCACCGGGTCACCGTCCAGCCGCGTCTCGTCGGCGGGTACCGCCAGGACCCCCTCCGGGGCCCTGGCGGTACCGAGTTCGACGACATGCGAGACGACTTCGATCCGCGCCGTCTCCCGCAGGTAGGAGCGGGCCACCGCGCCCAGGGCGACCCGGGCGGCGGTCTCCCGCGCACTGGCCCGCTCCAGTACCGGGCGGGCCTCGTCGAAGCCGTACTTCTGCATCCCGGCCAGGTCCGCATGGCCCGGGCGGGGCCTGGTGAGCGGGGCGCTCCGGCCGAGGCCGGACAGCGCCTCGGGATCGACCGGGTCGGCCGACATGACCTGCTCCCACTTGGGCCACTCGGTGTTCCCCACCGTGATCGCCACCGGTGAGCCGAGGGTCAGGCCGTGCCGGACGCCGCCCAGCAGGTCCACCTGGTCCTGCTCGAAGGCCATCCGGGCGCCCCGGCCGTAGCCGAGCCGGCGCCGGGCCAGCGCCTCGGCCACCATCGCGGTGGTCACCGGCACCCCGGCCGGCAGCCCCTCCAGCGTCGCGACCAGGGCCGGGCCGTGCGACTCCCCTGCGGTCAGCCAGCGCAGCCTGCTCACGTCCGCTCCACCAGGTCCCGGTCGGCCGACAGCGCCGAGCCGAGCCGGGCCAGCGAGGGGAAGCGGTGGATGCCCTCGGTGGTGGCCTCGACCTCGAAGGAGAGCCGTTCGGTGGGCGGGAAGCCGATCAGCTCGGCGGCCCGGGTGGGCAGCGGCCGGCCGGCCGCCTCGGCGGACTCCCACAGCTGCACCGCGCCCCAGCGGTTGCGCTCCCGGTCGGCGATCCAGACCTTCAGCAGCAGGCCGTGGAACCCGGCCCAGCCGTCGACCGCCTCGTCCCGCAGGAACTCCCGCAGCGAGTCGACGGTCTGCGCCGATCCGTCCAGGTCCCACCAGGCGATGACGGCCCTCATCGGGCCGCCACCGCCCCCGCGTCGGTCCGGGCAGCCAGCACCCCTTCGGCCAGCGCCTCTTCGGCCAGCACCCCTTCGGCCAGCACCCCGGCGATCAGGTCGCCGACGATGCGCACCCCGTCCTGGGTGAGCACCGACTCGGCGTGGAACTGCATCGTGGCGAAGTGCGGGCCGCGCAGCGCGTGCACCTCACCGGTCCCGGCGTCCCGGCTGACCTCCACCGGGCCCACCCCCGGGCACTCGAACCCGTCCGCCAGGCTGCGCGCGGCAAAGGTGTTGTAGAAGCCGACCCGCTCCCGTGCGCCGAAGAGGTCCACCTCCCGCTGCACGCCCTGGTTGGGCACCTCCCGGCGGACCAGCTCCAGGCCGAGCGCCAGGCTGAGCACCTGGTGGCTCAGGCAGACCGCCAGGAACGGCCGCCGCTCCTCCAGCAGCCGCCGCAGCGCGGACCGCAGATGGGCGATCTTGGGGTGCCCGGTCTCCCTCGGGTCGCCCGGGCCCGGCCCCATCACCACCAGGTCATAGCCGTCGAAGCGGTACGGCTCGTCGAAGCGGCGCACCGTCACCTCCAGCCCGAGCGACCTGAGCTGGTGGCCGATCATCGAGGTGAAGGTGTCCTCCGCGTCCACCACCAGCACCCGGCGGCCCAGCAGCCCCGGCCGGCTGTGGTCGCGCTCCGCGTCCTGCGCCAGCCAGAAGTCGGCGATGGAGCTGTTGCGCTGCTCCAGGGCGTCCCGGACGCTCGGGTGCGAGCCGAACTGCGGCTGGCCGTCGGCCTCCAGCGCGGCGATCAGCCCGGCCGCCTTGGCCCGGGTCTCGGCCACCTCGGAGGCCGGGTCGGAGTGGCGTACCAGGGTGGCGCCGACGCCGATCCGGACCCGTCCGGCGGCGTTGATGTCCGCCGTGCGGATCAGGATGGCCGAGTCCAGCGAGCGGCCACCCGACCGGTCCCGGCCGATCAGGGCCGCGACGCCGCTGTAGTAGCCGCGTCCCTCGGGCTCGTACCGGGCGATCACCCGGGCCGCGCTCTCCAGCGGGCTTCCGGTGACGGTCGGCGCGAACATCGTCTCGCGCAGGATCTCGCGCGGGTCGTGGCTGGTGCGGCCCTCGATGAAGTACTCGGTGTGCGCGAGCCTGGCCATCTCCCTGAGGTACGGGCCGACCACCCGGCCGCCCGTCTCGCAGATCCGGGCCATCATCTTGAGTTCCTCGTCCACGACCATGTACAGCTCGTCGGCCTCCTTGCGGTCGGCGAGGAAGTCCATCACCTCCGGCAGGCTCGGACCCGAGGCCGGGTAGCGGTAGGTGCCGCTGATCGGGTTCATCACGGCGGTGCCGCCGTGCACGCTGATGTGCCGCTCCGGGGTGGCGCCGACGAAGGTGCGGTCGCCGGTGTGCACCACGAACGTCCAGTACGCGCCCGACTCCCGCTCCAGCAGCCGCCGGAACAGGGCCAGCGCACCGGCCGGCGTGTAGTCGGTGATGTCGGCGACAAAGGAGCGCTTGATGACGAAGTTGGCCCCGGCGCCCTCGCCGATCTCGTCGGCGATCACCCTGCGCACCGTCTCGGCATAGGCGGCGTCGTCCACGTCGAAGTGGCGGCCGGAGAGCTCGATCGGCACATCGGGGATCCGGGCCGACACCTCGGCGAGCGGCATCACGGCCTGTTCGGTGACGGTCAGCGCGATCAGCGGTTCGCCGTCGTCGGCGCAGCTGAAGCCGCGCTCGGCGATCTGCCGGTACGGCATCAGCACCAGCATCTCGTGGCCGGGGCCGCCGTCCGGCCGACCGGGGTGGTCCTCGGGCAGCGGGATCGCGGCCAGCGTCCCCGGTGTGGAGACCTCGCCGATCAGCACGTCCAGCAGGCCCGCGCCGGTGGCCTCCGGGCGGTGCAGCAGGGCGAAGGCCGGCGGCTGCTCGGCGAGTATCCGGTCCAGCGGGTCCTTGGTGGTCACGCCGCCACCCCCTTGGCGGTCAGCACCACGGCGCAGCGCTGCGCCGCGTACTCCAGGGCCATCCGGTGGTACTGCTCGGAGAAGTCGGCGACGGCGTCGGCGACCAGGAAGGTCTGGATGTCGTTGGTGAACGCCTCGACCGCCGTCATCAGCACGCCGACGTGGGCGTACACGCCGCAGAGGACCAGCTGGTCCCGGCCGGTCCGGCGCATCCGGTCCAGCAGGTCGGTGCGGAAGAAGGCGCTGTAGCGCCACTTGGTGAGCAGCCAGTCGTCCGGGCCGGGGGCCAGCGGGTCGACGATCCGCCGGTCGTCCGGGTCGACCCGCATGCCGGGGCCCCAGAAGTCCATCAGCAGGCCGCGTTCCTCGGCGGACATGCCGCCGGGCTGCGCGGTGTACGCGACGGGGACGCCCTGGGCCACGGCCCACTCGCGCAGCAGTACGGCGTTGCGGACCAGTTCGCCGCCGTCGCCCTCGTCGCCGCCGAGCGGCTTGAGGAAGTAGCGCTGCATGTCGTGGACGAGCAGCACCGCGCGGGCCGGGTCGACCGTCCAGGGGGCGATGCTGTCGGGCAGCTCGCCGGCGGTGGGCATCGGGTAGGGGGCGATGGTGGGTATGCCTGCCATGGGGCGTCTCTCCTGGTTCTCCTGGCTGTTGTGGATCTCCTGGCTGTTCCGGTTCGACTGGCTGTTCCGGTTCGACTGGCTGTTCTGGTTCGGCCGGCTGCTAGGCACCGAGTCCGGCACCTCCGTCCACGGTGAGGTCGTGCAGGGTGATGTGACCGGCCTCCTCCGAGAGCAGGAAGACGACGGCGTTGGCGATGTCCGAGGGCTCGGCCAGCTTGCCGAGCGGGATGCCGACCCGGTACGCCGACGGGCGGCCCTCGATGGTGCCCCGGCGTCCGCTGTCGTCCTGCCACATGGAGCTGAGCATCCGGGTGTCGGTCGAGCCGGGGGCCACCAGGTTGCAGCGGATGCCGTACCGCGCGACCTCCAGGCCCAGGCTCTTGGTGAAGAGCGTCGCGGCGGCCTTTGACGCGGCGTACGCGGCCATGTCGGTGCGGGGGGTGACGGCGGCGTTGGACGCCACGGTGACGATCGCGCCGCCGCCGCGGGTCACCATCCGGTTGACCACCGCCCGGGAGACGTGGAAGACGCCGTCGACATTGACCGCGAAGGTCGCCCGCCAGTCCTCGTCGGTGAAGTCGCGCACCTCGCCGAGGCGGAGCACCCCGGCCGCGTTGACCAGGTAGTCCAGCGGGCCGAGGCGCTGTTCCGCCGCCTCGACCGCCGCCTCCACGGAGTCGCTGTCGGTCACATCGGCGGGAACGGCCTCGGCGCGGATGCCGTCCGCGACCAGCTTGCCGACGACCTCGGCGAGCCGGTCGGCGTCCCGGTCCACCGCCGCCACCAGGACTCCGCGTTCGCCCAGCGCCCGGACGACGGCGGCGCCGATGCCGCCGGCCGCCCCGGTGACCAGGGCCACCTTGTTCTCCATATGTCGGACCTCCCTACATGCCGGTTCCGGTCGCGAACCGGCGGCAGTTGGTGGGGGATGTCAACGACCACCGGTCAGCCGCGCCAGGCCGAGACCACGGAGATGGCCTGGCCCGGGTTGAGCCTCGGGTCGCAGAAACTCGTGTATGTGTCGCCGACCCGCGCGAGGCCCGACGCGTCGGGTGCGCACTCGGTGACGTCGTCCGGGGTGGTCTCCAGGTGGAGGCCGCCGGCCGTGCCGCCCGCGGTCCGCACGGCGTGCTGGAAGTCCTCGACCTCCCGGACGACGGTCTCCACCAGGCGGGTCTTGAGGCCGTCGGGGGCGGTCACGGTGTTGCCGTGCATCGGGTCGGTGAGCCAGATGACCGGGTGGCCGGAGGCGCGGACCCTGCGGACCAGCGCGGGCAGCCGGTCGGCCGCGAACGCGGCGCCCATCCGGGCGATCAGGGTGAGGCGGCCCGGCTCGCGGTCGGGGTCGAGCAGTTCGCAGAGCCGCAGCAGCTCGTCCGGCGCCATGGAGGGGCCGACCTTGCAGGCGATCGGGTTGGCGACCTGGGAGAGCAGCGCCACATGGGCGCCGTCGAGCTGCCGGGTCCGCTCGCCGATCCAGGGCAGGTGGGTGGAGGCGAGCAGCAGTCCGCCCTCCTCGTCGCGGCGCAGCATGGGGATCTCGTAGTCGAGCAGCAGGGCCTCATGGCTGGTCCACACCGGTGGGCAGATCCCGGACCGGCGGCTCGGGTCGAGCCAGCCGAGGTGGCCCATGGCCTGCCGGGCGGCGTCGTAGCCGGCCAGCAGGCGGCGCGGGTCGGGGATGCGGCGGGCCGGGTCCGGCTCCGGGCTGTTGACCATGTGCCCACGGAAGACCGGGAGTTCGACGCCGCCGCAGTGCTCGGTGGGGTTGGATCTGGGTTTGCCGAACTGGCCGGCCATCCGGCCGATCCGGACCACCGGCCGGCGAGTGACGATCTTCATCACGCCCGCGAGTGCGTCCAGCAGCCCGGCCTTGCGGGCGACATGGCCGCCGCCGCACTCGGCGGGGTCCTCGGCGCAGTCGCCGGCCTGCACCACATGTGCCTCGCCGTCGGCGACCTGGGCCAGCAGTGAGCGCAGTCTGCGGACGTCATGGGCGGCCACGAGTGCCGGGCGGACGGCCAGTTCGTCCTTGACGGCCTGGAGTTCGGTCCGGTCCGGCCAGTCGGGCTGTTGCAGGGCGGGGCGGGCATCGTTCAGTTCCGCGTCCAACTGCTGGAGTTCGGCGGGGAACCGGATGTTGAGCAGGGCGTTGTCCACTATGTCTCCATGGGGTGAATACGCGGTGCGGGGCCCGACCTGCGGTCCGCTCAGCCGGCCTTCAGGGCCCGGGCGAGCGCTGCGACCCGGACGACCCGGCGGGCCTGGTACTCCACGGCGGCCAGGTTCTCCTCGTGCACCCGGCCCGGCTGGTTCCGGGAGACCGCGCTGGTGCCGTACGGGTTGCCGTTCTCGGGTCGGAAGAGCACCGGGTCGGTCGAACCGTTGGCGATGATGAGCGAGCCCCAGTGGCAGAAGGCGTTGTGCAGCGCCAGGATCGTGGTCTCGTGGCCGCCGTGCGGTGCGGAGCCCGAGGTGAAGGCGGAGACCGCCTTGTCGGCCAGACCGCCGGAGATGGAGAGCGGGGCGGTGGTGTCGATGAACCGGGAGACCGCGGCGGCCGGCAGGCCGAACCGGACCGGGGAGCCGATCAGGATGCCGTCCGCCCAGTCCAGGTCGTCCAGGGACGCCTCGGGGAGGTCCCGGGTGCCGGCCCGGTGGGCGGCTGCGGCGTCCTCGGTGCCGGGGACGTGGGTCTCCTCGGCGGGGTCGGCGATCCGGCGCAACCGCACCTCGGCCCCGGCCTTCTCGGCGGCGGTCGCCGCGGCCTCGGCCAGCCTGTGCACATTCCCGGTCGACGAGTAATAGATGACGGCTATGTTGGTCATGGCCATGAACTCCTACGGGTGGCTGCTCGTTCAGCAGATCCTGTGGCGTTCGCGGCGAGGCGGCCAACGGCCCGCGCGGCACTTCGTCAGGTGACCGTCATGTCCTCGGGAACTCCATCAGGTATGCACACCGCTATGCCAGGGAGGACCGGAACCGGCCCGACCTGGGATCGACCTGACATGGATGCCGCCTGCCTGCGCTCCGTGCACAAATTGCTCCTTATCCTCGTGCTCCGAGCGCCATATCCCGGCTGCTGCATAGGTGAGGAGCAGTGATCCCGCTGTGAAGGATGTGAAGGAAACGTCGATCGGACCGGCCACCCCGGGAGACCTGCGGCCCCTGGTCGCGGAGGGTGTCTCCCCCTGGCTGGACGGCATCCACCGAGACCTGATCACCTCCGGGAGCCTGGCGCGGCTGATCGAGGAGACCGGGCTGCGCGGCGCGACCTCCAACCCCGCCGTGCTGGCCGGCTGGCTCCGCCATGACTCCGCCTACCTGGACCAGCTGACCAGGCTGGCCGCCCACGAGGTGTCGGTGGAAGGCGCGGTGTGGGCGGCCTCCGTCCACGATCTGCGGCTGGCCTGCGACGCGCTGCACCCGGTCTTCGAGGAGACCCACGGCTATGACGGCCTGGTCTCCATGGACATGGACCCGAGGATGGCGCACGACCCGGCGGCCACCACCGCCGAGGCGGTCGAGCTGGCCCGCGCGGTGGACCGGCCCAACATGCTGGTGAAGATCCCGGCGACGGCGGAGGGCCTGGTAGCGATCCGGGACTGCATCGGGCTCGGCATCGGCGTGCACGCCACCGGGGTCTTCTCCGTCCAGCGCTACGGGCAGGTCGCGGACGCCTACTTCGCGGGGCTGGAACGCGCCCTGGCGGCCGGCCGGCAGCTCTCCGCGATCCCCTCGGTGGCCTCCCTCCCGGTGGACCGCGCCGACGACGAGATCGACAGCAGGCTGGGAGCGGTGGGCAGCGAGGACGCCCTGGCGCTGCGCGGGCAGGCCGCCCTGGCCACCGCCCGGCTGATGTACCGGGTGTACGAGGAGCGGCTGGGCAGCGCCCGCTGGCGGGCCCTGCGGGCCTCCGGTGCCCGTCCGCAGCGGCTGATGTGGACGGACTCCACCCTGGAGAGCCCGCCGCTGGCGCGGACCCGCTATGTCGAGGTGCTGATCTCTTGGGGCACCGTGCACGCGATGACGCAGCCCATCGTGGAGGAGGCGGCCCGGTACCTCCGGCTGCGCGGCGACACGCTGATGGGGCAGCACGAGGCGGCCCAGGGTGTGCTCGACAAGCTGGGCCGCCTCGGCATCTCGTACGACGCCGTGGTGCGCAAGCTGGAGTCCACCAGCGTGACGAGCCTGGTGGACTCCTGGCTGCGGCTGCTGGAGGCGGTCGGCGCGCAGTTGCGCGCCGCAGCCGTCAACCCGTCGCCAGCACGGCCTCGTCCTGGTGGCCCGGCGACACCCGGTACACCGGCCCATGCGGAGTCCGCCGACTCCTGACCGGGAACCCGGCGCCGGTGGCCGGGAACTCATCGCCGGCGGCCGGGAACTCGCCGCCGGTCAGCGCCGCCAGCGGTGCGGCCTTGACGACCGTCTCCTGGTACTCCGCCTCCGCGTCCGAGAGCGCGATGACCGCCCCGCCGACCCCGTAGCGGACCCGCCCCGGGGTCACCACGGCCGTGCGGATCACCACGCTGAGATCGGCCGCCCCGGTGAGTGAGAAGTAGCCGATGGCACCGGAGTAGACCCCGCGCGGGCCGCCTTCGAGGCGGTCCAGGATCTGCATGGTGCGGCGCTTGGGCGCCCCGGTCATCGAGCCGGGCGGGAAGGCCGCCCGGACGCAGTCGACCGGGGACCGGTCGTCCCGCAGGGTGGCCCGAACGGTGCTCACCAGCTGGTGGGCCTGGGCGTAGGTCTCGACCCGGAAGATCTCCTCGGCGTCGACCGACCCCACCCTGGCGCACCGTCCGAGGTCATTGCGGACCAGGTCGACGATCATCAGGTTCTCGGCCCGGTCCTTCTCGCTGGCCGCCAGGTCGGCGGCCAGCTCCCGGTCCTGCTGCGGGGTGTCCCCGCGCGGCCGGGTCCCCTTGATCGGCCGTGACTCGGCCCGGCCGTCCCGGTCGATCCGCAGGAACCGCTCCGGGGAGGTGCTGAGCACCGAGGTCCGGCCGAACTGGAGCAGGGCGGCGAACGGCGCCGGGCTGATCCTGCGCAGATACCGGTAGCCCTCCCAGGGGTCGAGCCGTCCGCGCAGCTCCAGCATGTTGGTGAGGCAGATCTCGTAGGTCTCCCCGGCGGCGATCTCCTGCCGGCACTCGGCTATCAGGTCCAGATAGGCCGCGTGGTCGTGGCGGAGGGAGACCGGGCCGAGCGGTGGCGGTGGCGCGGCGAGTCCGAGGCTGCTGCCGACCGCGTCGGCGAGCTGCCCGGCGGCCGTCTCCAGCCAGGTCCGGGCGTCGCTCTCGTCGCCCTCCTCGGCGAGCGCGAGCAGATGGCTGGTGCCGGTGGCGTGGTCGAGCACCAGAGCGCGCCCGCTGAAGACCATGACCGCGTCGGGCTGGTCGGAGCGGTGCGCCCGGTCACCGCCGCACTCCGCCTTGAGCTCGTAGCCGAGGTAGCCGACCCAGCCGAGCGCGAAGTCGAAGGGCAGGTCGGGCACCTCGGCGGCGGTCTCCGCCAGGTCGCGGTCCAGCCAGTCCAGGAACGCCCCCTGCACCACCTCGGTGGAGGCCGCGTCGCGGACCACCACGGTGCCGCTCCAGGCGTCCGCCGTGGCCACCCGGCCCAGCGGCCCCGAGGCGTCACCCATGATCGAGAACCGGCCCTGGGACTCGTCCGGGCGGCTGCTGTCCAGCCAGTAGGCGTGCGGGCCGCCCCGGAAGAGCCGGTCATAGGCGACCTCGTCCTCCCACCGGGTGGCCAGCGTCCGGGTGAGCACCCGCAGCCGGCGCCGGGGCAGGAAGCGGCGGTCCGGCTCGGGCAGCGGGCGGCGCGCTCCGCGCGGGGCCCTCCCGACCGTACGGGCGTGCTCCTGGGAGAGGTCGCGGAAGTTCTCCAGCAGCCGGTGCCCGTAGCTGCCGCCGATCGACTCGGGGTGGAACTGCACGCCCCAGAGCGGGCGTTCCCGGTGGCGCAGGCCCATCACGATGCCGTCCCTGGTCCAGGCGGTGCCCTCCAGCTCCGGCGACAGCCGGTCGACGGCCAGCGAGTGGTACCGGACCACCTCGAACGGCGACGGCAGGCCCGCGAAGAGGTCGCCGCCGGAGTGGAGCACGGCGGAGACCCGGCCGTGGTACGGCTCCGGGGCTCGGGAGACCCGGCCGCCGTGCAGCGCCGCGATCCCCTGGTGGCCCAGGCACACCCCCAGCGTCGGCACCTCGCCGTGTTGCAGGATCTCCCGGCAGAGGCCGAAGTCGGCGCTCCGCCCGGGGTCCCCGGGCCCGGGTGAGAGGACCACATTGTCGAAGGCGTCGAGGTGGCGGTGGTCCCAGGACGGATCGTCGTTCACGACGACCTCGGGCTCCTCGCCATTCACCTCGGCCAGGTAGTGGAACAGGTTGTAGGTGAACGAGTCGTAGTTGTCGACCAGCAGCGTACGCACCGTCTTCCCACCCTCCTCAGCGCTGCCGACGGCCCTGCTCGGGCACCGTCTCGGTCTCGGTCCGTATCCCCGGGACGTGCGGCCGCTGCGGCCGCTGCGCCACCTCGATCAGCATGTGCTGCACCTCGTGCTCGCCCTCCTGGACCGGCAGCACCCGCAGCATCCGCAGCGCCCGGCCGCACTCGCCGGCGATCCGCAGCAGGCTGACCAGGTCGCCCCGGCTGGAGAAGTGCAGCAGCACCGACCCGTTCGGGGCCAGCCGGCCCGGCGCCTCGGCCAGGAAGCGCCGGTGCGCCTGGTAGCCGGCGTCCACATAGGCCCGCTCGTGGATGTCCTGGTAGTCGTAGCCCTCGGGCGCCATCACATAGTTGGAGCTCCAGAAGACGGTGTCGAACCGCTCCTCGGGGTCGAGCCCCGCGAACAGGTCGCCCTGCACCGTACGGACCCGGTCGGCCACACCGTGCCGCGCCGCGTTGAGGGCCGCGTTCTCCGCCGCCGTCCGGCTGATGTCCGAGGCGACCACCCGCTCGCAGCCGGCCAGCGCGGCGGCCACGGCGATGATGCCGGTGCCGCAGCCGATCTCCAGGACCGAGCCCCGCGCCGAGGGCGAGGGCCCGGCCAGCCCGAGCAGGTCCAGGGCGACCGCTGTCGACGGGGAGTCCGACGGAGCGAACACTCCCGGCAGCAGATCCCACTCGCGCTCCAGCATCGTGAACGTCGACGCCCCCGCCCGGCGCATCCGCGAGAGGCGGCTCCGCTCAAGCGAGCGCCTGTAGTCCATGACGTCCAGCATCATTTGGTCTCCCCACAGCTCACCGGCTGTTCGCCGCCCGCCGTCTGCTTGCGGTGCACAACCCTCACCAAAGCGCGGGCGTAGCGGAAGGTGATGCGGCAACACACCGGGTGACGAGCAGGGGTGGCCAGGACACCGGTGGGCTCAGCACCACCCCTTGACCGAGGCTTGACGAACGTATCCCTCGGCGCATAGCGTCCGATGACAGGGCGTCACTCAGTGCTGCGGCTCCGGGGGGAGACATGATGACGCGCGGGCCGGCGGACACGGTTGCATTCAACGTCCTGGAACTCCTGGCCAGCGAGGCGCCGGTCGCCCAGTTCGAGGAACTGGTGGAGGGGGCCCGTCGGCGCTGCACCTCCAGCGAGGACCTGGAGACGCTGCAACGGCTCAAGCAGCTCGGCCTGAGCATCCGCACCCAGTCCAAGCGCCGCAAGCAGCGCGAGGCCGGCCTCTCCGCACTGGTGGACACCGCCCGTGACCTGGCCATGCCGTACGACCTGGACACCCTGCTCAAGGTCATCACCCGGCGGGCCCGGCTGCTGCTCGGCGTCGACATGTCCTACATCAGCTTCCCCGACGACGAGCACGGCTATATCTACATCCGCACCTCCGACGGGCACACCTCGACGCTCAGCGTGGGGCTCCGGCTGCCCGACGGCTCGGGCCTCGGCAGCAGTGTGCTGGCCAGCCCCGCCCCCTTCTGGACCGCCGACTACCTGGTGGACGAGCGGATCCCGCACAGCCCGGTGATCGACGAAGTGGTCCGGGCGGAGGGGCTGCACGCCATCATGGGCGTACCGCTCAGCCACCGCACCCGGCCGTTCGGCGTGCTCTATGTCGCCGACCGGAACGTCCGCCACTTCACCACCGACGAGATCGCCCTGATGAGCTCGCTCGGCGACCTCGCCGGAGTCGCCATCGAGAAGGCCCGGCTGCTCGACCAGTCCACCGCGACCGTCTCCGCCCTGGAGCTCCAGAGCTCCAGAACCGAGGCCGGCCTCCAGGAAGTACGCGAACTCAGCGACATCCACCATCTGCTGATCTCCCTTGCGCTCAGCGGCGGCGACCCGCACGCGCTGGGCCGCGAGGCCAGCCGGCAGCTCGACGCCGGGGTGCGGGTGTACGCCTTCGACGGCACCCTGCTCGCCACCGCCGGCGAACTGCCCCGGCCGGACGAGGACACGGTGGTCTCGGCCACCATGGACGCCCATGCGGCGCACAGCCCGATCCGGCTGCCCGGCGGCCTGTGGGCGGCCCCCATCTCGGCGGGCACCGCCAACCTCGGCACCCTGCTGCTCCGCCCCGCCCTCCCCCAGTCGGACCGCGGCGAGCAGATCTCCCGGCTGGTCGCCCAGGCGATGGCGGTCCCGCTGCTGCTGGAGAGCAACCGCGCCGCCACGGCCGTCGGCCATGTCCGCGACGAGCTGCTGGACGAGTTACTGAGCAACCAGCAGCGACCCCCGCAGCAGCTGGCATTACGGGCACGCCGGCTCGGCATCGACCTGAGCACCCCGCATGTCCTGGTGATCGCCAGACCCGAGGGTGAGGCCCGGGGCAAGGTCGCCACCTGGGCGTCCCTGTACGCCCACCGGATGGGCGGCCTCAAGCGGGTGGACAACGGCCGGGCCGTGCTGCTGCTCCCCGGCACCGACCCCGGAGCGGCCGCCCGCGCGGTCTCCGAGGAGCTCACCTCCCTGCTCGGCCACCCGGTGACGGTCAGCGCCGCAGGACCGGCCTCGGACCCGACCTCGGTCTTCCACAGCTACCACGAGGCACTGCGCTACCTGGACGCGATGACCTCGCTCGGCGCCGTCGGCCGCTCCGCCTCGGCCCGCGAACTGGGCTTCATCGGCGTCCTGCTGGCCGACAACCACGATGTCGAGGGGTTCATCGACTCCACCATCGGCCCGGTGCTCGACTACGACCAGCAGCGGCTCACCGAACTCGCCCGCACCCTGGACGCCTACTTCGAGACCGGCAACAGCCCCACCTATGCCTCGCAGAAGCTGCATGTGCACCCCAACACGGTGGCCCGCCGACTGGAGCGGATCAGCGAACTGCTGGGCCCCGAGTGGCAGAAGCCCGAGCGGGCCTTCGAGATCCAACTGGCGCTGAAGCTCTCCCGGATCCGCCGGATCCTGCTGGACCGCACCCCGCGCTCGGCCGAGGACGGAACGGCCGACCACGGCGGCTGAGCGGTCAGGACGCGCGGCCCAGCCGCCCGTCCACCCCGCCCCCGCTCAGCGCGGCCACCGCGTGCGCGGCCGAGGCCAGCGTGATGTGGCGGTGCCACCCGCTGAACGACCGCCCGGCGAAGTCCCGGATACCCACCCGGTCGGCGATCCGGGCGCAGTCCAGGTCGACGCGGTCGATCAGCCGCCCCAACCGGAGCAGCGCCGCCGGCTGGACGTCCACCAGATCGGTCAGCCACAGCTCGGTGGTGCGCTGCCGACCCGGCACGCTCACGCCCAGCAGCAGCCACTCCCCGCCGCGCACCCCCGCGACCGCCCTGGCCGACTGCGCCGGCACCCGGACCCGGACCGCCGCCACCAGGCTGGTGCGCACCCCGCCGCCGGTGTGGGCGGACCACACCACCGGACGCCGCAGATCCCGGGCGGCCGCCATCAGCTGGTACGCCGGGGCCGGCTCGGCCATCCGGCCGTGCGCCACCGGTCCGGCCAGGGCGAGCGGCAGCGACCCGCTGATCCTGGCCAGCAGCGGCACCCGCCCCGCCCGCAGCCTGCGGATGGTGCGCAGGGCGTCGGTGTCGCGCGCGTCCAGCACCACCGGCCGGTTCGGCAGGCCCCAGCGGGCCGGCAGGCCGAGGACCACCTCGACCGCGCAGTCTCCCAGGGTCTCCGCGTCGGCCTCGTCCGGGATCAGCGCCTGGCTGCGCCGCGGTTCGTCGTCGAGCCAGGTCTCCGGGAGGTGCAGCCGCCAGTTGACCGGGCAGCTCAGCTCCTCCGAGGCGGCCCACACCCCCACCGCCTGCTGGGCGTTGAGCACCTGCCCGAGTGCCGGGATGAAGCGGCGGTCCACCCCGACGGAGTGGTCCCCGGCCTTGGGGATCACCATCGGGCGGACCACCCATGCCTGCGGCGGGGCGATCCGGGCGAGGTGCTGGGCGAGGGCCTGCCGGACCGGATTCCAGTCCCAGGTGGAGCTGGTGATGAAGTGGTGCAGGCTCTGCTCCGCCGCCTGCCCGCCGACCACCGTGGCGATGTTCCGTATCGACTTGCGGCCCTGCGCCTCCAGCAGGCCGCGCACATACTGCGCGCCCTTGTGCCGTTGGTCGCTGCGGGGCAGCGACGCGAAGAGCACGGAGCAGAACTCCGGGAGCAGGACGTCGTGGGAGGCGTGGTCGAAGGCCGGTGTGCGACTCTCTTCCAGGGCATCCCCGGTGTGCAGGGCCAGGCCGCTCATGGAAACCCCTCAGCTGGACGGATGGCTGGTGCTCGCCGTCTCTCAAGCTAGGTATCCGGGCCCGTCCCGCTAAGGTGCACAGCTCACCTGCCTGACCCCGGCGATGGTGGCCGCACCACCATCGCGACCCCGGGGCGGGCCGGGATCGCGCCGGTCGGCGCGGTCCGCGGTGGTCCGCACACCATGAGGCTCCCGTGGGTGGGCGGCGGACCGAGGTCCGCCGCCCACCCACGGGAGCCCGTCCGCCAGGACCCGCCGGTCAGGGGGTGAAGGCCGCCGCGTGGTCCGCCACCCACTCGGCGAAGGTGCGGGCCGGGCGTCCGGTGATCCGCTCCACGGTGTCGGAGAGATGGGTCGGGATGCCGTCGGAGTGGGCCCAGTAGCCGACCACCGCGTCCATCACCCAGACCGGCACGATCGGTGCCAGCGCCTCCCTGGCCTCGGCCTCGGTCAGCTCCTCGAACTCCAGCGGTCGGCCGATCACCTCGGAGATGATCTCCAGCTGGCGGCGCTGCGTCACCGACTCGGGCCCGCTGAGGAAGTACGCCCGGTTCTCGTGGCCGGGCCCGGTGAGCGCGGCGACCGCGACGGCGGCGATGTCCTTCTCGTGGATCACGTCGCTGTGCGACTCGGGGTAGGGGAAGCGCACCCTGCCCTCGGCCCGGATGGACTCCGGCCAGCCCCACATCAGGATGTTGGTGGCGAAGTTGTGCGGTCGCAGGAAGGTGTAGGGGATCCCGGAGGCGACGATCGCTTCCT
Source organism: Peterkaempfera bronchialis (assembly GCF_003258605.2). Classification (NCBI taxonomy): domain Bacteria; kingdom Bacillati; phylum Actinomycetota; class Actinomycetes; order Kitasatosporales; family Streptomycetaceae; genus Peterkaempfera; species Peterkaempfera bronchialis. The sequence goes on from NZ_CP031264.1 coordinate 3,339,930, forward strand.
CGACGGCCTGGTGCATCTCGGTGATCGGCTTCTGCTCGGGGAAGGCGTCCACCACGGTCTGCGAGGAGAGCAGCACGATCTGGCGGACGCCGGCGGCCCGGGCCGCGTCCAGGAAGTCCGCGATGCCCTGCGGCACGGCGTAGAGGAAGACCTTGGCGACGCCGTCCAGTGCGGCCTTCAGCGTCTCCGGCTGGAGCAGGTCCGTCCGCACCACCTCCACCGAGTCGGGCAGCGAGAGCTTCTCGGGGTTGCGGGCACCGGCCCGGACCGCTGCCCCGGCGTCGAGGAGCTGCTCGACCACGGAGGCGCCGACCTGACCGCCCGCGCCGATGACCAGGACCTTGTCCAGGACCTTGTCCAGGGGCTTGTTCACGGGCTTGTTCACGGGGATCTCCTTGGGTGGCGTTCTGCTGGTGGGGTGCTGGGCGGGGTTCTGCGTGAGGTGTGCCGGGGTTCAGCCGAGTCGGCTGCGGCGGCGCGGCTTGGAGAAGCGCCGCGTGATCGGTGCCTCGACCAGGGCGTACAACGCCCAGGAGAGCAGCACGCTGACGGCGGCCGCGCCGATCAGCAGACCGATGGTGGCGGGAACGGAGAACATCCTGGCGCCCAACAGCTCGCGGAGGTAGGCCAGCACGATGAAGTGCAGCAAGTAGAAGGCGAAGGAGATCTCGCCGAGCCAGGTCATCGCCCGGTTGCGGAAGAGGGTGAACCGGTTCTCGTTGTCCGCGAGGGCGGCGGCGGCGATCAGCAGCACGACCGGGACGATGGTGGCGGCACGCTGGCCGTAGAGGTACGGCACATAGCGGGTGAGGGCGTAGCCGGCGACCAGCAGCAGGCTCGACCAGACCATGCCGATGTTGCGCCAGCGGCCGTTCCGCACCGCGAGGGCGGCCAGGATGCCGAGGGCGAAGTCCATCATGCGGACCGGCGGCAGCACATAGGCGAACCAGTACTGCACCACCGAGCTGGCGTCACCGCCGGGGATGCCGGGGGTGTCGGGCAGCAGTGCGTAGGCGGCGAGCGGGGTGGCGACGATGCCGGCGACCACTCCGCCGATCCAGTACTTCAGGTGCTGCGGGCGGATGCGCCGGCAGGCGCCGTACAGCAGCGGGAAGGCCAGGTAGAAGACGGCCTCCGCACCGAGCGACCAGCTCGGCGGGTCCACGCTGAAGTAGGTGTTGAAGTCGGGTATCCACGACTGGACCATCAGCAGGTTGGCGAGCGCGGTGCGCATCGGGGTGTAGGCGCCAGCGAAGACCACCATCGCCAGGACCCAGGCGATCACGTAGTTCGGGTAGATCTTGACGAATCTCCGCCGCCAGAAGTGCGTCGCGGTGTCGCCCTTTCTCGCCGACCAGGCGAGGACGAAGCCGCTGAGGACGAAGAAGAAGGTGACCCCGAGCCCGCCCGCCTGGCCGGCGAGCCTGGTGAAGCCCGTCTCGGCGCCGTCGTCGGCGAGCAGCCGCAGCGAGGGGATCGGCAGGGCGGCGTGGTAGAGGAACACCGCCAGTGCGGCCGGGAACCGCAGGCCGGTCAGCGAGGGCAGCCGATGGGTGAAGGAACGCTTCGGCGGCGCTGTGTCGGCGGTGCCGACCGGGTCGGCGAGAAGTTGGTCAGTGGCCACGGGAAACCGTCCTTGCGGGTGGGGTGCCTGAGGTGTCCGGGTTTGGTGGGTGCTGTCCCGGCGATGAGTAAACTACACGGTGCAGTCGACTAACTGCACTGGCCGGTGTAGCATCTATGTCAGGTCGGCCCACGCCGAAAGCCCTTCGGGCCCAGGGGAGTTGACGAACGATGAGCCGACCGGGCCGCGAGCCCCGCTTCCTCCAGGAGGATCTGTGGTCATGCGCGCAGCCTTCATCGAGCAGCTGGGTCCACCGCAGAACATCCGCTACGGCCAGGTGCCCTCACCGGCTCCGGGTCCGACCGACGTCCTGGTGGACGTCACCGCGGTCTCGGTCAACCCGGTGGACACCTTCGTCCGCTCGGGCGTATTCCGGACCCCGGTCCCCTTCCCCTTTGTGATCGGCCGCGATCTGGTCGGCCGGGTCGCGGCGGCCGGCCCCGGCGCCCCGGGCTTCTCCGTCGGCGACCGGGTCTGGTGCAACAGCCTCGGCCACGGCGGCCGGCAGGGCGCCGCAGCCGAACGGGCCGTGGTCCCGGCGGACCGGCTGTACCACCTGCCGCCGGGGGTGGACGAGGCCGAGGCGGTCGCTGTGGTGCACCCCGCCGCCACCGCCTATCTCGCCCTGGTCACCCACGGCCGGGTGCGCGCCGGCGACAACGTCCTGGTCGGCGGCGCCGCCGGCAACGTCGGCAGTGCGCTGGTGGTGCTGGCCGCCCAGGCCGGGGCACGCGTGATCGCCACGGCGAGCGCCCAGGACGCCGAGTACTGCCGCTCCCTGGGGGCGGCGGAGGTCGTCGACTACCGCGACCCCGAGCCGGACCGGCGGATCAGAGACCTCTGCCCCGACGGCGTCGATGTCCACCTCGACACCTCAGGGCGGAACGACCTCGGCACCGCCGTGGCCCTCCTCGCCCCGCGCGGCCGCATCGTGCTGCTGGCCGGGGCCAGGTCACGCCCGGTGCTGCCCGCCGGGCAGCTCTATATGAAGGACGGCTCGATCACCGGGTTCGCCATCTCGCACGCCACCGCCGCCGAACTCGCCGAGGCCGCCACCACCGTCAACCGGCTGCTGGCCGCGAAGCTGCTCCGCCCGCGGTCCCTGCGGCAGCTCCCGCTCGGCGCTGCGGCGGAGACCCACCACCGCCTGGAACAGGGCGAGTTGAACGGCAAACGGATCGTCCTGCGCACCGACCTGTGACACCCGTCCGCCCCTCACCATCGAAAGGCATCCCATGTCTCCGTCAGCCGCAGGCGCCGACCAGGCGTCCCGGCAGCGCCGCTCGGGCCTGACCCTGGCCCTGCTGGCGTTCGCCCAACTGATCGTCTCCATCGACTACAACATCGTCTATGTGGCGCTCCCCGAGATCGGCAGCGGCCTCGGCTTCTCCGCGCAGAACCTCCAGTGGGTGGTCAGCGCCTACGCGGTCGCATTCGGCGGCTTCCTGCTCTTCGGCGGCCGGGCCTCCGACCTCTTCGGCCGCCGCCGGATGTTCGTCCTGGGCCTGCTGCTGTACGCGGCCTCCTCGCTGATCGGCGGCCTGGCCACCGCCTCCGGCCTGCTGATCGCGGCGCGCGCCCTCCAGGGCCTCGGCGGCGCCTTCCTCTTCCCCGCCACCCTGGCGCTGGTCGTCACCAGCTTCGCGGAGGGCCGCGAACGCAACCGGGCGCTCTCCGTCTGGGCGGCCGCCGGCGCCAGCGGCATGGTCATCGGCTCGCTGCTCGGCGGCGTGCTGACCCAGGCATTCGGCTGGGAAGCGGTCTTCTTCGTCAATGTCCCGCTGGCCGGCGGCGCCGCGATCCTCGCCTTCTCGCTGATCGCCCCGGACGGCCCTCGCGGCCAGGGCCGCGCCTTCGACCTGCCGGGCGCGCTGACCGCCACCCTGGGCGCGACCCTGGTGGTCTTCACCCTGGTCCAGGCCCCGGCCTCCGGCTGGACCTCGCCGCTCATCCTCACCAGCGCCGTCGCCGGCCTCGCCCTGGTGGCCGCCTTCCTGGTGATCGAGTCCCGCAGCAGCGACCCGCTGATGCCGCTCCGGCTCTTCCGGAACCGCAATCTGGGCACCGGCGTGGTCACCACCTTCCTCTTCATGGCGACCTTCGGCACCCTGCTCTACTTCCTGACCGTCTACTTCCAGAATGTGCACGGCTACAGCGCCCTGGGCACCGGCGTGGCCTTCCTGATCCCGATGGCCTGCGGCTTCCTCGGCTCCATGCTCGGCGGTCGGCTGGCCACCCGGTTCGGCATCCGCTCCACCCTGATCGGCAGCTTCGTCCTGGGCGCGGCCGGCACCGCCGCCATGGCGCTCTCCATGTCGCCCGAGGGCTCGTACGCCGCGCTGCTCCCCGGCCTGATCGTGCTCAGCGTCTGCCAGGGCGTCATCTTCACCACCATGTTCGCCGCCGCCTCCACCGGCGTCGCCCCCTACGACCAGGGCATCGCCTCCGGCATCGTCTCCACCGGCCAGCAGGTCGGCAGCGCGGTCGGCCTGGCCGTCCTGGTCGCCATCGCCAACGCCGGCACCAGCGGCCGCACCGGCGAGGCGCTGCGGATCGCCACCACCCACGGGCTGCGCACCGCCGTCCTGGTCGCCACCGCGGGCATCGTGCTGCTGATCCTGGTGGCGCTCAACTTCGCGCGCACCCCGAAGCAGGCCGAGGCCGCCGCCGCCGAAGAGCCCGTCCTCGCCGCGCACTCCTGACCTCTTATCAGCACAACTCTGGTGGTCGGTAGACGACTTGACAGGTTATCGGCCGCTACGGGCCGTACCGTCCGGCCGCTGGGTTCAATGAAGAACGACACCAGATCGCACCGGCACATCCCCATGAAGGAGCACATCCACATGCCTACCGTCTCTGCTGGCAACGCCCGCGTGCACTACCGCGAGGACGGCTCCGGCCCGGGCCTGGTCTTTGTGCATGGCACCGGCTTCGGTTCCGAGGGCACCTGGGGCCACCTGGTCGAGCACTTCACCGACCGCCGTACCGTGATCCTTCCGGACTTCGCGGGCTGCGGCGAGACCCAGGACGACGGCGGTGAGCTGACCGCCGAGCTGCTCGCCGAGCAGATCGCCGGTGTGATCGAGGAGGCCGGCAACGGGCCGGTCGACCTGGTCGGCTTCTCGCTCGGCTCCGTGGTCGCGGCCACCGTCGCGGCCACCCGCCCCGACCTGGTCCGCCGACTGGTGCTGACGGCCGGCTGGTCCCACCCGCACGACGAGTACCTGCGCAACCACATGACCACCTGGCGCGGCACCAAGGGCGACGCGGACGCCTTCGGCCGCTTCGGCACGCTCACCGCCTTCAGCCGGACCTTCCTCAACACCCTGGGCAGCGAGCAGGTCGAGGGCATCATCAAGGGCAACCAGCCCACCGAGGGCGCCCTCCGCCACATCGACCTCAATCTGCGCGTCGACATCCGCGAGCTGCTGCCGAAGATCCAGGCCCCGACCCTGGTGATCGGGTGCACCCAGGACGCCACCATCCCGGTCGAGCTCGTCCGCGAGCTGCACGCCGGGATCGAGGGCAGCAGCTACGCCGAGCTCGACAGCGGCCATGTGGTCGTCTTCGAGAAGCCCGCCGAATTCGTCCAGCTGGTCCAGGAGTTCATCCACCAGGACTGAGCCGCCGCCTGCGCTGGCACCCGCCGCCCCCATCCGGGAGAACCCCCGTCTCCCGCGTGGGGGCGGCTGCCTTCGCCCGCCCGGTCACGGCACGGCGGGGCCTGCTTCGGCGCCGTCCGCGGGGGTGGCTTCGGGGTCGGCTTCGGAGGTGGCTTCGGGGTCGGCTTCAGAAGTGGCGAGGAGGGAGGTCAGCAGGGCCCCGAGGTTGCGGGTGAACTCGTCGTGCCGGGTGGCGGCGTCGGGGATATGCGGCACGCAGCGGGCGAGGGCGGGGAGCCGTACCGGGTCGGCGGAGGCGAAGGCCCGCTGGCGCTGGTTGGGCTCGCGGGGCGGCGCCAGGGGGTGCTGGTCGAACAGTTCGCCCAGCACCAGTTGCCAGCAGGTACGGAAGGCGGCCAGGGCCGACCGGGGGGCCAGTCCGGCGGCCAGGAAGTCGGCAAGGCAGGCGTCGTTGAAGGCGAGCGCCCGCTCGGCGACCATCTCGCCCCGGATCAGGATGTGCAGCACCCAGACGTGGTCGGCCATATAGGCGTGGGCGTCCAGGAGGCGCCGGAGCAGCCGCGCGCGGGGGGTGCCGCCGGGCACCTCCACGGGCAGTCCGGCGGCGATCTGCTCCAGGATCGCCAGCAGCAGGGCATCGCGGTCGGTGACATGGCGGTAGAGCGAGGTCGGCGCGGTGCCGAGTTCGGCGGCGACGGCGCGCATGGTGAGGGCGTCCAGGCCGTCCCGTTCGATCACCCGCCGCCCGGCGGCGACGACGCCGCCGGTGGTGAGGCCGGGCCGGGGGCGGCCGCGCAGGCGGCCTCGGCCGGGCTCGACGGGTCCCGTGCGCTCGAACATGACCCCATGGTCTCAGAACCCCCTTGCCGAGCCCCCTCTCCGCGCGGTTAAGTTAGGCATACCTAACGCGAACTATGTACGCATCGGGAGGCCGCCTTGAACAACGCCGCACACCCCGCCCCGGGCCGGACCGCCGCCGCCGCGCCCGTACCGGCCGAGCAGCCGCCCCCGCGCCGGGGGGTGATCCTGGCCACCGCCTCCCTCTGCCAGCTGCTGGTGGTGCTCGACGCCGCCGTGGTGAATGTCGCCCTGCCGTCGATCAGCCAGGCCCTGGACTTCTCCTCCAGCGCCCTGCCCTGGGTGATCAACGCCTACATCCTGGTCTTCGGCGGCCTGCTGCTGCTCGGCGGCCGGATCGCCGACCTGGTGGGCCACCGCCGCGCGATGGTCGCCGGTCTGGTGCTGTTCGCCGTCGCCTCGGTGCTCGGCGGCTTCGCCCAGGACCCAGGGCAGCTGATCGCGGCCCGCGCCGGGCAGGGCCTGGCGGCGGCGGTGCTCGCCCCGATCAGCCTGACGGTCATCATGGTGACCTTCCCCGAAGGACCCGCCCGGGCCAGGGCGGTCGGCATCTGGGCCATGGTGGCCGCCTCCGGCAGCGCCCTCGGCGTCCTGCTCGGCGGGCTGCTGACCGAACTGCTCGACTGGCGCTGGGTGCTCTTCGTCAACGTCCCGATCATCGCGGTGGTGCTCCCCCTGGCACTGCGCTCGGTCCGCGACCACCGGGTGGAGCGCACCGGGCGGCTGGACGTCACCGGCGCGGTGCTCGGCACGGCGGCGATGAGCGTCCTGGTGTACGGGACGGTGGAGACCGGCAACCACCCGTGGGGTTCGGCCCGCACCCTGGCCACCCTGGGGATCGCGGTGCTGCTGGGCATCGCGTTCCTGGTCCGGGAGCGGCGCTGCGCCCAGCCCATTGTGCGGCTGGGCCTCTTCCGGGCCCGCCCGGTGTGGATCTCCAATGTGATCGCGCTGCTCATCGGCGCCGCGATGGTGGTCGGCTTCTACTTCGCGTCGCTCTTCCTCCAGCAGGTGCTGCACTACGGCCCGCTCGCGGCCGGCGCCGCGTTCCTGCCGTTCTGCGCGGGGACCGTGGTCGGCAGCCTGGGGAGCGCCCGGCTCGCCGCCCGGCTGGGCAACCGGGCGGTGCTCACCACCGGACTGCTGCTGGGCGCCGTCGGCATGGCCCTGTTCGGACAGCTCGGCGTGGACTCGACCTTCGTCGGCGGGTTCCTGGCCCCGTGTGTGATCGCCAGCGTCGGCATCGGCCTCTGCATGGTGGCCAACACCTCGATGGGCACCACCGGGGCGCACCACCATGAGGCCGGGCTGGTCAGCGGGCTGCTGAACGCGAGCCGGCAGTGCGGCGGCAGCATCGGCCTGGCTGCCCTCTCCACCGTCGCCGTCGCCGCCACCCGCCACTCCGGCAGCCTCGACACCCTCCAGGCGCTCACCGACGGCTATGACCGGGCGTTCCTGGTCACCGCTGCGCTGCTGCTGCTGGCCGCGGTCGTCGCCGCGCTGTCGATCCCGGGCGGCCGACCCGCCCCGGCCGGGGCCCCCGCCGTGGAGAGCTGACGGGCGGGCGGGGCGGCGGGCGGGGACGGCAGGCGGGGCGGCGCGCAGGGTCGGCGGCGAGGCAGGATGGGCCGCATGCGGATCGAGTTGGCGAGCGAGGCCGGCACGGCGGGGCGGCCCAACGAGGACTTCGTGCTGGTCGCGCCGGAGGCGTTTGTGGTGCTGGACGGGGTGACGCCCGGGCCGCGCGACCCGGGCTGCCGCCACGGGGTGGTCTGGTACGTACGGCAGTTGGGGGCCCGGCTGCTGGACGAGGTGACCGCCCCGCCCGGCCGCCCGCTCGCCGACTGCCTGGCGGCGGCGATCGACGGCACGGCCAAGGCCCACGGCGGCGGCTGCGACCTGACCGCCCCGGCGACGCCGCAGGCCACGGTCGCGGTCGGCCGGGTGGCGGGCGGGCGCTTCGAGTACCTGGTGCTGGCCGACTGCACGGTGGTGCTGGACGGGCCGGACTTCCCGCGCGGGCCGGTGGCGATCACCGACGACCGGGTGGAGCGGGCGGCTCAGGACCTGCGGCGGGCGGCCTCGGCGCTGCCGGAGGGGTCGGCGGAGCGGGCTGCGGCCCGGGAGCGGTACGCCGCCGCCGTCGAAGGGCTGCGCAACCGGCCGGGCGGCTTCTGGACGGCCGCCGCCGACCCTGCGGTGGCGGCCGAGGCGGTGACCGGTTCCGCTGCGGTGGCGGGGCTGCGCGCGGTGGCGGCGATGAGCGACGGCGCCGGCCGCTATGTGGATCTGCTGGGGCTGGGCGACTGGTCCGACGCGATGCGGCTGCTGGCGGCGGACGGCCCGGCGGAACTGCTCGGCCGGGTGCGGGCGGCCGAGGCGGCCGACCCGGAGCGCCGCCGCTGGCGGCGCGGCAAGGTGTCGGACGACGCCACGGTCGTCTGGGCGGAGTTCGGGTCCAGCCGGGCCGGCGCCCGGCGGGCGGAGGGCAGCGGACCGGACGCGATCGGGTGAGCGTGTGCCACACCCCTGTCGGTGAGGGCGCGGGGGCGGCCACACTGGCCGGGTGCACGTGGAATTGGCGGGGGAACCGCAGCAACCGGGGCGGCAGAGTGAGGACTTCGCGGCGGCGACGCCCGAGGCGCTGGTGCTGCTCGACGGGTCGAGCTCACCGGCGGGTCTGGAGTCCGGCTGCCGGCACGGTACGGCGTGGTACGTCCGGCGGTTGGGGGTGCATCTGCTGGCCAGGCTGACCGACCGGGCGGACCGTACGGCCGCGCAGTGCCTGGCCGACGCCATCGCCGAGACGGCGGCCCTGCACGGCGCCCGCTGCGACCTGTCCCATCCCAACACCCCGGCGGCCATGGTGGTGGCGGCCCGGCAGCGCGGCGCCGCCCTGGAGTACGCGGTGCTGGGCGACTCGCTGCTGGTGCTCGACCGGGAGGACGGCGAGCCCCGGGTGGTGGGCGACAACCAGCCCTTCCCGGCGGGCGAGGCGCTGCGGCGGCAGGTGTGGGCGACGGCGCCCGGCTCGCCGGAGCGGGCGGCGCTGCACATGCAGTACGCGCTGGCGGTGCGGGCGGTCCGCAACAGCGGGCGCGGCCCATGGGTCGCCGCCGCCCTGCCCCGGGCGGCCGAGCACGCCGAGACGGGCACCGTCCCCCTCACCGGACTGCGCGGCGTGGCCGCCCTGTCCGACGGAGCGAGCCGCTATGTCCAGCGCTACGGGCTGGGCACCTGGGCAGAGGCGATGGCCCTGCTGGCAGACTCCGGCCCAGCCGAACTGCTCGCCCGGGTCCGCGCCGTGGAGTCCTCCGACCCCCAATGCCAACGCTGGCCCCGCGGCAAGCCCCACGACGACGCCACAGCCCTCTACGCCCGCCCCACCTGACCCGAGGGGAGCACCAGGCATGCGCCGGCAGCTCGGCGACTACCTCGCCGGCACCTACCCCTACCTCGGCTGAGCAGCCGACGCCGCGGAGAGCGGGAACCGGGCCCTGCCCCAGAGGTCAGGGGCAGGGCCCGGACCGCCGGCGCACCCGGTCGGCGCTCAGGACGTGGGGATGGTGCCGAGGCGGCCGGCCTGGAAGTCCTCCATGGCCTGCTGGAGTTCGTGGTGGCTGTTCATCACGAACGGGCCGTACCAGGCGACCGGCTCCCGGATCGGTTCGCCGCCGAGCAGGACCACCTCGAAGTTGGCGCTGCGCGAGTCCTGGACCTCGTCCGCACGGATGGTGAGCGAGTCGCCGTCCCCGAAGAGGACGGCCTGTCCCATCCGGAACGGGCGCCGCTCGGCGCCGGCCGAGCCGCTGCCCGCCAGGCCGTAGGCCAGGGCGTTGAAGTCGGACCGCCAGGGCAGGGTGATCTGGGCGCCGGGGTTCACCGACACATGGATCATGGTGATCGGCGTGTGGGTGACGCCGGGGCCCTGGTGGCCGCCGACCTCGCCGGCGATCAGCCGGACGAGCGCGCCGCCGTCCTCCGAGCCGAGCAGCTTCACGCTCCACGCCCTCGTCGGCAGCAGCTGACGGGAAGCGGCCGGTCCGCGTCGGCACACAGGCGGCCGAGCCGCAGGTGAACGCGGGCAACCTGCTGGCCGAGTACATCGCCAGCTGCCCCGCGCCGGTGCCCGCCAAGGTGAAGGGCCACCTCGCCAAGGTCATCAAGGAACTGCTCGACACGGGCACGCACCCCGGCCACGTCCGGGCCGGGCTGGCCCTGTGGGGCGAGAAGGCGCTGAGCCCCAGTCTGCTGCCGAGCATGGTCCACCAGGCGATCAATGCCCGGCCCGCCCACACCGCACGCGCCGGGCACACCGCCGCCCGCTCGCCCCACCAGCCGTTCACCAACCCGGCCGACGCCCGCGCCTACTACGAGGGGGACCTGTGACCAGCCTGCCCGGCGCCCGCCGTGCCGCCGACCGTGACCCCCAGCCCGCCTCGGGAGCCCTCCTGCGGTGCCAGCAGGTCCTGGCCAAGCGGGGCATTGACCCCGACCAGCCGCTCGCGGACACCGAGCCGCTGCCCACCGCGCTGGAGATCGCCGATCGCCGCATCCCGCCCCGCTACCGCCTCGCCGAAGCCGACCATCCCGACGTCGCCACCTGGGTCCAGCAGGTCACCCGGGCCTGCCGACCCGGCCCCGGCGGCACCCCCGGCATCGCCCAGGGCCCCTCGCTCCTGATCGCCGGACCCACCGGCTCCGGCAAGACCCACCAGGCGTACGGCGCGATCCGCAGCCTGCTCGAGGCCGGTGTACGGCTGCGGTGGGCGAAGATCACCGCCACCGAGCTGTACGCCGCCCAGCGACCCCGCCAAGGTGTCGACACCGAGCGGGAGATGCGCGAGCTGATGACCTGCCCGCTGCTGTTCCTCGACGACCTCGGCGCCGCCAAGGCGTCCGAGTGGACGGAGGAGCTGACCCTGCGGCTGGTCAACCACCGCTACGAGTACATGCTCCCGACGCTCTTCACCACCAACCTGCCCCTCGGCGAGATCAAGTCCGCCCTCGGCGACCGAACCGCCTCCCGCCTCGCGGAGATGTGCGAGCGCGCCATCCTCACGGGCGCCGACCGCCGCCGGAGAACCGCCGCCTGACCGGCCACCAGGACCGCCCCTGACACCGCTGCCCGCGCACCCTCACCGTCGCGCGAGTCCAGCCGGGGAGCGTCCTCCGCACACCTTCACCCGCCGTCGCCTCGCCGCTTCGCCCTGCCTGCGCGCGGCCAGGCCACCCCTGGAGCACCACACGTGACCACCATCGCGATACCCCCTGCCCACACGCCTCCCGTCCGGGCCACGATCTACGACCGGCTCGCTGTCGCTCTGCTCGGCGTCCTCGGCTTCGTCCTGTCCTACGACGCCCTGCGACAGATGGCCGCCGCGACCCACGTCCGAGGACCGCTGACCTACCTGTTCCCGATCACCATCGACGGCTTCATCGCCTACGGCGTGCGCGCCCTGCTCGTGCTGCGCGCCGCCCGCTGGCCCGCCCGCGCCTACGTTTGGACCCTTTTCGCCGGGGCCACCGCCACCAGCGTCTGGGCGAACGCCCTGCACGCCATTCGCCTCAACCAGCTTCCTGCTGGCGGAAGCGGGCTCAGGCTCAGCAACACCGTCGTCGGCGTCCTGTCCACCCTCGCCCCGCTCGCCCTCGCCGGCGCCGTCCACCTCTACATCCTCGTCGCCCGCCACGGTGGGCAGAGCGCGTCACCGAGTCCTGCGCCTTCCGCCGATGCGGTGGCATCCGACCACGACGCCGACCCCCGGCCGGAACAGGCGGAGGACCGCAGCGACGACAACGCGCTGTTAACGCTATTGTCCGCCGCTGGCCTTCTGCCCGACGAGTGGAGCGGCGCACTCCCCGGTCCCCAGTCGGCAGAAGCTGCTGACCAGCCCATCGGCACCGGGGACGCCCCGGCCGACGAGCCGACCGAACCCGCCGAGCCGTCCGACGAAACCCGTGCCGGGAACCCCGGCGCCACCGCGCAGGACAAGCCGATCGGCCGCCCGCCGGGGGCGCCCATGGAGAGGCTGGTGGAGGTCGGCCTCCAGGCCGCCATCGCCCATGGCCGACTCACCCGCGCGATCGTCGAGCAGGCCGTTCGGGAGGCTGGCCTCCCGCTCGGCAGTACCCGCTTCACGGAGCTGATGAAACAGCTCCGCCTCGCGTGGGACGGCGAGCAGGGTCGTCAGGACCCTGAGGCCGACTGACCGCCCGCGTGTCCGGCCGACCTGCACAGGTCGGCCGGACACCGCCTTCTGCCGACTCGCAGCCGCAGTCGGCAGAAGTCCACTACCCACCGGTCCCCGCACCCGGCAGAACTCGCCCGCGCCGGGGACTGCCGTTCCGCGCGCTGGTCCACGTCCGGAAGGTTCTGCTCGACGCGCCGCCCATCCCGCGAAGTCCAGCGCGACCAAACCGGCACCCGCCCGGAAACTACCCACCCCCAGCACCACCATGACCCCGCACCGCACGCCACCACCGGGGAGCCCACCCGTGAACACCACCCGCCAGACCCTCAACGACCAGCCCGGAGGTCCCGTAAGCTTCATGGACCGCAACGGAGTTGACCACACCTCCACCCGAAGCGGAGCAAGCGAGTGCGTACGAGGCCCCTACGGGGCCACGCACGCGGACGTCCCCGCCCAGGAGGGCGTGGACGAGCCGGTGCTGCCGAGGGCGGCAGCACCGGAGCTTCACCGCGAGGGCGTGGCGAAGGAGGAGAAGCCCGCCAGCTCGCCGTCCGATCCCATCGCCGACGTGTTGCCGCTCACCGTCGTCGTCAGTCCTTCCGCGACCGCCGCCAGCCGCAAGCAGCGCACCGTGAAGCGTCGCCGCCGCGATCCCGAGAATCCCCTGACGACGGAGGTCGGTTTCCGCTGCACTGAAGAGACGAAGACGCGCATCGAGCAGCTGGCCGCCGCAGCCGAACTGAACGTTGCCGCTTACCTGGAGCGCAAAGCGCTGGCCGAGGACTTCGTCGGCATCACCACCCGTGACGAGCGTCTGGAGCGGGCCATCACGGCACTCGACGCGGCACGCGGCCAGCTGGCGCCGGTCGGCAACAACGCCAACCAGATCGCCTACCGGCTCAACGTAGGCGCCGGCATCGAGCCGGGCCCGGCGGGGGCCGTCCTCGACAGGGCCCTGGCCCTGGTCGCCGAGGTCCGGGCAGCCGTCGCGGAGGTCGACGCGTCGGCCATGCACCTGGCGAAGGCGAAGCGCCGATGATCAGCAAGCCCATACGCGGGTCCAAGACGCACGGCGCGCTCAAGTACCTCTGCGGTCCCGGCAAGGCCAACGAGCACACCGACCCGCACATCGTCGCGTCCTGGGGCGGCTTCGCCCCCGACCCCAGCCGCGACCCACGCGACCCAGATGCCACCCTGGTTCAGCTCCGCGACGCGCTCGACCTGCACGTCGTCCGCTACGGCAAGCCGGTCACCCAGCACGTCTACCACCGGCCCGTTCGCGCGGACCCGACCGACCGCATCCTCAGCGACGAGAAGTGGGGCACCATCGCCCGCCGGATTGTGGCCGCCGCCGGCATCGCACCGGACGGCGACCCGAACGGCTGCCGCTGGATCGCCGTGCGCCACGCCGACAACCACATCCACATCCACATCCTCGCGACCGTCGTCCGGGCGGACCTCACGCAGGCCCGCCTGCGCGGCGACCAGTACCGCGTCGAGACCGAACTCACCAAGATCGAGAGTCAGTACGGGCTGCGCGACCTCTCCGAGACCCGCACCCGCGAGTACCGGGATGCGATCCCCAGGCGCGCCAAGGGCAAGGAGCTGTACAAGGCCCAGCGCCTCGGCCAGGAGGGCACCGACCGCGACCGCCTGCGCACCGCCGTACGCCAGGCCCTGGCCGGGCCGCGGACGAGGAGGAGTTCACCGCCCGACTCACCGCGAAGGGCGTGCTCCTCGCCGTGCGCCGCGCGCCCTCCGGCGACGTGACCGGCTACAAGTTCGCCCTCCCCACCGGCGACGAGAGCGGACCGATCTGGTTCTCCGGCAGCAAGCTCGCCTCCGACCTCACCCAGCCGAAAATCCAGGCACGCTTCGCCCTCGGCGTCGACGAACCCGCCTTCCCCACGCCCGACCCCCGAACCTGGCCCGCTGACAGCCGCCACCGGGCCAGCACCACCATCGAACGCGCCTACCTGGCCTTCGACGACGACCAGGACGCCGCCCGCGCGGAGGCTGTGATCCGGGGCGGCCTCGAAGTGCTCGACACGCTCGCCGCCACCAGCACGACCCTCAGCAGGAAGGAACTCCACCAGGCCGCACGGGCACTGGAATACACCCGCACCGCCCACACCCGCGCCGCCGGTGCCGACCTGCGCGCGATGCGCTCCGCCGCCAGCGAACTCCTCCACGCCGGGCCCTCCACCGGCCGGGGCAAGGACGGCACGGCCGCCGCCACAATGCTGACCAGCCTCGTTCTGCTCGCCATCGTGATCGCCAAGTGGCACGCCTCCCAAGGCCACCGTCACCAGGCCGACGCCGCCCGCACGGCGGCCGACCACCTTCGCGCCGCCTACACCCGGCACGCGGCCAAGCCGATCGCCCACCTCACCTCGAAGGCCGACTCCTCCCGAAGCCCGACCACGACCGGCAGGCCGACGCCGTCCGCCGCACGCTGCCCGCCGACCAGGCCACCCGGCTCCTCGCCGAGGAGAACTGGGCAGCCCTCGCCGCCACCCTCGCCCAGGCCGAGGCCGCCGGCCACGACCCGACCACCCTGCTCAACAATGCTGCCGGGCGCCGCGAACTCGCCACCGCCGACTCACCCGCCGCCGTCCTCACCTGGCGGATCCGCCGCGACGCCAACCTCCCTACCCCCGCACCGGCCGCAACCCCCGACGAACTGCGCACCAGGGCAGCCCGCGCCCGCACGACCAGCCGCACCACCGGCGCACCGGCTACCCCGGTCATCACACCGCCGACGCCGGTCGCCCCCGACCAGGTGCGCCGGACGCGCTGACCAACCTGGTGGGCGGGTGCGGAGCGTCCGCCCCCCGGCCCCCACCTACCAATCCCGCCCAGCACGGACGTCACCCGTCAACCGCCGCCGAAGGCAGGACCCAGCCAACGAAGCAGACCGCCGAGAGGAAATCCGGCGTGGCCGGAGCGCCACAACTACCCTGCAGCAAGGTGACGGTGTCGATTCGATGTCCGTCTCGCGGGGAGGGATCCATTCCGGCAGCGCACGTCGTATGGTCCCTTGCTGCCCCGCTGCCACCCCGAAGGGACCGCATGACCGACTACGACCACGACTTCTACAACCCCGCCCCCGAACCCGCGCGTGCCGTCATCCGCGCTGTCCCATACCCCGCCGAGCTCAACCCGCGCGGCATCACCATCACCTGCACCGGCTGCGGCGCCCGCCGCGACTGGCTCCTCCTCGCCGACCACGACCAGATCTTCGTCCGGTGCCGCTGCGCCCACGAATGGCGCGAGCCCGATCTCACCCGGGCCGACTTCGACCGGCACTACGTCGAACCCGAGCACGAATGGGACGACTTCGACACCGCCATGAGAGCCCTCGCCTTCGACGGCCTCCTCGCCGGAACGACCTGGAACCTGGACTGAGGTCCACGCCGCACCCGCCGCTGTTCACCTCCGACGCCTGTCGCGTCATGCCCGGACGACCGAGGACAGCAGGGCACACAGGCGGCGCTTCGACTACCGACGGAGGTCGACCCGGATGACGGCGCGCCGACCGTTGGTGCGCCACGGCGTCCCGGCGCCGTCGAGCTGAGCGACGACGCCACGAGGTGGGCGCCCGGGGCATCGACGGCGATCGAACGCGCCCACCCTCCGAGGTTCACGAACCGGCTGAGATGCCGAACCGTGCGCGAGTCCCAAAGGTGCACGGAGCCGTCGCCGCCGCTGACCACAATGACCGCCACAGAACCCCCACAGGAGCCCGCCTACGCGGCGGGCTCCCGCACCAGTAGCAAATGCTGCGCTGGTGAGAGCGATCAGGCCGCAGCAGTGAGTTCCCGCGCCCGTTCGGCGAAGTCGACCACGAGACGGTGACCGCCGAACGGCTCCATGCGGCGCTGGAGGTCCTGGACAGCTTCGATGGCGCGGGAGGACTGCACCTGCTTGGTGAGCGAGAGAGTCCGCACACCGGCAGCGTGCGCGGCTTCAAGGTCATTGCGCTGCAGGTGCGAGACGGCCAGTGCGGCCTGGGACATCGCGCCGCGCCGCGCACGCTTCTGCTGCCGGGCGTGGTCGATGGAGAGGCGGGCGTGCTCGGCCGCGTGGTCGGGCTGGTCGAGGTCACGGAAGGTGTTGGCGTGCTCGCCGTGGAGGTAGGCGGCGTCGATGAACTTCGCCCACTCGGGCTCCTGGTCCGGCTGGACCCGCTCGAAGGCGTCCTCGGAGCGGATGATCGCCTGAGCGGCGCCGACCTTGTCGCCGAGCTTGGCCAGGGCCCGAGCCTCCAGCGCCCAGAGATCGGCCAGGCATGCGGGCGAGGAGACCCCGGAGAGTCCGGCTCGACCGGCCTGGGCGAGTCGGCGGCCCTCGTCAGGGTGGCCGAGGAGGGTGGCCTGGTCGGCCATGCCAGCCAGCACGTGGCCGCCGAGCGCGGGGTTGTGCGATTCCTCGGCGAGGCGGAGGGATTGGATCAGGTAACGCTGGGCGGTGCCATGTTCGCCGTTATCGTAGGCCATCCATCCGAGAAGGTAGGTCTGCTCGGCGGCGGCCTCGCACAGTGCCCGCCGAACCTGCTCGGTGTAGGTCCGACGGAGCAGGGGGTAGACGTGGGCGTTCATGTACTGGGCGAGCGCCAGTCGGCCTGAGCCGCCGCCCTGGAAGATGTCCATCTGCTGGAAGGCGCCGAACATGTTCCGGACAGCCGTCACGTCTTCCAGCCGTACCTGCGGTCCAGGAGTCGGGGATTGATCCAGCGTGCTCAACAGCCAGTCACGCGAGGGCCCGACGCCGGCGACAGCGGCGAACGGGGCCATGGCCAGGAACTTGCGACGGTCCACGTCAGCTCTCCCCAGCTTGGTGACGGCTTCCACGGTAGCCGCGTACGAGGAGTTGTACACCAGTGAGCGATCGGCGGACGGGGCGTCGGCGAGGCCGAGATCGTAGGTGGTGACCCGGTAGCCGAGTTCGGCGGAGAACACGTCGGCCAGGATGTCCGGCACCGGCTGGCGTGGGATCTCGCCTCCCAGCCAGCGACGGACGCTCGTCGTGTCCGGCGCGATGTGGGCCTGGCCCCACTCCTTCGCCTTCGCACGAACTCGCCTGCTCAACTCGCCTCGGCTGATGCCGGACTGCTCCAGCAACTGCTCGAGTTTGGTGTTCACCGGTTTCATCGCCGTGGCCCCCAGCACGATCGGTAGCGGAAGTGACACCCTTCGACACCCCCACCGACATTACTCCCGATTACTCAACAGCGGTTACCTGGTTGCCCGAAGTGATCTGCACCGCTTGAGGAGTACTCAGCCATGAGGACCGAGAGCACAGCAACTGATGTAACGTCACTCGGTCCTCCGGATGGCTGCCTCAACGCCGGGGAGCCGAGCGACCCGCCCGAAGTCGCGAGGCCGACCGAGACGAGGTGGTACTGCATGGGCCTCCCCCTCATCCGACCCGAGCACATGGAACCGGTACGCGAGATCGTCCGCGCGCACCTGCGGCTATGGCGCAAAGCCGAGTTGAGCTTCATCGCCGAGCCCGGCGTCACGGAGTTGCTGACCAACGTCTACAAACATACCCGCGGTGACTGCGAGCTCCTCCTGTCGGAGACGGACACCGGCGTCTTCGTCGGGGTCAGCGACTGCGACGTGACCCTTCCGGTGATCCGAGAGCCGGCCGACGACGAAGTCGGCGGACGAGGGCTGTTCCTGCTCGCGGCCATGGCGGATGAGTTCGGCACCAAGCCGTGCAGAACAGGCAAGCAGGTCTGGTTCCGGCTCGGCCCCGAGGCATCAAGGCCCTACGAGGAGGAGAGCGCCGCATGACGTCGGCACCCACCCTGCCTGTCGCGCAGCCTGGAGGCCTCGGCATGACCCGCCCAGGCGTGCTCTACCGGTGTACCTCGTACTTCGACGTGCATGGCACCGAGCTGGCCCAGCTCTTCGACTGGGAGGTACTACCGAACGCGGAGGCCGCGTACAAGCACCTGCGGCGAGCCGCTGCCGGCGTCAGCCAAGCACTGAGTCGAAGCACGGATGCAGAGCTACGGAGGTGGCTGGGCGACCACACCGTCCTTCCCTCTGTGATCAAGGCGATCGACGACGGCGGTGGCTACGAACTGGAGCTGTACGGCACCGGAGTCCGCATGGCGCTCGCGGTTCATCGTGTCACCCTCCTGCCCCTGCTGAGTCGACGTCACCTCATCTGCCCGGCACTCATTCTGCGTGGTCGACGGCTCTGGGTCGACAGCCGCGACAGCGCTGGCTAACCCGACGACCCCGCGTGTAGCGCCCCGCCGTAGAGCTTGGTCCTGACGCCCGCGCGCACTCGACGCTGCCTTCAAGGCTCCGCCGCTGGGTCAGCGACGTGCCTGTGCGCGTCCGAAACACCCCTAATAACCCACAATCAGCCGATTCGAATGGAGACCCCGTGCCCGAGTCCGTGGTGAAGCCCAGCCTGCCGGACCCGCCGTCCGGCCACCGATACCTCGACTTCTTGGGCGGCCCCAGCCGTCTCGTCCACGAGGACACCTGCCGGGGCTGCTTCATGAACCTCGCGGAACGAGAGCTACCCGACATCCTCGCCCCCGTGTACGACGACGGCGTCATCACCGTCAGGCAGGACGCGGAGTGGGCGGTGCCGGGCTTCATGGTCGTCGGTGTCCGTCCGCACATCGGCGCTCTCGACGAGATGGAGCTGCCGCTGGTGGAACGGCTCGGGTGGGTCACGCACTTCGTCCGGCGAGCCATGCGTGAGCGGCTGGGCCTGGCGGCGGTGCAGATGTACCAGGAGGAGAAGCTCGACCGCCCGCACTTCCACGTGTGGATGCTCCCGCTATGGCCGGACACCATGGCCGCTCACGGCATCAACCCGCGGATCTACGAGTCCAACATCGCGCGCTACCTCACCCTGTTCGCCCACGACTCCCACGAGACGGAGATCCGCCGCTGCGCGGAGGAGGTGCGCAGCTTCCTCACCGAGGTGCCCGAGCTCGGCGCTTACACCCGTGCCTGAAGCCGAGCGAACCTCGCCGATGGCCGAATGACCGGCCGTTCCGGGCTACGCCCCTCGTTCCGAACTGCCGCAGGCGGCCCGCTGCAACGGCGGGCCGCCGTATCGAGAGGAGCTTGAACGGATGCGCATCGCACATGTGGCCCCCTTATGGGAGAGCGTCCCTCCCCGTGGCTACGGGGCCGTCGAGTCGCTGGTCGCGGACCTCACCGCGGCCCAGGTCCTCGACGGGCACGACGTCACCGTCTTCGCCTCTGGCGACTCCAAGGTGGCCGGCAACCTCCACAGCATCGGTACGACGGCTCTGCACGCGGACCCGAGCGTCCGCGAGCCCGAGGTCTACCGCATGCTCCAGCTCCAGGAGGTCCGCGACCGCGCCTCCGAGTTCGACGTCATCCACTCGCACGTCCACTCCAACACCGGGTGTCTGGCGATCCCGACGCTCCAGGGACTGCGCACCCCGGTGGTCCACACCGTGCACTGCTTCTTCAACGAGGACAACGCGCCGCTCTTCCGCCGGTTCGCCGCCGAGCGCTATGTGGCGATCAGCGGCGACCAACGCTCCCACCTGCCGGAACTCAACTACCTCGGCACGGTCCACCACGGCATCGACGTGGAAGCCTTCCCCTTCGGCACCGAAGCGGCCGACTCGTGGCCGTACCTGGTGTTCCTCGGCCGGATCCGACCCGAGAAGGGCGTCCACGTCGCCATCGAGGCGGCGCGCCGTGCGGGACTGCGACTGAAGATCGCCGGCCGGATCAAGCCCGGCGACCGGGCGTACTTCGAGCAGCAGGTCCAGCCGCATGTGGATGGCGACCAGGTGTCCTTCCTGGGTGAGCTCGACTTCCGGCGGAAGACCGCACTCCTTGCCGGCGCCGCAGCCACACTGATGACCTCGCTCATCCCGGAGCCGTTCGGTCTTGTGCCGATCGAGTCGATGGCCTGCGGCACGCCTGTGATCTCCCTGCGCACCGGAGCCGCCCCCGAACTCATCCGGGACGGCCTCACCGGCTTCCTCGCCGAGAACGCCCAGGAGATAGCCGACTCGATCCGCCGCCTGCCGACGATCGACCGCGCCAGCTGTCGCGCGCACGTGGCCTCGGAGTTCTCGATCCGCCGGATGGCGGACGGCTACCAAGCCGCCTACCGGATGGCCATGCAGGGCTGATCCGCTCGGCGTCGCACTGCTCAACTCCCGACCCCGCTACCGCCAGTGAGGCATCATGCGCAGTGTCATCCTCAGCGCGGGCAAGAGCTGCTTCGTGGCCTGCCCCGGCTGCTACAACTACTTCGGCCGCACGATCGCCGAGACGCCCCAAGTGCTCAGGTTCGCGGCCGGCTTACGCGACCGGTTCGGCATCGAGAAGATCACCGTCGGAGGCGGCGACCCGCTCACCCGTCCGGACATCGTCACGTTGCTCACGAGCCTCCACGACCTGGGCCTCCGCATCCACCTGGACACCGTCGGCACCGCCTTCCTCGGCACGGCCCGGATCCGTTTCATGGGCACGGGTGCCGTCGACCAGGTCGCGGCCGACGAGGTGGCCGCTGTAAGCGACCTGATCGGCATCCCGCTCGACGGCAGCACCGACGCCGTGCAGCAACAGTTCCGCCGACACGCGACCGTCGCCTCCCAGCTGGCGGTCTTATCCCTCCTGGACAAGGTCGGAGCCCGGATCTGCGTCAACACCGTCGTCCACTCCGGCAACACCGGTGACATCGCGCCGCTTGCCGGGCTGCTCGGCGGATTCGTCGGCATCGTGGAGTGGCAGCTCTTCCAGTTCATGCCGATCGGGCCCTTGGGGCATCGGAACCGCGAGCGCTACCTCATCAGCGAAGGCGACTTCCAGCACGCCGTTGCCGTTGCCCGGGACAACGCGCCCGGACATGTCAGGATCGCCGCCAAGAGCGCTGGTGGCCGCAAGCATCGCTACCTACTGATCGACTCGGCTGGCCTCGTGTGGACACCGGAGCAGTCGCAGGCCGCCGTCTGGCACAGCGAGGACGCCAACGACCGCCGGCACCTGATCGGCAACGTCAGCGACGCCGACATTCTCGACCGCCTGGCCGTGCTGAAGAACGCTGACGAGGAGGTACCGGCATGACGGTCGCCGACCTGCTCGTCGTCGTCGCCCATCCCGACGACGAGACCCTGCACTGCGGCGGACTGCTTCACCGGACCGCCCTTCGCCGCGGTACGACGGTCACCGTCACCCTGACCCGCGGAGGCGCGGGCAGGACCCTCGGCATGTGCACCGAAGAGGACCTGCCCACCGTTCGCGAGCAGGAGCTGCGTCGCGCCGCCGAGGCGCTCGGGGTCACGTGCGCCGAGGTCCACGACCTGCCCGACGGCGGCCTCAGCGACCACGAGGCGACCGGGACAACCCTCGTCCTGGAGGCACTCCGCCGCTGGAAGCCCCATCGAGTGGTGGTCTTCCCGCCCAACGGGATGAATGGTCATCCCGACCACCGCGCCGCACACCGGATCGCCCTCGCCGCGCTCGACCGCTACGAGGCCAGCCCGGATGTGCTCCTGGTGACCAGCACGATCCGGTACACCGAACCGGCAAGACCCGGCTTCCTGGACCCCCGCCAGGTCGAGGCGATGCGACTGTCGGCCACCCTGCGGATGCAGGTGGGCGATGCTCTGGAAGCAAAGCTGCGCGCCATGGGCCACTACGAGACCCAGGCGCGCAGCGTCGCGAAGATCCTTCGCTGCTACCCGGAGACACTTCTCACCGAGGCGTTCCACCGGGTGTCCGGCTGACGAGCCGACGGCTCACACAGCGGCAGTCAGCAGCTTACGAACGTGCTCCACCGCCTCGGCCACCGGCACGGACTGGGTCTCTCCGGTGGCCCGGGTGGTGGCCTCGACCGTGCCGTCGGCCAGACCGCGGGCGCCGACCGTGATCCGGTAGGGGATGCCGATCAGCTCGACGTCGCGGAACTTAACCCCCGGCCGCTCGTCGCGGTCGTCCAGAAGCACGTCGACCCGCTCGCTCTGCAGCTGCCGGTACAGGCCCTCGGCGGCCTCGGTCACCTTCTCGTCGCTGGTGCCGAGCATGACGACGGCCACCTCGAAGGGGGCGACCGAGACGGGCCAGACGATGCCCTTGTCGTCGTGGTGCGTCTCCACGATGGAGGCGAGGGCGCGCTCCACGCCGATCCCGTAGCTGCCCATGATCGGGACGACGCGCTCGCCGTCCCGGCCGAGCACGGTCACGCCCAGGGTTTCGGTGTACTTGCGGCCGAGCTTGAAGATGTGGCCCACCTCGATCGTGACCACCACCTCCAGCGGTGTACCGCACTGGGGGCAGGGCTCGCCGGCGGTCACCTCTCGCAGGTCCGCCCACCGCTCCACCGCGATGTCCCGCTCGATGGACACTCCGCGCAGGTGGACGCCGTCGGTGTTGGCTCCGGTGGTCATGTCGGTTCGGCCGCGCAGGGCCTCGTCCGCGAGGATGGGCAGCTCGGCGATGCCGACCGCGCCGAGGCTGCCGGGGGAGGCGCCGAGCGCCGCCTGGATCTCCTCCGCGGTCGCGGGCCGCACCGCCTTGGCGGCGAGGGTGTCGATGAGCTTCTGCTCAACCAGGTTGTGGTCACCGCGGACCAGGATCAGGGTGAGCTGGTCGTCGACCACGTAGACCAGCGTCTTGATCTGCCGCTCGGCCGGTACGTCGTGCTGGAGGGACAGCTCCTCGATGGTGCGCGCGTTCGGGGTGTCGAGCCGCTCCGGGGCGTCCAGGCCAGGGCCGTCCACCACGGCGGGCAGGGCGGAGGTGGCCTTCTCGGTGTTCGCCGCGTAGTCGCAGCCGGGGCAGCGGACCACCAGGTCCTCGCCGGCGTTCGAGGGGCTCATGAACTCCACCGACGCGCTGCCGCCCATGCTGCCGCTGGACGCCTGCACCGGGATCGCGGGCAGCCCCAGACGGGCGAAGATCCGCTCGTAGGCGGCCTTGTGCAGGCCGAAGGAGCGGTCGAGGCCACCGGCCTCAATGTCGAAGCTGTACGAGTCCTTCATCGTGAACTCGCGCACCCGCAGCAGGCCGCTCTTCGGGCGGGCCTCGTCGCGGAACTTGGTCTGGAACTGGTACCACATCTGCGGCAGGTCCCGGTACGACTTCAGCTCCTGCGACAGGACGGTGAAGATCTCCTCGTGCGTCATGCCGAGCGCCAGGTCCGCGCCCTTGCGGTCCTTGAGCCGGAACATCTCCTCGCCCATCACCTCCCAGCGGCCACTGCGCTGCCAGATTTCGGCCGGGTGCAGGGCGGGCAGGATGAACTCCTGGGCGCCGATCGCGGTCATCTCCTCGCGGATGATGTCCACGATCTTGGCGCGGACGCGCACGGCCAGCGGCAGCAGGGAGTAGTGGCCGGCCATGAGCTGCCGGACGAACCCTCCTCTCACCAGCAGGCGGTGGCTCACCGCATCCGCGTCCGCCGGGTCCTCCCGGAGAGTGGGCACGTACAGCTGGGACCAACGCATGGGACCGGAGACCGTCCTCTCGGTGAAACTGCGGAGTGTCGCGGCGGCGCTCACGCCGACATCACGACGGGGAACGCATTCTAGTGGCGGAGCCCCGCCCGAATCGCTCCGTTTTGAGAAGACCAGGTCAGAGGCCACATGCAGAGGGGCGTCCCTGATGACACGGACGGAGGCAGATGGCCGACACACCGGATGAGACGCCCTGCAGCGATCAATCCGTCGACGCCATCCGCCGCTACTACGACACCCTCGGCGAAGGAGAGCACGACCGGCTCACCAAAGACGTCGCAGGTCGGGTGTCCTTCGAGATCCACCGCCGGTTCCTGGACCGCTATCTGAAGCAGAAGCAGCGCATCCTGGAGATCGGCGCCGGCCCAGGTCGCTTCACAACGGTGCTCGCCGAACACGGCGCCCGCGTGGTAGTCACCGACATCTCCCCGGTCCAACTCCGCCTGAACGAAGCCCACGTCACCGCCGCCGGATACGAGCACGCCGTCGAAGCGCGCCATACCCTCGACGTCCGCGACACCAGCCGCTTCCCGGACGCCGCATTCGACTTGGTCCTCGCCTACGGAGGACCGCTCTCGTACGCCTTCGACCAAGAGCGCAAAGCCCTCACCGGCCTCCTCCGCATCGTGAAGCCCGACGGCGTCATGGTCGCCTCGGTGATGTCCCTGTGGGGAAGCTGGCGAGCCCGCTTCCCCGACGCCACCCAACTCGCGATCCGCCACGGCACCGACGTCACAGACGCCGTCATCCGCACCGGCGACCTACGCCATGTACCCGGCATGGCCCACGTCTGCCGCATGTTCACGTGGGAGCAGCTCACCGCCCTCGTCACCGAATGCGGCGGCGAGATCCTCGCGGGATCGGCGAGCAACTGGGCGAGCCTCGAAGACCCAGACGTCCTGGCGGGTACCGAGGAGTCGCCGCAGCTCTGGGAGCGATTCCTCGCCTACGAGACCGCTGCCTGCGCCAGCCTCGGCGCCCGCGACGGTGGCACCCACATCCTGTTCGCAGCCAGCCAGCGCGCTCCGATGTGACTGCCCTGGTCACCCCCGACCCGTCCAGCTGTGACAAGCGCTCTGACCGCACCGCTCAGTACCGGCAGTCGCAACTCCGTGGGTGCCGCCGCCGTACCTCGGCTTCCCCAATATCCTTGCTCCGACATCCGACGGGCCCGGAGAGGATCACTGAGCGACCATGCCGAAAGAGGCCATGGAGCCCAAACCGTTCCTCGCGGGCGTCCAGGAGTTCGCCACGCTCTACGGCGTGAAGCCGGACATGCCTGCGAAGTGGGTCCACCGCGGCGTCCTCGACTACTCCCAGGCAATCATCGTCTCCGGCTCTCCGTACTGGCCGCTGGGCTTCGTATGTCGATTCGGACAGACGACGCCCCGTCCGAAGTCCCTCGACCCGACAGCGCTGGCGCGGCTGAAGGAGACTCAGTCCCCCGGGCGGATGACCTTCGAGGCATCCGAGGTTCCGCCGCTGGCCGGACATGGGGAGATCATGGCGCTGTTCGGGCTGACCAAGCAACCAATCGTCACCATGGCAGCCCAACGGGGTCGGCTGCCCATCCCGGACTACAGCCTTTCTGGTTCGCCCCTGTGGTTGCTCGAGAGGGTCGTTGAAGCGGCGCCTCGTCTCCGTGAGGGCGCCCGCCAGATCGACTGGACGATCGATGAGGAGGTCCTTGCCGCGCTGCGCGGGCGCTGCTGGGAGGGCTCGGTGATCAAACCTCGAGGGGTTCGAGCGTCACGTGGGGTGAAGCAACCTCACCCCTGACGCTCTCGATCCGACCGTAATCCCCGCGGTGAGCCAATGCGGCAGCTCGACAACGGGTGAGAACGGATCCGGCCACCACCAGCCTGGTGACACTTGCTTCGCTGCGCGAGGTTGTGACGCCGCGCCACTCGTGCAAGTCAACCCTTGCGTTGGGGAAGGTGCTTGCCAACGCTTCACTTGAGAGTAGAATCTCAACAGCCGAGTGAGAGTAGAAAATCACTAGCGGGGACTGATGCGGTGTTGCCTGCCCCCGCCCGCCCCTGTCGCCCAATCGCTTGGACTGCCCGTTCATGGATCCAAAGACCCCAGCCCAACTCAGGCTTCGCTCTCCCCTCCCGCCAGAGCTCGCGCATCTGGAGCGGGACCCGCGCGGCTATCCCGTCACCTACGTCACAATGCTGACGCCTAGTGGCGCACCGGACTTCACGCAGGTCGACGGCGAGCGCCGGCTGGAGTGCATCCGCGACAACCTCTGCGGCTTGTGTGGAAACCCGCTCTCCTATTGGCGGGCGGTCATTGGCGGCCCCAAGGTTATGAGGGAACGGCGCACGCTCGACCCGCCGATGCACCTGGAGTGCGCGCGGTTCGCAGCAACTAGCCCTGCAGGCGGGTGCCCCTTCCTCCTGCACCTTGGGACTGCCCGATACGCCAGAAGTACAGATCCAACCGAATCGCCCCGTCCGAAGCGCATGTACCTCGCGACTACGCGCTCGCACGCCCTGGTTCGAGCTGGTTCGGATGTCCTCGCCTTCTGTGCGCCGTACAAGAGCGCCTGGGAGATCCGGCATGGTCACCTCGAACCCCGTTCACCCGACCGGATTTGAACGGCCGTGCGCCAAGCACGACCGCGGTGGGCGGTCAGCTCTGACCGCACCGGAACGACAACCCCGCTTCCACCCGACTCAGTCGGGCCCTCCACCATCTGTGGCTGCCAGTCCTCCTCGCTCTTCCAGCCCTGACGCAGGGCGAAAGGGCTAGAAGAGCGAGGAGGTTAGCAGCTGTCGGTCCGACTCCACCCGGCAGATGACGGCCAGAGACCGAGGCGACCAAAAGTGGCTTCCACAAGGACGGTTGGGGATGTTACTCGTTGGCGCCGTCTTCTTCATTGCCGGATGATTCCCCAAACTCCAGCTCCGGCTGGACCGCCCGGCGCGGCTGGTTGGTCCGCCAAGCCTCGAACTCCTCGTCGGTCACCCCGAACCAGTTACGGAGCGCCTTCTTGAGGGCGTTAGTAGCCGCCTTCTCGGCCTGCTCGGCGCGCTCGGTCCGATTGAGCGTCGGCTGGCTGAGCTCCAGGGCCTTGCCCTGCTGCTTGATGCACAGGTCCAGGTAGAGGCGTCGAGCCTGGCCCAGCCCCGCGTCGAAGGCCTCCCGGTCGGTCAGCCACGGGGAAAGGTGCTGCCACACCGAGGGGACGGTGAGGGCCTGCATCCAGAAGTACCGGAAATACACCGCGTTGGGGGTGTCCATGTTGGTGATCTGGTTGAGCGGGTTGCTGCTGTCCTTGCTGAAGGCGAACCTGCGATCGCGGGCTCGGCCGCGGTCAATCTGGAAGAACTCGTTCCATGCCTTGGCCAGGGCTTCCGCGAAGGCGGGGAGGTCCTTGAGGTCCGCGCCACCGGGCTGGTTTTTGCGCATCTCCCAGAGGGATCCGAGGCTCATGACCATACCGAGCTGGCACGCGTGCGTGTTGAAGACGCCGTAGGCGAGCTTGCAGCGCCTTACCACCTCGGGCCGGGTGGATCCGAGGTACTCGTGGGCGCGGTACTTGTCGAACTCGCTCTCCTGTTCCCTCAGGGCTTCCCAGGCCCGGATCACGTCCGACTTCGGCGGCTTCGGTCCGTCCTCGGAACGGTTGGTCTGGTAGCTGTCGTAGCTGTCGCGGAGGGTCCAGTAGATCCCGACACCGCCGAACAAGGCGTCGTGGGCGAGCGAGGCGTGCGTGCTCGTGGTGTGCCAGCTCTCCTTGAAGCTCGTGAGGCTGGCCGCATGCGCCGCGTAGGGTGCGGTCCGGGACAGGAGGGTCAGGATCGCTTGTCCCCAGGTGTCCATGAACCTGTTGGTCAGTGCCTCTGAGCGGCCGAGCGGGAACTTGGCGTCCCCGATCTCGTCCAGCGTGTAGGGGTATCCGGCGTCGTCGACGTAGTCCGGCAGGAGGCTGACGAGGTCCAGCTGGGCGCGCATGAAGCGGTCGCGCTCCTCCGTCTTCTCCCTGCCTCCGAACGGTTGGGCGAGGTTGGTCAGGTACTTGGGCGGGCCGAAGATGCAGCGGTTGACCGCCATCTTGAGCAGGTGGATGTTCGTCATCACCGACCATCGTGCGGGCCGACTGGTGTTGACCTCGGGGTTGTCGTACTCCACGGCGTAGAGCGGCAGGTAGTCGTCGCTACGACCGCGCAGTGCGCTCAGCATGCTGCGGGTGAGGACATTGGACAGCTCGCCGTCGGAGAGCAGGATGATCCGCGACTCGCTCGGCGGACGGGCCTCCTTGTTGACATCGACGAACAGCTTGCGTGCCGCCTCGTGCGGCCGCGCAGACTCGCCGGTCTCGTCCGGGAACCAGCAGACGGTCACCGGAACCTCGATCTTCGCCAGGTCTACCTCGGAGACCTGGTGCTCGCTGAGCAGGTGCTCGACCTGGTGCTCGTAGAAGGGCCGGAACTGTGCGCCGCTGCCGTGCCAAGTGCGGGAGAGGGTGCGCTCGATGGCCAACAGCGCCATCGCCCGGTGCTGACCGTCGAGGACGACGAGGCTCGACTCCGACTCGTTCCACCAGAGCTTCCCCAGGTTCGCCCCGTGCAGCTCGCCGTCGGAGTCCAGGAGGCGGTGAACCCGGAAGGCGTTGCCGGCCCGTTCTTCCTGCCAGGGCGCTTCATCGTGGTCCACAGGGCGAGGCGCATCCAGTGCTGGGAAGGCTGTCGGCCGCTTCTTCTGGAACGGCAGGAGCACAGCGACGATCGGGGGGAAGAAGGCCGGGCCGGTGGATTTCTGCTTGAGCAGGTACGGGATCAGGTTGATCGCCACCCGGTGGTCGTCCAGGTCGCGTTGCAGGAGCTGGTTGAAGTCCAGGTCGCCGGCATCCATGACCTCGCGGACCGGTGCCAGGCTCCTCGTGAGCTGCCGCTCCGGCGCGTCCGCGTCACCGCCGAGCCGGGCCTTGGTCATGATGTAGTCGACCCGGCCAGCGGGGGTGTCGAAGCTCCCCCACGTGCCCTGCACGTAGTCCCGGAATGTGATCTTGGAACCCGATCCAAACATCCTTGCGTTGCCTCTCTGAGTACGGTCGTGCCGCCTGGCGGCGAGGGTTGCTGCATGGGTGGTCGCGCACCGGTCGGCCCGGGGGCCTGGAGAGCATCACAAGGGGCTCGTGGGGCCGCGGTCGGCGGCGCACGTGGCGGTGCGGTGGTTGCCGTGGCAGTGCACTTCGTCAAGTGCACTGCCACGGTGGCTCACTGGTCCTTGAACTCCTCCCGCAGCAGGGCCTCGGTGTACATGCCCCAGTAGGTGCGGAGGTCGTCGAAGCGCTCGGGGTCCTCGTACATGCCCTCAGCCCTCGCGTAGCCCATGAACAGCAGGTCGATGGCGGCTTCCGCGCGGCGGGCCAGATCGGAGATCTCCTCCGGTTCCATGCCTTGCGCGCCCTCGTCGGCGACCTTCTTGAGGGGCGCGTACACCTTGTCGAAGAAGGCGTGACGGTGATTGAGCTTGACCACGGACTTCCCGTTGAGGTGGTGGATCACCAGGAACTCCTTGCCCGGCCACTGGGCGTCCAGGAGCGTGATGGGCCTGGACTTGATCTGCTCGCGCAGCTTCTCGATCTTCGCGGCGTCGGCGTTGGCGTCCAGACCCATGTCGGCAGCGGCCTGCTGGACCACCTTCTCCTCGAGCTCCGGGGTCGCTCCGCGGCCGGCGAGACCGCTGGGGAGGGCCGGGACGACCTTGGAGGCGGTGTCCATGCTGGAGCTGTGCTCACCGTTCGCGAAGCGCTGCTGGGTCTCGGTCTCCTTCCAGAGCGAGCGGACCTGCCGGAGCGCCTGCTTCACGGGCGGCTTGAGCCATTCACGGACCTGGTGCCGCAGCTTGTCCACGGGCTCCGCGCCGCGCTTGACGTTGCGGACCTGGAAGTACTCGTCCAGCTCGGCGGGGAAGCTCACCTCAACGGCGACGTAGCGAAGGACCTTGTCACCGCGTCCGCCTTCCAGCAGGCGCGGGATGATGTCGTAGTAGATCTCGCGGCCGTTGCGAAGGATGCTGATCTTGGCGGTGTTGTCGGCGTTGATGTGGAAGTCGCTGATGTCCTGGCCCCTGAAGTCCACCTCACCGCCGGCGCCCTGCCAGGGGCGGAACTCCTTGGGCACGATGGCGACGGAGACGTGGACCTTGTGGCCGTCCACCTCCAGATCGGTCTCCTCGATGAGTTCGCCGCGCGGGTCCAGCGGCTTGTAGCGGGAGATGATCCTGGGGTTGTCCCGCAGGAAGAGCGGGTCGTGGAGCGTCGTGACCTTCCCGTCCAGCTCGAACACCCGGCCGGTGTCGATGTAGGTCCGGTAGGCGCGGGCGATGAACTTCCGGAGCTCGGAGATCTTCTGGTCGAGGGAGGTGCCGTAGGTGCCTCCGCTGGCGAGCCGGTCGATCTTCCCGAACACCACGACGGTGCCGGAGGCGAAGGGGCGGTCGTCACGCCCGACCATGAGCTTGGCGGCGTCGGACGGCCATTCCTCGGTCTCGGTGGTGGTGATGAAGTGCTGTTTGCCGTCCCGGATCTCCTCGAGGTCGATGTAGCTGTGGTAGATCTTCGGGTTGCCGGTCCGCTTGCTGTAGATGTCGATGCGCTCGCCCAGGCTGAGGCCTGCGAGCTTGAGGCCGACACCGAAACGTCCCAGTCCCTGCCGCTGCCCGTAGCGGGTGCTGTAACCCATCGAGAGCACGTGGTGCATCTGAGTGGGGTCGATGCCGATGCCGTTGTCGGCAATGAGGATGCTGTCGATCGTCTTCTTGCCGCGGCCGAACACCGGCATGACGCGCATCAAGGTGGCCTCAGCCTCGATGGAGTTGTCCAGAGGCTCACCGATGGCGGCGGTCAGGTCGAAGCCGGCGTCGCGCATGGAGTCCAGTGCGCGGTCCACCTGGATGAGCTCGGCGCGGTGGTCGTCCGGGGAGAGGAACAGTGGCGTGGTCGTCATCGTGGGTCCTTAGCTCGCGTCGGTGGCCAGGTGTTCAGGGCGTCCCGAGGACTGGAGGTGGAGGCGGGTCTGCCGAGGCAGGCAGAACGCGCAGGGGGTGGGGTGGAAGTCGGGCCGGTCAGGGTGGATGCGGTTGGACACCTCGGGTGCCAAGAGGTGGAAGAGGGCGCACTCAACGTCGTAGGCGCTGACTGCGGTGGGGTGCACGTCGTAGGTGAAGTAGTCGCCGTGCCTGTCGGTGCAGTGGCGAAGGAGTCGGCGGCGTACATCGGTGTCGCTCCGGCCGACATAAGTGGGGCTGCCGCCTGCGGTGTACAACACGTAAGTGCCGATCAGACGGGGTGGTATGAGGGCGCGTACGAGCCAAGGACGCAGCCGTAGGGGCCTGGGTGTCACGCAGTTTCCCCCGCAACCTGCCAGAGAGCCCTGGCGTGGCGGCGCGCCCGGCTGATCCGCTCACGCATGCGGGGCAGCGCCACGCCGTGACGGCGGGCCATGGACGCGGCATCGTGTCCACGGGCGAGCTCGTCGAGAAGAATGCGCTCGCCATCGGCGAGGTTAGGCTCCGACCAGAGCCACGCGAGGATCTCCACGACCGGGTAGCGGGCGTCGGTGTGACCACCATCCATGCGTTCCGGGTCGAGCGGGACGCTGGGGGCGATGGCCCGGCGGCGCTCCAACGCTTCGTAGGCGTGCCCCATGGCGGACCTCATGCGGTACTGCGCGGGGCTGGTGTCCTCCGTCGGGTTGCGCAGGAGTTCGTCCAGGGCACGGTCGATGCGGTCGAGCTGGTAGGTGTCGCGACTGGCTAAGGCCTGCTTCTGCAGAGCCTTGACCGCCCCGGCGACGGGGTGGCTGATCATCGTTCGCTCCGGTGTCTGGTGGTGGGCCCCATGCGGTGGCACACGTCCGAAAGGTGAAGCGGGGTTATGAAGTTGTCGCTGCAGCGTACTGGATGGGAGTGACGGGCGAGGGCGCTTCACTGAACTTCGGGAGATCCGTCGGCCTGTTGCGTCCTCACACAACACAGGTCGGGTGGGGAGCAACATTGTTGCGCGGGACACGGAAGGTTTTTGACGGCTAGTTGGGGAGTTGACTCGCCCGGATGCTAGCTGTGGCCAACATCAGGTGGCGTCCAAAGTCGAGACGGAGCTGCGTACGGGAGCCATGACGGTCTAACAACTGCTGATTGTTGCGAGAGGCGGGGGTGGGGTCGGGCGCAACGACGCTAGCCACCAGGCCTTTCACCTCCACAGAAGCGGTCGAACTGCCCTACTGAGGCCGGTCGATCGATCATGATGGTGCACGGGCGCTTACCGCATGTTGAAGATCCAGCCCCAGGAGGGAGCGACCATCGCATGACCGACGACTTCTCGCTCACTGATATGCGCCCGCGCAGCTGGCTCGACGCGTTCCCATGGTTGAAAGGCGCTGCAGAACCCGGTGTCGACGCATGGTGGAACGAGGCCATCGACGATGCCGACGCGGTCATGCGTCGGCGTCGGCTGGCGCAGGTATCCGAGCTGGCGATGGCACGTCTCACCCGTTGGACGATCGAGCAGATCTTCCCTGGGCTGACCCCCGACGTCGACCTGTACCAGCTGCAGCTGCCGGCCCGTGCGGTCAACGCGCTTGTCCAGCACCACTGCTCTCGGGCCGGCGATCTGTCGGGTATCACGCTCGACGGAATACTCGGCTGGCGGCAGGTCGGCGTCGGCACGGTCGACGCTATCCTGCAAGGGCTGGCAGACGCATCAACCACAGTCGCAACGCCTACAGTGATGACGGGCTATCAGGCCAACCGCTCTGCGCCGCAGCCGCAGATTGAGCAGGTCCGGCTGCCGAGATGGACGTCGACGTCGATGGACGACCTCTCCCAGATCGCGACCTGGTACGCCACTATCGGCCTCCCCAGTCAGCCCTTGCTCGGTACGCCGCTGGCCCCCGGAGTTCCCGATGAGGTTCTCAAAGCCCGTCAGCGACTCGAAGCGCTCAGGGCCGAAGACATCCTGGTCACCGACGAACGCGCCCTGGACGTGGCAGGGCTCTTCGACGAAGCCCTTCGACTCCTCGACCATCGCGCCGCTCAGATCTTGTCTGCCCGCCTCTTCGCCGACAATCCGATCACCCTGGACGAGATTGGCAAGAACCTCGGCGTGACTCGGGAGCGGGTGCGCCAGATCGAAGGCAAGGCGCGCGGCGCGGTGATCGGCTTCCTGAGCGACGGCGGCCCGCTCGAGCTCGTTGCCGAGACCGTCCGCAGTCTGATCCGCACCATCCGACCGCTCGACGACCTGGTCACCCTCATCCCTGCGCTAGGCAAGACAGTCGACGCGGTTGGTCAGCCCGCCTGGCGCGTCTTGGACCGCCTCGATGACGCGTACGAGATCGCTGACGGGTGGTGCGTTGCGCCCACCATGACGGCCGCGAGAACGATCACACAGACGTTCTTGCAGGAGCGAGCTGACAAGTATGGCGTCGTCCGCCTCGACAGCCTCGACCTGATCGAGACCAGCCAGCCGGAGCGCCTGCCGGAGCTAACGGCGTCTTGGTTGACGCACTGCGGCTACATCATCGATGGCGATTTCGTCTTCACCCAGACTCAGTCGGTCGGCGACTACGGTGCGGCGGTCCTATCCGTCGCCGGGGCACCGCTCAGCGCCCAAGAGATCGTAGATCGTTTCATCGTCGAGCGCAGCGCTGGATCGCTCCGCAACGCCATGAGCCAGGACGATCGCTTTGAGCGAGTCGACCGTGACCGCTGGGCGCTGTCGGAGTGGGGCATGGACGCCTACGCCGGAGTTCGCTCGCTCATCCGGGAACAGGTGGCGCGCGGCGGAGGACATGTCAGCCTGAATGACCTCATCGAGCACATCACGGGCGAGTACAGCGTCACGGCCAGCAGTGTGGTCGCCTACGCCAGCTCGCCGCCGTTCGAGAACCGGGACGGCGTCGTCCGCCTGGCGGGCGCTGATCGGGAGATCCGAAAGTCGCCGGAGCGGACCCGGCGTCTGTTCCGCCACGAGGGTGCCTGGGCGTACCGCGTGCGCATTACCAAGGACCACCTCCGCGGGAGTGGCTTCATCGCGCCGATGGCGATCGTCAGCATCGTTGGGCTTCAATTCGGCCAGACCCGCCAGCTGCAGTCGCCGCTCGGCTCGCAGGCCGTCAGCTGGACCGGCACCCAGCCGTCGTTCGGAACGATCCGCCGATTCCTTATGGACAGCGATATCGCCGCTGACACTGACGCCTTCGTGATCATCCGAGATGACGGGAGCTTCGCTTTCGAGCCTGCCCGCGAGCTGACTGGCGACGCCCTCACAGACGCGCTGAGCTTGATTGGTGCGCCTAGCACGCTCGGCATCGCCGAGGTCCGGGACGCACTGACCAAGGCGATCGGGCTCCCGCAGGGTTCCCCGGTGACCAGCGTCATCGGCGGCTACAGGGAGCGCGGCGACAGCGACATCGCCGACCTGCTTGTCAGCGTCCGTGACATCCTGGAGACGGGCCACCACGTCGAGCGCATCGCGCCGACCGTGGACGTCGACGAGATTTTGGATCTGCTGTGACCTCGCCTACATCCAGTCTTCGCTCGCTTGCCCTGAGTGATCGCTACCGCAGCGACCAGGAAGACGTCGTCGCGAACTTCTACGTGCCGGCATTCTCTGTAGCGACGGCTTACAGTCGGGCCGTTGGCTACTTCACCTCGACAAGCCTTGCCTTGTTCGCCCGCGGCATCGAGGCTTTCGCCGAGCGCGGCGGCACCATGCGGCTGGTTGCCTCCCCTCATCTCAACGAGGACGACATCATCGACATCGAGCGCGGCTACGACGTCCGCGCGGTGATCGAGCGAGCGACACTGCGCGAGCTCGATGTCGAGCAGCGCGAGACGGTCCTGGACGGCCTTGGCCTCCTCGGGCGCCTGATCGCGGAGGGTCGTCTGGACATCAAGCTGGCCTTCGTCGAGCAGGAAGGACGCATCGGCATCTACCACGAGAAGATCGGGGTCTTCCGTGACGCCGTTGGTGACATGGTCGGCTTCACCGGGAGCAGTAACGAGACATACGGCGGCCTGATGGCGAACTTCGAGTCAGTCGAGGTGTACCGGGGCTGGGTGGCAGGCGACGGTGCCCGGGCACTGCGTCTCGAGGCGGACTTCCAGGCTCTGTGGTCCAACCAGACGCCGCATCTCAGCGTCGAGCGTTTCCCAGATGTCGCTCGCAATCGCCTCATCGAGCTGGGGGCCAACCGACCGCAGGCTTCCCTGCCCGGGCGCGACAATGCGCTCACACCCCCGCCGATCGTCACGACGGGACGAGCACAGCTGACCATCCCCGAGCGGCTGACCGTCCGCCCCTACCAGCGGGAGGCGATCGAGTCGTGGCTGACGCACCGGGGTCGCGGGATCCTGAAGATGGCAACCGGCACTGGTAAGACTAAGACGGCCATGATCGCCGCGACTCAACTGGCCAACGTCCTGCGCCAGCGTGAGGAGCCGCTGATCGTCCTGGTCCTGGCACCGCTGCAGCACCTCGTTGACCAGTGGCTCACTGAGGTTGAATCGTTCGGCGTCCGTCCGGTTGCTGTCTACGAATCCAGTCAGAAGTGGCTGCCGATCGTCGAGGACCAGCTCAACGAAGCCCGTATGGGCCAGCGCTCCGTCGTAGCGATCGTCGCGACGAACTCGTCGTTCGCCGGCGATAAGTTTCAATCGGTGCTCTCTCGGATCTCCCAGCCGCTCTTGATTATTGCCGACGAGGCTCACAACCTTGGCTCTTCGACCTATCGCTCGGCACTACCGCCCAACGCGACCTACCGCCTGGCGCTGTCGGCGACTCCGGAGCGTTGGTTCGACGACGAGGGCACCGACGCGTTGATCGATTACTTCGGTCCGGTCGTCTTCGAGTTGGGGCTTGGCGCGGCTATCGAGCTGGGCGCACTCTGCCGTTATCTCTACGTGCCGCTCCTGGTCGAGCTGAATGACGATGAGACCAACTTGTATGTTGATCTGACCAGCCAAATTGCCAAGCGGCTCTCGGCTGGCGATAGCCTCGAGGACGCGGATCCCGACTCCCCGATGGGCTTCCTCCTGCGGCAGCGGGCGGGCGTCCTCGGGCATGCCGAGGGCAAACTCGCGCAGCTACGGTCAGACGTCAGGGTCCGCGCCGACTCGTGGTTCCAGCTCGTCTACTGCGCCGAGGGACGGCGCCCGACCGAGCCGGGCGACCCGCCGGGAGCGAACCAGCTTCAGGACGTGATGAACCTGGTCGGCAACCAGTTGCAGCTGTCAGCGCACTCCTATGTTTCGGAGACACCGCGTGCGGAGCGCAAGGTTTTGCTCCGGCGCTTCGGTACCGGTGACGATCTACGAGTGCTCGTCGCTATGCGCTGCCTCGACGAGGGGGTCGATATCCCGGATGCCCGCGTCGGCTACCTGCTGGCCAGCAGCAGCAATCCGCGGCAGTTCATTCAGCGCCGTGGGCGCCTGCTACGCCGGGCGGACGGCAAGGAACAGGCTGAGATCCTCGACTACCTGGCGGTTCCGCAAGCGGGCACGCCGATCAACTTCGATGTCGAGCGAGCTCTGCTGAAACGTGAGCTCGAAAGGGCCAATGAGTTTGGCAAGTTGTCGAAGAACTACGAGATGACGCTCGAGGTGCTGCGACCGCTCAAGGAGCGCTACCAGCTGATGGACATGTAGGCGGAGGGCATGGCACAGACCAGGGCGAGGAAGGACATGAAGTGACCAGTGAGGGTCGCACAGAGAAGCACGTGCTCGAGGAGCTCAGTGACGAGGAACGGGCGCTGCTCAAGCGCGTTCTCCAGATCGAGCGGGCGAAGCTACACCTGCGCGCGTACGATCCGACGGATGATCTGATCGCCGCGGTGAAGGAGATCATCCCGTGAGGCTGCAGTCAATCACGCTGACCAACTTTCGCCAGTTCCAAGGCGTCCAGACTTTCGATCTCAGCTCGGATTCAATCAAGCCGGTCTCCCTGTTGTTCGGGGCGAATGGCGCCGGCAAGACGACCTTCCTGAACGCCTTTACCTGGGCGCTATACGGAACGATGTCCGACGACGTCGAGTATCAGGAACGCATGGTGACAGACAGCGTGTGGCGGGCCCTTGCGATCGGGGACCCTGTAGAGGTCGCCGTCGAGGTGCGGTTCGACCACGAGGGACAGACCTACCGCGTGCTTCGCCGCGCGAGCCTCCGCAAGGAATCAGACCAGCAGTCGGCACCCTCACCTGAAGTCCAGCTCTGGACGACTGCGGCTGACGGCTCGTCGGAGATCGTGGGCGCCCCGCAGGAGAAGATCTACAGCATCCTGCCGCAGGGCGTCAGTCGGTTCTTCTTCTTCAACGGTGAGCGCATTGAGAAGCTGGTCAAGAAGGGTGCCTACGCGGAGGTTCAGCAGGACATCAAGGTGCTACTGGACCTCGAGCAGGTCGAGCGTGCGCTAGTGCACCTGCCCAAGGTCGACCGACGCCTGACCCAGGACCTCAAGAAGCACGGCGGCGACAAGGCCAGTGAGATCCAGACCGCCATAGACGTGCTCCGTGAGCGTGAGACGACCGCCCGGGACGAACTGAAGGTACTCGAAGGAGACCTTGCGGTCCTGGCCGAGGAGCGGGATAGCGTCACCGATTTGCTGCGTCAGCACGCTGCCGCAGCCCCAATCCAGGCACAGCGCGATGCCGTCACCAAGGAACTCGGCGAGGCTCGGGCCGCGCGCGACACGGCGATGGCCGAACGGGCAAGCTTGGTTGCGACGCGCGGCTTCCTGGCATTCACGGAGGCGCTCGGCGAGAAGACCCAGGCGATGGCCGACGGCCTCTACCAGAAGGGCGCCTTGCCGGCGCCGCTCAAGCGGGAGTTCGTCGACCAGCTCCTTAACGAGGGCGCCTGTATCTGCGGTACGCCACTGGTCGAGCACACTGCTCCGTGGGATCACGTTAAGGACTGGCGCCAACGGGCCGGACTGCAGGCGGTCGAGACGGCCTGGCAGCAGCTCAGCGGGCAGATCGCTCCGCTCTCCTCCGCACGCGATGATCTTCGCGACGGTCTCGCGCAGATCATGAAACGCATTGGCACCGAGCGCGATCGGGTCGCCAGCCTCGAGGAAAGCAAGTCCGAACTCGATGGCAAGCTGCGCGACAGCCGCCTGGAGGATGTCCAAGCGCTTGAGGCGAAACGCATGGACCTCGACAGCCGCATCGGCGTCAAACAGCAGCTGATCGGATCGGTCAAGAGCGAGCTCGAGCGCATCGCAAGAGATATCGCGCAGAAGACAAAGGAGCGTAGCCGTGCCGAGGTCACCGACGAGCTCGCGGCAAAGGCCCGGGCACGCTCCGACCTGGTGCAATCGGTACGGCGTGCACTCGAGGAGATCCTGGCGATCCGCGAGGAAGACATGCGCCAGCGCTTGGACACCGAGTTGAAGAGCGTGTTTCGGAGCATCACACACCAAAATCATGTCCCCACCCTGAGCAAGGGCTTCGAACTGACGCTTCACAAGGATGTCAACGGTGTTGAACTACCGGTCCCGAAGTCGACCGGTGAGAACCAGATCCTGAGCCTCAGCTTCGTGGCCGCGGTATCGAAGCTTGCCCGCGAGATCCGAAAGGAGCGCCGGGCAGAGGGCCACTCCGCGAAGGACGCCGGTGCATACCCCATCGTGATGGACGCTGCGTTCGGCTCGCTAGATCAGGACTATCAGCAGGCTGTGTCGCGTGCGCTCGCTCAGATGGCCCCGCAGCTAGTGGTCCTGGTAAGCAAGAGCCAGGGGCTCGGGAAGGTCGTAACTGAGCTCATGCCCTACGTCAGCCACCTTGGCGTCATCGAGGCACATACCACCGAGCAGGGGAAAGAACCCGAGGACATCGAGCTCGAAGGTATGTCGTACCCCTATATCCGGGTAGCTCCAACCGACCACTCTGACCTGAAGGTGATCAAGTGACGACCGCGCTGGCCGATGTCCGCGTCCGCCGTCCGCAGCAACATGAGGCCCTCATGATCGAGCTGCAGAACGACGCAGGCTTCGCCACCTTCCGCGACATCCTGCTCTTCGCGGCTTCAGTCGGGTTCCGCTACGGCCGCCGAGCTCCGTTCACCGCGGTCTCCGGTGATCCCATTCGCTATGAGACGCTGACCGCGCCGGCCTTCAGCGAGGCCCTGATTAACATGATCGCAGCCAACGTGGTGGCAGGTGATCCAGAGATCATGGATGGGGCGCGCATCGAGGAGCGGATCAAGATTTTCGAGGACCACGCCAACGGCGGACTCGAGTACATCCAGGAACAACTCAACGTGCGACATCAGCCAGCTGCACTCGTCGTCATCGACCTGGTAGCCGAAACCCTCAGCGAAAGTGGTGGGGCCAAACCGGTGTCTGTCGACGAGTTGCTGAACGGCATCACATGGGGATAGTCGCCGTCTGAACGGAGCCGAGGCCCAGGGCATCGTCTCTCGCAGCAACCGCGGGCCGACGTGCCAAGGGCTTGCCTCCGTAAGGTGGTAAGCCGGCCCTTGGCACGTGATGGCCTACTCCGCGGTGAGGGCGACGAGATCCTGGATAGAGCGCAGGTCTTGGCGTCCGGCGAGGAGGCCGATGCCGCGGTGCAGGTGGATTAGCAGCGTCTTGCTCACGGCGGCGTCGGTGGGCTCCTCCCCGTCGGCTGCGCACCGCTGCTTGAGTAGGGACAGGTAGATGTCCCCGTGCGGCCCGGCGAACGTCTTCCACGCGATCTCCACGTTGGAGTCCGTGATGATGTCCCGGACGAGCGGGGGGGAGGGGTCACGCAGGGAAAGCGCTAGCGCCCACCGGCACAGCTCGTTCCACTGGGTCAGCCCTGTGTGGCGCTTGAGCCAGGCCAGTTGGTCCTTGGCGGCCTGGGAGAGCCGGATGGTGATCTCAGACGGCATGCAGGGCTCCCTCGGTCCACCAGTAGCCCTCCGCGACGCGGGTGGTGAAGGTGGTGTCGTCGTGCACGAGAACGTAACTGTGAGCGATGGAGGGCTTGAGCCGCCGCAGGAGGTGCTCGTCGATCTCCTCATCCGTGGACAACAGGAGAACCTGCCGCCCAGCATTCGGGAAGTACCGGTCCACGAGGTGCTCGCGGTGCCGACTATCCAGACGCCCCAATGGGGTGTCGATGACGGTGGGCAGGCGGTTGCCAGCTACCTTCGCCAGTCCCCACAGCAGGGAGATCGCAAGGAGCTGCCGTTCACCCGCGCTGAGTCGGGCGGGATCGATGGGCTCCTCGTCACGGTTGGTCAGCGCGAGCGTGAACTTGTCGGTGTCGATCCTCAGGTCCTTGACCAGCCCGCTCTTGCGCATCAAGGTCTGGAAGCTCCGCAGGACCGCTACTTCCAGGCTGCTGATGTGCTTCCTCAACAGGGCCGAGCCGAACTTCTCCAGGGTGGCTCGGGCCTTCTCGGCGTAGGTGACGACGCGCTGGAGCTCTTCCTCGCGGATGAACGTCCGGGCCCGCTTGTCCCGTGCACGTTGGAGATCCGCTTCAAGACGCTCGTGGCGACCCCGGGCCTCCTCCACTAGTTCTGTGGCGTGCTCGACGGCAGCGCGGGCGACGATCACATTTTCCGCAGCCTTCTGGCGGGCGTCGATGAGGGCCTTGATCTGCTGCTCGTCAGGAACCGCCGCCAGCTGACGATCGGCCTGCTCCAGCTCGTGCACCGTCTTTTGGGCGGCTGCCAGGAGTTCACATGCACGCGTCTCGTCTGCTCGCAGCACCTCATCCAGCGCGGACAGCTTCTGTGCGAGGCTACGGGGTAGGTCGAGGTCAACCGTCAGCTCAGCGGCTGATGCGCGCTTCTTCCTATCAGCGGTCAGTTTCTTCTTCAGCGCGGTGCGCACCGCGCCGGGCACGCTGTCGGGCAGTTGGTCGATCAACCATGCATCGCGAGATTCGAGAGTTCCCACGACTTGCCGCGCCTCGTGCGCCTGGTGCTCGCGCACCGACTGCTCGCTCAGTGTGGTGAGCTGATCTCGTACCAGCAGCAGCGGTAGCGCCCCTTCTGCGAGGCCGCGCAGAGCCTTCTGCGTGCCAGCCAGACGGTCCACAGTGTCCTTCTTGGTGGCTTCCAGCCCGAGTCGCTCTTCGAAGAGCCGTCCGCCGGCGCGTTCGAAGTCCCGCTCTATCTTCTCGAGACTTGCCTTCGCGCTGTCATGGAGCGAGGTGACCTGCGCCAGGTCCTGACTCCGGTCCGACATCTCCTGGGCAGCGACCTGTGACCTGGCCTTCAGGTCCTGGATCTGATCGAGGACCCCCTGGTCCTCCTGAGACAGCCGCTGCCGGCGCTGGAGGGCGAGCAGATCGGTCCGCAGCTGCTCGACAGCCCTCACGCCCAGGAGGGACTGGACGGCCGCTTCAATGACGTCCGCGGCCCGCTCGGGGTCGGCGAGCTGCTCGACCTTCTCGCCGTCGAAGAAGAAGAGCGAAGCGACCTCGAGGGGCAGGATCTCCTCGACGTGCTCGGCCCAGTTCTCGCTGATCGTGGCGTCGTACCCACCGTCGACGGTGACGGCGAGGTTCTCCCGCGCGTTCTTGCCGCTGACGGCCCAGGTCCGCGCTACTTCGTACGTGCGGAGGCGTCCTTCCACGGTGATCGAGAACTCCAGCCGCAGCTCAGCACCGCGGGCGGGGTCAGCCGAGCGGTTGATGCTCTCGCGCAGGTACGTGTCGTACGAGCGGTTGCCGCGTCCACTGCACCGGGCGCGAGGTCCGTACAGGACGAGCTGGATCGCATCGAGCAGGGTGGTCTTCCCGCAGCCGTTCAGGCCACCGATCAACACGATCGGACGCTTGGGCTTGACCCTGAGGTCCAGGTGCTGTCGGCCCTGGTAGGCGCCGAAGTCGTGGAGGGTGAGCTTATGCAGGTGCATCTGTGATGGTCTCTTCGTTCAGCGCCAGCTGGGTCGGGTCACTCTCGCGCAGTTCCTTCAGCCTCTTCGCGAACTGCAGCGCGTCGTCCGCGTCCTCGTAGTAGCCCTTCTTGATGGCCTTCTCCAGGGACTCGAACAGGCCGGCCCGTCGGGTCATGGTCCGGTACTGTCGCTCGATCGCGAGGAGCTCGCGGGTCATCGAGAAGTGGATCGGGTCGTCTTCGCAGGCTTCCTTGAGCAGTCCGATCTCCTCCGCCCCCAGGACGAGCTGCTCGTCCAGCGGCAGCCCCGGGAACTTCTCGCCGGTCGCCTCCTCGTAGATGCCAGGCAGCGAGTCCTCGACCTCGTGCTTCTCGAACACCCAGAGCCGGCGGATCTCGTGCAGCTCGGCCATCGAGATCAGTTCGATGCCGCGGACGTGCTCCGGAGCTTTCTTGCGGACCTGCGTCTGGGCGCCGAGGAGCTTGCGCAGCCAGTCCTCGCGCGCGGACTGCTTGTAGGGCCCGGGAATGGTCCGGTCGCCGTCACCGAGCAGCTGGACGTTGCCGTTCATCCGACGGAAGTCCCGCGTCTGGCTCTCGTTGTTGACGTCGTCGAGCTCGTTGCGGAGCTTAAGCAGGGGCCGCATCCACTGCTTCTCGTCGTCGTTGCGGATCATGGCGGTCATCGACTTGTCCTGCTCCACCAGCGTGCACGTCCAGCATCCGAACCGGCTGTCTCCGCACGAGGGTGTGCTGTCGTCGACGACCAGCGGGCACTCGGAGTCATCCGACGCGCCCTGGTACATCGTCAGCAGCTCCTTGTTCTTGTGCCCCCACGGATTGGGGTACTGCATCAAGAACGCCCAGACCTCCTCGGTCGACCACGCCTCGATCGGGCTGTAGACCAGGGAGTTGGGGAGGTTGCCGTTCGGGGAGAGACGGTCTCGGACCCGCCGCTTCTCGTGCCGAGCCATCGCCCGAGCCCGCGCCTGGCTCTCCGTCTTGCGGATGCCCAGTACGAGGATGGCCTCCCCGTGCCGGCGCACGACGCGACGGATGAAACTGTTCGAAGGCTTGATCTTCAGCCGCTCCGTGCACCACCTGAACTTCGGCCGGGGCGCCGGGTAACCCTTGCCGATCAGGCTGACCCAGAAGGTGTCCTTGATCTCCGGCGTGAGCTTGTGCGACTCGATGGGGAGCTGCTGTTCCTGCGCCGCCGTGCGCATGGTGTCCAGCGACTGACCGACCCATGCCGCGACGACGGGGTTCTCGACCAGGGTGTCCGTGCTGATCACGTGAACCGGCTTGGCACGCTGATCAGCCGGCAGGCCCTTCAGCGCGAGCCACACCAGTTGGAGGACGGCGGTGGAGTCCTTGCCGCCGCTGTACCCGATCACCCAGGGGACGTCGTCGGCGACGTAGAGCTCGCGGATCTCGTCCGTCAGTTCAGCGACGACCTCCGCCAGGGGCCTGTCCTGGAACGCCGCCGCCTTCGGGGTGGTCATGAATCTCCTCGCAGGTAGGCGTCTTCGACACGCTGTTCCTCGGCGCTCAGGTCGAGCTTCAGGTGCTGACGCAGATAGTTCACGGTCAATGTCAGGTTTTGGTGGCTCTTGGACACCCGCCCGGCCACGAGTGCCCGCCCCTCCCAGTCGGTGTTGGCGCGCGACCAGTCCACCGAGGACAGGCGTTTGAGCGCTGGGGTCCAGGTCCGTGGTGTCAGCGACTTGCGCAACAGGGAGTTGCCCACCCGTCCGAGCGCATGCAGTGCGATGCCGTGGCTGTGCAGATAGTCGCGACGGACGTCCGACGCCGTTAGTTCCCGGTGCCGCACCAACTTCCACTCCGGGATCACCCCGTCCACCGCGGCCCAGTACGCCTCAGCCAACTCTCGGGACTGGTCCTTGGTGATCTCCAGGCCCTGCAGCAGCGACTGGGTGGCGTAGTACACCGAGCTCAAGGTGAAGAGCTTGCGCGAGCGCTGGGACAGCGTGCTCGACTCCATCTCCACGTGTCCCTTGAACACCGGCGCCCGCATCGCCAGTAGTCGCGCGGTGGTCGCCAGGTCGTCGCGGTGGTCGTACAGCACCCCGATCGAACGCGGTGGGCGTACTGCGTGCCGGTTCAGGTCAGCGAACATCTGCTGACAGCGAGCGAGGCCTGCGTCGTGGAAGAACACCACGGCGATGGTCTCCTCGCCGAGTTCGGGGTTCTCCTTCAGCGCTTGCTCGATCGCGGCACGCCGGTGCTGGCCGTCGTTGATCAGGAACCGGGCGGCCATCGAGATCCGGATCTGTCCGGCGCGCATACCGACGCCGCTGTCCGCGATGCCCTCGAAG
Organism: Peterkaempfera bronchialis; assembly: GCF_003258605.2. Lineage (NCBI taxonomy): Bacteria > Bacillati > Actinomycetota > Actinomycetes > Kitasatosporales > Streptomycetaceae > Peterkaempfera > Peterkaempfera bronchialis. The sequence continues at coordinate 3,383,900 of NZ_CP031264.1, forward strand.
CGGATGTCCCCGTCGACGGAGGCGGTCAACGCACTGAAGACGTAGTCCGTGGGGTTGTCGACGATGTAGCGGGTCAGAGCCGGCAAGCGCCCCTTGTTCAAGATCCGTTGAGCGCGCACCTCGGGCGCGAGCTCGTCCTCGTCGAAGAGGAAGATCTTCGGGATGAGCCGCAGCGGACACATGGACACGTAGAACTCGCGCCCCGCCTGGATGCCGCGGATGGCCGGGAAAACGTACTCGAAACCGGCAGACGTGGCCGGCTCGGCAGACTGAGAAGCGACAGAAGATCCCACCCGCTCACGCTATCGTACGTCAGGTAAATGACGTACACGACGTGCGAAATAACGCTCGAAGGTGGTTTGGTTCGATGGTGACGTACCTCGACGCGGCGGCGACGACGCCCGTGGACCAGCGAGTGGCCGATGTCGTCCTGCACTGGATGACCGCGGAGTTCGGCAACGCAGGCAGCCGTCACGAGTACGGCACACGGGCCAAGCGCGCAGTCGAACGGGCGCGTGAGTACCTGGCGGGCACGGTGGGAGCCGAACCAGATGAACTGATCTTCACCAGCGGTGCCACGGAGAGCAACAACATCGCCCTGCTGGGGCTCGCGCCCCACGGCGAGCGGACCGGGCGGCGACACATCATCACCTCCGCCATCGAGCACAAGGCGGTCCTGGAGCCGCTGGAACACCTGGCCGGACGCGGGTTCGAGGTGGACTTCATCAAGCCTGGCCCCTCTGGCAGGGTCGAGGTGGAGGCGGTCATGGAGCGGCTGCGTCCGGACACCCTCCTCGTGTCACTGATGCACGTGAATAACGAGACCGGGGTGATCCAGCCCGTTGCCGACCTCGCGCGCGAACTGCGGACCACGGCGACGTACCTGCATGTCGACGCGGCCCAGGGATACGGCAAGATCCCGGACGATCTGGTTGCCCCGATCGACATGATCAGCATCAGTGGACACAAGATCGGCGCCCCTAAGGGCGTGGGAGCTCTCGTCACCCGCCGACGGGAGGACCTCGACGACGAGCGGCCCCCTCTCGAGCCGATCATGTTCGGCGGTGGGCAGGAGCGGAAGCTGCGTCCTGGCACCCTGCCCGTTCCCCTGATCATGGGTCTGGCGGAGGCTTCACGGATCTTCGAGGACGAGCGAGCACAGTGGCAGGCCGGGGCGGAGGAGGTGCGCTCTCGGCTTCTCGAGGGACTGGCCGGTGTGCGTTTTCACGTCAACGGTGCCCAGGAGCACGTCGTTCCGCACATCCTCAACCTCTCCTTCGAGGAGGTCGACTCCGAGGCGTTCCTCGTCACGCTCAAGGACCTGGTTGCGGTCGCGACCGGGTCCGCTTGCACGAGCGCCTCGTACACCCCCAGCCACGTGCTCACCGCCATGGGTCTGCCCGACAACGTGGCCTCCAACGGACTGCGGTTCTCGTGGTTCCCCGCGCAGGTCGACGGCCTGGACGTCGCCGAGCTCGCCCGCGGCGTCGAGAAGCTGCGCCGCCGGGGCTGAGCGTCACGGTCGGGCCCGGACGAGCCGGTGCCCGCGCAGCACCCATCCGCATCGTGTGAGTTCCTTCTCCCAGCCGTTCTCGGTCCCGATCAGGTGTGGGTGCGCGTACAAGCCAGCCCGGGCCTCGGAGTCGGTCAGGCGCCGGTACTTGGCCGCGTCCGGGTCGTCGGGGTGGAGGAACTCGTGCTTGCGGTGCAGTAGCGGTCGGTTGTCGCGCTCACCATATGAGTGGTGGGAGGTCTCGAAGGTCCCCAGATCCACCTGGTAGGACGTCAGCAGGCGTGGATGCGGATCGCTGTCGAAGTCGGGGTAGTCCAGCCAACTGACAGCGCGGCCCCTGTGGCAGAGCTTGGCAACCGTCCAGGCCTGCGGCCTGCCAGCGGCGATCGATGCGCAGTGCTCGTACAGCCGCAGCACCGTGGGCATCTGCTCCACTGCTCGCCGATGGACGTAAAGCGCAGTCGGGGTCAGCTTCCCGACTGCGGAGGCGTTCATTGCTCCGCGGACGTAGGTGTCGTCCCGCAGCTTGAGCAGCAGCCGGTCAGCTCGCCGGCACGCCTCTTTGTACGACGAGAAGAACGCTCGGATGTCCAGTTGTACGGTCAGGGGCAGGCTGGTGAAAGGGCCTCGACCGTTGAAGAGTTCGACTGCCAGGAACAGCAGGGTGTTGAGGGTGGTGCGCTTGGAACCGTCCTCCACCCTGGCGGGGTCGGCTGACTCCCGGACGAGCCGGTGGACCTCGGAGGCGCGCAGGTGCCCCAACTGCTGGGCCATCGGCAGGGGCATCTCCTCCAGCCGCGGTGCACGCCCGCGCCGTTCGACGTGGTCGACCAGCGAGGCGATCGCGGAGGTCGTGTCGTCCGAGGACAGCCACTGGTCGTCGGTGATGATCCGCCGTGCGAGGTAGTTCAGCCGCGCAGTGTCGTCCTTGAAGGCGTAGATGATCCCCGGCGAGGCCGAGACGGCCCTGACGCCCGTGACCTCCTCCACGTAGCTCCGCAACTCGCCGGCACCGTACAGGTGCTGGAAGGTCTGGCGCCAAGTCAGAAGCCCGTCACCGAACTCCTCGCCGGTTACCTTCGCTCGTTCCCAGGTCAGGCGTGCCGAGACGATCAGCACGGTGCACGCCAGCTCCCAGGCCTGCTGAAGGGTCCACTTGCGCTCGTCGGGGTCTTCGATGACATTCAAGACGTAGGTCAGGAGTACGACCGGGGAGGGTTCGAGGTGGCCGTCGGGCTGGTAGAACGGATCCCAACCGACGGCCTCGCACCCCATGCGTCGGAGCGCCTGCACGTCCTCTCCACGCCCGCACCCGTAGTCGAGCACCGTCAGGCCTGGCAAGACCTGCTTGTCCAAGACCGCTTGGCGAGCTGGAACCGACAGGCCGCCTCCGCGGCTGATTGCAGTCAGCCGGCGGTCACTTCCCCAGCGCTCTCGGACCACTAAGCCACGACCTCACACGGTTGGTCGACGAAGAACCGAACCCACGCAGCAAGCCCGGAGGAGAGAGCGCCTCCCCAGAGGTTCTCGGTACGTCGTGGCCTAGCTGAGTGGCCGAAATCAGCGGTCTGCCAGGGCGGTTCCACCCCACGATAGCCTGCGGTGGGGCGGTGCTGGCTTCGTTAGCCTGTCAAGACGCTCGTTGGAGTGGAACTACGTCGAGCACCAGCTCCACGGCCACATCGCGCTGATCACTGATGCGGAGAAGCGGACGGTGCGCCAACCGCGACGTGGACCAGCGCTGGCGGCGTCAATAGCATCCGCCAACCTCCGTCCGCCCGGACTTCGACGTAGCCGTCCGCCACCGCCGGGGCCGACGTACGGTGCGGCCTGTGAAGTCCTCACTGGCTCCAACCGAGATCCAGGCCGAACTGCTGCGCTGGGTCGCCGCCAACCCCGGTGGCGAGATCGAGTCGCGCAAGTCGAACACCTTGTGGGCTCTCGAGCAGCGGAAGCTCGTCGAGCGGAAGTTCTCCATCACGAAGCAGGGCTACCAAGTCCAAACCGCAGCCGTCACCGAGCAGGGCAAGTACTACCTGAAGCACGGACGGCACCCGGAGGAGGTCGAACGCGAGGCCCAGCGCAACGCCCGTGACCCGGAAACGGCGAAGGATGCCCCGGTCGACGGGGCTGAGCTGATTCGCCCAGCTCGAGGCCGCCGGCGGGAACATCACCGTCCCGGACCCAGGCGTCGCGGCCCGAGGCCGGTGGACCAGAGTATTCTACCACGCGGTAAACAACGACCTCCTGCCACCAGGGCACAAGCTGAGGCTCACCGGTCGCGAGAAGGGGGACCTCAAGCTGCGGCTCCTCGACCCCGCGAAGGAGCCTCCACCGCCCCCGCCGGTGCCAGTCGTCGAGGTGCCTACCGATCTCGCGCATGCACACCCCCTGATCACAGCTACGCGCAAGGCCCTGGGCCGACGCCAGACGGGGACGGCCGACACTCGTGGACAGCAGGGGGTCGTGCCGATCCGTGTCTCCATGCCGCTCGTGGACCGGGCCTTGCGGATCATGCAAGGCCTCCTCGCCGAGGCCGAGCTGCGGGGCTACACAGTGGAGGCCCGCGCGGTTGAGGCACTCCGGAGACGGGACGAGCCAAGGACCGCGGTCGTGATCATCATGCAGGGGCACGCGTTTCCTCTGGAGATCTGCGAACGCACCACCAAGCAACCGCATGAGCCGACGGCCAGAGAGCTGCGCGACGCCGAGCGCGAGCCGGCGTGGATGCGCAAGCGCATCCCGAAGTACGACCATGTGCCCGACGGACGGCTCATGATCGACGCTCCTGGTCATGACCAGACCTACGGATACCGCCAGTACGACTGCTCGGACGGGACGCGCTGGACCATCGAATCGCGCCTGGGCTACCTCCTCGCAGCCATCGAGGAGCGGGCTGAACGGGCCGAAGAGAAGCGGATCCAGGCCGAGCAGGCAGAGCAGCTACGGAAACAGCGCTGGCTCGAAGCCGTTGACGAAGCTCACCAGAGGCTGATCCGCGACCACAGGATCAAGGCGCTCGAACAGCAACTGGAAACCCGGCGGACGGCCAACGAGATCCGCGCCCTCTGCGCCTCGGTACGCGAGAGCGTCACCGATACCCCCAGCGACGCGACCATCGAGTGGCTTCGCTGGGCGGAGGCGCACGCCGACTCCATCGACCCGGTGATCGCTGGCGTGGCCCTTCCGCCCGACCCGCCACCCAGCCGACAGAATCTTGCGCCCTACCTCGGCTCACAGAACGCCCACGCCTATCCCTGGCCGTTCCCGAACCACTGATCCGTCCACGCACCGGTTGACGCCAACCCTGACCCCAACCGTCCCGAACGATGGCGCCCGACGGCGGCCTTCCACGGACGGCAGAATCGCCCAAACCAGGGCATCTCACCGCCCCGGCTTGGCCTGAAAAGCGGAAGGTCCCCGGTTCGACGTCAACCCTAGCGACGGCTGAGGCCGCCCGACAGGACCAGGGACTCCGGCGGGTCCCGATGAGGAGGAGGCTCGAGCCGGCCCTCGTCCACTGGGTGTCGCCGTCGGCGATGGTGCCACCGCCGCCGTGCGAGTCCTGGTGGATGAAGGTGCCGTCGATGATGTAAGTGACCGTCTCGAAGCCGCGGTGCGGATGCCAAGTGGGCCCTTGGGCTATATCAGGGCTGTCGCCACAGCAAGCTGCGCGGCGAGGATCCTGAGCTTCGGGAGGTAGCCCTCGATGTCGTCGATCACCTGACGGAGGTCGGCGGCGCTGAGGTCCGTCCAATCGTCGAGATGCATTCCGCAGGTGGGTACACCGTCGTAGGTCGCCAGGAACGCACTGAGATAGGCCCTGTCTCGGCCAGTGTTGCGGGAGCCGCCGACGGCGAGGGTGATCTCCGCACCCTCGCAGTCGTGGTGCGGTGCGGCACCCTTCAGACACCAGGAATGAGTACCACAGTCGTCGATGCGCAGGCGGTCGGTGTCGGTCTGCGCGGCGCTGGCCGCAGCTAGGCGGTCGACCTCCTCGTCGATGCGGTTGGCCTGGTCACGCAACTGTGCGCCAAAGCTACGGGCCTCGTCCTGATTCATCTCCAGGTCGGCGTGGTGGCCCCATGCCTCAATGATCGGTGCGCAGCCCTCCTCGGCGAGCCACGTGCGGCGGACCGTGAGGATCGGAGTCTCGGCAGGACCGTAGACAGTGTGCTCGGGGCCGTGGTGGTCGAACTGATTGCACAGAGGCACCTGGGTGCTCCGGGCGAAGTGATCTGTGACGCAGCCGGGCAGCTTGGTACACGACTGCGTGGCTGTCGGCGCTGGCGTCGGGTTGGATGCCACACGCGACGAGGCTGCGGGCTGCAGGGGAAAGTAGCTGGGGGAGGCATTGTCCGGCATGACACTCCGTAGGTCGTGGGAATCGACGTACCCGTGACCTTTCCAGTGACCGTGGGATGTCTGGAGCTAAGTTGAGAAACCGTGCTGACGCACGTCGCCGAACGGATACGTTGGTCGGGCTGTGAGCTCGCACCGGCTGTGAATTCGAGGAACCATCCCCGGAGTCGCCCGCCAGTTCGTCTCGGCGTGAGTCGGCAGGAATGACCGCGACGTGGTTGCCTCAGCTCGTTATGGTGGGGTACGACGGCAGCATGCTTCGTTGGTCACCACTCAATGAGCGTCAGCTCTCGCTTCTGACCCGCATCGGCGGGGACGGGAGCCCGGTCACCTCGGACGAGTCTGAACTCGCCCATAGCGCCCGAGCTCTGAAGGAGCGCGGGCTCATCAGCATGCCGAAGGCTGTGGGGGTGAAATGGCGAGCTGAGATCAACGATGCTGGCCGCTTCTACCTGGAGCATGGGTACCACCCGGACCGCCCGACCCCGAAGCCAAAGACCGTGGTCCGGTCCCCTGCCGACCCGGCACCACAGAGCCGGCCCGCAGAGACTGGCCAGCTGGGCGACAAGGCCGGCACTCGAGCGCCAGCGGTTCGGCAGCAGCCGAAGGAGTCCAGGGCCGTGAGCGGTCCGGCGTTGATCGAGCAGGTTCGGCAGGCGGGGCGCTTCCTGACGATTCCTGATCCGGCGCCGGAGGAGCGGGCGAGGCTGCGGCGGGCGTTTGACGCGGCTCGTAAGTGTGCGCCGGAGGGATACCAGCTGAAGTACAGCGGGAGGGAGAAGGGCGACTTCTACCTTGGCCTGCTGCGGGACAACGGGTTGGACGAGACCGAGTGGAACCGGATCCGCCTTCAGCGCAGCCGGGTCATCACCGATGTGGACGCCGTACTCGCAGCGCTGGAGGCGGACCCCAGCGCCTTCGAGGTCTCCGATGACGTGCTGCCCCGGGTGTTGTCGATCACCCGTCTGATCGCTGACGAGGCGGTGCTGCGGCGTGGTGACGTGGCGGTGTCCAAGAAGCGGAAGCAGCCGCGTCCTTTGCTCTCCGTCCACGGCAGGACCTGGGAGTTGAGCTTCAAGGAGCGGCAGAAGCAGGTCAAGTTCGTTCCCCAAGCCCAGGGGCGGCGCAAGACGTACGACTGGCAGCGGGTGACTCCCGCCTATCGGTCGGAGCCGTCCGGCGAACTGGAGCTTCAGGTCATCGAGCAGCACTCCGGCTACGGCTACGGCAGTGGCTGGAAGAAGGACTATGCCGACACGGCGAAGCGGTCGTTGGAGGAGCAGATCGGCACGCTCTTTCGGGCGCTGAAGGCGCATGCTGAGGAGCAGGAGCGCCTCCAGCTGGAGCGCCAGGCCGAGCAGCGCCGCCTGCGGGAGGAGCGGGAGAGGGCGGAGGCCGAGCGGCAGCGCCTGGCTGCTGAGGAGAAGGCACGTCGGCAGCGGGACTGGGAGGGGGCGGTCTCCGAGGCGAGCCTCAAGGCCGTCGAAGCCTCGCGCCTGGAGCGGTTCGGGTCAGCTCTGGACCGCTGGCGGGGCGCCCGGGAGATCAGGGAGTTCTGCGCGGCGCTGGACGAGGCCGCGAGCCGGGCCGACGATGCGAAGGAGGCCCAGCGGTTCCGGGAGTGGTCCGCGTGGGGCAGGGCCGAGGCTGATCGAATCGACCCGACGGCTCTTGGCAGTGGGCTCGGCAATGAAGCCTTCGAAACCGTGCCCACGGCTGACGCGCTCCGGCCCTTCCTCAACGGGTGGAGTCCTCACCGGCCGGAGAAGGAGGCACCACCGGCCGAGCCTGCTCAGCCACGTCAGCAGGCCGATCCGTGGCGCGATATCAGCGCCTCACCTCGGGACCAAGGCTGGAGACACGGACCCCAAGGTCGCGCTCAATGGTGGAGGCGATGACGCCGTGTCCGCGGTCGCGCAGGGCTTTCAGGGCCCGCTCGACGATGGCGCCGAGCCGCTCTACCTCGGCGCGCAGTGCGAGCAGCTCGTCGAAGCGCTCCACCTGCTCCTGACCGCACCATTCGCGGACCGTCCGAAGGAGGTCGTCCTCCGCCTGTAGCTTCCGGTCGTCGCGGCGGTGCCACGACTGCCATGACGGATGCGCGCGCTCCTGGTCGAGGACCTCCTGCCGCCGCTCGACCTCGGGGAGGATCTCCTCGGCCAGGACCGCCGCGGCCCGCCGCGCGATCCGTTCGGTGACCGGCCAACCGGCCAGGAACAACCCGGCCCGGTTCTGGTGAACCATCGGGTCGGCGCGCAGTTCGGCGGCATCGAGGCCGAGCCGGTCGGCGGTGGCATCGGGAGCGGTGAGCTCCAGTACGCCGGCATCGGCCACACTGGTGCGCAGTCGCAGCTGGCTCTTGGGACGGACGAAGCCCAGGACCATCCGGGCCGTCTCGAACTCCGCGGTCTTCCGCACCTGCCGGGACGCCTCGGCCAGCGCCAGTTCAGCAACGTCGTCGGTCTGGAAGACCGCGACGTCGTCCCACAGTGCAACCAGGGACGCCGGAGCGACCCAGTCCTGAAGGCCGGCGTCCTCGCCTTCGAGGAACCGGACGTGCACCTGGGAGGAACGGCGCGGGCCACCCACCCTGACGATCTCCACCCGGCGGAGCGCACTGCCGAGCAACTTGGGCTGGGCTCGGTACGCCCAGTTCTCGCCGATCTCCATCCTGCTATTGAGCCAGGTCAGGCTGGAGCCTCGCTACCACTTCCCGACAGTTCGCCGTAGCAGGGGGCGCGTTGCAGCGGGAAGCGGCGGACCGGGTACCGGGTCCGCCGCTCGCCGACGCGGTGGCTCAGTTGGCGCCTGCTGGGATGGTTCCCAGGCGGCCGGCCTGGAAGTCCTCCATGGCCTGCTGGAGTTCGCGGTGGCTGTTCATCACGAACGGGCCGTAGTGGGCTACCGGCTCGCGGATCGGCTGGCCGCCGAGGAGGACCACCTCGAAGTTGGCGCTGCGGGAGTCCTGCTTCTCGTCCGCCCGGATGGTGAGGGAGTCGCCCTCGCCGAAGACCACGGCCTGCCCCATGTGGAACGGGTGCCGCTCCGGGCCGGCCGAGCCGCTGCCGGCGAGGCCGTAGGCCAGGCCGTTGAAGTCGGTCCGCCAGGGCAGCGTGACCTCGGCGCTGGGGTTCACGGACACGTGGATCATCGTGATCGGCGTGTGGGTGGCGCCCGGGCCCTGGTGGCCCGCGATGTCACCGGCGATGAGCCGGATGAGGGCGCCGCCGTCCGCCGAGCCGAGCAGTTTCACGCTGCCGCCGCGGATGTCCTGGTACTTCGGCGCGATCATCTTGTCCGCGGCGGGCAGGTTCACCCACAGCTGGAGGCCGTGGAACAGGCCGCCGGACATGACCAGGGACTCCGGCGGGGTCTCGATGTGCAGCAGGCCGGAGCCGGCGGTCATCCACTGGGTGTCGCCGTCGGTGATCACGCCGCCGCCGCCGTGCGAGTCCTGGTGTATGAACGTGCCGTCGATGATGTAGGTGACCGTCTCGAAGCCGCGGTGCGGATGCCAAGGGGTCCCTTTCGGCTCGCCAGCCGCATAGTCGACCTCGCCCATCTGGTCCATCATGATGAACGGGTCGAGGAACTTCTGGTTGATCTTGGCGAAGGCGCGGCGGACCGGGAAGCCCTCGCCTTCGAAGCCGCTGAGGGCGGTCGACACGGCGAGCACGGGGCGCGGCTGGGAGCCCTCGGCGGGGGCTGCGACGCGCGGCAGAACGAGCGGGTTTTCGACGGTGACGGCGGGCATGTCGACCTCCTCGGTCGGGTCCTTCTCAGATGTGCGGTCCTGCTTTCGCAGGTCAGGCCCTATGGGTTGACTGGTCCCCCAACTGGGCTAATCCTTGGGCTCGCCGGGGGCGTACTCCACCTCACCCATCTGGTCCATCATGATGAAGGGGTCCAGGTGGCGGGTGTGGATCCCGGCGAAGGCGCGGCGCACCGGGAAGCCCTCGCCCTCGTAGCCCTCGGGCGCGGTGGCGACCTGGCGGACCTTGCGGGGGCGGGCGGTGGTGGGGTCGGGGGTCTCGATCCTGGGCAGGACGAGCGGGTTCTCGACGGTGACGGCGGGCATGGCGGCCTCCTCGGGGTCCGTGGCCTGATGCCACTGTAGTTCAACGGTCAACTACAAGCGAGTTGAAAGTTGGACTATTCCCCGAGGGATACCGGATCGGTGGGAGTCGCCCCCGGTCAGCCGTACATGCGGCGCATGGTGAAGTCGACCATCTGCTCCACCGCCTTGGCGTCGAACACCATCCGGTGCTCGCCCTCCATGTCCAGCGCGAAGCCATAGCCGGTGGGCAGCAGGTCCAGCACCTCGGCACCGGTCACCGTGAAGTACTTGGACTCCTTGCCGGCGTAGCGGCGCAGCTCCTTGAGCGAGCTGAACATCGGGATCACCGGGGTCGGGGTGTTGTGCAACGCCAGGAAGCCGGGCCGCTCGCCGCGCGGGCAGTACACCTTGGAGGTGATGAAGATGGCCTGGAAGTCCTCCACCGTGAGCCCGCCGCTGGTGAAGGCGCGGACGGCGTCCGCGAGCGAGGGCGGCGAGGGCTCGGGGTAGAGCGGCGGCTGCTGGGGAGGCTGCTCGCCGTACCCGGCGTGCGGCGGCTGGGGGCCGGGCATGCCGCCCATCCCGGGCTGCGGCCCCGCCTGCTGGTAGGAGCCTCCCGGGTAGCCGGGGCCGGCCCCGGTCGCGGTCTGGTCGTAGCCGTACACGGGGACAGGCTATCGGCCCGGCGGGGCCCGGTGGGGCGCCTGTTCGGCAAAGCGGCGGCGGCGCCGTGCGGCACGGGGGCAGAGTGGGACGTGACGTCCCTCATGGACCCCGAGGGTTGAATATGTTACCGCCGGGTAGCATCATGGGACTACTGACGGGTAGGGGGACGCCTCCGCACGGGCGCGCTGAAGACCCCCGGCACCGACCTACGCGATGACCGGAGAAGGCCATGGGTCACTACAAGTCCAACCTCCGCGATGTGGAGTTCAACCTCTTCGAGGTGCTCGGCCGCGACCGCGTCTACGGCAGCGCGCCGTTCGCCGACATGGACGTCGAGACCGCCAAGAGCATCCTGGACGAGATCGCCCGCCTGGCCGAGAACGACCTCGCCGCCTCCTTCGCCGACGCGGACCGCAACCCGCCGGTCTTCGACCCGGAGACCGGCACCGCGCCGGTCCCGGAGACCTTCCGGAAGAGCTACCAGACCTTCATGGACGCCGAGTGGTGGCGCCTGGGCATCCCGGAGGAGCTCGGCGGCTCCCCGACGCCGCGCTCGCTGCTCTGGGCCTATGCCGAGCTGGTGCTGGGCTCCAACCCCGCCATCTGGATGTACTCCTCCGGCCCGGCCTTCGCCGGCGTGGTCTTCGACGAGGGCACCGAGGAGCAGAAGAAGGTCGCCCGGCACATGGTCGAGCGCCAGTGGGGCGCCACCATGGTCCTCACCGAGCCCGACGCCGGCTCCGATGTGGGCGCCGGCCGCACCAAGGCGGTGAAGCAGCAGGACGGCTCCTGGCACATCGAGGGCGTCAAGCGCTTCATCACCTCGGGCGAGCACGACATGTCGGAGAACATCGTCCACCTGGTGCTGGCCCGCCCCGAGGGCGGCAAGCCGGGCACCAAGGGCCTCGGCCTGTATGTCGTGCCCAAGTACGACTTCGACCTGGAGACCGGCGAGCTGGGCGAGCGCAACGGCGTCTACGCCACCAATGTCGAGCACAAGATGGGCCTCAAGGCGTCCAACACCTGCGAGCTGACCTTCGGCGCCCCCCGGAACGGCAAGGCGCACCCGGCCAGGGGCTGGCTGCTCGGCGAGACCGTCGACGGCATCCGCCAGATGTTCAAGATCATCGAGTTTGCCCGGATGATGGTCGGCACCAAGGCCATCGCCACCCTCTCCACCGGCTACCTCAATGCGCTGGAGTACGCCAAGGAGCGCGTGCAGGGCCCGGACCTGGCCGACTTCCTGGACAAGACCGCGCCCCGGGTCACCATCACCCACCACCCCGACGTCCGCCGCTCGCTGCTGACCCAGAAGGCCTACGCCGAGGGCATGCGCGCACTGGTCCTCTTCACCGCCTCCGTGCAGGACGACATCGAGGCCGCCCGACTGCGCGGCGAGACCGCCGAGGCGGCCGAGCGCCTCAACGACCTGCTGCTGCCGATCGTCAAGGGCTACGGCTCGGAGAAGTCCTACGAGCAGCTGGCCCAGTCGCTCCAGATCTTCGGCGGCTCCGGGTACCTCCAGGAGTACCCGGTGGAGCAGTACATCCGGGACGCCAAGATCGACACCCTCTACGAGGGCACCACCGCCATCCAGGGCCAGGACTTCTTCTTCCGGAAGATCGTCAAGGACGGCGGCCAGGCGCTCACCGCGCTCTCCGAGCAGATCCAGAAGTTCCTGGCCGCCGGCGAGGGCGGCGAGGAGCTGGCCGTCGAGCGCGAGGCGCTGGCCAAGGCGTCCGGCGACCTGGAGGCGATCGTCGGCAAGATGCTGGCCGACCTCTCCTCGGTCGAGCAGGACGTCAGGAACATCTACAAGGTCGGCCAGAACACCACCCGCCTGCTGCTCGCCTCCGGCGATGTGGTGATCGGCTGGCTGCTGCTCCGGCAGGCCGCCGTGGCGCTGGCCAAGCTGCCCACCGCCACGCGGCAGGACGTCGCCTTCTACCAGGGCAAGGTCGCCGCGGCCCGCTTCTACGCCCGCACCGTGCTGCCCACGGTCGCCCCGCAGCGCCTGATCGCCGAGAACATCGACAACTCGATCATGGATCTGCCGGAGGACGCCTTCTAGCGGCTCCCGTCGGGGCAGTGCATGGCGGCCGTCGGTGACGGCCGCCATGCGCTGTGGGTGCCGGGCTACCAGCCGACGGCGACCAGCAGGTACTGCGGGTCGCCGTGCGAGATGAACGAGGACTGCCCGGCGTAGTCGTCGTACGGGAAGCCGTACGCCAGCTTGTTGATGGCGTGGTCGTGCCAGAACTTGGCGTAGTAGTTGGCCGGGGCGGACGTGTAGTACCGGGTGGGGTCCGACCACTGCGACTGCGGCAGCGTGGCGACATGCCGGTTGAGCGCCGCGCAGGTCCCCGGGCTCTCGGAGAGGGTGCCCGCGCAGCCGAAGACGTCCGAGGTGGGAGCGTTGACCCCGACCGAGTTGGCGTAGGCGGTGAAGTAGTTGGCGTTCACACCGCCGGTCCGGAAGCTCGGGTCGCTGCCGGGCGCGATGATCCGGTACGGGGCCTGGGTCTGCGCCAGCACCTTGAACTGGTCCGGCACCTCGTTGGCGAACTTCTGGAAGGTGGCCGACCGGTCCTCGGCGAAGGTCTGCTGGTCCTCGCCCACCGAGACGTCGTACCCGTCCTTGGCGTGCAGCCGCATCGCCAGCTTCAGGCCGAAGGCGTCCACCCGCGTGGTGTTGCCGTTGAAGACATTGGGGCCGACGGTGAACTCGATGAAGTCGTAGTACTGGCTGTTCGGGGAGCCGAGGTAGAAGTACATCCGTCCGGCGGAGTTGACCGGCATGTCGAAGTACGGCTGCTCGGCGATCGAGTGGGCCTGCCCGTTGTAGCTCCAGTAGACCTGGCTGTCGGGGTACTTGCCGTTCGTCCGGTTGAGGATCTTGAGCATCACGACGTTCTTCGCGGCCGGGATGCTGCCGGTGTCACCCCAGAACGAGCCCGGGTCCGAGGGCCCCGAGGAGGTCGGGGTGGGAGAGGGGCTGCCGGTGCCCGACCCGGTCGTGCGCACCTGGAACTCCCAGAGCGAGTAGCCGAAGGCGGTGGCCCTGGCCGTGCCGTACATCCGCACATAGCGGCCGGTACCGCTGACATTGAGGGTCTGGGTGCCGCCGCTGCCGGTGGTGGTGGAGTAGACGGTGGTCCAACCCCCCAGCGGGAGGTCCGACACCTGGATCTGGAACGCGGTCGCATACGCCGCCTCCCAGGCCAGCCCGACCTGGCAGATCTGCTGCGAGGTGCCCAGGTCCACCTGGAGCCACTGCGGATCGCTGAAGGCACTGGACCAGCGGGTGCCGGGGTCACCGTCGACCGCCGCCGACGCGGGGCTCGCGGCGTTCTCGGTGGAGGACGCGGTGACCGGGCGGTTCAGCGCCGCATTGGCGGTGCCGCAACCGCCGCCGCCGGTGAAGGAGCCGTAGACCTGGAACTCCCAGAGCGAGTAGCCGTAGCCGGTGGCCCTGGCGGTGCCGTACATCCGCACATAGCGGCCGGTACCGCTGACATTGAGGGTCTGGGTGCCGCCGGTACCGGTGGTGGTGGAGTAGACGGTGGTCCAACCCCCCGCGCCGGTGTCCGACACCTGGATCTGGAACGCGGTCGCATACGCCGCCTCCCAGACCAGTCCGACCTGGCTGATCGAGGCGCCGGCGCCGAGGTCCACCTGGAGCCACTGCGGATCACTGGCCGCACTGGACCAGCGGGTGCCGGGGTTACCGTCGACGGCGGCGCTCGCCGGGGTCCCGGCGTTCTCGGTGGACGAGGCGGTGGCGGGCCTGCCCTGGGAGAGCAGGGTGCCGGCCGCCCGGGCCGGCGACTGCGTCACCACGAGCACCAGGCCCGCCAGCAGCGCGGTCACCAGCGCGATGACATGGAACGAGTGGCGCCTGACGCGCCCTGGCCATCGGTGCACCAGCAAGGAAGCATTGCCTGACATGGCGTCTCCTGAACCGGTTGGGGGATCCGGATGGGGCCCGGAATCTCCTGCGAGAGAGCGCTCTCTTTGACATGTTGTCTACAACCTGCTCCCCTCGGCGTCAATAAGTCGCCCAGGAATCGCCGCCCGGACGACCGGGTGGACCTCGGTCCGCCGGACCCGTCCGCACGGAGGCGGCCCCTATGCTCGGAAGCGGGAAGCCGTGGCCGAAGCCCGTCGCGTGCCGCCCCGCGAACCCTCGAACCCTCGCCTCAGGAGCACCATGTCGACCGCCGGAACGGTCTTCTTCGACCGCAGCCACACCGACGACCTGATCACCTACCTGTCCGCCAGCCCCTCGCCGTACCACGCGGTGGCCTCCGCCGCCGAGCGGCTGGAGAAGGCCGGTTTCCGGCAGGTGGCGGAGACGGAGGCGTGGGACGGCCGGTCCGGCGGCCGGTTCGTGGTGCGCGGCGGCGCGCTCATCGCCTGGTACGTACCCGAGGGCGCGGGCCCGGAGACCCCCTTCCGGGTGGTCGGCGCCCACACCGACTCCCCCAACCTGCGGGTCAAACCGGCCCCCGACACGGGCGCCGAGGGGTGGCGCCAGATCGCCGTGGAGATCTACGGCGGGGTGCCGCTCAACACCTGGCTCGACCGCGACCTCGGGCTCTCCGGCCGGCTGGCGCTGCGCGACGGCTCCACCGTGCTGGTCCGGCTGGACGAGGCGCTGCTGCGGGTGCCGCAGCTCGCCATCCACCTGGACCGCCAGGTCAACGACGGCATGAAGCTGGACCGGCAGCGCCACCTCACCCCGGTCTGGGGCATCGGCCCGGTCGACGAGGGGTCCCTGATCGAGTACGTGGCCGACCGTGCCGAGGTCGCCGCCGCCGAGGTCACCGGGTGGGACCTGATGGTGCACGATGTGCAGCCGCCCTCCTACCTGGGCCGGGACCGGGAGCTGCTGGCCGCGCCCCGGCTGGACAACCTGCTCTCGGTGCACGCGGGCACCGCCGCGCTGGCGGCGGTGGCCTCGGCCGGGGGCGGCGGCTCAGCCATCCCGGTACTGGCCGCCTTCGACCACGAGGAGACCGGCAGCGAGTCGGACACCGGTGCGCAGGGGCCGCTGCTGGGCAACGTCCTGGAGCGGTCGGTGTTCGCCCGGGGCGGCTCCATGGAGGACCGGGCCCGGGCCCTGGCCGGCACCGTCTGCCTCTCCGCCGACATGGGCCACGCCGTACACCCCAACTACGGCGAGCGGCACGAGCCGGGCCACCACCCGATGCCCAACGGCGGCCCGATCCTCAAGGTCAACGTCAACCAGCGGTACTCCACCGACGGCGTCGGCCGGGCGGTCTTCGCCGCCGCCTGCGAGCGGGCGGGCGTGCCCTGGCAGACCTTTGTCTCCAACAACGCCATGCCCTGCGGCACCACCATCGGCCCGATCACCGCCGCCCGTCTGGGCATCACCACCGTGGACTGCGGCGTCGCCGCGCTCTCCATGCACTCCTCGCGCGAACTGTGCGGCGCCGACGACCCGTTCCTGCTGGCGTCCGCGCTGAAGGGGTTCCTGGAGGGCTGACCGGGCGTCTGCCGACGGGCGGGGTGCGGGCGTTGGCCCGCACCCCGCCCATCGCGTCTCGCGCCGTCGCGTGTCGCGCCGTCGTGTCGCGCCGTCATGTCGCGCCGTCGCGTCCCGGGCCCGGGGCGGCATGGAGCCCCCGCCGCCGGGTAGCCGCCCACCAACGGCCCGCTACCACAGGGCAGCCCCGGCCGCCGCCCGGCCGACACGCCCGGCGGCGCCACTCAACCCCCTTGGGAGGAACCCCTCATGGGCCTCGGTGGATGCGTGATCCTGATCGCCCTCGGCGCCATCCTCACCTTTGCGACCGACTGGCATGTCAACGGTGTCAACCTCGACATCGTCGGCGTGATCCTGATCGTGGTCGGCCTGCTCGGCCTGATCACCTTCAGCAGCGTCCTGCGGCGCCCCCGGCGGGGCTTCGGCCCGGGGATCGGGGCCGACGAGGTCGTCGAGGAGCGCCACCACTACTACGACGACCCCCGGCTCTGAGCCTCGGCTCGTGCTCTCGGCCGCCCGGTCCGGTACACAACCTCACTGGCCGGGCGCGGCGCCCCGAGCCGGAGCGTCAGGGCGCCGCCCGGTCCGCCGCCGCCCGGTCCGCTGCCGCCCGGTCCGCCGCCGCCCGCCCAGGTCGCACGCAGGCACGCCGGTGGTCGGCCGGGACGGCCGCGACCTTCAGGCGTCCGCCGCCGGGTCGTCCATACCCGCGAGGACCAGCGGCAGGCGGGCGGCACCGCCCGGGACCAGCCGGACCGGGACGCCCCAGTCCTGCTGGTGCACATGGCAGGCGGGGTACTCGACGGCCGGGTCGTCATCGCAGGAGGCGGCCATGGCGGAGACATGCAGAACGCCCTCGGTCGGGCCGTCGGCCGCCAGCACGACCTCCCGGGAGAGCGCGCTGTCCGCGCCCTCACCGGAGGCGAGCAGCTCCGGCGGAGTGGCGCTGACCAGCAGCCGGGTGGAGGGGCCGTAGCGCTCGTCCAGCTTCTGGCCCGCCGGGGCGGAGAAGACCACATCGATCCGGAAGGGGCCGGGTGCCACCTCGGTGGCGGGGCGCTGGGTGCGGTGCGCGGTGCCCTCCACCCGGACCGCCTCCTCGGGGAGGCGCAGCCGGGTGAGCCGGTGCCGGGCGGACTCCACCACCACGATGTCGTCGCCGACGAGCACCGCGCCGGAGGGTTCGCGCAGGTCGGTGGCGAGGGTGGTGACCTCTCCGGCGGCGACCTCCCCGGTCGGCGGGGCGTAGCGGCGCAGTGCGTGGTTGTAGGTGTCGCTGACCGCGACCGAGCCGTCGGGGAGGACGGTGACGCCCAGCGGGTGCTGGAGCAGTGCCTGGTCGGCGGGGCCGTCGCGGTGGCCGAAGTCGAAGAGGCCGGTGCCGACGGCGGTGTGCACGGTGAGGTCGGCGGCGTCGATCCAGCGCAGCGCGGAGGTCTCGGAGTCGGCCACCCAGAGTCGGCTGCCGTCGGCGGCGGCGGCGAGCCCGGAGGGCTGGGCGAACCACGCCTCGGCGGCGGGGCCGTCGACCAGGCCCTCGTTGGTGGTGCCGGCGGCGACCTCGACGGTGCCGGTGGCCGGGTCGTACGCCCAGAGCTGGTGCACTCCGGCCATGGCGATCCAGACGCGGTCGGCGAACCAGGCGACGTCCCACGGGGAGGAGAGGTCGACCTCGCGGGCCGGGCCGGAGACGGCGGAGCCCTGCCACCACTGGCGGCCGGTGCCGGCCAGGGTGGTCACCTCGCCGTCGGCGAGGCGGACGCCGCGCAGCGCGTGGTTGACGGTGTCGGCGACGACCAGGTCGCAGCCGAGTGCGGCGGCGGTGTCCGGCGGGAGCAGCGCCAGACCCTGCGGTTCGCTGAACCGGGCCTGGTCGGCGGGGCCGTCCAGCAGGCCGCGTCGGCCGTCGCCGATGCGGCGCCGTACGGTCTCGCCGTCGTCGGCCAGCTCCACCAGGGAGTGGTGTCCGGAGTCGGCGACCAGGTAGCCGCCGTCCGGCAGCCGTACGGCCTTGCCGGGGAAGGCGAGCGCACCGGCCTCGGGCTCCGGCGGCACATAGGGGCTGTCGCCCCGGTGCAGGGTGCCCTTGGCGGCGTGTTCGGCCTCCAACTCCTCGACCAGCTTCTCGATGGCGTGGGCGTGTCCCTCGCCGGCGTGCTGGGCGACGACATAGCCCTCCGGGTCGATCACCACCAGGGTGGGCCAGGCGCGCACCGCGTACTGCTTCCAGGTGGCCAGTTCGGGGTCGTCCAGCACGGGGTGGTGCACCTCGTAGCGGGCGACGGCGTCGACCACGGCCTGGTGGTCGGCCTCGTGGACGAACTTGGGCGAGTGCACGCCGACGATCACCACGGTGTCGCGGTGGCGCTCCTCCAGTTCCCGCAGTTCATCGAGGACATGCAGGCAGTTGATGCAGCAGAACGTCCAGAAGTCCGCGATGACGATCTTGCCGCGGAGGTCCGCGAGGGTGAGGTCCTTGCCGCCGGTGTTCAGCCAGCCGCCTGCGCCGACCAGCTCGGGGGCGCGTACACGTGCACGAGAAGCCATACCCCCATCAAACCCCACCGGCCCCGTCCGCATTCCGGGACGGGGGCGGTGGAGGTGCGGCAACGTCCGTACCGGGGTGGGGCGAGTGGTCCGGGGGCTCAGGCCCGGCATCGGTACCCTGGAGCGCATGTCTACTGCCCCGGTTCGCGTTCGTTTCGCCCCGTCCCCGACCGGCATGTTCCATGTCGGTGGTGCACGGTCCGCTCTCTACAACTGGGCGGTGGCGCGACAGTCCGGTGGCACGTTCGTCCTGCGCATCGAGGACACCGACGCGGCCCGGAACAAGCCTGAGTGGACCGACGGCATCATCAGCGCGCTTGCGGCGATCGGTATCCACGGCGAGGACCCGGCCTTCGAGGGACCGTACTTCCAGTCGCACAACGCCGACCGGCACCGGGAAGCGGCGCAGCAGCTCTTCGCGGCCGGCCGGGCGTACTACTGCGACTGCACCCGGGAGCAGCTGAAGGAGCGCACCGGGTCGGAGCAGCTCGGGTACGACGGGTTCTGCCGGGACCGGGGGCTGGCCTTCGAGGAGGGGCGGGCGCTGCGGTTCCGGACGCCGGACGAGGGCGAGACCGTCGTGGTCGACCTCATTCGCGGGGAGCCGGCGTTCCCGAACAGCGCGATCGAGGACTTTGTGATCGCCCGGGGGGACGGGTCGCCGGTCTTTCTGATCGCCAACGTGGTGGATGACCTGGATGAGGGCATCACGCAGGTCATCCGTGGTGAGGAGCACCTGTCGAACACGCCGAAGCAGCAGTTGCTGTGGGAGGCGCTCGGAGCCAAGCCGCCCGTGTGGGCGCATCTGCCGGTGATTGTGAATGACAAGCGGCAGAAGCTGTCCAAGCGCCGCGACAAGGTGGCGCTGGAGGACTACCTCGCCGAGGGCTTCCTGCCCGAGGCGATGGTGAACTACCTGATGCTCCTGGGCTGGGGCCCGGGCGACGACCGGGAGATCATGCCGTACGAGGAACTGGAGCGGCTCTTCCGGATCGAGGACGTCAACACGGCTCCCGCCTTCTTCGACGTGAAGAAGCTGACGGCGTTCAACGGCGAGTACATCCGCGCGCTCTCGCCGGAGCAGTTCGCCGCCGCCTGCGCGCCGTGGCTCGTCGCCCCGTATGCGCCGTGGGCCCCGGAGGCGTTCGACAAGGACGTCTTCGAGGTGGCGGCCCCGCTGGCCCAGACCCGACTGGCGCTGCTGCCGGAGATCACCGGCTACGTGGACTTCCTGTTCCTCTACGAGCCGGTCGAGGACGAGGCGTCGTGGAACAAGGCGATGAAGGCAGGCGCCGCCGACATCCTCTCCAACGCCCGTGCTGAGCTGGCCGCCGTCGCGGACTGGAAGGCGGACGACCTGAAGGCCGTGCTTCTCGCCATCGGTGAGAAGCACGGGCTGAAGCTGGGCAAGGCCCAGGCGCCCATCCGGGTCGCGGTCACCGGCCGGACAATCGGACTCCCTCTGTTCGAGTCCATGGAACTGCTCGGCCGCAACCGCGTGCTGGCCCGCCTGGACGCGGCAGCCAAGAAGCTGGCCGCGCAGGCGTAGCCGCTGCTCAGGCGACCTTCGCGAGAAGGGCGCCCCAGGCGTTGCCGAAGTGGTCCAGGTCGAACCGGGCCAGGGCTTCGTACGCCGCCTCGGCCTCGGTGTGGCCTGCCGCCGCGCGTTCCTGGACCTGTGCCGGAAGACGGCGGAGGTCCGGGGCCGGCTGTCCGGTCAGTGCGGCGAGGTCACCCAGGCCGGCCACCGGGCGGATCAGGCAGGGTAGGCCGAGCAGCAGGGCCTCGGCCGCACAGCGGCTCCATCCTTCCCGCATCCGGGGGAGGAAGACGCCGACGTCACAGGCGCGCAGCAGACGCAGATACCGCTCCCGCTCGACGTCGTAGTGCGCACTGTCGAGGCCGATGGTGTTGCTGCCGCTGGTGATCACCCGCAGCCCGGGGGCGCCGGACAGGGCTGCCGAGACCTCCTCGGTCCCCTTCCAGTGCACAGCCTTGCCCGCGTAGACGCCGATCACGTCAGGAGTCAGGCCGAACTCGGCGCGGCACTCGGCCCGGTCGTAGCCGCGTGCCTGCTCGATCTCGGTCATGTCGAAGGCGTTGTAGATCACCCGTACGCTGCGAACGCCCCGGGCGCGGAGCTGGTCGGCCCAGTACGGGGCAACGCACACGACGGCGGCGCACTCTGGCAGCACGCGGAACAGCCGCTCCCAGAGCATGGCCTCGACGGGGGCGGAGTCATGTTGGAGCGGCTCGTAGTGGTGCAGGAGGAACACCGTGCGGGCGCGCATCTCGGGCGTGAACAGCAGCAGGCTCAGGTCGTCCCATACGAACGTGCCGGTGCTGCCCTGCAGGGCCCGTATGGAGGGGGCCAGGCGGGCGAGGTGGCGGAGCTTGCGCCAGCGGCGGACTCGGTAAGTCCGCTTGTGGTCCGGGACGGTGCGCCATTCCACGTCGTCGGCCGTCACCTCGTGGAGCATCCGTAGGTAGACCCGGCCGCCGGTCCGGCCGACCGGCTCCATCGAGTAGACGACCCGTTTCACGGACGTACCTCCTGTATGTGGTGGGCGTACTCGGCGTGCAGTCGCGCGTGCATGGCTTCCAGATGGGGGCCGAGGTTGCGGGCGGCGTCGGCGAGGGGGAGGTGGAAATCGCCCAGGGTCCGGAGGAACCGTCGGCGCCGGTCGAGGTTCGAGGACGCGGTGAGGTCGCGCAGGTTGTGCAGGCGGTCGGCGAGCCGGACCAGGAGGTCCTCGGGCGGGAGCGCGGCCTGCTTCGTGCGCCAGCGGGTCTCGTCGCCGACGGACTTCGTGCGCTGTTCGAGGCGGTGGTCGGCCGTCATGGCACGCAGGCGGGCGGTGAACGGGCCGCCGAGGTGGTGGACGAGCAGTGCTCCCGACTCGGGCGCTACCTCCACGGCGTCATGGAGGAGGGCGAGGAGGAGGGTCTCGGGGCGTCGGACGCCGATCTCCGCTCGCAAGAGCCTTACGACGGCCAGCGGGTGCTCCAGGTATGGGGTGCCCTGGTCGCGGGTGTGGCCGTCGTAGACCGTGAGAGCGAGGCCGGCGGCCACGCGGGCGCGGGACTGCTCGTCCGGGCTCCATGCGGCGGCACCGAGCACGGTCAGGACGTGGTCGAGATCGATGAGGTCCATCCGCCTCACCTCGCACGAAGGGACGCGGCACGAGGGCCGGGGACGTGGTCGGCGAGCAGCAGGGTGTCTCCGACGGCGAGGGCGTCGAGGCGCAGGTCCACCGCCGCTGCCACGGCTTGCTCGGCGGTCCGCAGGATCGGGGCGCCTTTGCGGTTGAGGGATGTGTTCAGCAGCAGTGGCAGTCCGGTGAGGTCGCGGAACTGCTCAAGGAGGTCTCGCAGGCCCTGGTGGTCGGCGGCGACGGACTGGACGCGGGCGGTGCCGTCGTGGTGGGTGACCGCCGCGATGCGGTCGGCTCGGCACCGCCGGACGGTGGCGACACGGTTCATGAAGGGGTCGCCCGACGACATGAACCACTCCGTGGCGTGCTCGGTGAGGACGGCCGGTGCGAACGGGCGGTACGCGGCTCGCTTCTTGATCGCGTTGAGTCGGTCCCGCGTGGCGGTGTGACCGGGGTGGGCGAGGATCGAGCGATGGCCGAGGGCACGCGGCCCGAATTCGAGCTGTCCCTGCACCCAGCCGACGATGCGATGCTCGGCGAGCAGTGCCGCCACTGTGGGGGCCAGTCCGCTCCCGAGCTGGGACAAGGCGCGATAGCCGGACGGCACCGTTGTCGTCGGCAGCACGCCCGGACCGGGGCCCCAGGCAGCGTCGGTCGGCACCGGTACGCGCTCCTGCCCGAGTTGGTAGTGCCAGCCGTAGAGCGCGGCGCCCACGGCTGTACCGGCGTCGTGCGGGGCTGGCGCGACGAAGAGGGTGTCGAATCCGCTGTCGGCGGCCAGCCGACCGTTGAGGTGGAGATCGCCGAAGGCCGCGAGCGCCATCATGCTGCCCTCGGGCTCGTCGCCGGGTGGGATCACCCGCCGGGCGAGGTTCCGGTAGAAGTGCCCGGGGGAGGAGTGGACGCGCCGGGGCCCCACCGGGCCCGGCACGACGGCCGGCATGCCCTGGTAGAGGCGGTCGATGCGATCAGGCCACAGGTCGTACCCCGTGATGCGCTCCCGGCCCGGGCCGAAGTCGGCGCCCAGTGAGGAGCCACCGGCGTCGATGACGAGGCCCCCGGCGCGCTCGTGCCCGGAGAGCAGGTAGCCGGAGAGCACGTGGGCCGTGTGGTGGGAGAGGAGGCGGAGGCGTTCGCCGAGCGGGGCGGGCAGGAGAGCGGCGAGTTCTTCCCGCTCCTCGGCCAGCCACCAGCCGGCTGCGGGGTTGGGACGCATGGAGGCGGCCCATACGGCGTCCACGTCCTCCGGCTCGATGCCGGCTGCCTCCAGGCACCACTGGAGCGCGCGGGTCGGAGCGGTGAGCGTGCCCTTGCGGGTGCTGGGGTGGTTGTGCTTGTCGCCGCTCGCTGCCGCGGCCTGTCTCGAATGTTCTCCCGAGACGGCCGTTGTGGTCCCGCTGGTCCGGTGACTCCGGCGTTCACCTGCCCTGGCGTCTCGACGCAGCAGTACGAGGAGACGTGACCGTGCAACTCCTGGCCCAGTCGGTTCGCGGCTATCCGTCGCTCTCCGAGCTGACCGCCTGATCCGGTAGGCGTCGGGCCGCCGGGCGGTCCGGGCGGTCAGCCGAGCCGGTGCCGCAGCCAGGCCAGTCCGTGGGCGCTGAGGATGTCCCACTGCCGACCGGGCTGTTCGGCGCTCCGGAGTGTCCACAGCCCGGCCAGTGTCGCGCCGAAGGCCGTCACCGCCCACGGGGATGCCTCCCGCCAGAGCGGCAGCCGGGCGGCCCACTGCTCGGCCTCCGCCGGGGTGTGGCCTGCGCCGATCAGCCGGACCACCAGGTAGGCGGTGTCGACCCAGGGAGCGCCGGGTGCGGGGAAGGCCCAGTCGATGACACGGGCGGTTCCGCCCGAGATCAGGATGTTGGAGCCGGTCAGGTCGGTGTGCGCGAGCGTTCTGCCGTCGACCAGGCCCGGCGCTTCCCGCTCTGCCGTGACCAGTGCATCGAGGCGGACTGCCGTCCACGGCCCGAGCCGGTCCGGGTGCCGCTCGCGAACTGTCTGCCAGTAGTCCTGGCCGGACCAGCGTTCCGCCAGGGTGAAGCCGCGCAGGGGCGGAGCGGGGGTCAGAGCGTCGGCGAGTTGTCCGAGCGTGCGGGTGATCAGGGGCAGGTCCCCCGACCCCGGTGAGAGGTCGGCGTGGCGGCCGGGGATGTGTTCGAACCCGAGCGCCAGCCAGCCGACGGCCTCGACCGACCAGTGCAGCGCGGCGGCGGTGTTCGGCAGCGCAGGGCTGACGGCTGCTTCCCGGCGATGCATCCACGCCCGGGGGTTGTCCGTACGGATGGCCTTGCAGAACACCGGCCCGGTGGCGGTGTCCAGCGTGGCGGCGTAGTCCGAGACGGTGCCCGCCGTCGGCGGTACGGCCTTGGTCACATGGCCGGTGCGCAGTTGGATGCTCGCGCGGAGGTCGGCCGGAAGGTCGTCCCAGGCGTAGGCCATGAGTTGCGCCGTCCTTGAGTCGGGCCCGCCCGCTCCGAGCCGGAGGGGGCGGGCGTGGGCGGTGGGGTCAGTTGCTGTTGTGGCAGCCCTGGTGACACTGCGAGCAGTTGCCGCTTCCACTGGTGTCGCTGCCGTCACCGCCGCTGCCTTCGGAGCAGTTGGCGGGCATGCCCCGCAGCTCGGTGTCCACGGTGTACCCGCCGGCTTCGACAGTCCAACCCCAGTGCCTGACCGAGCTGAGCAAGCGCGTTCGACGCGTTGTGGCGGCGCTGGTCATCCTCGCGTTTGTAGCTCATGAGCTTCGTTGCTGCCCTCGGTGCAAGCAAGGCACTCGTTGATGCGACGCAGGGCTCGCTCTGCATCGTGTCGCGTACCTGCATTGTTCGCAACGAAGGCGCGGCTGACCGCAGTCCGGCCGGACCGCCTGCTTATGTGGGCCCCAACCGGCGATTCGAGGCCCACAGGCGTATGTGCAGGGTCGATGGGCGCCGAAGCGACCGCTGTGCGGCTGCTTTGCGGCAGGCGTCCGAGGCAGGAGCGAAGCCGTCAGAACGCGAGGGCGTGCCGGTAGACGATGCGCAGCCGGGTACGGAGGGTGCTGTCGCTGATGGTCCGCAGGGCGGTTTCGTGGTCGCCGGTGACGACGCGGAGCTGGGCTCGCTGCCGGTCGAGGTAGGCGGTGAGGAAGGTATGGGTCTCGCCGGTGGTGGTGGGCAGCACGGCGGCGACGTAGAGCGTGACCAGGGAGAACGACCAGCAGCCGTGGATGAATCCGTAGGCGGGCCGGTGAGTCTTCTTCCATGGAGAGTAGAAGGTCCGGGTGTTGTCGATCTCGCAGCCGGTGGCAGTGAGCGCGTCGTTGAGCCAGTTGTGGCCGGCTTCATGGATGAGGTCGCGGGCGACCATGACGGTGTTGTCGGGGACGTAGTCGAGGAAGACGGTGCCGGGCATGCGGCTGATGGTCCAGCTGCGCAGGGGGCTGCCGAGGGGTTTGCCGGTGAGCAGGCAGACGATCGGGGCGTGGGCGTCTACCAGGTCGCCGAAACCTTGGTCGGCGGCGAGGGTGGCCGATTCCAGGGTGAGCTTGTGCAGGTGCCCGGGGGCGGCCTGGGTGGTGGGGCCGAGGACGTAGTACGGGGTGTCGGAGACGTACGAGGTGAGCAGTTGCTCCTCCGCCGGCACGACGGTGAGCGGCCCGGCGGCCGGAGTGAGCTCGGTAGCTGCGGCGTCGGGGTGCTCGCTGTACCAGACGAAGGTGTCGGGGTCGCCCACGCGAGCGGCGTGTTCGGCGCCTTCGAGGACGTGGTGCGCGAGTGCGTAGCCGGTGGCGGGGGCGTGCGTGGTCGGGGTGATGAGGCGGCCGGCGCCCCGGCCGAGGGCCTGGTGGATGCGCTCGGTCTTGGTCCGGTGGAGGTCGTGGATCGCGGGCATGCGGAAGACGGTGGTGAGGTCCATCGCGGTCTCCTTGCGGGGGCTGGGTGGGGCCAGGACCTGGGTGGCCCTGGCCCCGGGGTGTCTAGCGAGCCAGGCACCCAGGTGTTCCGGTCATGCGTGGGCGGTCGGCTCGGTCGGCCAGTCGTCGGCGCCCTCCCGGGAGGAGTGCATGGTGAAGCGGACGGACCCGTCGTCGTCCCGGAGCTCGTCGACGGCGTCGAGGAAGTCCTTGGCCCAGGTGTCGTTCTTCACAGCGGATGCCCTTTCTGTGCAGGTCGGCTGGGGTGTGATGGAGTTCTGCGGGTCGGCGGTGATCGCTCCCGTGGTGTCGCGGTGTTCACGCCGTGGCCTGTGGAAGTTCGGGGTGGGTGTCGGCCGGGAGTGGGCAGGCACAGCAAGTGCCCTCGTTGGGGGCGTCGGCTTCGAGGGCGCCCAGGAGCAACGCGGTGGCGGCGTCCAGGATGGCGAAGTACGCGCTGTCCGCCGTTCCGGAGGTGGGGAGCAGGCGCAGGTCGAGGACCGGGTAGGTACGACCGGTGGTCTCGCAGGTCAGGTTGTTCCGGGCGACCAGGAGGCGGACGGCCGCCGGCATGGCGGCGGCGCAGCGGTTGGCGGCACGGCACAGGGCGACTGCGGTGGCGGCGTACTCGGTGGGGGTGCGGGGGAGGAGGCCGACGTCCCGCGGCTGGTTGTTTCGGGCGGGGTCGTCGTACTGGTGGCCTTCACAGCTGTCGTACGTAACGAGGTGCCAGCGGCTGGTGAGGTGGTCGACGAGCGGTTTGACGCCGGGCTCGATCGCGGCGGCCCACTGAGGGTGGGCGGGGTCGAGGTCGTCGGCGAGCTGGGTGCCGGGCAGGCCGGTGGTGTTGATGTTGCCGAACTCGCTGGTGTGCAGCTCGGCCGGGCGGCGGGGGGCCGTGGGGTTGTCCCAGGTGGTGAGGAACGCCTGGACGTCGCGCATCCGGTTGACGGGGGTGGGGCGCCAGCGGGCGGTTCGGCACCAGGCGCCGCCTGGGTGTTCGGGGTCGGCGAGGAGCGCTGCGGTGCCGTCGATCAGCCGCATCCGGTAGTCGCAGTACGCGTCGTGCTGGCCGGTGAGGTTCATGCGCCAGCGGGTGGCGATGCAGCCGCCGCCGCAGGTGGTGCGGTAGTCGCAGGTCATGCACGCCCGCATGAGGTCCTTGCCCTGGCCGAGGAGGTTGGAGTTGCGCTGTGCGGCGGTGATCTCGGCCCGGCCTGTGGTGGGCTGTAGGACGGTGAGTTGGGCCTGGGGCCAGGGGAGTTCATCGCAGCTGCCCATGCGTCCGTCGGGGTAGAGGGTGAACACGTGGTCGCACTTCATGTCCGAGAAGTGGCAGAACGACACCCCGAGGCCGCGCAGCCGACGGATGGTGGGCACAGCCGGGGAGAGCTTGAGGCGGCGGAACAGCCCGCTGGTCATCCAGTGCTGGGTGACGCCGAGCACGAACTCTGCGTACTGGTCGGGGGTGATCGCCCACGCCGGGCCGTCGAGGCCGGTGAGGACGGCTTGCTGGAGGGCACGGCTGGCCGGACGGCGGCGACCGGTGTACGCGGTGGGCCGGGTGATGGTGGCGTCGAAGCACGGTACGAAGCTGACGGAGGTGACGGCCTTGAACACGGCCAGGTGGTCCAGGACCTCGGCGTGGCGCCCGAGGACCGCAGGGGTGACGGTGGTGATGATCCCGCACGTTCGGCCGCACTCAGCCAGGAGGTCCAGTGCCCTGACGGCAGCGGGGTAGGTGGGTTTGCCCTGGTAGTCGACGCGCCACCGGTTCCCCTCGGGGTCGCCATCCAGGGAGATGCCGATCTCCAGACCGGGGTACAGGGTGTCGAACAGGTCGAGCCACTCGGCATCGAGCTGGACGCCGTTGGTCTGTAGGGACAGGCGCTTGACCTGCGGCATGGCCGCGAGGGTGCGCAGCAGGTGGGCAATGTGGTCCTTACCGGCGGTGAGCGGTTCGCCGCCGTGGAGTTCGATGGCGAGCGGCCGGGTGCCGAAGAGCTTCGGGAGGAGGTCGACCTGGTCGGCGCTGATCCGCGCGCCACCGGGTCCCTCCTTGCGCTTCTCGTAGCAGTGCAGGCAGTCGATGTCGCAGGTCTCGCCGCGGACCTTGAGGATCACCGAGACGGCGTCGGCCTCGGATGTCTCCAGCGACCGGTACAGGTGGTCGATCTGCTCGTTCGGAGTGGTGGGGTGCATCTGGTGCCTCCCAAGGAGGAGCGGGCTCCGGGCCCGGTCAAGGGCGAAGCGCCTTCTGCCACGCGGCCAGCCGGCCGGGGGTGAGGCGGATGGTGAGGTCGGCGAACTTCAGTCGCCAGCCGTCGCTGTAGCGCTGGGGGATCCATCCGAGGTCCAACCAGTGGTCCGGCACCTGGCCGTCCGGCTCGGCAGTATCCGGCCACACGGTCAGCAGCGCGGCCAGCAGCCGGCTGCGGGCCTGACTGAATGCCTGGTGAACCGGGACCACGCCCGGCAGCGGGGTCTCGGCAAGGACGGGGGTCCACTTGTCGCCGAGCAGCGGATGGCCGCCAGCCACGTTCTCTGCCTGTTGGACGGCAATGTGCAGCTGCCGCACCACCAGGTCCATGGCGTTGTTCAGGTTGGCCTGGAATAAGCCGTCCAGATCCTCGACCAGACTGATCGCGTGCTGGACCCGGTCTGCCAGCGCCCACCTGCGGTAGACATCCCGCTCAGTGGCGGTGAGAACCGGCTGCTCCATGCCGTCCATGGCACGGGCGGTACGCAGCACGGTCAGCGCGGACAAGCGGCGTCGGACGGTACGGAACAGGTCGACGTCGTCGGCGAGGATATGGAATCGCCGCAGGTAGCCCCGCAGTTCGTCGGCCTCGGTGGCGGCCAGGGCCTCCAGATCGACCCGGATGCCGTCGATAATGCGGGACTGAAGCACCGGCTCCGGGCCTTCGGCGAACAGCACCCGCAGGTCGACATCACTGCGGGCATGGGCGAATCCGCAGGCGACGGGCCCCACCATCCACACCGGCGAGCCCGGAAACTCCCTGGCCAGCTGCTTGGCGACCACACGGGCTGCCTTCAGCCTCTGCTCCACCCACGGGTTCACGCCGCTCCCTTGCCGTGCAGGACCCTGCGAGCGGTCTCGGTGACCCAGATGTCCAGGTGCTCGCGGACGTCGCTTCGCTGTGCTCCGATGTGCGGGGTGGCGAGCAGGTTCAGCGGCTTCGGGCCAGTGGTGAACAGATGCGCGTCGGCGGGTTCGACCGGGTCGGCGGCGAGACCGGACAGGCGGCCGTCGGCGAGGGCGCCAAGGCATGCCGTGGTGTCGATGGTGGTCAGGCGTCCGGCGATGATCAGCAGCGGCTGGCGCCTTGCTGCCGAGCGGAGGAAGTCGGCCCCGAACGTGGCGGTGTTCTCCGCGATAGCGGGCAATGCGATGATATGGGCGTCTGCCCAGCCGGGCAGCGCGGGCGCGGGCAGCTGGCGCAGCCCGGTGATGCTCGGCCGGGCGGCGAAGGCGACCTCGGCAACCAACGGCGTGATGGCGGCAGCGGCTGCCCGGCCGACCGGTCCGGCACCCCAGATGGCCACGTTCATCGACGCGACCGGACGACCCATGCAGGCCATCTTGAGGTGGTCGCCCAGGCCCAGAGCGTGCGCGCCGAGCGGGACGCGCCGAGCCAGGGCGAGCAGCGCCATCAGGCACCACTCGGCGACCGCCGGAGCGGATGCCTCCGGGTGGCGGTGCAGGCCGATCCCCCGATCGGCGAGGAGGTCGGTGTCGATGCCGTCCAGCCCGGAGCCGGCCCGGATGGCGTGGCGCAGCAATGGCATGGCGGCCAGCTGTTCCTCACCGAGAGAGATGCCGGAGCGGAGGACGATCAGCTCCGCGCGGCGCGCGGGCCCGACAACGTCGCTGAGGCAGGTGAACTCGTAGACGTCGTGTGTGGTCAGGTGTCGGACGAGGTCGTTCGGGTTGGCCGCACCGCGAGCGACGAGGATCGTGGGGGCGCTCATTGGGCACGGTCCACGAGGGCATCGCGGGTGTCCGTGAGGGCGGCGAGGATGGCGGGGGCGACCTGGGGGATGAGGGTCTTGGTGGTGAGCTGGTCCAGCGGCACCCATTCGAAGCCGAGTTGGATGGGGTCGCGCGGGTCGGAGAACCTGGGTGCGGTGCGGCCATCGGTGATCTCGGCGAGGAAGTTGTGCTGGGTCTTGTGCTGCGGCCCGAGGTTCTTGCCGAACTGGCCGGGCACGTACTCCATGACGAACATCGACCGCACGGTCCGCACCGCAAGGCCGGTCTCCTGCCGAACCTTGCGGACGACGGCGTCGCGCAGCGACTCTCCCTCGATCGCCTTACCTCCGGGTAGGTTGTAGTGGAAACAGCCGCCGTCGGCGCTGTCGTCGTAGGACAGGAGCAGGACCTTCCCGCCGTGGATGATCGCTGCCTTCACCGACACGCTGATGCTGGGCAGATCGCTCAAGGTATGTGTCTCCGTACTGGGCTGTCGGGGCGGAAGGGATGTCACAGGCAGGCGCGGGCGTCGGGGGCGGCGACGCGCATCAGGTCCTGGACGCCGGCCAACTGGTCGGCTCGGAAGGCACCCGTGGCGCGAAAGGCACCGGCCGCACCCCGCATCGCGGCCAGTGCGGCGCGGGACAGCTGGTTCGCGTAGATCGCCAGGCGGAACCCGGCCTCCCCGAGGAGTCGCCGGTCAAGGTGGGGGAACGCGGTGGGAACGGTGACCAGCGGCACGCCGCCCCACCGGCGGGCGGCCTCCAGAGCCTCACGGCCGCTGATGTCCTTGCTGTGCGGCAACACGGCGTCCGCCCCGGCTGCCTCGTACAACTCTGCCCGGGCCAGCGCGTCGTCCATGCTGCCGCCGCAGATCAGCGTCTCGGTGCGGGCGATCAGCAGCAGCTCCGGGGCGGCGGCCCGCAGCTCTTTGATCTGCTCGCACACCGCTGCGGTGTCCGCCAACCCCTGGGCGCGATGCTCGGAGAACGAGTTGCACTTGGGATAGCGGCTGTCCTCCAGGCAGACGGCTGCCGCCCCGGCCGTCAGGAGGTCGAACCCGTACCTCGCGGCCGACGGCCCGGTGCCGGCGGCGTTGTCCACGTCCACGATCACCGGCAGGTCGGTGACACGGCGCAGCGAGGTGACGACATCCGCCAGGTCCCGGGAGCCGAGCAGGTTCTCGTCCGGGAGCCCGCAGGCGGCCGACACCTCCAGGCCCGACACCCACAGCGCATCGAATCCGGCCTCGGCGGCGACCCGGGCCGCCATGGCGTTCACCGCCCCGATCGCCTGAACGGGAAGCCGGGAGCTGGTGGCGTCGCCGAGGGCCGCGCGTAGGCGCCCGGCCGGAGATATCGGGGATACGGCCGTAGTCATCGGATGCTCCCTTCCGGATCGGGGGTGAGGCCGCGTTCCAGCAGTGCCCTCCAGGCGTCCGCAAGTACGTCGGCCCTGGGCTGCGCGGCATCGATGCGCACGGTCGGGCCGATCTTCGGGAACGCGACCGGATTGCCGGTGATCGCCTGGTAGGTGGCGCGCACGCTGGTCTGCACGTCCACCACGTCCCAGTCGTCTCTGACCGCGTCCCCTGCTCCTCGGGAGGCGGCGCGCTGCATGGAGGTGCTGGTGGCCGCCTCCAGAATGAGCGTCAGGTCGGGGACCAGGTCGATCGCCCCGGCCAGTTCGGCATAGGTGTCCGCCGGGGCCTGGCCATGCTTGACCTGGAAGAACGCGAGTTCCGACAGCAGCCATCGGTCCGCGATCACCGGGCGAAGCGGCAGCGACGGCGCGATCAGGCGCTCGACGGTGGCCTGCTTGTCGGCGCGCAGAGCCGCGAGGTAGCGGTCCCGGTTGGCCTCGGTGGGCGCGTACTTGCCGTCCACCAGGTCTGCGGCCACCTCGGGATCGAGCCAGTTCGTGGTGAGCACCGACAGCGGCGTCACCCCGTACAGGTTGTCGAAGAGCCGGAACAGCCCCTTGCGCAGCGTCGTCTTGCCACTGCCGTCCAGGCCCTCGATCACGACGAACGGAAATGTGTCCATCCCTACTCCACCTGCCCCGCTCCGGTGCCCGACTGGTACTTGGTGAACTGGCCTCGCCATGGCACCGAGGTGGTGACCAGGTCGGTGAGCCGCATCCCACCGATCTCGCCGAGCAGCCCCGGGAGTGACGGCTCCAGCACCACCGTTTCGGCGACGGCCCGGCAGTAGGCGGCGCGCAGCCCCGGGTTGCCCCCTCCCCCGGCGTGCAGGGCCGCGCGCAGGACTCGCATCGCCGTACCGAGGGCAACAGCGCGGGCGGCAGCCTGGAGCATCGCCAGGGAGGCGGTGCGACCGCTCTCGTGGTGGATGACGGCGAACACTCCGACCCACCAGGCACTGGCCCCGGCCGCGCCGTGCACGGCGGCTTCGGTGCCGCTGTCGAGCCCCTCGGCCAACTCCCGGGCCACCTCGTCCACCGCGAGGGTGAGCGGCCCGGCGGCGGTCAGGTCGTGGCCGAGCCGCTGCGGCACCTCGATCCACGGCCGCAGACCGGCGGCGCGGATCAGGATGTCGTCGTGCGGCACGAGGAGGACCGGCCGGGACACCATGTCGGCGGGGTCCAACTCGACGGGCAGCCTGAGTTGTTCGGCCGGGAGCGCTGCGGCCTTCCGCCACTGCTCCAGGTGCAGGTGCACCCGCTGCACATGCAGGCCGTCGGCGAGGGCCTGCCAGCTGTCCCGTACGGTGGTCGGCCGGAGTGTTCCGGGTGGGCTCACGCTGGGGGTGGTTCCTTCCATGCAGTACTCCTTGGGTGGGCGCGTCGAAGCGATGAATCGTAGTCATACAGTGACGGAGAGCGACGACATGTGCCGTCGGCGGCCGGTCGGTGGATCGAGTTGATCGGGCGCTGTGTGGGTCAGGGGACGGGAAGGTCGGCGTGCACGGACTTGCCCCGGGGGTCGAGCATGGCGCCCCACCGGCCGCCGGTGAGGTGGTGGACCAGGGCGAGCCCGCGGTGACACTCCTCGTCCACTCCGGCCTCCATCAGCACCGGCAGTTCACGGGAACCGTCTCGCACGAAGACGCGGACGTATCCCCTGGCAGGACGCCGGATGGCCACCTGCATGAACGTCAGGCCGCCGGTCTTGAGGGCGTTGGACACCAGCTCCGAGACAATGAGCTCAGCGGGGTCGACCATGTCGTCCAGGCCCCACTCCTCAAGCTTCTCCCGAACAAGTCGGCGGGCCATCCGTGCCGACTCCGGGCGGTACGGAAGAGATGCCGTCGCGGGGCGCGGCGGACAGACCCGAGCGGCGAGGGCGATCTCGGTCGCTGTCACGCCAGCCCCCGGCACTGCCTGCGCCACCGGCCGCCCTCCAGGCACCGCAGGACCGTGGCACGCTGCAAGGCCCGCTCGAAGCCATTCACGAAGACCTCGGCGCCGTCCGACTGCTTGCTCCAAGCATCCCCAGGCGCACCGGCGGGGCATATCCGGATCAGGCGGTCGTCCGGGTCCAGCGAGGCCAGCTGCATGGGGAGTCCGGCAGTGGCATCGGCCGGCACCCGGCGGCGCAGCTGGTCTGCAGAGGATCGGCGCACGGAGACCTCCGGAGTCCGATGGTGGAGGCGGCGGTCCCCCGGCATCGAGGGACGCATCAAAGGCCGCAGCTGATGCCCCATCAATCGGGGCGCTCCAACACCGTGGCGCTTTTTCGCTGAATCTGCAACGGAATCGGCACTGAATCACCCACGGAAGGAGAAGTGGCACATGCCGCCGCAAGCGCATGGCCTGGCACTGCCAGCATGTGACGTGCGACACTGCGCGAATCGGTACGGATGGTAAGCGCATGCACTCGGGAGGTAAGCACGTGGCAGCACGGCCAAGGCCGACGGCGCGGCGGATCGAGCTGGGGCACGAGCTTCGGCAGCTGCGTCAGCAGGTCGGCCTCACTCTCGAAGACGCCGTCAAGGGGCTGTCGTTCAGCGAGACGAAACTCCAGCGGGTCGAAACCGGCTTGCAGGACCTCCGCAATGCCGGAGACCTGCGGAAGCTCCTCGCCAGGTACGGCGTCACCGATGACGACGCGGTTGATCAGCTGGTAGAGATCCAGCGGACCGCCTCGCGCCAGGACTGGTGGATGCCGTACACCATGGCGACGATGGCTCCCGCGATGCCGCGCTTCCTCGGCGTCGAGTCCGTGGCTCAGGCCATCCGGGCATACCACCCGACTTGCGTGCTCGGCTTGCTGCAAACCGAACGGTACGCACTGGCCCTACATGAGATCGCCAAGCCGATCGAAGAGACCACCACCGAGTTCATCCAGAAGAGCGTGGCGCTGCGCATGAAGCGCAAAGAGCGCCTGGTGACCCCTCATGATCCCGTCAAGTTGTGGGCGATCCTGTATGAGCCGGCGCTCCGATACGTGGTCGGCGACCCAGACCTCATGCGCGAGCAGTACGAGGAGATCGTCCGGCTTGCGAAGCTCGACAACGTGACCGTGCAGATCCTGCCCCAGTCCGTTCGCGGCTACCTGTCGCTCTCCGATTTCACCTACCTGGACCTCGGCGACACACTGCCCATGACAGTCCAGGTAGACAATGCTGGGGCCGGTATGTCCATCACGGACAAGTCCCGCGAGGTCGGCCGGTTCACTCGGATGTTCGAGGCACTGTCCCGCTCGGCTCTCCCGTCCGAGGCGACACCGGAGTTCCTACAACAACTCACCCGAGAGATCACCTCATGACCCATCACCTCCCTGCCGCCGAACTCGCCGATGTAGCCGTCTGGTTCAAGTCGTCGTACAGCGGCTCCGGCAACAACTGCGTCGATGTCGCCGACCTGACCGCCACCTCCTTTGAGGCCATGGCCATCCGCGACTCGAAGGACCCCGACGGTCCGGCCTTGCTCCTCGCCCCTGAGGCGTTCGCCAGTCTCGTGGCATTCGCCAAGAAGTCCACCGTTTGATCAGCAAAGGGCCGCTCTCCCTCGTCCGAAGCAGGGGGAGGCGGCCCTTCCGCTGTACTGGTGTCCCATGCCCTCCGGAGTGTCCACAGCCCGGCCAGTGTCGCGCCGAAGGCCGTCACCGCCCACGGGGATGCCTCCCGCCAGAGCGGCAGCCGGGCGGCCCACTGCTCGGCCTCCGCCGGGGTGTGGCCTGCGCCGATCAGCCGGACCACCAGGTAGGCGGTGTCGACCCAGGGAGCGCCGGGTGCGGGAAAGGCCCAGTCGATGACACGGGCGGTTCCGCCCGAGATCAGGATGTTGGAGCCGGTCAGGTCGGTGTGCGCGAGCGTCCTGCCGTCGACCAGGCCACGGCGCTTCCCGCTCTGCCGTCCTGGCCGCCCCAGCGTTCCGCCAGGGTGAAGCCGCGCGCGGAGGTCGGCCGGGAGGTCAGGCCATGAGCTGTGCCGTCCTTGTCTGGGCCGGAGGAGGCGGGCGTGGGCGGTGCCGGTCAGTTGCTGTTGTGGCAGCCCTGGTGACACTGCGAGCAGTTGCCGCTTTCACTGGTTGGCGGCGACAGTCACGCCATGGGTCGAGCCGACGGCTCAGGACGGCTACTCGACCTGATCGGTACAGCGTGCCGCCGGAGGCGTGAGGGGTGCCGTCCGGGCGGGGGTGGCGAACCGGGGGGTGGCGGGGAGGCGTCCAAGGTGGTGGGAGCTGTTCGGGACGGCGGAGGGAAGTGTGGGATGAAGTACCTGGTGCGGGAGCGGATCTTCGGGATCGGTGATGACTTCTGGGTCACGACCGAGGGGGGCGAGAAGGCGTTCCTGGTGGATGGGAAGGCGCTGCGGCTGCGGGAGACGTTCGAGCTGCGGGATGCCTCCGGGCGGGTGGTCGCGGTGATCCGGAAGAAGGTGCTGAGTGTGCGCGACGCGATGAAGGTCGAGGACGCGCACGGGGAGACCGTGGCGACGGTGAAGAAGAAGCTCTTCACGCCGTTCCGCGACTCCTATCGGGCGGAGCTGGCGGACGGCGGTGAGCTGGAGATCCACGGCGACTTCCTCGACAAGGAGTACGACATCGAGGGGGGCGGCGAGCGGCTGGCGCGGATCTCGCGGAAGTGGTTCCGGATCCGGGACACCTATGCGGTGGATGTGGCCGAGGGGGCGGACCCGGCGCTGCTGCTGTCGGTGGCGGTCTGTGTGGACCGGCTGGCGGCGGAGCACGAGGAGGAGCAGCGGGAGAAGCACGGGAGGCATGGCGAGCACGGGGAGCACGGGGAGCGGGAGGACTGACCGCCGGCGTGGCCTCGGGCCCTCCCGGTGGAGGGCCCGAGGCCACGGGCGGGACGGGCGGCGGCGCCGGTCAGCGGGCGCGTCTGGCGAGGGCGCGGACGAAGGCGGTGGCGTCGATGGTGCCGAGGCCGCTGGCGAGGTCGTAGCCCTTGGCGGCGGCGTAGCCCTTGACTCCGGCGAAGGAGTTGTTGCCGCGCACCACGTCGATCAGGCCGTTGCGGCGCGGGAAGCGCTTGGCCATGGCGTAGAGGTCGTCGTTGATCCGGCCGAGGCGGTGGTGGGCCTTCTGGGCGGCGAGGGCGACGATCCCGGCGAGGATCGGGGTGGCCTCGCTGGTGCCGCCGGTGATGCCCCAGCCCTCCTGGCCGGGGATGAACGAGGAGTAGACCCAGGCGCCGCCGTTGACGGCGGCGCTCAGGCTGACGTCGGGGGTGCCCCGGTGGTTGCCGACCACGGCGGCGACCCCGCGCTGGAAGCCGGGGCGGGCGAAGATGCCGGAGACGCCGCCGCCGGCGGCGCCGAAGCCGTCGTTCCAGACCCGGTCGGACTTCAGCCGCCTGCCGGAGTTGTTGAGGGTGAGCTGGGTGCCGCCGACGGAGGTGACCAGCGGGTCGGAGGACGGCCAGGTGACCACCCGGTGCTTGTAGAGGCGGGCGCCGTCCAGCATGTAGTCGGTGGCGCCGGAGTCGCCGGAGGCGGCGAGCAGGGTGACGTTCCTGGCGGCGGCGGCCTTGAAGGCGTAGCGGAGGTTCAGCAGCGCGGAGTGGTCGCCCTTGGCGTAGCCGGGGAAGGTGTTCTCGGTGGCGCCGAAGCTCATCGAGATGACGTCGCCGATGCCCTTCTTGATGAGGTCGTTCTCGGCGTCCATCATCTCGGGGAAGCCGGTCAGGCCCTCGGTCTCGGCGACAGCGGTCTCCACCAGCACGATCTTGGCGTCGGGGGCCACGGCGTGGGCGTACTGCACATCGAGGTTGGTCTCGCCGGCCCAGCCGACGTGGTTCTCGATGTTGGGGTCGAACTTCGGCACCTTGCCCCACTTGACGATCTGCACCGTGGTGCTGGGCAGGCCGAAGGTCTTGGAGAAGACGTCCAGGTCGTGCTGGACGGTGGGGGAGCCGAAGGAGTCCACGATGACGATGGTCCGGCCCTTGCCGGTGATGCCGGAGCGGTAGAGCGGGTTGAGGTTGTACGCCTTGCGGTACTGGAGCGGCGAATAGCACCGGAGGTTGTACTTCTTCAGACACGCGGTCGTGGAGATCGGCTTGCTCACCGCATGGACCAGCGCGCGCCCGGCGGAGGCGGGGTGCGGCGCGGTGGTCCCGGCACCTGCCGGGTGGCCGCCGGCGGTCGCGACGGTGGCATCGCCGGTTCCGGCGGCGGTGAGGACGGCGGCGGTGGCCGCGGCGAGGGCGGCGACCGCCCTGGGGGCGCGGTGAGCAGGCTGGTGGCCCATGGTGCTCCTTTGGCGGGGACGCCATAGGCGTCCTTGTCTGCTGGTCCGGGGAGAGCAGATCCGATCGGAGGGCGTCGACCCATGGTGTTGACGGTCTCTTTGACCTCGCAAGTCGAGTGATCACGCGCTGTGCGTGTACGGTCACCGGAAATGCCGACCCGGAGGGGACCGCTGACCAGGCGTCCGGGCTGCGAGGAGAGTGCTGCGCCGGGGACCGTACGGGTGATCGGCCGCGCATGGGCGAGGCCCCGGCGGCGGCTGCCGTCGGGGCCTCGGGCGGACAAACAGCGAAGGAACGGCGGCGTCAGCGCCGTACGGGAGCGGGGATGCCGAGCAGGCGGTCGCGGAGCACCGGGAAGTCGGCGCGTGCCTTGGCGACGGCCGCCGGGTCGATCTCCACGGTGAGGACCTCCTCGCCGGTCCCGGCTTCGGCCACCACCTCGCCCCAGGGGTCGACCACCAGGCTGCGGCCGGCCTGCTCAACCCCGCCGTGGGTGCCCGCCGTGTTGCAGGCCAGCACATACGCCTGCTCCTCCAGCGCGCGGGCGCGGGCCAGCAGTGTCCAGTGCGCGGCGCGGCGGGCGGGCCAGGCGGCGGGGATGGTGAGGATCTCGGCGCCGGCGTCCAGCAGCGCCCGGAAGAGCTCCGGGAAGCGCAGGTCGTAGCAGGTGGCCAGGCCCAGGGTGCCGTGCTCGGTGGGGGCGGTGACGATCTCCTGCCCGGCTCCCATGGCGACCGCCTCGCCGCTGTCGAAGCCGAAGCGGTGGATCTTGCGATAGGTGCGGCGCAGCTCGCCGGCCGGGTCGAAGAGCAGTGAGGTGTTGTACATCGGCCCGTCGGGGTCGCGCTCCACGATGGAGCCGGCGTGCAGCCAGACCCCGGCGGCGCGGGCGGCGGCGGACATCGCCTCGGCGGTGGGGCCGTCCAGCGGTTCGGCGCCGGAGGACCAGGCCCCGTACGCGAAGCCGCCCAGCGGCCACAGCTCGGGCAGGACCACCAGGTCGTCCCCGGTGCGGCCGCGAACCAGGGCGGAGGCGCGGGCACGCCGCTCGTCCGGGGATTCCGTGTCGGAGACGGAGAGCTGGATCAGAGAAGCGCGCACAGTACCACCGTCCACTCCAAGAGTCCTACGATCATCACTCGAAAGCACTGACCCGGTGACACGGGGAAGCGTAACGTGCCGATAGCGCATGTGCCCGTGAGCGAAGCCGGCGCCGGGCCCGGCGCGCAGACGCACCGGAGCGATCAAGGGGTCGAGAAGATACGTGGCCGACAACCAGACCGTCCAGGCGTACATCGACGCATGGACGCACTCCATCGAGTCGATCTCCGAACTGGTCGCGCCACTGGCCGAGGGCCAGTGGAACCGCGCCACCGAATGCCCCGGCTGGTCGGTGCGGGACGTCGTCTCGCACGTCATCGGCATGGAGCTGGAGCTGCTGGGCGATCCCCGCCCAATCCACTCACTGCCGCGCGACCTGCGCCATGTGACCAGCGAGTTCACCCGGTACTGCGAGGTCCAGGTGGACACCCGGCGCTGCCACACCGCGCCGGAGATGACCGCCGAGCTGGAGTACACCATCATCCGCCGGGCGCGGGGGCTGCGCACCGCCAAGACCAAGCCGGACGACGAGGTGCGCTGGCCGATGGGCCCGTACACCCGTCAGCTGCCCTACCACCAGGTGCTGCGCCAGCGGGCGTTCGACGTCTGGGTGCATGAGCAGGACCTGCGGCGGGCGCTGGGGCTGCCCGGACATCTGGACTCCCCCGGGGCGCTGATCGCCCGGGACGTCCTGGTCGAGGGCCTGGCCAAGGCGGTCGCCAAGCAGGCCGGGGCGCCCGCCGGTTCCACGGTGGTGGTGGATGTGCACGGGGCGGTCGAGTTCATCCGCACCGTACGGGTGGACAGCGCCGGTCGCGGCACCGTGGAGGAGCGGGTGCCGGTCGCCCCCGCCGTGCAGCTGGCCACCGACTGGGAGACCTACGCCCGGCTGGCCTGCGGGCGGATCCGGCCCGAGAGTGCCGAGGTGAAGATCGAGGGCGACGAGGCACTGGGGCGGCGGATCCTGGAGAACTTCTCCGTCACCCCGTGACGGCTCCCGGCCTCTGGGGCGGCGTCGCCGCAGAGGCCGGGTGGTCTGCCGTCGCACCCGGGCGAGCCGTCACCCCTCCCGCGCCGCCGGGATGTACGCGGTCACCGGTGGGGCCGAGGCACGCTCGGCCTCCCGCCGCGCGGCGGCCGGGAGCAGCCGCGCGATCATGGCCAGCCCCAGCAGCATCGGCCCGTAGAGCCAGCAGAACGCCCAGCGGTAGGAGTCGGCGGTGTGGACGCCTCCGGAGCTGACCGCGTCCAGCAGCACGCCGATGCCCAGCAGGGTCACCGCCGTGGCCACGAAGCCGCCCACATTGACGATGCCGGAGGCGGTGCCCAGCCGCTCCACCGGGTTGGCCGGGCGCGCGTAGTCGAACCCGACCAGGGACGCCGAGCCATTGCTGCCCATGAAGGTGATCAGGGTGACCAGCAGCCACATCGGCGGATGCCCGCCCGGCCAGGCCAGCGCCACGGCCCAGAGCGCGCCGGTGCCCAGCACCACGGTCAGCACGATCGGGGTACGGGCGCCCGGTCGGCGCGAGACCAGCTGGCCGAAGAGCAGCCCGCAGGCCATGCTGCTGACCACCAGCAGGGTGAGCAGGCCCGCCGCCGTACCGCGCGACAGCTGCTGACCCTCCACCAGGTACGGCATCCCCCAGAGCAGGCCGAAGGCATTGGCCGGGAACTGGGTGGTGAAGTGCACCCACATGCCCAGCCGGGTGCCGGGCTCCCGCCAGGCGGCGCGGATCTGCGGCACCACCGGCACCCG
This sequence comes from Peterkaempfera bronchialis, assembly GCF_003258605.2. NCBI lineage: Bacteria > Bacillati > Actinomycetota > Actinomycetes > Kitasatosporales > Streptomycetaceae > Peterkaempfera > Peterkaempfera bronchialis. The sequence goes on from NZ_CP031264.1 coordinate 3,424,133, forward strand.
GACCCGGGGGGTGCGGCGGGCCGACGGGTCGGCGGCGGTACGGGCCCGGCCGCGCGGCCGGAACGGCGAACCGCTCTCGGGGCTGTCCCGCAGCAGCGTCGCCACCAGGGCGAGGACGGCGATGCCCAGCAGGGCGGTGGCGGTGAAGGTGGCGGTCCAGCCCCGGCTGTGCAGCAGCTGGGCCAGCACGGCGGTGGAGACCAGGTTGCCGCTGAGTCCGACCAGGCCGGTGATCTGGGCGATCAGCGGATTGCGGCGCGCGGGGAACCAGCGGGCGGCCAGCCGCAGCACGCTCACAAAGGTCATCGCGTCGCCGCAGCCCAGCACCGCGCGGGAGACCAGCGCCGGGGCGAAGCCGGTGGACTGGGCGAAGCCGAGCTGACCGAGCGTCAGCAGCACCACGCCGAAGGTGAGTACCCGCCGTGGCCCGAGCCGGTCCACCAGCAGCCCCACCGGTATCTGCATCGCGGCATAGACCAGCACCTGGAGGATGGAGAAGGCGGACAGCGCGGACGCGCCCACCCCGAACCGGTCGGCCGCGTCCAGCCCGGCCACGCCCAGGCTGGTGCGGTGGACCACGGCGAGCGCATAGACGCAGGCGCCGATCCCCCAGGCCAGCCAGGCGGCGCGGCCACCCGGCGGCTCGCCCGCCGGGGCCGTGGCGCAGCGGGCGGGCCGCCGCACGGGGTCGGACTCCGGCGGTGCGGCCGCCTCGGCGGGGCCGGGCACGCTCGCGGTCACGGCGGTCTGCTCCTCTTCTGTACGTGTCCGTACCTGCTGTGCGGGGGCTGGTTCCGGGGCTCGGGGCTTGACCGATGTCACGGGGCGGCGGAGCTTCGCAGCAGGACGTCCAGGCGTTCCACATGACGGGAGACCAGGCGCTCGGCGGCCTCCCCGTCGCCCTCCCGCAGGGCGTCCAGGATGTCGGCGTGGTCGGAGAGGTTCAGCCGGACCCGCTCCGGCCGGGCCCGCATCACCTGCACCCCCATCCGCAGCTGGCGGTCGCGCAGCTGGTCGTAGAGGTGCTCCAGGATGCGGTTCCCGGCGGCGGCGACGATGGTGTGGTGGAAGGCGCGGTCGACCGCCGACGCCCCTTGCAGGTCGCCCGCCTCGACCAGGGCCCGCTGCTCCGCCAGCAGGTCGGCGAGGCGGCCCAGCAGCTCCGGGGAGGCCGGCAGCACCTTGCGTACGGCATATCGCTCGACCAGCAGCCGGGTCTCCACCACATCGGCGATCTCCTGCGCCGACACCGGCAGCACCAGGGCGCCCTTCTTGGGATAGAGCTTCAGCAGCCCCTCGGCCTCCAGCCGCAGCAGGGCCTCGCGGACGGGGGTGCGGGAGACGCCGACCGCCTCGGCGATCTCCCCTTCGACCAGCAGGGTGCCACCAGCGAAGGTCCGGTCGAGCACGGACTGCTTGACATAGCCGTAGACGCGGTCGGCTGCGGGAGGGGCTTTGGGATGCATGATGCATCCATCATAGATGCAACAGCTTCCCCGGTCTGCGTCACCTCAGGACGGTCCAGCGCACGGTTCTGGTCATCCAGCGGTCGCGGAACTCCTCGTCACGCACCCGGTCGGTGGTGTCCCGCACCGTCGCGGTGACCGTCACCGGCCGCCCGCCGGGCAGCCCCGGCCCCCGCAGCCCCAGCCCTGCCAGGTCCAGCTGCGCCAGGTCCAGCCAGGTGCCGTCCGCCGACCCGGGCCGCACCGGGTGCCCGTCCACCTGCCAGCTGATCCGCAGCTGCCGGTCGCCGACCAGCGGCACCGGCCGCACCCGCAGCAGGGGACGCCCGGAGACCTCCCCGGCGGCCGGCCTGACCCCGTCCAGCGGATCGACCCGCCGGTACAGCGCCTCGATGATCGCCTCCTGCGACGGCGGGTTGTAGTCGCCGCCGAGCGTCCGCATCACCGAGTCCCGGGTCGGCCGGAAGAGCCCGTTGCCTCCTCGGTACGCCCCCACCACACCTCCGTCCGGGGACGCCGCGCCCAGCCAGCGCCACCACTTGGTGCGGCCGCGCCGCATGGCCTCCTCGTCATCGGTGGAGAGGTTGGGGTAGCCCGCGTCGGCCGGGGCGCTGTCGTACTCGTCCCCCAGGTCGCCCAGGGTGTGGCCCATCTCGTGCTGGATGATCCGACTCGCTTCGGGGCTGCCGCCCGACAGCGTGGTGACCCCCGCGCCGCCCGCACCCCCGTAGCGGGTGGAGTTGGCAATCGCGATCACATAGTGCGGGCCGGGCACCGGCCCGGCCAGCCGCTCGGCCTCGTCCTCGTCCACACAGAGCAGCCGGGCGGTGCCGTCGCACCAGAAGTGCATCCGCAGCGGCGAGGGCACCGCCCGCGTGGCCGCCCGCTGCTCGCGGATGCCCGGCACCGGCGAGACGACCTCCACCCGCCTTATGTTGAAGAAGCGCTGGTAGGTGCGGAACGGCTCGATCTGCATCAGCGCCCGCCACGCCTGGTCGGACTCCTCCCGGAACAGCCCCAGCTGGCCCGCCGTGTAGCCGTCGCCCAGCAGCACCAGGGTGATCCGGTTCCGGGGATCGCCGGTGCGCCGTATGTCGACGCCGGGCCCGCCGCCCTCCCCCTGGTCGCCCTCGCCGCCCCGGGTCGGCGGCGGCACCAGCCGCCCGGACCCCGGCTCCGGGGACCGCACCGCCGCACCGAACGGCCGCAGCGGCTCCGCACCGATCAGCAGCACCGGCAGCGCCACCACCGCCAGCAGGGCCAGCACGGCCCTGGCACGGCCCTGCCGTCCTGCGCTGCCGGGCATGGGAAACCTCGCTGGCCGGGGGTGATCGACCCGCGAAGTCGTACCCGCCCCGCCGCTCCCGGCCGCCCGCCACGCCGCAAGGTCACCGGAAGAGAGCAAGGGCCCCGCGCACGGGGAAGGGCCCCCGCCGTTGCCGGCGGAGGCCCTTCTCGGTCAAGCCCAGGCCCGGTTCAGCCCAGGCCCGGTTCAGCCCAGTCTCGGTTCAGCCCAGTCCCGGTCAGCCCCAGGTGATGAGGCGCTTGGGGCGTTCCAGGATCGCGGCCGTGTCGGCCAGGACCCTGGAGCCCAGCTCGCCGTCGACCAGGCGGTGGTCGAAGGAGAGGGCCAGCGTGGTGACCTGGCGGGGGACAACCTTGCCCTTGTGGACCCAGGGCAGCTCCCGGACCTGTCCGACGGCGAGGATGGCGGCCTCGCCGGGGTTGAGGATGGGGGTGCCGGTGTCGACGCCGAAGACGCCGACATTGGTGATGGTGACCGTGCCGCCCTGCATGTCGGCGGGCGGGGTCCGGCCCTCGCGGGCGGTCTCCACCAGGGACTGGAGGGCGGCGGCCAGCTCGGTGAGCGTCTTGGCGCCGGCGTCCTTGATGTTGGGCACCAGCAGGCCGCGCGGGGTGGCCGCCGCGATGCCCAGGTTGACCTGCGCCTTGTAGACGATCTCCTGGTTGGGCTCGTCCCAGGCGGCGTTGACCTCCGGGTGGCGCCGGATGGCGATCAGCAGCGCCTTGGCGACCAGCAGCAGCGGGGAGACCCGGACCGGGCCGAGTTCGCCGGACTCCTTGAGCTTGCGCACCAGCTTCATGGTGCGGGTCACGTCGACCTGGACGAACTCGGTGACATGCGGGGCGGTGAAGGCCGAGGCCACCATCGCCTGCGCGGTCGCCCGGCGGACGCCCTTGACCGGGACCCGGCGGTCGCCGGCGGCCTGGGCGGGCGCCGGCAGCTCGACCGGGGCGGCAGCCGGGACCTCGGCCTGCTGCGGGGGGGCCACGGCGGCGTGGATGTCGTCCCGGGTGATGGTGCCGTTGGGGCCGGAGGGGGTGACGGCGCGCAGATCGACGCCGAGGTCCTTGGCCAGCTTGCGGACCGGCGGCTTGGCCAGCGGCCGGGCCGTCTGCTCCGGGGCGGGCACCGCAACCGGCACCGCGGCCGGAACCGCGACCGGCACTGCGACCGGAACCGAGACCCGGGCCGGAGCGGGGGCCGGAGCCACAGCGGCGGCGGGCGCGGCGGCGGCAGCGGCGACCGGGGCGGTCGGCGCCTTGCGGGGGCGGCGGCGGGCGGTGGCGGTACGCGGGCCGTAGCCCACCAGCACCTCGCGCCGCTCCGGCTCCTCCTCCGCTGCGGGCTCGGCCGCCGCCGGGGCGGCCTCGGGCGCGGCGGCCGGAGCGGCGGGCGCGGCCCCGCCGGCGGTGGCCACCGCGATGATCGCGGTGCCCACGTCGACGGTGGTGCCCTCCTCGAAGAAGAGCCGCTGCACCACGCCGTCATAGGGGATCGGCAGCTCCACGGCGGCCTTGGCGGTCTCGACCTCGCAGACGACCTGGCCGTCGGTGACGGTGTCGCCGGGCTGGACGTACCACTTGAGGATCTCGGCCTCGGTGAGGCCCTCGCCCACGTCCGGCATCCGGAACTCGCGGACCTGCTGCACATCGGTGGTGGTCATCGGTCTCCTCCGGCTCAGAAGGCCATGGCGCGGTCGACGGCGTCGAGCACGCGGTCCAGGTCCGGCAGGAAGGTCTCCTCCACCCGCGACGGCGGGTACGGCGCGAAGTAGCCGCCGACGCGCAGCACGGGCGCCTCCAGGGAGTAGAAGCAGCGCTCGGTGATCCGCGCGGCCAGCTCGGCGCCCATGCCCAGGAAGACCGGTGCCTCGTGGACCACCACGGCGCGGCCGGTGCGCTGCACCGAGGCGGCGAGGGTGTCGAAGTCGACCGGGGAGAGCGAGCGCAGGTCCACGACCTCCAGGCTACGGCCGTCCTCCTCGGCCGCCGCGGCGGCGTCCAGGCAGACCTTGACCATCGGCCCGTAGGCGATCAGCGTGGCGTCCCGGCCGGGGCGGACCACCCGGGCCTCGTGCAGCCGGGACGGGGCACCGGCGGCGTTCGGGTCCAGCTCGGCCTTGTCCCAGTAGCGACGCTTGGGCTCCAGGAAGACCACCGGGTCGTCGCAGGCGATGGACTGCCGCAGCATCCAGTAGGCGTCGACCGGGTTGGAGGGGGTGACCACCTTGAGGCCCGCGGTGTGGGCGAAGTACGCCTCGTGGGACTCGCTGTGGTGCTCGACCGCGCCGATGCCGCCCGCGTACGGGATGCGGATGGTGATCGGCAGCTTGACGTGGCCGAGCGCCCGGGCGTGCATCTTGGCCAGCTGGGAGACGATCTGGTCGAAGGCCGGGTAGACGAAGCCGTCGAACTGGATCTCCACGACCGGCCGGTAGCCGCGCAGCGCGAGGCCGATGGCGGTGCCGACGATGCCGGACTCGGCGAGCGGGGTGTCGATCACCCGGTCCTCGCCGAAGTCCTTGTGGAGGCCGTCGGTGACCCGGAAGACACCGCCGAGCTTGCCGACGTCCTCGCCCATGACCAGCGTCCTGGGGTTGGCCTCCAGCTCCTTGCGCAGGGCCTCGCCCAGCGCCTTGACCATGGTGAAGCTGCTCATCAGCGGGCCTCCCCGCCCTCGAAGGAGGCCGCGTACGCCTCGTACTGGGCACGCTCCTCGTCGACCAGCGCGTGGCCGTCGGCGTAGACATTCTCGAAGATCGCCGAGGGGGACGGGTCCGGCATGGTCCGTACGCCCTCGCGGACCCGGCGGGCCAGCTGCTCGCTCTCCGCCTCGACGGAGTCCAGGAAGTCCTGGTCGGCCCAGCCCTGGCGGGCCAGGTGCGCCTTGACCCGCTCGATGGGGTCCTTGAGCTTCCAGGACTCCAGCTCCTCGGCCAGCCGGTAGCGGCTGGGGTCGTCGGAGGTGGTGTGGGCGCCCATGCGGTAGGTGAACGCCTCGATGAGCACCGGTCCGTTGCCGCTGCGGGCGTGGTCCAGCGCCCAGCGGGTGACCGCGAGGCAGGCCAGCACGTCGTTGCCGTCGACGCGGATGCCGGGGAAGCCGAAGCCGGAGGCGCGGCGGTAGAGGGGGACCCGGGTCTGCTTCTCGGTGGGCTCGGAGATCGCCCACTGGTTGTTCTGGCAGAAGAAGACCACGGGGGCGTTGTAGACCGAGGCGAAGGTGAACGCCTCGTTGACGTCGCCCTGGCTGGAGGCGCCGTCGCCGAAGTAGGCGATCACCGCGTCGTCCGCGCCGTCCTTGGTGATGCCCATGGCGTAGCCGGTCGCGTGCAGCGCCTGCGAGCCGATCACGATGGTGTAGAGGTGGAAGTTCTTCTCGTTGGGGTCCCAGCCGCCGTGGTTCACGCCGCGGAACATGCCCAGCAGGTTGAGCGGGTCCACGCCCTTGCACCAGGCGACGCCGTGCTCGCGGTAGGTGGGGAAGGCGTAGTCGCCGGGCCGCATGGCCCGTCCGGAGCCGACCTGGGCGGCCTCCTGGCCGAGCAGCGAGGCCCAGAGGCCCAGCTCGCCCTGGCGTTGCAGGGCGGTGGCCTCCGCGTCGAAGCGGCGCACCAGGACGAGGTCGCGGTAGATCGCGCGCAGCTCCTCCGGTGTGGTCTCCAGGGAGAAGCCGGGGTGCTCGATCCGCTCGCCCTCAGGGGTCAGCAGCTGGACGAGCTCGGGCTCCGGCGGCGACGCGATGGGGCCGGAGCGGGAGGGCCCCCGCTTCCTGCGGGTTCCGGGGGCCTTCTTGGGCACTCCCGCCGTGCTGTCGACGGTCACGTTCACTCCTCGGTCTGTCCGGCCTCCGGGGTCGCCGGCAACCGGTCCGACATCCTCCCGTTCGGCCGCCTCCTTCGGCGGGCCTCCTCGCAGGTTCCGCGCGGGGTGTGCGCGCAAGTGCGAAGCGGGTGGCGGTCTGCGCCCCCGGGGGCGACCCGCAGAGAACGTTACCCAGCGGAAGCGTGAAGTGCGCTTGAGCTTGGACGTCCTAGTTGTTCTGCGGTGCCCGTCGGTGCACGAGCGCACGGTATCCGGCGCCACCGGGTCGGCGTAAGGGGTCCAGCGAGGAACTTCGGCCGTTCTGCCGCACGGTCGGGAGGAGCGGGGCAAGGCGAAGTGGACATGCCATTGAGGCCGGGCCATGCCCTACCGGCCGGTACCGGAAGCCGGCAGGGGATGGTGACGTTTCATCAGGCTGCGCCGCCACATCCGTCACAGCAGTACCATCAGTCACGTGATCAACGGTCAGAACATTGACCGCCGCAACCGGACGGGCCGCATTCCCCGGCCCGCCCCGCCCGCCGACGACGCCGCCGGGGCCCTGCTGCGGCGCTACGACGCCGGCGAGCCGATAGGGGTCTCCCCCGTGGCGGAAGGTCTGCTCAACCACGGCTACCGGGTCCTGACCACCGCCGGCACCTACTTCCTCAAGTGCTACATCGACGGCACCACCGCGGCCCCGGCCGCCATCGCCGCCCAGCACCGGGCCACCGCCGCCCTGCACGCCCTCGGCCTGCCCACCGCACCCCCGGTGGCCGCCCGGGACGGCCGTACGGTGGCGGCGTTCGCCGGACGCCGCTACGCCCTCTTCCCCTGGATCGAGGGCGGACACCGGGCCGGCCATGAACTCAGCCAGGACCAGTGCGCCGAGCTGGGCACCCTGCTCGGCCTGGTCCACCTGGCCCTCGCCCGGGTCCACCCGCCGGTGCTCCAGCCCCTGGTGCAGCCGACCGCCGACCCGGTACAGACCGAGGAGCTGATCGAGGAGCTGCTGGCGCTGGCCGCCGCGCACCGCCCGCACGACGACCTGGACGAGCTGGCCCGGCAGCGCCTGCTGGAGCGGCGCGGCCTGCTCGCCGCGTACGGGCACCGCCGGCCGCGCCCCGAGGCGGCCCCGCCGACCGGCTGGGTGCACGGCGACTTCCACCCGCTGAACCTGCTCTACCGGGGCCCGGACCCGGTGGCCATCCTCGACTGGGACCGGCTGGGCCTCAAGCCCCGCGCCGAGGAGGCCGTACGCGGCGCCACGCTCTTCTTCCACCACCCGCTGACCGGGGCGCTGGACCTGGTCCGGGTGCGGCGCTTCTCCCAGGCGTACCGGGCGGCGGGTGCGGCCACCGCCGAGGAGATGGCCGCCGCGGTGCACCGGGTGTGGTGGGAACGGCTGAACGACTTCTGGATGCTCCAGTGGCGCTACCAGCGCGGCGACCACCGGGCCGACCCGCTCTTCCCGGCGGCGGCGGCGCAGATCGTCTGGTGGTGCGAGGAGTACGAGCAGGTGCTGGACGCGTACACCAACTGACGTACACCACTGACGTACACCAACTGCGCCGACCGAGGCGGGGTCGCACCGGGTGGGGACGGCCGGACACCGGCCCGGCAGGGGTCGGCCCCCGGCCCGGCGGGTGCCGGGGCGGGGGCCGGAGGGTGGAGCCTCAGGACGTGGTGCCGTCGCCCCCGTTCTCGCCGCCCCCGGCGACGACGCCGCCGGGGGCGGGCTGGCTCGGGTTGCCGCTGGCCGGGCCGCCGTCGGAGCCACCGTCGCCGCCGCCGTCGGTGGTGCCACCGGTCGCCCCGCCGCCCGGCTCGGTGGGAGCCGTCGACGGCTCGGTGGTGGCGGGCGGCTTGGAGGTGGGCGGCTGCGAGGTGGGCGGCTGCGACGTCGGCGGCTCGGACGTCGGCGACTCCGAGACGGACGGCTGGGGATTGGGTACGCCCCCGCCGGTGCCGTACGGCGTCTCGCCGCTCCCGCTCGGAAGCTCCGGGTCGTCGCTCGGCGTCGAGGAGTCGCCGGGCACGCTCTCACCCGTCACCGAGGGCGACGGCGAGCCGGTGTCCGGGGGCGTGGCGCCCTTGGTGCCGCCGTGCGAGCTGAGTATGGCGGCGACCACCGCCACCGCAGCCGCCGCAGCCAGCGCCAGCGCCATCAGCGGCCCGCGCCGACGGGGCGGCGGCTCATCGCCGCCACCGCCGGGTCCGCCCGCTCCCGGGCCGCCGCCGTATCCGCCCCCGGGGTGTCATACGGCTGGTACGCGGGGCCCAGCGCCGTCCGGGCGGTGCCCATCGGCGGGGTACCGGCGGGGTTGAACTGCTCGGTCATCGCGTCGGAGCCGGTCGGCGGGGTGCCGCCGGGGTGACCGGACCCTGCGGCCGCCAGTCCGGCGGCTGCGGCGGCGGCAGCGGCGGAACCCGCCGTGTAGCCGGTGCCGGGGTCGCCGTGCATCTGCCGCAGCACCTGCTGGACATGGGCGCGGAACTCGTCGGCGGTCTGGAAGCGGTCGTCCGGGTCCTTGGCAAGCGACCGCAGAACCAGCCCGTCCAGCTGCGGCGGCACCCGGTGGTTGGCCTGCGACGGCGGCACCGGGTTGTCCTGCACATGCTGGTACACCACGGAGAGCGGGGTGTCACCGGTGAACGGCGGCCGCAGGGTGAGCAGCTCATAGAGCATGCACCCGGTGGCGTACAGGTCGGAGCGGTGGTCGACGGCCTTGCCGAGCGCCTGCTCCGGGGAGAGGTACTGCGGCGTGCCCATCACCATGCCGGTCTGGGTCATGGTGCTGGCGGCGCCGGTGAGCGCCCGGGCGATGCCGAAGTCCATCACCTTCACCGCGCCGGCGGTGGTGATGATGACATTGGCGGGCTTGATGTCACGGTGCACGATGCCGTGCCGGTGGCTGTAGCCCAGCGCCTCCAGCACCCCCGCGATGATGATCAGCGCCTGGTCGACCGGCGGCGCCTCCTCGTCCACCAGCAGGTCGCGGACGGTGCGGCCCTCCACCAGCTCCATGACGATGTACGGCATGGAGTCGCCGCTGGGCAGCGCCTCCTCGCCGGTGTCGTACACCGCCACCACCGCGTGGTGGTTGAGCGAGGCCACCGAGTGCGCCTCGCGCGTGAACCGCAGCCGGGCCACGTCGTCCTGCGCCAGCTCGGTACGGAGCAGCTTCACCGCGACCGTGCGGCCGAGCCGCAGGTCCTGCGCGCCGAAGACCTCCGCCATACCGCCCCGGCCGAGCCGCCGGGTGAGGTGGTAGCGCCCCTCGCCGACGGTTCCGAAGTCGCCGTCGGTGCCCTGGCCCGGGGTGCCGGGGGCACCGAAGCCGGAGCGGCCCGGCCCACCGGTGCCGTGCCCGGCAGCGGGTGTGTGGGGAGTGTCCGACATGCCGGCCGCCGTACGGCCGCCGTGGGACACGGCGTCCTGCTCTTCCGGGGCGGCATACGGTGGCTGCGCACGGGTGGTGTCGCGGCCGTCGCCGTCTCCCGTGTGCGGGGTCTCTGCCATCACTCCTCGCCGTCCGTCGTCGGCCTGAATTCGATCACGCTCTCGTCTCAGTCTCGGGTCCGCCGGGGCCGGCAGCCGGGTCGGTCCCTCCTGCCCGTACCGGGCGGGGAGGGCGGATTCCTGCTGTGCACGCTACCGCCTTCGCGAAGCGTCTGTGACGGCTGAACCCCTCGTGGGGCGCCTACCCGGACACCACAGGGCGCGCGCTCACGCGCCGGGCGCGTGGCCGGGCGTGTGCGCCCCGGTCCGCAGTCGGACGATCGCCTCCGGACCGCCCGGCGGCGCCGGGAACCGCATCCCCGTGTAGCCGTAGTCGGTGGTCGTGGAGGAGGTGCCGTCCTCGACATCGGTGACCACGATCGCCACGATAATGCCGATCAGGACCAGCACCCCCACGATCACCCCGATCACCACCATCGCCGTCCCGCAGCCGTTGCCGCTCGGCTGCGGGGGCCGAGGCGCGAACGGGACGGGCGGGGCGAACGCCCCCGGCGGCGGCGTGGGCATCCCCATCCGGGCGGGCTGCCCCGGCTGCATGGGCTGCATGGGCCGCAGCTGCTGCATCGGTGGCATCTTCTGCATGGGCTGCATGGGCTGCATCGGTGGCATCTGCTGCGGCATCGGAGCCTGCATCGGACCGGGCATCGGCGCGGCTGCCTGCGGCCGGAACCCCGGGGGAGGCGTCTGCACCGGCCGCTGCTGCGGGGACCCGTACGGCGGGGGCGGTGTCTGCGGGGTCGGTGTCTGCGGGGTCGGAGTGTGCGGCAGCGGTGTGTGCGGCAGCGGGGCGTGCGGCGGCGGGGCGTGCGGCGGCGGGGTGCCGTGGCCGAAGGGCGGCGCCGGGGACGGCTGGTACGGCTGCCGCACCTGGTCCGGCGTCGGCGTCCGCAGCTCCCCCGTCACCTGCGGGAAGACCGCCGACGAGAGCGGCCCGCCCGGCCCCTGGCCATGCGCGGCACTGGGACCGCCGCCGATCACCAGCGGCGTCGTCCCGCCCTGCTCACCGGAGGCCGCCCGCCGCACCTCGTCGCGCATCGCCTCGGCGGTGGGGAAGCGGTGCGCCGGGTCCTTGCGCAGTGCCCGGGCCACCAGGGCGTCCACCGCCGGGGTGACCGCCCGGTTGACGCTGGACGGCGCCGGCGGCTGCTCCTGCACATGCTTGTACGCGATGGAGAAGGCGGTGTCGCCGTCGAACGGCAGCCGCCCGGTGATCAGCTCGAAGAGCATGCACCCCACCGAGTAGAGGTCGGCCCGGGCGTCCACACTCCGGCCCAGCGCCTGCTCGGGGGAGAGGTACTGCGGGGTGCCCACCACCATGCCGGTCTGGGTCATCGAGGTCACCCCGGACTGCAGGGCGCGCGCGATGCCGAAGTCCATCACCTTGATGTCGCCCTTGGGCGTCACCATCACATTGGCCGGCTTGATGTCGCGGTGCACCAACCCGTGCTCATGCGAGACGACCAGTGCGGCGAGCACATCCGCTGTGACCTTCAGCGCACGGTCGGCGGGCATCGCGCCATGCCGCTCGATCTCCTGGCGCAGCACGCTGCTGAGCGAGGTGCCCTCGATGTACTCCATGACGATGTACGGCACCGTGACACCGTCGGTGTCGGCGTCCTCGCCGCTGTCGTACACCGCGACGATATTGGCGTGGCTCAGCCGGGCCACGGCCTGCGCCTCGCGGCGGAACCGCTCGCGGAAGGAGGACTCCCGGCCCAGGTCGGTGTGGAGTGTCTTCACCGCCACCGGGCGGTCCAGCACCGTGTCGTGCGCGAGGTGGACGGCGGCCATACCGCCCTGGCCCAGCAGCTGCCGCAGGACGTACCTGCCGTGGCCCACCGCCCGCAGGCCGACGTGCGCACCGTCCGTGGTGCCGTCCTCGCCCATCGTCCTCAACATCCCCCTCGCCTGCCGCGCCGCCGCTGTACTGCCGCTGCGTACGCGTGGTGTCCGGACCGGCCGAAGGGCACCGCGGCCCTCGGCAGGGGCCAGGCTATCGGCACGCTCCGACGTCCGTACCGGGGCGTGCGATCGTACTGCGCACGCCCCGGTACACGAGCCCGGTGCCGAACCGGTTCCGGGCGTACCCCCGCACCCCGGGGTCCGGAGGTTCTGGAGGTTCTAGAGGTTCTAGAGGTAGGGACCGGACCGCATGCCCCGGCCGGGCTCGCCCGGCTCCTCGCCGAGCTGGCCGCCGGCCCCGGGCGGCAGCGCCCGGCGCATCTGCTCCAGCTGGGCCCTGGCCGCCATCTGCTGGGCGAACAGCGCCGTCTGGATGCCGTGGAACAGCCCCTCCAGCCATCCCACCAGCTGGGCCTGCGCGATACGCAGCTCGGCCTCACTGGGGATGGTGTCGTCGGTGAAGGGCAGCGAGAGCCGCTCCAACTCCTCGACCAGCTCGGGCGCCAGACCCTGCTCCAGCTCCTTGATGGAGCTGGCGTGGATGTCCTTGAGGCGGACCCGGCTCGCCTCGTCCAGAGGCGCCGCGCGCACCTCCTCCAGCAGCTGCTTGATCATGCTGCCGATCCGCATCACCTTCGCCGGCTGCTCCACCATCTCGGTGACCGGCAGCTCACGCGGCTCCTCCCCCTCACCGCCGCCGGAGAGGCCACGGCCCATCCCGGAGGCACCGCCGACGGCCAGGCCGTCCGGGCCGACGATCAGGACGTGAGGGCCGTCTTCCGGCCGTTCGTTCATCGGCGTGTTCATGGGCGCCATTCTTCCTCACGGGAATCCTCGGGGGGCGCCTGCCCCTGGGGAAGCCGCTCAGCGGCGGCGCAGTCGGAAGCCCACCAGCGCCACCCCGAACCCGATCATGGTCATCCCCATACCGAGCGGCAGGTAGGTGCCCGCTGCCACCGAGGAGAACGGCGGAGCGGTGGCGCCGATCCCGGTCGCCTCGGCCTCCCCGCCGTCGCCCTCCTCCGCGTCGGCGGGCCCGGTCCCGGTCTGCCCCGCGCCGACCGGACCGACCGGACCGGCCGAACCGGCCGGGGCGGGCCGGGCGGCGGCCGCCGGGCCCCGGGACCGGCCGACGGCCGGCGGGGCGACCGCCGGCTGCCGGGCCGCCGGGGGCGGGCGCAGCACGCTGTGCCGTGGCCGGGGCAGGGCGGAGGGGTCCTCGGAAGGGCTGCCGGACGCAGTGCCGGACGGGCTGGCGAAGGGGCTGCCGAAGGGGCTGTCGGAGGCCGGCGGCCGGGCGGGCACGGCGGAGCCGGGTACGGGACCGGCGCCGTCACCGCCGTCGGCGCGGGCGGCGGGCGGAGCGGACTCCGGCCCTGCGGGCAGCTCCGCCGGCTCCCCGGTCGCCTGTGCGGGGACACCGCCTCGGTCCGGCCCTGAGGGCCCGACGGTCGGCAGGGGCGCTGCGGGCGACACGGGCGATGCGGAGGCGCCGGGCCGGTGCGGGACCAGGGTCGGCAGGGCGGCGGCCCACCCCGGGGTCCGGCCGCCCACGGCCGCTCCGGCCACTCCGGCCGCTCCGGCCGAAGCAGCCGAGGCGCCCGGACCGGAGCCGACATACGCCGGGGGCCGTTCACCGGGCCGGTCGCCCTCGGCGGCCACCGCCGAGGGCGACATCAGCGCGGCGGCGGCGAGGCCGCCGCAGACCGCCAGCAGTACCGAGGGCGGCACTCTCGTCCCCCGTGGCCGGCGGCCCGGACGGGACTGGAGCGGTATCCGAAGCGGTATCCGCAGCGGTATGGCGCGACGGGGCCGCCACCGCAGCCCGGCGGACGGCGAGGTGCGCGGGGAGGCAGGGCGGGGCGGGTACGGACATGCGGTCACTGGCGGGCGTCCTTCCGACGGCCGCCCCTCGCAAGCGGCGGCACCGGGCAAGGCCGGCGGCGCCCAGGACCTCGGCGCCGCTACCGTCCGACCTGCACAGCGTGGTCGAACGGTTCCTCTCCAGAGTCGCACAAGTGAACATATCGGTCATATCGATCACCCTCGGACCCCGCCCCGGCCGATACGACCCGGCTCAGACCGTCAGCAGGATCTTGCCGATATGCGCACTGCTCTCCATCAGCCGGTGCGCCTCGGGCGCCTGGGCCATCGGCAGCGCCCGGTCGATCACCGGACGGACCCGGCCCGACTCGATCAGCGGCCAGACGTGCTCGCGCACCGAGGCCACGATCGCCGTCTTCTCGTCCAGCGGCCTGGCCCGCAGGCTGGTCGCGGCGATTGCGGCCCGCTTGGTCAGCAGCTTGCCCAGGTTCAGCTCCGCCTTGGCGCCGCCCTGCATACCGATCACGACCAGTCGGCCGTTGACCGCCAGCGTGTCCAGGTTCCGCTCCAGGTACTTCGCCCCGATCACATCCAGGATCACATCGGCGTTCCGCCCGTCGGTCGCCGCCGCGACCTCCGCGACGAAGTCCTGCTCGCGGTAGTTGACCAGGATGTCCGCGCCCAGCGCCCGGCAGGCGGCCAGCTTCTCCGCGCTGCCGGCCGTCACGGCCACCTTGGCGCCGACCGCCTTGGCCAGCTGGATCGCCATCGTCCCGATGCCGCTCGACCCGCCGTGCACCAGCAGCGTCTCCCCCGGCCGAAGGTGCGCGACCTGGAACACATTGGACCAGACCGTCGAAACGACCTCGGGCAGAGCCGCCGCCTCGGCCGGGTCCAGGCCCTTGGGCACCGGCAGCAGCTGCCCGACCGGTACGGCGACCTTCTCCGCGTACCCGCCACCGGCCAGCAGCGCGCACACCTCGTCGCCCACCGCCCACCCGGCCGCACCCGGCCCGAGGGCCGCGATCCGTCCGGAGCACTCCAGCCCCGGGTACCGGGACGCGCCGGGCGGCGGGTCGTAGAAGCCCTGCCGCTGGAGGACGTCGGCCCGGTTCACCGCGCTCGCCGCCACCTCGACCAGGACTTCGCCCTCGCCGGGCACCGGATCGGGCACCTCCGCCCACACCAGCGCGTCGGGACCACCGGGCTCGGGAATCGTGATCGCTCGCATGGCAAGGACGCTACCCAGGACGGCGCGGCCTGCCCCTCCCAGGCAGCGGAGATGCGGCGCGGATACCGCCATCGGGTGGGCCGCTGCGGGCGGGAAAGCGGTGTCCGGAATCATGGAGGGTGTGCCTACTGAACGGGCGGCCGCCACCCGAGCGGCCCAAGACGACGCCAGAGAGAACCTCGTGCACGGCACCGGGGCTGGAGGTAGGCGGCGATGACCGCGCGCAAGCCGCCGCCTGAGGGCAGGCTGGCTCTGGTACTCCGATCGCTGCGCCGCCGCACGCTGGACGAGGCCGTCCAGGACGCGGAGGCGGGGCGGGGCATCTCGATGCCGACCGCGGCCGTCTCCCTCCCGGCCCGCCAGGTGCTCAGGCGGCTGCTGATGGCGCTGCTGGTCCTGGCGCTGACCACCCTGATCGTGTGGCTGGACCGCGCCGGCTACCACGACAGCGCCGACGAGAGCATGAACCTGCTGGACTCGGCCTACTACGCCACCGTCACCCTCTCCACCACCGGCTACGGCGACATCACCCCGGTCAGCGCCTCCGCCCGGCTGGTCAACATCCTGGTGATCACCCCGCTGCGGGTGCTCTTTCTGATCATCCTGGTCGGCACCACGCTTGAGGTGCTGACCGAGCGCACCCGCCAGCAGCTGCGGGTCCATCGTTGGAGGTCCGGTATGCGCGATCACACCGTCGTCGTCGGCTACGGGACCAAGGGCCGCAGCGCCGTCCAGACCCTGCTGGGCCAGGGCTGCTCCACATCCGATGTCGTGGTGGTCGACCCGCAGGAGCGGGCCGTGCAGGCAGCGAACAACGACGGGCTGGTGGGCATCCTGGGCGACGCCTCCCGCTCGCAGATCCTGCTCCGGGCCGAGATCCAACGGGCCGCCCGGGTGATCGTGGCGACCCAGCGCGACGACACCGCCGTCCTGGTGACGCTCACCGCACGGCAGCTCAACAAGCGGGCCACCATCGTGGTGGCGATCCGCGAGGACGAGAATGTGCCGCTGCTCCGGCAGAGCGGCGCCGATGTCGTGGTGACCAGTTCCAGTTCGGCGGGCCGGCTGCTCGGCATGTCGATGATGAGCCCCCGGGTGGGTGCGGTCCTGGAGGACCTGCTGACCTACGGCAATGGGCTGGATGTGGTGGAACGCCCGGTCACCAGGGCCGAGTCGGGGAAGTCACCGCGCGAGTGCGCGGACCTCGTGGTGGCGGTGGTGCGCGGCAGCAGGCTGCTGAACTTCAGCGACCCGGAGGCCGCGACCCTGCAACTCACCGACCGGGTCGTCACCATCAAGCACGCCAAGGGAGGCAACGGAGGCAGCTGACCGGCGCTGCGCTGCTCGCCCTGCTCCCTGGGGTCAACGGCCCGGTACCGCCAGCAGTTCGACGGGTACGGCCGCCGGGAGGCCGCCGGGCGGGACCACCGCCAGCGCGTCGGCGAGTGCCAGGCCACGCAGCATCGCGGGCCCGTCGAAGGCCAGCGGGTGCGCGCCCTGCTCGGTGAGCCGGACGGGCAGCAGCCGGGTGTCGCGCGGGTGTCCCGGCAGTTCGGCGGCGGTCGGCACCCGGCGGGGCGACCCGTCGGCGTGTCCGCCGAGGGCGCGCAGCAGGGGCACGGCCAGGGTGGCGGCCCCGGCCACGGCGGCCAGCGGGTTGCCGGGCAGGCCCACCACCCGGCGGGCGGGGGTGCCGGGGGCGGGGGCGGGTTCGAGTTCGAGTTCGGCGAGCAGCATGGGGTGGCCGGGACGTACCGCGACCGAGTCCACCAGCAGCCGGGCGCCGACCTCGGTGAGCGCCTGGTGCAGGAAGTCCACCGGTCCGGCGGCGGTGCCGCCGGTGGTGACCACCACGTCGGCCGGGGAGTGCCGAAGGGCGTCGCGGAGCAGCCCGAGGTCGTCCTTCACCATGCGGCGGCCGATCACCCGGGCTCCGCAGGCGTCCAGCCAGGGCAGCAGCAGCGGGCCGAGCGCGTCGCGGACCAGGCCGTCGCGCGGCGGTCCGGCCTCCAGCAGCTCATCGCCGAGCAGCAGCAGTTCCACGGTCGGGCGGCGGTGCACGGTGAGCCGGTCGTAGCCGGTCGCGGCGGCCAGGCCGAGCACGGACGGGGTCACCGAGGTACCGGCCGGCAGCAGTGGTTCGCCGTGGCGGCACTCCTGGCCGCGCGGGCGCACATCGCGGCCGGGTGCGGCGGGGTGGGGGGCGCGGTCGTGCAGGAGCGCGCCGCCCTCGCCGTCCTCGCGCCGCTCCACCGCGCCGTGCTCCCGGCGCAGTACGGCGGTTGCGCCGGGCGGGAGTTGGGCGCCGGTGGCGATCCGTACGGCGGTGCCGTCGGCCAGCGGGCCGGTGGGACTCTGACCGGCCAGCAGGCGGCCGTGCAGCCGCCAGGGGCCGGGGCCCGCGACGGCCCAGCCGTCCATGGCGGAGGTGTCGAAGGGCGGCAGGTCGGTGCGGGCGACCAGGGGCTGGGCGAGGGCGTGGCCGAGGGCGTCGCACAGGTCCAGGTCGAGGGTGGGCAGCGGGTGGCCGCCGGACCGCCGGGCGGTGCGGCGGGCCTGCGCCCACGGCAGGTCGGGGGCGGGCCGCTGCCGCGCCCCCGGGTCGGGCGCGGCCGGGGGCGCGTCCCAGTCGAAGGGGGCGCCGGAGTCACGGGGGGCGTCGGTGCCACGGGGGGTGCCGCTCACGGGTACCGGCCCTTTCATCCGGGGCCGTCGCCGTCGTGGTGCTCGGCGGCCCACCGCTCGGCCAGCGCCGCCGCCCGGCGGCTGGCGGCGGCGACCGCCTCGCTGCCGCCTCCGGCGCGGGCGGCGGCATAGCCGACCAGAAAGGCGGTCAGCGGCGCGGCGGGACGGGCCACGCCGTGCGCCACGACCTTGGTCATGTCGAGCAGTTCGCGGATGTCGACGTCGAGGTCGACGCCCAGTTCGGTCTTGGCTTCGTTGATCCAGTCATCCAGCACGTCGCCCATGTAACCGGATTCCCCGGCGGGCGGCATCCGCCGCCCCGCCCGAGTCGCCGGGCAAGGACCCGCAGGGGCCGGCAGGGACCGGCTCAGCGGGTCCGCCGCTGAGCCGCCGCCAGCTGCTCCCAGGTGTCGCAGTCGTAGGAGACGCCGTCCGGGTCGGCGAGCCGGACGGTGTCCAGCGCCCCGACCAGCCGCCGCAGCGGCAGCCCGTCGGCCCGGCCGCCGTGCTCCGCCGTCAGGGCGGCCAGCGCGGCGCGCAGCGGCGCCGCCCGGTAGGCGGCGGCGAGCGGCTGGTCGCGGCCGTCCGCGTCGACCAGTACGGCGGCGTCGGCGTCCCCCGCCGCGAGGGCGTCGGCCAGGCGCCGCACCGTCTCCCCGTCGAGGAACGGCAGGTCGGCGGCGAGCAGCAGCACCACCGGCGCGGTGGTGTGCGGCAGCCCGGCGGCGACCGCCGCCACCGGTCCGCCGCCCGGGGGGTCCTCCCTGGCCCAGCGCACCGGGCGGCCGGGGGTCTCCCGGGCGGGGCCGACGACCACGGTGCGGCGTGCCCCGGAGCAGGCGGCCAGCACCCGGTCCAGCAGGGTGGCCTCCCCCACCCGCAGACCCGGTTTGTCGGCCCCGCCCAACCGCCGGGCGGCGCCGCCCGCCAGGACCACCGCGTCGTACCCGTTCCCGTCGCCACCGCGCTGCTGCTCCATGGCCCGAGTGTGACTCGTCCGCCGAGGCCGGGTGCCGCCGCCTTCCCGCTGTCCGCGCCGCCCGCTGTCCGCTGACCGCCGGCCGCTGTCCGCGCGGACCGCTATCCGCGCGCCCCGCCCGGGTGCCAGGGCTCGACCCCGGTCACCACCTGCGTGCCCTTCAGCGCCGACTCCTCGACGGCGAGGGCGATCAGGTGGTCCTGACACCCCTGCGCCAGCGGGTAGGGCGCCGGGCCCTCGTCCCGGGCCCACGCCCCGGTCGCGGTCATCAGGGACGCGATGGCGATCTCCTCGTCCATGAGCCGCAGGCCGAGGAAGGGGTTGCGGTAGACGACCTCGCCGTCGAAGGCGATGTGCTCGGTGTCGTAGCCGTCGAGGTTGAGGTCGTGTCCGAGCTGTGAGCGCAGCAGCGCGGACTTCAGGATCGTGCGTTCCCCGGCCAGTCGGACCACGGTGTCGTCGGCCAGCTCGCCGTGACTGCCGCGGATGACGATCCGTCGTAGCCGCAGCTGGTTGTGCCACTGGTTGTCGGTGAAGTCGTACAGGCCCGAGGCCCCGCCGCCGAAGTCCAGGGTGGCGAGCGTCGTGGCCGCGTCCTTGGGGGTCGGGTCGCCGGTCCAGCCGTCCCGGGTCAGCGGGTCGACCAGCGGGGCGACCAACCGCGAGGCGGAGACGGTCACCGGATCGAAGCCGACCCCCAGCAGCCCCCGCATCATCGACACCGCGTGGTACATGTGCGTCGAGGAGACCTGCACGCTGGTGGGCCGTCCGAGCACGCCGCGTTCGACGAGCGCCCGGCGGGCGGCGTGGCCCGGCATCAGCAGGTACTGCTCGGCGACCTGCACCAGGTCGCTGCCGCCCACCCGGGCCCAGAGGCGGCGCAGCCCGTCGGCGTCCGGTGCGGGCGGGGTCTCGCTGAGCACCCGGACACCGGACTCGGCCAGGGTGGCGACCACCTCCGGGTTGACCGGCCAGGGCACGCTGCTGATGACGAAGTCGGGGCGCTGCTTGCCAACCAGTTCCTCCGGAGAGAGGTAGGCGGGCACCTTCCACCGCCGGCTGATGTCGTCGGCGGTCTCGGCCCGCCGGACCGCCGCTCCCACCAGAGTCAGACGGTCCGGGAGCAGGCTCGCCAGGCGGACGAAGAACTCCGCTCGCCAGCCGCTGCCGACAACGCCGAAAGTCACAGCTGTGGTCATGGTGGTTGGTCTCAGACTTCCGCTCGCGGGATAGGGGCAAGGCCGTCCTACCCGCGCACAGCCGTTCGGCAACGTACGCCGAAACGTACGCCGAGTCGTACCGCGTGCCGCGCACCGCAGAATAAGATGCACTTGCAATTATTTCCCGCGCTGCTTACGGTCGTCCCACAACCGATTCAGCCGTCGCGAGCCCAGCGAGGACACCCATGAGCGCTCTCTTCGAGCCCCTCACCCTGCGCAGCCTCACCATCCCCAACCGGGTGTGGATGGCTCCCATGTGCCAGTACTCCGCCTCCCCCGAGGGGGCCGACACCGGCGTCCCGGGCGACTGGCACTTCCAGCACCTGGCCTCGCGCGCGGCCGGCGGCGCGGGGCTGATCCTGGTCGAGGCCACCGCCGTCCTCCCCGAGGGCCGCATCAGCACCCATGACCTCGGCCTCTGGAACGAGCGGCAGCAGCAGGGCTTCGCCCGGATCACCGCCTTCCTGGAGCAGCACGGCACCGTCCCCGGCATCCAGCTCGCCCACGCCGGACGGAAGGCCGGCGACGGACAGCCCTGGACCACCGACGGCGTCCTCGCCCCCGAGGACGGCGGCTGGCAGGCCGTCGCACCCAGCGCGGTGGCCTTCGGCGACCGGCCCGTACCCCACGAGCTGGACACCGACGAGATCCAGCGCATCGTCCAGGCCTTCGCCGACGCCGCCCGCCGCGCGCTCGCCGCCGGCTTCAAGGTGGTCGAGGTGCACGGCGCCCACGGCTACCTGGTCCACTCCTTCCTCTCCCCGTACGCCAACCACCGCACCGACTCCTACGGCGGCACCCCGCAGAACCGGATGCGCTTCGCCCTGGAGGTCGTCGAGGCGGTACGCGCCGTCTGGCCCGACGAACTGCCCCTCTTCTTCCGCACCTCGGCCACCGACTGGCTGTCCGGCGACACCGACGACCAGCGGGAGGGCTGGACCGGCGAGGACACCGTCCTGCTGGCCAAGGAGCTCCAGGCCCGAGGCGTCGACCTGCTCGACGTCTCCACCGGCGGCATCGCACCCGACGCCCGCATCCCGGTCGCGCCCGGCTTCCAGGTGCCCTTCGCCGAGACCGTCCGCAGCCTGACCGGACTGCCCACCGGAGCGGTCGGCCTGATCACCGAGCCCGAGCAGGCCCAGGAGATCGTGGCCTCCGGCCGGGCCGACGCCGTCCTGCTCGGCCGGGAGCTGCTGCGCAATCCGACCTGGCCTCAGCAGGCCGCCCACCGGCTGGGAGCCACCGTGCCCCGACCCGAGCAGTACGCCCGCGCCCACTGACCCACCGCATCCGGCGACCCGAGCCCGGTCAGCTCGCCAGCCGCAGGTGCTGGCCCGGCTGGATCATGTCCGGGTTGCTGCCCAGGATGTCCCGGTTCATGTCGTACAGGGCGTGCCATCCACCGTGGACGTGGGACTGCTGGGCGATGGAGGAGAGCGAGTCGCCCGAGTGCACCGTCCAGTAGGCGCTTCCCGGGGCGGGCACCTTCACCGGCATCAGCGCCAGCACCGACAGCGGCGGCTGTCCCTGCATGGCCGAGATGTGCGGGGCCCGATGCGGCAGCCGGGTGGCCGTGGTGTGCAGCGTTGGCCGGGCCTCTCCCCGGGAGGCCCGTCCGCACACCGGCCATGGGGTGAGCCCGCGCGCCTCGACGATCCGCTCACCGACCGCGATCTGCTCCTCGCGGGTCGCCAGGTCGGCGCGCGGCGCGAAGTGGCGGCCGCCGTAGTTCTCCCAGGTGCCCTGGGTCATCTGCAGACCGCCGTAGTAGCCGTTGCCGCTGTTGATGTCCCAGCGGCCGCCGCTCTCGCAGCCGGCGATCCGATGCCAGTCGGCGCGGTCACTCGACGCGGGAGCGGCGGCTGCTGCCGGCGCCCCGGCCCGCACCCCGGCTGCCGCCGCGGCGGCCTGGCTGACCAGTCCCATGGCGGTGAAGACCGCCAGCAGGATCGCCAGCACGGCGATGGCGGCACGCATCGGAGAGAACGACGGCATCGGATGACTCCTTCGGTTCTGCGCTGCGGACGACGGCGTGGAGCGACGCCTGTCCTTCTCCAGGGAGCACGCTTACGAGCCGAAAGTCCGACATACGACGGCCGATCAGACGCTGAACGGTCCAGCAGATTCCCTCTCAGGGGTGACCGGTCGGTGACCGGCCGTCAGTCGGACTCTGTGAAAAACACCTCACCGCCACCGTTCGGCAGTGAGAAGGCGAGCAGCCGCAGCCCCTCCCGCTCCACCGCCTCCCGGTCGGCGGCGGACAGCGGCTCGAAGAGTTCCACCCGCAGCCTCGGCACCGCCCCGCGATCCCCGGCGATCCGCCAGATTCCCCGCACCAGGCCGTCGGTGAGGACCGCGCCCCGCACCAGGCCGTTGCTGGTGCACACCCGCTTCCGGTAGGCGTCCGGCAGCACCCGGGTGCGGTCCGCATGCGAGAGCAGCAGATTGTCGAACTCCGCCAGCAGCCGTACCGGGACCGGCGTTTCCGGGTCCGGACGCGGCGCGTCGGGCAGGTCGTAGAGGATCGCGCCGCTCTCGTCCCGGAAGACGCACAGCCGGGGCCGCAGCCGCTCCAGCACCTCCCGAAGCCGCGTCAGCCCCGACCACGTCTGCACATCCCGGACGGTCGCCGGACCGAACGCCGCCAGGTAGCGCAGCACCATCGCATCCACAGGCGGCTCGGCCACCAGGGGCAACCCCAGCCAGGCCGCCGCCGTGGTGTGCGCGGCCGGGCCGCTCGCACCCCACACCCCGCGCGGCGGCACCTGCACCAGCGGCAGCAGGCACCGTACGGTCATCGCCAGCGCCGAAGGGTCGCACCCCGGCCAGCGCTCCGCCAGCAGCGCGCCCAGCCCCTGGAACGTCAGCGGACGCTCCTCCACCAGCTCCCGACCCGCCTCGGCTAGCGCCCCCAGGTCCACACCGGCGAGCTGCCCGCCCCACTGGGTCCGGGCGGTGCGCTCCAACTGCCGTTGCAGCACCGGGCGCAGCGCCAGGCAGTCCGCTGCGGTGACCAGGTGGATGGTGCCGCGCATCAGTGCGATCCGGACCACCGAGCGGTCCTCCACCAGCCGCGACAGCTCCTCCGGCCGGAAGCCCTCCACCCGGTTCCACAGCCCGACATAGGGCGGCTTGGGGTCCTGCGCCTGGAGCCCCACCAGCCGCTCCACCACCTCTGCGGCGGACAGTTTATGACGTCTCGTCAGCAACTGCCGCTCCAGCAGCGCGCGGTTCAGCGCCCGCCGCCCCAGGACGGCTCCGGTACTCGTCTCGGCCATGGCGCCACGCTAACCACCCATGCGGACGAGATCTGTCCTCCTTCCGGGACTCGTCGCGGCACACGGCCCCACCGATCCGGACGTGGCCTGTACCGCCGCCTGACCGCCCGGGGCGAAGGTCAACTCCTCACGGCCGGAAGGTCTTTCGCAGGAGCTCGCTGAACTCGGCGGGGTGCGTGGTCAGGCCGGTGTGCCCGCCTGGAAAGTGCCGGAGTTCCATGCCGAGACGCTCGGCCAGGAAAGCGGCCGGACGGTAGGGCAGCTCGCCGCGTGAGTCCTGACCGCAGGCGAGCACAAGGCGGTCCGACAGCGCCTCCAGCCGGTGGATGTCCGGGGCGTAGGACATAAAGCCGGGCACGATGCGCCCGACGAAGTACGGCAGGTCGGCCATCGTCTGCTCGGCCCGCGCCGCTGCGTGCGGCGGAAGCCTGATCTCGGCCTTCGGCTCGGTGGTGTCGCCGTCCTTCTTCAGGCCCGCAGCGAAGACGGCCATCGCCGGCATAAGCCCCTGGGTGCGGAACGTCGTCTGCACGCGCGCGATGAGCGCGCGGTGTTCGGAGGCGTCCGGCAGGACCTCCACTACCGGCGGCTCGTGCGCCACGACGCGTTCCACGCATTCGGGATGGGCGGTGAGCAGGTGCAGGGCGGTGATCGCGCCCGAGCTGGCGCCGAACACCCGGGCGGGCTCACCGGGCGACAGCAGCTCCAGCACCCGGAACGCGTCATCGGCGTGCTCGGCCACTCGCTGTTCGGCCTCGGGGTCGTCCAGCGTGCTGCGGGACATGCCGCGCGGGTCGTAGGTCGCGACGGTGTATTCGGTGGCCAGGTCGTCGGCGATGCCGTCGAAGGACGCCGCACCGCCCGTCCCTCCGGGGATCAGCAGCAGCAGCGGACCCTGGCCGCGTACTTCATAGTGCAGGGTCGCGCCGTGCACCTGCAGGCTGCCGATGGTCGGACCGGTCATGCGGGGTCTCCCTCCCGGGACGGGGGCCAGTGCTCCAGCAGGACGTGCAGGGCGTCGAGGGCGCGGACCCAGGACTGCTGCGGCGCACGCTCGTACGCGAAACCGCCCGCGGCCTCCAGGGCGACGAACCCGTGGAATGTGCTGCGCAGCAACCGGACCGCGTCGGTCAGGTCGGGCTCGGGCAGTCCGTAGCCGCGCAGCATGCCGTAGGTCAGCTCGACCGCGCGTCGTGGCCCGGGGGCTGTCGCGACCAGCTCAGGGTCGATCCGGATCGGGGTCTGCGTCGCCATATAGCGGCCCGGATGCTGGTGGGCGTACTCCCGCCAGGCGTTCGCAAACGCGACCAGCGCGTCCTTGCCTGCCCGCCCTGCGGTCGCCTCCGCGATGCGGATCGTCTTCTCGTCCGCCGCCAGCAGCGCGATGCGTCCGCGCAGATCCTCCAGGCTGCGGACGTGCGTGTAGAGGCTCGCATCCTTCACGCCGAGCCGCCGCGCCACCTGCGACATGGTCACCTGGTCCAGCCCGACCTCGTCCGCCAGCTCGGCGCCCGCGACCGTCACCCGCTCCGCCGTCAGCCCGGCCCGTGCCATACGCCCTCCCCAAGACCCTAGGTTGACTAGTTATAGCCTAGGACCCCTAGGAACGACAACGCGGATGACTGGATGAGGGTCCGGCCGGGTCTTGCTGGTTCTTCTCGGCGGCCGTCGTGGGCTTTGCCGCCGCCTGGTGGCAGGGTTGCTCCACGCTCGGCGTGGTGGCGCTCACGTCGCGGGGAACGCCTGACGTGGAGGCGGGTCAGGCGTCGATGGCCGCCTGTGAAACCGACGGCAGCTCCACCCACCGATCTCACCGAGTCTTCTCCGGCCCGCCCAGCGAGCGAAGGTGTTGCCGGTGACCTACCGGTTCACTCGTCCTCGTCCTCGTCCTCGTCGTCGAAGTCGCCGGGCGGGATCGTCCATCGCATCACCGTCCGGCCCGCCTCATCGGCTTCGAGGGTGACCGGATAGACCTGGCCCGCCTCTCGTTCGCCACGGTGCCTGATGGAGTGATCGCCTTGGTCCCAGCCGATGCCGAGCACCTGGCAGCCGCCGACCTCGATCGCGCCGATATGGAGCGGATGGTGCCACCCGGCCCGCCGGAAGCGGTAGAAGTCGGTGTGCTTGTCGAGTGAGACGGCAACGCCCTTGCCCTGGAGGCCGCCGCGCCAGGCGGTGAGCTCGGCGGCGAGTGAGGCTGCCTCGGCCACGGGCAGGTCGAGCCACCCATGCGGTCCGTCGTCGCCGTACTGCGGTGCGATCCGCTCGCCGCCGAACTGCGCGTGAGCGTCGTCCACATATCGGCCCCAGTAGGTGACATCGGCGAGCCCATTGGCCGGCTCGCTCTCCAAGCCCGTCCACGCGTCCAGGCCCGAGGCGTCACCGACCACCATGCCGCATCGGTCGACGGGCAGGTCCCCGAGCCGGACCGGCATCGACCGGTCCGCAGTCTCCGGCCATGGCACGCCGAGGCCGATCTCCAGGATCGCGATCGTCGGCTCCTCGTCGAACGGTGACGGGGAGGTGCTCGCCCGCACCGTCAGCGGCCGGTCGTCGGCGGCAGGAACCGCAACCGCCTCGCACAGCCACTCACCAAAGTGGCCTCCTCCCGACGCCGCCGTCGTCCTGGCGCGCTCGGAGAGGGGTTGCCCCAGTTCCCGCCAATAGTCGATCCACCCGGCCATACCGAGCACCAGCACACCAGACGGCGCGGTGACGGATCCCAGGTCGACGAAGGTCTCAGGCATGCGCCGACTGTTGTCCTCTCCAGTGAGACGCAGACCACCGGGCCCGTCTCATCGAACTCGTCGTAACCTGCCGAATCGGCCGGACGGCTCACCCGTCCCCAGCGCCTGATCGGCCGGGAGCGGTTCTTCGTCCTGGCCCATGGGGACAGAACGAGGACACGTTCGTGGCCCCTCAGTCGAGACAGAACTCGTTGCCCTCGATGTCCTGCATGACGATGCATGAGTCGTTGCCGTCGTGCAGCAGTCGCACCCGTACTGCGCCGAGCGGGACCAGGCGTGCGCACTCGGCCTCGAGTGCGGCAAGGCGCTCTTCACCCACGAGTCCGGTGCCGACCCGCACATCAAGATGCAGCCGATTCTTGACGACCTTGCCTTCGGGAACGCGCTGGAAGAACAGTCGCGGGCCCACACCTGAGGGATCAATGCATGCGAACCATGAACCCCGATCCTCAGGCGGCACTGAGCGATCGAAATCGTCCCACGTGGCAAACCCCTTCGGTGGCGGCGATACGACGTACCCCAACACCTCGCACCAGAAACGAGCGACGCGCTCGGGTTCTGCGCAGTCGAAGGTGACTTGGAACTGCTTGACCGACGCCATCGGCCCACCATAGTGGCGCGTGCTGTTCACCGACACGGCGGTGTAGGGTCCGTCGGCTGGTGAGCAATCACAGCTGCGCGCCCAGCAGTGGTACCGGCAGTGAGCAAGAGGGTGGGCAGTCATCCATTGCGTGATCACGAGCAGTGGAGGCCGGCGGGCTGGGTCCGCGCCGGACACCCACGGGCGGAAGGCTAGGCCATGCGGAAACTGATCTACGGCATGAACCTGACCCTGGACGGCTACATCGCCACGGCCGGCGACGACATCGGCTGGAGCGGACCGCCGAGCCACGAGCTGTTCCAGTGGTGGCTCGCCCACGAGCAGGCGAGTGGCCTGTCGCTGTACGGGCGCAAGCTATGGGAGACGATGAGCTCCTACTGGCCGACCGGCGACCAGCAGCCCAACGCCACCCCGGCGGAGATCGAGTTCGCGCGGAACTGGCGGGACACGCCGAAGGTGGTGTTCTCCTCGACGATCGACAAGGTCGACTGGAACACCCGCCTGGTCACCGGCGACGCGATCGCCGAGATCACCCGGCTCAAGGCCGAGGACGGCGGCCCAATGAACATCGGCGGCGCGACGCTTGCCGGGGCGGCCATGCGCGCCGGGCTGATCGACGAGTATGTGATCGCCGCCCATCCGGTCCTGGTGGGCAGCGGCACGCCGTTTTTCACCGCGCTGGACAGCTGGGTGAACCTGAACCTGGTGGAGACGCGGACGTTTCCCGGCGGCGTGGTCCTGACCAGGTACGAGACGAGGCGCTGAGCAGCTTCCCGCTGTCTCACGGCTTGGATGGGTGTTTCCTCTCACCGTTGTGGCATCCCCTCAGCCGGGATCGTCCGGGCGGCTGCGGCGACGCGTTTCCCGACCCTGCACGGCAGTGTAGGGAAACAGCGTTGCTGAGCATGCTGACCAAGGGAGATACCGCCGCCGAGTGATCGACCACGTTGCCCCTCTGCGGCTTGTTGGGCAATTTTCATGCCAGCTTCCTCTGGGACGGGCGTTCGATGAGGGCGATCGCCTCACGGATGTCATCAGCAAACCTCGTTCCAGCTGGAGTAGGCCTGGTGGTTCTGCCCCTATTTGTGCGGTTGAAGAGCCATGCCTCTGCAACTCGTTCGAGTTCTGCCATGAAGACGGCAACACGGCAGGCGCTAATGGACAGCGCTCGGGCGGCTGCCGTGATGGTGCTGGTCGGCAGTTCAATGATGAGAAGGAAGCGCTGCGCCCGGAGTTCTGCCCCGTAGCCAGCGAACGAGTTCCAGAGGACAGGCGGGAAGTCTGCCGGGCCTCCGAACTTGGCGAGTGGGTGGTCCCGAGCCGACCTGCGCGACGGAATGCCTGCTTCGGCGGCCCGGCCCCGAATCGTGCATGTACTCACCCCGATGGACGCCGCGATGGCCTTGTAGGTGCGCTGCTTGACCTCGTACTCGTGACGAAGCCAGTCGGGGTCGATATGGATTGTTCGCTGGCCGCCGGAGGCGAGTGCTGGCGAGAGCCCTCGCTCGCCGAGGAGACGGCGGACAAAGGTTCGGTTGTAGCCGAGAACGGCACCGATCCTCCTGTTGCTTAGGCCTTGTCCGACCAGCTCTTGTAGTTCCTTTGTCGTGGGTGTCTGGGCCCGGGGAATTTTCGGCCAGCGTTGTGTCGGGGCAGTCTCGGGCGGCAGCGGATGACGTTCCGCGAAGGCCCGAACGTGCTCGACGCTGACCTGCAGTTGCTCGGCGATCGCCTTGACTCCAGCTCTGCTCTGGACGGCAGGCCAGAGCTGGTCAGCCGGAATGCTGTCCAGGTCAGGTCCTGGCGACTGGGAGTGCGGGATGACGAACCATTCCGGCAGTGGTTCCCATCGGACTGGCTCACTAATGCCGGCTTTGTGGAGCAATCCGGTGGCCTGCCAGTCGAGGTGCTTGCTCAGGTCCGCTTGGAGGCGGAGGCCCGTCCGTTCGTAAACGTGGACGGGTGCGCCTGTGAGGTTCATCGGCGGGGCAAGGAAGCGGGGATGCGTGCCGGTCAGACGTTCGATCAACCTGACTCGCAGTAGACGTTGTTCGGGCTGGCCGGGGCGGGGTCTGCCGATGCTGTCGTAGAAGTGGCGGAGTGCCGGCCAGTCCACATCTGCTTGGAGGAAAAGCTTGCGGCGGCGCCTGTAGTCGATCGGACTTCATTCCTGGTCGAGGTGCCCGGCGAGTTGGGTGATCGCGGACAGCACGTACTCCAGATGCCCCGAGGACTGCAGTTTGCTGGTCATGGCGCGGTAGTCGAGCCCGAGCCCGGAGGGGGCGTGTTCGAACAGGAGACGCCGGGTTTCGGCTTGGACCTCCTGCCCGCTCTCCCCAACGGCCAGGAGCATCCGACTCAGGGCAGCCCGAAAGCAGAGCGGTAGGTCGTAGTAGAGCCCAGGTGGTGTGAGCCGCAGGGCGGGGCCGCGCCAGAAGGAGCTGGGCACGTTTCGTGAGCGTTCGAGCGCGGTGCCGCGGGCTGGGGCACTGGGGCGCTTACCGGCGGTCCGGTAGCGGATACGGTCGTGCACCTGCAGGGTGGGGGCAAGCTCTGCGAGGAGAGCTCCTTGCAGAGCAGGGGGTCGCCCGGTCCCAGCGGTCGAGAATCTTGGCAGCCGCCGGGACTGTCCCACTTCGTCGTGTCTGCGTTGTTGTCAGAAGCCAGCGCGTGGTTCTCGGATCCAGCCGATCAGGTCCCTTACGGAGCATGTGCACCGCGACCGCCATCCCGAATGCCATCTGCTTCGGGTTACGCACATGCGGTCCTCCCCGGGACTGCTCTCCTCCCAGGGTCCGAGGGTCGGGCACTCCCAATTCGTCGAGCAAATTGTCGGCGTGGGGCGGGAGGTCACTGCTGAGGTGGAGGGCGGATAGAGCGACGCGCGCGCTGGCGTGCAGGTGCTGGAGGTTGCCCAACGCTCGTGCGAGCTCATCGGGTTCGCTGTTGTCATGGGACTGGAGGATGTCCGAGATCAGAACGTTGACCTGATTCTGCGCCGCGACGATCTGGCCCTCCGGGGGGAGCTTGGACACCCCGGCACCTCGAAGATCACCGAGACAGCGCGAGTCGCCGGATGAGGAAGGCGTCCGCTCTTGCGCGTGTTTGAGCGACCTGCAGAACCCCGGGGTCGGGCGGGTCCGCAGGCTCCAGCCGTCCCGGGCAGGCTGCTGGCATTTGGGGCAGTGCTCAACGAGTAGGGCCAAGTGTTCAGTGCAGGCGAAGGACCACGGCAGACGCCAGGGCAGTGAGGGCTTTCCAATCTCACGCTGATGTGGCGAGCTGCAGGGCCAGGACGGCCTTGACGATGTTGGTGATGCGGGTGGTGCTGCAGCGAAGCTTGCGCAGGAGGCGCCAGGTCTTGAGGGTGGCCATGGCCTGCTCGCCGACCGCGCGGATCTTCGCGTGAGCGCGGTTGACGGCCTTCTGACCTGCGGAAAGCTTGTCCCACCGGCCTCGGTAGGGGACGCGAACGGCCGGGCCTGCGCCCTGGTAGGCCTTGTCCGCCCAGCACGGGATGCTCGCGGTGTTGAGCGCGTCGAGGATGCCGTGGGTGCGGGCAGCCTTGATGTCGTGTACCGCGCCGGGCAGGGCCGGTGACACCCAGATCACCTTCCCGAAGGCGTCGGTGAGGACCTGGACGTTCACGCCGTGGCGCTTGTGCTTGCCGGAGTAGAAGGGCCGGTCGGCGGCGACGCGGTCGATGGGCGGCAGGGTGCCGTCCAGGATCACGAACGCCTTGGTCGCGGCGACGGCTACCGCCTCCTCCAGGGTGGGCGCGAGCTCGGCCAGGACCTCGACGGCCTCGGTGACGTAGCGGTGGGCGGTGGCCAGTCCGACGCCGAACCCGGCAGCGAGTTGCGTGAAGGTGTGGCCGCAGCGCAGGTGGGCCAGGCCCATCAGCGCCTGCCGGCCGCAGGTCAGCCGCCGCCACCGGGTCCCGATCCGGCGGCGTCGGGCGGCCAGTTCCCTTCCCAGCAGCCGCAGCGCGGAAGTGGACAGATCCAGCCCAGACGGGTAGACAAGCACACGAAGCTCCTGGCGGAGAAGGTTGATCTTGGTCGACAACCCATCTACTAGGAGCTTCGTCGCGTTGTCACCACAACGGTCTTGCCTCGCACCGAGGTTGGAAAAGGATCATGCGCACCAACAGTCCCCCGATGGTCGCACCGCCCCCTGCCCCGGCAAGAACCTCCTTAAGGAGTGTCTCCGCCACGTAGCCGTCCCGACGCTGGCAGGCCAGGAATCGGAGATTGGCCAGGTAGACCGGATCCTCACCGCTCCAGATCTCATGGTCCCAGCCATGTTCCTCGATCAGCTTCGCCGGCCAGGCCAGAGCTTCGGCGATCTCCGGCTTGGCCAGCTGGGAAGCGGGCTTGACGTTCACGACCACGGCCGACCGGTCGGCCCGGACTAGGCCGTGTCTGACAAATGGTCTCTGCCAAGCTGAGGTGTCCGAAGCTGATGGAGGGGTCATGGGGATCGAGCTTGAGCTTCACTCGGAGCGGCCTGCGCGAAAGGGGTCGTCCCGAGCCACACTGCTGCGGGGGTCTTACCAGCACGGTGAAGCGTTGGCGCGGGCGCTGAGCAGGCTTGATCGCCACGGCTCAGGCAAGCTCGGCTGGGTAGATCCGTACGGCGACACATTGTTCAACGAGCAAGAGGCTCAGGTTGCCAGCGAGGAGGCTGCCGCCCTCGTAGAGGGGTGTGACGACGAGGAGCAAATGGCAGCTCTCCTCGACCTCGCCGAGCTTCTTGAAGCCTGTGCGACAGCGCCGGGCAGCTACTTGTGGTTCATGGGTGACTAGCCATAGTTGATCATTGATCTTGTGGCTGGTCGTGGTGAGTTGACGGATTCGGCGTGGGAGCGGATAGCTCCGTTGTTGCCGGTGCTGGATGGTCGGGGGCGGCCCTGGCGGGATCATCGGCAGGTGATCGATGGGGTGCTGTGGCGCTTGCGGACGGGAGCTCCGTGGCGGGATCTGCCGGAGCGGTATGGGCCGTGGCAGACGGTTTACGAGCGGTTCGCCCGGTGGGAGTCCGACGGCACGTGGGTCCGGTTGCTGGAGCACGTTCAGGTCCGTGACGATGCGGTCGGCCGTGTGGAGTGGACGGTTTCGGTGGACTCCACCGTCAACCGGGCTCACCAGCATGCCGCCGGCGCCCGGAAAAAGGGGGTTCTGGATCACTTTTGGTGCCAGTGCCACGGAGGGTCACCGGCCCGCGATCATGAACGGTCGTGACCCACGACCTGCTCCAGGACCTCTGGCTCCACCAGACCACCGACGTCGCGGTCAGCGCCGTCACAATCCACGCCAACCGCATCACCGTCCACGCCACCACGACCAGGGCGGGAGCGGAGTGTCCGTCGTGCGGAACATCCTCGGGCCGCGTCCACAGCAGCTACGTGCGGAGGCTCAACGACAGCGCTGCGGGCCAGCGCCGGGTCGTGGTCGAGTTACGGGTCCGCCGGTTCCGATGCCGTCAACCAGCGTGCGAGCGCGCGACGTTCGTCGAGCAGGTCGAGGGCGTCACCTTTCGATATGGACGGCGAAGCCAACAGCTCCAGGCCGCGTTGCAGCGGCTCGGGCTGATGCTCGCCGGCCGGGCCGGCTCCCGCCTGGCCGAAGCGTTCGCCGTCCCGGTCAGCCGCTCCACGCTCCTTCGCCTGATACGCGCTCTGCCTGAAGAAGCCCCGCCGGCACCGCGAGTGCTGGGGATCGACGAGTTCGCCCTGCGCAAGGGCCACGTCTACGCGACCATCCTGGTCGACATCGAGACGCGCCGACCGGTCGACCTGCTACCCGACCGCACAGTCGAGACCGTTCGCTCATGGCTGGCCGCCCACCCAGGAGTGAAGGTCATCTGCCGCGACCGCTCCGCCCTCTACGCCGAGGCCGCGCGGCTCGGCGCCCCGGACGCAATCCACGTCGCCGACCGCTTCCACCTCTGGCAGAACCTCGCCGACGCCGTCGAGAAGACCGTGCTCCAGCACCGCGCCCTGCTGCCCGAACCCCCGCCACCCACCGGTCCCACCCAGCCCGTGACCCTGCCGGCCACCGCGGCCGAGCCCCGCCGGACCGGACGCCTGTCGGACCGCGTCCGCGAACAGCACGCGGCCGTCCACGCACTGATCCGCGAGGGCGTCAGCCTGCGTGCCATCGGCCGACGGCTGGGCCTGGCCCGCGGCACCGTCCGCCGTCTGGCCCATGCTTCGGACCCGGACGAGCTGCTGATCGGCCGCTGGACCGGACGCACCAGCATCCTCGACCCCTACAAGCCCTACGTCAACGAGCGGTACGCCGAGGGCCTCACCGTCGCTCGACGGCTGTTCGAGGAGATCCGGCAGCGCGGATTCCCGGGCCAGGAGCAGATCGTCCGCGTCTACGTGCGGCAGCTGCGGGAGGCATTCCCGCACCAGGATCCGCCTCGCCGCAAGCCCTCCGTCCGGGACGTGACCGGGTGGATCACCCGCCACCCCGAGAAGCTGGCCGCCGACGACGCCCTGCAGCTCAAGGAGATCCTCGCGCGCGTCCCAGCGCTCGCCCGCACCGCCGAGCACGTCAGGGCATTCGCCGAGCTGATGAACGACCGCCGCGGCCACCAGCTCAAAGACTGGATCGCCCGCGTCCAACAGGACCAGGTCCCTGCGCTGCAGAGCTTCGCCACCGGCCTCCTGCAGGACCTCGACGCCGTCATCGCCGGGCTGACCCTGCGCTACAGCTCCGGCGCGGTCGAGGGCCACAACAACAAGATCAAGATGATCAAGCGCCAGATGTTCGGCCGCGCCAACTTCGACCTGCTGCGCAAACGCATCCTGCATGCGGCATGAGTCTGGTCGTGGTGGCGTGGACGGTGATGCGGTTGGCGTGGATTGTGACGGCGCTGACCGCGACGTCGGTGGTCTGGTGGAGCCAGAGGTCCTGGAGCAGGTCGTGGGTCACGACCGTTCATGATCGCGGGCCCGGTGACCCTCCGTGGCACTGGCACCAAAAGTGATCCAGAACCAAAAAGGGGACCCGGACGGGGACAAACTGGAAGATCCGCAACGCTCGGCGACACGGCAGGCCCTCGGCCGGTCCCGCGGCGGACTGACCACGAAGGTCCGTCTGGCGGTGGACGGTCGTGGTCTGCCCCTGTCGTTGGTCGTGACGGCCGGGAACGTGAACGACTCCACGATGTTCGACGCGGTGCTGGACGCCATCAAGGTGCCCCGCGCCACGGTCGGCAGGCCGCGACGCCGTCCCGACCGGGTGCTGGCCGACAAGGCGTATTCCTCTCGGGCCATCCGGGCAGGCCTGCGGCGACGCGGCATCCGGGCCACCATCCCCGAATGCTCGGACCAGGTGGCCAACCGCAAGCGGCGCGGCACCCGCGGCGGCCGACCACCGGCCTTCGACAAAGAGCAGTACAAGGGCCGCAACGTGGTCGAGCGCTGCTCAACCGTCTCAAGCAGTTCCGCGCGATCGCGACCCGCTTCGACAAGCTCGCCGTCCGCTACCAGTCGGGACTGCACCTGGCTTCGCTCATCTTGTGGCTCCGCGACACCACGGCATGATCATTTGTCAGACACGGCCTAGCATGTAGTCCGGAACATGCCGTCGAGCCCGGCCTGCCACCCGAGCCCGGATCCGAAACGGCTGGGCCGCGATCGCGACCACCTGCGGATCGAAGTCGGCCATCATCAGCCGTGCCAACTCCAGGCGGCTCTCGTAGAGGACGTGAGCCCCCATTGTGGCGCACCAGTAGTTGCCGGAATGATGCTTTTGCCCGTGGCGATTGCGGAATGTGCGCCACGGCTTCGCTCGCATTACCTGGGCCGAGCGCAGCTGCCCCATCGGCCTCTCAACAGTGCTGTCGTCCAACGCCCGTAGCGATACCAGAGCAGCCACGTCCTCATCACGTAGCGCTGGCAACCGCCGAGCCGAAGCACTGCCCGACCTCATCGTGTGAACACCCACAGCTCCCCCTATCCATGGAGGCTCCGGTAGCTTCCGTAGGAGGAGAACTGCGACAAAATGCCTGGCCACATGCACTGGGTGGGCCCAGTCCATCAAGTTGAGTGGCGACAGGCCGCTGGAGTTTGAACGAGCTGGAGCTGGGTCAACCGCTCGGGGCGGGGAGTGTTGACCTCCCCGCCCCGGCCAGTATCAACGCTTCGGCAGAGCCAGCAGGTTGTTCGTCCAGACCCCGTCAGCGTAGGTCTGCAGGAACTTCACCCCATGGGCTGACGTCCGCACGAAGACCTGGGCCCGGTTGCCCCGGCCGTCGTCGGTGTAGGCCGTGCCGACCTTGTCCTCGATCCACTTCACCAGCACAGCTCGCTCGCTGAACCCGGTGGACCCGTCGGCCGGGTTCTTCCACCACAGCAGGGCGATGTGCTCGTGCTCCTCGTCACCCGACATACGGCGGGCCGTGAACTGAATTTCCACTTGCCTTTTCTCCTCACTTGTGGCCGCTTGGCGGCCTACCGATGAGGGCCGTACGCTCTGTGTGTATCCACGGGTTGCGTAGCGGCCCTCGACTGGGGCGAGCACGCCAATGCTCGCCCCAGTACGTTTTTGTGGCCCTTCATCCACCAGGTACGGACTCTCTTCCCTGGTCGCAGGGCTCGGGCTGATCGTCCTCGGGGTCTGGGGGCAGCGCTACGTTCGGCTTCAGCCCGAGGATCACAGTGGTCGGATCCGAGGATGGGCGGTCCGTCGACGCAAGGCTCACCCTCGTAGAGGCGAACCAACGCGGCACGAGACCCGCATCCGCATCCTCAATGGTTCGGGCGACTGCGAAGCCGACGGTGCTGGTCGCGTCACCCATAAGGATCTTGTCGCCGTTCTTCTTGACGATCACTATGTCGTTCCGGCACTTCGAGCAGCAGCAGGACATGACATCGATCACGAGTCGCGCAACGTACAGCGCCCCCTCGGTGGAACTCACATGCTGACGTGCGACGTACTCCAGTTCAGCTAGATCAAGTTCGCGATGGGATCTAGCCCGGACAAGGAACTTCCAAACGGGGAGAAGCTCTCTCAATGCCTCAATGGGCACGCCGCCATCTCTCGCTCTGAGGATCCATGTGAGCAAGTCAATGACGATGGAGGGGTAGGCGCCAGCTCGAGTACCGACGCGCACGGAACGCGGCAGCAGCCGCTCGCTGACATAGAAGGTCAATTGGCGATCACTGACCGGGTAGCCCTCCGCTCGCACTCGGGCTATGAGCTCAGACTTCGTGACCAGATCGGGCTCGCCGTCCTGCAACTGCAGGTACTCAAGGAAGCCGTTCTCTTCGATCGCCATTAATTCACCTCCACTGTCAGTGACTACAGTAGCACTGTAGTACCAGCTCTGCTAGCGATTACGGCTCTGGCGTCGGGATAAATTGCTCAACCACGGTAAATTGCTGACACATTGCTGAACTAACAGGCAAAAAGCTCATGTAAAACGGCTCCCTACAGGCAGGTCGTCAGCTGTTGGCCATGTCCACAAAGCGTGAGTAGTGGCCCTGGAAGGCGACGGTGATGGTTGCGGTGGGGCCGTTTCGGTGCTTGGCGACGATCAGGTCGGCTTCGCCCGCTCGGGGTGACTCCTTTTCGTAGGCGTCCTCGCGGTGCAGCAGGATGACCATGTCGGCGTCCTGCTCGATGGAGTTGTGCAGCACCACGCCGTTGGCGATGAAGTTGTGGGTGCCCAGCACGGTGGCGTCGTAGACGGGCTGCTCGCCGATGCTCTCGATCGAGACGATCGGGTCCCACCTCACGTCGCTGGTGGCGAGCAGTTCCAGTTCGGCGTCGCGCAGGATCTCGGCCACCTGCGAGAGCCGGGTGCCGGTCGCCAGGGCCGGCTCTGCGATGGCCTCCCGCACCCGCTCCCGGACCTGCGGGGGAACGGTGTCCGAGGTGGTGGCGGCCCTCGCCGACTCCAGGCAGCGCAGCGCCGCGTCGACCGACTCGGCAGCGGCGCCGCGCACGCCGATCTGCCGGAGGAACGCACGCTGGTCGTCGGCACCTGAGATGTCGACCGACCATTCCGGACGGCCCTGGGCGCCGCCGTCTCGCCGCAGTCCCGCTCGCAGGTCCAGCCGGAGCAGCAGGTGCTGAAGGTCGCGGGCCAGCCGCTCGGACGGGGTCGTGTACTGGATGCGGACAGCACCGTTCTCGGTGACGGCCATCGAGCCGCCCGTGGACCAGAGGTGGCGGAGGAAGAGCCGCACCTGGCCGTCCGGCAGCGTGAAGACCTCCGAGGGCAGGGTGGCGGCCTCCGAGGCCAAGCCTTCGCTCCCGGGCAGGTGCGCCAGCATCACCACCTCGGGCTCCGGCCAGGCAGCGGTACGCAGCGGTGCGTCGATCCTGCGGGGAACCGCCACCCGGGCACCGGCCGACAGCTCACCGAGCGGCTGCCAGCCGTCATGGGTGAGGAACGGGTGGTTGGCCGTGGCCTCGACCTCGCGGCCCGACGCCAGCCGCACCCGGAATGCCTCCTTCACCCCGCTGGGGAAGGCATGGGTGAGGGTCCGTGCGACGAGCCGCAGCTGCCCGTCCACCGACCAGACCGGCACCTCCCGCGCTCCGCTCTCCATCAGCTCCGCGATGGTGACCTCGGCGCCCGTGTCCGCCCGCAGCAGGCGGGTGGTGGCCGTGACACACCCCGACTCACGTAGGTCCGACACCATCGGCCGCTTGTCGGTCCGCTGCTCAGGGCCTCGGTTCAGCTGGGAGAGCGCGATGACCGGGACCTCCAGCTCCTTGGCGAGCAGCTTGAGGTTTCGGGACATCTCGGAGACCTCCTGCTGGCGGCTCTCGGCCCGGCGCGAACCGCCGGCCTGCATCAGCTGGAGGTAGTCGATGACCACCATGCGCAGGTCGTTGCGCTGCTTGAGGCGGCGGCACTTGGCGCGGATCTCCATCATGGAGAGGTTCGGCGAGTCGTCGATGTAGAGCGGCGCCGCGCTGACGTCGGGCATCCGGCGGGCGAGCCGGGTCCAGTCGTCGTCGGTCATATTGCCCGAGCGCATGTGGTGCAGGGCGACCCGGGCCTCCGCCGAGAGCAGGCGCATGGCGATCTCGTTGCGGCCCATCTCCAGCGAGAAGATGACGCTGGGCATGCCATTCTTGATCGAGCAGGCGCGGGCGAAGTCCAGGGCCAGGGTCGAGTTGTGGACGACGATGTCGTTGGCGACGAAGTTGTGGGTGCCGTCCACGGTGAGGTCGTAGACCTCGGCCTCGCCGTCGGGCACGACGGACTCCACCCGGTCCCACTGGACGTCGGAGTCGGCGATGTCCTTGAGCACCTGGGAGTCCAGCGCCTTGCCGATCTCCATCAGGCGGTGGCGGCTGAGCTGCTGACCCACGTGCCAGTTGTGGTTGCGCGGGCGGCCGGTGCGGGCGCTGACCTCGGCCCAGCTCAGCTCGCCCTTCTCCGCCTTGATCAGCTCCCAGACCTCCCCGGGGATCAGGTCGAGATTGGGCTGCGCCATCCGTTCGCCGAAGCTCCCGAGGACGGCGGCCAGCTGCCGCTCCTTGGAGTGGATGCCGACCCGGGCCGCGAAGGTGCGGATCTGGTCGATGTCGTGGATGAGCACCTGGAAGGCGGGGCGGCGCTCGCCGTTGCAGGCGACCGTGCGGCGGACGACCTTGGCCACGATGTCCAGGCGCAGCAGCAGGTGGGCGACGTCGCGGGCCAGCCGCTCGCTGACCGAGCAGTACCCGACCTGCGGCTGGTTGCCGGGCTTGGAGACGCAGGCCCAGCCGTCGGTGGCGTAGAGGCGGGACAGGAAGTGCCCGATCTGCCGCGCGGGGAGCTGGAAGAACACCTCGGGCACGAACTTGTCGCGGGCCCCCACGCCCTTGAGGCCCCACTCGTCCAGCTTCCCGGCTAGCAGGTTCCAACCGCGCCCCTGCCCCAGGAAGGCCAACTCGGTCGGGTGAATGTGCGGCTCGTCCTCCGGCTGTTCGCACTGCATCTTCAGGGGTGTGCAGGGCCTGCGATCATGCTGGCGGACGTCCAGCCCGAGTGCTTCGCCCATGCGGCGCGCATCCGCGACGATGACTTGGCTCATCGCACGCAGGGTGGGGCTCGTCCTGCTCTCGGCCAGGCAGCCGTCCCCCAGCAGATAGCCGGTCAGGCCCACCAGGTCGTCCGGCAGGTAGGACCCGCCACGGGTCGGCAGGGTACGGGCCACCGCAATGCGGTCTCCCGGCTCCAGTTGCTCCAGAGGTCGCCACCCGCGCAGGGTGAGCAGCGGATGGTTGGGGGTGGCCGAGAGCGACCGGCCCAACTGCGTGGTGAGCCGAAACACGGCTCGCCGACCGTTGGGAACGAAGTCGGACGGCTCGACGGGGCGCAGCCTCCAGTCCGAGCCGAGGGTGTGGACCTTGAGCGACTCCCCTTCGCGACCCCGACGGACGAACTCCTCGATCGGAATGCGACGGCCGGTGGAAGCTTCAACGAGCAATGTCTTCCCAGTAATGCATTTACCCATCGCGGGCCTCGCGGCGACGACGATCATCTGGCCGGGGTGGAGGCCGTTGGTGAGGGAGTCCAGGTCGGTGAAGCCGGTGGGGACGCCGGACATCTGGCCGCTGCGGGAGCCGATCGCCTCGATCTCGTCGAGGGCGCCCTCCATGATGTCGGCGAGCGGGGCGTAGTCCTCGCTGGTGCGCTGCTCGGTGACGGCGTAGATCTCGGCCTGGGCGGCGTTGACGATCTCGTCGACGTCACCCTCGGCGGCGTAGCCCATACCGGCGATCCGGGTACCGGCCTCGACCAGGCGGCGCAGGACGGCGCGCTCATGGACGATCTCGGCGTAGTACTCGGCGTTGGCGGCGGTGGGGACGGAGTTGACCAGGGTGTGCAGATAGGCGGGGCCGCCGGCGCGGGTGATCTCGCCGCGCTTGGTGAGCTCGCCGGCGACCGTGATGGGGTCGGCGGGCTCGCCCCGGGCGTAGAGGTCCAGGATGGCGCCGTGGATCAGCTCATGGGCCGGTCGGTAGTAGTCGGCGGGCTTGAGGACCTCCACGACATCGGCGATGGCGTCCTTGGAGAGCAGCATGCCGCCGAGGACGGACTGCTCGGCGGCGAGGTCCTGCGGGGGGACGCGCTCGAAGGCGTCCCCGCCGCGGCTGCCGCCGCTGTCGCCGTCCCGATCGCGGTCACGGTCGCGGTCGCCGCGCCACTCGGGGTTGCGACCGCCGTCGCGGCGGTTGCGGGGGACGGGCAGCCGGTCGCCGGGGCCGTCGGGGAAGGAGTCGCCGGGGGCCGGCCAGTCGTCGTCCGGGGGCGGGGGGGTGTCGTGGTCGTCGTACTGGGGGCCGGTCACGCATCTTCCCCGTTCAGCGAGTGGGGTGAGAGGGGCGCGGGGCGGGCGGGGAGCGCAGTCGTAGGATCCATGCGGCTGCCTCCCTCTGCGCGCGGGTCGCGCCTTCTCTTTCTTACGGCACCCCACTGACAGGAAGGACGCCCGGAGGCGGGTGCGGCAGCCGGGCGAACGACCACGCTAAGGGTGCGGTGGCCTCCGCACCAAGACGGTTATCCACAGGGGGGTGTGGATGACGGGCGTACAACTGTGGAGAACGCCCGGCAACCTGTGCACAGCCTGGGGGAAACCCCTGTGGATAACCACACGATCTGCCCAGCGTCAACGTGTTGACCTGCGATTACTCCATCCACCGACTGTGTAGACGAATTTCTTTTCCGCCCGGCCGGAGATCGCCACAAAGGGTGCAGGGACCGCTACCGCACGGGGTTGCGAGTAACAGCCCAACCAGCCCTTAGACTCTTACCTGTGGATGACTACCGAAGCACCCCCCGGCGCCATGACCGAGAGATCCTGGCGCTCGCCGTTCCCGCCTTCGGAGCACTGGTCGCCGAACCGCTCTTTCTGATGGCCGACTCGGCCATTGTGGGCCATCTGGGCACCGCGCAACTGGCCGGCCTCGGCGTCGCCGCGACCCTGCTGGCCACCCTCACCGGGGTCTTCGTCTTCCTCGCCTACGCCACCACCGCCGCCGTCGCCCGCCGGATCGGCGCCGGCGACCGCAGGGCGGCGATCCAGCAGGGCATCGACGGCATCTGGCTGGCCCTGCTGCTCTCCGCCGCGCTGGTCGCGCTGACGGTGCCGCTGGCGCCTCAGTTGGTCGGACTGTTCGGCGCCTCGGACTCGGCCACCCCCCATGCCGTCACCTATCTGCGGATCAGCGCGCTCGGCATCCCGGCCATGCTGACCGTGCTGGCCGCCACCGGAGTGCTGCGGGGACTCCAGGACACCCGCACCCCGCTGGTCGTCGCCGTCGCCGGCTTCTCCGCCAACCTGCTGCTCAATGTGGGCCTGGTGTACGGCGCCGGACTGGGCGTGGCCGGCTCGGCCTGGGGCACGGTGCTGGCGCAGTGCGGGATGGCGGCCGCCTACCTCCTGGTGGTGCTGCGGGGCGCCCGCCGCCACCACGCGGCGCTCCGTCCGGACCTGGCCGGTATCCGCGCCTGTGCCCGGGCGGGCGGGCCGCTGCTGGTGCGGACGATGAGCCTGCGCGCGGTCCTGGTGATCGCCACGGCGGTGGCCGCCCGGCTGGGCGACGAGCAGGTGGCGGCGCATCAGGTGGCGATGACGCTGTGGAGCTTCCTGGCGTTCGCGCTGGATGCGATCGCCATCGCAGGGCAGGCCATCATCGGCCGATACCTCGGGGCAGGCGATGTCGAGGGGACCAGGGCGGCCACCCGGCGGATGGTCCGGTGGGGTGTCGGCGCCGGGGTGGTGCTGGGGCTGCTGGTGGTGCTGGGCCGCCCGCTGTATGTCCCGCTCTTCACCCCGGACGCGGCGGTGCAGGACCGGCTGACCGTGGTGCTGCTGATCGTGGCGCTGACCCAGCCGGTGTCCGGGGTGGTCTTCGTCCTGGACGGGGTGCTGATGGGTGCGGGCGACGGTCCGTACCTGGCCTGGGCGATGCTGGCCACGCTGGTGGTCTTCGCCCCGGTCGCGCTGCTGCTCCCGGCGGCGGGCGGCGGTCTGGTGGCGCTCTGGTGGGGCATGGCGCTCTTCATGCTGGTGCGGTTGGGGATGCTGGGGTGGCGGGCGCGTACCGGGGCCTGGCTGGTGACCGGCGCCGTACGGCCGTAGGCGGCACCGGGCGGTCAGCCCTGGCGCGCGGGGATGCGGGCGGATCGTTCCGGCTGCCGCACCGGGTGCCCGGCCCGGAAGGCGGCGAGCACCCGGCGCCCCTCGCCGCCGAGCCGGGCAGCGAGCTGCGGGCCGGTGCGGGGGGCGTCGATCAGGGCGTCCAGCGGGTGGACTCCGACGCCGTGCTCGGCCAGGGCGTACCAGGTGCGGACCAGCGCGCGGCCGTGGGCGATCAGGCCCTCGGGGGTGGTGGCGGCGGGGCCGTGGCGGCCGGTGGCGTCGCCGACCAGGATCAGCACGCTGCCGTCGTAGCCGAGCGGGGAGCGGCGGGCGGCGGCGAGCAGTCGGGGGAGGCCGAGTGCCCGCAGCAGCGGGTGGAGCGGCGGGGAGACGGCGGCGGCGAGGGCGGCGGCCCGGGGGCGGGTGAGGCCCAGGGCGCGGTCGGTGAGGCCGTCCAGGGTGTAGCGAGGGTGGCGGGAGGTGGGCCGTAGCCAGGTGCGGAGTTCGGCGACGGCGGGGGGTGTGCCGAGCAGCCAGCGGTCGGCGCGGCGGCCGAGTGCGGCCAGCTCTCGGGTGTGGAGGTGGACGAGCCGTGCCGAGGGCAGGTCGGCGAGCTGGTCGCGGGCGGCGGAGAGTTCGGTTCCGGT
Organism: Peterkaempfera bronchialis; assembly: GCF_003258605.2. Classification (NCBI taxonomy): domain Bacteria; kingdom Bacillati; phylum Actinomycetota; class Actinomycetes; order Kitasatosporales; family Streptomycetaceae; genus Peterkaempfera; species Peterkaempfera bronchialis. The sequence goes on from NZ_CP031264.1 coordinate 3,466,451, forward strand.
GAGCGGTCCGGGCCGGTGCGGGCCACGGGCGGTGCGCCGGGTCTCGACGGTGGCGGTGGTGAACGGGGTGGGGTAGGGGGTGTCGGCGGGGAGCAGTCGGGCGGCGCGGCAGTCGGTCTCGTCGAAGTCGGTGCGGGCGTGGACGGCGAGTCCGGCGTCGGCGGCGACGATCAGGCAGGTCTCCAGGAAGGCGCCGAGGGAGAGGAAGAGGTCGCGGCGGGTGGGGTCGGTGTGCGGCAGGGTGCGGGCGGGGTCCCAGTGCAGGGTGATCCGGTCGCGTTCATAGGCCAGGCGCCAGGGCTGGGTGTTGTAGCGGCTGGGGGCGCGGCGGCAGTGGTCCTCCAGGGTGCGGAGGATCTCGGTCCAGGCGGTGGCGGGGGTGGCAGCGCCGGGGCCGCCCGGTGCCGGGTCGGGGGTGGGTCGGCGGGCTGCCCGGTGGGGGGCGGTCATCGCATCCTCCGCTGGTCGCTGTGTTCGACGGGGTGACCCGAAGGGGTTGTACCCACTCGGACAGGGGGTGCGGTGCGGGTACGCGCCACTGTCTCTGCGGGTTCGACCGTGGCCATGGTGGCGGGCGGGGGCGGGTGCGGGATGGGGGCGTCTGCTCAGCCCGGTACTCATCCGTGTGCGCACGGTTGAGTAGCCGGGGGTGGAACCGGATGCGGAAAGCCCGAGGGCCGGGGCTCCGTACGGAGTCCCGGCCCTCGGTACTGCGTGGTGCGTGCTGCGTGGTGCGTGCTGCGTGGTGCCTCGGTCAGGCGGCCACGACCGCCACGTCGAGCTTGGCCTCGACGTCGGTGTGGAGCTTGACGGTGATGCGGTGGGAGCCCACGGTCTTGATCGGCGAGGCGATCGTGACGGTGCGCTTGTCCACCGACGGGCCGCCGGCGGCCTTGACGGCGTCGACGACGTCGGCCTGGGTCACCGAGCCGAACAGGCGACCGGAGTCGCCGGAACGGACGGCCAGCTTGACCTGGAGGCCCTCCAGCTGACCCTTGACCTCGTTGGCGTGCTCCAGCGACTGGATGGCGCGGACCTTGCGGGCGCGACGGATGGCGTCGACATCCTTCTGGCCGCCCTTGGTCCAGCGGATGGCAAAGCCGCGCGGGACCAGGTAGTTGCGGGCGTAGCCGTCCTTGACCTCGACGATCTCGCCGGCGACACCGAGGCCGGGGACCTCGTTGGTGAGGATGATCTTCATGCTTCGGTCACCCTCTCTCAGCGAGCAGTCGAGGTGTAGGGCAGCAGCGCCATCTCACGGCTGTTCTTGACAGCGGTGGCGACGTCGCGCTGGTGCTGGGTGCAGTTGCCGGTGACCCGGCGGGCACGGATCTTGCCGCGGTCGGAGATGAACTTCCGCAGCAGGTTCGTGTCCTTGTAGTCCACGTAGTTGATCTTGTCCTTGCAGAACACGCAAACCTTCTTCTTGGGCTTGCGCGCAGGCGGCTTCGCCATCATGTACTCCATCGGTCTTCACGATCCGGGTGGCCGCAGCCACCCGGGTCGCACGAAATCTCGTCCGCTTGACGCAGGATCTCCGAGCGGGAGCTCCTTAGAACGGGGGCTCTTCCGAGAAGCCGCCACCGGCCGGGGCACCCCAGCCGCCACCGCCGCCGCCCTGCTGTCCGCCGCCCGCCGGGGCGCTGGAGGCCCAGGGGTCGTCGGACGGGCCGCCGGAGGGCTGGCCGCCGCCGGAGTTGCCACCCCAGCCGCCACCGCCGCCCTGCTGACCGCCGCCGCCGCCGAAGCCGCCGCCCTGGCCGCCGGACCGGTTGGCCCGGGTGACCTTGGCGGTGGCCGAGCGCAGGCTCGGGCCGACCTCGTCGACCTCGACCTCGAAGACGGTCCGCTTCTCGCCCTCGCGGGTCTCGTACGACCGCTGACGCAGACGGCCCTGCACGATCACGCGCATGCCGCGCTGGAGCGACTCGGCCACGTTCTCCGCCGGCTGACGCCAGACGTTGCACGTGAGGAAGAGACTCTCGCCGTCCTTCCACTCGTTGGTCTGGCGGTCGAAGGTGCGGGGGGTGGACGCGATGCGGAACTTCGCGACCGCCGCACCGGACGGGGTGAAGCGCAGCTCGGGATCGTCGACGAGGTTGCCGACGAGGGTGATGACGGTCTCGCCTGCCATGGTGGTGGTGTACCTCTCGGGAGGAGACGTTCCGTTCCCAGTGCTCCCGATCCGCTCTGCCGTCGGCTGGGCCGTCGGCTCGGCGGCGGGGGAGTCCTGCGATGCTCACCGCATGTTTCACGTGAAACACGCGGCGTGAGCTACCTGGTGCCCCGAGGGGCTCCGGGCAGGCTCAGTGGGTGTCCGGGCGCAGGACCTTGGTCCGGAGAACCTGCTCGCTCAGGTTGAGCTGCCGGTCGAGCTCCTTGACGACCGCAGGCTCAGCCTTGAGGTCGACGACCGAGTAGATGCCCTCGGACTGCTTGTTGATCTCGTACGACAGGCGACGACGGCCCCAGGTGTCGACCTTCTCCACATTGCCGCCGCCGGTGCGGACGACATTGAGGAAGTTCTCGATCAGGGGGGAGACAGCGCGCTCCTCGACCGACGGGTCGAGGATGACCATCAGCTCGTAGTGACGCATATGGAACCCACCTCCTCTGGACTCAGCGGCCACGGTCTCTCCGTGGCAGGAGGGTTGTAGCGTCGGCGCCGGTTATCAAGGACGAACCCACCGTAGTGGGGACCACTGACAATCGGGTTCGTCCCATCGATGCACCGGTGCAGACCTCACAGCCTACCCGCACCCGAACGAGGACTTGTCATCCGTGCCGGGATCCCTTCAATCTGGACTCATCGGATGCGTGCCGCACCGCCGTGTGCGACGCTGCCCGAGAGTGCGTGACCGGACAGTGCGCGAAAGTGCGCGATCCTCCTCAAGGAGGTAGTTCCCATGGCACACGCTGTGCGCCGGATGTCGACGTTCACCCTCAACACCGACGGCCGCCCCCATCCGGTGGAGAACTCCCTCACCGCGTTGACCGTGGTCTTCGGACTGCTCGCCTTCATCTCCTCCTTCTTCCACGGCCTGCATCTGCTGACCTCCTGGAGCGGCCTCGCGGGCATCGTCACAGGCGCCTGGGGCCAATATGTCTCGGCGACCACCGCAGAGCGGTTCCTGCTGGTCATCTTCCTGGCAGCGAGCGCGGTCGGCTTCGGCATCGGCCTCGCCCACGGCGGCCTCTTCGGCGGTCTCTGGTAGCCGCAGGCGACCGGAGGCAGCCGGAGGCGACCGGCAGCGGCGGCTAGCGCGTATCCGCACTCGGGAGCGGATGCGCGCGGACGGCCGGGCGTTAGGCTCTCGGCCCGACAGCCGCTGCCGAGGAGGAGCGCCCGAGCATGAGCCTGCGCCTGCGAACGATCAGCCGTGAGGAGCACCTCGCCTTCGTCAGGGGCCTGCCCTCCATCAGCCACATGCAGGTCCCCGCCTGGGGCGATGTCAAGGCGGAGTGGCGCTCGGAGTCCCTGGGCTGGATCGACGCACAGGACCGGGTGGTGGGCGCCGGGCTGGTCCTGTACCGGCAGTTGCCCAAGATCAAGCGCTATCTCGCGTACCTCCCCGAAGGCCCCGCCATCGACTGGTTCGACCCCGACCTGGAGCGGTGGCTGCAACCGATGCTCGCCCACCTCAAGGCCCAGGGCGCCTTCTCGGTGAAGATGGGCCCGCCCATCGTCATCCGCCGCTGGGACGCCGCCGCCATCAAGGAGGCGATATCCGCCGGCCACGCCAGGCGGCTGCGGGATGTGGAGGCCGGCTGGTATGAGCCGCGCGCCTTCGAGGTGGCCGACCGGCTGCGCCGGGCCGGCTGGTTGCAGGGCGAGGACGGCGGCGCCGGCTTCGGCGACGTCCAGCCCCGCTATGTCTTCCAGGTGCCGCTCGCCAACCGCTCGCTGGACGACGTCCAGCGGGGCTTCAACCAGCTGTGGCGCCGCAACATCAAGCGCGCCGAGAAGTCGGGCGTCGAGGTCGTCCAGGGCGGCTACGACGACCTGCCGGTCTTCCACCAGCTCTATGTGGTCACCGCCGAGCGGGACCGCTTCATCCCCCGCCCGCTCTCCTACTTCCAGCGGATGTGGCAGGCGCTGAACGCCGAGGACCCCAACCGGATGCGGCTCTACCTCGCCTACCACGAGGGCGAGGCGCTGGCCGCCACCACCATGCTCACCGTCGGCGAGCACGTCTGGTACTCCTACGGCGCCTCCGCCGACCACAAGCGCGAGGTCCGGCCCTCCAACGCCGTCCAGTGGCGGATGATGCGGGACGCGTACGCCCTCGGCGCGACCGTCTACGACCTGCGCGGCATCAGCGACACGCTGGACGAGAACAACCACCTCTTCGGTCTGATCCAGTTCAAGTTGGGAACCGGTGGCCAGGCCGCCGAGTACCTGGGGGAGTGGGACTTCCCGCTCAACAAGATGCTCCACAAGGCGCTGGACCTGTACATGTCCCGCCGCTGACCCCCACCCCGATCCGGCGCAGCCCCGATCCGGCGCACCCCCGATCCACCGCACCGCTCCCCCACCGTGAGGCCCCGAACCCATGGCACTCTCCCTGTACGTCGACACCGACCGCTGGCGTGCCCACCAGCGGTCCGTACTCACCGCCTTCCCCGGCACCGTCCCGGTGGCCAAGGGCAACGGCTACGGCCTCCGCAACCGGCGCCTGGCCGAGGAGGCCACGCTGCTCGGCGCCGGGATGCTCGCCGTCGGCACGGTCCAGGAGGCGGCCGCCGCCCAGCAGTGGTTCGAGGGCGACCTGCTGGTCCTCACCCCGTACCGGATCAGCGAGGACGGCGCGGCGCTCTCCGACCGGGTGGTGCGCACCGTCTCCACCGTGGACGGCGCCCAGGCCCTGGCGGGCGGCCGGATCGTGGTGGAGTGCATGACCTCGCTGCGCCGGCACGGCGTCCGCGAGGAGGACCTGGTGAAGCTGCGCGCGGCGATCGGGGACGCCCCGGTGGAGGGGTTCGCCGTCCATCTGCCGCTGGAGCGCCCCGACGGCTCCGACCCGGTGGACGAGGTGTCCCGCTGGGTGGAGCGGCTCCAGGCGGCCGCGCTGCCGGTGGAGACCATGTTCGTCAGCCACCTGGACACCGACGCCCTCTCCCGGCTGGGGCGGCTCCACCCCGGCACGGACTTCCGGTCCCGCATCGGCACCCGGCTCTGGCTGGGCGACGAGGACGCCCTGGAGTGCCGCGCGACCGTCCTGGACGTCACCGGGATCGCCCGTGGGGAGCGCTACGGGTACCGGCAGCAGAAGGCCGCCGGCGACGGCCGTCTGCTGGTGGTCACCGGCGGCACCGCGCACGGCGTGGGCCTGGAGGCGCCCAAGTACGTCCATGGGCTGCTGCCCCGCGCCAAGGGCATCGCCCGGGCGGGGCTGGCCAGCGTCAACCGCACCCTCTCGCCATTCACCTGGACGGGTCGGCAGCTCTGGTTCGCCGAGCCGCCGCATATGCAGGTCAGCATCCTCCACCTGCCCGCCGAGATCGCGCCGCCCGCTGTGGGCGAGGAGCTCCGGGCCGTCCTGCGGCACACCACGACCCACTTCGACCGGATCGTGGACCACTGAGCCCGGATCGTGGACCACTGAGCGGTCCGCCCGGGCCGGTGCCGGTCAGGACGCGGGCTTCTCCAAGGCGACCGGGGCGGGCCAGCCGTCGTCCGGGTCGGCCGCCGCACCGGCGGCATAGCCGGCCTGCTCCCTGACCCAGCGGGCCTGCCCCACGACGAAACGATCCGCCGCGCCGTCCAGGACGCCGCCTGACGGGTCGTCGCTACCGTCCCAGCGCACCGGGTCCCGGTCGGGCTGGAGGATGTCGCGGACCACCATCCCGCACAGGTAGAGGGTGCCGAAGAGGTGCACCAGGATCACCAGGTGGTACCAGTCCTGCGGGATGCCGTGCTGCTTGGCATCGGAGATGAAGGCCAGGTACATCCACACCCCGAGGAAGTACACCACCTCGCACGCCTGCCAGATCAGGAAGTCCCGCCAGCGGGGCCGGGCCAGGGCGGCGAGCGGGATCAGCCAGAGCACATACTGCGGCGAGTACACCTTGTTGGTGAGCACAAACGCGGCGACCACCAGGAAGGCCAGCTGGGCGAAGCGCGGCCGGTGCGGCGCCGACAGGGCGAGCCAGCCGATGCCGAGGCAGCAGAGGACCAGCAGCACGGCGATGGCGAGGTTGAGCGCACCGATGCCGAGCGACTCCCCGCGCTGCTGCTCGATGATCAGCCAGAAGGAGCCGAAGTCCTCCTTGCGGGTCTGGCTGAAGCCGTAGAAGGTCTTCCAGCCGTCCCAGTTCCACAGCATCACCGGGATGTCGACCGCCAGCCAGGCCGCCGCGGTGCCCGCCAGCGCCTGCCCGAACTCCCGCATCCGGCCGCCGCGCAGGCAGAGCACCAGCAGCGGGCCGAGCAGCAGCACCGGGTACAGCTTGGCCGCGGTCGCCAGTCCGATCAGCACACCGGCCGCGACCGGTCGGCGGTTCGCCCAGTAGGCCATGCCCACGGCCGTCAGGGCGACGGCCAGCAGGTCCCAGTTGATGGTGGCGTTGAGCGCGAGCGCCGGAGCGAGGGCGAAGAGCAGCGCGTCCCAGGGGCGGCGGCGGTGGGTGCGCATCACCGCGATGACCGCCACCACCGCGCAGACCAGCAGCATCCCGGCGTTGACCATCCAGAACCACTGCTCGCGGTCCGGCACCAGGGTGCCGGACCGGGGCGTCAGCCAGGTGGCGACCTGCATGAAGAGCCCGGTGAGCACCGGGTACTCCAGGTACTGCATATGGGGGTCGCGGCTGCCGTCCGCGCCCGCCGGGATCATGTCCCGGTACGGGATCAGCCCGTCGGCGAAGCCGCGCCCCGAGAACAGGTGCGGGATGTCGCTGTAGCAGGCGTGGGTGTACTGCGTGGTGGTGCCGAAGAACCAGCCGCTGCTGTAGCAGGGCGCCTTCTGCGCCAGGCCCAGGACGAAGACGGCGATCACGGCGAGCGCGAGGACCCGGCCGGGGGTCCACCAGGAGGCGCCGAGCAGTGCCCGGCGGCCGGGCGGGCCGCCCAGCAGCTCGCTGCCGGCGGCGGCCACCGGGTCCTCGTCGGCGGGGACGACCACGGTGTCGGCCGGCGGCTCGGGGTGCTCGGTCCCGGCGATCTCGTCATGCGCGCTCGACGTCATGGGCGCCATACTGCCGCACGATTCCTGGGTACGCGGTAGCTGCCCGCACTGCGATCCGGGGACCCTGCCTTCGTGCCGCGCTATGTCCGGAAATGCCGCGGCCACGGCGGGCAGGCCCGCCGTGGCCGCGTACGGTGCCCCGAAGGGGCCGGGTCGTCCGGCTATCCGCCGCTGTCCGCAGCACCGGTGGTGCCGCCGAGCCAGCCGCCTCCGGTGCCACCGCCGACGCCACCGGGTCGGCCGCCCCCGCCCCCCTCGGGGGCGCTGGGGGTGGTCTCGGGGGAGTCGACCGGGGTGGGACTGGTGCCGCCGGGGCCGTTTCCGTTGCCGTTGCCGCCGCCGAGCACTCCGCCGGTGTTCCAGCCGCCGGCGCCGTTGCCGTTGCCGCCGCCGTCGGGGAAGCCGTCCGAGTTGCCCGGGTCAGGCATCGTGGGGGCGGACGGGGGCCTCCTGGACGGGGTGTCGGACGGCGGGGCCGAGGGCGGCTCCGAGGAGGCGCTGGCGCTCGGCGACGGGGAGGCGGTGCTGGGAGCACCCGAGGCGTCGAGCTTGACGGCGTCGAGGTCGCCCGGCGTCGGGAAGGGCTGCTCCTGGGTGCCCTGGAGCGCGGCCGTCATGTACTCGGTCCAGATCTCGGTGGGGTACTTGCCACCGTGCACCGAGTCGCTGATGTTGCCGGTGCCCAGGCCGTACATCTGCTGGAGGCCCTTCTTGCTGCCGGGCTTCTCCCGCCACATGGCGACTGCGGTCGACAGCTGCGGGGTGTAGCCGACGAACCAGGCCGACTTGTTCTCGTCGGTGGTGCCGGTCTTGCCCGCCGCGACCCGGCCGAGGGCCTTGGCGGCGGCGCCGGTGCCGCCGTCCTTCCAGATGACGTCCTTGAGCACGTCGGTCACGGTGTCGGCGACGGCCGCGTCCATGGCCCGGTTGCTCTCCGGCTGGCCGAACCCCTTCAGCTTGGTGCCCTCGTGCGTCACGCTGACCACCGAGTAGGGGTCCACCTCGGTGCCGCTGGCGGCGAAGGTGGCGTAGGCGTTGGCCATCCGGATGGCGCTCGGGGTGGAGGTGCCGATCGAGAAGGAGGCGTTGAGCGAGGCCAGGCTCTCCTTGCGGAGGCCGACCGCCTGCGACATCTCGCTGACCTTCTTCAGCCCGACGTCCTCACCGAGCTGCACAAACGGGGTGTTGACGGAGTAGAGCATCGCCGTGCGGAGGCTGATGTAGCCCCATGCCTTGGGCGACTCGTTGGTCTGGAGCAGGACCGATCCGTCCTGCTGGGTCACGTAGTTGCCGTCGAGCTGCCGGATCCTGATCTTGTCATTGCCGTTGTAGCGGCTGTCCGGGGTGATCCGGGTCGGCTTGCCCTGGGAGTCCAGCTTGGTCTGCACTCCGTACTCCATGGCGGAGGCCAGCACGATCGGCTTCATGGTGGAGCCGATCGGGATGCCGGTGGAGTCGGCGTTGTTGGTGAAGTGCTTGAGGTAGTCCGGGCCGCCGTAGAGAGCGACGATCTTGCCGGTCCCGGGCTCCACCGAGGCGGCGCCGACCTGGACGTCGGAGTCGGTCTTGGGGCGCTTCTTGGCGTCGAAGTTGGCCTTCGAGACCTTCTTGACGGCCGCTTCCAGCTCGGCGACCTTCTTCTTGTCGAAGGTGGTGCGGATGGTGTAGCCGCCCCGGTCGAGGTCCTTCTGCTCGATGCCCTTGCTCTTCACGAACCGCTGGGCGGTGTCGACCAGGTAGCCCTTCTGGCCGCCGAGGTTGGAGGCCCCCTGCTCCTTGACCGGCTCGGGGAAGGTGGTGCACTTGTCCCGGTCGGCCTGGGAGAGGTGGTTGAACCGGACCATGTTGTCGAGGATGTCGCCCCAGCGCGCGACGGCGCGAGCGTGGTTGGCGGCGTTCAGCGACGGGTCGTAGTAGCCGGCGCCCTTGAGCAGACCGGCCAGCATCGCGGCATGGCAGGCGTCCAGGTCCTTGGCGTTCATGTTGTAGTACGCCTTGGCCGCCGCCTGCACTCCATAGCTGCCCCGGCCGAACCAGCTGGTGTTGAGGTAGCCCTCAAGGATCTCTTCCTTGGACTTCTCCTTGTCCACCCGCAGGGTGACAAAGAGCTCCTTGACCTTGCGGGAGAGCGTCTGGTCCTGGCTCAGGAAGGCGTTCTTGACGTACTGCTGGGTGATGGTGGAGCCACCCTGGGTCTCACCGCCCTGGGCCATGTTGAGCACGGCGCGGGCGATGCCCTTGGGGTCGATGCCGTGGTCGGTCTTGAAGCTGGCGTTCTCCGCCGAGATCGCGGCCCACTGCATCTCCGTGCTGATGTGGTCCAGGTGCACGATCTGCCGGTTGGTCTCACCGGTGGTGGCCAGGGTGGTGCCGTCGGACCACTGGTAGATGTTGTTCTGCTGCTGCACGGCCTTGTTGAGGTCCGGCAGCGTGGTCTGCGAGTACGCCACCCCGACGGCTGCCACCGAGCCGCCGAAGAAGATCAGGAAGACGCTGAGCATCTGCTTCCACGAGGGCAGCCAGCGGCGCACGCCGCTCTTGCCCCAGCGCGGGTAGTCGATGAAGCGCTTCTTCGGCGGGGTGCGCCCGGCTCTGCCGGACGGACCGGTGGTGCCGTTGGCAGCCCGGCCGCCGCCGCGCTTGGCGGCCTTGCGCATCTCGGCACGGGTCATCCGCGGCTGCTGCGCGGTGTGCTGCTGACCGCCGGGGCGCGCGGTGGCGCGGCGCCGACTGCCGGGGGCGCCCGCGCCAGGTCCGCCCGCGCCGGGTGCGCCGGCGGGGTTTCCGTTGTACGGGGGGCGGCCGCCGGGGGGCTGCCGTTCGCCCCCGGGCTGTGCGCCGCGGCGTCCAGGGGCGTTGCCGCCGTCCTGCGGCGGTTTGCGCCGGTGTTCGCTCATGCTCCAGCTACTCCTCGGCCAGGCGCTCGGGCCTGAAGGCGGTAGTCCACATCCACTCCCCGCAGGCGGCCGAAGCACCCACGGGATTCCCCCGAATCACCTGCCGTCCGGATCTGACGTGCCCGGCACGGCGGAGTGCACCGGTGACAACTACGTCCCGGACTCCATTTCGGTTCCCGTTTCCCCTGTGCACAGGCGACAGCGTACGCAGGCGGCGAAGCCTTCCAAACGGGCATCAACTATCAATCCAGGCAAAGCGCCCGCAGATCATTACTCCCCCGTTGCCCGGGCGCCCCGATGGGCGCCCCGTGCACACCTTGTGATCACTTTCATCCGCACCCCCCTTGCCCCGGCGAACCCATCGTCCTATCGTGCTCGATATATCGAGTCGATACATCGGCGCGGCATATCGCGCCGATGCATCCGACTCTCGGCACTGGGCCCCGGAAGGAGGCGAGGCGGAGATGAGCAGGCGCTCCGGCATCCTGGAGTTCGCCGTACTCGGCCTGCTGCACGACGCCCCCATGCACGGCTATGAGCTCCGCAAGCGGCTCAACGTCCTGCTGGGCTCCTTCCGTGCCTTCTCGTACGGAACGCTCTACCCCTGCCTGAAGAGCCTGGTTGCCCAGGGCTTCCTGGTGGAGGACAACCCGGACGAGCAGTACGTGCCCGCCACCGCCCTCAACGGCAAGCGGTCGAAGATCGTCTACCGGCTGACCCCGGAGGGGAAGCAGCGCTTCGAGGAGCTGCTCTCCGACTCCGGCCCCGACGCCTGGGAGGACGAGCACTTCGGCGTCCACTTCGCGTTCTTCGGCCGTACCGACAAGGCCGTCCGGATGCGCGTCCTCGAAGGGCGCCGCAGCCGGCTGGAGGAGCGTCTGGAGCGGATGCGCACGTCACTCGCCCGCACCCGCGAGCGGCTGGACGACTACACCCTCGAACTACAGCGGCACGGCCTGGAGTCGGTGGAGCGGGAGGTCCGGTGGCTCAACGAGCTCATCGAGACCGAACGCGCCAACCGGACCGGCCGGGGCAGCCCCGAGCTGCCGCCCGACCGGCCGGAGCACTGACACCGCGCCGACCGCCGCCGAGGTCGACGCGGGCACGGCAGGCAGGACTGCCGACAGGAGGACGGGCCCGTACAGCCCCCCGGCACCGGACCGTCCGTCGAAGCAACCAAGCTGAGGGCCGCCACTAGGCGGTGGCCCTCTTGAGAACACACACAGGGAGCAACCGGAATGGGTTCGGTTCGCGTAGCCATCGTGGGCGTGGGCAACTGCGCCGCGTCGCTGGTGCAGGGCGTGGAGTACTACAAGGACGCCGACCCGGCCTCCAAGGTCCCCGGCCTGATGCACGTCCAGTTCGGCGAGTACCACGTCCGTGACGTCGAGTTCGTCGCCGCCTTCGACGTGGACGCCAAGAAGGTCGGCCAGGACCTGGCCCACGCCATCGTCGCCAGCGAGAACAACACCATCAAGATCTGCGACGTGCCGCCGACCGGCATCACCGTGCAGCGCGGCCACACGCTGGACGGCCTCGGCAAGTACTACCGCGAGACCATCGAGGAGTCCGCCGAGGAGCCGGTGGACGTCGTCCAGGTCCTCAAGGAGCAGCAGGTCGACGTCCTCGTCTGCTACCTGCCCGTGGGCTCCGAGGCCGCGGCGAAGTTCTACGCCCAGTGCGCCATCGACGCCAAGGTCGCCTTCGTCAACGCCCTCCCGGTCTTCATCGCCGGCACCAAGGAGTGGGCGGACAAGTTCACCGAGGCCGGTGTCCCGATCGTCGGTGACGACATCAAGTCGCAGGTCGGCGCCACCATCACGCACCGCGTGATGGCCAAGCTGTTCGAGGACCGGGGTGTGCTCCTGGAGCGCACCATGCAGCTGAACGTCGGCGGCAACATGGACTTCAAGAACATGCTGGAGCGCGACCGCCTGGAGTCCAAGAAGATCTCCAAGACCCAGGCCGTCACCTCGCAGGTCAGGGACCGCGACCTGGGCGCCAACAACGTCCACATCGGCCCCTCCGACTACGTCGCCTGGCTGGACGACCGCAAGTGGGCGTACGTCCGCCTGGAGGGCCGTGCGTTCGGCGACGTCCCGCTGAACCTGGAGTACAAGCTGGAGGTCTGGGACTCCCCGAACTCGGCCGGTGTGATCATCGACGCCCTGCGCGCCGCGAAGATCGCCAAGGACCGGGGCATCGGCGGCCCCATCCTCTCCGCCTCCTCGTACTTCATGAAGTCCCCGCCGGTGCAGTACTTCGACGACGAGGCCCGCGACAACGTGGAGAAGTTCATCCGCGGCGAGGTCGAGCGCTGAGCGCACCGAGGCGCTCGGCCCGGCGCTGAGCTCCGGAATCGGCTGACGAGGGGTTCCCATCCGTGCGGGTCACGGCAGGGAGCCCCTCGTCCGTTTCCCGGCGCGCGCCGGGCGTGCAACCCTTGGGAGGTGGCGATCACCGACGGGCCCGCCTCCGTGCCCACCCCCGAGCAGGCCGGGGAACCCGCCGACCGGCCGCTGTCCTCCCACCGCTCACGGCTGGTCGCGCTCCTCCGGCTGCGCGACTTCCGGAAGCTGCTGGCCGTACGGCTGCTCTCGCAGCTGTCGGACGGCGTCTTCCAGGTGTCGCTGGCTTCCTATGTGATCTTCTCCCCCGAGCGGCAGGCCACCCCCGGCGCCATCGCCTCCGCGCTGGCGGTGATGCTGCTGCCGTTCTCCCTGGTGGGACCGTTCACCGGGGTGCTGCTGGACCGGTGGCGGCGCCGGCAGGTGCTCTTCCTCGGCAATCTGGCGCGGTCTGTGCTGGTCCTGGGCACCGCCGCGCTGGTGGTGGCCGAGGTACCGGACTGGCTCTACTTCTGCGCGGCGCTGCTGGTGACCGCGGTCAACCGGTTCATCCTGGCGGGCCTGTCGGCGGCGCTGCCCCGGGTGGTCGACGACCAGCTGCTGGTCACCGCGAACTCGGTCTCCCCCACCCTGGGCACCGTGGTGGCCACGGCGGGCGGCGGAGCCGCCTTCCTGGTCAACCTGGTCCTCCCGCGCGGCACCGCCTCGGACACCGTGCTGGTGCTGCTCTCCGCCGTGCTGTACCTGAGCGCCTCGCTGGCGGCCCGGCGGATGCCGCCTGACCTGCTGGGCCCCGAGCACCGCCCGGACCGGCCGCCGCTGCGGCAGGCCGTCGGCGAGACGGCGCGCGGCCTGGCGGACGGCGTGCGGCACCTGGTGCACGACTGCCGCCCCGCCGCACATGCGCTGGCCGCCGTGACGGTGACCCGGTTCTGCTACGGCGTCCTCATCGTCATGGTGCTGATGCTCAGCCGCTACACCTTCAACGACCCGTCCGACAACGCCGCCGGCATGGCCACCCTGGGGATCGCGGTGGGCGTCTCCGGCATCGGCTTCTTCCTGGCCGCAGTGGTCAGCCCATGGCTGACCCGGCGGCTGGGCGTCGCCGGCTGGATGGTCTGCTGCCTGGTCGCGGCTGCCCTGTTCGTCCCGGGGCTGGGCCTCTTCTTCTCGCCGCTGCCGACCCTCGCGGCCGCGCTGCTGCTGGGGTTGATCACCCAGGGCGCGAAGATCTGCACCGACACCATCGTGCAGAGCGCCGTGGAGGACGACTACCGGGGCCGCGTCTTCGCCCTCTACGACGTGCTCTTCAATGTGGCGTTCGTGGCCGCTGCGGCGCTCACCGCACTGGTGCTGCCGCTCTCCGGGCAGTCGGTGCCGGTGGTGGTCGGCGTCGCGGTGCTGTACGGGCTGACCGCCGTCGGCTATGCGCGTGCGGTCCGCCGCAGGCCGCCCCCTCGGCAGCACAGCGAGCACGCCCCCGCTGCCTGAGCCCGGTGCGGCCCCGCCCGCCGGCGGGACCGCACCCGTCATCTGCGGTCGGTCTGCGGTCAGGAGTGCTGCTGCTGCGCCCACCACTCCCGCAGGGCGGCGACGGCCGCCTCCTGCTCCAGGGGGCCGTGCTCCAGGCGCAGCTCCAGCAGGTGCTTGTACGCCTGGCCGACCTCGCGGCCCGGACCGATCCCCAGGATCTCCATGATCTGGTTGCCGTCCAGGTCCGGCCGGATGGCGTCCAGCTGCTCCTGCGCCCGCAGCCGCTCGATCCGCTCCTCCAGCGTGTCGTAGGACCGGGAGAGGGCGGCGGCCTTCTTGCGGTTGCGGGTGGTGCAGTCGGAGCGGGTCAGCCGGTGCAGCCGGTCCAGCAGCGGCCCGGCGTCGCGGACATAGCGGCGCACCGCGGAGTCGGTCCACTCGCCGGTGCCGTAGCCGTGGAAGCGCAGATGCAGCTCCACCAGCCGCGAGACGTCATCGGTGAGCTCCTTGGAGTACTTGAGCTCCCGCATCCGCTTGCGGGTCATCTTGGCGCCGACCACCTCGTGGTGGTGGAAGGAGACCTTGCCGTCGGACTCGAAGCGCCTGGTCCGGGGCTTGCCGATGTCATGCAGCAGGGCGGCCAGCCGCAGCACCAGGTCGGGCCCGTCCGTCTCCAGGGCGATGGCCTGCTCCAGCACGGTCAGGGTGTGCTCGTAGACGTCCTTGTGCCGAAGGTGCTCGTCGCGCTCCAGCCGCAGCGCGGGCAGTTCCGGCAGCACCCGCTCGGCCAGCCCGGTGTCCACCAGCAGGCGCAGTCCCTTGCGCGGGTGGGCGGCCAGGATCAGCTTGTTGATCTCCGCCTGGACGCGCTCGGCGGAGACGATGGTGATCCGCTCCGCCATCGCGGTCATGGCGGCGACGACGTCCGGGGCGACCTCGAAGTCCAGCTGGGCGGCGAACCGGGCGGCGCGCAGCATCCGCAGCGGGTCGTCGGAGAAGGACTCCTCCGGGGTGCCCGGGGTGCGCAGTACGCGGGCGGCGAGGTCCTCCAGACCGTGGTGCGGGTCGATGAAGACCTGGTCCGGCAGGTCCAGCGCCATGGCGTTGACCGTGAAGTCGCGGCGGACCAGGTCCTCCTCGATGGTCTCGCCGTAGGTCACCTCGGGCTTGCGGGAGGTGCGGTCGTACGCCTCGGACCGGTAGGTGGTGATCTCGATCTGGAAGCTGCCCTCCGGGGCGTCCTTGCGGGCGCCCACGGTGCCGAAGGCGATGCCGACATCCCAGACCGCGTCCGCCCAGCCCTTCACCAGCTTCAGCACCTGCTGCGGGCGGGCGTCCGTGGTGAAGTCCAGGTCGTTGCCGAGTCGGCCGAGCAGCGCATCGCGTACCGAACCGCCGACCAGGGCCAACCGGAAGCCCGCGTCGGCGAAGCGGCGGGCGAGGTCGACGGCGACCGGGGCGACCCGGAGCAGCTCCTGGACACCGCCCTCCTGGGCCTCGGTGAGGGCGCCGGGAGCGGGTGCGGCAGCCGGTGCGGCGGGCGCGGGATCGATGGGAGTGTTGACGTTAGGCACGACTGACAAGGGTACGTGCCCGCGACCGCGCGTCGCCGCCCGTTTCCCCGGCCGCCGGGCCGCCGCAGGCCGCATCACCGGCTGCAGCGGAGCGTCGTTACCATGCCAGGGCGCGGCAACCGCGCGACACCCTGTAGAACACGTACGGCACGAGAACACATACGGCACGACATCGGCGACACCGACCAGAACGGCGAGGGCGAGGCGCGTGGGCGAGGCAGCACGGTACGCGGGGGGGCCGGGCTGCGGCCTGCGGCCGGGCGGTGCGGCCGGGCGGTACCGCCGGGCAGCCGCCCTGGCAGGCGCCTGTGCGCTGGCACTGCTCGGCGGGTTCGCGGTCGCCCCGGTCGCGCAGGCGGGTCCGGCGCAGGGGGCCGCCTCCGCGAAGGTACCGGCGGCCGGGGCTGTCACGGCGGCCTCCGCCGGGAAGACCCGCCTCCCGGGGGCCAGCAAGCCGTCCACCGAGTACCCGGTGGCGCTCTCCATCGACTCGGTCAGCCCCTCGTACCTGTCCGGGGGCAGCTCCAGGATCACCGTCAGCGGGACGGTGACCAACGGCGGCCGGAAGGCCGTGCACGACGCCCATCTGGGGCTGCGCACCGGCAGCGGGTCGCCGCTCCATCGGAGTGACATCGCCGCCGTCGCCCAGCGCACCGACCCGGTCTCCGGCGACGGCCAGGAGGTGCCCGGGATCGGTTCCCCGCTCGCCGACCTGGCCCCGGGCGCGAGCCGCCCGTTCGCCGTCACCGCCAAGGCATCGCAGTTGCAGCTCTCCACGAGCGGGGTCTACGAGCTGGCGGTCGACGTCAAGGGCAGCGCCGGCGAGGACCCCACCGAGGTGACCCTGGGCATCGCCCGCACCTTCCTGCCGTACTACCCCGACCCCAGAGAGACCAAGAAGACGCAGATCGCCACGGTGTGGCCGGTCACCCACACCCCGCAGCTGGTTCCGCAGAACCTCCCGGACACCGCGCAGACCCCGGTGCTGAGCAGCGACGACCTGGCGACCGAGCTGGCCCGGGGCGGTCGGCTCAATGAGCTGGTGGCCGCCGGTGGCAGCCTCTCCAAGGTGACCTGGGCGGTCGACGGGGACCTGCTGGACACCGCGTACGCCATGTCGTCGGACTACCGGGTCCAGCAGGACGGCACCCAGGGCGATTCGGCCGGCCGCAGCAACACCGACCCGGGCAGCGGCAGCGACCAGGCGACCGCCTGGCTGGACCTGCTGCGGGACGCGGTGAAGGGCGACGAGGTGGTCGCGCTGCCGTACGGCGACCCTGACCTGGCCTCGATCGCACACAACGGCAGCGGCATCGCGGGCCTGAAGACGGCGCTCCAGCGGGCCTCCTCCGCCGGTGACGTGACCACCGACTTCCGGCTCCGGACGGACGCCCGCAGCGATGTCGCCTGGCCCTACCAGGGCCACATCGACCCGCAGGTGGTGGGCACGGCCCGCACCGCCGGCTCCACCGTCGTCCTGGTCAACGGCTCCGACATGCCGACCCCGGACTCCGTGTGGCACACCGTGAACGCGGTCCGGCCGATCGGCAAGGGGGTGAAGGCGCTGGTCTCCGACGCCGTCGTCTCCGACATCTTCGCCGGCGACCTGCGCACCCCGGCGGCCCGGGAACTGGCGGTCCAGCGGTTCCTCGCCGAGACGCTGACCATCACCCTGGAGCAGCCCAACCAGCAGCGCAGCATCCTGGTGATGCCGCCGCGCAACCTCTCGGCCGACGCCGCCGCCACCCTGGCCGAGGCCATGGCCAAGGCCACCCAGGGGCGGTGGGCCGACCAGGCCACCCTCGGCACGGTGGCGAAGGCCCCGGTCGACCCGGACGCCAACGCCAAGATCCCGTCCACCGCCAAGTACCCCAAGGCGGCACGTGCCGGCCAGCTCAGCCGGCAGGCGCTGGCCGGGGCCATGGGCATCCAGGGCAAGCTGGATGTGCTGATGCAGATCCTCACCCAGCCGGAACACGTCCGGGAGCCGTTCAATGCGGCGATACTGCGGTCGATGTCCACGGCCTGGCGGACGGACCGGCCCGGCGGCCGCCTCTACCGGGACGGGGTCCAGGGCTACCTGGAGTCGCTCTCCTCCGCCGTGCGGCTGGTGGAGAAGCGGTCCACCACCCTCTCCGGCGACTCGGGCGTGATCCAGGTCAGCGTCGAGAACGGCCTCTCCCAGCCGATCGAGAACCTGGAGGTGCGGCTGTACGCGGGGTCGCCGACGCGCCTCACCGTCTACCGCCCCACCCCCGAGCGGCTGGCCATCGGGGGCGAGCTGAAGAAGTCGATCCGATTCCCCGCCAAGGCATCGGTCAACGGCACGGTCCGGATGACCGCCCAGCTGTGGACCACCGGCGACAACCCCCGGTCGTACGGCTCCCCGGTCACCTTCGACCTCCAGGTGACCGATGTGACCAACGGCGTGATCTGGGTGATCGTCGGAGGCATGCTGCTGGTGCTGCTGGCCGGGGTGCGGTTCTACTTCCAGCGCAAGAAGCGGAGCGCGGACGACCCGGATCCGGACCCGGAGGCCGAGGTCTCGCCGGAGGGCGACCCCGAGGGAACCACGGCCCGGCCCGGTACCGTCGATGAGGGCAATCCTCCGCAGGAGGGCCCGGCAGGCGGCGTCGAAGGCCCGGATCGCACGGCCCGCGATGAGAAAGTGGGACCCTGATCCCCGCCCCCACCAGTACATGACCAGCGAAGAGGTGGCATGAGCGCGCCGCGCGACGACAGAGCACAGGGCCGCGTCCCCCCGGGCCGGCCCGGCGCCGCCGCCCCCGGCCAGGCCCCGGACCCGTACCTCCAGGACACCTACGCCCAGGAGCCGTACGGGCACGGTACCTACGGGCAGGATCCCCACGGGTCGGACCCCTACGGGTCGGACCCCTACGGCCGGTCCGGCTACGGCCAGGAGCCGTACGACCAGGCCGCGCAGGACCAGCCGACGTATGGGCAGGCGCCGTACGGGCAGCCCGCCTATGCGCCGGACCCCTACCAGCAGCAGCCTCCGTACGGCGGGCAGCCGCAGTCCCCCTGGGACAGCGAGACCACCGAGTACGTCGGCATGGACGGGCTGCTCGCCGGCGGGCCCGCCCAGGGCCGCCAGGAGCCCGCCGGCGAGGAGTACCCCGCCGGCTGGTTCCGCGAGGCCGAGGACGGCTCCGCCGTACCCGGCAGCGGCACCGTCCCGCTGATCGCCGTGGAGCCGCCGCTGGAGGAGGAGGCCGAGGAGGCCCTGAGCGCGGCGGCGCCCAAGAAGGGCGGCAAGGTCTCCGGGCTGCTCAGCTCCAGCGCCGTGATGGCGGCGGGCACTCTTGTTTCACGTGGAACAGGCTTCCTGCGGACCATGGTGATCGCCGCGGCCATCGGCGTGAGCACCATGGGCAGCTCCTACACTGCGGCCAACACGCTTCCCACCCTGCTGTACATCCTGGTCGGCGGCGGTGCGCTCAACGCGGTCTTCGTCCCGCAGCTGGTGCGCTCCATGAAGAACGACGAGGACGGCGGCAACGCCTACGCCAACCGCCTGCTCACCCTGGTGATGGTCGCCATGGCCGGGGTGGTCTTCGTCACCGTCCTCGGCGCCCCGCTGCTGGTGCGGATGGTCTCCGAGTCGGTGATGCAGGACCCGGCGTCCGCCGACACCACGGTCGCCCTGGCCCGCTACTGCCTGCCCTGCATCTTCTTCATGGGCGTGCACGTCGTGATGGGGCAGAT
This sequence comes from Peterkaempfera bronchialis, assembly GCF_003258605.2. Classification (NCBI taxonomy): domain Bacteria; kingdom Bacillati; phylum Actinomycetota; class Actinomycetes; order Kitasatosporales; family Streptomycetaceae; genus Peterkaempfera; species Peterkaempfera bronchialis. The sequence goes on from NZ_CP031264.1 coordinate 3,485,656, forward strand.
CCTCAACGCCCGGGGGCGCTTCGGCGCCATGATGTGGACCCCGGTCCTCAACAACATCGTGGTGATCTTCACCTTCGGGATGTACCTCTGGGCGTTCGGCACCTTCGGCCACACCGGCGTCAAGCCCCAGACCATCTCACCCGAGGGCGTCCGGCTGCTCGGCGTCGGCACCCTGCTGGGCCTGGTCGTGCAGTCCCTCGCGATGGTCCCCTATCTGCGCAGCGCGGGCTTCCGCTTCCGGCCGCGCTTCGACTGGCGCGGCCACGGCCTCGGCCACGCCGCCCGGCTGGCCCGGTGGACCTTCCTGTTCGTACTCGTCAACCAGGCCGGCTTCCTGGTCGTCACCCAGCTCGCCACCGCCGCCGAGAGCGTGGCGGCCAAGCACGGCTTCGAAGGCGTCGGCCTCGCGGCCTTCTCCAACGCACAGCTGATCTGGCAGCTCCCGCAGGCCGTGATCACCGTCTCGGTCATGAGCGCGGTGCTACCGCGCATCTCCCGGGCAGCCTCCGACAACGACGCGGGCGCCGTCCGCGACGACATCTCCTACGGCCTGCGCACCTCTGCGGTCGCCGTCGTCCCCGCCGCCTTCCTCTTCCTGGCGCTGGGGCCGTGGATCGGGTCCGTGCTCTACGGGATCGGCGGGCACACCGGCGGCCGCCAGGTCGGCTACATGCTGTCCGCCTTCGCCCTCGGCCTCATCCCGTACTCGGTGCAGTATGTGCTGCTGCGGGGCTTCTACGCCTACGAGGACACCCGCACCCCGTTCACCAACACGGTGTGGGTGGCGGCCACCAATGCCGTCGCCTCCGCGCTCTGCTACGTGCTGCTGCCCAGCCAGTGGGCGGTCACCGGCATGGCCGCCGTCTACGGACTGGCGTATGTGGTCGGTGTGGTCGTGGCGGTGCCGAAGCTCAAGCGGCGGCTGGGGGAGCTCGACGGCAAGCGCATCGGGCGGACCTACAGCAGGCTGATGCTCTCCTGTGTGCCGTCCGCGGCCATCGGCGTCGGCGTCGCCCTTGCCGTCTCCCACGCGGTCTCCGGCTGGTTCGGCGACCTGGCCACGCTGGCCGTGGCCGCCGTGGCCCAGCTGCTCGCCTTCGTGGTCATCGCCCGGCAGCTGCGGGTCGAGGAGGTCAACGCCATGGTCGGCATGGTGCGGGGCCGCCTCGGCCACTGACTCGGCACGGATGAGGGCCCTCGGACCGGGTAGACGGTTCGGGGGCCCTTTGCGCACCGAGGGTCCGTACCGGGATGATCTCCTCCTACCCGGAAGCACCCGGGCCGGAGCCTTTCCGGTCGCGTCGGGGCAACGTTCCCGCCCTCCCACCAGTCGTACTCGGACAGGGAGACTGGGCACAATTGTCCTTCGACGGTTCAGTTCTCATCCGGGGCGATGCAAGGGGAGGCAGGACGACGGTGGCGGATCGCACCAGGGCCGCCGTCGACGTGGTGGCCGAGGAGGGCGCGGGTGGGACCGCAGCCGTTCCCGGCACCTCGGACGACGGACGCACGGCCCCCGGCAGTCGGCATCAGGAGTCCGACCGATCGGGCGAACGGGAAGCGGTGAAATCCGGCGAGGCCGACACGGCCGATGCCGCCCAGGAGGGTGCCTCCCTGGAGGACGTTCCCCTGGAGGACGCCCAGGACGACGACGCCAAGGACGACAACGCCAAGGACGACGACGCTCAGGACGCCGGGGAGACCACCCCTGGCTCCGATCAGGAGGCCGCCTCCGCCACGGAGGCGCCCGCCGAGAAGGCGAACCCGGAGAAGACGGTCCCGGAGAAGGCTGCGGTCGACGCGGTGCCGACGCTGCGCCCGGCACCCGTACGGCACAGCGGCGACAAGGTCGCCGACCGGTACCGGCTGGAGGAGTGCATCTCCCAGGCAGGTGTCTTCACCAGCTGGCGTGCCGTCGACGAGACGCTGCGCCGCGCCGTGGGCATCCATCTGCTGGCCTCCGGGCACGAGCGGTCCCGCGCCGTGCTCGCCGCCGCCCGCTCCGCCGCGCTGCTCGGCGACCCCCGGTTCGTCCAGGTCCTCGACGCGGTGACCGACGGCGACCTGGTCTACATCGTCCGCGAGTGGCTGCCCGACGCCACCGACCTGGCCAGCCTGCTCGCCGCCGGGCCGATGGAGCCCTACGACGCCTATCAGATGGTCCGCCAGGTCACCGACGCGATTGTCCTCGCGCACCGCCGTGGGCAGTCGCATCTGCGCCTCACCCCCAAGTCCGTGCTGCGCACCGACGGCGGCCAGTACCGGATCAACGGGATCGCCGTGGACGCCGCCCTGCACGGTCTCAGCGACGACGAGGCGGAGCGCGACGACACCCGGGCCATCGCCGCCCTGCTGTACGCCGCCCTGGCCCACCGCTGGCCCTACCCCGAGGACAAGTACGACCTCCAGGGCATGCCCCGGCAGCTCGGCTGCGTGCCGCCGGACCAGGTCCGGGCGGGTGTGCATCGCGGCCTCTCGGAGATCGCCGTACGGGCCCTCTGCGACGAGCCCCCGCGCCATCTGGAGGCCATAACCACACCGGAGGAGCTGGCCAAGGCCATCGCCCTGCTGCCGAAGGTCCGGCAGCCGGAGCCCGAGCCGGTGGCAGCCGTCTACCCGCCCGCGTACCCCAAGGCCACGGGGCCCGCACGGTCTCCCTTCCCGCCACCGGCCGCCGTGCCTCCGCACGCCCCGGCACCCGCACCCGCCGTCTCCCGGCCGCAGGCGCGACCCGGCCGGGGCGCCCGAGCCGCCAAGTGGGGTGCCTCCGTGGTGCTGCTGGCCGCTCTGGGGGTCGGCAGCTGGGTCCTGGCCAGCAATCTCCGCAGCCAGGGCGACAACGGCAGCACCACCCAGGGCCAGTCGGCCGGGGTCGACGACGACAAGCCGACCCCCTCCAAGGCCCCGGCCAAGCCGCTGACGATCGTGGGCGCCGCCGAGTTCTCCCCACATGCGGACCCCATGTCCGGGGACAAGGTCCAGTACTCCTATGACGGCGATCCGAACACCGCCTGGATCACCAAGCAGTTCCATGGCTTCCCCAACTTCGGCAACCTCGACTACCGGGCCGACGGCGCCGGCATCGTGGTCGACCTCGGCAGCGTGAAGTCCGTCTCCGCAGTCAAGACCACCCTGTATGTCGCCGGACAGCAGGTGGATGTCCGCGCGGCGGCGGAGAACGCGGCATCGCCCCGGACACTCGCCGACTTCCCCCGCACGCTCCAGGGCGGCACCAACGCCGGGAAGCAGCTGGACGTGGACCTCTCGGCCCCGGTCCGGACACGCTATGTCCTGATCCACATCACCTCGCTTCCACCGGAGTCCCCGGGCCTCTACCGGGGCGGCATCTCCGAGATCCAGGTGCTCGGCTGAGCGCAGCCCAAGCTGACGAATCCCGAGACACCTGGCAAGGTATGAGCGCGGTCGACGACTGGGGGAGGTGCTGATGGCAGGCTGGACACCGCCTGTGGACAGCACCTCCTCCCCGGTCCCCGACAGCGCAGTCACCGGCGGCGCAGCCCCTGACAGTGCAGTGCCGGACAGCGCAGCCGCCGATAGGGACGTCCCCGACACAGAGCTCATCGCCCGCCATGTGGCCGGCGACCGCAGCGCCTTCGAGGAGCTGGTGCGGCGCCACCGGGACCGTCTCTGGGCCGTGGCGCTGCGTACCCTCGGCGACCGCGAGGAGGCCGCCGACGCCCTCCAGGACGCCCTGATCTCCGCCTTCCGGTCCGCCCATACCTTCCAGGGGCGATCCGCCGTCACCACCTGGCTGCACCGCATCGTGGTCAACGCCTGCCTGGACCGCGCCCGCCGCGCGGCCACCCGACGCACCACGCCGCTGGAGGACGACCGGCAGGGAGCGGACGCACTGCTCGGCACGGACGAGGCGGCCGACGCCCCGGTGGTCCGCAGCGAGCTGCGCCGCGAACTCGCCCTCGCCCTGGCCGCGCTGCCCCCCGAGCAGCGCAGCGCGCTCGTCCTGGTCGATATGCAGGGCTACCCGGTGGCCGAGGCCGCCGACATGCTGGGGGTGCCCACCGGGACCGTCAAGAGCCGCTGCGCCCGAGGCCGGGCCCGGCTGCTGCCGATGGTCAAGCATCTCCGCAGTACCCCGGACGAGCCGACGGAGGCTGTTTCACGTGAAACACCCGCTCGTGTTCCACGTGAAACAGCGCCCCCGGCCGATGCACCGGGCAGGGACACCCGGTCCCGCAGCGGAAGAAGGAACCTCCCGGACGGCGGGACCGTCCCAGGGAGGAGCACGAATCTCCCGACCGGAGACGACGTGACCGCAGGAGGAGGTGCAGCACCGGCATGACGCCTACCACCCCGGGCACCGGCCCGACCGAACCACCGCTCCGCAGCAGCGCCGACAACACCTCCGGCCCCGCAGACCACCCCGCCGTCGAGGAGATCTCCGACTTCACCGAGGACCTGCTGGCACCGGAGGCCGCCGCCGCGGTCCGTACCCATCTGGCCGACTGTCCGGAGTGCGCCGACACCCGGGACGCCCTGCTGGAGATCCGCTCCCTGCTGGGCCGCCCCGAGAGCCTCCGCATGCCGGCCGACATCGCCGAACGCATCGACGCCGCCCTCGCGGCCGAGGCGCTGCTCTCCTCGGCCACCCCCCAGGGCGAGCCCCGACCCGCTGCCCCGCCGACCGCCGCCGACCGCGCCTCTGACGCCGCCGACCCCGCACGCCCGGCTCCATCCACGTCGGCCGAGCACACCGGAGACTCCGCCCCGCCACATCCGGCCAAGGACCGCGCCCGACCCGGGGGCAGCCCCGGACCAGCCGGGGGCCCCGGCCGTCGCCGGGGCCCCCGGCGCCGCCGTACCGCCCGGGCGCTGCTCACCGCCGCCGCACTGGTCGCAGCCGTCGGTCTGGGCAGCGTCCTGCTGCAACAGCTGCCCGTCGGGACCACGGAAGCGGGGTCGTCCCACAGGGCCGACCGCGCGGCGGGTCAGGCCGCCCCGTCCGCCGCCGAGGGATCCGGCAGCCTGGCTCACGGGTACCGTGCGACCATCGCACCCGGCCTCAGGGGGAGCGGCACCGAGTACACCGAGCAGGACCTCGGCCCGCAGATCATGCAGTTGGTGAGCGACCGCATCGAGCAGCCAGGCCCGCTCGCCACCGCCAGGCCCGGCGCCACGGCAAAGCCGCCCGGCGAGCCTCACCTCGCCACCAAGGGAAGCGGCAGCAGCGCGTACACCCCTGGGGTGGCAACCCCGCCGCTACCCGGCTGCGTGCTGAAGGCCACCGGCCGCGGTGGCGACGAGCCCGTCGCCACCGACCTGGGCACCTTCCAGGGCACCCCGGTCGGTGTCGTCGTCTACCCCATCGGCCAGACCGGCGACATCCTTGAGGTCTTCCTCATCGACTCGACCTGCGAGCGGACCGCGCCCTCCGCACCCGGTGCGGTCAAGCTGCACCGCACCGTCCCCAAGCCATGACCCGGGTCGCGGAGTCACGGCCGGGAGGCCGGGACTGGGGCGCGCCCGGTGGCGTGTCCGCGCCGGGAATGCGAGAGGATGGTGGACCGTTGTCCCCGGCGGCGGAGCAGACCGCCCTCCCGCAGACCTCGCGGGCCGCGATGCGAACCAGGAGATGCAGTGAGCGACGTCCGTAACGTGATCATCATCGGCTCCGGCCCGGCCGGCTACACGGCCGCCCTGTACACCGCCCGTGCATCCCTGAAGCCGCTGGTCTTCGAGGGCGCGGTCTCCGCCGGCGGCGCACTGATGAACACCACCGAGGTCGAGAACTTCCCGGGCTTCCGCGACGGCATCATGGGGCCCGACCTGATGGACGGTATGCGCGCGCAGGCCGAGCGGTTCGGCGCCGAGCTGGTGCCCGACGACATCGTGGCCGTGGATCTCACCGGCGACATCAAGACCGTCACCGACTCGGCGGGCACCGTCCACCGTGCCAAGGCCGTCATCGTCGCCACCGGCTCCCAGCACCGCAAGCTGGGCCTGCCCCGGGAGGACGAGCTCTCCGGGCGTGGCGTCTCCTGGTGCGCCACCTGCGACGGCTTCTTCTTCAAGGACCAGGACATCGCGGTGGTCGGCGGCGGTGACACCGCCCTGGAGGAGGCCACCTTCCTCTCCCGGTTCGCCAAGTCGGTCACCCTGGTCCACCGCCGTGACACGCTGCGCGCCTCCAAGGCCATGCAGCAGCGTGCCTTCGCCGACGAGAAGATCAGCTTCGCCTGGAACAGCACCGTCGAGGCCATCCACGGCGACCCCAAGCTCTCCGGGCTCACCCTGCGCGACACCGTGACCGGCGAGACCCGTGAGCTCCCGGTCACCGGCCTCTTCATCGCCATCGGCCACGACCCGCGCACCGAGCTCTTCAAGGGCCAGCTGGAGCTGGACGGCGAGGGCTACCTCACGGTGGACGCCCCCAGCACGCGCACCAATCTGACGGGCGTCTTCGCCGCCGGCGACGTGGTCGACCACACCTACCGCCAGGCCATCACCGCCGCCGGCACCGGCTGCTCGGCCGCCCTGGACGCCGAGCGCTACCTGGCCGCGCTCGCGGACAGCGCCCCGGAGCAGACCCGCGAGCCCGAGCAGGCCGCAGCCGCCCTCTGACCGCGTCAGCACCGTTTCACGTGGAACAGCAGGCATGGAGACCCCGAAACAGATCGGGCGCACCCCTTGTTGTTGCAGATACGGGTTGTTCCACCTGCACGTTGTTCCACGTGAAACCCCCAGAGCCACCCCCTCACCGCGCACCCCGACACACCCCTAGGAGTTCCTGTGGCCGGCGCCACCATCACCGTGACGGACGACACCTTCGACAGCGAGGTCCTGAAGAGCGACAAGCCCGTCCTTGTCGACTTCTGGGCCGCCTGGTGCGGCCCGTGCCGCCAGATCGCCCCGGCGCTTGAGGAGATCGCCGCCGAGTACGGTGACCAGATCACCGTGGCCAAGCTGGACATCGACGCCAACCCGACGGTGCCCGCCAAGTACGGCGTCCTCTCCATCCCGACCCTCAACGTCTACCAGGGCGGCGAGGTCGTGAAGACCATCGTCGGCGCCAAGCCCAAGGCCCTGCTTCTCAAGGACCTCGCGCCGTTCATCTCCGCGTGACCCGGTCCCGCCCAGCACACGGGTGAGGCGGCCGTCCCCGGCAGGGGGCGGCCGCCTCAGTCGTCTGCGCCCACGCGCTCCCTACAGCGGCCGCAGCGCGGGCTCCTTGCGGGCGGCTCCGAGAAGCCGCTCCAGGGCCACCTCCACATCGCCCTTCCAGGAGATGGCGGAACGGACCTCCAGCCGCAGCCTTGGATACCGGTGGTGCGGCCGGACCGTCTTGAAGCCCACCGCCAGCAGATGATCGGCGGGCAGCACGCACCCGGGCGTCTCCCAGCGGGCGTCCCCGAACGCCTCGACCGCCTTGAAACCGCGCCGCACCAGGTCCTTGGCCACCGTCTGCACCAGCACCCGCCCCAGTCCCTGCCCCTGGTACCCGGGCAGCACCCGCGCGGTGATCAGCTGCACCGCGTCGGGGGAGACGGGGCTGGTGGGGAAGGCCAGCGAGCGCGGCACATAGGCAGGCGGCGCATACATCACAAAGCCCGCCGGGGCGTCGTCGACATAGACCACACGTCCACAGGACCCCCAGTCCAGCAGCACCCCGGAGATCCAGGACTCCTTCTCCAGCTCCGGCTTGCCGCCCTGTACGGCCGCCTCCCCGCTCACCGGGTCCAGCTCCCAGAAGACGCAGGAGCGGCAGGTCACCGGCAGGTCCGAGAGGTTGTCGAGCGTGAGCGGAGCGATCCTGCGTCCCATGTCTCACACCTTCACGCGGGCACCTGGCGGGATGCAAGCAGCAACTGCCGCATGGATCGCATCCTAGCCAGCAGCAGTGCCCCCGACGGCTGGACACGACGGGGCACGAAGGACGAGGCACGCGGTGGCCGGACGCGGAAGAGGGCCGGCGCCGGTTTCACGTGGAACACCGTCCACGTCATACCCGGCCCGGCCCTCTTCCGGCGGTCGGCTACTCCTCCTCGGCGTCCTGGCCGTCCCCGTGCAGCGAGTTCTCGCCGGGAGCCAGACTGTCCAGGATGCGGTTCAGGTCCTCCACCGAGGCGAACTCCACCACGATCTTGCCCTTGCCGATCTTCCCGTTGCGCTGCCCGACCTCGACCTTCACCCGGGTCTCAAAGCGGTCCGAGAGGCGGGTGGCCAGGTCACCGAAGGCCGGGGAGATCCGGCCTCCGGGGCGGGCACCGGTGCGCTTCCTGCCCTGCCCCATGGTGCGCACCATCTCCTCGACGGTACGCACCGAGAGCCCCTCGGCATTGATCCGGGCGGCCAGCTTCTCCTGCGCCTCCAGGTCGTCCAGCTGCATCAGCGCCCGGGCATGCCCGGCGGAGATCACGCCCGCCGCCAGCCTCCGCTGGACCGCAGGCGACGACTTGAGCAACCGCAGCGTGTTGGAGACCTGCGGCCGGGAGCGGCCGATCCGGTCCGCCAGCTCCTCATGGGTGCAGCCGAAGTCCTGGAGCAGCTGGTCGTAGGCGGCGGCCTCCTCCAGCGGGTTGAGCTCCGCCCGGTGGAGGTTCTCCAGCAGCGCGTCCAGCAGCAGCTTCTCGTCCTCGGTGGCCCGGACGATGGCGGGGATGGACTCCAGGCCGGCCTCCCGTGAGGCCCGCCAGCGCCGCTCACCCATGATGAGCTCATAGCGCTCCGCCCCGGTCTGCCGCACCACGACCGGTTGCAGCAGGCCCACCTCCTTGATGGAGGTGACCAGTTCCTGGAGCTTCTCCTCGTCGAAGACCTCGCGCGGCTGCCTCGGGTTGGGCGTGATGGCATCCAGCGGAAGTTCGGCGAAGCGCGCTCCCGGCACCGGAGCCGGCTCGGCAGCCGCCTCGGGGACCGGCTCGGCCTCCGGGGCGGACGGCGCCGTGCCCGCGCTGCGGGAGACCTCGGCGGCGGCCTTCGCCGCCACCGTCCCGCGATCGGCGGGCAGCACGGGCACCGCCGTGGGCGATGCGGCTCCAGGGGAGATCAGCGTCCGCCCGTTCGGCAGGGCGTGCCCCGCCGGGGTCTGCGGCCGCTCCGTGTCGGTCCCGCTCGCCGCAGGCGGGATCAGCGCTCCCAGTCCTCGGCCCAGACCCCTGCGACCACCACTCACCGGTTCCCCTCCATCGTGCTCTGCTGCTCCACCGGACCGGCCTGCACGCCGACTCCGTAGTCGTGATGGCGCGGCCCCGCAGCGCCGGACCCGGTCGGCGCGGCTCCACGGAGCGCCAGCTCCCGGGCCGCCTCCAGATAGGAGAGGGCTCCGCTGGACCCCGGGTCATAGGTGAGGACCGTCTGCCCGTAGCTGGGTGCCTCCGAGATCCGCACCGAGCGCGGGATCGCCGTACGCAGCACTTCCTTGCTGAAGTGGCTGCGGACCTCTTCGGCCACCTGCGCGGCCAGCCGGGTCCGGGCGTCGTACATGGTGAGCAGGATGGTGGAGACATGGAGCTGCGGGTTGAGGTGGGCCCGCACCAGTTCGACATTGCGCAGCAGCTGGCCCAGCCCCTCCAGCGCGTAGTACTCGCACTGGATGGGGATCAGCACCTCGCGACCGGCCACCAGGGCGTTGACCGTCAGCAGGCCGAGCGAGGGCGGGCAGTCGATGAGCACATAGTCCAGGGGCTGCTCATAGGCTTCGATGGCGCGTTGCAGCCGGCTCTCCCGGGCCACCAGGGAGACCAGTTCGATCTCCGCACCGGCCAGGTCGATGGTGGCGGGCACGCAGAAGAGGCCCTCCACGTCGACCACCGGCTGCACCACATCGGCCAGCGGCTTGCCCTCCACCAGTACGTCGTAGATCGACGGAACCTCGGCGTGGTGGTCGACGCCGAGCGCGGTGGACGCATTGCCCTGCGGGTCGAGGTCGACCACCAGGACCCGGCAGCCGTGGAACGCCAGCGAGGCGGCCATATTGACCGTGGTGGTCGTCTTGCCGACGCCGCCCTTCTGATTGGCGACCACGATCACCCGGGTCTGCGCGGGTCGGGGCAGCCCTTCCCCGGTACGGCCCAGCGTCTCCACGGCGAGTTGCGCAGCACGCCCGATGGGGGTGTCCACCATGGGCCCGGCATCCACCGGTACGGGAGTCTCGGAGTCCTGCATGCGCGCCAGTGTTTCACGTGAAACATCGGGATCGGCACCGGGTCGGGGCTCGGCTCGCGGCCCCGGCAGCGGGTCGGGTCGGCGGCCCGTCCACAGCGCGGCTGCGGTGGCCGCATCCATGGAGTCGGTCATGGGCTGGGCGCCCTGGGTGTTGGACGACAAGGATCGGCTCCCCTCTCCGGGCCGGTCGCCGCCGCCCGCCCGGCCACGGACGGCAGGGTGGGCGGAGTCGGCGCGGTGCGCGGCGGAAACTGAGGTCTTCGAGGCATCATTGCGCAGCTGTGGCTGCCTGGGTGTGGGATGCGGCTCTTCCGCCCCCTCCGCAGCCGGATCTTCACCCGGAGAGGTGTCGGCGGGCGCCGCCAAAGCAGGCGTTGAGACCGCAGCCCTGCTGCGGCTCAGGATTCCTGGAAGCAGGGAACGACGTTTCACGTGAAACACAATGCCCGTTTTGTCGCATATCTGATGCCGCGACACTCCGAACGGCCATGACCGGCAGAGACGGCGCCACGGACAGCCGCAGAGACGGAAGGGCGGCAGCCGCTCCTGCGGCCACCGCCCCTCGCACCTCGATCCGACCCGTTCGGGCCAACCGTCAACGGCGTCGCCGTCCCCCGCCGGCGCCACGGCCCCCTGCGGTGCCGCGCCCACCGCCGGCCACCCGCCCGGCACGGGCCGCCTTCGCCCGCCGGGCGGCGGCCCGGACCCCGCCGGGGCTCTCCCCCACCTGGACCCGGACCACATGGGTCGGGGTCTCCACCGTCCCCGCTCCGGCCTGCACCACCGACCACTCCACCGCACCGAGCTTGGTCAGCGCCGCGCGCGCCTCGGCCAACTCCTGCTCCGCGGTGTCACCCTTCAGCGCCAGCATCTCCCCATAGGGACGCAGCAGCGGCAGCCCCCAGCCGGCCAGCCGGTCCAGCGGAGCCACCGCCCGCGCGGTCACCACATCCATGGAGAGCTTGCCGATCATCTCCTCGGCCCGGCCCCGCACCACGGTGACATTGGTGAGACCCAGCTCCTTGACGGCCTCCTCCAGGAAGGTGGTCCGGCGCAGCAGCGGCTCCAGCAGCGTCACCGAGAGGTCCGGCCGGGCGAGCGCCACCGGGATTCCGGGCAGACCCGCACCAGAACCCACATCGCAGAGCGAGACCCCCTCCGGTACGACCTCCGCCAGTACCGCGCAGTTGAGCAGATGCCGCTCCCACAGCCGGGGCACCTCGCGTGGCCCGATCAGACCGCGCCGGACCCCGGCCGTGGCCAGCAGTTCGGCATAGCGCACCGCCGCCTCGAAGCGGACTCCGAAGACCGCCCGTGCGGCGGACGGCGCCTCCGGCAGTTCTTCCTCGGCCCCCTCGGCAGGCGTCCCTGTCTCCATCCCAGCCTCTTCCCTCACCGTGCCCACCGACTCACCATGCCTGTTTCACGTGAAACATCCTTCTGTCCACGCGGTCACACGGCACGACGGCCCCGTCCGCGCGAGGCGGACGGGGCCGTCACCGTGCACGTCATGTCCAGTGTCGGGCAGCCGCCTCAGACGGGCAGCACGACCACGCACCGCTGCGGCTCCTCGCCCTCCGACTCGCTGCGCAGCCCTGCCGCCGCCACCGCGTCATGGACCACCTTGCGCTCGAAGGGGGTCATCGGCGACAGCTTCACCGGCTCACCGGTCTCCTTGGCCTGCTGCGCCGCCTTGCCGCCCAGCTCCGCCAGTTCCGCTCGCCGACGGGCCCGGAAACCCGCGACATCCAGCATCAGCCGGCTGCGCTCACCGGTCTCCCGGTGCACGGCCAGCCGCGTCAGCTCCTGAAGTGCCTCCAGCACCTCGCCGTCCTGGCCGACCAGCCGCTGAAGGCCGCGCTGCGCACCCGTGCCCTCGCCCACGATCGACACCGAGGCACGGTCGCCTTCGACGTCCATGTCGATGTCACCGTCGAGGTCCGCGATGTCCAGCAGACCTTCCAGGTAGTCCGCCGCGATCTCGCCCTCCTGCTCCAGCTGGGCGATCAGGTCGTTCTTGGACGAGGTGGCGGGCGCGGGGGCGTCCGCAGCGGCGGAGGTGGTGCCTTCCGTCACGGAGGGACTCCTTAGGAGAAGAGGGGAACGAAGATCTGGGGGAGCCGGGTCAGGACTTCTTCTTCGGCCGCTGACCGGCCGGCTGCGGCGTCCGCTTGCCCTGCTGCCCGGTGCGCTTGCCGCCGGCCGCCGATGCCTTGACGTCGTCGGCCTTCCCCGCATCGGCCGCACCGCTGCCGGTCCCACCGCCGGTGGACGTGCTGCCGGTGGAGGGCCGACCCGTCGGCGACTGCTGCCGCTGGGCCTTGGTCTGCCGCTTGGGCTGCTGGCGGACCACCGGTGCGGTCTCCTCGGGCTCGGCCGCCTCCGCCTTGCCACCCTTGACCAGGGAGGTCAGACCGCCCTTGACCGGAGTGCCGTCGGCGCTGAGCTTGCCCGCCTTCCGCAGCCGCTCCTGGCGCTCCTTCCACGCCGTGGAGCCGGGGGTCGGGTTGCGGCGGATGACGAAGAGCTGCTGGCCCATGGTCCAGACGTTGGTGGTCAGCCAGTAGACCAGGACGCCGACCGGGAAGTTGATGCCGAAGACCGCGAACATCACGGGGAAGACGTACATCAGCATCTTCTGCTGCTGCATGAACGGCGTCTTGACCGTGAGGTCGACGTTCTTGGTCATCAGCTGGCGCTGGGTGATGAACTGCGACAGCGACATCAGCACGATCATGGTGATCGTGACGACCCGGACATCGGTGAGCGAGGCGCCCAGGGCGGTGATCTTGTCCGCCGAGTCGGTGAACTTGACCGACAGCGGGGCACCGAAGATGTGCGCCTTCTGGGCGCTCGCCAGCAGGTCGCTGTTGATCACGCCGACCGTCTGGCCCTTGGCGATGTGGTTCAGCACCTGGTAGAGCGAGATGAAGAACGGCGACTGCACCAGGATCGGGAGACAGCTCGAGAAGGGGTTGGTACCCGCCTCCTTGTAGAGCTTCATCATCTCTTCGGACTGGCGCTGTCGATCGTTCTTGTAGCGCTCCTGGATGGCCTTCATCTTCGGCTGGATCGCCTGCATGGCCCGGGTCGCGTTGATCTGCTTCACAAAGAGCGGGATCAGGCAGACCCGGATGACGATCACGAGCGAAACGATGGAGAGACCCCATGCCCACCCTGTGTCCGCCCCGAAGACATGGCTGTACAGCGCGTGGAACTGGACGATGATCCAGGACACCGCCGTGTAGAGAGGACTCAGGATCGCGTCCACGAATCAGGCTCCTTGGGCATTTGGCGTGGGCGCCGGGTTCTCGACCGGGCCGGAAGTCTGGGGGGCCGGGCCCTGGGGGCCCGGACTCGCGAAGCGGGCGCGCAGCCACTGGTGCCACACGGGCCGCTTGCGCGGCGGTACATGGTCCACGCCTCCGGGGGACCAAGGGTTGCAGCGCAGGATGCGCCAGGCGGTGAGGCCGGTGCCCTTCACCGCGCCATGCACCCGGATCGCCTCGTAGCCGTAGTGGGAACAGGAGGGGTAGTACCGGCACACAGGGCCGAGCAGCGGGCTGATGGTCCACTGGTAGATCCGGATCAGCCCCATCAGCAGGTACTTCATCGCCCTGCTCCCGTCGGCCCGATGGCGGTGGTCTCCGTCCTGAGCAGCCGCTTCAGGGCTGCGTCCAAGTCGCGCTCCAGGTCCGCGTAGTTCGCCGCCCCCGCCGGGGGCAACGCGCGTACCACTATCAGGCTACCTGCGGGCAGCAGCGCCATACGCTCCCGGACAAGGTGACGCAGGCGACGCTTGACAAGGTTCCGCACGACCGCCGGGCCGACGGCCTTGCTCACGACGAAACCCGCACGCGCCGGGGGAGCAGTCTCCCCCGGCGAGTGCGGGCCGAAGTCGTTCCGTCCGCCGCCGTCCGCACCTGCCGCCTCGGCACCCCGACTGAGGTGCACGACGAGCAGGGGCTTGCCGGCGCGGCGTCCACGTTTCACCGCGGTCGCGAAGTCCTGGCGCCGCCTCAGCCGATTCTCGGTGGGCAGCACAACATGACCCTGAGCAGCGGATCAGGCGGACAGACGCGTGCGGCCCTTGCCGCGGCGGCTGGCAAGGATGGCGCGACCGGCACGGGTGCGCATCCGCAGCCGGAAACCGTGGGTCTTCGCGCGGCGGCGGTTGTTCGGCTGGAAGGTGCGCTTGCTCACTCGGGGGCTCCAGGGATCAATCGTAGGGTGGCGGGGCGTCACTTGGCCGTCACCGTGCGTCCGCGCGATCCCCTGTGCTACTTCGGGAAGCGAAGCGATCCACGGCGCCTATGCTGCGCGCCTGGTTGGTGCGGTTGACCCGCGGGCATGCGGCAGCGGCCATCGACAACTCGACCTGGTTACGGTACGCGGACGGGGGACCACGGGTCAAACCGGGTGATGGCGTGCCGCCCGGCCATGCGTCCGGCCAGCGTCCGACCATGGGGTGCGGTCGGCTCTGCGGTGGGCTCCGCAGCGGGCTCCACGGTCGGCCCCGGCCCGGCTGTGCACAGGCTGTGGACAACGACTTGAACCTAGGCGTCGCCGCTGATTACCGTTGCAGAACCTGTCTGCATTCCCCACTCACCGACAACCCACACCTCCGCCCGTCCCGCCCGTCCCGCATCCCTGTCACCCTGTCTCAAGGGCCCCCGACCGAAGACCACCCTCAGCGGTGGGACGAGAAAGCGTGCACCAGTGGCTGATGTCAACAGCGATCTCGCACCCGCCTGGGCGAAGGTCGTCGAGCGGCTGGGCGGCGATGCGAGCATCGGGGAGAGCGAGAAGATGTGGCTGCGCCGGACGCAGCCGATGTGGATGATGCACGACACCGCGCTGCTGGCGGCACCCAACGAGCGGGCCAAGCAGGTCCTGGAGGGCCGGCTGCTGCCGCTGCTGAGCGAGATCCTCGGCGGCGAGTTCGGCCATCCCGTCCGGATCGCCGTGATGGTCGACGCCAACGCGGTACCGCCGCCGCCCCCCGCCCCGGCCGCCGCGCCCGTGGAGCCCGAGCCGCCCCGTCAGGAGTACCGGGAGGACCGCGAGTACCGGTCCGGCGGCGAGGGCGGCTGGAGCGGCTGGCCGCCCGGCGGACCGCGCGGCGGCTACGACCAGGCGTACGAGCAGCGCCGCTACGAGGGCGGCGGCTACGAGCAGCGCCCCGGACCCTATGACCAGCGCCCCGGCTGGTCCGAGCAGGGCAGCGGCTGGACCGCCTATCCGCCGGACCGCCGCGGATACGAGGGCGACTACCGGGACGGCGGGGCCGGCCATGAGCGGGGCCGCGACTGGCCTCCGCATCCGGACCGCTCCGGCACCCCGGCCGAGGGGTTCCGGCAGCTGCCGTCCGAGCCGGCCCGTGACACCCGTGACACCCGGGGCACCCAGGGCGACCTGCTGGGCGGCGAGTACGGCGAGCCGGCCCACCCGGGCGGCCGTGGTCCGGGGCCCGGCGAGGGCGACGGGCGACCGCAGCCCGCGCTGCTGCCGGAGCGGTCGGCCGACGGCGGGGCCGGAGGGCCTGTGCTGCCTGCCACGGGCCCCTCCGGTGCTCCACTGCCCAAGGGACCGGGCCACCCCGCGCCGCCCGGCGCGGGCGGCGCTCCGCGCAAGGACGAGCCGGCCGCCCGGCTCAACCCCAAGTACCTCTTCGACACCTTCGTCATCGGGGCCAGCAACCGGTTCGCCCACGCGGCTGCGGTCGCGGTGGCCGAGGCGCCCGCCAAGGCGTACAACCCGCTGTTCATCTACGGGGAGTCCGGGCTCGGCAAGACGCATCTGCTGCACGCCATCGGGCACTACTCGCGGAGCCTCTACCCGGGCACCCGGGTGCGCTACGTGAGCTCGGAGGAGTTCACCAACGAGTTCATCAACTCCATCCGCGACGGCAAGGCGGACGCCTTCCGCAAGCGCTACCGCGACATGGACATCCTGCTGGTCGACGACATCCAGTTCCTGGCGAGCAAGGAGTCGACGCAGGAGGAGTTCTTCCACACCTTCAACACCCTGCACAACGCCAACAAGCAGATCGTGCTCTCCTCCGACCGGCCGCCCAAGCAGCTGGTCACCCTGGAGGACCGGCTCCGCAACCGCTTCGAGTGGGGTCTGATCACCGACGTCCAGCCGCCCGAGCTGGAGACCCGGATCGCGATCCTGCGCAAGAAGGCCATCCAGGAGCAGCTGAACGCGCCGCCGGAGGTGCTGGAGTTCATCGCCTCCCGGATCTCGCGGAACATCCGCGAGCTGGAGGGCGCGCTGATCCGGGTGACCGCCTTCGCCAGCCTCAACCGGGCGCCGGTGGACCTGGAGCTCACCGGGATCGTGCTGAAGGACCTCATCCCCGGCGGTGAGGAGGCGGGTCCGGAGATCACGGCCAAGACCATCATGGAACAGACCGCCGCCTACTTCGGGCTCGGCGTGGAGGACCTCTGCGGCTCCTCCCGGAGCCGGGTGCTGGTCACCGCCCGGCAGATCGCCATGTACCTCTGCCGCGAGCTCACCGACCTCTCGCTGCCGAAGATCGGCGCCCAGTTCGGCGGCCGGGACCACACCACGGTGATGCACGCCGACCGCAAGATCCGGTCCCTGATGGCCGAGCGGCGGTCCATCTACAACCAGGTCACGGAGCTGACCAACCGCATCAAGAGCTGACCCGGCAGCCGGGACACACCCGGGACCGCCGGCCTGCGCGACCGCGCAGAAGCCCGCAGGAGGGGCGCAGGGAGAGGTCTCCCTGCGCCCCTCCGCCCGTTCTGCGGCTCCGCCGCGCCTCGCACAGACGCGCAGCAATTCGAACAGCCCGGGGCCGGATCGCGGAACTCCACAGGATGCGGCATTTTCCGCCGTCCACACCCTGGGGAGCGCCGAGTTATCCAGATCCTGTCCACAGCTGCCGCCGCAGTACGCTCGTCCCCCCAGCTCATGCCCCTGTGGACTTGTGGGCCACCGTTGTCCACAGGGTGTGGACAGTTGAGGGAGCGTCAACACGGCTCCAAGGTTGTCCACCGGCCATCCCCAGGGAGAGGGTGGTTGTCCCCAGGTTGTCCACAGCAACGTCCACAGTTCGACAAGCAAAACGCCGCTTTCACTAGTCCGTGTGAAAGCGGTCACACACGAGGGCAGGTGTGGCCGGTGGGAAACCTGGGTAAAACCTGGGGATAGTCCTGGGGAGAACCTGGGGGCAGCTGTGGATGGCCTGTGGGTAAACCTTGGCTGTCCACAGGAGGGCCTGGTTCATCCACTGGTTCACCCACAGGCCCGGTGGATAAAAAAGCCGGGCTGAGCTGCGCAAATGACGTTATCCACGGAATCCACAGCCCCTACTACTACGACTACCTAGAGATCCCCCGGTGCTTCGTCTAACAGGGGGCGGGGCGTCGATCTGTGGATGACCGCAATGCGACACCTGTTCACCCCGGCTTCGCCCCGTCTGCCACGGGTGTCGGTGGAGTACGTCAGACTGTTCTCCGGCAACAGGAGCGAGCCGACCCGCCACGGAGCCCACCGGGGTCCACAGGGTGGGGACGGGCGGCCCGCGGACAGCAGGAGCTCAGGAGGCGGTGACCGGTGAAGTTCCGGGTGGAGCGAGATGTCCTCGCGGAGGCGGTGGCCTGGGCTGCCCGCAGCCTCCCGGCACGGCCGCCGGTGCCGGTCCTCGCCGGGCTGCTGCTGACGGCCGAGGAGGGCAGGCTGAGCCTGTCCGGTTTCGACTACGAGGTCTCGGCCCGGGTCTCGGTGGAGGCCGACACCGAGGAGGCCGGTACCGTCCTGGTCTCCGGTCGGCTGCTGGCCGACATCTCCCGGTCGCTGCCCAACCGGCCGGTGGAGATCTCCACCGACGGTGTGCGGGTGACCGTGGTCTGCGGCTCCTCCCGCTTCACCCTGCCGACCCTCCCGGTGGACGAGTACCCGGCGCTGCCGCAGATGCCCACCGCCACCGGCACCGTCTCCGGCGAGATCTTCGCCGCCGCCGTCGCCCAGGTCGCGGTGGCCGCCGGGCGTGACGACACCCTGCCGGTGCTCACCGGCGTCCGGGTCGAGATCGAGGACGACCGGATCACCCTGGCCGCCACCGACCGCTACCGGTTCGCCGTCCGCGAGCTGCTGTGGAAGCCGGAGCAGCCGGGCCTCTCCGCCGTCGCCCTGGTCCCCGCCAAGACCCTGCTGGACACCGCGAAGTCCCTGAACAGCGGCGACACCGTCGCCATCGCCCTGGCATCCGCCGGCAGCGGCGGCGGCGAGGGCCTGATCGGCTTCGAGGGTGCCGGTCGGCGGACCACCACCCGGCTGCTGGAGGGCGAGTTCCCGAAGTTCCGCAGCCTCTTCCCGACCGAGTTCAACGCGGTGGCCACCATCGTGACCGCGCCCTTCGTGGAGGCCGTCAAGCGTGTCTCCCTGGTCGCCGAGCGCAACACCCCGGTCCGGCTGAGCTTCGAGCAGGGTGTGCTGACCCTGGAGGCCGGTTCCGGCGACGACGCCCAGGCCACCGAGCGGCTCGACGCCGACCTGGAGGGCGACGACATCTCGATCGCCTTCAACCCGGCCTACCTGCTCGAAGGGCTGTCGGCCATCGACGCCCCGGTGGCCCAGCTGAGCTTCACCACCTCCACCAAGCCCGCGCTGCTGAGCGGCCGCCCGTCGGTCGACGCCGAGGCCGACGAGGCCTACAAGTACCTGATCATGCCGGTGCGGCTCTCCGGCTGACCGAGGCCGCCGCGGCCATCCCCGTCCCCCGGTGCATCCGCAACCGGGGGACGGGCCGTCGGGCCTGGAAGCCGCCCCACCGGGCAGAAGCTCCCCCAGCGGCCCGTGCCCGCCGGGGCCCGAACTCTCCCCCGGCGTAGGCTCAAAGGTGCGGCAAAGGGGCCGTCATCAGGCACCTCGAACGACGTAAGGACTTGTCATGGAGCTCGGTCTCATCGGTCTCGGCAAGATGGGCGGGAACATGCGCGAGCGCATCCGCCGCGCCGGTCACACGGTCATCGGGTACGACCGCAACCCCGACCTCGCCGATGTCCACTCCCTCCAGGAGCTGGTGGACAAGCTCCAGGCCCCCCGGGTGGTCTGGCTGATGGTGCCGGCCGGCGCCCCGACCCAGCAGACCGTCGACCAGCTCGCCGAGGTGCTGTCGCCCGGCGATGTGGTGGTCGACGGCGGCAACTCGCGCTGGACCGACGACGTCACCCACGCCAAGGAGCTCGCCGCCAAGGGCATCGGCTTTGTCGACGCCGGCGTCTCCGGCGGCGTCTGGGGCCTGGAGAACGGCTACGCCCTGATGGTCGGCGGCGAGGCCGAGCACGTGGACCGGGTGAAGCCGGTCTTCGACGCCCTCAAGCCGGCCGGTGAGTACGGCTATGTGCACGCCGGCAAGGTCGGCGCCGGCCACTTCGCCAAGATGGTCCACAACGGCATCGAGTACGCCCTGATGCAGGCGTACGCCGAGGGCTGGGAGCTGCTTGAGGCCGCCGAGGTGACCACCGATGTACGTGCGATCTTCAGCAGCTGGAAGGAGGGCACGGTCATCCGCTCCTGGCTGCTCGACCTGGCCGTCCGCGCCATGGACGAGGACGCGCACCTGGAGCACCTGCGCGGCTACGCCGAGGACTCCGGCGAGGGCCGCTGGACCGTCGAGGCGGCCATCGACCACGCCGTGCCGCTGCCCGCCATCACCGCCTCCCTCTTCGCCCGGTTCTCCTCCCGCCAGGAGGACTCCCCGCAGATGAAGATGATCGCGGCGCTGCGCAACCAGTTCGGCGGCCACGCCATCACCGCCGTCAGCGACCAGAAGGGCGCCGACGCCCCCGGCGCCGACGTGGACCCGCCGTCCGTCTCCTGACCGGCCCACCACCCCCACCGGAGAGGAAGTCAGCGCGGGCGCAGGCCCCCGCGCGCTACGCACACCATGCATGTCGCGCATCTGTCGCTCGCCGACTTCCGCTCCTACGCCCGGGTCGAGGTGCCCCTGGACCCGGGCGTCACCGCCTTTGTGGGCCCCAACGGCCAGGGCAAGACCAACCTGGTGGAGGCGGTCGGCTACCTCGCCACCCTGGGCAGCCACCGGGTGGCCGTCGACGCCCCCCTGGTCCGGCTGGGCGCCGACCGCGCCATCGTCCGGGGCAGCGTGGTGCGGGAGGACCGGCCCACCCTGATCGAGCTGGAGATCAACCCCGGCAAGGCCAACCGGGCCCGGATCAACCGCTCCTCCAACGTCCGCCCGCGCGATGTGCTGGGCCTGCTGCGTACGGTGCTCTTCGCCCCGGAGGACCTGGCCCTGGTCAAGGGCGACCCGGGGGAGCGGCGCCGCTTCCTGGACGAGCTGCTGACCGCCCGCACCCCCCGGCTGGCCGGGGTCCGGCAGGACTATGAACGGGTCCTCAAGCAGCGCAACGCCCTGCTCCGGACCGCGGCCCTGGCCCGCCGGGCGGGCGGCGGCCGGGCGGATCTGTCCACCCTGGATGTCTGGGACGGCCATCTGGCGCGTACCGGCGCCGAGTTGACCGCCTTCCGGGTGCAGCTGGTGGCCGCGTTGCAGCCGCTGGTGGAGAAGGCGTACGAGCAGCTGGCCCCGGGCGGCGGCCCGACCGCGCTGGAGTACCGCAGCTCGGTGGAGGGCCCGGTGCCCGCCTCCCGCGAGGAGGCGTACGAGGCGCTGGCGGCCGGGCTGGCGGCGGCCCGCAAGCAGGAGGTCGAACGCGGGGTCACCCTGGTCGGCCCGCACCGGGACGACCTGCTGCTGGGGCTGGGCCCGCTGCCCGCCAAGGGGTACGCCAGCCATGGCGAGTCCTGGTCGTATGCGCTGGCCCTGCGGCTGGCCTCGTATGAGCTGCTGCGCGCCGACGGCGGCGAACCCGTGCTGGTGCTGGACGACGTCTTCGCCGAGCTGGACGGCAGACGCCGGGAGCGGCTGGCCGAGCTGGTCGCGCCGGGCGAGCAGGTGCTGGTGACGGCGGCGGTGGCGGAGGACGTTCCGCAGGCCCTGGCGGGCGCCCGGTTCGCGGTGGCCGACGGCGAGGTGCGGCGGATCGCCCAGGGGTGACGGCGGCCCCGGGCAGTCCCGTTTGCCCGCCCGGCCGCTTAGGCTGGACCACTTCACTGTCCACAGGCTGGGGAAGGAGTCGACTCCCGTGACCGATGCGCAGAGCGAGCGCGAGCCTGCCCTTCCCGGACCGGCCCTTCCCGGACCGGCCCTCCCCGAATCGGGCCCCGCCGGACCGGCCCTGTCCGGCATCGACCTCGCCCGGGTCGCCCTGCGCGCCGCCAAGGAGCAGGCCCGGGAGCGCGGCGAGCAGGTCCGGCAGAAGAAGGAGTCCCGGCGCCGGGGGCTGCGCAGCGGCGCCCGCGCCGACGGCCGCGATCCGGTGCCGCTGGGCGCCGCGATGCGGCAGCTGATCACCGAGCGCGGCTGGGAGGCCCCGGCCGCGGTGGGCGGGGTGATGGGCCGCTGGCCGCAGATCGTGGGCGCGGAGATCGCCGCCCACTGCACCCCCGAGCACTATGCCGAGGACGCCTGCGAGCTGAGGGTGCGCTGCGACTCCACGGCCTGGGCCACCCAGCTGCGGCTGCTGGCCCCGCAGCTGGTCGCCCGGCTCAATGCCGAGCTGGGGCATGGCGCGGTGAAGCTGATCAAGGTGCAGGGTCCGGCCGGTCCCGCCCGCAGCTACGGGCGGCTGCGCGCACCCGGGAGCAGGGGTCCGGGGGACACCTGGGGCTGAGGCGTCCGGTGGACCCGTCGGGCCGTGTTGCGGAGCCGCTGGGTGCCCATTTGAACGCAGTTGGCCCCCCGCCTGAGTATCGGGACATGTGCGGAGGGGATTCAGCGCGGCACATCAGCGCTCAGGGGCTGGCAAACGCCCGTCTCTGTCGGCGGTACCGGTAGACTGGAGGCAATACACCGCCGCTTGCGGTTCTGAGACGAACGCCGTGGCCGCGTCACGCCTGCCCACCGGGTGGGGATGCGGCCCGCGCTGTGCCAGAGAGGGCGCTTCGTGGCCGATTCCGGCAACCCCAACCCGACCCCTGAGACCTCCGACACCACCCCCGGCAACGGGACGTCGTACGACGCCAGCGCGATCACGGTCCTCGAAGGGCTCGAAGCCGTCCGCAAGCGCCCCGGCATGTACATCGGCTCCACCGGTGAGCGCGGCCTGCACCACCTCGTCTACGAGGTCGTCGACAACTCGGTCGACGAGGCGCTGGCCGGCTACGCGGACTCCATCGATGTGACCATCCTCCACGACGGCGCGGTCCGCGTGATCGACAACGGCCGGGGCATCCCGGTCGACGTGGAGAAGTCGACCGGCAAGTCGGCCGTGGAGGTCGTGCTGACCGTGCTGCACGCGGGCGGCAAGTTCGGCGGCGGCGGCTACGCCGTCTCCGGCGGTCTGCACGGCGTGGGCGTCTCGGTGGTGAACGCCCTGTCCAGCCGGCTCTCGGTCGAGGTCAGGAAGGACGGCCACCGCTGGACCCAGGAGTACAAGCTCGGCGCCCCCACCGCCCCGCTGGCGCGGAACGAGGCGACGGCGGAGACCGGCACCTCGGTCACCTTCTGGGCCGACCCGGACATCTTCGAGACCACCGAGTACTCCTTCGAGACGCTCTCCCGGCGGTTCCAGGAGATGGCGTTCCTCAACCGGGGGCTGACCATCCGCCTCACCGACGAGCGCCCCGAGCACTCCGACGAGGAGGACAAGCCGCGCACCGTCACGTACCACTACGACGGCGGCATCTCGGACTTCGTCCGCTACCTCAACTCCCGCAAGGGCGAGCTGGTCCACCCGACCGTCATCGACTTCGAGGCCGAGGACCGGGACCGGATGATCTCGGTCGAGGTCGCGATGCAGTGGAACAGCTCCTACACCGAGGGCGTCTACTCCTTCGCGAACACCATCCACACCCATGAGGGCGGCACCCACGAGGAGGGCTTCCGCGCGGCGCTGACCGGCCTGGTCAACCGCTATGCGCGGGAGAAGAAGCTGCTCCGCGAGAAGGACGACAACCTCACCGGCGAGGACATCCGCGAGGGTCTCACCGCGATCATCTCGGTGAAGCTGGGCGAGCCGCAGTTCGAGGGCCAGACCAAGACCAAGCTGGGCAACACCGAGGCCAAGACCTTTGTGCAGAAGGTCGTCCACGAGCACCTCAACGACTGGCTGGACCGCAACCCCACCGAGGCGTCGGACATCATCCGCAAGTCCATCCAGGCGGCCACCGCCCGGATGGCGGCCCGCAAGGCGCGCGACCTCACCCGCCGCAAGGGCCTGCTGGAGAGCGCCTCGCTGCCGGGCAAGCTCTCGGACTGCCAGAGCAAGGACCCCTCCGAGTGCGAGATCTTCATCGTCGAGGGTGACTCCGCCGGCGGCTCGGCCAAGTCCGGCCGCGACCCGCGGGTGCAGGCGATCCTGCCGATCCGGGGCAAGATCCTCAACGTGGAGAAGGCCCGGATCGACAAGGTCCTCCAGAACACCGAGGTCCAGGCGCTGATCTCGGCCTTCGGCTGCGGCATCCACGAGGACTTCGACATCACGCGGCTGCGGTATCACAAGATCGTGCTGATGGCCGACGCCGACGTCGACGGCCAGCACATCCGCACCCTGCTGCTCACCCTGCTCTTCCGCTTTATGCGGCCGCTGGTCGAGGCGGGGCACGTCTACCTGGCGCAGCCCCCGCTGTTCAAGATCAAGTGGGGGCGGGAGGACTTCGACTACGTCTACTCCGACCGCGAGCGCGACGCGGTGATCCAGGCCGGTCTCCAGGCCGGCCGCCGGCTGCCCAAGGACGACGCCATCCAGCGCTTCAAGGGTCTCGGCGAGATGAACGCCGAGGAGCTGCGGATCACCACCATGGACCAGGAGCACCGGGTGCTGCTGCAGGTCACCCTGGAGGACGCGGCCCGCGCCGACGACCTGTTCTCGATCCTGATGGGCGAGGACGTCGAGGCCCGCCGCACCTTCATCCAGCGCAACGCCAAGGACGTCCGCTTCCTCGACGTCTGACCCCGCCCGGTCGGATGCCAGGACAGCAGCGCGCGAAAGGAAACTGACCAGCAGTGGTCGACGACAACCGTCCCGACGGCGAGCAGCCGGACCCCTCCGAGACCATCCCCGCCCCCGACACCTTTGTGGGCGGCGCCCTGCGGATCGAGCCGGTCGAGCTCGAGACGGAGATGCAGCGCTCCTACCTCGACTACGCGATGAGCGTCATCGTGAGCCGGGCGCTGCCGGAGGTCCGCGACGGCCTCAAGCCCGTGCACCGCCGGGTGCTCTACGCCATGTACGACGGCGGGTACCGGCCCGAGAAGGGCTACTACAAGTGCGCCCGCGTCGTCGGCGACGTCATGGGCAACTACCACCCGCACGGCGATGCCTCCATCTACGACACCCTGGTGCGCCTCGCCCAGTCGTGGTCGATGCGGATGCCGCTGGTGGACGGCAACGGCAACTTCGGCTCCCCGGGCAACGACCCGGCCGCCGCCATGCGGTACACCGAGTGCCGGATGGCGCCGCTGGCGATGGAGATGATGCGCGACATCGACGAGGACACCGTCGATTTCGCCGCCAACTACGACGGCCGCTCGCAGGAGCCGACCGCCCTGCCGTCGCGCATCCCCAACCTGCTGGTCAACGGCGCCACCGGGATCGCGGTGGGCATGGCCACCAACATCCCGCCGCACAATCTGCGCGAGGTCGCCTCCGGCGTCCAGTGGTACCTGGACAACCCGGAGGCATCGAACGAGGAACTGCTGGAGGCCCTGATCCAGCGGATCAAGGCCCCCGACTTCCCCACCGGCGCGCTGATCGTCGGCCGCCGGGGCATCGAGGATGCGTACCGCACCGGCCGAGGCTCCATCACCATGCGGGCGGTGGTCGAGGTCGAGGAGATCCAGGGCCGCCAGTGCCTGGTGATCACCGAGCTGCCGTACCAGGTGAACCCGGACAACCTGGCGCTGAAGATCGCCGACCTGGTCAAGGACGGCAGGGTCGCCGGCATCGCCGACGTCCGCGACGAGTCCTCCTCGCGCACCGGCCAGCGGCTGGTCATCGTCCTCAAGCGGGACGCGGTCGCCAAGGTCGTGCTCAACAACCTCTACAAGCACACCGACCTCCAGACCAACTTCGGCGCCAATATGCTGGCGCTGGTCGACGGTGTGCCGAGGACCTTGTCGCTGGACGGCTTCATCCGGCACTGGGTCAACCACCAGATCGACGTCATCGTGCGCCGTACCCGCTTCCGGCTGCGCAAGGCCGAGGAGCGGGCGCACATCCTGCGCGGCCTGCTGAAGGCGCTCAACGCGATCGACGAGGTCATCGCCACCATCCGCCGCTCGCACACGGTGGAGGAGTCCCGCAGCGGCCTGATGCGGCTGCTGGAGATCGACGAGATCCAGGCCAACGCGATCCTGGAGATGCAGCTGCGCCGTCTCGCCGCGCTGGAGCACCAGCGGATCACGGACGAGTACAACGAGCTGATGGCCAAGATCGAGGAGTACAACCGGATCCTGGCCTCGCCGACCCGGCAGCGCGGCATCGTCTCCGAGGAACTGGCCGCGATCGTCGAGAAGTACGGCGACGACCGCCGCAGCCAGCTGATCCCGTTCGACGGCGACATGTCCATCGAGGACCTGATCGCCGAAGAGGACATCGTCGTCACCATCACCCGTGGCGGCTATGTCAAGCGCACCCGCACCGACCTCTACCGCTCGCAGAAGCGCGGCGGCAAGGGGGTGCGCGGCGCCCAGCTGAAGCAGGACGACATCGTCGACCACTTCTTTGTGACGACGACCCACAACTGGATCCTCTTCTTCACCAACAAGGGCCGGGTCTACCGGGCCAAGGGCTATGAGCTGCCGGACGCCGGCCGCGACGCCCGGGGTCAGCATGTGGCCAATGTGCTGGCCTTCCAGCCGGACGAGCAGATCGCCCAGGTGATGGCGGTCCGCACCTACGAGGACGCCCCGTACCTGGTGCTCGCCACCCGTGAGGGCCTGGTGAAGAAGTCCCCGCTGAAGGACTACGACTCACCCCGGTCCGGCGGTCTGATCGCGATCAACCTCCGCACCGACGAGGAGGGCCGCGACGACGAGCTGATCGGCGCCGAGCTGGTGTCGGCCGACGACGACCTGCTGCTGGTCAGCAAGAAGGCGCAGGCCATCCGGTTCACCGCGACGGACGAGGCGCTGCGGCCGATGAGCCGGGCCACCTCGGGCGTCAAGGGCATGTCCTTCCGCGAGAGCGACGAGCTCCTGTCGCTGAACGTGGTCCGCCCGGGTACCTTCGTGTTCACGGCCACGGACGGCGGGTACGCCAAGCGGACCCCGGTGGACGAGTACCGCGTCCAGGGCCGTGGCGGTCTGGGCATCAAGGCTGCCAAGATCGTCGAGGACCGGGGCTCGCTGGTCGGCGCCCTGGTGGTCGAGGAGACGGACGAGATCATGGCCATCACGCTCTCCGGTGGCGTGATCCGCACTCGAGTTTCGGGCGTTCGTGAAACCGGACGTGACACGATGGGCGTCCAACTGATCAACCTCGGAAAGCGCGACGCGGTGGTGGGCATCGCCCGCAACGCGGAGGCCGAGGAGGAGGACCAGGACGAGACCGGCGACGGCATCCCTTCCGACGACGGCACCGAGCCGGTCGGCGGGGGCACCGGAGCCGGAGCAGTCGGCAATGAGGGAGCCAGCGGAGACGAGACGACGGCGGACGGCACCACCGACCAGTCCTGAGCCTCGCTTCCCAGCCGACACGGCCGGACGGGCGTTCGCGGCATCGCCGCGTACACCGTCCGGCCGGTCGGCTGACCGCCGGGCAGTGCGCCCGGCGTGGAACCATTTGGACTGACCAGGACGGAGACAGCCGGCCTGGAGGGGAACTGCGGGAGGACCAGGGTGAGTGGAGCCACGGGCGCTGCGGGCGGCGGAGCCGCCGGGGGCCGGCAGGGGTCCGCGCAGGCCAGAAGTCAGGGCGGACACCAGGCGGCCCCCGGCCCGGGTCATCGGGGCCCGGCCGAGCAGCCTGCCGCCTCGACCTCGCTGATGCCTCCGATGGCTGACGCCGGACCGGGTGGCCCTGCCGCCGCCCAGGGGCAGGGCGGCGGGTCCGGCTACGGCTACCCGCAGGCCCCGCAGACGCCGCCGGCGCCTGCGGGCGGTGCGGGCCCGGCGCAGCCCGGCGCCGCGGCCGCCGGCTACTCGCAGCCCACGACATACACCAAGGGCCAGCCCACCCCCGCCCGGGGAACCCGCACCGGCGGCACCACCGCCCGCCGCCCGGGAGGCAGCCCCGCCGCCGCAGGCGCGGCGGCCCGCACCCGCAAGGCGCGACTGCGGGTGACCAAGGTGGACCCCTGGTCGGTGATGAAGGTGAGCTTCCTGCTCTCCATCGCCCTCGGGGTGGTCACCATCGTGGCCGCCTGCGTGCTGTGGATGGTGCTCGACGGGATCGGGGTCTTCGACTCGGTCGGCGGCACCCTCAAGGACGTCACCGGCTCCGACACCAGTCAGGGCTTCGACCTCCAGTCCTACCTGAGCTTCGGTAAGACCTTCCTGTTCAGCACGATCATCGCGGTGATCGACATCGTGCTGCTGACCGCACTCGCCACCCTGGGCGCCTTCATCTACAACACCGCCGCCGGTTTCTCCGGCGGCATCGAGGTGACCCTCGCCGAGGAGGAGTGACCTCTCCTCATCGCCTGCGGGCCCGGACCGGCACCCTCCGGTCCGGGCCCGCTGCGTGCTGCCGTCTGAGCTGCGCTTTGCACGATCGGCGGCCGGGCGGCACGCCCGGATACGGATTTGGGCGTTCGGCCTCGATCCGCTAATCTTTCAGTGCAGCGCGGGGCTATAGCTCAGACGGTTAGAGCGCTTCCCTGATAAGGAAGAGGCCACAGGTTCAAGTCCTGTTAGCCCCACCCGCAAGGCCCAGGGCCGGATACCGCAAGGTGTCCGGCCCTGAGTCGTTTTCAGCGCAGGGGTTCTTTTCCGTGCAGGACAGGGTCGGCCGCTCCGGGCCTCGTGGCGTCAGGGTGGTGTCCGGGGTGGGGGGTTGGCGGTCGGAGGCCGGTAGGGCACAAGTGTGTATCATCGGCCGCACGGCGGTTGCCACCATGGCCGCCTGTTCGCACTCGCACACGCGGACCCCGCTGGGCCGGCCGCATCCATGGACGGCCGGGAGAGCCCGGCGGAGCCCCCAGACGTTAAGAAGGACGAGGTCGCGCGGTGAAGAAGCTCCTCCTGATCGCCCTGGCCGCCGTCGGCGGTTACTTTGTGTACCGCCAGGTTCAGGCCGACCGCGCCGAGCAGGACCTGTGGACCGAGGCCACCGACCCGGTCCCGGCCGGTGCGGGCGCCCGCTGAGACGGAACACGCTCCAGGACTCCTCGGGGAACCCCGGCCCTGCGGCCGGGGTTTCTTCGTCGGTGTGACCGGGATCGCACGGGGCGCGTTGTTTCACGTGAAACAGCGGTCGGGCCGGGCTTCGGGGGAGGCAGGTGCGATACCTGCTCAAGATTGGCCCCGGGACCAGGTACCCTGGTGCGCGGCGGATCTTCCGGGACCGCCGAGGGGCCTTAGCTCAGTTGGTAGAGCGCCGTCTTTGCATGGCGGATGTCAGGGGTTCGACTCCCCTAGGCTCCACAGTTCCACAGCTTCCACCCGAGCCCCGGTCTGCCCGCGCAGGCCGGGGCTCGGCCGTACCCGAAGGGTTCCGGATGGCCGGGCTGGTCGTACTGCTCCTTGTCGCGGTGGTCGTGCTCGGCGCCGCGCACTGGTACCTCTGGCGCCGCCTGGTACGCGATGTGACCGGCTCGCGGCGGCTGCGGCGGGTCGGTGCGGCGGTGGCCGTGGTGCTGGCGCTGCTGGTACCGGTCACGCTGGTCGGTACCCGGCAGCTCGGCCCGGTGCACTCCGGGTGGCTGGCCTGGCCGGGCTTCCTCTGGATGGCGCTGCTCTTCTATCTGTTCCTGGCACTGGCGGTGCTGGAGCTGCCGCGCCTGGCCGCGCTGCGGATCGCGGGGCGTACGACCCGGGCGACCCGGGCGACCTGGGTGGATGCGGCGGTGCCGGTGGGCGGCGGCATAGCCCAGGCTGAGAGTCCCGCCGAGGGCCAGCCGGAGTCGCCGCCGGTCGGCCGCCGTCTGGTGATCGCCCGGGGGGCCGCGCTCGCCGCGACCGCCGCCGCTGCGGGGACGGTCGGCTACGGGCTGTACCGGGGTCTCGGCGCACCGGAGGTGAAGACCGTCCAGGTCGGGCTGAAGCGGCTGGACCCGAGGCTGGCTGGCTTCCGGATCACCATGGCCAGCGACATCCACCTCGGCCCGATCCTCGGCCGCGCCCACACCGAGCGGATCGTCCGCCTGATCAACGCCACCTCGCCGGACCTGGTGGCCGTGGTCGGCGACCTGGCGGACGGCAGCGCCGCCGAGCTGGGTCCGGCGGCCGAGCCGCTGGCCCGACTGGTCTCCCGGCACGGGACCTTCTTCGTCACCGGCAACCACGACTACTTCTCCGGGGCGGACGCCTGGATCGAGGAGCTGGCCGACTTCGGGGTGCGTACCCTGCGCAACCAGCACCTGGAGATCGCCCATGGGGCGGCCGCCTTCGACCTGGCCGGGGTCAACGACGTCACCGGCTCCTCGTACCACGACGGGCCGGACTTCACCGCCGCGCTGCGCGACCGGGACCCGGACCGCGCCGTGGTGCTGCTGGCCCACCAGCCGGTGCAGGTGCACGACGCCGTCGCCCATGGCGTGGACCTCCAGCTGTCGGGGCACACCCACGGCGGCCAGCTGGCGCCGTTCAACTACGCGGTGCGGCTCCAGCAGCCCGTGGTGGCGGGCCTGGCCCGCTTTGCGGGCAGCGGCGGCAGCCCGGACACCCAGCTCTATGTCTCACGCGGTGCGGGCGCCTGGGGGCCGCCGGTCCGGGTGGGTGCCCCGCCGGACATCACGGTGATCGAACTCCATCCGGCCTGAACGGCGCACGGCTGCCGCGCAGCCGGGTAGCAGTCCCGGTATGGACGACCGACCGCAGCCGCCGCGCTGCCTGGTCACCGGCGCCACCGGATACATCGGCGGCCGTCTGGTGCCCGAACTGCTCTCCGCCGGACATCCGGTGCGCTGCCTGGCCCGTACCCCCTCGAAGCTGCGCGACCAGCCCTGGTCCGGGCAGGTGGAGGCGGTACGGGGCGACGTCACCGACCCGAAGTCGCTGCGCGGCGCCCTGGACGGTGTGGATGTCGCCTACTACCTGGTGCACGCCCTGGGTACCGGCCGCTCCTTCGAGGAGACCGACCGCCGGGCGGCCGGTGCCTTTGCCGAGGCGGCCCGCGCCGCCGGGGTGCGGAGGATCGTCTACCTGGGCGGGCTGACCCCCGTCGGCGTCCCCGAGCAGCGGCTCTCCCCGCATCTGCGCTCCAGGACCGAGGTCGGCCGGATCCTGCTGGACTCCGGGGTGCCCACGGCGGTACTGCGCGCCGCGGTGATCCTGGGATCCGGGTCCGCCTCCTTCGAGATGCTGCGCTATCTCACCGAGCGGCTGCCCGTGATGGTCACCCCCAGCTGGGTGTCCACCCGCATCCAGCCGGTGGCGGTCCGCGATGTGCTGCGCCTGCTGGTGGCCGCCGCCGCACTGCCGCCGGAGGTCAACCGCACCTTCGACATCGGCGGCCCCGAGGTGCTGACGTACCGGGAGATGATGTCCCGGTACGCGGCCGTCGCCCGGCTGCCGCGGCGGCTGATCCTGCCGGTGCCGGTGCTGACCCCGAGACTGTCCAGCCACTGGGTCGGACTGGTCACTCCGGTGCCGAACTCCATCGCCCGCCCGCTGGTGGAGTCGCTGCGCCACGAGGTGGTCTGCACCGAGCACGACATCGCCCGGTATGTGCCCGATCCGCCGGGCGGCCTGGTCGGCTTCGACCAAGCGGTGGAGCTGGCCCTGAAGCGGGTCCGGGAGGCGGATGTGGCCACCCGCTGGTCATCGGCCTCGGTGCCCGGTGCCCCCAGCGACCCGCTGCCCACCGACCCGGACTGGGCGGGCGGCAGCCTCTACCGGGACGAGCGCGAGCTGGCGGTCGACGCCCCGCCGGAGGCGCTGTGGAGGGTCATCGAGGGGATCGGCGGGGAGAACGGCTGGTACTCCTTCCCGCTCGCCTGGGCGGTACGGGGCCTGCTGGACCGGCTGGTCGGCGGGGTGGGACTGCGCCGTGGGCGGCGTGATCCGCACCGGTTGCGGGTCGGCGACTCACTGGACTTCTGGCGGGTGGAGGAGGTGCGGCCGGGCCGGCTGCTGCGGCTGCGGGCGGAGATGCGGCTGCCGGGCCTGGCCTGGCTGGAACTGGCCGTCGAGCCGGATGGCCGGGGCGGTGCCCGCTACCGGCAGCGGGCGCTGTTCCACCCGCACGGCCTCGCCGGGCACGCCTACTGGTGGAGTGTGGCGCCGTTCCACACGGTGGTCTTCGGCGGCATGGCCCGCAGGATCGCCCGGCGGGCCGCAGCAGAGCCGGAGCCGGAGCGCGGAGTGCCCGCCTGAGTGGGCGGCGGCCAGCGGTCCCGAGCGGCCCGGAGGACGGCGTACAGGGCGGTGGGGGGAGCCGACCTGTGCGGCCGACTCCCCCCACCGCCCTGCGTCCCGCCGTCCGGCCCGGGCGGCGCTCGGTCAAGGCTTCTTCTTGCCCTTCCCGTCGTGCTTGGTCTCGTCCTGACCGGCCTCGGTCTCGGAGGCGGGCGGCCCCGAGCCGTCGACGGTGTTGCCCTGGGTGGCGGCCTCGGCGGCCACGATGCCGGTCGCGGAGACCGAGCGGACCTGGTCGGAGGCCCAGCCGGGCTCCTCCAGGGGCGGTTCGACCAGCCACTCCGGGCTGCTCTGCCCACGCCACCACTTCCAGGCCGCCGCACCGCCGCCCACCAGCACGCCGACCACCAGCAGCCGCCGTGCCACCCGGCCGCACCGCTCACGCCGGGCCTTCCTGCGGACCAGCTTCTCGATGTCGGCGGCCGTCACCTGGCCGCGCAGCGCGGCCAGCGCGGCGGCGCCCCGGGACTGGGCCTCCTGGGTGACCGGCACGGCCGCGTTCCTGGCCTCCTCGACCAGGGTGGCGACGGCGGGGGCGGTGGTCGCCCGGGCCTGCCGACCGGCGGCGAGGGCGGCGTCCCGGGCGTTCAGTGCCGTCTCCCGGGTCAGCTGGGCAGCCCAGGCGGCGGCCTCCTCGATCTGCGGCGGCACGCCGGCCCTGGCCTGTCCGACGCGCGGCGCCAGATGCTGCGCATAGGTGCTGCGGGCCGCGCAGCGGGCCTGGGCGGCGGCCTGGGCCGCGGCCGCCTCCACCTTGGGCGCCAGCGCCTCGACCCGGGGCGCCAGCCTCCGGCGGGCCTCCTCCGCGTACTGCGCAGCGGTGCCCTTGGCCGTGGCCGCGTACGGCGCCAGGGTGTCCCGGGTCTTTCCGGCAGCATCACGCGCTGCGTCCAAGCGGGTCACGAGATCCTCCTCCTCGGTGGCATTCGGTAATCGCCTCTCCACCTCGTCAGAGATCATGCCTGCCGGGACATCCACCGGCATGCCGGAATAGGCCGTATGCGGCGGCCTCCGGACCGGGTGTGGCAGGCTGTTCCGGCCGGTGCGAGGTGCTTGCCGCTCCCTCCTCTTCCGGGACGTGCGAGGATTCTTCTGTCAGTGACGTACGTAGGAAGGCACATCGTGGCCGAGGAACTGTTCGCCACCCTGAAGACCAACCGCGGCGACATCGTGATCAAGCTCTTTCCGAACCACGCCCCCAAGACGGTGGCGAACTTCGTCGAGCTGGCCGAAGGCAGCCGCAAGTGGACCGACCCGCGCAACGGGCAGGAGACCACGGAGCCGCTGTACAACGGCACGGTGTTCCACCGCGTCATCTCGGGCTTCATGATCCAGGGCGGTGACCCGCTGGGCACCGGCACCGGCGGCCCTGGCTACAGCTTTGCCGACGAGTTCCACCCGGAGCTCTCGTTCGACCGCCCGTACCTGCTCGCGATGGCCAACGCCGGGCCGGGCACCAACGGGTCGCAGTTCTTTGTGACGGTCGCGCCGACCGCATGGCTGACCCGCAAGCACACCATCTTCGGCGAGGTCGCCGATGAGGCCAGCAAGCGGGTGGTGGACGCCGTCGCCACCGTGCCGACCCGTCCGGGCGACCGCCCGCTGGACGACGTGGTGATCGAGTCCGTGGAGATCACCCGCCGCTGAGCGGCGCCGATCGCACGGTGCCGGTCGCATGGCATCACACCCGGTCCCCGGCGGTGCGCTGGCACCGCCGGGGCCGGGTGCCCTCCGGCGTCCCGTACGCCGGGAAACCGCCGGACCACCCGTTACGGAACGCGGCACCACTGAGGAGGTAGCCCCGATGCTTCCCGACGAAGGCCGTCGTCCCGACGCGCGGCCCCAGGGATCACCGCCGCCACGACCCACGGTGCCGCCCCCACCGGCCGTGCCCCCGCAGGCGGCGGCCGTGCCGCCGCAGCCCGCCGCCGCCCCGCAGGTGCCGGGGCTGCCCCGGTGCTACCGCCACCCGGACCATGAGACCGGCATCGGCTGCACCCGCTGCGGGCGGCCGATCTGCCCGCTCTGCATGGTCAGCGCCTCGGTGGGGTTCCAGTGCCCGGAGTGCGTGCGCGGCGGCCACCAGGGCGTACGGGAGGCCCGGACCCGGTTCGGCGGCCGTCCCGTCGACGACCCGGCGCTGGTCACCAGGATCCTGATCGGCCTCAATGTGGCGGTCTTCGCCCTGGTGCACCTGGTCGGCTTCTCGCTTGTCGTCCGACTGGGGCTGGTGGGCAGGGGCTGGGACCAGGGGCAGGAGATCGGTGTCGCGGCCGGGCCGGGCCAGTGGTACCGGCTGCTCACCGCGGTCTTCCTGCACTGGGACTGGTGGCACATCGGGCTCAATATGCTCTCGCTGTGGTGGATCGGACCGCAGCTGGAGCAGGTGCTGGGGCGGCTGCGCTATACGGCGCTCTACCTGGTGTCGGGGCTGGTCGGCAGCGCCCTGTCCTTCATGGTGGCCGGGGCGGGCGGCTTCTCGCTGGGCGCCTCGGGGGCGATCTTCGGACTGCTCGGCGCCACGGTGGTGCTGCACCGGGTGAACGGCTATCCGCTGGGCCCGATCGTGGCCCTGGTGGGCTTCAACCTGATCCTGACCTTCTCCATGACCGGCATCGACTGGCGGGCCCATGTGGGAGGTCTGGTCGCCGGCGGCCTGACGGCGCTGGGGATGGTGCGGGCGCCCGCGTCCCGGCGGGGCCTGGTGCAGAGCGTGTCGGTGGGCGCCATGGTGCTGGTGGCCCTGGGCCTGGTGGTGCTGGGGACAGCCGCGATCAACGGCTGACCGCACCCCCGGATCCCCAGCGATCCCCAGTGTTATCCACAGCAGTCGCTCTACCCGCGTCCACCTGCGTGTTCATCGTCAATCGGCCGTACGGGGGGGTGTATGGACTGTCAAGTTATCCACAGACAGTCTGAACTTTTCCCCCGCTGTGGATAACTGTGTGGACAAGCTGAATGTAGGACCGCGCCGAGAGACGCGGAACGGCAGCCGCAGACGCGACCGCCGTGTCAGCGCAAGCGATGGGGAAGCAGTCTACTTCCACTGCGTGGAGACGCCGAAACCCCCGGCGATGAAGCCGAAGCCCACCAGGATGTTCCAGTTCCCCCAGGACTTCACCGGCCAGTCGGCGCTCGTCACGTAGTAGACGACGATCCAGGCCAGCCCCACCAGGAACAGTGCCAGCATCAGCGGGGCGACCCAGTGGTGCCCCGAATCCAGCTTGACCGTCGCGGCGCCGGACGGCGGCGGGGTGTAGTCGGACTTCTTGCGGAGACGAGACTTCGGCACGAGGGACTCTCCTGTCGATGCGCTGCATGACCGCGCAGGATGCTGACGGCGACCGGGGCTGCGTCATGCTCTCCTGTGCACTCCGCACATGCCACCGGCGTCAGTTAGCGTAGTGGCTCGCCGGGTCGGAAGGAGATAAGGGTACGGTGCCAGAATCCGCGAATCCCCGTTCTCCGGCCCCTCGCCGCCCTCCGGCCGCCCGAATTGTCGGCCGTGTCCTGACCTGCGCGGTCTTCGCGCTCGCCGGACTGCTCTTCTGCGTCAGCGCCCTCACCGCCCGTGGCACCAACCTCCGCACCGACGACTCCCTGCTGCGGCTGACCGATGTCATAAGGGAGAAGAGCGAGCAGAACCAGCAGACCCAGCACCAGGTCTCCGGGCTCCAGCAGCGGGTCGACGCCCTCGCCGAGCAGCAAGGCCAGAACCCGGACGACATCAGGCGCCTGGACGCCCTTGAGAAGACCGCCGGCCTGGACCCGCTCAAGGGCACCGGCCTCACCGTCACCCTCAACGACGCCCCGCCCGGCGCCACCGCCCGCATCCCCGGGGTCCCCGACCCGGGCCCCAACGACCTGGTCATCCACCAGCAGGACATCCAGGCCGTGGTCAACGCCCTGTGGCGGGGCGGCGCCAAGGGCGTGCAGGTGATGGACCAGCGGCTGATCGCCACCAGCGCGGTGCGCTGCGTGGGCAACACCCTCATCCTCCAGGGCCGGGTCTACTCCCCGCCCTATGTGGTGCGCGCGGTCGGCGACACCAGTACGATGCGGGCCGCCGTCGGCGCCGACCCGTACATCAGCAACTACCTCCAGTACGTCAACGCCTACGGCCTGGGCTGGAAGGTCGACCAGAGCCGGTCGATGACCCTCCCCGGCTACAACGGAACCGTCGATCTCCGGTACGCCCGGGCGACGCCATAGTCGCGCTCCGGCCCCGGGGTGCCCCGCCTGCCCGTAGGCTTGGCCCGCAGGGACGGGAAGGAGCGGAATGTACGGCTGGATCTGGCGGCAACTGCCGGGCAACGTCCTGGTGAAGTCGATCGTCTCGCTGCTGCTGGTGCTGGGGATCGTCTACCTTCTCTTCCAGTACGTCTTCCCCTGGGCCGAACCGCTGCTCCCCTTCGGCGAGGTCACCGTGAACGACGGCGGCCCCGCGGCCGTACAACCCAGCGACAGCCCCAGCCCCGCCCCCCGCAGCAGCGAGACAGCCCTTAACGGCGCGGCAGCGCCCTCCGCCGTGGTCGGAACCCTCTCCCACCGCGTCCTGAACCCCGGAGCACCGCAGGCATGACCGCACGGATCCTGGTCGTCGACAACTACGACAGCTTCGTCTTCAACCTGGTGCAGTACCTCTACCAGCTCGGCGCCACCTGCGAGGTGGTCCGCAACGACGAGGTGACCGTCGACCACGCCGTACCGCGCGACGGCGACAGCGGCTTCGACGGGGTCCTGCTCTCCCCCGGGCCGGGCACCCCCGAGGAGGCCGGGGTCTGCATCGCGATGGTGCACCACTGCGCCGCCGTCGGACTGCCCGTCTTCGGCGTCTGCCTCGGCCTGCAGTCGATCGCGGTCGCCTACGGCGCGGTGGTCGGCCGCGCCCCCGAGCTGCTGCACGGCAAGACGTCCCAGGTGCTGCACGAGGGCGCCGGTGTCTTCGCCGGCCTCCCCTCGCCGTTCACCGCCACCCGCTACCACTCGCTCGCCGTCGAGCAGCAGACCGTGCCGGCCGTGCTGGAGGCCACCTCCTGGACCGAGAGCGGCGTCGTCATGGGTCTGCGGCACCGCGACGCGGCCGTGGAGGGCGTGCAGTTCCACCCCGAGTCGGTCCTGACCGAGCACGGCCACCGCATGCTGGCCAACTGGCTGGCGCAGTGCGGGGACGCGGGCGCTGTCGACCGCTCAGCCGGGCTGGCGCCGGTGATCGGCCGAGGCTGACCGACGTGACCGCCGTCCGGCCGGAGAGCCGGAGTGCTCACCAGGAGCCCGAGGAGGCGCCGCCCCAGGGCGGCCCACGCTCCGACGAGACCATCACGCTGCGCGCCGACGAGACCATCCGGCTACGTGCCGACGAGACCATCCGGCTGCGCGCCGTCGCCACACCCCCCGGGGACTTCGCGCCGGGCGGTGACGACACCGTCCAGTTGCGGCTCCCGCCCGCCCCGCCGCCGGAGCCACCCGGCGGGGGCCGCGCCGAACGCCGCAGG
Organism: Peterkaempfera bronchialis; assembly: GCF_003258605.2. Taxonomy (NCBI): domain Bacteria; kingdom Bacillati; phylum Actinomycetota; class Actinomycetes; order Kitasatosporales; family Streptomycetaceae; genus Peterkaempfera; species Peterkaempfera bronchialis. The sequence continues at coordinate 3,522,874 of NZ_CP031264.1, forward strand.
GCGGCCCGTGAGCAGGCTCGCGGCCGGGGAGGCGGACCACCGGTCGGCCGGAGGCGGCGCAGGCCGCAGCGGGCCGCCACGGGCGCCGCGCGGGCCGTCAGACGAAGGAGCCGATCGGCGTCAAGCTGGTCCGTGCCACCGGCGAACTCTGCGTCACCTTCGGTGTCCTGCTGCTGCTCTTCGTCTCCTACCAGCTGTGGTGGACCAACGTCCGGGCCCACCAGGCGGCCGACGGCGCCGCCAACCGCCTGGAGCGGCAGTGGGACGACGGCAACTCCGGCGGCACCCGCGACCCCGACGACCCCCGCGACCCGGGCACCTTCGCCCCCGGCGAGGGGTTCGCCATCATCTGGATCCCCAAGCTCGACGTGAAGGCGCCCATAGCCGAGGGCACCGACAAGCACTCGGTGCTGGACAAGGGCATGGTCGGGCACTACACGGGCGCCCTGAAGACCGCGATGCCCTGGGACAAGACCGGCAACTTCGGGCTCGCCGCGCACCGCAACACCCACGGCGAACCGTTCCGCTACATCAACCAGCTGGCGGTGGGCGACAAGGTCGTGGTCGAGACGGCGCAGGCGTACTACACCTATGCGATCACCAGCGCGCTGCCGCAGACCCCGCCGTCGAACGTCAGCGTCATCCAACCGGTGCCGGTGGGTTCCGGATTCACCCGTCCGGGGAGGTACATCACGCTCACCACCTGCACCCCGGAGTTCTACTCCACGTACCGGCTGATCGTCTGGGGCAAAATGGTGGAGGAACGGCCGAGGAGCAAGGGCAAACCCGACGCTCTGGTCGGCTCGTAGGCGCGCGGAGGGGCATTGGCTGGACACCGTGGCAGGGGCCGGGGCGTAGCCGCGACGGCAGCGTCCTTCGTCGGCGAGCTGCTGATCACCTTCGGCGTGCTGCTGGGCCTCTTCGTGGCCTACTCACTCTGGTGGACCAACGTCCTGGCGGACCGCCAGGCCGACTCCGCGGCACACCATCTGCGCGAGGAGTGGACCCAGAAGCCCGCCGGCGGGGGCGACTCCAAGGCCGCCCCGCACCCGCGCAGCTTCGCCGCCGGCGACTCGGTCGGCTTTCTGCACATCCCCGCGATGGGCAAGGACTTCACGGTGCTGATCCGGATGGGCACCGACCCGGAGATCCTCAACGAGGCCGTGGCCGGCGTCTACCAGGAGCCCTACGCCGCCGCGATGCCCTGGGCCAAGGCCGGAAACTTCGCGCTCGCCGCGCACCGCGACGGCCATGGCGCCAAGTTCCACAACCTCGACAAGGTGCACCAGGGCGACTCCGTCGTCGTGGAGACCGCCGACACCTGGTACATCTACCGCGTCGACAGCACCCTGCCGCAGACCTCCAAGTACAACACCGGCGTGGTCGCCCCGATCCCCGAGGGGTCCGGCTACACCCGCCCCGGCCGGTACATCACCCTCACCACCTGCACGCCCGTCTACACCTCGCGCTACCGGATGGCCGTCTGGGGCACCCTGGTCCGCACTGCCCCCGTCGACGCCCAGCGCACCCTCCCGCCCGAGCTGCGCTGACCCCTCCCCGGGTGGGGCGGCGGCGCGTGGGTGATGACGCGCGCCCCGGATGGGCCACCATGCGCTGGGCCGGGCTCGTGACCTCGCGCCGCCGTGCGGCGTTGAGGAGTTCGAGTAGTACCCACCAGCCTGATCAGGGGGATCCCCATGACCCACGAAGCCGTCATCCTCGAATCGCGCACCATGCGCGACAGCCTCACCGAATGGACCCAAGCCCTCGACCGCGTCAAGGCCCTCCAGTTGCTGCCCGACGGTATGCATCTCACCACCCGTCTGGTGGCCGACTACTTCGAGGTGGGGGAGGAGGCCGTCAAGAGCATCGTCAAGCGGCACCGGGAGGAGTTGCGCAGTAACGGCTACCAGCTGTTGCAGGGCGATGAGCTGCATCGATACCTAAGGTCCAACATGGACCCTAGCCCTCTCCCGGGTCGCGGCCTGGCGCTCTTCCCCCGGCGGGCCGTGCTCAATGTGGCGATGCTGCTGCGCGACAGCGACGTGGCCCGGCAGGTCCGGTCCCAGCTGTTGGACCTGGCCGACGCGGCCCGGCCGTCGGCCGCGCTGGACGCGTATGTGGCGGAGCTCGCCCGCCGGGTCGCGGAGGAGGTCGTCCTGCGGCGCCTCCAGCCGCACGCCCGGGTGGTGGGTGCGATGAGCTGCCGGCTCGCGGATGTGGACACCGCACTCCGGGAGGTCCGTGGCCGGATGGACTCGCTCTGCACGCTCTGGGCACACCGTTCGGTCCAGGACCGCTCGCGTGGGCGGCGCTGCCGGTGAACGACGACGGAGGGCTGTGGATAAGTTATCCACAGCCCTCCGGTCGGGGGTCAGGGGCGGTCAGCCGCCGTTTCCGCCGAAGAACCCGGGGCCGCCTTCACCGCCGTTGTCACCGCCGCCGGGCTGCGTGACGAGGTTGACGGTGGAACCGGGATCGACCGGACTTCCGGGCCCGGGGTCACTGGAGGCCACCGTGGCATTGCTGTCCTGCGGCCCGTTGACCACCCTGCCCTGGAGGCCCCGCTGGGCGAGGGTGTCCAGCGCCTCCTGGAGCTTCATGCTCGCCACCACCGGCACCTGCACCTGCGAGGGCTGCTTGCCGACCACCAGGGTGATGGACGCACCCTTGGGCTGCGGGCCGACGGCCGACTGGCTGATCACCTTGCCGGCCATGTCCGCGTTCTCCTGCTCCTGCACCTGGACGTCGAAGCCCGCGTTCTTCAGGGTCTGCTCGGCGGTGTTGCGGTCCTGGCCGGTGAAGTCCTGGGCGTCGACCTTCTCCGGGGCCTTGCCGATGGTGATGTTGACCTTGGAGTTCTTGTCCGCCTTGGCCCCGTCCTTGGGCTGCTGGCTGATGACATTGCCCTGGTCGCCCTGGTTGTCGGTCTCCTTCTCGCTGACCTTGCCGAGTTGGAAGCCCTCCTCCTTGAGCCGCTGCTCCGCGGCCTTGGCGGTCAGCCCGCCGAGGTCGGGGACCTCGCCCTGCTCGGGGCCGGAGGAGAGGTGGACGGTGATGGTGCTGCCCGCTGCCAGGGTGGTGTCGGCGGCCTGGTCCTGGCGGCAGATGCTGCCCTTGGGCGCGGTGTCCACGGGGCAGGGGACCTTGTCGCCTTCCACCAGCTTGAAGTTGCCGCCGCTGTTGAGCAGCAGCTTCTCGGCCTCCGTGACGGAATGGCCGACCAGGCTGGGCACCCGGACGTCGTCGGCCTTGCCGTCGCCGTTGAAGAGCGCCTTGGCCACCAGGAAGGAGCCCACCAGGACCAGCACCGCCGCGATGGCGAGCACGATCCACGAGGTGTTGCTCTTCTTCTGCTGGTTGCGGCGGTTGCCGGCGCGGCCGCCGTAGCCGCCGTCGTCCCCGTAGTCGCCGGTGCCGGTGACCGGAGGCAGCACCGTGGTGCCGGCCAGGCTGGGGTTCTGCTGGGGGAGCGCGGTGGTGGGTGCGCCGCCGTACGGGTCGGCGCCATAGCCGTTGTCGTAGCCGCCCATGCCGTAGGCGCCGACCTGCTGGGCGGCGGCGACGGGGAGGCCGTCGAGGAACCGCTCGATGTCGTCGCGCATCTCGTCGGCGCTCTGGTACCGGTAGTCGCGGTCCTTGGCGAGCGCCTTCAGCACGATGGCGTCGACCTCGGGCCGTACCTCCGGGTCGTAGACCGACGGCGGCTGCGGCTCCTCCCGGACGTGCTGGTACGCCACCGCGACCGGCGAGTCGCCGACGAACGGCGGGCGCAGCGCCAGCAGCTCGTAGATGAGGCAGCCGGTGGAGTACAGGTCGGAGCGGGCGTCCACCTGCTCGCCCTTGGCCTGCTCGGGCGAGAGGTACTGGGCCGTGCCGATGACCGCGGCGGTCTGGGTCATGGTCATGCCCTGGTCGCCCATGGCCCGGGCGATGCCGAAGTCCATGACCTTGACGGTGCCGTTGCGCGTCAGCATGACGTTGGCCGGCTTGATGTCGCGGTGCACGATCCCGTTGCGGTGGGAGTACTCCAGCGCCTGGAGGATGCCGATGGTCATCTCCAGGGCGCGCTCCGGCAGCAGCCGGCGGCCGGAGTGCAGCAGCTCGCGCAGGGTGGAGCCGTCGACGTACTCCATCACGATGTAGGGGATGGAGACGCCGTCCATGTAGTCCTCGCCGGTGTCGTACACGGCGACGATGGACGGGTGGTTCAGCGACGCGGCCGACTGGGCCTCGCGGCGGAACCGGGCCTGGAACGACGGGTCACGGGCCATGTCGGCCCGCAGCGTCTTCACGGCGACGGTGCGGCCGAGCCGGATGTCGTGGCCGAGGTACACCTCGGCCATGCCGCCGCGACCCAGCACGGCGCCCAGCTCGTACCGGCCGCCGAGGCGACGCGGCTCTTCCATAGCTCCCAGCCCTCTCCCTCACCCGGTGCATGAGGATGTGACGTGAGGCCCCGCGATCCGGCCCGCTGCGCCCTGTGCGGGCGCAGAGCCGATCCGCAGACAGACCGCTGCTTGCGGATACGCTACCGGTCCCGGCGGCGTTGGCCTGCCGTGAGCACCACCCGATACCAGACCGGTATCAGCTGTGCATCGGCTGTTTCCGTCTCCGCAGGTCCACCATTTACGCAGGTCGACCCGGGAGTGCCGGGCCGCCGCCGGGTGGTCTGCGGGGGCCGGGTGAGGAATGCGTCACTTGCCGACGATGGCTTGCATGATTGCCTTGGCGACCGGTGCGGCGAGCTTGCCGCCGGCGATGCCCGGGCGGTAGGTGCCGGCGTCGCTCTCCACCACCACGGCGACGGCGACCTTGGGAGTGTCGCCGGTCTTGGCGTAGGAGATGAACCAGGCGTACGGCAGCTCCTTGTTGTCCTCGCCGTGCTGGGCGGTGCCAGTCTTGCCGCCGACCGTGACGCCGGGGATCTGCGCTGCCGTGCCGGTGCCGTGCGGGCTCTGCACCACGCCCTGCATCAGGGTCTGGAGCTTCTGCGCCGTCTCGGGGCTGAAGGCCCGGCTCATCTCCTTGGGCTTGGTCTGGGAGATGGTGGTGAGGTCGGGGGCCTGCTCCTTGTCGACCATGTACGGCTGCATCAGCGAGCCGTTGTTGGCGACGGCGGCGGCGACCATGGCCATCTGGAGCGGGGTGACCCGGGTGTTGTGCTGGCCGATGGCGTCCAGCGCGGTGCCGGGGCGGTCGGAGTCCCGGGGGAAGACGCTCTCGGCGGCCCGGACCGGGGTGTCCACCTTCGGGTTGTTGAAGCCCAGCTTCTCGGCCTGGTCGGCGAGCTTGTCCTTGCCCACCGTGTCGCCGATCTTGGCGAAGACGGTGTTGCAGGAGTACTCCATGGCGATCTGCACGGTCGCGTTGGCGCAGGGCTCGTTCTCGGACTCGTTGACCAGCCTGGTGTGCGTGTTCGGCAGGTAGTAGTCCTGCGGCGTGTCCGTCCGGTCGTCGGGGCTCTTGTAGACCCCGCTCTCGAACATCGCCGCCGCCGTCACGATCTTGAAGGTGGAGCCGGGCGGGTAGGTCTCCTTGAGCGCCCGGTTGAGCATCGGCTTGTCGGGGTCGTTCAGGTACTTGGTGTACGCCTCGGTGTCCTGGCCGGCGAACTTGCCGGGGTCGTAGGACGGGGTGGACACCAGGGCCAGGATGGCGCCGGTGGTCGGGTCGATGGCGACCGCGGCACCCTTCTTGCCCTTGAGGGCGTCATACGCGGCCTTCTGGGCCTTGTAGTCGATGGTGGTGATGACATTGCCGCCCTGCTTGGGCTTGCCGGTCAGCATGTCCAGGGTGTTGCGGAAGAACAGCCGGTCGTCGTTGCCGGAGAGGAAGTCGTCCTCCAGGGCCTCGATCTGGTTGTTCTCCAGGGTCTGCGAGGAGTAGCCGGTGACCGGCGCGTACAGCTCGCCGTTGGTCCACTCCTGCTTGTACTTGAACCGCAGGCCGTTGACGAAGACGGACTTGGTCATCGGCTTGCCGTTGGCGAGGAAGACATTCCCCCGCGGGTGCGCGTAGCGGTCGTAGAGCACGCGCTTGTTGTTGGTGTCGGTGGCGAGCGCCTGCGCCTTGACCCCTTGCAGCCAGTTGGCGCGGACCATCAGGGCCAGGACGAGCAGCATGCAGAAGATGGAAACCCGTCGGATGGGCTTGTTCATGCGATGGGTCCCCTCCTCGCGGCGTGAATCATGGGTTCACGCTCGCACTATCTGTGTAGCTTCCGCGTCAGGATTGGACACGGGTTCCGGGGCGGGTCGCCGGGCGGTGTCGCTGATCTTGAGCAGCAGCGCGACCAGGCCCCAGTTGGCGACCACGGAGGAGCCGCCCTGGGCCATGAACGGCATGGTCATACCGGTGAGCGGGATCAGGCCGGTGACGCCGCCGGCCACCACGAAGACCTGGATGGCGAAGGCCGACGAGAGCCCGACCGCCAGCAGCTTGCCGAACGGGTCGCGGGCGGCGACGGCGGTCCGCAGCCCGCGCTGCACCAGCAGACCGTAGAGCAGGAAGATCGCCATGATGCCGGCCAGCCCCAGCTCCTCGCCGAACGAGCCGAGGATGAAGTCGCTCTTGGCGGCGAACTGGATCAGCCAGGACCGTCCCTGGCCGAGGCCGGTGCCCATCACCCCGCCGGAGCCGAAGGCGAACAGCGACTGGCCGATCTGCTCGGTGGCCCCGCTCGGGGGGTTCGGCGCAAAGGCGGCCATGGGGTCCAGCCAGGCGTCGACGCGGGTCTTGACGTGCGGCTCGAAGCTGGCCACCACCACCGCGCCGCCGGCCGACATCAGCAGGCCGAAGACGATCCAGCTGGTGCGCTCGGTGGCGACGTAGAGCATCACCACGAAGAGGCCGAAGAAGAGCAGCGACGAGCCCAGGTCGGTCTCGAAGACCAGGATCAGGATGCTGACGACCCAGACCACGATGATCGGCCCCAGGTCGCGGCCGCGCGGCAGGTAGAGGCCCATGAAGCGGCGGCTGGCCAGCGCCAGGGCGTCCCGCTTGACCATCAGGTAGCCGGCGAAGAAGACGGTGAGGATGATCTTCGCGAACTCGCCGGGCTGGATGGAGAAGCCGCCGATGTGGATCCAGATCTTGGCGCCGAAGTCGGATGCCTGCTCGGGGAAGAAGGCCGGTGCGGCCAGCAGCACCAGGGCCACCATCATCGAGATGTAGGTGTAGCGCTGGAGGATGCGGTGGTCCTTGAGGAGCACCAGCACCCCGAGGAAGAACGCCACGCCCAGCCCGGACCACATCAGCTGGTTGGGCGCTGCCGCAAAGTTCTGCGGCAGCAGCGGGCCGGACTTGTCCAGCCGCCAGATCATCACCAGGCCGAGCCCGTTGAGCAGGGTGGCGATGGGCAGCATCAGCGGGTCCGCGTACGGGGCGAACTTGCGCATCACCAGGTGGGCGACCAGGGCGAGGCCGCCCATGCCGCAGCCGTACGCCACCATGCCGGCCGGCAGTGAGCCGTCCATGGCGAGCCCGACGTTCGCATAGGCGAAGACCGGGATCAGCACGGCGAAGAGCAGCAGGAGCAGCTCGGTGTTCCTGCGGTTGGGCGCTCCCTGCGGCGTGATGGTGGTGGTGTTGCTGCTGGTGTTGGATGATCCGAGACTGCTCACGGCGCCGGCCGCTCCCCTACGGCTACTGAGTGCACGACTTCGCCAGTTCCTGCTCCTGGGCGGTCAGGGTCGGCTTGGCACTGCCTGACGACGGTCCCGAGGCGGGCCGTGGACTTCCGCTGGCGGTGGCGGCGGGATGCGCCGCCGGCCTCTGCACATACGCGGCGGATGTGGTGGTGGTTCCGGTGGCGCTGGGCTCCGGGGTCGTGCTGGGCAGGGGGGCGGGGCTCGCCTCGGCGGACGGGACGGCGCCCTGGGCCACCTTCCGGCAGACGGCCGCCTGGTCGCCGAGCTTCTGCACCTTGGCCAGGGCGGCGTCCACGTTGTCCACCGCGATGGTGCTGTTCACCTGGTCCTGCTGGAGCTGCGACAGGTACTTGAGTTCGATCGCCGGGTAGTCCTTGTAGACCTGGGAGAGGTCGAGTCCGGCGAAGTTCTGGTTGAGGCCGCGGAAGACCGCGACATGGTCCCCCTTGGCGCCGACGTAGAACTGCTTCTGGGTCCAGCGCCAGCCGACGTACCCGCCGCCGCCCACCAGGCCCAGCGCGACGACCAGGATCAGTGACCGCTTGAACCACTTGGCGCCCTTGCCGCGCTTGCGGCGGTCCGGCTTCTCCAGGTCGTAGCCGCCGTAGCCCTCGGCGGGGCCGAACTCGCCGAACCCGTCCGGGTCGCCGTCGTCGCCCTGCTGCGGGGCGGGGCGGCCGAGCCCGGCCGCCCGCCCGGCGGGGGTGTGCAGCATGTGCTCGGTCATGGTCGGCGGGCCGTCCGCGACCGCGCCGACGACCACCGGGGTGTCGCTGACCTGCCCGGCCATGGTGTCGCTGTCGCCGACGTCCAGGACGTCGGCGACAATGCAGGTGATGTTGTCCGGGCCGCCGCCGCGCAGCGCGAGCTGGATCAGCTCCTGCACGGTCTGCTGCGGGGAGTAGTAGCTTCCCAGGGTCTCTTCGAGGGTCTGGTGGCTGACCACGCCGGAGAGGCCGTCGGAGCAGATCAGATAGCGGTCGCCGGCCCGCACCTCGCGGATCGACAGATCGGGCTCGGCCTGGCCCCGGCCGTCGAGCGCGCGCATCAGCAGCGACCGCTGCGGGTGGGCGCCGGCCTCCTCCTCGGTGATCCGGCCCTCGTCGATCAGCCGCTGCACCCAGGTGTGGTCCTGGGTGATCTGGCTGAGGGTGCCGTCGCGCAGCAGATAGGCCCGGGAGTCGCCGATGTGGACCATGCCCATGCGCTGGCCGGTCCAGAGCATGGCGGTGAGGGTGCACCCCATGCCCTCCAGCTGGGGGTCCTCCTCGACCATCAGCCGCAGCCGGTCGTTGGCCTGCTGGACGGAGTCTCCGAGCAGCGAGAGCAGGTCGGCGCCGGGGATGTCGTCGTCCAGCTTGACCAGGGTGGCGAGCACTTCGGCGGAGGCGACCTCACCGGCGGCCTGGCCGCCCATGCCGTCGGCCACGGCGAGCAGCCGTGGCCCGGCGTAGCCGGAGTCCTCGTTGTGCTCCCGGATCATTCCGGTGTGCGATCCGGCGGCGAAGCGCAGCACGAGGGTCATGCGGCGTGCGCCTCCCCTGCCTCGTCACTCGCGGTGGACGTGGTCCGATGCCTCATGCGCTACTACTTCCGCAGCTCGATGACGGTCCTGCCGATACGGATGGGCATCCCCGGCTGCAGCGGCGTGGGGGCGGTGAGCCGCTGCCGGTCCAGGTAGGTGCCGTTGGTGGAGCCCAGGTCCTCGACGATCCACTGCCCGCTCTGGTCGGGGTAGATCCTGGCATGCCGCGAGGACGCGTAGTCGTCGTCGAGCACGATGGTGGAGTCGTGGGCCCGGCCGAGGGTGATGGTCTGGCCCTGGAGGGCGACCGTCGTCCCCGCGAGCGATCCCTGCACCACGACCAGCTGGGTGGGCGCTCCCCGGCGCTGCCGGGTGTCGCGCCGACCGCCCTGCTGCTGCTGTTGCGGCTGCGCCGCCCGGGCGCCCTGCTGCTGCCGGGCGCCCTGTGCGGAGCCGGGGGCGGCGGCGGGCCGTCGGGCGGCGCGCTGGGTCACCTTGGTGCCGAAGAGGTCGCTGCGGATCACCTGGACCGCGACGATCACAAACAGCCACAGTACGGCGAGGAAGCCCAACCGCATGACCGTGAGGGTCAGCTCTGACATGTGTGCCCCGCTCTACCCTTCGGCTTGCCGGTAGACGATGGTGGTGCTGCCCACGACGATCCGCGAGCCGTCGCGGAGCGTAGCGCGCTGGGTGTGCTGTCCGTCCACCACGATGCCGTTGGTCGAGCCGAGGTCCAGGACCATCGAGGGCGAACCGGGACGGATCTCCGCGTGCTTGCGGGAGACGCCCGGGTCGTCGATGCGGATGTCGGCCTCGGTGGAGCGGCCGAGCACGGTCGCGGCGCCGGTGAGCTGGTGGCGGGCGCCGTTGATCTCGATCCAGCGCCGGGTGCCGGCGCCGCCGCCGGTGCCGGGCAGCTGGCGGACGTTGCCGCCGGGGGCGTGCGGAGGCATGGCGGGAGGGGGCGGTGCGCCGTAGCCTCCGCCGGCTTCCGGGCCGGGGGAGCCCCACGAGGGTTGCTGCTGCTGCCACGGGGCGGCGGCCGGTGGCGCCGGCGGCCGTCCGTACCCGCCGGGCTGCTGGTAGCCCTGGGTGCTGACGCCGCCCGGCTGCTGCGGGGGCAGCTGCTGCTGGGACTCGCTGCCGGCCAGGGTGCGGCTGCGGACGCGGTACAGGCCGGTGTCGAGGTCGTCGGCCTTCTCCAGGTGGACCTGGAGCGGGCCCATGAAGCTGTAGCGCTGGGCGTCGGCGTACTCGCGGACCATGCCGGCGAGCTCCTGGCCGAGCTGGCCCGCGTACGGGCTGAGCCGCTCGTGGTCGTGCGGGCTGAGCTCGACGATGAAGTCATTGGGCACCACGGTGCGGTCGCGGTTCCAGATGGTGGCGTTGTTGTCGCACTCGCGCTGCAATGCGCCGGCGATCTCCACCGGCTGCACCTCGGACTTGAACACCTTGGCGAAGGTGCCGTTCACGAGACCCTCGAGTCGCTGCTCGAACTTCTTCAGGACTCCCACGGGGCACCCCCTCTCTCAGGGTTCACATCGTCCGTCTGTACTGCGTACTTGCCTACTGATCGTATCCACGTCGCGGGCATCTGTGCGGTTCCCCGGCAGCGCTGCGCCGACGGGTGTGCTTGCGCACACCCCACCGGCAGGATGCCACTGCGGCGAGGTCCGCCGACGGCCGGAGGCCCTCCATCCGTCCGGCTTCATCCGTTTGTCGTGCCGGGCCGGTGCGGCTCGGCGTGCGGTTCCCGTGCAGTGATGTTAGAGGCGCCGCCGGGTGCTGTCTCCGGTTGCCCCGACCACCTACCCGCTCGGCGGACCCGGCACGCGGGGAGCGTGGCGTGGGTGCGGAGGGGGTGCGGGCAATGGATTCGAAGGCGGCCCCGGCGACGTGCTAATGTCTTCCACGTCGGAAGGAGCGCCCGAGAGGGAATCGGACCGGTCGCCGAAGCGGAGAACAATCCGGTTTGGAACCACCGAGGAACGTTCGGTAGCATCGAAGACATCACCCAGGCGCGGGTGGCGGAATAGGCAGACGCGCTGGATTCAGGTTCCAGTGCCCGAAAGGGCGTGGGGGTTCAACTCCCCCCTCGCGCACAGTGGAAGGCCCCGCAGGTCAGTCGACCTGCGGGGCCTTCACCGTATTGCACCCTCGGTTCGTGGGCGGATCAGGGCCGGGCGGTCTCGGCGAGCATCGGCAGCGCTGCCCGGACCAGGAAGCCGCCGCCCGGCAGCGGACCGACCAGCAGGGTGCCGCCGAGCAGCTGGGCCCGCTCCCGCAGGCCCACCAGACCGTGGCCGCCACCGGGCAGCTTCGGTGAGTCGGCGGCGCCGTCCGGCGGCCCATTGCGCACCTCCACCCGCAGCAGGTCCCCCTCGGCCCGCACCCGCACCGCGACCTCGGCGCCCGGGGCGTGCTTGCGGACATTGGTCAGCGCCTCCTGGACGGTCCGGTACGCGGCCCGCTCGACCGCTTCCGGCCAGGTCCGGCCGCCCCACTCCAGCTCGGAGCGGGCGTCGAGACCGCTGCCGTCGATCAGCCGGGGCAGGTCGGCGAGGGTGGGCTGCGGGGTGAGGTCCTGGGTGGAGCCGCCGGCCGCGCGCAGGACGCCGACCATGTGGCGCAGCTCGTCCAGGGTGCGCACCGCCAGCTCGCGGATGGTGCGGGCGGAGTCCCCGGTGGCCGGGTCGGCGGCGCTGACCTGGAGGGCGCCCGCCTGGATGCTGATCAGGCTGACCTGGTGGGAGACCACGTCGTGCATCTCCCGGGCCAGCCTGGCCCGCTCGGTCGCCAGCACCCGGTCGGCCAGCAGCCGCTCCTCGCGGCGGTGGCCTCGGGTCAGCTCGTCCAGCCGTACCGCCAGCTCCTCGCGGGTGCGTACCAGCAGGCCCATCGCGGCGGGGCCGCCGGCCAGCATCAGGCACTCGATCGCATAGAGGGCGGTGGACCGGTCCAGGGAGATCGGCCAGGAGTCGGCGAGCGGCCAGTGGAAGAACTCCACCAGGGCGAAGAGCGACGCGCAGGCCACGGTGACCGGCGTCGAGCGGCGGCGGGCGGCGACCGTGTACACCGCCGTCATCGGGGCGATCCAGATGTAGCTCAGAAAGGTGCCGGGCAGGGTGAGCAGCAGCACCGGGACCGGCCACCGGTTGCGGGCGAGCAGGGCCAGTGTGGCGAGGATCGAGGCGCCGGTCTGGAGGCTGCGGGAGAGGTCGTCGACCAGGGCGGCGTCCAGCAGCGACAGCAGCACCGGAACGGCGGTCGCCGACCGGCGGACCCACGGCCGGCGGGAGAGCCGCCCCGGCGGGGCCGTGTCGTCACCGCTCACGGCGCGGTGCTCCCCTGGCTGTGGACCAGCCCCGCCCGATGGGCGATCACCGCCGCCTGCACCCGGTTGGTGGCGCCGAGCTTCCCCAGGATGGCGCTGATGTGGTCCTTGACCGTGCCGGTGCCGAGGAAGAGCCGGTCGGCGATCTCGGCGTTGGAGAGCCCCTCGCCCAGCAGCGCCAGCACATCCAGCTCCCGGGTGGTCATGCAGCGCACCTGGGCGACCGCCTCGGCGTCCGGTTCGCCGCCGCCGACATAGCCGCCGATCACGGTGGCGGTGACCGCCGGGGAGAGGATGTTGCCGCCGCCGGCCAGCACCCGCACCGCGTGCACCAGCTGGTCGGGGGCGGTGTCCTTGAGCAGGAAGCCCGCAGCGCCGGCCCGCAGCGCGGTGCCGATGTACTCGTCGGTGTCGAAGGTGGTGAGCATCGACACGGCGGGCGGGTCCGGGAGTGCCCGCAGCCGCCGCAGCACGGTGAGGCCGTCCAGGTCCGGCATCCGGATGTCCAGCAGCACCACCTGGGGGCGGTGGGCGCGTACCGACTGCTCCGCGCCGGTGCCGGAGCAGGTGTCGACCACCTCGATGTCCGGGGCTGAGCCGACGATCAGTCCGAGGCCGGAGCGGACCAGGACCTCGTCGTCCACGATCACGACGCTGATCGGCACGGTGCCTCCTTGGGAGGGTTCGGTCGTGGAATCGGTCGAAGGGTCGAAGCGCCGAAGAATCGGCGGGCGCGGGCGCGAGGCCGGCCCCTCACGAGGGTAGGAGGAGAGCGTGCCGACCGCTGCTCCCGCCTTCGGCGGACCCGCCCCCGCCGAACGGCGGGGGCGCGAATCGCCGCCCGGGGTCACGTCCGCCGGGCGATGCGGCGGCCACCATGGAAGGTAGCGCGTGTCGTACCCCTGACCTCGCGGCCCGGCTGGTCCCGGGGTCGCTCCGCCGTGATCCGGCGGAGGCGGGCCCCGGCAGGTTCCCGGCCTGGCCGGGTTCCCGGCTCCGGTGGACTCCCGATCTCGGCGGGCCCCGGCATTGGGTGGCAGCCCACCGGCCGGGACCGGCGGCGTCGCGGAGGCGGCCGGATGCGCTCCGCAAGCCGATCGTTGGGATTGCAGCCGTGTCCACAGTGAAGCCCCACCCGGGGCCCGGCAGTCACCGGGCGCCGGAGCGCGGCCCCGCGCCGCGCCCGTCGCCGATGGCGTGGCTGCGGCCACGGGCCGCTGCGGCCACGGTGTGGTATCTGCGGCTGCTGGCGCTGCTCAACCTGGTGGCGGTCGTCTCGGTGCCGTTCCGCAACGAGGTGCGCCGGCACAACGCCGGTCCGTACTTCACGCCCTATCTGGCGACGGCCGGTCTGGTCTCGGTGGCGCTGGCGCTCTTCCTGGCCGTGGTGATGCGGCGGCGCAAGCGGGCCGGCTGGATCTTCAACATGCTGCTGGCCGGGCCGCTGCTGGTGCTGTACGCGCTGGCGATGACCAGGGAGGAGTTCCGCCACCACGGCTTCAACTGGTTCTCCCTCGGCCTGACCGCCCTCTTCGTGCTGGCACTGCTGGTGGGGCGCCGGGAGTTCCGTGCCAAGGGCGACCGCTCCAACCCGGGCCTGGCGCTGGCCGTGCTCTTCGGCGGCCTGGTGGTGTCCGGTGTGGTGGGCACCCTGCTGGTCACCGCGACCAACACGGCGGCCGGTGCCTCGCTGGGGGACCGGGTGGCCTACACCCTGCTGCGGGTGATCACCCTGGTGCCGTCCGCCGACGAGCTCCACACGGTGGTCACCCCGCGCTGGGTGGACGCGGTGATCAATGTGATGGCCGCGCTGGCCTTCGTACTGGTGCTGTACGCCTGCTTCCGCGCCCCGCGCGGCCGGGAACTGCTCACCGACGAGGACGAGAAGCGGCTCCGCGAACTGCTGGACCGCCACGGCGAACGGGACTCGCTCGGCTACTTCGCGCTCCGCCGCGACAAGGCGGTGGTCTGGTCGCCCAGCGGCAAGGCGGCGGTCGCCTACCGGGTGGTCGGCGGGGTCACGCTGGCCTCCGGCGACCCCATCGGCGACCCGGAGGCGTGGCCGGGAGCCATCGAGCAGTGGTTGCGGGAGGCGCGCGACCATGCTTGGGTGCCGGCCGTGATGGGGGCGAGCGAGGAGGCGGGCACCGTCTACGCCCGGCATGGGCTGGACGCCCTGGAGCTGGGCGACGAGGCCATCGTGGAGCGGTGCGACTTCACCCTGGAGGGCCGCGCCATGCGGGGGGTGCGGCAGGCCCACAACCGCATCCGGCGGACCGGCTGCACGGTGCGCATCCGGCGTCATGAGGCCATTCCCGAGGGGGAGATGGCCGCCCTGCTGGAGCGGGCCGACCGCTGGCGGGACAGCGAGACCGAGCGGGGTTTCTCGATGGCGCTGGGCCGGCTCGGCGACCCCGCCGACGGCCGCTGCGTGATGGTGGAGTGCCATGACGGTGCGGGTGAGCTGCGGGCGCTGCTGAGCTTTGTCCCCTGGGGGCCGCACGGCCTCTCGCTGGACCTGATGCGGCGTGATCGCGAGGCCGACAACGGACTGATGGAGTTCATGGTGATCGAGCTGCTCCAGCGGGCGGACGAGGTCGGCGTGGAGCGGGTCTCGCTGAACTTCGCGATGTTCCGGGCGGTCTTCGAACGCGGCGCGAGGCTGGGGGCCGGGCCGGTGCTGCGGCTCTGGCGCTCGGTGCTGGGCTTCTTCTCCCGCTGGTGGCAGATCGAGTCGCTGTACCGGGCCAACGCCAAGTACCGGCCGATCTGGGAGCCCCGCTATCTGCTCTTCGAGAAGAGCAGCGAGATCCCGCGGATCGGCCTGGCCAGCGCCCGCGCGGAGGGGTTCCTGACCGCGCCCAGCCTGCCCTCGCTGTTCCGCCGCCGCCACCGAGCGCGGTGATGGACCCTCCGCCGGGGGGCGGAGGGGCCGTCACCCTTCAGGGTCGTCCCCGGCGTATCCACCCAGAGGATGACCGGGAGCTGGGTAGCGAGGGTGAGGGAAATCGCGCCGATGAGCCCTAGCGTGGACCGAAAGCAGACTCGGACCTTCGGGAAGGTGTCCGTGAACCTGACAACCCGCACGGGGGGCGTGCAGCGGAGAACCCCGGCCCCGTATCTACGCCGGGCCGCCGCTGCCGAGTGGGAGGCGCTGTGGTCCACGGTGTGCGGCCGCCTCGCCGGGAAGCGGCTCGGCGCGGTGCCGCTGGCACTCACCGCCACCTCCCTGGTGCTCCTCTTCGACCTGGTGCAGCAGCTGCCCGGCGGCGTGGGCCTGGTGGAACGCGTCGGCGTGGTGCGCGGCTCCCAGCCGCTGGAACTCTCCCTGCTGCGCACCCCGCTGTCGCTCTTCGTCCCGGCGCTCGACCTGCCGGTCTGGGGTGCGCTGGCCCAGGTGCTGGTCGTCTTCGGCATCGCCGAGATCGTGCTCGGCCGGCGGCAGACCCTCTGCATCGCCTACGCCGGAACGCTGGCCGGAACCCTCTACGCCCGGCTGGCGGTGGACCTCGGCCCGGACAGCCTGTTCGGCCTGCCGGCCTCCGCCGCCCTGGTCCGCGACTCCGGGCCGTCGGCCGCCGTGGTGGCGCTGGCCATCTGCACGGCCTGGCGGGCGCGGGCCTGGTGCACCGGCGCCGCGGTGGCGGTGGTGATGGCCGCCGAGGCTGCCATGCTGCCCAATCTGGCAGGTCTTGAGCATCTGGCGGCGGTGGCCACGGCGGTGCTCACCGCAGCCGTGGGCGAGCTGTTCGGCGGCTACTGGCCCCGGGTGCTGGCCCTGGTCCGGGCCTCGGCCGACACCGCCCGTCCGACGGCCGGTGCCCTGACGCCGTGAGCGCGGCGGACACCGGCTAGGGCAGCAGGTCGAGTTCGGCCCAGACCCGCTTGCCGTCGCCGGGCAGCGACTCGCAGCCCCAGCGGTCGGTGGTGGCCGAGACCAGCAGCAGGCCCCGGCCGTGCTCCTCCTCCGCGTCGGCGCGGCGGAGCCGGGGACGGGTGCGCCCGGGGTCGTGTACCGAGAGCCGCAGCACCCGGGGGGCGCCGGGGGCGGGCGGCGGCAGCAGGGAGACCGACAGGGTGACCGAGGAGGCGATCAGCTCCTCGGCCGTGCCATGGGTGATCGCGTTGGTCACCAGTTCGCTGAGGACCAGGACGGCGCCGGCTGCGGTGTCCTCGTCCGGGTCGATGCGCCAGGCGGTGAGCAGCCGCCGGAGGGTGCCCCTGGCGAGCGGTACCGACTCGGGGCGGGCCGCGAGCGCCATCACCATCCGGCGCTGCTGCGGGACGGGCGGCGGGGTCGGCGCGGCATGCGTGCGGGGTGGCCCGGGGCGGTGCACGGGGGCTCGTTCGGCGGTCGCCCGGGAACCGACCCTGGGGGGATGCACGGCGCGTTCTCCTTCTGCTCCGGTGCCGCAGGCCGATGCGGGTCCGGAAAGCGGAGACGGGCAGACGGTGTGCGACGGGACGCTGATGGCGCGCATGGCGCGACAGTCCTGATCGTGACGGGTGGACGGGGGTGATGGGAAGCCATCGCGCAGGCTTTTCTGTCCCGGTGTGCCCGGTGTGCGCATCGGGTGACTCCGGTGTCGCGGCGGGTTACCGGTGGGCGGCGGGGGCGGGTCAGTCGGCGGCGTTGTAGCGCCGGAGGTAGCCCGCCAGCCGCTCCAGGTCGTCGTCGGCCCAGTCGGTCAGGCGGTCTTCATAGGAGGCCTGGCGCTGCTCGTACGCCTCCTGGAGCAGGCGCAGGCCCTGCTCGGAGGGCCGCAGGATCTGCCCCCGGTGGTCGCCGGGGTCGGCGTCGCGGACGATCAGGCCCAGCCGCTCCAGGGCGGCGGTCTGCCGGCTGACGGTGGACTTGTCGAGCATGAAGTGTGCGGCCAGGTCGGTGGCCCGGCAGCCGCCGCTCTCCACCATGTGGTCGAGCATGCTGTAGGTGACCAGCGAGAGCTGCGGGTGGAGCTGGGCGGCCCGGGTGCGGGCGCGGCGGGCGAAGGCGGTCAGTTCGCGCTGGATGGTGTCGATCGTCACGTCGCGGGACGGCATGGGGGCCACTCCTTCCTCTTTGTTGCATGATACAACTTCCCGGCGGCGGGCAGGGACGGCGGCGGGCAGGGACGGCGGCGGGCAGGGACGGCGGCGGGCAGGGACGGCGGCGGGCAGGGACGGCGGCGGGCAGGGACGGCGGCGGGCAGGGACGGCGGCGGGCAGGGACGGCGGCGGGGAGCGGCGGCGGCGGGGAGCGGCGGCTGCTCCCCGCCGGGGGCTCGCTGCTCAGGGCGGTGCGGCAGCGGAAGCTCGAACCAGACGACCTTGCCCACCGCCTTGCGGGCCGTGCCCCAGCGCGACGACAGCTGGCTGACCAGGCTCAGCCCGCGCCCGTCCTCGTCCAGGTGGCCGGACGGCTCCAGCGACGGCAGGTTGTGGTCGTCGTCGCTCACCTCCACCAGCAGCTTGTCCACCTGGATCAGCTGCAACTGGACGCTGTCCCGGGCCACCCGCAGCGCATTGGTGACCAGCTCGCTCACCAGCAGCTGCGCGGTGTCGCTGAGCCCGTCCAGCCGCCAGGCCGCCAACTGGTCGCGGACCAGCGCCCGGGCGCGGGCCACCTCGGTGGAGTCCAGCCGCAGCCGCCAGGTGACCACGTCCTGCGGCGCCACCCCGTCGAAGCGGGCCACCAGCAGCGCCACATCGTCCTTGCGGTCGTCGGAGTGCAGCCGCGCCAGGACGGTGTCGCATGCCTCCTCGGGGGTGCGCCGGGGGTCGATCAGATTGCCGCACAGCGCGGCCAGCCCGTCCCCTATGTCGCCGCCGCGCACCTCGACCAGGCCGTCGGTGCAGAGCACCAGCATCGAGCCGTCCTCGACCTTGATCTCCGTGGCGACGAACGGCACCCCGCCGACCCCGATCGGCGCCCCCTCCGGGAGGTCCAGCAGCTCGCTGCGCCCGTCCGGGTGCACCAGCACCGGCGGCACATGCCCGGCGTTGGCCAGCGTGCAGGTGCGGCTGATCGGGTCGTACACCGCGTAGAGGCAGGTCGCCAGGTGGTCGTCGCCCAGCCGGTGGGCGAGGTTGTCCAGGTGGCGCAGCAGCTGACCTGGCGGCAGGTCCAGCGCGGCCAGCGTCTGCACGGCGGTACGGAAGCGGCCCATCGCCGCCGCCGAGTGCAGGCCGTGGCCCATCACATCGCCGACCACCAGGGCGACCCGGCTGCCCGGCAGCTGCACCGCGTCGAACCAGTCGCCGCCCACCTGGGCCCGCCGGTTGCCCGGCATATAGCGGTGGGCGACCAGCACCCCGGGGATGCGCGGCGGCCGGGTCGGGATCATGCTGCGCTGGAGGGTGGTGGCGACCTTGGACTCGGCGCGGTGCAGCCGCGCGTTGTCCAGCGAGAGGGCCGCCCGCGCGGCCAGCTCCCGCAGGGTCGCCGCGTCGCCCTCGTCGAAGGAGGCCCGGTCGGGCAGTCGCAGCAGCTTGAGGATGCCCAGTACGGTGCCGCGAGCGGCCAGCGGCAGCACCAGCATGGAGCAACCGGAGACCAGTGGCACCAGGCCCGGGCTGCCCAGCGCCGCCGCGTAGTCCTCGGCCAGTTCGGAGTCGACCACCGGCACCAGTACCGGCTGGTTGGACTGCAGGGCCAGGCCCGGCGGGATGCTGCGCGGCATCACCTGCAGGCTGCCCTCGGTCAGCACATGGTCCCAGCGGCCCGCCACGTCGCTGTGGGCCACCGCCACCCGCCGCAGCATGGTGCGGTCGTCGGGTCGCTCGTCGGGCAGCTCGGCGTCGGCGATCAGCCCGTCCAGCAGGTCCACGCAGGCGAAGTCGGTGACCCGGGGGACCAGCACCCGGCAGAGCTCCCGGGCCGTGGTGTCCAGGTCCAGCGTGGTGCCGACCTTGCCGCCGGCCTCGTTCAGCAGCGCGAACTGCTCGCCGCCCGGACCGGTGTTCAGCAGCGGCAGCAGATGCGCCGGACCTCGGGTCGCCCCGGTGGACGAGGCGGTGAGCACGGACGCCGCAGCCTCCAGGGCCCCGGCGAGGCCGGCGCCGCGCGGGCTCGGCAGCGGATTCGAGGGCACCACCATGCGCAGCCCGATGGTGCCGCCGGCCTGCGGCGGCGCCGGGGTCACCCTGCCGTCCTGCGGCAGGGTGTGCATCGCGCGGGTGACGCGCTGCTGGGCCGTGGGGTAGCGGCGGCCCACCCCGGCCGCGACCCGCGACCCGGTCGCCTCCGGCGGCTCGTACGGCAGCACCGGAAGCGCCGCCGCGCCGTCCACCCGCAGGGCCGGTACGCCTGCGGCCCGGATCTGCCGCAGCAGCCGCTCGCGGCGCTCCTCGCCGGTGCGCGGCAGCACGGCCGCCAGCCGGGTGGCGATGCCCGGGGCGAGGTGGCCGCCCGGCTCGCACAGCGCGGCGGCGATCCGCAGCGGGCCGCCCACCGGGGGCACGGCGGCGTACGGCAGCAGCCGCGACCCCAGGGCCAGCCTGGGGCCGCCGCGCAGCGGGCGGGCGTCGGCGGCCAGCACCAGCAGGCTGCGGCCGGCCGGCTCCACCATCCGGTAGGCCCACCAGAGCACATCGCGGACGCGGTCCTCGCGGTCGGTCACCGGCATCGAGCCGACCCAGCAGCCCGCGGTGGCCGTGCGGTCGTCCAGCAGGTCCAGCGCATCGATGTCGCGGCCCGGGGCGGTCGCTCCGGGCCGGGTCTCGTGGACCGGCAGCAGACCGGCGGCGGAGCGGCCGAAGACGGCGTCCGAGCGGTGGCCGAAGAGTTCCTCGGCGGGCCGGTTCCAGTAGGCGATGCAGCCGTCCGGATCGATCACCAGGGAGGCCAGCCTGACCAGCGCCACCACCCCGGTCGGCGTGGACGGACGTACCTCCGGCACGGTGCCTTCTTCCACCATGGGGTCAGTCTGCTCCCACCTGGTCGTCCAACCCTCCTCGGGTCCCGGGCTCGGCCGCGCCGCCGGCCCCGCCCGCGCGGATCCCAGGCAAGCACGAACCCCGGTGCCACTGCCTGTGATTCGGCAAGATTGACGCCGCACCGTTGTGCACCGGACCCCGTGCGCCGCCGTACACGCCCTGGTGGGGCCCTGCCGGACGGCTGTGTAGGGTGAGGACCCTTCCGGGCGGACGAGTGGAGCAGCGAGGCGAGCAGGTGAGCGCGGAGAGCCTGGGGCATGGACCCCTCCTGCCGGACGCCGGGCAGGACGGGTGGACCGACCCCGAGCAGCAGGCCCTGGAGCTCAAGGTGGCCGCCGTCGAGGCGGCGCTGGTCGATCTGGAGATCGAGGTCGAGACCCTCCGGGTGGAGATCGACAACTTCGCCCTGCTGCACCATCAGCGGCTCGGGCCGATGTATGTGCACCTGGACGAGCTGGAGGCGCTGATCGCCGAGGCCGTCGCCGCCCGCACCGGTGCCCCCGACGACATCCGCCGCGCCTATGAGGCCCGGGGCGCGGTCGTTCCGCTGCCCGACCTCGACGGGTTCCCCGGCGGTCCCGCCCCCTCCCCTGGGTCCGCCGCCGATGGCGAGCCCGCCGGGGAGGGCGAACCCGCCGCGCAGCCCGAGGCACCCCGCCGGGTGCGGCCCGGCAAGGAGGCCCAGCGGCTCTACCGCGACCTCGCCCGCCGCGCCCACCCCGACCTCACCACCGACCCGGCCGAGCAGCAGCGGCGCAGCGCCTTCATCGCCCGGGTCAACGACGCCTATGCGCACGGCGACGAGAGTGCGCTGCACCTGCTGGCCACCGAGTGGGCGGCCGGGCCGGACGCGGTCCCCGCCGCCGAGACCGCCGACCGCACCGAGTGGCTGCGGCAGCGCCTGGCCTGGCTGATCGCCCGGATCGAGCACCTCGCCGAGCAGCAGGTGAGGCTGGAGTCCAGCCCGATGGGCCGGCTGCTGAAGCTCGCCCCCGAGGACCCGGACCGGCTGCTGGAGGAGATCGCCGAGCAGCTGCTGGCCCAGGCCGCCCGGCAGCAGGCCGAACTGGACCGGCTGCTCGGCTCCCCCGGCTGACGGCCTCCGGCTGGTGGCTTCCTGCTGATGGCTTCTGGTCGGCGGTTTCTGGTCGGCGGTTTCTGGGGCCGGCTTCCGGCGGACGGCCCACGGGTGGCGGCCGGCGGGTGACAATGGCCGGGAATGCCCAGCCGGCCCCCGGGCCGGTCGACCCTCAGGAGAGAACCCGACCATGTTCCACACCCAGGTGCCCACCGTGGACGCCGCCTCCGTACCGGCCGACGCCGCGCTGCTCGATGTGCGTGAGCAGGACGAGTGGGACGCCGGACATGTCGAGGGCGCGCTGCACATCCCCATCGGCGAGGTGGTCGCCCGGCTCGCGGAGCTGCCCGACGACCGGCTCTATGTGATGTGCCGGGTCGGCGGCCGGTCCGCGCAGGTGGTGCAGTACCTGGTCGCCCAGGGTCGGGACGCGGTCAACATCGACGGCGGCATGTATGCCTGGGAGGCCGCCGGGCGTCCCATGACCGGTGGCGGGGACGGTCAGCCGTATGTCCTCTGAGCTGGACCGCTGAGCCGTACCGGGCCGGTAAAAGCGCTCGCGCGGCGCACCGCACCTGCGTCAGCATTCCCTCGGACGAGTGACGGCCGGGGTGGGGAGCACGGTATGGCGGAGACAGCGGCAAGTGCGGGGACTGCGGGGACGGAGGGGACTGCGGTGGAGCTGCGGCCCATCGGCCCGGAGGAGGCCGCAGACCTGCGGGCCGGGGGCACCGGCGGCATCCCCTGGGTCGCCGACGGCCCGTTCGAGGGCACCCGGGACGCCGCCGGGATGCTGCTCAGCGCCGCCGAGGCCGGGCTGTACCGGCCCGCCTGGGGCCTGTACGCCATCGTCCGCCGCGCCGACGGCGCCGCCGTGGGCGGGATCGGCTTCCATGGCGCACCGGGCGACGGACGGGTCGAGATCGGCTATGACCTGGCGACGTCGGCCCGGGGCAACGGCCATGCCACCGAGGCGGTGCGGCTGATCACCGCCCAGGCGCTGGCCGACCGCGCGGCGGTCACGGTGGTCGAGGCCGCCGTCGAGCCCGCCAACCTCCCGTCGCAGCGGGTTCTGGAGCGGGCCGGCTTCCGACGGGTGGGCCAGGATGCGGAGGGGCTGCTGCGCTACGAGCGGAGGGCATGACAAAACCGCCCGTACCGCCCGGCTATCGCTTTTGCCCTGTCGCAGCGCCCTTCACCTCGGTACCGTGCGGTGTCGCGAGGTGAAAGGGCGAGGTGTCGGGGAGCGTGATGGAGCAGCCCAGCGGTGGCGAGGCGTCCGAGCAGTCGGCGGCCTCCGTACCCGACGAACCAGCGGTGCAGGACGATCCTGCGGCCCCCTCGGCGACCACCCCGGAGGACCCGGCGTCGGACGACCCCGCGTCGGAGGATCCTGCGTCTGAGGATCCTGCGTCGGAGGATCCCGCGTCCCCGGTGGGCCGCACCTGGTCCACCCCGGCGCAGGCCGCGCTCTCGCTCGGTGCCGTCGTGCTGCTGGTCGTTGGCGCCTGGCATCTGGCCATGGTCTTCCTGCATGTCGCTCCGGCCAGCTCCGTCACGCAGAAGTACCAGACGCAGGTCGATGCCTGGGTCTACCCCGAGTTCGAGCAGAACTGGAAGCTCTTCGCGCCCAACCCGCTCCAGCAGAACATCACCGTCGACGCCCGGGTGAAGACCCTCGGCGCCGACGGCAGCCAGCACACCGGATCATGGGTCGGCCTCACCGCGCAGGACATCGCCGACATCCGCCACAACCCGCTCCCCAGCCATGTCGAGCAGAATCTGCTCCGCCGCGCCTGGGACGTGTACAGCAGCTCCCACAATGAGCAGGGCGACAACACCGGCGGGCAGCGCGGCGACCTGCTCCAGCAGTACATCAAGCGGATCGCGTTGCAGCGCCTCGGCCGCGACTGGCACGGAGAGCAGGTCGTCGAGGTGCAGCTGCGCACCGGTACCGACAGCGTCGCACCACCGCCCTGGTCCACCGAGACGTGGCCCCTCGGTGCCGCCTACCGGGAGCTGCCATGGTGGCCGGTGACCGACCAGGACTACGCGGGACTCTGAGATGGACACCGAAACCGGACCCGACACGGCCGCCCCCTCGGTCACCCTGCCCGCCCCCCGGGCCGCCGAGCCCGAGCCGCCCGAGCGGGGCGAACCTGGCGAGCCGGGCGAGCGGGAGCAGTCCCGCCCACAGCCCGGCGACCGCTTCGCCGCCGCCTTCGACGCCTTCACCAGCCGCGTCTTCGGACCTCATCAGGCCGCAGTGGTGCGGATCGGCTTCGGCCTGACCTTCACCCTCTTCCTGCTCCGTGAGTGGCCCGACCGGCGGGTCCTCTACGGCGACCGCTCACCCTGGTCCATGGACCTGGCCCGGCAGCTGCTTGCGGAGAACCACGCCTTCACCGTGCTGCCCTGGTCCACCGGCCGCTGGTGGTTCGAACTCGTCTACCACCTCGCCCTGATCGCCGCCGTGGCCGTGGTGCTGGGCTGGCGCACCCGGGCCATGACGGTCCTCTTTGTGCTCGGCGTGCTCTCCATCCAGAACCGCAATGTCTTCGTCGGCGACGGCGGTGACAACGTCATCCACCTGATGGCGCTCTACCTGGTCTTCACCCGCTGCGGCCGGGTCTGGTCGCTGGACGCCCGGCGTGCCCGGCGGGGCGGCGGCGACGGCTGGGCCGGGGTGGCCCTCTGGGCCGTGCTGGGGGTGGCGCTGCTCTGGGTGCAGCTCTCCGGGTTCTCCGGCGACTCGCTCGCCATGACCTCCCCCGACATCTGGATCCACCTGGGCTGGGGCACCGTCCTCTGGGCGATCTGGGCCTTCCAGGGCCTCTGGTGGGTGGTCAACCGCCGTCTGCCCGGCCACGAGCTGCGGGCCCTGCTGGACGCGGGCGCCACCATGCTGCACAACTGCGGCATGCTGGTGATCGCGGTGCAGGTGTGCCTCATCTACTCCACGGCCGGCTGGTACAAGATCCAGGGCTCCCGGTGGCAGGACGGCACCGCCCTGTACTACCCGCTCCACCTGGACTACTTCACCCCCTGGCCGTGGCTGGCCGGGCTGCTCGCCGGGAACATGATCGCGGTCTTCCTGATCTCGTACGGCACCGTCGCCGTCCAGGTGGCCTTCCCCTTCACCCTGGTCAACCGGCGCGTCAAGAACGTCCTGCTGGGCCTGATGATGGCCGAGCACGCCGGCATCGCCGTCACCCTCGGCCTGCCCATCTTCTCCCTGGCCATGATCTCGGCCGACGCCCTCTTCCTGCCGACCACCTTCCTGGTCTGGGCAGGGGGGCGGCTTGCCGGTGGCATGCGCCGGGCATATGCACCCGAGCGCTCTGCCGAAAGCGCTACCTCGTCCCCGTGACTTCGTTGGCCAGGACATCCGTCCGAGAGAACTGGGGCGTACTCAGGCGAGTCGAGCCAGCAAGCTCGTCGATCCCAAGGACACCCGCACCGTGGACATGCGCGCCGTATGCCTTACTTCCAATAAGGCATACGGCATCCCCGCAGGTGAGAAAGGGTTCGTACGTGGAATCCAACCCTCAACCTCGTCAGCGAGTCTGGGCTGTACACGTTGGGCATGCGGCCCGACAAGCCCAATGCCAAGCCCCTTCCAGGAGTGGGTGACCCGCGAGCTGCTGCCCTCGATCCGGCGTGGTGACGCCGATGTGGCCGACCAGCAGGCACGGATGGCCGAGACCCTGACGGAGGCCATCGGCCGGCAGGTGTCGGTCCTCGGCGAACTGGTGCAGGTCGGAAACCCTACGGCGCGGCCCCGTAAGGACCCGACTACCCTCGTGGCGTGAACAGCAGCCCCCCTACCGCCCTGTCCGGCGAGCCGCACGACGGTGAGCAGTACGACGACGGCTTCGGGCGGGAGGTGGGGGTCGGGCCGCATCCGCTGCCGTGGCCGAAGGGGGACCGGTACGACCCGGAGCTGCTGGCGCACGGGGACCGCCGCAATGTGGTGGACCGCTACCGGTACTGGACCCGGGAGGCGGTGGTCGCCGACCTGGACACGCGGCGGCACCCCTTCCATGTCGCGGTGGAGAACTGGTCCCATGACTTCAACATCGGCTCGGTGGTGAGGACGGCCAACGCCTTCCTCACCGAGCAGGTGCACATCGTGGGCCGCCGCCGCTGGAACCGGCGTGGCGCCATGGTCACCGACCGCTACCAGCATGTCCGCCACCATGCGGATGTGGCCTCGCTGGCGTCCTTCGCCGATGAGCGCGAGCTGCCGATCATCGGCATCGACAACCTGCCCGGCGCGGTGCCCCTGGAGACCGCCGAGCTGCCGCGCCGCTGTGTGCTGCTCTTCGGGCAGGAGGGGCCGGGGCTGACCGAGGAGGCGTGGAAGCACGCGTCGCTGGTCTGCTCCATCGCACAGTTCGGCTCGACCCGGTCGATCAACGCGGGTGCCGCCGCCGCGATTGCCATGCATGCCTGGATCCGCGCCCACGCCGAGATACCAGGGGGCTGAACGGTGGGCGCGGCCCGCCCCGCCTCGGGGTGGGGCGGGCCGCGCGGGCCGGGTCAGCGGTGGCGGCGGACCTCCACGGTGCGGAACCGGTTGGCCACGAATGCGGCGTCGCAGTACGCGGAGTTGGCCGCCGGGTTGGCGCCGGTGCCGTGCAGGTCGGAGAAGGCGGCGGTCTGGTTGGCGTAGACGCCGCCGGTGAGGTTGAGGGAGAGCGAGACGCCCGCGTCCAGGCAGGCGTCCACCAGCGCCTGCTCGACCACCGCCGAGGTGGTCCAGGCGGCGGCCGTCATGGCGCCCTGCTCCCGTACGCTGCGGCGCAGCAGCTCCACGGCGTCCGCCGCCGAGTCCACCGCCACCGCGAAGGAGACCGGCCCGAAGCACTCGCTGAGGAACGCGGCGGCGTCGTCCGGCTTGGCGGCGTCGGCCTTCACCAGCGCCGGGGTGCGCACCAGCGCGTCGGGGAAGTCGGGGGCGGCCACGGTGCGCGGCGCCAGGGCGAGTTCGCCGTAGCCGCCGTCGGCGGCCCGCTCGACGCGCTGCGCCACGCCGGGGTTGACCACCGCGCCGAGGATCGACGCCGCGCGGGCGTCGTCGCCGAGCAACTTGCCGATCGCCGCCGCCAGGTCGGCGACCACCTCGTCGAAGGACTTGGCGCCCTGGTCGGTGGCGATGCCGCCGCGCGGGATCAGCAGGTTCTGCGGGGTGGTGCACATCTGCCCGCTGTACAGGGAGAGCGAGAAGGCGAGGTTGCCGAGCATCCCGGCGTAGTCGTCGGTGGACTCCACCACGGCGGTGTTGACGCCGGCCTTCTCGGTGTAGACCTGCGCCTGGGTGGCGTTGGCCTCCAGCCACTCGCCGAAGGCGCTGGAGCCGGTGTAGTCGATGATCCGTACCTCGGGGCGGAGGGCCAGCACCTTGGCCAGGCCCTCGTCGGGGCGCTCGGCGGCGAGCAGGACCACGTCGGGGTCGAAGCCCGCCTCGGCCAGCACCTGGCGGGCGATCCGCACGGTGAGGGCGAGCGGCAGCACCGCGCGCGGGTGCGGCTTGACGATCACCGGGTTGCCGGTGGCCAGCGAGGCGAAGAGGCCGGGGTAGCCGTTCCAGGTGGGGAAGGTGTTGCAGCCCACCAGCAGGGCGACGCCGCGCGGCACGGCGGTGAAGGTCTTCTCCATCACCAGCGGGTCGCGCTTGCCCTGCGGCTTGGTCCAGCCGGCCTGCCGGGGCAGCCGGGTCTGCTCGGCGTACGCGTATGCCACCGCCTCCAGGCCACGGTCCTGGGCGTGCGGGCCGCCGGCCTGGAAGGCCATGCCGTACGCCTGGCCGGTGGTGTGCATCACGGCCTGGGCGAACTCGTGGGAGCGGGCGTTGATCCGGCCCAGGATCTCCAGGCAGACCGCCGCCCGGGCGAGCGGTCCGGCGGCGGCCCAGCCGGGCATCGCCGCCTGCGCGGCGCGGACCAGCGCGTCCGGGTCCCCGTGCGGGTAGCGGATGGACAGCTCCGGCCCGTACGGCGACACCTCGCCGCCGGTCTCACCGTCGGTGCCGGGCTGCTCAAGGCCGAAGGGCTTGCCCAGCAGCGCCTCGAAGGCGGCCTTGCCGTCGGCGGCCGCACTCTCGCCGTACGCCTTGGGGAACTCGGGGTAGGGCGACCAGTAGTCCCGGGCGGTGATCGCGGCCAGCGCCCTGTCGAGGGTCTCCCGGTGCCGTTCGACCAGCTCGGCGACGGCCGGAGTGGTCGGTTCCGGGCCTCGGTCCGCTGCTGCCATGGTGTGCGCTCCTCTGGATGGAGGGTGGGGGCGGAGCTGCTCCCTCCTCGCCTGCTCCGTGGGGCGTGGGTGAGGAAGGGATCTGCCTCAGGGTAACCGAATGATCGGTCGGCTCAAGAGGGGGTGACCCGGCGGGTCCCCCCGGATCACGCCTCCCGCCGGGTGGGGCCTTGCCTGCCCGGTGGATACTCGTCTCCATGGTCGCCAACACGCCGCCCCCCGCCGCCCGTACTCGCGGCGCCGAGCCACCGGCCGCCGGCCGCCGCGACAGCTACACCGTGGAGTCGCTGCTCGCGGTGACCGTCGAGGTCTTCAACGCCCGTGGCTACGACGGCACTTCGATGGAGGACCTCTCGCGGGCGGCCGGGATCTCCAAGTCCTCGATCTACCACCACGTCCGTGGCAAGGAGGAGCTGCTGCGGCTGGCCGTGGGCCGGGCGCTGGACGGCCTCTTCGCCATCCTGGACGAGCCTCGGGCGGTCGAGGGCCGCCCGGTGGAGCGGCTGGAACATGTGGTGCGCCGTACGGCGGAGGTGCTGCTGGCGGAGCTGCCGTATGTGACCCTGCTGCTGCGGGTGCGCGGCAACACCGCAGCCGAGCAGTGGGCCCTGGGGCGCCGCCGCGACTTCGACCACCGGGTCGCGGAGCTGGTGCGGGCCGCCGCCGCCGACGGCGACCTGCGCGGCGACGTGGAGCCGAGGCTGGCGACCCGGCTGCTCTTCGGCATGATCAACTCCATTGTGGAGTGGTACCACCCGGACGCCGAGGCGGACGGCGGTACGGAGGCGGCCGAGCGGATCGTCGAGGCCGTGGTCCGGCTGGCCTTCGGCGGGCTGCGGCGCACCTCCTGACCGCCCGCTCCGGCGGCGCGCGTCAGTCCGGCGGCGCGCGTCAGTCCGGCAGGGCGGGGGCTTGGTCGGTCTCGTCGAAGACCAGCAGCGTCTGGGTGCCCAGGACCGCAGGCAGGCTCTGGATGCGGCCCAGCACCAGCTCCCGCAGCGCCCGGTTGTCCACCGTGTGCACCAGCAGCAGCACGTCGAACTCGCCGCTCACCAGCGCGATGTGCTCCACGCCCGGGAGCGTCAGCAGCTGCTCGCGCACCGTCCGCCAGGAGTTCTGCACGATCTTGAGCGTCACATAGGCGGAGGCCCCGTGGCCGGCCCGCTCATGGTCGACCCGGGCCGTGAAGCCCCGGATCACCCCGTCCTCCATCATCCGGGCGATCCGGGCGTAGGCGTTTGCCCGGGAGACATGGACCCGCTCGGCGACCGACCGGATGGAGGCCCGGCCGTCCTGCTGGAGCAGCCGCAGGATGGCCCGGTCGATCCGGTCCAGCGACCGGCTGCCGCCCCCCGCCCCGGCGCCGTTGCCGCCGCTTCCGCCGTTTCCGGGCAGCCCGGAGGCGGCCCGGTCGGCCTGCGCCCCGGGCGGTGCTGCCGGCGGAGTTCCCGCCGGTGCTCCCGCAGCTGTCTCCGTACGCGAAGCGGCGCCGGAAGCGCCCCGGCGCTCCGGGGTGGCGCCGTCGGCTTCGGCCATCTGTTCAGCGGGCATGTCCCACTGCCCTCCCGATGTGGACGTCCTGGCCCCAGTCGAACCCGCGCACGGCAGTTTGTCCACCACTTGTGCAGCTCTGTGGCCAAAATGCATTCACGACCGAACAATCGGTAGGGAGAGCCGAGTGAGCCGCGCCACCTGCGGCAGCTGTCGCCTCCGGCACCACCGATGCCGCTCGTACGACCTCCCCCACCCTCATGGAGGTGCCCCAGATGACCGTCCTGGACCAGCAGCCGGGTGCAGCCGGCCCCGGCCCGGCCCACCACGTGCCGCCTCCGTGGCAACCCGGTGCACGGGCCCCGCGCACCGACCCCGCGCCGCTGCTCCCCGACCCCGCCCCGGTACGGGTGCTGGGCACCCCGGCGGCCGCCTCGCTCGACCCGGCGCTGCTCCGCGACCTCTACCGCCGACTGGTCGCCGGCCGCCGCTACAACCAGCAGGCCACCACCCTCACCAAGCAGGGCCGGCTCGCCGTCTACCCGGCCTCCACCGGCCAGGAGGCATGCCAGGTCGCCGCCGCCGCAGTGCTCCGCGAGGACGACTGGCTCTTCCCCAGCTACCGCGACACCCTCGCCGTGGTCTCCCGGGGCGTGGACCCGCTGGAGGTGCTCACCCTGCTGCGCGGCGACGCCCACAGCGGCTGGGACCCGATACGGTGGCGCACCGCCCCGCTCTCCACCCCGCTCGCCACCCAGGCTCCGCACGCCGTCGGCCTGGCCCACGCCGCCCGGCTGCGCGGCGACTCCGCCGCCGCCCTGGTGCTGGTCGGCGACGGCGGCACCAGCGAGGGCGACTTCCATGAGGCGCTCAACTTCGCCGCCGTGCTGAACGCCCCGGTGGTCTTCCTGGTCCAGAACAACGGCTACGCCATCTCCGTGCCGCTGGCCAAGCAGTCCGCCGCGCCCAGCCTCGCCCACAAGGCCGTCGGCTACGGCATGGCCGGCCGACTGGTCGACGGCAATGACGCCGCCGCCGTGCACACCGTCCTCGCCGAGGCCGTCGAGCACGCCCGCTCCGGCCGTGGCCCGGTGCTGGTCGAGGCCGTCACCTACCGGCTGGACCCGCACACCAACGCCGACGACGCCGGCCGCTACCGCAGCGAGCCCGAGGTGGCCGCCTGGCGCGAGCACGACCCCGTCCTGCTGATGGAGCGCCACCTGCGCGGCGCCGGACTGCTGGACGACGACGCCGTACGCGAAGCCGCCGACGCAGCCGAGCAGTTGGCCGCGCGGATGCGCGAGGAGTTCCACGCCGAGCCGGAACTGGACCCGATGAGCCTCTTCACCCACGTCTACGCCGAACCCACCCCGCAGCTGCGCGAACAGGCCGCTCAGCTCGCCGCCGAACTCGACGCGGAGGCGGCGGCCCGATGACCACCGCGACCGCCCCGGCCGCCGCCGGGACCACGGCCACCATGGCGCAGGCGTTCAACACCGCGCTCCGCCACGCCCTGCGCGACGACCCGGCCGTGCACGTCCTCGGGGAGGACGTCGGCACCCTCGGCGGGGTCTTCCGGATCACCGACGGCCTGGCCGCCGAGTTCGGCGACGACCGCTGCACCGACACCCCGCTGGCCGAGGCCGGCATCCTCGGCACCGCCGTCGGCATGGCCATGTACGGGCTGCGGCCCGTGGTGGAGATGCAGTTCGACGCCTTCGCCTACCCGGCCTTCGAGCAGCTGGTCTCGCATGTCGCCAAGATGCGCAACCGCACCGCCGGCCGACTGCCGCTGCCGATCACCATCCGCATCCCCTACGGCGGCGGCATCGGCGGCGTGGAGCACCACAGCGACTCCTCCGAGGCGTACTACGCCCACACCCCCGGCCTGCATGTGGTCACCCCCGCCACCGTCGAGGACGCCTATGGGCTGCTGCGGGCCGCCATAGCCTCCGACGACCCGGTGGTCGTCCTGGAACCCAAGCGCCTCTACTGGTCCAAGGCCGCCTGGACGCCGGACGCCCCCACCCCGGTCGCCCCGCTGGGCCGCGCCGTGCTGCGGCGGCCCCTCCGGTCGCCCGGGGCCGGCCGATCGGCCGTGCTGGTCACCTACGGCCCGTCGCTGCCCGTCTGCCTGGAGGCCGCCGAGGCCGCCGCCGCCGAGGGCTGGGACGTCGGCGTACTGGACCTGCGCACCCTGGTCCCGTTCGACGACCGGACGGTCTGCGAGGTGGTGCGCGGCATCGGCCGGGCCGTGGTGGTCCATGAGGCGTCCGGCTTCGCCGGGGTCGGCGCGGAGATCGCCGCCCGGATCACCGAGCGCTGCTTCCACCACCTGGAGGCGCCGGTGCTGCGCGTCACCGGGTTCGACATCCCCTATCCGCCGCCGATGCTGGAGCGCCACCACCTGCCCGGGGTGGACCGCATCCTGGACGCGGTGGCCCGCCTGCAGTGGGAGGACTGAGCCCGATGCCCGTGGTACGCGAGTTCACCCTGCCCGACCTGGGCGAGGGGCTGACCGGTGCCGAGATCATCCGCTGGCTGGTGGAGGTCGGCGAGGTCATCGCCGTGGACCAGCCGGTGGTCGAGGTGGAGACCGCCAAAGCCTCCGTCGAGGTGCCGTGCCCGTACGGGGGCGTGGTCACCGCCCGCTTCGGCGAACCCGGTGAGGAGCTGCCCGTCGGCGCCCCGCTGGTCACCGTGGCCGTGGCCGGGTCCGAGGGGTCCGGGCCGGAGGAGGGCGGGTCCGAGGGGTCGGGCAATGTGCTGGTCGGCTATGGCACCGCCGACGGCCGCTCCGGCGCACCGAGGCGCCGCCGGGTGCGCCCGGGGGCCGCGGCGCCCGCAGCCGCGCCCCCGGCATCCGCAGTGTCCGCCGCGCCCGTGATGCCTGCGGCGCCCGTGGCGGTCGCAGCTCCGCCCGCCCGCAGCGGGCCGGTGCCGGTGATCTCCCCGCTGGTGCGCCGCGCCGCCCGTGAGCATGGCATCGACCTGGCCGCGCTCACCGGAAGCGGCCCGGACGGGCTGATCCTGCGCGCCGATGTGGCCCGCGCGGTGGCCGCCGCTGTTTCACGTGAAACGGCCCCGGCCGCCCCGGCCGCCCCGGCCGACCGCTCCGACCAGGGCGATGCCGAGGTGGTGCCGCTGCGCGGCCTGCGCCGCGCGGTCGCCGAGAAGCTGGCCCGCAGCCGCCGCGAGATCCCGGACGCCACCTGCTGGGTGGACGCCGACGCCACCGGGCTGCTGGAACTCAAGGACCGGCTGGCCTCCGGCGCCGGACCGCGCATCGGCCTGCTGCCGCTGCTCGCCCGGATCTGCACCGCCGCGCTGGCCCGCCACCCCGAGCTCAACGCCGGCGTGATCACCGACCCGGACGGCACCCCCACCGCGATCCGCCGCCACCGGGCCGTCCACCTGGGCTTCGCCGCGCAGACCGAACGCGGCCTGGTGGTGCCGGTGGTCCATGACGCCCACCGGCTGACCACCGAGCAACTGGCCGCCGAGATGGCCCGGCTCACCGAGGCCGCCCGGTCCGGCACCCTCACCCCGGCAGACCTCACCGGAGGCACCTTCACCCTCAACAACTACGGCGTCTTCGGCGTGGACGGCTCCACCCCGATCCTCAACCACCCGGAGGCAGCGATGCTCGGCGTGGGCCGGATCGCCGCCAAGCCGTGGGTGCACGGCGGCGAGCTCGCCGTGCGGCAGGTGACCCAGCTCTCCTTCACCTTCGACCACCGGGTCTGCGACGGCGGTACGGCCGGCGGTTTCCTGCGGTTTGTCGCGGACTGCGTCGAGCACCCGGGAGAGCTGCTGCGCCACCTCTGAAATCCACTGCCCTCTCCGGCTGGCGTTGACGTCGGCGTCAAGGTCTACCGTCGAAGCGACGGCGCAGCCGGAGAGGAGCGGGCCATGCGGATCGGGGAGCTGGCGGAGCGGGCCGGGACATCCACCCGCACGTTGCGGTACTACGAGTCGCGGGGGCTGCTCAGCGCACGGCGCGCGGTCAACGGGTACCGCGAGTACGACGAGGACGACCTGCGGCTGGTGCGGGAGATCCGCGGCCTGCTGGACTTCGGCTTCGGCCTGGAGGAGACCCGGCCGTTTGTGGAGTGCCTGCGTGCGGGCCATGACGCGGGCGACGCCTGCCCGGCGTCGCTGGAGGTCTACCGCCGCAAGCTGGTCGAGCTGGACGCCTGCATCGCCCGGTTGCAGGACGTCCGCGACCGGCTGCGCCACCAGCTGGCCGTGGCCGACTCGGCCCACGCGGCCCCCGAGCCCCGGTGCGAGCTGGCCTCGTACCCCGGCGACTGAACCGATCCGGATGGACGAGGGGAGTAGGACATGGCCCAGCAGATCACGGCCCAGCAGGTCACGGCAGAGCAGGATGTGGTGCGGCACGAGGGGGAGGTCCGTACGGTGACGGACGCGGACTTCGCCGCCGAGGTGCTGGCGGCCGAGCGGCCGGTGCTGGTGGAGTTCACCGCCGCCTGGTGCGGGCCGTGCCGGATGCTGGCGCCGGTGCTGGCCGAGATCGCCCGCGAGGAGGCGGGTCGGCTGCGGGTGGCGGTACTGGATGTGGACGCCAACCCGGAGACCACGGCGACATACGGGGTGCTGTCGATGCCCACGCTGATGGTGTTCCGTGGCGGTGAGCCGGTGCGGTCGCTGGTGGGGGCCAGGCCCAAGCGGCGGCTGCTCCAGGAGATCGCCGATGTGGTCTGAGACCGCGCGCCAGGATAGCGCGCGAGCTGCTCGTACGCCGTAATATTCGCGCTATTTGTCCGATGAGCTTCGCAGGCATGTAAGGCTACGCACGGCTGGAATTCTCCCCGGTTCTCTTCCGGGTGCTTTCCGAATTCAGCCGATCAGAAGTGATCAGATTCGAAGAATTGTTTCTGCATTTCGGAGTCGAGGCCGACCATGGAAGCTCTGACGACCGAGCCCGACCAGCGGCAGGATGGGGCGAGGCACCGGGGGACCGCTGCCCCGGTGCTGGTGCGTGCCGGGGTGGGATCCACCGCGCCCGCAGCGGTACCGGGGATGAGCGCGCCCCCGGCCAGGGAATCGGTGACCGTCGTCGAGGTGCTGCCGACCCTGGCCGCGCCGCCCGCCCCGCCGGTGCCCTCGCCCCCGCCGCCCGCGCCCATCGCCCTACCAGCCGTCCCACCTGCGGAGGCGGCGTCGGCACCGGCTCTCGCCGCGCCCGTCCTGGTCTACCCCAGGCGGCCCGACCGCCCGCCCATCGAGCCGATGATCACCCACGCCCCCCACCTCAACTGGGCCGGTCCCGGCGATCACTGGAGCCGCGCCTGGGGCACCCCGGGCCTGGCCGCCACCGAGTCCGCCACGGCCCTGATGCCCGCACTCCGTACCGCGTCCGTCCCCATGCAGAGCCCCGGCGGCTTCCTCGCCGACCCCCCCACCCCCCGCGACCTGGACCTGGTCCGCTCCTCCCTCGCCACCCTCGAACCCGTCGCCGAGCGCGCCACCGCCCACTTCTACGCGCTGCTCTTCCTCCACCACCCCGAGCTGCGGTCGCTCTTCCCCGCCGCCATGGACGTGCAGCGCGACCGTCTCTTCCGCGCCCTGCTCGCCGCCGCCCGCCGGGCCGACGACCCGGCGGCGCTCACCCGGCAGCTGCACCCCCTCGGCCGCAGCCACCGCCGGTACGGGGTCGCCGCCGCGCACTACCCCCCGTTCGGCGAATGCCTGCTGGCCGCGCTCTCCCGGTACTGCGGACACCGCTGGGACGCCGAGACCGAGACCGCCTGGCGGCGGGTCTACGGCCTGATCTCCCGCACCATGGCCGAGGGCGCCGAGGAGGTCGCGGCCACCCCCTCCTGGTGGCATGGCGAGATCGTCGGCCATGAGCAGCGCACCCGCGAGATCGCCGTGGTCACCGTCCGTCCCGACCAGCCCTACCCCTACCTCGCCGGCCAGTACACCGCCGTGGAGACGCCCTGGTGGCCCCGGGTGTGGCGGCACTACTCCCTCGCCTGCGCACCCCGCTCCGACGGGCTGCTCACCTTCCATGTCAAGGCCGTCCCGGCCGGCTGGGTCAGCAACGCCCTGGTGCGCCGGGCCCGCCCCGGCGATGTGCTGCGGCTCGGCCCGCCCGAGGGCTCCATGGTGGTCGACCACCAGAGCGACGGCAGCCTGCTCTGCCTGGGCGGCGGCACCGGAATCGCCCCGATCCGGGCCCTGGTGGAGGAGGTCGCCGAACGCGGCGCCGGGGACCGCGAGGTCAAGGTCTTCTACGGGGCACGCCGCAACGAGGAGCTGTACGAGCTCCAGGCCATGCTCCGCCTCTCCCAGCGGCACCCGTGGCTCTCCGTGCACCCGGTGATCTCCGACCAGCGGACCCTGGGCCTGGCCGGGACGCTCCCCGACGTGGTGCAGCGCTACGGCCCCTGGGACGGGCACCACGCCTACCTCAGCGGTCCGCCGGCCATGGTGCGGCGCAGCGTGGACGCGCTGCTGCGGTCCGGCGTGCCCGGCGAGCACATCCGCCATGACCTGGGCGGGAGCCTCGCCGCAGGCTGAGACTCCCTGCCCAGGCCCCCGTCCCAGGGCCAGGCCAGGTCAGATCAGGTCAGGCCAGGCCAGGCCAGATCAGGTCAGGTCAGGCCAGGTCGGAGGCGAGCAGCGCCCGTACGCCCTCGATATTGGCCGCCAGATAGGCCCGCAGCGAGGGCGGCACCACATTGACCGAGGTGACGCCCTCCCGGGTGAAGGGCAGCCGGACGATCTCATACTCACCGGCCGGCTGCTCCACCTCCGGGCCATGCCGCCGCGCCGGGTCCATGGAGTCCAGCCGGCAGACGAAGAAGTGCTGCACCTTGACGCCGTGCGGATGGGCGAGGGTGCCGTCGTCATGGTGGTGGTGCGCCACCGTGTCCACGAAGGCGGGCACCACATCGGCCACCTTGCCGCCGATCTCCTCGTCGACCTCCCGGCGCAGCGCGTCCACCACGCTGGCGTCGTCGGGCTCCACACCCCCGCCCGGGGTGACCCAGTACGGGGTGCACCCCGGGCGGGTGCGCTTGATGAGGACGATCGAGGCGGGACCGTGCGGCTCCGCCGGGTCGAGGTCGAGCAGGATGGCGCGGGCGGTGCGCTTCACCACAGGGCGGTGGGCTGCGGAGCCCATGGTCACCTCCGGGCGGCCCCGGCAGTGCGGGGCGGGTCGAGCACGATCGGGTCCGGCATACGGTGCGGACGTATGGTGCGGACCGGGCAGCCGGGGCGGCTGTTCCGGGGATTCTGCCGCGCACCGGAGGCGGCGAAACCCTTACGGCTGCCCGTACCGCTCAGTCGTCGTCGAGGGCGAGGCTGAGCCCCCAGGACACAATGCTGATGATCAGCGCGCCCAGCAGCGCGGCCCAGAACCCCTGCACATGGAAGTCCAGCTCCAACTGGTCGGAGGTCCACGAGGTCAGCCAGAGCATCAGGGCGTTGATCACAAAGGTGAACAGCCCCAGGGTGAGGATGAACAGCGGCAGCGACAGCAGCTTCACCAGCGGCTTGATCAGCCAGTTGACCACTCCGAAGACCAGGGCGACCAGCACCACGGTGAGGATCTTGTGCCTGGTCGAGTCGCCGGACAGGGTGATCCCGTCGACGATCCAGGCGGCGACCCAGATGGCCGCGGCGTTGATCAGTGTCTTGACGACGAAACTCTTCATAGCGGCGATGGTCGCAGGAGCGGTCCCGCTCCGGAAGCTCCCGGTCCCCCCTCTGGTGTTGAATGCCCAGCGAGCCGACCGGCGGCGAGAGGAGCCACACCCCATGAAGATCTTCCGGCTGGACGACCTGGACGCGGAGCGGGCCGCCAACGAGGGCGCCTATCTGCGCTTCCTCAAGGAGCGCCATATGTCGGCCGGCCTCTATGCGCTCTCCCCGGGCGACACCGACACCCAGCAGCCGCACGCCCAGGACGAGATCTACTTCGTGGTCAGCGGACGCGCCTACCTCACCGTCGGCGACGAGACCGCCACCGTCGCCCGGGGCTGCGTCGTCCATGTCCCTGCCGGGGTGCCGCACCGCTTCCACCACATCACCGAGGAGTTGCGGGTGCTGGTGGTCTTCTCCCCGCCCGAGGGCTGAGCCGGGCCACCCGAGGGCCGAGCCGGACGCCCGGGTAGGGTCGGCACCTACGTCACCAGGGAGGATGGCCCCGACATGGCAGCCGAGCAGCAGTCCCCACCGTTCACCCGGCAGCTCTGGGCGGCCGCCGAGCCGGTGTACGAGGCCATCCTCGGGCACCCCTTCATCGGCGGCCTCACCGATGGGACGCTGCCCCGCCAGGCGTTCCGCCACTTTGTGGTGCAGGACTCCCACTACCTGCGCGACTACGCCCGGGCGCTGGCCGTCTGCGCCGCCAAGGCCCCCACCGAGCAGGACGTCCGGGCCTTCGCCGACGACGCGGTCGGCGCCATCGCCGCCGAGCAGGAGATGCACGGGGAGTTCATGGCGGCCCTCGGCTCCGACGCCGATCAGGCCGCCGCCGAACCCGTGCTGCCCACCACCCGCGCCTACACCAGCTATCTGCTGGCCACCGTCTACGGCGGCTCCTTCGCCGAGGCCCTGGCCGCAGTGCTGCCCTGCTACTGGATCTACGCCCGGGTCGGCGAGCGGCTGCTCGCCTCCTCCTCCCCCGACCCGCTGTACGCCCGCTGGATCGCCACCTACGGCGACGAGGCGTTCCAGACGGTGGTGCGGCGGGTGCTCGACCTCACCGACCGGATCGGCGAGGAGCTCTCGGAAGCAGAGCGGCGGCGTGCGACCGAGCACTTCACCACCACCAGCCGCTATGAATGGATGTTCTGGGACGCCGCCTGGCGTGGTGAGACCTGGCCGGTCTGAGGGCCTGCCCGGACGGCCGGGTCAGGGGAATGTCCGGGTCTTCTCCGGGCCGACGGCCCTCGTTTCCCCTTCGGACCGCCCGTACGATCGAAGAAGTCCACAGCGGACGGGACACGGCGTCGCGAGAGCCGGTCCGAGGGGAGAGAAGGAACGGACATGGCTGAGTTCTGGAAGTCGCTGCCCTCCTGGGTGCGCAACATCGTGGTCCCGATCGTGGTGCTGGTCGTGGCGTGGAATGTGCTGTGGGCCGTCCTCGGCCTGGTCGGCGCCGTCATCGCCTTCGCCTTCAAGGCGCTGATCGTCGTCGGTATCGCCGCCGCCGTGGTGATCCTGGTCAAGAAGGCCGCCAAGAGTTAGCGGCCCCCCGACGCCGGGCGTGCCCGCACACCGCGACGGTGTGCGGGCACGCCGATGTCCGGACACCACCCGGTCAGCCCCGCCCGGCGCCGTCCCCGGGCTGGGCCCCGCCTTCCGCGTCGCCGTCGGCCTCGACCAGGATCGGGACCGACTCGGGCACCGCACGGTCCGCCACGCCCTGCGGCGCAGCCGCCCCGTTCACGGTGGAGAGCAGCTGCCGGGCCAGCCCCAGCCCCGTACCGCCCATGGTGAGCGCCTTCGCGAACAGCTCCGACACCCCGTCCGCGCCGTTCAGCACCACCATGTGGTCCACACCGCCGAACGCCTCGGCGGCGGCCGTCACGATGTCCGGCCAGTTCTCCGCCAACTGCTGCGCCACCACCGCCTCGGGGTTCTCCGCCAGCGCCGCCGCCCGCGCCTTGATCGCCTCCGCCTCGGCCAGGCCCTTGGCCTTCGACGCCTCCGCCTCGGCCAGACCGCGTGCCCGGGAGGCCGCCGCCTCCGCCTCACCCGTCGCCCGGGTCGCCTCCGCCGCCGCCAGCCCGCGTGCCCGGGTGGCCTCCGCCTCCGCTGCCGCCGCCGTCTTCACCCGGGTCGCCTCGGCGACCGCCGCCAGCTCGGTCTCCTGCGCCTGCGCCTGCGCCGAGGAGATCCGCGCATCGCGCTCCGCCTCGGCCAGGGTGCGGGTCTGGTACGCCTGCGCGTCGGCCGGCTTGCGTACATCCGCCTGGAGCTGCTGCTCCCGGCGCTGCGCCTCCAGCTCCGCCACCCGGGTCTCCTGGACCACGACCTCCTGCCGCGCCGCCGCGTCCGCCAGCGGCCCCGCCTGGTGGGCCAGGGCCGCCGCCTTGTCCATCTCCGCCTGGTACCCGGCCTGCTGGATCTGGCTGTTGCGGGTGGCCTCCGCCTTGCGCGCCGCCGCCTCCTGCTCGGCCTCGGTCGCCAGCCGGTCGGCGGCGGCCTGCGCGATGCGCGCATCCCGCTGCACCGCTGCGGCATGCGGCGCGGCGAGGTTCTTGATGTACCCGGTCGGGTCCAGGATCTCCTGGATCTGAAGCGAGTCGATGATCAGGCCGAGCTTCTCCATCTCCACACCGGACGCCGCCCGGGTCTCCCCGGTCAGCCGCTCCCGGTCGCGGATCATGTCCTCGACCGTCAGCCCGCCCACGATCGACCGCAGATGGCCCGCGAAGACGTTGTGCACCCGGGCGCTCATCTGCTTCTGCTGGTCAAGGAAGCGGCGGGCGGCATTGGCGATCGACACCATGTCGTCGCCCACCTTGAAGATGACCACGCCCTTCACCCGCACCGGGATGCCCTGGCCGGTCACGCACTCCACGTCCAGGGCCGCCTCGTTGAGGTCGAGCGAGAGCTTCCGCACCGCCTGCACGCCGGGCATCACCAGCGTCCCCCGGCCGGTGACGATCCGGAAGCCCAACCCCTCGCCCAGGCCCTCGTGCTTGGAACCGGAGATCACCAGGGCCTCATTGGGCTCGGCGACCCGCCACATCATCTTGAAGATCAGGAACAGCACCAGCAGAGCGGCCACCACCACCGCCGCCACGACGCCGACGACCATCGGCGCATCCCCCCTTCGGGCCGCCCGGGGATCCCCGGCTGCACGGTCCGCAGCCACCGGCGGAACAGAGCGGCGACAGATGAGTCTGCGCCCCTCCCGGCCGCTTGGGAAGACGCGGGCCCGAAAGTCGGACGATACGTCAGCCGGTCATCCGTAGGCCCGGGCCACATAGACGGTGCGCGGCGGCTGGTACTCCACCACGACCACCGGGGTGCCCACCGCGATCCGCTCCTCGGGGTCGGCCGGAAACGCCAGGAACGCCTCGGCGCCGCCCCGCACCGCGACCATCACCTCACCGACCAGCCCCGGACCCACCGCACCGGTCACCCGGCCCTGACGTCCCACCATGCGCGTCACCACCCCTTCCGACGAGGGTACGGCCCGCGGCCCGGCCCGCAGCCCTGCCCGCAGCCCGGCTCAGCGTCGGCGGTGCCCGACAGGCCCGGTCGGTGTCCCGGTCGGTGTCCCCGTCGGTGCCCCGTCGGGCGCGGCGGTGGCCGGGGCCGGTACGGCGGCCGGCGTGGGGAGCCCGCCCCTCGCCCGCCGCGACCTGCCCACCGGCCCCACCCGGTCGCGGGAGGCCACCAGCGCCGCCAGCGCCGTGGTCACCGGGACGGAGGCCACCAGCCCGATCGAGCCCACCAGGGTCCGCACGATCTCCTCGGCGACGATCTCGCTGGTCGCCACCGAGCCCACGTCCCGCTGGGAGATGGAGAAGAGCAGCAGCAGCGGCAGCGCCGCGCCCGCGTACGCCATCACCAGGGTGTTGACCGTGGACGCGATGTGGTCGCGGCCGATCCGTATGCCCGCCCGGTAGAGCTGCCGGGCACCCAGCCCGGGATTGGCCGCCCGCAACTCCCACACCGCCGAGGTCTGGGTCACCGTCACATCGTCCAGTACACCCAACGAACCGATGATCACACCGGCCAGCAGCACGCCGTCCAGCCGGATCCCCGGATAGAGCGAATGCACCAGCGCCGTCTCGTCCGAGGTGTTGCCGGTCAGCTTGGTCAGCCCTATGAAGACCTCCCCCAACACCCCGATCAGCGCCAGCGAGGAGAGGGTGCCGATCACCGCCACCGAGGTACGGGCCGACAGCCCATGGCAGAGATACAGCGCCACCAGCATGATCGCGCTGCCGCCGACCACCGCCACCAGCAGCGGATTCTGCCCGTGCAGGACCGCCGGCAGGATGAAGAGCGTCAGGATCGCAAAGCTCACCACCAGCGCCACCAGCGCCGTCAGCCCCCGCAGCCGGCCCACCGCCACCACCGCCAGCGCGAACACCGCCGCCAGCGCCGCCATCGGCACCGCCCGGTCGGCGTCGGCGATGGCGTACCGCAGCTCCGGCGGCGCACCCGGCGAGTCCGTGAGGATCACCTTGTCGCCCGCCGACCAGCGGCCGGTCCCGTCCGGGTTGAGGGTCTGCCGGACCGTCCGCCCCGCCTCCGGCCCGCTGGTCAGCCGCACCGAGACCTTGGTGCAGACCGCCGTGCCCGCGTCCCCCTGGCATGGCGCCTGCGCCGTGGCCACCACCGTGCCGTGCACCGTCTTCTGGTCGAACCCGATCCCCGACGCGCCCCCGCTGTGCGGCGGCACCCCGCCCGGCCAGAGCACCACCAGCCCGGCCACCACCGCCACCGCGAACGGCACCAGCACCGCCGCGATCACCCGCCGCAGCCGCGCCGACGCCGGGGCGGCCGGTCCATGGTGGTGCGCATGGCTGTGGCCGTGTCCGTGTCCGTGGCCGTGGCTGGGGGAGGTGGCGTGGCTATGGGCGAGGGCGGGGTCGTCGCCGTCGCCGGGCTGCTGCTGGTCGTGTCCTGCTGCCACGGGAGAGTCCTTCCGGGGGTGGGGCGAGACAAGGGAACCATGCCGATGCGTTCTGGCGGTACGCGCCACGGCCCCGTTACGGTTGGACCATCTGATGCAGACGCGGGAGCTCGGAGCACCGGGCTGAGAGGGCACTGACCGCTGTGCCGACCGCAGAACCTGACCGGGTAATGCCGGCGTAGGGAGTAGTAGGTCTGATGACCACGCACCGAGCACAGCAGGAGACGTCTGCCCGCAGCGGGTACCCCACCCCCGCCTGGCACAAGGCGTACCGCACCGGATCCCGCCCCGACCTCCGGGTCCCCTACCGGGAGGTGCACCTCACCGACGGGCGCACCGTGCCGCTGTACGACACCTCCGGCCCGTACACCGACCCCGCATACGAGACCGATGTGCGGCGCGGCCTGCCCGCACTGCGCGACCCGTGGATCCGGCAGCGCGGTGACACCGAGGAGTACGAGGGCCGCACGCCCCGACCCGAGGACGACGGCCTGCGGCACACGGCGCCGCGCGGCGGCCTCCGCAACCTGGACGCGGTCTTCCCCGGCCGCCCCCGCCGCCCGCTGCGCGCCCGGAACGGCGCCGCCGTCACCCAACTCGGCTACGCCAGGCGGGGACTGGTCACCCCGGAGATGGAGTTCGCGGCCCTGCGGGAGGGCCTGGACCCGGAGTTCGTCCGCGACGAGGTCGCCCGGGGCCGGGCCGTCATCCCGGTCAACGTCAACCACCCCGAGGTCGAACCGGCGGTCATCGGCACCAACTTCCTGGTGAAGATCAACGCCAATATCGGCAACTCCGCCGTCACCTCCTCCATCGAGGAGGAGGTGGAGAAGATGACCTGGGCCACCCGCTGGGGCGCCGACACCGTCATGGATCTCTCCACCGGCCGCAACATCCACACCACCCGCGAGTGGATCCTGCGCAACTCCCCCGTCCCGATCGGCACCGTGCCCATCTACCAGGCCCTGGAGAAGGTCGACGGCCGCGCGGAGGAACTCGG
The DNA here is from genome assembly GCF_003258605.2 of Peterkaempfera bronchialis. Lineage (NCBI taxonomy): Bacteria > Bacillati > Actinomycetota > Actinomycetes > Kitasatosporales > Streptomycetaceae > Peterkaempfera > Peterkaempfera bronchialis. The sequence goes on from NZ_CP031264.1 coordinate 3,565,766, forward strand.
CTGGGACGTCTACCGCGACACCGTCATCGAGCAGTGCGAGCAGGGCGTCGACTATATGACCGTGCACGCCGGCGTGCTGCTGCGGTACGTCCCCCTCACCGCCCGCCGCAAGACCGGCATCGTCTCCCGGGGCGGCTCCATCATGGCCGCCTGGTGCCTCGCCCACCACCAGGAGAACTTCCTCTACACCCACTTCGAGGAACTCTGCGACATCCTCCGCGCCTATGACGTCACCTACTCGCTCGGCGACGGCCTGCGCCCGGGCTCCATCGCTGACGCCAACGACGAGGCCCAGTTCGCCGAACTGCGAACCCTCGGCGAACTCGGCCGGATCGCCCGCGACCGGGACGTCCAGGTGATGATCGAGGGCCCGGGGCACGTCCCCATGCACCGGATCCGCGAGAACATGGACCTCCAGAAGGAGATCTGCGACGAGGCGCCCTTCTACACCCTCGGCCCGCTGACCACCGATGTCGCCCCGGGCTATGACCACATCACCTCCGGCATCGGCGCCGCCATGATCGCCTGGTGGGGCACGGCCATGCTCTGCTACGTCACCCCCAAGGAGCACCTGGGCCTTCCCGACCGCGACGACGTCAAGACCGGCGTCATCACCTACAAGATCGCCGCCCACGCCGCCGACCTGGCCAAGGGCCACCCCGGTGCCCAGGCGTGGGACGACGCCCTCTCCGACGCCCGCTTCGAATTCCGCTGGGAAGACCAGTTCAACCTGGCCCTCGACCCCGAGACCGCCCGCGCCTTCCACGACGAGACCCTCCCCGCCGAGCCCGCCAAGACCGCCCACTTCTGCTCCATGTGCGGCCCCAAATTCTGTTCGATGAAGATCTCCCAGGACATCCGCGCCGCCCACGGCGACGGCCGGACCGCCGCCATCACCGCCGCCGAAGCCGAGGCCGAGGCGGAGGCCGAGGCGGAGGCGGAGGCGGGTATGCGGGCCAAGTCCGACGAGTTCGCCGCCCACGGCAACCGCCTCTACCTTCCGCTGGCCGACTGATCCGCAGTGCCTGCGACACGGGCCTTCCCCCGAGCTGACGGGGGAGGGCGCGTGTGAAGGTCAAGCAGGTCTCAGAGGATTCCCCGGTCGACGTCCTGGGCGACCAGTTGGCGCATGATGGCGACTCCGTCGGGGAGGACCACCGGCTGGAAGTGGTAGGCGCAGCTCCAGCATCGCCGCGAGCCGTCGATGCGGCGGACCCGGAAGAGCGACTGGAGGCGGACGTCGGCCAGGGTGTGCCCGGCGTTGGGGGCGGGGACGAGGGCGATCAGACCGGCGTCCCGGGCCACGGTGAGCAGCGTCTCCCGGCTGATCCCCGGACGGTCGAACTCCGCGCTGAAGGCGTCGGCCAGCTCTCCGAAGGAGAGGGCGTCCCGGGGGATGTGCGGGTGCCAGATCGGCTGGTCCAGGGGGTGCCGGGGAGGCGGTACGGCTGCGTGGGCGGCGGTGACTTCGCGGACGGTCTCGGTGAAGGTGTCGCGCATCTCGGCGACGGCCTCGCGGAAGGCGTCCCGGGTCTCCGCCAGGGTCTCCCGGAAGGAGAGCGTGGCCTCCCTGGTGGCCTCGCGGGCGGCGGCCACCGCGGCTTCGGTCGCGACCTGGGACACCTCCCGGAGGAAGGCGTGCATGTCCACGGGGAGGTCGGAGGCGGGGCGCTCGTCCACCGCGTACCGGCCGGTACGGCGGATGGTGGGCAGCACCTCATGGACCACCCAGCGCTTGAACGCCTTGGCCTCCGGTTTGCGGGAACGGAGGATCAGGGAGTAGAGGCCGGGCTCGTTGATGATGGAAACCTGCTGGTCACCGCCGGGGGTCGTCATAGTGTGACGCCCCTTTTCGTCGTCGTCCAGGCCGGCCAGAGCGCGATGGGTCTGCGAGATGTCGAGGGCGCCGCAGACATCCGAGGCCACCCACCAGGGATCACCGTCGATGATGACGACACGGACCTCGCCGCCCTGGAAGTCCAGCCGGACGAGTTCGCTGCTGTGCGTGTGAGGTGTCATATCCGGCCCAACGACTCGGCCGTCCGGGGGATATCGCTCGCACTCCTTTGCGCCCCCGTGGAATCAATGCGGCTCAGGGGCGCGGCTGATCCGGGCCGTCGTAGTTGGGGCTGGTGAAGTCGGGCGAGGAGTAGCCGGGGCCGGAGTAGCCGGGGCCGGAGTAGTCGGGGGAGGAGAAGGAGGCGGGGCGGGAGCCGTGGTCGCGGCGGGGGGTGGGCTCGGGGCCGGGGCTGGTGAAGCCGGGGGAGGTGTAGCCGAGGTCGGGGCGGCGGACCAGGCTGACGCCGCCTCCGGCGGCGGCCACGGCCCGTTCGGTGGGCTCGGCGGCGGTGGCGGCGGGGAGGGCGGCGAGGAGGAAGGGCAGGATGCCCCGGTCGCGCAGTGCGGCCTTCCAGGTGTCCTTGGCGGTGGCCAGCTCGGCGTAGATCTCGGGGTCCTGGCCGTCCGGTGGGGCGGAGCCGTCCCGCAGGGCTGTGAGCAGCAGCCCGATGATGCCGCCGACCAGGGCGACGGCTCCGACGGCGAGCGAGACCCAGCCGGCGGTGACCAGGGAGTGGGCGAACTCCAGGTGCGGTTCGGTGGCGCGCAGGCCGTAGCCGAGCAGCAGCAGGATCAGGGCGGCGGCCCAGGCCAGGATGGGTGCCAGCACGATCATCACGGGCACGGCGCCGGCGCTGAGGCCGCCGGTGGTGCCGGGGTTGCTGCCCTGTCGGCCGTCTTGCAGGGGTGCGGACTCGCGGACCCGGTCGTGCAGGGCGGTGTAGTAGCCGTACTCACCGGCGGCCTCGGCGGCGATGACGCCGATGGCGGCCAGGGCTCGGGTGCGCAGCTGCTCGGCGTTGAGCCCGGCGCCGGGCGCTTGCAGTGCCCGGCGGACGGCGTCGGCGCGCAGTGCCTCGTCCAGGGCCCGCTCGAAATCCGGGCGGTCTTCGGGTCGCAGGTGCGGAGCGGTGTTCATAAAGGCCCCCGATTGCTCCGGCAGAGAGAGGTGGGTGGTCCTTCCGTCCCGGCGTCTGCGGTGGGGAACGGCCGTTGTGCGGAAGGGGCCCGCGACGGATGTCTCGATGGTAGGGGTGCGGGCTGACACGGTAACAGCCCGTTTGAGGAAGTTCAGAGATTCCGGGATGGAGTCGGCGGTCAGCTCAGCGGAAGGCGGGCGACGAGCAGCCGGCCCTCCATGGTGACGCCGCCGTCCATGGCGACGGCGAGGTCGTCGGCGTACACATGGGGGCCGGTGATCTGGCTGGGGGCGTGGCCGTCCTCGCTGTGGACGTCGCCGGTGAGGTACGGGATGGGGCTGTGGCCGTGGACGACGCGGTGGCCGCCATAGGCGCCCAGCAGTTCGCCGACCGCGGCCGGCCCGGCCTCGCCGCGGAAGGAGAACCGCCGGGTGAAGCGGCGGAAGCAGTCCCACCAGGCGTCGGCGTCGTCGGAGGCGAGGAGCTCATGGACGGTGTCGTTGACCTCGTCGATGGAGGCGCCGTACTCCAGGTAGGCGGTGGTGTCGGAGTGCAGCAGCAGGTGGTCGTCCTCGACCACGGCGGCGGGCAGCCGGGAGAGCCAGCTGATGTGGTGCGGCTCCAGGCGGTCCATGTCGTGCTGCTGGCCGCCGTTGAGCCGCCAGGCCGCGAGGAAGGAGGCGGTGCCGGCGGTGGACTGCACGGGCTCGTCGCCCCAGCGGTGGGCGCCGAGCAGCAGCAGTTCGTGATTGCCCATCAGGGCGCGGCAGTAGCCGCCGGCGGCTGCGGCCTCGGCGGCCAGCTGCATCACCAGGTCGATGACGCCGATGCCGTCGGGGCCCCGGTCGGTGAAGTCGCCGAGGAACCAGATCCGGGAGCGGCCGGCCGACCAGTGGCCGTCGGTGTCGACCAGGCCCTGCTGGTGGAGCGCGGCGCGCAGTTCGTCCAGGTATCCGTGGACGTCGCCGACGACATAGAGCGGGCCGACGGGGGCGTCGGTCGGGACCGGCTCGGGGGCCGTGCCGGGTGCGGCGGAGGGGTCGGCGGGGACGGGGGCGCCGAGGTCCAGGGTGGGGGGGTCGGCGGGCGCGAAGGCCGGGCCGTCCGCGCCGAAGGCGGCCAGGGTGCGCGGGTCCTGGTCGTCGCCGGGGGTCTGGCCGGTGTCCTCGAACCAGCCCCGGACGGACGGTGGAGCAGGCTCCTCGGGGTGCGCGGGCTCCTCGGGATGCCGGGGAGCGCCGGGGTGCCCGCTGCTCTCCGTGCCGTCGTACCCGGGGTCGGACCACGGCTGCTGCGGACCGCCGTGGACGCCGCCCTCGTACGCGTACGACACGGGGTCGAGGGCCATGCGGGCTCGGGGGCCTGTCTCCGGCAGCTCAGGCCCGGGGAAGCGGTCCTCGGGTGTCATCCGCCCATCATAGGAAGACGGGTCTCCCGGCGTCCGCACCTGGGCCGTATCCGATGCGGTCGGCTTGCGGTGGCGGCCCGTCGGGTGTCCCGGTTTGTCCGGTGCGGGCGGGTGGCAGGGGGACGTGCCGGGCGTGGCTCAGCCCTCGTCCGGTGTGCGGGGCGGGCTGACCGTGGTGCGCGGGCTGCGGCGCTGCGAGGAGGCGCGCACGATCAGTTCGGTGGGCATCAGCCGCCCGGGCGGCGGTTCGGCGCCGGGGGCGAGGCGTCGCCCGGGGGTCTCGCCGACCCCTTCGATGGCGTCGATCAGCAGGTTGACCACGGTGGTGCCGATGTTCCGGGGTTTGAGGGAGAGCGTGGTGATGGGGGGTTCGGTGGTGGCGTACACATCGCTTTCGCTGCAGCAGACCAGCAGCAGGTCCTCCGGTACGCGCAGTCCATAGCGGCGGGCGGCGGCCAGCAGGTCGGTGCCGTTGGGGTCGAAGAGGCCGTAGACGGCGTCGGGCCGGTCGGGGCGGGCCAGCAGCCGGTCGGCGGCGACGGCGCCGGCGGCGGGGTCGTGCGCGGGGTAGGTCTCGTGGACGGGCTCCTGGCCGACCCGGGCGCACCAGGAGAGGTACGCCTCGGTGCTGAGCCGGGTGTAGGTGTCGGTGCTGGTGCCGGTGAGCAGTCCGATGCGGCGGGCGCCGGCGCCGGAGAGGTGGTCGAGGATGCCGAGCACGGCGGCTTCGTGGTCGTTGTCCACCCAGGCGGTGACGGGGCAGTTGCCGGGCTTGCCGTCGCTGACCACGGGGACGCCCTGGCGGTGGAGTTCGGCGACCACCGGGTCGTGGTCGGCGGGGTCGATGACCACGGTGCCGTCCAGGGCGACATTGCCCCAGACATCGTGCCGGGAGGAGGCGGGCAGCACCACCAGGGCGTAGCCGCGGTTGAGCGCCGCCGAGGTGGCGGCGCGGGCCATCTCGGCGAAGTAGGCGAACTCGGTGAAGGTGAAGGGCTCCTCGCCGTAGGTGGTCACGGTGAGACCGAGCAGGCCGGACCGGCCGGTGCGCAGCGTGCGGGCCGCCGCTGACGGGCGGTAGCCCAGCCGTTCGGCGACCTCGCGCACCCGGCTGCGGGTCTCGTCGGGGAGGCGGCCCTTGCCGTTGAGGGCGTCGGAGACGGTGGTGATCGAGACTCCGGCCGCGGCGGCAACGTCCCGGATGCCGGCCCGCTCCAGCCTCCTCGGGCTGGTGGGCCGACGGCCGCTCTGGTTGGCTGCTGCTGTCATGGCGGACCGATCGTATGGCGCATGGCGACTGTCCGTGAGCGGTTGGTCACATCCGTCCGGAGATACGTTTCTCCATGACCGTCAGGGCCTTCCTCCTTGGAAGGCGGCCTTCAAAAGGCGGGTTTCCTCTGACATGTGCCATCGCGGGCAGGGCGGGTGGAGGGTCCTCGATCGCGGGCCGTCCGTATATCTCACCTGCACGGGTGAATTCCGAACACGCGGCTCGTAAGGTGTTCCCGACCGTACGGTCGGGTGTGAACGAGCAAGTGAACGAGCAAGTGGAGGAGACCACGGTGAGCGGCACGGCTGCACAGGGGCCCCGGCTTCGGCGGGCGCTGGAGGGCATTCCCACCTACAAGCCGGGACGCCCGGCCTCCGGTGCGGACGGCGCTCCGGCCTACAAGCTCTCCTCCAACGAGAACCCCTACGACCCGCTGCCCGGCGTCCTGGAGGCGGTGGTGGAGACGGCCGGCCGCTTCAACCGCTACCCCGACATGGCCTGCTCCGGCCTCACCGCCGAGCTGGCCGAGCGGTTCGGCGTGCCGCCGGAGCACATCGCGACCGGCACCGGCTCGGTGGGCGTCGCCCAGCAGCTGATCCAGTCGACGGCCGGGCCCGGCGACGAGGTGGTGTACGCCTGGCGGTCCTTCGAGGCGTACCCGATCATCACGCGGATCAGCGGCGCCACGGCGGTCCAGGTGCCGCTGACCCCCGGCGAGGTGCACGACCTGGACGCCATGGCCGACGCCATCACCGAGCGGACCCGGCTGGTCTTCGTCTGCAACCCCAACAACCCGACCGGCACCGTGGTGCGCCGCGCCGAGCTGGAGCGGTTCCTGGACCGGGTGCCGGGCGACGTGCTGGTGGTGCTGGACGAGGCGTACCGGGAGTTCATCCGGGACGCCGAGGTGCCGGACGGCGTCGACCTCTACCGCGACCGGCCGAACGTCTGCGTGCTGCGCACCTTCTCCAAGGCGTACGGGCTGGCCGGGCTGCGGGTCGGGTTCGCCATCGCCCATGAGCCGGTGGCCGCCGCGCTGCGCAAGACGGCGGTGCCGTTCGGCGTCAGCCAGCTCGCCCAGGACGCGGCGGTGGCCTCGCTGCGGGCCGAGGAGGCGCTGCTGGTCCGGGTGGACGCGCTGGTGCAGGAGCGGGCCCGGGTCGCGGAGGCGCTGGCCGGGCAGGGCTGGACGGTGCCGGAGTCGCAGGCCAACTTCGTCTGGCTGCGGCTCGGCGAGCGCACCCTGGACTTCGCCGCCGCGTGCGAGGCCGCCGGGGTCGTGGTGCGGCCGTTCGCCGGCGAGGGGGTCCGGGTGACCATCGGTGAGACCGAGGCCAATGACATCTTCCTGCGCACCGCCGAGGCGTTCCGCAAGGAGCTCTGACCGGACCGGCCGGGGGCGCGCACCTCGCCCCCGGCCGGAGGGGCGGGCCCTCAGGCGCTGGGGGAGGCGCTGGGGGCCGGGGCCGCGCCTGCCGAGGGCAGCAGCGGGCGGCAGGTCTTGAGGGCGGCGGCGGTCCTGGGGTCGGCGGTGGAGAGGCCCGCCAGCGGGTTGGTGCCGCCGGACGCCACGGTGACGCCCTTGTCCTTCATGCAGTCGGCGAACGCCCTGAGCGCGGAACTCTCCGCACTGCCATTGCTCCCGCCACCGTTCCCGCCGCCGCCGCTCCGCCCGCCGCCGAAGGACGGCCGCTTGGACTCGCAGGCCGCCGCCGCCTTCTGGTACGCCGGGTCGGCGGTGTTGCCCATCCCGAAGCCCCCACCCCGCATCCCGCCCGACATTCCGCTGGGCCAGGCGCTGGGACGTCCGCTCGGCCAGCCGCTCGGGCGCCCACTGGGCCAGCCGCTGGGACGGTCGCTGGGGTTCCACCCCTCCGGTCGGCCGCTGCGGTGCGGCATGCCGGACGGGGCTCCGCTGGGCCGGGCCGGCGGGGTGTAGCCGTTCTGCTCCAGGCACTGGAGGTAGGCGGCGAACTCACCGCCCGGGCCGCCGGCGTCCGCGCGGGCTGTACCGGCCGTGCCGGAGCCGCCGGAGCCGCCGGAACTGCCGGAGGCGCAGCCTGCCACCAGCAGCGTCCCGCAGATCAGGGCGGCGGCCCCGGCGACTGCCCTGCCGCGTCGGCGCGGCGGGCGGGCTGGTCCGGGCGCGACCGTGGGGGTACCGGACATACCAGCGGCTCCTCAGAGGTTGACGGGCTCCGGCGGGCGTCCGGCAGCAGCGCGAGCGACCAACCTGTGGCAATCAACCGCACAGCCATGAGGGCGGGCCGGGCGAACCCTGTGAGTTTCCTGGGCGCGGGACCGGAGCGAGGCCCTTCGGCCGCCCGAGGCGCGGCCGTTCCGTCCGGCGGTGGGCGATATGCGGTGGTCTGCACTCCCAGCCGACTCCCAGGTCGCTCCCAGGCTTCCGCTAAAGGTGCAGTGCACGCTGGGCCGCCATGAAGGTGCTCCCTCGGCGGCGCAGGGCCGTCCTGTTGAACTCCCTGCTCGGTGTCGTCCTGCTGGCCGGCGGCGGCCTGGCGTACGCCACGGTGAACGCCGACGCGACCCCGACGACGCGCACCGGGCAGACCCGTACCGCCACCGTGGCCAAGGGCGTGGTGCTCGCCACCGTCTCCGGCTCGGGCACGCTGGCGTCCCCCACCGACGCCGGGGTGGACTTCACCACGGGCGGCACCCTCACCTCGGTGAAGGTGGCGGTCGGCGACACGGTGAAGAAGGGCCAGGTGCTGGCCGAAGTGTCGGACACCGACGCCCAGGCCAAGGTGGATGCCGCCCAGGCGGCGCTGAACAGCGCGGAGGCCGCGCTGACCAAGGCGCAGGCGGGCGAGACCGTCACCACCACCGTCCCCGGCACGGGCACGGGCACGGGCACGGGCACGGGCACCGGCTCCGGCACCGGTGGTGGCCGGGGCGGCGGCGGTGCTGCGGGCGGTGAGTCGACCGCGCCGGTCACCACGACCACCACCAAGGTCGACGCCTCGGCGGTGGCCCAGGCCGAACAGCAGGTCACCGAGGCGCAGAACAGCCTCAGCGACGCCAAGACCGCGCTGGCCGGCACGGTGCTCAAGGCCCCGGTGTCCGGCACGGTCGCCTCGGTCGGCGGCAAGGTCGGCGACACCGTCTCCGGTACCGGCTCCTCCTCGGGGTCGGGACAGGGCGGCTCCGCCGGTTCCACCGGCTCGTCGTCCTCGTCCTCGTCCGGCACCCTCTCCGGCTTTGTGGTCATCACCAACCCCTCCGGTATGCAGGTCGACGCCTCCTTCTCGGAGGCCGACGCGCTCAAGGTCAAGAAGGGCCAGGCCGCAACGGTCACCCTCAACGCCCAGCCGGACACCGAACTCAAGGCCAAGGTGCTCTCCATCAGCTCGCTGCCGACCAGCAGCGGCAGCGGCACCGGCTCCGGCAGCGCGGTGCAGTACGCCGCCACGCTCAGGATCACCAGTCCCACCGGCAGCCTGCGCACCGGTATGAGCGCCACCATCTCGGTGGTCACCGGTGAGGCCGACAACGCCCTGTACATCCCCACCAACGCGGTGTCCGGCACCGGGACCACCCGCACGGCGACCGTGGTCAAGGACGACGGCTCCACCGAGAGCCGCAAGGTGGAGGTCGGCATCGAGGGCGACTCGACCGTGCAGGTCACCTCGGGGCTCTCGGCCGGTGAGAAGGTGGCGCTGACCTCCACCACCGCCTCCGGCGGCAATGGCTTCCCCGGCGGTGCCTTCCCCGGGGTGGCGGGTGGCTTCGCCGGAACCGGCGGCGGCTTCTCCCGGGGCGGCTTCGGCGGCGGCCAGGTCCGCACGGGCGGGGGTGGCCGGTGAGCCCCAGGCTGACGGTCGGCCGAGGACGCGGCCGGGCCGCCCGCCCCGCCGCGCCCGGCCTGCCGTCCGGCCTGCCGTCCGCCCGGCCGACGGGCGTGCCGTCCGGCCCGGTACCGGTGATCTCGGTCCGCAGGGTCCGCAAGTCGTACGGCTCGGGCGAGGCCACCGTGCATGCGCTGCGCGGCCCCGACGACCCGGCCGGCGGCGAGCCGCTGGGCGTCAGCCTGGACGTCCGGCAGGGCGACTTCGTCGCCGTGATGGGCAGCTCCGGCTCCGGCAAATCGACCCTGATGAACATCCTGGGCTGCCTGGACGTGCCCACCACCGGCCGCTATCTGCTGGACGGCATCGACGTCGGGCACCTGGACGAGCACCAGCTCTCCCTGGTGCGCAACCGCAAGATCGGCTTCATCTTCCAGTCCTTCAACCTGGTGCCCCGCACCACCGCGCTGGCCCAGGTGGAGCTGCCGCTCGCCTATGCCGGGGTGCGTGCCGCCGAGCGGCGCCGCCGCGCGGTGGCGGCGCTCACCATGGTCGGCCTCGAAGACCGCCTGGACCACCGGCCCAATGAGCTCTCCGGCGGCCAGCAGCAGCGGGTGGCGGTGGCACGGGCGCTGGTCACCGCCCCGGCGATGCTGCTCGCGGACGAGCCCACCGGCAACCTGGACAGCCGTTCCACCGAGGAGGTGCTGGCCATCGTCGACCGGCTGAACGCGGCGGGCCGCACCGTGGTCCTGATCACCCATGAGGACGAGGTGGCCCGGCACGCCAAGCGGGTGCTGCGGCTGGTGGACGGGCGGATCGTCTCCGACGTCCGGCAGGCGCCGGTGGAGGGCCCGCCGCCGGTCCTGGCCGACCATGCGGCCGCCCGGCCCTCGGCGATCGGAGGCGGACGGTGATCGCCTGGCAGATCCTGCGGTTCGCCGTCGGCGGGCTGGCGGCCAACAAGGTGCGCTCCGCGCTGACCATGCTCGGGGTGCTGATCGGCGTCGCGGCGGTGATCCTGCTGCTGGCGGTGGGCAACGGCTCCTCGGAGGCGGTGAAGAACTCCATCACCTCGCTGGGCACCAATGCGCTCACCGTCTCCTCCTCCGGCGGCGGCTTCGGCGCCGCGCGCTCCACCGGCGCCACCAAGGAACTGACCCTCAAGGACGCCAAGGCGCTGGCCACCTCCGAGGACGCCCCCGACATCAAGTCGGTCGCCCCGGTGGTCACCGGCTCCGGCACGGCCGTCTACGAGGGCACCGAATACACCGTCAACTCGCTCGTCGGCACCTACCCCGCCTACTTCGAGACCACCAACAGCAAGGTCGCCCAGGGCGACTACTTCTCCAACGACGATGTGCTCAACTCCCGCAAGGTGGCCGTGATCGGCTCCACCACGGCGGAGGAGCTGTTCGGCACCGCCGACCCGGTGGGCAAGAGCGTGGTCATCGGCGGCACCCCGTTCACCGTGCGCGGTGTGCTGGCGGAGAAGGGCAGCACCGGCATCAGCGACTCCGACGATGTGGTGATCGCCCCGCTGCCCACCGTGCAGAACGCCTTCACCGGCTTCGGCGCGCTCAACCAGATCCTGGTCCAGGCGACCTCCGCCGACACCACCACCGCCGCCCAGAGCGAGATCACCCAGGTGCTGATGGGCACCCATGGCATCAAGGACTCCAGCAACCTGGACTTCCGGGTGAGCAGCCAGGAGTCGCTGCTCTCCGCCCGGCAGAGCACCAGCGAGACCTTCACCGTGCTGCTCGGCGCGGTGGCCGCCATCTCGCTGCTGGTGGGCGGCATCGGGATCACCAACATCATGCTGGTGACCGTCACCGAGCGGACCCGGGAGATCGGCATCCGCAAGGCGATCGGTGCGCCCAAGGGCGTGATCCTCGGCCAGTTCCTCGCCGAGTCGACGCTGCTGTCGGTCCTGGGGGCCGCCCTCGGGGTGCTGGTCGGCGTGGTCGGCTCGCACTTCACCGTGGTCGGCATCAAACCGGTGGTCATCCCGGAGTCCGTGGTCGGCGCCTTCGCCATCGCGGTCGCCATCGGGCTCTTCTTCGGCAGCTACCCCGCCAACCGCGCCGCCTCGCTGCGGCCGATCGAGGCCCTGCGTCATGAGTAGGCAGCGCGCCATGAGCAGGCACAAGGAGATGACAGACATGGGCGCACACCGGGCAGACCTGGTCAAGGCGGAGCCGGCCGAGGTTCCGGAGACGGTGCCGCCGCCCGCCGCCACGCCGGAGGACATCCTGGCCACGCCGCCCGACACCCGCGACATCAGCGCCGAGTTGGCCGCCCCGCCGCGCCGCAGGCTGCCCTGGCTCACCCTCTGCCTGAGCGGCGGCATCGTGGCGGCTGCGGCCTTCTCCGGCGGCGTCTGGTACGAGCGCGACCACGGCGGCGCGGGGTCCAGGCTGCCCGCCGCCGCATCCGGCTTCGGCCAGCGCGGCACCACCGGCGGGTCGGGGCAGCAGGGCGCCCGGCAGGGGCAGGAGGGGCTGCCGGGCGGGGCCACGGGCGCCGGGTCCGCCGGCAGCCTGACCACCGGGACCGTGAAGGTGGTCGACGGCAGCAACCTCTACCTCACCGATGCGCAGGGCAACACGGTCAAGATCACCACAGGTGGCTCGACCAAGGTGAAGCTCAGCAAGGACGGCAAGGTGTCCGACCTCCAGCCCGGCGACACCGTGGTGGTGCAGGGCACCAAGGACGACTCCGGCAATGTCGCCGCGACCCAGGTGACCGAGGGGGGCGCGACCGCCGGGGGATTCGGCGGGTTCGGAGGGTTCGGGGGCTTCGGCGGCAACCGGCAGTCCGCCGGGGGCAGCGGCGGCTGACCGGCCCGCCCTCATCGGGCTCTCATCTTGGCGCTGTACGGTCCTGGCGCCTGTGTCCACCCGACGGTCCCGGCACGTGAAGGGACATGCACACCATGGACGGAACGGAACCCTCCGCCGAGGCCAGCCTGCTGGTCGTCGACGACGAGCCCAACATCCGCGAACTGCTCGCCGCCTCGCTGCGGTTCGCCGGTTTCCGGGTGGCCTCGGCCGCCAGCGGGGAGCAGGCGCTCGCCGCCGTCGCGGCCGAGCGGCCCGACCTGGTGGTGCTGGATGTGATGCTGCCCGACATGGACGGCTTCGCCGTCGTCCGGCGGCTGCGCGAGGAGTCCCGCCGCCGACCGTCCGGCTCCGGCCGGGCGGTCGGCGGCGCGGACGCCCGGGACCATCTGCCGGTGCTCTTCCTCACCGCCAAGGACGGCACCGGCGACAAGGTGATCGGGCTCTCGGTGGGCGACGACTATGTCACCAAGCCGTTCAGCCTGGAGGAGCTGATCGCCCGCATCCGCGCCATCCTGCGCCGCACCGGCGGCCGGGCCGACGACGGCCGACTGGTCGTCGCCGACCTGGAACTGGACCCGGTCGGCCACCAGGTGGTGCGCGGCGGCCGGCCGGTCTCCCTGTCGCCCACCGAGTTCAAGCTGCTGCACTACCTGATGGCCAACGCGGGCCGGGTGGTCTCCAAGATGCAGATCCTGGACCATGTGTGGGCGTATGACTTCGGCGGCGACCTCTCCATCGTCGAGTCCTATATCTCCTATCTGCGGCGCAAGCTCGACCTCGGCGCCGGGGACGCGCCGCGGCTGATCCACACCGTGCGGGGCATCGGCTATGTGCTGCGCCGCCCGCCGCAGCCCCGGGGCTGACCGGCCGTGCGTCGCCCCCGGCTGCCGCTGGCGCTGCCGCTGCGGCTGCCGCTGCTGTCGCTGCGCTCCAGGCTGCTGGCACTGACCCTGGTGCTGGTCGCCGTCGGACTCGTGGTCAGCGACACGGTGGTGGTCGGGACGGTCCGGGTCCAGCTCGTGGACCGCGTCGACCAGCAGCTGCACCGCTTCGGCGAACCCCTCTCCCGGCGGGTGGCCGAGCCCGTCCCGCAGACGCCCGCCGGGTGGCCGCCGGTCCGGGCCGCCGCGCGGCTGCCCAGCCAGTACGCGGTGCAGTTCCTGCGGGTCGACGGCACCGCCGAGCAGACCCTGCGGCAGCCGGTGGCCGAGGGCGACCCCGGACCCCGGCTGCCGGCCCTCACCGCGCGTACCCTCGCCGACCGGCTGGGCACCGCCTTCGACGTCCCCGGCGAGCAGGGCTCCGGCCGCTGGCGGGCGCTGCTGCTGCCGGTACGGGACGGCTCCCCCGGCGCCCCGGCGGCGGTGGTGGTCGCCGCCCCGCTGGCCGAGGTGGACGCGACGGCGGGCAAGTTGACCACCGCCTTCCTGCTGATCGGCGGCTCGGTGCTGCTGCTGATCGCGGTCGCGGGCTGGTTCGCGGTACGGGCGGGGCTGCGGCCGCTGCGCCGGATCGAGCAGGACGCGGCACTGATCGCCGCCGGTGACCTCGCCCGCCGGATGCCGCAGGCGTCGCCGCGTACCGAGGTCGGCCGACTCTCCGCCGCGCTCAACGGCATGCTCACCCAGATCGAGGCGGCCTTCGCGGCGCGCGCCGAGTCGGAGGCGCGGATGCGGCGCTTTGTCGCCGACGCCTCCCATGAGCTGCGCACCCCGCTGGCCGGGATCCGCGGCTTCGCCGAGCTGTACCGGATGGGCGCGCTCTCCACCGAGTCCGAGGTGCAGCGGACCATGGCGCGGATCGAGAGCGAGGCGGTCCGGATGGGCGGCCTGGTCGAGGACCTGCTGACGCTCGCCCGGCTGGATGAGCAGCGCCCGCTGGAGCGCGCCCCCATGGATCTGCGCAGCCTGGCCGCCGACGCGCTGCACGACCTCACCGCGCTGGACCCGGACCGCACGGTGTCGCTCACCGGGCCGGGCGGCGACGGCGCCCCGGGTCCGGCGGTGGTGCTGGGCGACGAGGCGCGGCTGCGCCAGGTGGTGGCCAACCTGGTGGGCAATGCGGTGGCGCATACGCCCGCCGGTACGCCGGTGCGGATCGGGGTGGGCACGGTGGACGGCGGGGGAGTGCTGGAGGTGGCGGATCGCGGGCCGGGCCTGACGGACGAGCAGGCGGCCCGGGTCTTCGAGCGCTTCTACCGGGTGGACGCCTCCCGCAGTCGGCAGCGGGGCGGCGGCGCGGGGTTGGGGCTGGCCATCGCCGGTGCGCTGGTGGCGGCGCACGGGGGGCGGGTGGAGCTGGTCACCGCTCCGGGGGCGGGGGCCCTCTTCCGGGTCCGCATCCCGGCGGCGGAGGGCCGTTCGGCCCTGCCCGGGTAGGGCCGGAAGGGCCCCTTCGGCGCCGGGTGACCGACCTCACGCCCTCCAAGGCGGCTTCCCGGCAGAGTCCGGTCACTCATATGGGTCATAATTCCGGTGTGCTTGTGAACGTGTTCACGTTCACAAGCGGACAAGGCTCGGCAGGTAGGAGTGACCCGTGGACCTAGCGCTGGCTCCCGAGACGATCGCCCGGTGGCAGTTCGGCGTCACCACCGTCTACCACTTTCTCTTCGTCCCCCTCACGATCAGTCTGGCCGCCATCACCGCAGGTCTGGAGACCGCGTGGGTGCGCACCGGCAAGGAGAAGTACTTCCACGCCACCAGGTTCTGGGGGAAGCTCTTCCTGATCAACATCGCGATGGGCGTGGTCACCGGCATCGTGCAGGAGTTCCAGTTCGGTATGAACTGGTCGGACTACTCCCGCTTCGTCGGTGATGTCTTCGGCGCCCCGCTGGCGATGGAGGCGCTGATCGCCTTCTTCTTCGAGTCCACCTTCATCGGGCTGTGGATCTTCGGCTGGGACCGGCTGCCCAAGAAGCTGCACTGCGCCACCATCTGGATGGTCGCCCTCGGCACCGTGCTGTCCGCGTACTTCATCCTCGCCGCCAACTCCTGGATGCAGCACCCCGTCGGGTACCGGATCGACCCGGCCACCGGCAAGGCGCAGCTCACCGACATCGGCGCGGTGCTCTTCCAGAACACCGCCCTGGCCCAGTTCGCCCACACCCTCACGGCGGCCTTCCTCACCGGCGGCGCCTTTGTGGTCGGTATCGCCTCCTTCCACCTCTGGCGCACCAAGCGCAGGCAGGGCGCGGGCAAGCCGGTCGACTCCAGGACGACGCTGGCGATGCGCACCTCGCTGCGGGTCGGCCTGGTCGTCGCGGTGGTCGCCGGGCTGGGCACCGCGCTCAGCGGCGACACCCTGGGCAAGGTGATGTTCGAGCAGCAGCCGATGAAGATGGCCTCCGCCGAGGCGCTGTGGGACAGCCAGGCGCCCGCCCCGTTCTCGGTCTTCGCGGTCGGCGACGTGGCCAAGGGCCACAACACGGTGGCGGTGGAGATCCCCGGACTGCTCTCCTTCCTGGCGCACAGCGACTTCCGCTCCGAGGTGCCCGGCATCAACAACCTGGCCGCCGCCGAGGCCGCCCGGTACGGCGGGGACGCCCAGGACTACCTGCCCAATGTGCCGGTCACCTACTGGGGCTTCCGCTGGATGATCGGGTTCGGCATGACCTCGTTCGCCTGTGCGCTGGCCGGGCTCTGGCTCACCCGCAGCCGCCGCTGGGTGGCCCCGGAGATGCGCACCGCCCCCGACGAGGTGCCCCGCCTGATGCTCACCCGCACCCGGGAGCTGGGCCCGTTCCTCACCCGGTGGGGCTGGCGGATCGGCATCCTCACCATGGGCTTCCCGCTGATCGCCAACTCCTGGGGGTGGATCTTCACCGAGATGGGCCGTCAGCCCTGGGTGGTCTTCGGCCTGATGCGCACCGCCGACGCGGTCTCCCCCGGGGTCTCCACCGCCGAGCAGCTCACCACCCTGATCGGCTTCACCCTGCTCTATGCCGCGCTGGCCGTGGTCGAGGTGAAGCTGCTGGTGAAGTACGCCAAGGCCGGACCGGTCAGCTCCGAGCGACCGCCGGAGAAGGACCCCACCCTGCGCGGCCCCTCGGGCGGCGACGGCGCCGCCGAAGACGCCGACAAGCCCCTCGCCTTCGCCTACTGACGGCCCGTCGCAGGAATCAGGAGACAGCGGACCATGCACCTCCACGACGTCTGGTTCATCCTCATCGCCGTCCTGTGGATCGGCTACTTCTTCCTCGAAGGGTTCGACTTCGGGATCGGCGTCCTCACCAGGCTGCTGGCGCGTGACGAGCGCGAGCGCCGGGTGCTCATCAACACCATCGGCCCGGTCTGGGACGGCAACGAGGTGTGGCTGCTCACCGCCGGCGGTGCCACCTTCGCCGCCTTCCCGGACTGGTACGCCACCCTCTTCTCCGGCTTCTACCTGCCGCTCTTCGCCATCCTGGTCTGCCTGATCATCCGGGGCGTGGCCTTCGAGTACCGTGCCAAGCGCGACGACGAGCGGTGGAAGCGGGCCTGGGAGCAGGCCATCTTCTGGACCTCGCTGCTGCCCGCCTTCCTCTGGGGCGTGGCCTTCGCCAACATCGTGCACGGCGTCGACATCGACCGCGACAAGGAGTACGTCGGCGGCGTCCTCGACCTGCTGAACCCGCACGCCCTGCTCGGCGGACTGCTGACGCTGACGCTCTTCACCTTCCACGGGGCCGTCTTCGCCGCCCTGAAGACCCTCGGCGACATCCGGCAGCGGGCCCGCGCCCTCGCCCAGCGGCTCGGCCTGGCCACCGCCGTGCTCGCCGCCGCGTTCCTCGGCTGGACCCAGGCCGACACCGGCAACGTCCGCAGCCTGGTCGCCCTGGTGGTGGCCGTCGCCGCGCTGCTCGGCGCACTGGCCCTCAACCGGGCGGGCCGCGAGGGCTGGGCGTTCATCTGCTCCGGCGCCGTGGTGGTGGCCGCCGTGGCCATGCTCTTCCTGGCGCTCTACCCGGACGTGATGCCCTCCACCCTGGACCCGGCCTGGAGCCTCACCGTCTCCAACGCCGCCTCCTCCGCGTACACCCTGAAGATCATGACCTGGGTGGCCGCGATCTTCACCCCGCTGGTGCTGCTCTACCAGAGCTGGACGTACTGGGTGTTCCGGAAGCGGATCGGCGTCCAGCACATCCCCGCCCCTGCCCACGCCCCTGCCCCAGTCGACCACGAGCCTGCCCCCGTCGACCCCGAAACCGCCCCGGCCCCGGCCGACCAGCCGTGAAGCCCGTCGACCCCCGGTTGCTCCGGTACGCCCGCGCCACCCGCGCCTTCCTCGCCTCCTCCGTGCTGCTCGGCGCGGTGGGCGCGGGCCTGGTGATCGCCCAGGCCGGACTGATCGCCGAGATCGTGGTCCGCGCCTTCCAGCAGCACGCCGGACCCGGCGACCTGCGCACCCCCCTGCTGCTGCTCGCCGCCACCGCCGCCGGACGGGCCGCCGTCGCCTGGCTCACCGAGCTGGCCGCGCACCGGGCCTGCGCCTCCGTCAAGTCCGAACTGCGGCTGAAGCTGCTCGACCACGCCACCCGGCTCGACCCGGCCGGCCGCTCCGGCACCCGGCGCACCGGCGAGCTGACCGCCCTGGCCACCCGGGGCGTGGACGCCCTGGACGACTACTTCTCCCGCTACCTCCCGCAACTGGCGCTCGCCGTCGTCGTCCCCGCCCTGGTGCTGCTGCGCATCCTCGGCGCCGACTGGATGTCCGCCGCCCTGATCGCGGGCACCCTGCCCCTGATCCCCCTTTTTATGGTGCTGATCGGCCTTGCCACACAGAGCCGGATGGACCGCCAGTGGCAGACCCTCGCCCGGCTCTCCCACCACTTCCTGGACGTCGTCGCCGGTCTGCCCACCCTCAAGGTCTTCGGCCGCGCCAAGGCGCAGGCCAAGGCCATCGCCGAGGTCACCGACGACTACCGCCGGGCCACCATGCGCACCCTGCGGATCGCCTTCATCTCCTCCTTCGCGCTGGAACTGCTCTCCACCCTCTCCGTCGCCCTGGTCGCCGTCTCCATCGGCTTCCGCCTGGTCGACGGCTCGCTGGACCTGGAGACCGGCCTGCTGGTGCTGATCCTCGCGCCGGAGGCATACCTCCCCATCCGCCAGGTCGGCACCCACTACCACGCCAGCGTCGAGGGCCTGACCGCCGCCGGTCAGGTCTTCGCCGTACTGGAGACCCCCCTCCCCCCGGCCGGACGCACCCCCGCGCCCGACCTCGCCGGGGCGGCCGTCACCGCCACCGGACTCACCGTCACCCACCCCGGACGCCGCATCCCGGCACTGCGCGGCGCCGACCTCTCCCTCGCCCCCGGCGAGACCCTCGCGCTCACCGGGCCCAGCGGCGCCGGCAAGTCCACCCTGCTCTCCGTGCTGCTCGGCTTCACCCGCCCCGACTCCGGCACCGTCCACATCACCGCCGCCGACGGCACCCGCCATGACCTCGCCGACCTCGACCCCGCCGACTGGCGGCGGCAGATCGCCTGGGTCCCCCAGCATCCGTACCTGTTCGCCGGCACCGTGGCCGACAACGTCCGCCTCGGCCGCCCCGAGGCCACCGACGCCGACGTCCGCTCCGCCCTGCACGCCGCCCACGCCCTCAACTTCACCGACAGGCTGCCACACGGCACTGACACCGCCCTCGGCGAAGGCGGCGCCGGCCTCTCCGCCGGGCAGCTCCGGCGGATCGCCCTGGCCCGCGCCTTCCTCGCCACCGACCGCCCGCTGGTGCTGCTGGACGAGCCCACCGCGAGCCTGGACGGGGAGAGCGAGGCCGCCGTCGTGGACGCCGTCCGCGCCCTGGCCGCCGACCCGCGCCGCACCGTCCTGCTGGTCGCCCACCGTCCCGCGCTGCTGGCCGCCGCCGACCGCCAAGTCCGGCTGCCCGCCCCGGACACAGCGGACTCGGCCGACCCGGCCGACCCGGGCACGCCCTCCACGCCCCCGGCCACTCCCGGCAGCCCGCCGCCGCTACCACCGCCGGAACCCCCGACCCCCAGACCCCCGCCCCGGGCGCCGGGCAGGCGGGCCGCTCCTCGCTGCGCCGCATCACCACCCTGGCCCGCGCCGCCACCCCCCGGGGCCGCCTCGCGCTGGCCGCGCTGCTCGGCAGCCTCGCCCTCGGCAGCGCCGTCGCCCTGCTGGCCACCTCCGGGTGGCTGATCTCCCGCGCCTCCCAGCAGCCGCCCATCCTCCACCTGATGGTGGCCGTCACCGCCGTCCGTGCCTTCGGCATCGGCCGCAGCGTCTTCCGCTACGCCGAGCGGCTGCTCTCCCACGACACCGTGCTGCGCGCCCTCGGCGGCCTGCGCACCGCCATCCACGCCCGGCTGGAACGGCTCGCCCCCGCCGCCCTGCACTCCGCCGCCGGATTCCGCCGGGGCGACCTGCTCTCCCGGCTGGTCTCCGACGTCGACGCCGTCCAGGACTGGTTCCTGCGCTGGCGGCTGCCGGCCGCCGCCGCCGTCACCGTCTCCGCCGCCGCCTGCCTCGGCCTGGCCGCGCTGCTGCCCGCCGCCGGCGCCGTGCTCGCCACCGGGCTGCTGCTGGCCGGCGCCGCCGTACCCGCCCTCTCCGGCACCCTGGCCCGCCGTACCGAACGCCGCACCGCACCCGCACGCGGCACCCTCGCCACCGGCGTCGTCGACCTGCTCACCGGCACCGCCGAACTCACCGCCTCCGGCGCCCTCCCCCGCAGGCTGGCCGCCGTCCGCGCCGCCGACGCCGACCTCACCCGCCTCGCCGCCCGCTCCGCCGCCACCGCCGGCCTCGGCTCCGGCCTGACCGCGCTGATCACCGGACTCACCGTGACCGCCGCCGCCGTCGTCGGCGTCCAGGGCGTCGCCGCCGGAACCCTGTCCGGCGTCTGCCTCGCCGTCGTGGTGCTCACCCCGCTCGCCGCCTTCGAGGCCGTCGCCGGGATGCCCGCCGCCGCCCAGTTCCGCCAGCGCGGCAAGGCCGCCGCCGCCCGGCTGACGGAGGTGCTGGACACCCCCGACCCGGTGCAGGAGCCCGAGCACCCCGCCCCGCTGCCCGCCACGCCCCTCCCGGTCACCGTCCGGGGCCTGCACGCCCGCTGGCCGGGACAGCGCACCGACGCCCTCGCCGGAGTGGACCTCGACCTCGCCGCCGGACGCCGCATCGCCGTGGTCGGCCCCTCCGGATCCGGCAAGTCCACCCTGGCCGCCGCCCTGCTGCGGTTCCTGGACCCCACCGCCGGGACCATCACCCTCGGCAGCGGTCCACAGGCTGTGGACAGCCGCCGGGCCGACGGCGACGGCATCCGCCGGGTGATCGGCCTCTGCGCCCAGGACGCCCATGTCTTCGACAGCTCGCTGCGGGAGAACCTGCGGCTGGCCCGCCCCACCGCCGACGACGCCGAGCTGCGCCGCGCGCTGGCCGCCGCCCGCCTGCTGACCTGGGTGGACTCCCTGCCGGACGGCCTGGACACCATGGTCGGCGAGCATGGCTCCCGGCTCTCCGGCGGCCAGCGGCAGCGGCTCGCCCTGGCCCGGGCGCTGCTGGCCGACTTCCCCGTACTGATCCTCGACGAGCCCGCCGAACACCTGGACCTGCCCACCGCCGACGCCCTCACCGCCGACCTGCTGGACGTCACCGCCGGCCGCACCACCCTGCTCATCACCCACCGGCTGGCCGGGCTGGCCGAAGCCGACGTGGACGAGGTGCTGGTGCTGGACGGCGGCCGGGTCGCGCAGCGGGGCCGCTGGGCCGAGCTGGTGGAGCAGGACGGCCCGCTGCGCGCACTCTGGGAGCGCGAGCAGCAGGCCGACCGGCTGCCGGTGGCGGTGTGACTCAGCCCCCGGCGAACCCGTTGCCCGTCCCTCGCAGCAGCTCCTCCACCACCAGCGCCACCCCATCCTCGTCATTGCCGGCGGTGTGGCGCCTGGTCGCCGCCAGCACCTCCGGATGGGCGTTGGCCACCGCGTAGGCGGTGCCCGCCCAGGCCAGCATCGGCAGGTCGTTCGGCATGTCGCCGAAGGCCACCACCTCCTCGGCCGACACCCCGCGCTCCTTGCACCAGCGGGCCAGGGTGCTGGCCTTGGACACCCCGGTGGCGCTGATCTCCAGCAGCGCGATCGGGCTGGAGCGGGTGAACTCCGCCAGCTCCCCCGCCGCCTCCCGGCCCCGCAGCAGGAAGACATCCGGGTCGAGTTCCGGGTGCCTGGCCAGGATCTTGAAGATCGACCGTGCCTCGGGTGCGGTCAGCAGCTCCTCCGCCGGGGCGATTCGGCCCACCGACTCCGCGTCCCACAGCAGCGCCGGATAGTCCGGCTCGTGCGAGAAGCCGGTCGGGTACTCAAAGGCGAACGAGGTGCCCGGCATCCCGCTCCGCAGCCGCTCCACCACCGCCAGCGCGTCCGCCGCCCGCAGCGGATGGCTCTCCAGCAGCGCCTGCCGCCGCACGTCGTACACCGCGCCGCCGTTGGAGCAGATCGCCACCCCATGGCCGCCGATGTGCCCGCTCACCGACTCCATCCAGCGCGGCGGCCGTCCGGTGACGAAGACGACATGCAGCCCGGCCTCCTCCGCCGCCGCCAGCGCGGCCTGCGTCCGGGGGGAGAGGGTGCCGTCGCTGCGCAGCAGCGTGCCGTCCAGGTCGGTGGCGACGATCCGCAGCCGGCGGGTGTGGCCCGGCCCGGCGGCATCGATGCCCTGGACGCCCTGCCGGTCTGGGGTGGGGGAGGTCGTAGTCACCGCTCCATCCTCGCCCACCGCCCCCGCCCGGGCCGCCTCCCGATCCCACCTGCGCCGGGCGGGCGATGCCCGGCATAGGGGCACCGGCATGCGTCTGAGCACTGTGATACTGCCGATCCACCGCTGGAACCAGGGCGGCCGGGAGGTGTGGCGGCGGGCCGAGGAGCTGGGGTTCCACGCCGCGTACACCTATGACCACCTGTCGTGGCGGACCTTCCGGGACGAGCCGTGGTTCGGGGCGGTGCCGACGCTGACCGCCGCCGCGGCGGTCACCGAGCGGATCCGGCTGGGGACCATGGTGACCCCGGTCAAGCCTCGTTCATGCATCACGGCCTGACCTGCGGATACCCCTGCGTGGACCGTGCCTGTGCGTGCAGATCTCAGATCGCCTCGACCGCGATGCGCGGATGGCACAGTCGTCGCAGGTCGTCCACGTCGCTGGTCACGACGGTCACATCGCCGTGTTCTGCGTGTGCTGTGGCGGCCACCATTGCGTCAATGGCGTACGTGTCACCGTGAAGCCCCTCCGCGGTCAGGAGCTTGCTCGCGGAGCGGGCGGTCTCTTCTGTGATCGGTCGCACCTTGGTGAGAGAGACCGCGAAGTCGAACGCCGCCTGGACGATCTCGGGATCGCGCGCTTCGACGAGGGTTGCCGCACTGGTCACGATCAGCAGATCGAGGGTGCGGGCGACATCCAACCACACCGCCATGTCGCGGTGCCGCCTCGACAGCTTGGACAGGGCTTCGCTGTCCAGGACGAGAGTGCCGCTCACGCAGCGTCCGCCGGCGAGGCGTCCCCACGGTGCGCAGTGTGGTGCGCCCGGATTCTCTCAGCGCGCGCCGCCACCTCGGCCTGGTCGACGGGACCGTGCTCGGCCTCGTACTCCGCGATGAACTCGTCCACAGCCTCACGCTGGAGCTGACGCTGCACGGCCTCCTCGATGTACGAGGAAACGCCCTGCTTGCCCGCGCGCGAGCGAATCGCTTCCAGGGTCTCGGCGCGCAGCGAAACGCTGGTGACACGAGTCTTGCCGGGGCGGGGAGCATCCATGATGCCTAGTGTAGTACATGATGTGTGAACGCTGCACTGCCTGCGATGACGGCGCGGGTAGTCGTCGTAGCAGCCGCAGACGTAGCGACTGCAGGTGCCGCGCGCTTCAGGGCCGCCCTGCACTCTGCGATGGCCGCCGGGCGGCGTGCTCACGCCGCTGCCTGAGCCGACGCATGACCAGTGTGTCCGGCTAGGGTCGGGCCCATGCGTCTGAGCACTGTGATACTGCCGATCCACCGCTGGAACCAGGGCGGCCGGGAGGTCTGGCGGCGGGCCGAGGAGCTGGGGTTCCACGCCGCGTACACCTATGACCACCTGTCGTGGCGGACCTTCCGGGACGAGCCGTGGTTCGGGGCGGTCCCTACGCTGACGGCCGCGGCGGCGGTCACCGAGCGGATCCGGCTGGGGACCATGGTGACCTCGCCCAACTTCCGCCACCCGGTGACCCTGGCCAAGGACCTGATGTCGGTCGACGACATCTCGGGCGGGCGGCTGACGGTGGGGATCGGGGCCGGCGGGACCGGGTTCGATGCGACGGCGCTGGGGCAGGAGGCGTGGACGGCCAGGGAGCGGGCGGACCGGTTCGGGGAGTTTGTGTCGCTGCTGGACCGGCTGCTCAGGGACGAGGTGACCACGGCGGAGGGCCGGTTCTACTCGGCGCACGAGGCCCGGATGGTGCCGGGCTGTGTGCAGCGGCCCCGGCTTCCGCTCCATGTGGCGGCGACCGGACCGCGCGGGCTGCGGCTGGCCGCCGAGTACGGGCAGGGCTGGATCTCCTACGGCGACCCGCGAGGGCCGGGCGACCTTCCGGCGGAGGAGTGCCCCGGAGTGATCGCCGGGCAGCTCGCCCGGCTGGCCGACGCCTGTGCGGCGGTGGGCCGGGATCCGGGCGGGCTGGAGAAGGTGCTGCTCCAGGGGTCCACCCGGGAGCGGCCGCTGGACTCGCTGGATGCCTTTGTCGATTACGCGGGCCGCTACCGGGAGCTGGGCATCACGGAGATCGTCATCCACTGGCCGGTCCCCGGGTCGATCTTCGAAGCCGATCCGGCCGTCTTCGAGCGCATCGCCACGGAGGGTCTCGCGCAGCTCGGCTGAGCGCGGTCCGGGTGCATTCCGGGTGGGTAACGAATCGCGCTCCCGTATTCGAGCAGTTGTGGACACCTCAGACATAAGCGCGTTGTCGGTGTCCGAACCGATGGACATAATCGCAGCTCAACCGCGTTCGAGGGTCGGCTGGGCGGGACAGCCGGACCGGCCTGGACGGGTACAGATCCCCACCATCCGGGAGTGAGCCGTGCACCCGCCCGAGCCGGAGGCGGCGGCGACGCCGCCCGCTGACGCACCGTCCGCAGCGCCGTCGCCCCCGCAGCCCGCCGCCGGGCCGCGCCGGCTGCCTCGGGTGCTGACGGTCGCGCTGGCCGCCGCCGGGCTGCTGGCCGTCACCGCGGCGAGCGCTGCGGTGACGGTGGCGGTGGGGCGTCCCGAGCGGCCCGGCCCGACGACGCTGGCCGCCCCGGCGGCTGCCCCCTCCGCGAGCCCGTCCGACGCCGCGAGCCCGGCGGCGTCGGCGAGCCCGGCGGTGCCGGACTCCGCACCGCCGCCCTCGCCGACCGCGAGTCCCACACCGCGCTCGACGGTCACCGGCCGGGTGGCGGACGGGGTGCACTCCGGCGATCTGCGCTTCTTCCTGCTGCCGGTGCCGAAGGGCGCCGAGGTGTACGGGCAGCCGGACGGGACCACGCTCTCGCTCGCAGCGGTCGCCAAGGGGTTCGACAACGCCGGTGAGACCCGGCGCATCCTGCGCGACTACGACTTCCGCAGCGCCGCCTACCGCTCCTACCGGGCCGAGGACGGCTCCGCCGAGGTGACCTCCCGGCTGATCCGCTTCGGCAGCTCCGTAAGGGCGAAGTGGTTCGTCCAGGGGATGTCGATGGGCGGCACCGCCTTCACTGTTCCCGGGGTCGACGGAGCCCGGGGCTTCCTCTTCAAGCCCGAGGAAGAGGGGGAGACCGGCCAACTCATCGGCCACTTCCACCAGGGCGATGTGGAGGTCGAGATCACCGTCGCGGTCAAGGGCAACCCGGACAAGGCGCTGCTCGCCGACCTGATGAAGCGCCAGCAGAAGCGGCTGAGCACCGGCCGCTGAGCCGCTGAGCCGCTGAGCCGCTGAGCCGCTGCGGCGCCCCCCGTACCCGACGACGACCCCCCGTGGAGCACCCCTTGACCACCGACGGCGCGGAGCAGCGCCCTCCCGGCCCGGCACCGGAGTTCGACCCCTGGCAGCCCTTCACCCCCGGCGAGCGAGCCGCACTGCCGCCCGCCCTCCCCGCTCCCGGCACCGAATCCGGGCCCGCCCCCGCAGCCCCCGCCGCCGGCGGACCGCGCTGCTGCTCTCCGCCGCCCTGCTGCTCGGCGTCCTCGGCGGCGGCGGGGTCGGCTACGCCGTCCAGGCGGGCCGCCCGCCCACCCCGCTGCCGCCGCTCGCGGCAGCCACGCCCAGCTACCCGGCCCGGCCGCTGGACGCAGAGGCCGCCGCCGCCCAGGAGCCCGACCCGCTGCCCCTCGACGGCGACCTGCGCAAGCTGCTGGTCAAGAAGCCCAAGGGTGCCAAGGAGTGGGACTTCCTGCCCGGCAAGGACGGCTGGATGCCGGCCGACCAGATGGCGCTGATGTGGGGCGAGTCGGCCACCGCCTTCACCACGCTGCTCGGCGAAGGCTTCCGCCGGGCCGCCATGACCAGCTGGCTGGAGGGCGACACCGACTTCCGGGTCCGCCTCATCCAGTACGGGCCCGCCGACACCCGCTCGGCCGTGGCGGCGGTGCAGGACGCCGCCGACTGCGGCCACTTCACCGATGACCCCTGCACCTCGCGCGCCATCCCGGGGACGGTCGACGGCGTCGCCTATGTCACCCGGCGGAGCGAGACGTACCACGAGTCCAAGAAGCACTTCTACCGGGGACTCGCCGTGGCCCGCCGAGGGAATGTGGAGATGCGCATCGACGTCCACTCCCCGCGGAAGGTGGACCTCGACCGGGTCCTCGACCTCGCCAAGCGCCAGTGGGAGCGGCTGTGACCGACCAGCAGAACCCGGCCGGCCAGGACCCGGCACGGACCCAGTCCGCCCAGCCCGCCCAGTCCGCCCAGCCCGCCCGGCGCCGCACCGCGCTGCGGTCGCTGGCCGCCGTCCTGGCCGCCGCCGCCGTGGGCGTCGGCATCGGCGAGGTACTGCTGCACACCCGCTACCAGGACGAGGCACCCGCCGCCGCCCCCGTAGCGGCCGGACCCGCGCCGACCGCCCCCGCACCCTCGGCCTCGCCGTCGCCCTCCTGGGGAGCTGGTGGGCTTCGGCTCGGACGCGGAGGCGCATGAGCTCTATTCCGTCCTGTTGCTGGAGAAGCTGACGGCGGTACCGGACGCGACCAGCACGGCGACGGACCTCAGCCTCCCCCACTGGGTCAACGCCAACCCGGTGGCCGGGCGCAAGCAGGTCGGCGGGGAGCGCCGGGACGTGGCCCGGGCCGTGCTGCTGGAGGCCGGCGACCTGGTCGGCGCCGTTCTGATGACCAATTCGAAGGGCGTGCCGGACGCCGCATTCCGTCAGGTCGTGTCCGACCAGGGAGCGCTGCTCGGCTGAGCCCCGCCGACGCGGCCGGGGGCCTACCCCTAGGGGTAGGCCCCCGGCGCGTACGCCTCAGGGATCAGGGTGCACTCAGCTTCCGAGGGCATGCCGCACCCACCCCGCACCCGCTAGGTTTCTCAGCGTGTCGTCAGTTATCACCACGGACAGCCTCACCAAGAGGTTCCCCCGGGTCACCGCCCTCGACCGGCTCACCGTCGATGTCCAGCCAGGCGTCGTCGGCCTGGTCGGATCCAACGGCGCGGGCAAGTCCACGCTGATCAAGATCCTGCTCGGGCTGGCCCCCGCCACCTCCGGCACCGCCCGGGTCCTGGGCCTGGACGTCGCCACCGAGGGGCCCGCCATCCGCGAGCGGGTGGGCTATATGCCGGAGCACGACTGCCTGCCGCCGGATGTGTCGGCCACCGAGTTCGTCGTCCATATGGCGCGGATGTCGGGGCTGCCCGCCGCCGCCGCCCGCGAGCGCACCGCCGACACGCTGCGCCACGTGGGTCTGTACGAGGAGCGCTACCGCCCCATCGGCGGCTACTCCACGGGCATGAAGCAGCGGGTCAAGCTCGCCCAGGCGCTGGTCCACGACCCGCAGCTGGTGCTGCTGGACGAGCCCACCAACGGCCTGGACCCGGTCGGCCGCGACGACATGCTGGGCCTGATCCGCCGGATCCACAGCGACTTCGGCATCTCCGTGCTGGTCACCTCGCACCTGCTGGGCGAGCTGGAGCGGACCTGCGACCACCTGGTGGTCATCGACGGCGGGCAACTGCTGCGCTCCTCCTCCACCGCCTCCTTCACCGAGGCCACCCAGGTGCTGGCCATCGAGGTCACCGACGACGAGGAGCACCCCGGGACCGACTCCGACGCCGCCGTGCGCGACCGCCTCACCGCCGCCGGCCTCACCGTGCGGTCCGACGGCGCGGGCACCGGCGGCACGGGGTCCGGCGGGAGCGAACTCGGCGGCCGGATCATGCTGGTGGAGATCGAGGACGACGACACCTACGACACCGTCATCAGCACCGTCGCCGACCTCGGCCTCGGCCTGGTCCGCATGGAGCAGCGCCGCCACCGGGTCGTGGAGATCTTCAACGACGCCCCGGACGCCCCCGACGCCCCGGCTGCCCCTGACGCCCCTGGCACTGCGACCGCGCCGGCCGCCCTGGCCGCCGCCACCTCCAGCCCCGACCCGCAGGAAGGGGGGCCCGCAGATGCCGGTGCCGCCTGAGGCCGCAGCCGCACCCCCCAGGTCCGGGGTGATCCACAACATCGGCTACCGCAACTACACCGGCCCCCGGCTGGGCCGTGGCTACGCCACCCGCTCCCTCCTGGTGCACAGCCTCCGCGGCGCCTACGGCCTCGGCCGCTCGGCGAAGTCCAAGGTGCTGCCGATGGTGCTGCTCGCGGCGATGTGCCTGCCCGCCCTGATCCTGGTCGCACTGGCGGTCTCCCTGGACCGGGACGAGCTGCCGGTGGACCCCGCCGCCTATGTCTCCAACACCAGCACCCTGCTCGGCCTCTTCCTCGCCGCCCAGGCACCGGTGGCGCTCTCCCGCGACCTGCGGTTCATGACCG
The DNA here is from genome assembly GCF_003258605.2 of Peterkaempfera bronchialis. Lineage (NCBI taxonomy): Bacteria > Bacillati > Actinomycetota > Actinomycetes > Kitasatosporales > Streptomycetaceae > Peterkaempfera > Peterkaempfera bronchialis. The sequence continues at coordinate 3,594,024 of NZ_CP031264.1, forward strand.
TGCCGCTCTACTTCTCCCGGCCGCTCACCCGCACCGACTACGTACGGGCCAAGTTCGGCGCGATGACCGCAGCCCTGCTGGTCCTGACCGCCCTGCCGGTCGTCATCCTCTACGCGGGCGCGCTGCTGGCCGGCATGGACGTCGGCCACAACACCGCGCAGGCCCTCTACGGCCTGGGCACCGCACTGCTCTACTCCGTGCTGTACGCGGCCATCGGCCTGCTGGTCGCCGCCACCACCCCGCGACGCGGCTTCGGCGTCGCGGCGATCATCGGCGTACTGATCGTCTCCACCAGCGTGGCCGGGATCGCCTGGGCGCTCTTCCACAGCAGCGGCCACGCGGCCGCCGCCAACTGGGCCGGGCTGCTCTCCCCGTCCACCCTGGTCGACTCGCTCTCCACCTGGCTCTTCCGGCTGCCGCACAGCGCCGGGCCGAGCTGGCCGCCGTCCACCGGCGCGGGTGTCGTCTTCCTCGCCGAGTTCGCCGTGATCACCGCCGCCGCGTATGCGCTGCTGCTGCGCCGCTACCGGAAGTTCTGACAGGGAGTCAGCCAGACCATGGCCACCATCAGCATCGACGGCGTCTCCCGCTGGTTCGGCAACGTCGTCGCCGTCAACGACATCTCCGTACGGATCGGGCCCGGCGTCACCGGCCTGCTCGGCCCCAACGGCGCCGGCAAGTCCACCCTCATCCATATGATGAGCGGCTTCCTGGCGCCCTCCGCCGGGACCGTCACCCTGGACGGACAGCCCATCTGGCGCAACCAGCAGACCTACCGGCAGATCGGCCTGGTCCCCGAGCGGGAGTCGATGTACGACTTCCTCACCGGCTGGCAGTTCGTGCTGGCCAACGCCGAACTGCACGGCCTCCCCGACCCCGGCGCCGCCGCCGCCCGGGCCCTGGCCACCGTGGAGATGGAGTACGCCCAGGACCGGAAGACCGGCACCTACTCCAAGGGCATGAAGCAGCGGGTCAAGATGGCCTCCGCCCTGGTCCACGACCCGGCGGTACTCCTCCTCGACGAGCCGTTCAACGGCATGGACCCCCGCCAGCGCCTCCACCTGATGGAACTGCTGCGCCGCTTCGGCGCCGAGGGCCGCACCGTGCTCTTCTCCTCCCACATCCTGGAGGAGGTCGAGCAGCTCGCCCGCCATATCGAGGTGGTCGTCGCCGGCCGCCACGCCGCCTCCGGCGACTTCCGCCGCATCCGCCGGCTGATGACCGACCGCCCGCACCGCTACCTGGTCCGCTCCAGCGACGACCGGGCCCTGGCCGCCGCCCTGATCGCCGACGCCTCCACCAGCGGCATCGAACTCGACCGCCAGGAGAACGCGTTGCGTATCCAGGCCGTCGACTTCCACCGCTTCGCCCGGCTGCTGCCGCGCGTCGCCAAGGAGGCCGGCATCCGGCTGTACACCGTCTCCCCGGCCGACGAGTCGCTGGAGAGCGTCTTCTCCTACCTCGTCGCCTCCTGACCTCCGTCGCCTCCCGACCGACCCCCACCCGCCCAGGGAAAGGCCCACCACCGTGAACCCGACCGTCGCCAGGCTGACCGTACGCGGCCTGCTGGGGCGCCGCCGCGGCGTCCTGCTGCTGGTCGTCCCCGCGCTGCTGCTGCTCCTCGCGGTGCTGGTGCGGGTCGCCAACGGGAAGGACCAGGACATCGCCGTCCAGGTCCTCGGCACCCTCGCCCTCGGCACCCTGGTCCCGCTGCTCGGCCTGATCGCCGGCACCGGCGCCATCTCCTCCGAGATCGACGACGGCTCCATCGTCTATCTGCTGGCCAAGCCGCAGCCCCGCTGGAAGATCATCGTCACCAAGCTGGTGGTCGCCGTCGGCTGCACCACCGCCTTCGCGGCTCTGCCCACCTTCCTGGCCGGGCTGATCCTCTACGGCACCACCGACGGGCTGGCCATCGGCTACGGTCTGGGCGCGCTGGTGGCCGGTGCGGCCTACAGCGCGGTCTTCCTGCTGCTCGGCGTGGCCACCAGGCACGCCGTGGTGGTCGGCCTGATGTACTCCCTCATCTGGGAGAGCCTGGTCGGCAACTTCGTGCACGGCGCCCGCACCCTCTCCGTCCAGCAGTGGGGCCTCTCGCTCGCCAAGGCGGTCGCCGAGCCCGGCGTGATCACCGCCGATGTCTCGCTCTCGGTCGCCGTCCCGCTGCTGCTGCTGGTCACCCTGGCCGCCACCGCCTTCGCCTCGGTACGGCTGGCCGGGCTCACCCTGGCCGGCGAGGAGTAACCCCGGCCGAATCCAGGGTCCACGTCGACCGGAATATATTCGCTTGCCCCTGCTCTGCTGCCGTGGTAGAAACTCGCGGAAGTCTTCACATCTGGGGGGTAGGATGAAGAAATACTTTTCGGTCATTCCGGCGGTGCTGGCCCTGGCCTTTGCCGGATCGACGGTGGCACAGGCGGAGATAACGGATCCATCGGCGGCGCCGGGGGTTCGCATGCTGACGCTCAACTCCTGCGGCATCACCTGTGCGTACCCCACGCTCTCCACCACCAATGCGAATTCCGCAGCGGGCGACTGGGCGACCAACACCGCCCATGCAATGGACAACTGGGATGCCGACGCGGTGATGCTCACCGAGGTCTGCTACGGCCAGTACGCGGCCCTGAAGACCAGGATGGCGTCGCCGCGCACCGGCTCCTACACGGACAACGACACCTATGACGCGGAGTGGTACACGCCCGGTGGGCGGGAGTCGGCCGGGTGCGGCCGCTGGGGGACCGACCACCGGTTCGGGCTCGCCGTGCTGGTGAAGGGCGGGTCGGACGCCATCACCGAAAGGCTGACGAAGTACCTCACCCTGGACCCGGCCGATTCCAACCAGAACAACCACCGGGGGATACTCTGCGCCAAAGCGAAGATTGACGGCAAGAACGCCATGACATGCGTGACCCACCCCAGCCAGGTATCCGTCGCGGGCCGGACCAAGCAGATCCAGGAGGCGCTGGCCGCCGTGCAGAGCTGGGCCGGTACGACGCCGGTCATCCTCGGCGGCGATTTCAATGCGCAGCCCCTCGACCAGGAAATGGGATTGCTGTACTCGTCGGCCCACCCCGGCGGCACCGGCCAGTTCTCGGAGGTCGACGAGACCGACCAGCGGTACTTCGCCGCCTCCTGCGCCGGGAAGTCCATCTGCCGTTCCGGAGAGGACACCTTCGGGTCGACCGCGGCGAACTCCAAGAAGATCGACTACATTTTCGCCACCACCGCCCACTTCAAGGACTTCTACGGCGACGCCGCCCAGCGGGACATCGTGAACTGGTCCGACCACAGTCTGCTGCGCGGGGCAGCCGCCTGGCGCTAGGCGGCGCCGAGCCAGTACCGCTAGCCGAGCACCCGGTCGCGGCCGGCGCCGAAGCCGGCCAGCGCGGCCACCGCGCAGAGCAGCAGCATCAGCGCCAGCGGCACCGTCCAGCCGCCGGTCGCCTGGTGCAGCGCGCCCGCCGCCACCGGGCCGGACGCGGCCACCAGATAGCCGACGGTCTGCGTCATGCCCGAGAGCTGCGCGGCCACCGCCGAGCCGCCCGCCCGCAGCACGATGAAGGAGAGGCCCAGGCCCAGCGAACCGCCCTGCGCCACCCCCAGCAGCAGCGCGCACACCCATGCCCATGCCCCGGCGCCGGGTGCCACCAGCAGTCCGGCGATGCCGAGCGCATTGAGCGTCACCATGGCCACCGCCAAGCCCCGCTGACGGCGCATCCGCCCCGCCAGCAGCGGCACCGCGAACGCCCCGGCCACCTGCACCAGGTTGCTGAAGGCGAAGACCAGGCCCGCCGTGCCCCGGTCCATGCCGTGGTCGGCCAGGATCGTCGGCATCCAGGCCACCAGCGAGTAGACCAGCAGCGACGAGATGCCCATGAAGACGCTGATCTGCCAGGCCGTCACGGAGCGCCACACCCGTACCACCGGGGCGGCGCCCGCCACCGGGGAACCGGCCGCCGCCCCGGCCCGGCCGCGCAGCAGCTGCGGCAGCCAGCCGACCGCCGCGACCAGCGCCAGCACCGACCAGAAGCCCAGCGAGAAGCGCCAGCCGCCGCCCAGCGCCCGCTCCAGCGGCACCGAGACCGCCGCCGCCAGCGTGGCGCCGACCAGCATCGCGGTGGAGTACACCCCCGTCATCGCCGCCGCCCGGTCCGGGAACTCCCGCTTGATCAGGCTGGGCATCGCCACATTGAGCACGGAGATCGCCACCCCGATCACCACACAGCCCGCGTAGAGCGCCGCCACCGTCGGCAGCACCCGCAGCAGCACCCCGCCCGCCAGCAGCAGCACCGCGCCCAGCACCACCCGCTCCACGCCATGCCGCCGCACCAGTCGCGGCGTCAACGGCGCCCCGACGCCCTGGAAGAGCACCGGCACGGCCGTGATCAGACCGCTGGCGGTGGCCGACAGCCCCAGGCTGCGCTGCACCTCGGCGACCATCGGGGAGACCGCCGCCAGGCAGGCCCGCATATTCAGGGCCACCAGCACGATGCCGGCCAGCAGCAGCCCGGGGTGGACCAGCCGGTCCCGCAGGGCCGCCCGGTCGGCCCTCGCCCGCCTCTGCGGCGCCGGACCGGTCAGCGGCGGGGACTGGGGGGAGTCGGTGACGGGCATGGGCGGGCGGCACTCCTCTCGGTGCGTGTACGGCGCATCAGGGCGCGCGGCAGCGCGGCACCCCGGCGGGGACACGGAAGGACGAACGGAAACAGGAAAGGGGACAGGAAAGCGAACAGGACGCGGGACGGGCCTGCTACTTGCGGGCCGCGTTCTCGGCCAGCAACTGCTCCACGGCGGCCGTCGGCTCCGCGAGCAGGGCCCGGCAGGCGGCCTCGGCCCGCTCAGGGTCGCCGCTCTCGATGGCGTCCACCATGGCGGCATGGGTGTCCACGGCCACCTCGGGCATCTCATGGTCGCCGAAGGCCGCCTGCATGGCCTCGCGCACGGAAGCACCGAAGTAGCGGTACACCTCGGCGAGCGCCGGGTTGTGCGCGGCGTCCACCACGGCGGTGTGGAACTCCAGGTCGTGCTCGACGGTCGCCCCGCGCCCCGCCCGCTCCGGATGCGCCGCCAGCACCGCGGCCTCCGCCGCCAGCGCGGCCCGCATCCGGGCCAGGTCCTCGGGGGTGTGCCGTACGGCTGCCAGCCGGGCGGCCTCCACCTCCAGCGAGCGCCGCACCTCCAGCACATCGCGTACGCCCGAACGCTGCACCCCGCGCAGCACCGACGCCGGGTCGCTGGTGGAGCGGACGAAGGTGCCCTCGCCCTGCCGGGAGACCAGCATGCCGGCGTGCACCAGCACCCGGACCGCCTCGCGCACCGTGTTCCGGCCCACCTGCAACCGCTCGGCCAGCTCATGCTCGGTCGGGATGCGGTCACCGACCTGCCAGGCACCGGAGGCCAACTGCTCCCGCAGCTGTTCGATGGCGGCGTCGACCAGCGAGCGGCGTCCGGCCGCGTGCAGGGTCCCTCCGGTCATGCGCCGCCCACCTCCAGCCGTGCTTCAGTCATCCTGCTGCCCGGTCATCCTACAACTCGCCGACCACGACCCCGCCGGGGGTGTGGCCGGAGGGCGTTCAAGGGTCAGCGCCACGCCGTCTTCGTCGGCTGCCCGATCAACTCGCCCCACCGTTCCCCCGCCGGAGGTGTGACCAGAAGGGAGGTCCGGGCTACGGGTGTGGCCGGAGGGCGTTCCAGGGTCAGCGCCACGCCGTCCTCGTCGGCCGCCCGATCAACCTGCAACTCGCTCCACCGTTCTCCCGCCGGGGGTGTGACCGGAGGGGGGCCGGGCTACGGGTGTGGCCGGAGGGCGTTGCAGGACCAGCGCCACGCCGTCTTCGTCGGCTGCCCGGTCATCCTGCGACCCGCCCCACTGTTCCCCTGCCGGGGGTGTGGCTGGAGGGGGGCCGGGCTACGGGTGCGGCCGGAGGGCGTTCCAGGGCCGGGTCACGCTGTCCTCGTTGGTCGCCCGGTCATCCTGCAACCCGCCTCACCGTTCCCCCGCCGGGGGTGTGACCGGAGGGAGGCCCGGGCTACGGGTGGGGGAAGAGGCGTTCCAGGACCAGGGCCACGCCGTCCTCGTCATTGGAGGCGGTGACCTCGTGGGCCACCGCCTTCAACTGCTCATGGGCGTTGGCCATGGCGACCCCACGGCGGGCCCAGCCGAACATCGGCACATCGTTGGGCATGTCGCCGAAGGCGAGGGTGTCCTCGGCCGTGACGCCCAGCCGGCGGGCGGCGATGGAGAGCCCGGTCGCCTTGGTCAGGCCCAGCGGCAGGATCTCCACGATGCCCTCGCCCGCCATCACCACGCCGACCAGGTCACCCGCCACCCTGCGGGCGGCGGTGGCCAGCTCGTCGTCGGTCATGCCGGGGTGCTGGATGTACAGCTTGTTGATGGGCGCCCGCCAGAGCCCGCCGGTGCCGTCCAGCCGGACCATCGGCAGGTCCGCGATGGTCAGCTCGAAGCCCGGACCGGCCAGCATGGCGCCGTCCAGCCCGTCCTGGTGTGCGGCGACCGTGAGCGTGCCGACCTCGGCCTCCACCTTGGCCAGCGCCATCGCGGCCAGCTGCCGGTCCAGGGTGACGGAGGTGAGCAGCCGGTGCGCGCCCGCGTCGTACACCTGCGCGCCCTGCCCGCACACCGCGAGCCCGGTGTAGCCGATGGCGTCGAAGACCGGGCGGGTCACCGAGGCCGGACGGCCGGTCACCACGATGTGCACCGCACCGGCGGCGGTCGCCGCCGCCAGCGCGGCCACGGTGCGGGCGGAGACCGTCTCACCGCTGGTCAGCAGTGTGCCGTCCAGGTCGGTGGCGATCAGCCGGTAGGCGGGGGCGGTGGTGGGCGCGGTGGTGGTCACGTGCCGACCGGCTCCAGCAGCTCCCGCCCGCCGAGGAACGGCCGCAGCGCCTTGGGGACCGCCACCGAGCCGTCGGCCTGCTGGTGGTTCTCCAGGATCGCGACGATGGTGCGCGGTACGGCGACCAGGGTGCCGTTGAGCGTGGCCAGCGGGCGCACCCCGCCCTCCCCGCGCATCCGGATGGAGAGCCGGCGCGACTGGTACTCGGTGGTGTTGGAGGTCGAGGTGACCTCGCGGTACTTGCCCTGGGTGGGGATCCACGCCTCGATGTCGAACTTGCGGGCGGCGGAGGCGCCCAGGTCGCCGGAGGCGACGTCGATCACCCGGTAGGGCAGCTCCAGGGCGTTGAGGAAGTCCTTCTCCCACTGGAGCAGGCGGCGGTGCTCGGCCTCCGCCTCCTCCGGCGTGGTGTAGACGAACATCTCCACCTTGTCGAACTGGTGCACCCGGATGATGCCCCGGGTGTCCTTGCCGTAGGTGCCGGCCTCGCGGCGGAAGCAGGGCGAGAAGCCCGCGTAGCGCAGCGGCAGCCGGTCGGCGTCGATGATCTCGTCCATGTGGTAGCCGGCCAGCGCCACCTCGGACGTGCCGACCAGGTAGAAGTCGTCCTGCTCCAGCCGGAAGACGTTCTCGGCGGCCTGGCCGAGGAAGCCGGTGCCCTCCATGGCGCGGGGCTTGACCAGCGCGGGGGTGATCATCGGGCTGAAGCCGGCCTCGACGGCCTGGGCGACGGCCATGTTCACCAGGGCCAGCTCCAGCAGGGCGCCGACGCCGGTGAGGTAGTAGAAGCGCGCACCGGAGACCTTGGCGGCCCGCTCGGTGTCGATCGCGCCCAGCAGCCGGCCGAGCTCCACGTGGTCGCGCGCCTCGAAGCCCTCGGCGGCGAAGTCGCGCGGGGTGCCGATCTCCTCAAGGGTGACGAAGTCCTCCTCGCCGCCGACCGGGGCCTCCGGGTCGATGAGGTTGGCGAGGGAGGCGAGCAGCCGGTCGGCTTCCTCCTTGGCCTCGTTCTGCGCGGCGTCGGCGGCCTTGACCTCGGCGGAGAGCACGGAGGCGCGCTTCAGCAGCTCGGCCTTCTCCTCGCCCTGGGCCTTGGGGATCTGCTTGCCGAGGGTCTTCTGCTCATTGCGCAGTTCGTCGAAGCGACTGCCTGAGGACCTGCGCCGCTCGTCGGCGGCGAGCAGGGCGTCGACAAGGTCGACATCCTCACCACGGGCACGCTGCGAGGCGCGCACTCGGTCGGGGTCCTCACGGAGCAGGCGAAGGTCAATCACAGGGGGAAGCCTACCGGGGCCGCCCCCCTGACCCGCCAACTCTTTCGCTGCGGTGATCCAAGGGGGCGAAGATCGAATGAGATCGATCAAGCACGATTCTTTACCTGGATAGAGCGCGTTTGTCGCTTTCCGTCCATTTTTCTGAGATCATCCCCGCTGGGGATAACCAGGGAATGCCTGTGGATAACCGGGTGTGCACAACCCTCGGCGCCGATTCGTCCACAGCCTGTGCAGTGGATCTGTGGATTCCCGCCCGTGACCGCTTCCGGCGCCCCAAATCCGTTGAAACTCCCCCATGAGCAGGAAATCGAGCACCCGACCGCGTGATGCGGGCCCCCTGCCATGACAAGATTCCGACATGTCCGACTACCCCAGGAGTCGACCTTCCATGGCGGTTTGTCGACTCATCCCCAGGGCTGTGGATAACTTGCTTCCTGTGGATGTCCGGCTGCGCCCCAGGTGGCGGGCCTGATGGCCGTCCCCTGGATGGCCGAAAAGTCGACTGATGGACACCGATCAGACCCGATCAGGCAGGTTCTGTCCCGATCGGAGTGACGGCCGTTACAGCTCCCCGCGCCCGTCCATGCACCGCGACAGCCAGTCCGCAGCCGAGGTGAAGTCCTCGTCCGAGGTGCCCGGTCGCAGCTGCGGCCGCACCTCGTCCGCCCTCGGATACGAGCCCAGGAACCGCACCTTGGGGCAGAACCGCTTCAGCCCCATCAGCGCCTCGCCCACCCGGCGGTCCGCGATGTGCCCCTCGCAGTCGATCGAGAAGCAGTAGTTCCCCAGGCCCTGGCCGGTCGGACGGGACTCGATCCGCATCAGGTTCACCCCGCGCGCCGCGAACTCCTGAAGCAGCTCCAGCAGTGCACCCGGGTGGTCGTCGCCCAGCCAGACCACCGCCGACGTCTTGTCCGCCCCGGTCGGGGAGGACGTCCGCCCCGGCCGGCCGACCAGCACAAACCGGGTGGTCGCCGACCGGCCGCCGTGGATGTCGGTGACCAGCGGCTCCAGCCCGTACAGCCGCGCCGCGAACTCCCCCGCGAACGCCCCGTCGAACCGCCCCTCCTGCACCTGCCGGGCGCCGTCCGCATTGGACGCCGCCGACTCCCACTGCGCGTCCGGCAGATGGGCCTCCAGCCACTTGCGGACCTGCGGCTGCGCCACCGGGTGCCCGGTGACCGTCTTCACATCCGCCAGCTGCGTCCCCGGCCGCACCAGCAGCGCAAAGGCGATCGGCAGCAGCACCTCGCGGTAGATCATCAGCGGGGAGCCGGTGGCCAGCTCGTCCAGCGTGGCGGTCACCCCGCCCTCCACCGAGTTCTCGATCGCCACCAGGGCGCCCGCCGCCTCGCCGCGCCGCACCGCGTCCAGCACGGCGGGCACCGAGACCATCGGCACCAGCTCGCGGGTCGCCGCCTCGGGCAGCGAGCGCAGGGCCGCCTCGGTGAAGGTGCCCTCGGGCCCGAGATAGGTGTAGCGGGTGGCCGACATTCCGCCTCCGTGCGGTGCGCTGCTGGGGCGTCCGCAGACAGACGCCCGTTTCGCCACCTTAACCAGTCCGCCGGTCGGGGCGCGGCACGTTCCGCCCCCTGGAACCCCTCACGACTCCAGCAGCGCCTGGCCCACATAGCCGCCCGGCGCCGCACCGCCCGGCACCGCGTACAGCCCGCTCGCCTCGTGCCGCAGGAACCGGGAGAGGCTGTCCGCCCCCGCCAGCTTGCGCTGCACCGGGACGAAGCCGGTCAGCGGATCGGCTTGGAAGGCGATGAAGAGCAGCCCCGCGTCCGGGGAGCCGTCCGGCAGAAAGCCGTCGTGGTACGAGAACCCGCGCCGCAGCATGGTCGCGCCGCCGTTGGCGGTCGGCGCCGCCACCCGGATGTGGGCGTCCGCCGGGACGGCCAGGGTGCCGTCCGGGTTGCGCTTCTCCAGGTCGACCGCGGTGGTCTCGGCGCCGCCGGAGAGCGGGGCGCCGTCCGACTTGCGACGGCCGATCACCCGCTCCTGGCGGTCCACCGGCAGGTTCTCCCAGTTGTCCAGCAGCATCCGGATCCGGCGGACCACCGCATACGACCCGCCGGCCATCCAGGCTGGATCCGCCTCCTTCGCCGCCACAAAGACCTTGGACGCGAACGAGGCGTCCGACGGCCGGGGGTTGTTGGTGCCGTCCACCTGGCCCATCAGATTGCGGGTGGTCACCGGCCGGGCGGTCGCCCCCGGGGAGCGGCTGAAGCCGGACATCTGCCAGCGGACCGCCGCCACCCCGGCCGCCTGCTGCTGGAGCACCCGCAGCGCATGGAAGGCGACCAGCGCGTCGTCCGCACAGATCTGCACCCACAGGTCGCCGTCGCTGCGGGACCGGTCGATGGCGTCGTCGGGGAAGTCCGGCAGCGGGTCCAGCGCCTCCGGGCGGGCGGCGGTCAGCCCTATCCGCTCGAACAGCGAGGCACCGAAGCCGAAGGTCACGGTGAGCGAGCACGGTCCGGCGTCCAGCGCGATCTGGTTCTCGTGGTCGGCCGCCGGCCGCCCCTCCGCCAGCCGCGCCGCCGAGTCCGACCAGCGCCGCATCAGCGCCGCCAGCTGCGCCCGCTTCACCCCGGCGGCGAGGTCGAAGGCGGCCAGGTGCACCCGGGCCTGCTGGCTCTGCACGATGCCCGCCTGGTGGGCGCCGTGGAACGGCACCGCCGCCGCCCCCAGCGACGTCGCCGCCGGGCCGCCCGAGCGGCCGTCCGCCGCCGCCGCATAGCCGAAGGCGCCGCCCGCCGCCCCGACCGCCAACCCGGCGGCCCCGGCCGCGCCGAGCAGCCCGCGCCGGGTGAGGGCCGGCCGCGACGACCCCGCCGCGCCGTCCTGCCCGGTCACCGTGGGCTGCTGCTGTCCGCCGTCCCGCACTGCCGTCCCGTCCACGACTGGCCTGTCCATGTTCCGCACTGCCTTGTTCCGCACTGCCTTGTTCCGCACTGCCTTGTCCCGCACTGCCCTGCCTGCGCTCCGCGCGCTCCGAGCCGCCTTGCCCACGCTCCGCTCACCCGATCCGTACCGGCGCGGTCTGCGTGACCTCGTCGATGTCGGACGACCGCACGGTCAGCGAGAGCTGCCAGTCGCCGGCCATGGGCAGCTGCGCCTCGGCCGACCAGTGCCCGGTGTCCACCTTCTGCAGGGTGGCCTTGAGCGGTCCCAGGTTCTTCGCCGGCAGGTCGAAGGCGATCCGCAGCTCCGGTACGTCCACCGGGGCGCCGGTGGAGTCGGTGAGCAGCACATGCATCTCGTTCCGGCCGGTCCGGGCCGGGTCCAGGGAGATGGCTGCGGTGCCCTTGGCCCCCGGGCCGCTGCCCCCGGTGTCATACGAGACCGCCAGGCTCACCGGCTGGGCGGGGGCGGGCGCGGGCGCGGTGACGCCGGGCGCCGCCGAGGTCTGGGCGTTGCGCCCGGGGGCGGAGTTGGTCAGCAGCGTGGTGACGGCCAGCACGGCCACCGCCACCGCCGCCTCCGCCAGTACCGAGCGCCGCAGCCGTGGGCGCTCGTTGCCCGCCGCCCGCTCCCGGGCCAGCGAGTCGGCGCTGGCCCGGCGCTCGGCCGCCGCCGCGCGCAGCGCCCGCTGCCGCTTCAGCTGGGCCTGCCGCTTGGGGTCCTTGGGCAGGTCGCCGGGGTCGGTGGTGGCCGACTGCTCCGACCGGTCCGGTACGACCGCCGCCGCCACCTCAGCCTTGGACTCGGCCCCGGCCCGGGGTGCGGCGGCCAGCAGCCGAGCCGTCCAGGCCCGCGAGAACCACGCGATGCCGAGCATCACCCCCACGAAGCCGACCTTGATCAGCAGCAGCCGCCCATAGCCGGTGTCGACCAGGGCGCTCCATGAGCCCAGCCCACGCCAGGACTGGTACACGCCCGTCGCCACCAGCACCGCCACACAGCAGAACGCCGTCCGGGAGAAGACGCCCACCGCAGCCGCCCCGACCCCGCCCCGCTCGCGCGGGATTCCCAGCCCGACCAGCAGGGTGACCAGCCCGCCCAGCCAGACGGCCATCGCCACCAGGTGCAGGATGTCCAGCGGCAGCGCCAGCCCCGCCTGGATGCCCACCGCCGCGTGGTCGGCGCCCGCCCAGGTGGCCGCCAGCGCCAGGGCGAGCAGCAGGCCCGCCGCGCCCAGACCGAGCCGGATGTCGCGCTCCGGCCGGGCGGCGGCCCGCCGCTCCAACCGGCGCAGCTCCGCCTCCTCCGGGTCAGCCGGGTCCGCCTGCTTCTCGGCCGAGGGGGCCTCCCGCCGGGCCTCGCCGTCCTGCCCCAACTGCCCCACCAGCAGCGACAGAAAGACCCCGGCCGCCGCCAGCAGCAGCAGCCGCGCCGCGAGCGCGGTGCCGAGCCGCTCGTCCAGCGTGGCGCGGACCAGCGTCAGGTCGAAGGCGTCCGCCAACCCGCTGCCCTTCTCATACGGGCCGCGCAGCAGCACCACCGCCACCGTGGAGAGCAGCAGCCCGCCCCAGCCGGTCATCAGCAGCCGCTGCACCGGCCGCGCGGAGACCCCGCGCGGCCAGCACAGCAGCAGAAAGGCGGCGGAGCCGACGAGCAGCGCAAAGGCGCCGTACGCCACCGCGCGGGCGGTGCCGTAGAGGGCGCCGACGGCGGTGCTGCCCCCGCCCTGCCGGGAGACCCCGGCGGGCACCGCCGTCTCGGACTTGGTGCCGATGGAGAAGGTGAAGGCGCCGGAGACCGGGTGCGAGTCCTCCGAGACCGCCCGCCAGGAGACGGTGTAGGTGCCCTGGGCCAGTCCGCCGCGCAGCTGCACGGCGGCGGTGGAGCCCTTGCCGTCGACATGTCCCGGGGGTCCCTGCTCGACCTGCTTGCCGGCCGGGTCGTACACCTGGAGGGAGTCGTCGGACAGCGTGACGCCCTCGCTGAAGGTCAGCACGATCCGGCTGGGGGCGGTGGCCACCACCGCGTCCTGCCCGGGGTCGGTGGAGATCAGCGCGGCGTGTGCGGAGGCGGTGCCCGCGCCGCCGAGCAGCAGCGCGAGTACGGCGCCCAGCACCACCAGCAGCGCTGCGGCGGACCGTCGGCGGCTGTGCGGCAGGCCGGTGGCGGGGGAGGCCTGGCGGGAGGTCATCGGTCCGGTCCCTTCGGTCAGCTGCCCGAGGCGGTGCCGGCGCCGGGCGGCCGGTACGTCAGGGGCTTGATGGGCACGCGCACCGCGATGGTCCCGGACCCGGCGAAGGTGAGTTCCAGTTCCACGGTGTCGCCGACTGCGGGCCTGCGGTCCAGACCCGTGATCATCAGGTGGTTGCCGCCCCGGGAGAAGGCGGCGGTGCCGTGCGCGGGCACCTCCAGGTCCTTCAGCGGCTCCATGGAACCGGCGGTGGACCGGTGCATGGTGACCGTGCGGGCGTCCGGGCTGGCCACCTTGACCAGCCGGTCGGCCGTGCCGCCGGCGTTGCTCAGGGTGAGGTAGCCGGCGGCCATCGACGGCGCGGCGGGGAGCGGGATGTACGGGTCGCTGACGCTGATCCTCGCGGGGCCCTCCCCGGTGGCCAGCCGGGCGGAGAGCCGGTCGGTGCCGCCCGGCGAGCCGCAGCCCGCCAGGGTCGCCGCCACGGTCAGCACGGCCGCGCCGACGGCGGCGGTGCGGGGCCGGATCACGGCCGCACCCCCTTGGCGAGCAGCGGCAGGTCGTGGGCGAAGACGTCGACCGAACTCTGGCTCAGATAGAGCACATGGGCCTTGTCGTCGGAGGGGAGGAAGGCCAGCACCTGGGCGCCATGGCTGGAGGTGACCGTGCCGTCCTTGTTGACCACCGGGTCCTCGACCAGGATGCCCAGCGGTTTGGCGGCCTGCTTCACCTTCGCCAGGTCGCCGGTGAGGCCGATGAAGTGCTTGTCGAAGGCGTCGAGCCAGCTCCGGAGCCGCTTCGGGGTGTCGCGCTGGGGGTCGGTGGAGACAAAGACGACCTCCACCTTGTCCCGTTCGGCGGCGGGCAGCCTCTTCATGGCGACGGCGACATCGCCCATGGTGGTGGGGCAGACGTCCGGGCAGCTGGTGTAGCCGAAGAAGAGCAGCATCGGCTTGCCTGCGGTCTGCTGCCGCAGCGAGAACGGCTTGCCGTCGGTGTCGGTGAGGACGAGGTCGGGCTTGGCGAAGGGCCTGGACAGGGCGGTGCCCTGGTACGGGGAGTGGTTCGACTCCTTGACGGCGACGGTCTGTCGGCCGGTGGTGTCCTTGTCCGGGCCGCCGCAGGCGGTGAGCGCCAGGGCGGCGGCGAGCGCCGGCGCGGTCGCGGCCGCGATGCGGCGGCCACGGCCCGGCAGCGTGGTGCGGATCATGTGCTGGGTGTCCGATCGGTGTGGTTCGGGAGGGTCCGCGGGTCGGCCCGCAGCACTGCTGCGGGCCGACCGGCCGACGGCCGGGCGGACGGGTGCGGCGGGCACCCGTCCGCCCGCGCCGCCGCATGGATCAGGAGGCGGAGCCGCCCCTGCGGCGCAGGCCGAGGACGCCCAGACCGGCGCCGACCACGCCCACGACGATGCCCACCACGCCCAGGGTGCGGGCGGTGGAGTCGGAGGAGGAGGCAGCGGCGGCCGTCTCGGTCGTACCGGTCTTCGCGTCATCGGCCGGAGCGGACGGGTCGGCCGGGGCCGACGGGGCGGTCGACGCGGGCGTGCCGTGGCCGTCGTCGTCGCCGTCCTCGGCGGCCTTGGTGAGGGTCAGCGTCGGCGCGGGGTGCTCCGGCTCCGCCTCGCCGTCCTTGGCCACGTCGATCCAGCGGACGATCTCGCCGCTGTCGTACGTCTGGAGCGCCTTGAAGGTCATCGAGTCCGTGTCGGCGGGCAGCGGGCCCAGCGAGACATTGAACTCCTGGAACTGGCCGGGAGCGATCTTGGTGCCCTTGTCGGCAGTCCAGGTGATCTTGCTGACGGCCTCGGTGATGTCGCCGCCGTGCGCCTTCAGCGGCTTGTCGAGCTTGCTCTTCTGGACCGCGACGGTCCAGCCGGGCAGCGGCTGGGTGGAGACGGACGCCACCGGGTGGTCCATGGGCAGGTTGACCTCGACCTTGGTGGTCGAGGCGTTGTCCCGCTCATTGGGCACCCGGAAGGCGACCTTGGTGTAGCTGCCCTGCACGGCCTCCCGCGGATTCACGGTGACATGCGCGGAGGCGATGCCTGCCGCGGCCAGCACAAAGGTGGCGGCGGCGGCCAGAACGGTCGCGGAGCGGCGGGCGAGGGTGCTGCGGTTCATCGTCGGAACTCTCCGTCCGGAGGTGGTACGCGCAGGCCACGACGGGTGGCCCCGGCACGTACCGGGGTGGTCTGGATCGGCATACGCACATCGCGACCGATCGGACGGGTCTCCACACCCGGGCACGCCGCAGCGCGGCGCCACCGGGCGGCCGATCAGATCGCGAACGCCGCCACCGGCGGACCACGCCGGACCACGGAGTGCCGCAGGGCTGCCGGTACCGGCAGCCGCCAACCGCCGCGCTCCGCCCCGTACGCCCGCAGCGGGCGCACCGGGGACTCGCCCAGCAGCCCGCGCAGCAGCATCCCGGCGACCGCCAGGACGGTGCGCAGCGGAGCCGCGTACGCCTGCATCACGGAGGCCGTCAGCCGCACCAGGCGCCACAGCGCGGCCTCGCCGCACCGCAGCCACCAGCCCGCCGCCACGGCGGCGGCCAGGTGCCCGGCCAGCATCAGCGGCGACATCCCGAGCATGGCCGCGTGCCACCACGGCAGCGGCGGCGCGGCGTACGCGGACGGGTCCAGGCCCGCCCGGGACACCAGCTGCTCCGGGGTCATCCCGGCCGGCAGCACCAGCATGCCGCCGACGTACTGCCCGTTGCAGAGCAGTCGGCCCGCAACCGCGGCGACGCCCGAGGGGCCGCCGCCGCCCATGCCGGCGTGCGCCATGGGCGCACCCCCGGCGCTCTGGGCCGAGTGGAAGAGCAGGTGCAGCGCCAGCTGCCCGGCGGCCAGCCCGCCGGATATCGCGGCCATCGACCGCTCCCGCCCGCCGAACAGCGCGGCCAGCGCGCAGACCAGGACGAATCCGGCGACCAGCGCCCTCGCCGGTACCGCACCGCCCGAGGCGGCGGCATGTCCGGCCGCCGCGACCAGGGTGCAGACGGCGGCGAAGGGGACGGCCCGGAGCATGCGCAGATCCCAGGCGGCGGCGTGCACCTGGTGCGGTGCCGTGGCGACCCGGGGGTGGTCTGCTGCGCGGAGGACGGGCATGGCCGGGCCATCATCTCACCGGCCGCCCTCGAGCCGAGGGCCGGGTGGTGGAATCCGGCCGCCGCATCCCGCCCTGTGAGACCGTCCGCTCATAACATCCTCCGAACGGGGTGGTACATCCTCCGAACGGGCGGTCTCGCCAGGCGGAGAAGATTGGCCGTACGGCCCGTCGGCAATACCTACCCCTATGGGGAGTCGCAGCCAGGGCCAGGAGGAATCCGTCGTGGACATCTGGTGGACGCTGCACCTCAAGCGCGAGCCCGCCAGCGTTCCGCTGGCCCGGCGCATCCTGCTGGGCACCATGGAGAGCGCGGGCGTGGACGCCCAGATCGCCCATGAGATCGGTATCGCCCTCACCGAGGCATGCGCCAACGCGGTCGAGCACGCCGCCGGCGGCCAACCCGACGAGGGCTTCCAGGTCACCGCCTCCATCGACGGCGACCGGCTGCGGATCGAGGTCATGGACTGGGGCCCCGGCCTCCCCCCGGCCGAGGCCGCCGCGCGGCGGCCCACCCTCTCCGTCCCGCTGCTGGCGCCGTCCACCGGAGCCTCCGCACCCCGCGCCCAGCGCCGCCCCTCCGCCGTGCCGGTGACACCGGTCCACAAGGCGCCCGCCCGCCCGGCCCCGCGCTGCCAGGGCAAGCACGGGCGCACCACCGTGATCAGCAGGGCTGCGGTGATGGCCTCGCTCAGCCCCGCCGCCTCGGCCCGCCGGCTGCGCGGCGCCGAACACCCCGGGCCGTATGACACCCACGTCCTCGACGCCGGGTTCGCGGTGACCGCCGGTCTGCCCGGACTGCCGCTGGACATCGGCACCGAGCTGCCCGACCCCACCGCCGAGAGCGGCCGGGGCCTCTTTCTGATCCGCGCGCTGGCCGACCACGTCCAGTTTCGCAACCACCCGCGCCGGGGGACCATCGTCAGCTTCGACAAGGTCCTGAAGTGGCGGGAGAACGCGCTGCTGCGCGCCGTCTCCTGACCGGCCCGGGCGGTGCCCTGGCAGGATCTCCGGCTGTGACGCCATCACCCCTGCCGCCGCCCGGCTCGTCGCCCGACCCGCCGCCCGACCTGCCGTTCGACGCCGTGCTGTGCGACCTCGACGGCGTCCTGCGGCTCTGGGACCCGGACGGGATGGCGGCGCTCGACCGGGCCCGCAGCCTCCCGGCCGGGACGCTCGCCGCAGCCGCCTTCCACCCCGACCGGCTGCTCCCGGCCGTCACCGGGCAGGTCACCGACGAGCAGTGGCGGGCCGCCGTCGCCGCCGACCTCGCCGAGGTCTGCGGCTCACCGGCCGAGGCGACCGCCCTGTGCACCGAGTGGACCGAGGTGCCCGCAGCCGTCGACCACCAGGTGCTCGCACTGCTCGGCGCGGTACGGCGGCGGCTGCCCGTCGCCCTGGTCACCAACGCCACCACCCGGCTGGAGGCCGACCTGGACGCCCTCGGCCTGACCGGCGCCGTGGACGCCGTGGTGAACAGCTCACGCGTCGGCGTGGCCAAGCCCGACCCCGCCATCTACCGGATCGCCGCCGAACGGGTCGGCGTCCCGCCCGCCCGCTGCCTCTTCGTGGACGACACCGACCGCAACGTCCTGGCCGCCCGCGCCCTCGGCATGACCGGGCTGCACTACCGGCACATCGGCGAACTGCGGGACGTCCTCGGCCCGCTGATCGACCCCGAGCCGGTACGGGAGGCGGCCGGATGACGGACCGCTGGGGCACCCACCCGATCGAGCTGCGCCCCACCACCGTGGTCAAGCGGTTCCGGGCGGAGGACGCCCGCGCCCGCCTTGAGCGCGAGTGGCGCCCCCTGAACCTGCTGGCGGGTGTACGTCAACCTGTGCGCCCCCGGAACCCGCCTGGCCGCCGACCCTGCCGGGTTGAGCCGGGGCGTCAGCCCCACCGCCGCCCGGCGGGTGTACGTCAACCTGTGCGCGCCCCGGAACTCGCCTGCCCGACGAGCCTGCCAGGTTGAGCCGGGGCGCCAGCCCCACCGCCGCCGAGCCGCAGCCACTCCCCGCCGGCCCAAGTCGACCCACACCACCCCCGGAACCCACCCGGCCGTCGGCCCTGCCGACGATATGACGGCACGTCAGCCACCCAGCAGCAGCGCCTCCTTCTCCGGCGCCAGCCCCACCGCCGCCCGGCCCGGACGCAGCCGGGGCTGTCCGCCCAGCCGCAGCCACTCCCAGGTGTCGGCCACCGTCTCGGTGACGGGGCGGCAGCGCAGCCCGGCGGACGCCGCCTTGGAGACATCGCTCCGGTGCAGCGCGTCGTGCGACTCGCCCGGCGGCAGCCAGACCGGCAGCTCCGTCCAGGGCTCGATCCCGGCGGCGAGCACGGCATCCGGGGCGATCCAGCGCAGCTCCGCATCGGAGCCGGTGACCCGCACACAGGTCTCCAGCAGCTCACCCATGGTGGTGTGCCCGGAAGGGCTCACCATGTCGTACGGGCCGCCCAGGCCCCGGGCGGCGGCGTCCAGCGTCCATCCGGCGAGGTCCCGGGCGTCCACGTACTGGAGCGGCAGATCGCGCGGGCCGGGCGCGGCCACCAGTCCGCCGCGCGCGATCCGGCCCAGCCACCAGGGCAGCCGCCCGATGTTCTCGTACGGGCCGAGGATCAGCCCGGCCCGCACCAGCAGCGCCCGCTCCCCGAAGGCCGCCACCGCCGCCAGCTCGCCACCCCGCTTGTCCTGCGCATACTCCACCTCACCGGCGTCCGGCGAGGCGTCGACCAGCGGCCCGTCCTCGGTCAGCCCGGCCGCCTGCGGCCAGCTGTACACCGACCGGGAGGAGACATATGCGTAGCTCCCGGCCCGCCCGGCCAGCAGCCGCGCCGCGTCCCGCACCGCCGACGGTGCCCCGGACCAGGTGTCCACCACCACGTCCCAGGTGCCCCGCTCCAGCGCCGCCAGGCCGCCCTCACCTGCCGCCGCCCGGTCGCCGCGCAGCGCCTCGACCCCGTCCGGCACCCCATGGCGCCCCCGGTTGAAGACGGTCACCTGCCACCCTCGGGCCAGCGCCTCCTCGGTGACCGCCCGTCCGACGAACTCCGTACCACCCAGCACCAGAAGTCTCATGCCGCAGACTCTGCCCGCCCCGCCCCGCCGCCGGAACCAGGTCACGCCCTCGGCGGAATCGCCCGAAGCTGAATCCCGGGAATCCCGGGAATCCCGTCCGACGGACCTGTCGTCGGTTCGGCGGTGCGCAGGCGGCCGTCGCGGACCTCCGCGAGGTGGTCGACGGCGGCGAGGTGGGACGGGTCGTGGGTGACCAGGACGGTGGCGGTGGCCCGCTGGTGGGTGAGGGCGGTGAGCAGGCCGAGGACGGCGGCGCCGCGCTCGTGGTCCAGGGCGCTGGTGGGCTCGTCGACCAGCAGCACGGCCGGGTCGTTCATCAGGGCGCGGGCGATGTTGACCCGCTGGCGCTGCCCGCCGGAGAGCTGGAGAGGCCGGCGGTCGGCCTGGTCGGCCAGGCCGACCGCGTCCAGCAGCTCCATCGCCCGGGCCCGGGCGCTGCGCGGCGACCGGCCGTCCAGGTGCGCCATCACCTGGAGCTGCTCGGCGGCGGTCAGCGAGGGCAGCAGATGCGGCTGCTGGAAGACCGTGCCGACGGTGCGGCGCCGCAACGCGGTGAGGGCGGCGCGGTCCATTCCGGTGGTGTCGGTACCCGCGATGACCACCCGCCCGGAGTCGGGGGTGACCAGGGTGGCGGCCACCGCCAGCAGGCTGGACTTGCCGGAGCCGGACGGGCCGACCACGGCGGTGACGGTCCCGGCGGGCACCCGGAGGGTGACCCGGTCCAGCGCGGTCAGCCGGGAGGCGCCGTCCGGGTAGCTGAGCGTGATGTCGGTCAGGTCGAGGCTCATCGGGCGCTCCCCAGGGCGGTCAGCGGGTCGACGGAGGTGATGCGGCGGACGGCGAGCGCGGCGCCGACCGCGCCCAGCGCGACCATCACCGCGCCCGGGACCAGCACGGTGGCCGGGTCCAGGACAAACGGCACGAGGCCGCCGACCAGCGCCCCGACCCCGGCGGCGAGCGCGCTGCCCGCGCCGGTGCCGAGGAGCAGCAGCACCACGGCCTGGCCCAGCGCGTCCCGCAGCAGATACCCGGTGGAGGCACCCAGCGCCTTGAGCACGGCCACGTCGCCGCTGCGCTGGATCGTCCACACGGTGAAGAACGCGCCGATCACCAGCGCCGAGATGGCGAAGAGGAAGCCCCGCATCAGCTGGAGCGAGCCGTTCTCCGAGGTGTAGGAGCCGATCGCGGAGAGCGCGTCGGCACGGCTGACGGTGCGGGTGCCCAGCTCCCGGTCGGCGGTGGCCAGAGCGGTGCCGGGACGGGTGGTCAGGGCGACCACGGTGGCGCCGGGGCTGCCGGACAGCCGCTGCCAGTCCGCCAGCCCGGTCCAGGCCACCGGGGTGTGGCTGTACGAGGCGTCGCCCGCGACGGCGGCCACCCTGAACCGGAGCCCGCCCAGCTGTACGGCGGACCCGGCCGCCGCCCCCAGCTCCTCGGCGGCGCCCCGGGAGAGTACGGCGGCGCCCGCCGCGAGCCGGTCGCCCTCCGGGGCCAGCCGGGACCCCGGCAGTACGCCGAAGGCCGACAGCGCGGCGGTACGGCCGCCCGCCGCCCGGGCCCGGACGGTGGCGATGCCCAGCGGCGCGGCGGAGTCCACGCCGGGCACCTCGGCCCACCGCTGCCAGGTCCGCTCGTCCACTGCGGAGTCGCTGAAGGAGACCCCCTTGCCGTCCAGCGGCGCCGAGAACGCCAACCGGTCGGCGGGCAGCCCGGTGATCGCGGAGGTGTTCTCCCGGCCCAACCCGGCGGTGAGGCCGGAGAGCAGCCCCACCAGCACGGTGATCAGTACGACGACGGTCCCCATCAGGGCGAACCGCCCCTTGGCGAACCGCAGGTCCCTCCAGGCGACGTACACGGCCGTCGGCCCTCCTCACAAGACGGTGCCGGGCACGGCTGCCCGGCGGCCGGGTCCACCGTCGCCGTACCGGGGGCGGCCGGGCATCGCACCGGGGAGCGGTTCCGCGGAGCCGCGAGGCGGACCCCGACCTCCACCTTTTGATCGATGCCGCCCGGCCCGTCCCCGCCTAGCCTGGAAGGGCCGTGAACCCGCACCCCCTCACCCCCGTCCTGCGCATCCTGAGCGGCTGCCTCCATCTGCTGGTGGCCGCGCTGCTCACGCTGGCCGCCGTCCGCGCCGCCACCGCAGGCGCCCCGCACGCCGGCGCGGTGGTGGCCGCGCTGCTCACGCTGGCCGCCGTCCGCGCCGCCACCGCAGGCGCCCCGCACGCCGGCGCGGTGGTGGCCGCCGCCGCCGCGCTGGCCGCCGTGTACGCCGCCGGACCGGCGCTGCCCGCAGTACGCCGCTCACCGGGCGCCGCCGCCGGGTGGCTGGCCGCGCTGGCCGCCGTCTGGCTGGTGCTGCTGGCGCTGACCCCGGACGGTGTCTGGCTGGCCTTCCCACTCTTCTTCGTCCAACTGCACCTGCTGCCGCTGCGCCGGGGTCTGGCCGCCGTCGCCGCCACCACCGCCGCCGCCGTCGCGGGCTTCGCGTGGCACCAGGGGTCGCTGGCCGCAGCCGGTGTCATCGGGCCGGTGCTGGGCGCGGCCGTCGCGGTCGCGACCGTTCTGGGCTACCAGGCGCTGTACCGGGAGAGCGAGCAGCGCCGCCGGCTGATCGAGGAACTCACCGCCACCCGCAGCGACCTGGCCGCCGCCGAGCACACCGCCGGGGTGCTGGCCGAGCGGGAGCGGCTGGCCCGCGAGATCCACGACACCCTCGCCCAGGGCCTCTCCTCCATCCAACTGCTGCTGCGGGCCGCCGAACGCACCCTGCCGGACCGCCCGGACGCCGCACTCGGCCATGTCCGCCGCGCCCGGCAGGCCGCCGTGGACAACCTCGCCGAGGCCCGCCGGTTCGTCCGCGACTGGACCCCGCCCGATCTGGAGGCCGGGTCGCTGCCCGCCGCCCTGGAGCGGCTCTGCGCCACCACCGCCGCCGCCTCCGGCCTCACCGTGCACTGCCACGTCTCCGGTGCCCCCGCCGAACTGCCCGCCGCCCACGAGGTGGCGCTGCTGCGGATCGCCCAGTCGGCCCTGGCCAACACCGTGCAGCACTCCGGCGCCCGCCGGGCCGAGCTGACCCTCAGCTACATGGAGACCGAGGTGGCCCTGGACGTGGTCGACGACGGCAGCGGATTCGACCCCGGCGCCGTCGCGGCGCCCGGCGGCGCACCCGGTGAGCGGCCCGGCAGCGGGCCCGGCGGCTTCGGCCTGGCCGCCATGCGAGCCCGCGCCCGCGCCCTGCACGGCACCCTCGCCGTGGAGTCGGCCCACGGGCAGGGCACTGCGGTCGCCGCCACCCTTCCCTGCCCGCCTGCCACCGGACGGACCCCCGCATGAGCGCCCCCGACCGCATCCGGCTGCTGCTCGCCGACGACCACCCGGTGGTACGGGCCGGGCTGCGCGCCGTCCTGGAGACCGAGCCCGGCTTCGAGGTCGTCGCCGAGGCGGCCACCGCCGAGCAGGCCGTGGCCCGCGCCGCGCAGCCCGGGGTGGACGTGGTGCTGATGGACCTCCAGTTCGGCGCGGGCATGCACGGCTCCGCCGCCACCGCCGCCATCACCGCCCGGCCGGACGCCCCCCGGGTGCTGGTGCTCACCACCTACGACACCGACGCCGACATCCTCGCCGCGATCGAGGCGGGCGCCACCGGCTATCTGCTCAAGGACACCCCGCCCGAGGAGTTGGCCGCCGCGGTGCGGACCGCCGCCGCCGGCAAGTCCACGCTGGCCCCGGCCGTCGCGCTGCGCCTGATGGACCGGATGCGCGCCCCGGCGGAGGCGCTGAGCCGCCGGGAGACCGAGGTGCTGCAACTGGTCGCCGACGGGCTGTCCAACCAGCAGATCAGTAGGCGGCTGTTCCTCAGCCAGGCGACCGTCAAGTCCCATCTGGCGCACATCTACACCAAGTTGGCCGTGGACTCCCGTACCGCAGCGGTGGCCGCCGCCATCGCGCGTGGGCTCATCCGGCGGTAGCCGAGGCCGGTCGCCGGTCCGGGGCCGCCGGCCAGGTCTCGACCGGGGTGCACCAGGGCAGGCCGTCGACCGTACGGCCGGTGCAGAAGCGGGCCAGCACCTCGGTGAACTCCGCCATCCGCTCCAGATGCACCAGGTGGTCCGCCTCCCGGACGGTGGTGAACCGGGCGCCGGGCAGGCAGGCCGCCACCTCGCGGCCCATCCGGGGCGTGGTGAGGATGTCGTGCTCCCCGGTGAGGACCAGCACCGGCAGCTCCGGCAGCGGCTCCGGCCGGTACCACTCATGGCGCACCAGGCGGAGGTTGTGCTCCAGCCACATGGCCAGCTCACGCGGCCCCTGGGCGACGAACTGCTGGTACAGGAACCGCGCCATGGCCGCCTGCTTGCGGACCGGGGCCGCGCCGGGCGGCGCCACGAACCAGGCCGCCAGCTCCCGGGCGAGGTCGGCGACCCGGCCCTCCTCCAGCATCCGGGACCAGCGCGGCACGCTGTCCCCGTAGTGGTCCCGGGGCTCGACCTTGGTCATCCCGGCCAGCACCAGCCGCCGCAGCATCCCCGGGTAGTGCTGTGCGAAGCGGAGCCCGACCGCCCCGCCGAAGCACGCCCCGACCAGGTTCACCTCCGCCATCCCCAGCTCGGCCAGCATGTGCCGCACGGCCGCCGCGAGGAAGTCGATGCCGTACCGGGCGGGCAGGAAGTCGGCGGTGCCGTAGCCCGGCAGGTCCACCGTGACCACCGTGCAGAGCGGCGTCAGCCAACGCTCGTGCCGTACCCAGGAGTTGCGGTCCTGGGCGGAGCCGCCCAGCAGCACCATCGGCACCGTCACCGGGGCTTCCTGGCGGACGATCCGGCAGGTGTAGCCGAACCCGGCGAAGGAGAGGTCCCGCTCCTCGGCGCTGCTCTGCGGCGCCGTGGCGGCGGGCGGCACCGGGCGGGGGATGCCGCGCCGCGTGGCGCTGGCGGAAACGACGGACATGGCGGGCTCCCCGGATCGCGGTCGGACGCCGAACCCACCATCCGTAGCACCGGTCCGGGCCACACCCCGGCGCCGCCACCCGTTCGAGGGCGAGCCGCATCACCCGTACGCCGCAAACCGGCTCTCCCGCAACGTGAGGCCGGAGCCCGGACGGGCGAGGGGGAGGCCGCCCTTCCGGGCGGCCTCCCCCTGGGGCGGGGCGGGGTCAGCCCGCCAGGCCCCGCATCCACTGCTCGACCTCGTCGGCGCGGCGCGGCAGCCCGGCCGAGAGGTTGCGGTTGCCGTCGGCGGTGACCAGGATGTCGTCCTCGATCCGCACCCCGATGCCCCGGTACTCCTCCGGCACCGTCAGGTCGTCGGCCTGGAAGTAGAGCCCCGGCTCGACGGTGAGCACCATGCCGGGCTCCAGCACCGCGTCGACATAGGACTCGGTCCGCGCCTGGGCGCAGTCGTGCACATCCAGGCCGAGCATGTGACCGGTGCCGTGCAGCGTCCAGCGGCGCTGCAACCCCAGCTCCAGCACCTTCTCCACGGCCAGGTCGAGAAGGCCCCACTCCACCAGCCGCTCGGCGAGCACCCGCTGCGCGGCCTCGTGGAAGTCGCGGTAGCGGGCACCCGGCCGGACCGCCGCGATCCCGGCCTCCTGGGCGTCGTACACCGCGTCGTAGATGCGGCGCTGGAGCGCGGTGAAGGTGCCGTCGATCGGCAGGGTGCGGGTGACGTCGGCGGTGTACAGGGTGTGCGTCTCCACGCCCGCGTCCAGCAGCAGCAGCTCGCCCGGCCGCACCTCGCCGTCGTTGCGCACCCAGTGCAGGGTGGTGGCGTGCGGGCCGGCCGCGCAGATGGAGCCGTAGCCGACGTCATTGCCCTCGACCCGGGCACGCCGCCAGAAGGTGCCCTCGATCCACCGCTCGGAGGTGGCGACGGCCTGCGCCAACTCGCGTACCACATCGGTGAAGCCGCGCACGGTGGAGTCGCAGGCGGCCTGGAGCTGCCCGACCTCCCAGTCGTCCTTGACCAGCCGCAGCTCGCTGAGGAAGACCTTGAGCTCGTCGTCCCGCTGCTCGGCGGCGCTGAGGGTGTCGGGGTCGGTGCGCTGCTCGGAGCGGTCGGCCTCCAGCTCGCCGAGCGCGGCCTCCAGGGCGGCGTCGTAGTGCCGCACGATGCGGGTCGGCGCCGGGTTGGCGGCGACTGCGGCGGCGAGCTCCTCGGCGGCCTTGCGGACGTCGCGGCACTCCAGGCCGAGCAGCCGCTCGGCCTCGCCGAGGCTGTGCCGGCGGCCGACCCAGAGCTCGCCCTGGCCGTCCAGCCAGAACTCGCCGTTCTCCCGGTCGGAGCGGGGCAGCAGGTAGGCGGTGGCGTCATGGCCGCCGTCCGCACGCGGTTCCAGCACCAGGACCGCGTCCTGCGTCTGGTCGCCGGTGAGGTGGACGTACTCGCTGGACGGGCGGAACGGGAAGTCGCAGTCGTTGGAGCGGACCCGGAGGTTGCCCGCCGGGACGACCAGCCGCTCGCCGGGGAACCGCGCGGAGAGCGCGGCCCGCCGCTCGGCGGCGTACGGGGCCTGCTCGATCGGCTGGAGGTCGTGCAGCTCGGTGTCGCCCCAGCCGCTCTTCATCAGCTCGGCCAGTTCCTCGGAGACCTCCGGGTAGAGGCCGTTCTTGCGTCCCTTGATCGGCTGCTCGCCCTCGTCGGGTGCGGCCGACTCCGGGTTCTCCGCCGCCGCCGGGGTGCGGTCCTGGGTCACGTGCGTCGCCTCCTTGCGTCGTCGACCGCCCGGGTGCGCCTGCCGGGTGTCGGACGTGCGGTCGGACGGTCCTCCCCATCGTAGGCGGGCGGTCCGAGCGGGTGTTCGGGCGGCGCCCTCGGCGCGGCTCGCTCAGCCGAAGCGGACGGCGAGCAGTACCAGGTCGTCCACGGCCTCTGCCGCCTCACCGAACGGGCGGTCCGGGCAGGTGGCCAGCAGATGGGCGCAGAGCCGGTCCGGGTCCTGCCGGGCGTCGCGGGGGGCGCCTGCGGCGGCGGCGCGCAGCCTGGCCTGCCCGGCGTCCAGGCCGCCGGCGCCGCACCGCCGGGCCAGTCCCTCGGTGTAGAGCACCAGGACGTCGCCCGGTTCGGCGTGCAGTTCCACCCCGGGCGCCTCCCAGCAGCCGAGCATGCCGAGCGGCGCGGAGAGCGAGGTCTCCACAAAGCCCGCCCCGCGCTCGGTGACCAGCAGCGGCGGGCACTGCCCGGCGCCGGCCAGCGAGATCCGGCGCTCGGCGGGTTCGACATAGGCGTACAGCGCGGTGGCGGAGCGGGCCGGCTCGGTCGACTTCAGCAGCAGCTCCAGGTCGCCCAGGACGGCCACCGGGTCCTCGCCCTCCAGTACCGCGTAGGCGCGCAGGGCGGCCCGCAGGCGCCCCATCGCGGTGGCGGCGCCGGTGCCGCCGCCGCAGACGCTGCCGACGGTGAGCGCCAGCGCGCCCTCGGGCAGGGCCAGCGCGTCGTACCAGTCGCTGCCCGCCGAGCGGTCCAGCCCGGCGGGGACGAAGCGGGCGGCCAGCCGCACCCCCGGGACGCGCGGCAGCCGGTCGGGCAGCAGGCCGTGCCGCAGCGCGTCGCAGCTGCGGCGCAGCCGCTCCAGCTCCAGTTCCCTGGCGACCACCGGCGCGGCGAAGGCGCAGTAGAGGCGGGCCAGGTGCTGCTGGCGGTCCGAGGGCTCGGCGGGCTCGTCGTAGAACCAGACGGCCGCCCCGATCGGCCCGTCGTCGGCGGTGGCCAGCGGCAGCGCGCAGGAGGCGCCGATGCCGAGTTGGGCGGCGACGGCCCGGTAGCGGGGGTCCAGGCCGGGGTCGCGGGCCAGGTCGGTGTGGAGCAGCTGCGCGGGGCGGCCCTCGTGGGCGAGCAGTCCGGCGTAGGGGCCGGTGTCCCGGGGGACGGTCTCCAGCGCGCCCCGGCAGGAGCGGTCCAGGCCCAGACCGACGGCGTCGCCGTGCGAGGCGTCGAGCACCAGCATGCCGCGCCGGGCGCCGAGCAGCGCGGCGCCCGCGTCCAGCACGGTGCGCAGTACGGCGTCCAGGCTGCGGGTGGCCGCGAGCTGCTCGGTGTGCTCATGCAGGCCCGCGAAGTCGGAGAGCCAGGCGGCCAGTCGGTCCTGCACGGCGGTGACCTGCTCCACCGAGATACCGGGGGACGGCAGGTCCACGGTCTGCACCGGGTCGTCCTGGCGGGGGGAGACCTGCTCCGGATAGGCGTGCTCGGGGGAGGCGGTGGGCCGCCTGCCGGTGCCGGCGCCGATGGGGGAGGGATGCGTTTCGGTCATGCCATCCGCCCTTCCGGAGGCTGCCCGGCGTGGCGGGTGAACCCCCATGAGATGCCATAAGGCAAGGAATGACCCCACTTCTACACAGACCGGTCGGGGCCTGTCCAGAACTGCACCCCCGTCTGGCCCCAGGTGTCCTAGCCAGGAATCTTGGCTGAAAAACATTGCCGCGCTTGATTGTTCGGGCTGTTGCGGAGGGACCCGCGCAGGCCGGGGGCGTGCGCGCCCGCAGGGGGCGCGCAGGGCGCTCGGGGTCCCTGGGGCTGCTGTGACGCGCGGGTCCGGAGGGACGGAAATCGGCCACTTGGCCGGTCTCGGAGGGCCCGGCTCCGAACCGTCGGCGTGCGGAATGCGATACCGGAGAGGCGCATCGGAGGCGCCGGACGGCGCACGGCGCACAGGGAGAGGCGGTGGCTGAGCGGATGGCCGCAGTCGGCACCACCGGGGGGCTGCTCCCGCTCCGACCCGGGACCGTACGATGGTGTCAGGACGATGGTGCCGGGCCCGGACGACCGGGATCGGCTCACCCGTACGGTGGAACCAACGCTCTCCGCGCGGCGTCAATCCGGACGCCGGGGGAGTCTCGTCCAGGGCAGGCCCGCACGACCACCGTTTCGCACAGCTCCAGGCACACACCCTGCTGCGTCGAAAACCCGGGATCATGCCCCGGGCGGCAGACGGCGAAACCCCTGCGGGGGCCACGGCGCGCAAACGCCACCATCCGCCACCCCCCGCCACGTACCGCAGTCGGCGGCCCCCGTGGTGCGCTTACCGTGGCGCCGCGTCATGTCGCCCCGTTTGTCACTGTCCGATCCTCAACGGTCATGGAAAGGAACGAGCGCTCATGCGCGAGATCCTCGGAAGGCGACGGAGGAACAGATCGGCACTGCTGGCCGCGGCACTGACCTGCGCGGAGCAGTGGAGATGGCCGGTGGTCCCGGGCGCCGGGCTGCAGCCGCGCCCGTTCCGCGACCGCTTCGGTGACCGCACCGAGGACGGCGGCGACGGCGGCAGCCGCCGCACCGACCGCCGACGGTCGGCCCGCGCCTGTGTCTGTCCCCGCTCCGACTGTGCGGTCCCCGGAGCCCACCCCTGCGATCCGCCGCTGCTCGCGGCCACCACCGACCCGCGGATGGTCCGCTGGTGGTGGACCCAGCGGCCGGACGCCCCGATCGTCATCGCCACCGGCGGCGCCGTCGCCGCGGTCAGCCTCCCGGCCGCCTCGGGGGCCCGGGTGCTGGCCTACTTCGACGCGCTGCGGGTCCGCACCGGACCGGTGGTCGCCTCCGCCACCCGCCATGTGCTGCTGGTCCAGCCGTACAGCTTCGACGAGTTGGGCGAGCTGCTGATCCAGCAGGAGTGGGTGCCCACCTCGCTGCGCTATCACGGTCCCGGCGGGTATGTGGTGCTGCCGCCGTCGTCCACCGGTGGCGGGGGCGTGCACTGGGAGCGTCCGCCGGTGACCGGTCCCGGGGCGCCGGGCGGGGCGCCATGGCTGCCCAGGGTGGCGGATCTGCTGGGGGCGCTGGTCGCGGCGAGCGCCGCGACGCCGGACGGGAGCCGGCTGGCGTTCTGAACCGGGTCCGATTTGCGAACGGGCCCCTGGGTTCCGAAGAGCCCGGAACGTGAAGTGCCCGGCCGCTGGCGACGGGGGATGCACCAGCGACCGGGCTGTTTAAACGGTAACAAGGATCGGTCGATCCGCAAATTCCCCCGAGCGAAGTCGACCTCCGAATTCCGGTCTGGCGACCGAAATGTGACGCGACTCACGCGATTCGAGGGCGGAGTGCGCCCACGAAGGGTCAGAGCGTGATCTGGCGGTTCACCAGACCGGCCCGCACCCGGCGCTCCTCCGGCGTCAGCGCGGCGGGCTCGGCGAGCACCCGCGCCAGCCGCTCCGCGAACGCCGCAGCGGGCTTCTCGCAGTCCGCAGCCGACATCTCGCGGGGCAGGTCCCAGACCGGGACGGTCAGCCCATGCGCCCGGAACGAGCCCACCAGCCGGGTGGACTCGCCCAGGGACGCCTCGCCCGAACCGGCGAGCCGGGCCAGCGCGTCCAGCAGCTCCTCCTCGGGGTGCGTCATCACCCAGCGCAGATGGTTCTTCTCCGGGGCGCTGCACCAGTAGGCCGACTCCACGCCGTGCAGCCGCTCGGTGGGGATGATCGCGGCGTTCGCCCGCTCCAGCGAGGCGGCCACCTCGCCGGTGGCCGACTCCGCGTCCTCCAGCCAGAAGTCGAAGCCGCTGTGGACCGTGAGCTCCAGCGGCGACGACAGGTCCAGCAGGTCCTGGAGTCGCGGACCGCCCGGCGCCGGACGGCGCGGCGGCACCGGGTTGCCGGGCTCGGTCGCCAGCGCCTGCTCCAGGGCATCGGCCAGGTCCCGGCTGACATCGCCGGAGGAGGACTGGGTCTGAAGGCCCAGCAGGATCGCGCCGTCCGCGCGGCGCAGCGCCGGCCAGGCCATCGGCAGCACCGTGGCCAGCGTCACCGACGGCGCCTCGCCGCCGACCACGTCGTCCCGCAGCTTCAGCGGGGCGGTGGCGGCAGGCACCAGCTCGCGCAGCGCCACCCAGTCGGCCTCGCCCGACAGCCCCTCGAACGGGCGCTGCACCAGCTGCTGCACGGCGTGTGCGGCCTCCCGGCCGTGGCATGCCTTGTACCGGCGGCCGGACCCGCAGGGGCAGGGCTCGCGGGCGCCGACGACCGGGATCGACCCGGGGTCGGCGGCGGTCGCCTGCGACGTGGCGGCGGACGGCTTGCGCTGGGATGCCTTCTTGGCGGCCTGCTTGGCCATGGTGCGGGTCTCCCCAATGCGGTGACGCGATCGGCTGTGCTTTCCGCCGGGAAGCGTAACCGGGAGTGGCGGGGCCGAGGCCGCTACGCCGCTGCGGCGCGTCCGGGAGTGACCCGGCTGCGGGCCGGGCGGACCCTCAGCCGGGGTGTCGGGCGGGCCCTCGGCCGGGGTGTCGGGCGGGCCCTCGGCCGGGGTGTCGGGCGGGCCCTCGGCCGGGGTGTCGGGCGGGCCCTCAGGCGGGTCATCGGGCAGGTCGTCACGGCGTGCGTCGGGTGCGCTCGGCGGCCGGGGCGGCGGGCCGGTCCACCGCTGCGGCCACCGGTCTCACGGCCGGTCCGCCATGGCGGGCGTGACGGGCCCGTACGCGGAGCACCGCCCAGACCGTCACCTCGCCCGGGGCGTCGCGCACCCCCCAGTCCACCGCCAGCCTGCCGACGATGGAGAGTCCACGGCCGCCACGGGAGGTAAGCGAGGGGCGGGCGCTGCGCGGCCTGGTGACCGCCCCGCCGTCGGTGACCTCAAGGGTCAGCAGCCCGTCGTCGTGCACCCGCCAGCAGACCAGCACGCCGCCGGTCTCGGCGGAGCCCGCCGCAGCCCGGTCCAGGTCGAGCAGCGGGGCCAGCGGGCGGGCGTGGCGACAGGCGTTGCTGAGCAGTTCCGAGAGGATCAGTACCGCGTCGTCCACCACCGGGTCCGGAACCGCGCGGGCGCAGAGTTCCCGGCGCAGGCGTCGCCGCGCGGTACCGACACACGCTGGGCCATGGGGCAATGCCATGGACGACGAAGTCGGCACATCGTGCGCCATCACGAACGCCACCCCCGAGACCTCCTTCACCGCATGCCACCGCATGCCGAGAAGTGAATGCCCACGGAGAATGGGCCGGAAACAGGCTTGGCGCGATCGCCCAAAGCCGGAAGAAGACATACAAGGCGGTATCGACAACCGGTAATGTGATGATTACGTGCTGTCGCGAAAGAGGAATGGACACATCCGTGCAGCCGGGTTCCGGAAGCGACCGAAACGGTCAGCGGCCCAGTTGGTCCAGCACCTCGCGGGGCCGGTTGGTGATGATGGCGTCCACGCCCAGCCGCAGGCACAGCTCCACATCCGCCGGATCGTCCACCGTCCACACATGGACCCGGTGCCCCGCCCGGTGCAGTCGCGCCACAAAGCCCGGGTTGGCCCGCACCAGCTCGATCCCGGGCCCGGCGATCTCCACCCCGCGCGGCAGCGAGCCGTCCCGGAAGCGCAGCGGCAGCCGCTCCATCAGGAAGACCGTCGGAATGCTCGGCGCCGCCTCCCGCACCCGGCGCAGCGACAGCTGCGAGAAGCTCATGATCCGCACCGGCCCCGGCCCTGCCCCGTCCGGCTGCCGGGGGTCCTGCCCGACCAGCCCGAAGCGGTGCAGCATCCGCAGCAGCTCCGCCTCCACCCGGCCCGCATAGCGGGTGGGGTGCTTGGTCTCGATGGCCAGCTCGACCCGGCGACCGGCGTCGGCGACCAGTTCCAGCAGCCGCTCCAGGGTCAGCACCGAGGACCGCTCCGGATCGGGGAGCCGCCCGCCCGGCACCGGCAGCTCCGGGTCGCGGTCCGGCGCCTCGGGCTCCTCCGGCGGCAGCGCCTCCTCCCGCCAGGAGCCGAAGTCCAGCTCCGCCAGCTGGGCCAGCTCCAGCGTGGAGACCACCCCTCGGCCGTTGGAGGTGCGGTCCACCCGGCGGTCGTGCACACAGACCAGATGCCCGTCGGCGGTCAGCCGCACATCGCACTCCAGGGCGTCCGCGCCCTCCTCGATCGCCCGGCGGTAGGCCGCCAGGGTGTGCTCGGGTACGGCACCGGAGGAGCCTCGATGGGCGACGACGCGGACGGCGGTGCGGTTGGGCACGGCCAGCAGGGGCACGGGCGGGGCGGGTGTCGCTGTCGTCACCCGCCCCACCTTACGGGCGGTGCCGCCGCGCCCCGCAGGGCGGCGGCGACATCCGGGTGAACGTTGTCCTACGGCCGGGCGGCGGCGTCCGCCTGCCCGGCGTCCCCGACCCTCTCGGCGCCCTCGGTCTGCCCGGCACCGCCCCGGGTCAGCGGCGTCAGCGCCCAGGTCGCCAGGGCGGAGACGGCAAAGGCGAAGAGCGAGGCGGAGGTCCACTCCTGCGGGGTGAAGTGCACCCAGTCGTGCACCCGCTCCCAGAGCCCCGACCACCAGCCGCCGATGTCGGAGGGCGCCAGGAACTGGTACGTGACAAAGCCCAGCAGCCACGGCAGCAGCATCAGCGGCCGGCCCGGCGCCGAGTCCGACAGGTCCCACCCGCCGCGTCGGCCACGGCCCAGGTAGTAGTCGACCGCCAGCACGGCCAGCAGCGGGACGAAGACCGAACCGATCAGCCCCAGGAAGCCGTAGTACCAGCTGCTGAACTCCTTCACCGGCAGCGCCAGCGCCGTCACCAGTGCCCCGATGCCGACGGTCAGCACCCGCCGGTCCACCCTGGGGAAGAGGTTGTGCACGGACATCGCGGTCGAGTACACGTTGGCGAAGGACTGGTCCACCTCGCGTACCACCAGCACGGCGAAGAACGCCCAGCCGGCGGTGACCCCGAGGAAGGTGTCGAAGATCCGGCTCTCGTCCCCGCCGACCTGGAGCAGCGCCATCAACCCCAGCACGTAGCACCACACCTGGGCCACCGTGTAGCCGGAGAAGGTGCCCCAGAAGGAGGCGCGCGGCGTCCGCGAGTGCCGGGTGTAGTCGGCGGCCAGCGGGACGAACGAGATCGACACCGCCAGGACGTAGTCGGTGGCACCCAGGAAGCCGTGCCAGTTGCCCGCCGCCGGGTCCGGCACGCCCTGCCGGACCAGCTGCACCGTGAAGTACACCATCGACGCGCCCACCGCGACCGCCACATAGCGGCGCAGCAGGCCGATCACGCCCAGCGGCCTGATGGTCAGCGCGGTGGTCACCGCGCCCGCCAGCACCACGAACAGCCAGTGCCACTCCCGGCTGTGCGTCATCGCCTCGGCGCCCATCGCGATCACCGTGAGCTCGTACACGCCCCAGCCGACGCACTGCACGATGTTGAGCACCGTCGGCACATACGACAGCCTGGTGCCGAAGAGGCCGCGCAGCACCGCCATCGCGGGTGCGCCGGTGCGGGCGCCGATCACGGCGGCGACCGCGAGCATCGCCGTACCGACCGCCGTGCCGACCAGGACGGCGGTCACCGAGGCGGCGAAGGACAGCTGCGCCCGTCCGGTGCCCAGCACCGTCGCCGCGCTGCTGAAGCCGATCAGGCTGACGCCGAGGTTGGCCCAGAACGCCGCCTGGTCGCGGAAGCCCAGCGGACGGGGCGGTGCGGTGTCCAGCACCAGCGGCGCCTCACCGCTGTCGCCGCCGCCGTCGCCGGCGCCGTGGCCGTCGGTGGCGGACATGGGCGTGGACGTGGAGGTGGATGATGAAGCCGTCAAGGCCGATGCTCCCTACGCCGGCATTACCCGGTCAGGTTCCGGCGGTCGGCGCCCCCTCGGCCCGCTGTTGCGGCCGACCGGCGCCCTCTCAGCCTGGTCTGGGTCCAAGCTCCCGCGTGTCAGTTCGAGGAGTCATCGTAGGCGTACCGGGTGGCGAGGCCAAGGCCGGGGCCTGCGAACATCTGCACGGCTTAAGGAACCCATCATCCGCACGGGTGTGCTGCTTACGGCGCTCAGACGGGCGATGGGAAATGCTGGGTTACCAAGGTCCTGTCATCCATGGAGGTCGTCCGTGAGCAGCGAGCACGAGAGTGGGTTCACCGGGCCGCAGGGGGCGCAGCCCACCGGCGGCCACGACGCGGTGGGTCCGGCTCCCGACCGTACGGCGCAGCAGCCCGCCGTGCCGTCGGACGGTGTGCCGCCCGCCTCCCCGGCGGGTCAGCCGTCCACGGCCGTTCCGCCGCCGCCGTCGTCCTACCCGCCGCCGCAGCCCCCAGCGCCCGGCCACTCCGCCGACTACGCTGCCGGCCCCTCCGCCGACTACGCGGCCTACCCGCCGCCGCCCGCGCACAGCGCGCCGTTCGGCTCCGGCGGGACCGACGCCGACCGCTCCGCCTGGCCGCCGCCCGGCGGCCACCCCTTCGGCGCCGGCCACCCCGTCGGCGGCTGGACCGGCCCCGACCACCCGGGCGGCTCCTCCACCGACGGCCGGGGCCCGCGCCGGAAGCAGGGCGGACTGGTCGCCCTGGTCGCCGCCGTGGCCATCGCCGCCGGCGGCATCGGCGGCGGCATCGGAGCCTGGGCCTCCGGCGGCTCCGACTCCAGCTCCACCGCGAGCAGCACCACCGTCTCCTCCACCGTGGACAAGGCCGCCCTCAACCGCGCCCCCACCAGCGTCGCCGGCATCGCCGCCAAGGCCCTGCCCAGCACCGTCACCATCAAGGCCGAGGGGTCCCAGGAGTCCGGCACCGGCACCGGCTTCGTCTACGACACCGAGGGCCACATCCTCACCAACAACCACGTGGTCGCCCCCGCCGCCGACGGCGGCAAGCTGACCGTCAAGTTCTCCGACGGCTCCAGCTACGCCGCCTCCGTGGTCGGCCGCGCCGAGGGCTACGACGTCGCCGTGGTCAAGCTGGACAACCCGCCCAAGGACAAGCTCAGCCCGCTCCCCCTCGGCGACTCCGACAAGGTCGCCGTCGGCGACGCCACCATCGCCATCGGCGCCCCCTTCGGCCTGGAGGGCACCGTCACCACCGGCATCGTCAGCGCCAAGGACCGCCCCGTCGCCTCCGGCGACTCCACCGGCGCCCAGGCTTCCTACATGAACGCCCTGCAGACCGACGCCTCCATCAACCCCGGCAACTCCGGCGGCCCGCTGCTCAACGCCGGCGGCCAGGTCATCGGCATCAACTCGGCCATCCAGTCCACCAGCGGTGGCGGCGGCGGCAACCCCTTCGGCCAGACCGAGCAGGCCGGCAGCATCGGCCTCGGCTTCGCCATCCCCATCAACCAGGCCAAGTGGGTCGCCGACACCCTCATCAGGACCGGCCAGCCCGTCTACGCCATCCTCGGCGTGCTCCGCAACGACAACTACAACGGCGACGGCGCCCAGATCATGCCGTCCCCCGTCCAGGGCACCCCCGCCGTCACCCCCGACGGCCCCGCCGACAAGGCCGGCCTCAAGCCCGGCGACGTCATCACCAAGCTCGACGGCGTGCCCATCGACAGCGGACCGACCCTGGTCAGCGAGATCTGGTCGCACCGGCCCGGCGAGCACGTCCAGGTCGTCTACACCCGCAACGGCGAGACCCACACCACCACCGTCACCCTCGGCGAGCGCAAGGGCGACTCCAAGTAGCCCACCCGCGCGCCGCCCCCCGGCCCGCACCCCCACCCCTCCCGAACCCGTTAGGCTGACCTCCGCCAGGAGGGCTGCCCGAGTGGCCTAAGGGAACAGTCTTGAAAACTGTCGCCAGGGGTGACCCTGGCCGAGGGTTCGAATCCCTCGCCCTCCGCTCCACCCGCACCAACCGGCCCCTGACCAGCACCAACGGTCAGGGGCCGCCGGCTTTCCCGGTAGCCGCTGTCGTCCGCCTCATCGGGCATGGATCGGGCACGCTCTTTGCCTGGTTGTCCGGCATCACTCACCGGCCGCGACCAGGTGACGTCGGGCGCGGACTGCCCGGTTGCCGATCGCATTCCGGGTCAGGTGCGGCTGACGGATACTCCGCCGATCTCGGCTGCCGCCCGCAGGACCAGGTCGACGGGCTCTCCGAGCCGGTCGACCGGTACCAAGGGGACCGCCTGCAATTGCGGCGACCTGGCCACCAGCCAGAGACCGAGGTGGGACTGGCTGAGCCCCCAGGGGCCACGGCAGCGCTCCACGGTCAGTTCGGCCGTGTCCGTCCAGGGTCGGAAGGTCAACGGCCGGGTCAGGAGATGGATGCCCCGTCCGTCGAGGACCAGGCCGTCGACCCGGGCGCGTACCCGACGGATGCCCCAGACGGACAAGGCCGTCCCTGCCATGAGCGGAGCGACGCCGAAGAACACCAAGGTGCCCCAGCCTCCGTCCTCGTGGGATCTCAGCAGGATGGAGACGAACATGATGACGAGGAGCACACCCCAGGTGCCGAGCAGCAGCCCGACGGACAGGGCGACACCCAGCCGGAGTCGCTCACCGGAGTCGTGGCCCACCACATCGAAGCTCCGCTTCCCGGATGGCCACGGTGGCGCGGTTGCCGGTGTCGGGGCCGGAGATGCGAGTGCGGTCGGACGGTCCTCCCCCGATCCGACCTGAGCCTGTGCCGTCCGTACCGTCCGTACCGTCCGTGCCGACCCTGCGTATCCGGCGGCGGTGCGTATGAGCGCGGTAGCCGCCTCGCGGTGCTCGTCGATCACAGTACGAAGTGGAACGGTCAGCCAGTCGGAGTCGGCACTGTCAGGTCCGGCGGCGAGCCGCCGCAGGATCTCCGTGGGAGTGGGCCTGGACGACGGGTCCTTCGCGAGACACGCCCCCACGACGCCGCGCAGGTCTGCGGGGAGGGCTCCCAGATTCGGCTCCCCATGCACGACGCGGTAGAGCATGGCCTCCGCAGGACCCTCGCCGAACGGGGCGGCGCCCGCAGCTCGGCACAGCACGACGCCCAGGGCGAAGACGTCGACGGACAAGGTGACATCCGCTCCGGTCAGCTGCTCGGGGGCGAGGAAGCCGGGCGTTCCCACCTGATAGCCGGTCAGGGTGACCTGCGTCCGGTCCAGCGCGCGGGCGATACCGAAGTCGATGACACGCGGACCGTCCTCGGCGAGCAGGATGTTGCTCGGTTTGAGATCGCGGTGCACGACGCCCACCGCGTGGATGGCGGCCAAGGCCTCCGCGAGCCCGGCCCCCAGCGCGTACAGGGCCGCCTCCGGCAGCGGACCGTGCCGATCGATCACCTGGTCCAGAGAGGGTGCCGCAATGTACTCGGTGACCAGCCACGGCCGGTCGGCGGAAGCGTCGGCATCCACGACGGCCGCCGTGTGGAAGCCGCTCACCCGCCGCGCGGCATCGACCTCCTGCCCGAACCGTCGCCGGAACCCGGGGTCGGCACCCAGCTCCCGGCGGATCACCTTCACGGCCACCGCGCGCCCAGCCAGGGTCCTGCCGAGGTAGACCGTGCCCATCCCGCCCTGCCCCAGCCTGGCGACCAACCGATAGCGCCCGCCGCCCACCTCTGATGGATCGTCCGGCCCCAGCCCGACCGCCATCGCCCCGCCCCCCTCGGTGAAGCCGAACCGTCCGCACCGGCACACGCCCATCCTCGCGCACGCACCCGCCCTGCAGGGAGCCCTCGAACCCGGCGGCGGTAGGCAGCCCGGCTCCGAACCGCCTTGCCCTCGGCGCCGGGCCCGAAGCGTGCTCATGCGCAGGGCCGCGCACCCCGCTGCAAGCCCACGCTCGTCGACCCCTACGGATCACGAGACAGATGCACGGTGGAGCCGGGTTTCCCCTCCAACGATCGCTACACAGCGCTACCGCCGAATACGGTGCGGATCCGATCGTTTTACAGTCCCGTCCAGGGCCGTGACCGGGGTGCACACCAGTCGACGGCCGCCTGAATCCTGTCCGGTTCGCGACTTGCTTCAGGTGCGCTCAGCGTTCGGGATGCGCCAGAGCGGGGGTTGGTGGAGTTGGGGGTGGGTGGTGGTGAGGTGGTGGCGGAGGGCGGCGCGGTGGGGGCCGGGGGTGCGGAGGGCTTCGGCGATGCGGCGGAGGGTGGCGTAGTGGGTGCCTCGGGTGCGGGCTTCGGTGTGGAAGCGGTCGAGTTGGTCGGGGATCGCGGCTGGGTCGAAGGGGGGTGGCGGGTGCTGGGTGAGTCGGGTGGCTTTGGTGCGTTCGTGGTCGATCTCGGAGAAGCCGTAGAGGTTGCGGCTGAGCTGTTCGGCTTGGGCGAGGGCGTTGGTGGCGAGCAGGGCGGCGGCGAGGTGGTTGGTGTGGAGGGCGGTGTCTGCGTCGAGCGTGTGGACGGCGGCGCTGTGGGCGGTGAGGTGGACGGGTAGGCCGGCGTCACGGACTTCGCAGGTGCCGTGGATGCCTCGGGTGGCGGCGACGAGGAGGGCGGTGGCCTCGGAGGGGTGCCAGTCGAGGATGGCGGCGGCGGTGGCGGTGTGTTCGGCGGCGGGGGTGCGGGGGCCGGGGAGCGGGTCGACGGCGAGGCGGTCCCAGGCGTAGGTGAGGATCACGGCCGGGTGGTGGGGTCCGTGAAGGGCGGCGTGGACGATCGCGGCGGCGATGGCGTCGCCGCCGCCTCCGGCAGCGATGAGAAGTCCGGTCACGCGAAGAGGCCAGGGCTGTGGGTGGCGGGCTGTTCGGCCGTCGGGGGTGGGCATGTGCGGGCAGGCTGGTGGCGTCAGCCCGGGCGGCTGTGGATGGCTTGACGGGCTGCCTGCCAGGCGTCCTCGAAGTCGGCGGCGGACAGGGGCTGCGGGTTGTGCCCCTCCCACTCGGGTACGGGGGGTTCGGCTGTGAGGCCGTAGACCGCTTCGTACTCGGGTAGCCGGCCGGTGTCCCGGGCTGTCAGCCATGCGACGAGTGAGGCTGCGGCGATCGGTGCACGCTCGGGTCCCCGGAGCTCGATCTGCCGGGTGACGTACCCGTCGTCGCCGATCTCGAAGAGGTACCGGATGTCCTCCTCGTCCCAGGAGCAGCGCATCCACTCCGTCACGTCCGGGGGCTCCTCGGTCAGGCGTCGAAGTCGTATTCGAGGATGTACGAGGCTGCGTCCAGGGTCATTTCGTTCACCTCGACGGGGCGGCCGTCGTCGGTGAAGGCGGTGCGGCAGACCAGGATGACCGGGGTGCCGGCGGGGAGCTTCAGGTCGTCGGCTTCGGTGGAGGTGGGCATGCGGGAGCGGATCTCCTCGCGGAAGTGGACGGGTTTGGCGCCGAGTTCGGCGAGGCGGGCGTAGGTGCCGCCGGGGCCGGTGTCCTCGCGGGTGATCGGGGATCCCGCGACCAGGTCGGCGGGCAGGTAGGAGGTGGAGAGCAGGACCGGTTTGCCGTCCAGGACGAAGCGGCGGGTGCGGACGCACACGGTGTCGTCGGGATCGAGGCCGAGGATGGCGGCGACGGGCGCGGGGGCGGGTTGGTGAGTGACGGTCACGTGGTCCACGAGGAGTTCGCGGCTGTCGATGTCGGCGGACCAGATGGACTGCCCGGCGCCCCAGCGGTCCGCCGCCAGCCGCTGGATGCCCCTGCGCCGGACCGGGCGGAAGTCGCGGACGAAGACGCCCGCGCCCTTGCGGGCCTCGGCGATGCCCTCGCTCTGGAGCACGCCGAGCGCCTGGCGGGCCGTCATACGGGCGACGCCATAGGTGTCCATCAGGTCGTTCTCGCCCGGGAGCCGATCTCCGGGGCGGTACTCGCCCGAGTGGACGGACGCCTTGAGCGCCTCGGCGATCCGCTGGTACTTCGGCTGCTTGGCGCTGCCTCCGCCGACCATGCTGGTGGGCTCCCCTCTCCTCTCTAGACATCCTAGGGGTGCCGTCCTGGGCCGTGGACGCGCAGGCGGTCGGCGGTCGCCGCTGCACTCCTTCGGGTGATGCCCCTCGGAGAAGACCGCCATCTCTAGAGATGTCCGGTTCACTCGTGGTGTCCAGAGATGTGGGGAGGAGCGCGCGATGGCGCAAGCCGCGGAGCACCGGGACCCGGGCGCGGATCCGCTGCGGATCGGGGAACTGCGGCTTGAGCCGCTGCCCTCGTCCGTACCCCAGGCCCGGCGCTGGTTCGACCGGCTGGCCGAGGGGCTGGACTGGGTGGGCGGGCGGGACGAGTGCCGGCTGCTGCTGTGCGAGCTGGTCACAAACGCGATCGTGTACGCATGCGTGCGCGGGCCCTGGTGCGTGCGGGTGGTGTGGTGGCGCAGCGGCAGGGCGCTCCGGGTGGAGGTCCACGACCCGGATGCGGCGTCGCCCGCGCTCATGCGGCGGGCCCGGGCGGAGGAGACCGGCGGGCGCGGGCTGTATCTGGTGGACGCGTTCGCCGACGACTGGGGCGTCGCCTACCCGGAGGGAGCGGGCAAGTGCGTCTGGTTCCGGCTGGACCGGGTCTTCGCGGGCCTGGTCGGCGGTGATGGCCGGTGAGCGGGGCGGCGCTCGGGCGGCATTCGGAGGCCCGGGTGGTGGGCCTGGTCGGCGGCTGCGGTGGTGCGGGGCAGGGGGGCTCCCCGCCCGGTCGGGAGTACCTAGACTGGCCCTTTGCGGGATGAGGGCGGCAGGCCCCCGGGCGGACAGGAGAGCGGCAGTGGCGACAGGCGGCGGCGGCGACTTCGTGGACCCGCCTGCCGAGGTGCTGGCCGAGGCCGCGGCGGCCTTCGGCCTGCTGGCCTCGCCCGCCCGGCTGCACATCGTCTGGGCGCTGGCGCAGGGCGAGAGCGATGTGAGCGGGCTCGCGGAGCGGGTGGGCGGTGCGCTGCCGGCCGTGAGCCAGCATCTGGCGAAGCTGAAGCTGGCCGGGCTGGTCCGCTCGCGGCGGGAGGGGCGGCGGGTGGTGTACCTGGTGGACCACCCGGACGTGGTGACCATGGTCCGCTGGCTGGTGGGCCAGCTGACCGAGCGAGCCGAGCAGACCGAGTACACCAGGCACACCAAGCGCACCGAGCGAGCCGAGCACGGGGTGGCACCGGGACGCATCCGTGGCCTGGGCGCCTGAGAGCGTCGCGGGATCCGGCGCCCCCGCCGCCTCGGAGGCGCCGGGGATACGGGCGGCGGGCGGCGACGCCGGGCCGTCGGAGGGCGACCTGGTCCGCGACCTGGCCGGGCTCACCGCGCTGGAGGTGCTGCGGCGGCTGGGGAGCGGACCGCGCGGCCTGTCGGAGTCGCAGGCCGAGGAGCGGCTGCTCCGGTACGGCGAGAACGTGGTGGCCGCACGACGCCCCGCCAGCTGGCCGTGGCTCCTGGCACACAGCCTGCGCGACCCGTTCACGGCGGTGCTGCTCTGCCTGGGCCTGGTGTCGGCCGCCGTCGCCGCCTGGGCCACCGCCTGTGTGATCGCGATCCTGGTCGGGGTGAGCTGTGTGCTGCGGGCCGGTGGCGAGCACCGGGCCGACCGGTCCACGGCCGCGCTCCGCGAACTGGTCGCCACCACCGCGACCGTGCAGCGCCGGGCCGCCGACGGGACCTCGGCGCCGCCGTCCCGGGAGATCCCCGTCGACCAGCTGGTGCCGGGCGATGTGATCCGGCTGGGGCCGGGCGACATGGTCCCGGCCGATCTGCGGCTGCTGCGCGCCTCCGGCCTGACGGTGCATCAGTCGGCGCTCACCGGGGAGTCCGCGCCGGTCGCCAAACACCCCGTCGACCTGCCGGGCGACCCGGGCACCGCCCTGTTCGAGCA
The DNA here is from genome assembly GCF_003258605.2 of Peterkaempfera bronchialis. Classification (NCBI taxonomy): domain Bacteria; kingdom Bacillati; phylum Actinomycetota; class Actinomycetes; order Kitasatosporales; family Streptomycetaceae; genus Peterkaempfera; species Peterkaempfera bronchialis. The sequence goes on from NZ_CP031264.1 coordinate 3,635,820, forward strand.
GCCGCATCTCTGCTTCCAGGGCAGCAGCGTGGCGTCCGGCAGCGGTACGGCGGTGGTCGTCGCGACCGGCGCGGACACCCGGTTCGCCGGGACCTGGCGCGGGCCGGTACGGCGGCGTCGCGACACCGCGTTCGACCGCTCGGTCAACGGGGTCTCCTGGACCCTCATCCGCTTTATGCTGCTCACCCCGCCGCTGGTGCTGATGGCCAACGCCGCGCTGCGCGGGCGCGGACTGGAGACGCTGCCCTTCGCCGTGGCGGTGGCGGTCGCCCTGACGCCCGAGATGCTGCCGGTGATCGTCACCACGGCGCTGGCCAGGGGCGCGGCCGTACTGGCACGCGGCAGCGACGTGATCGTCAGGCGGCTGCCCGCGCTGCACGACCTCGGCGCGATCGACGTCCTCTGTACGGACAAGACCGGCACCCTCACCCAGGACCGGCCGGTTCTCGACTGCTCCCTGGACGCGGACGGCCGTCCCGACCCCGAGGTGCTGCGCTGGGCGGCCGTCAACAGCCTGTGGACGCTCCACCTCGCCGACCTCCCGGCGCCGGACGCCCTGGACGAGGCGATCCTGGACGCCGCCGAGGCCGACGGCGACGAGCTGCCGCTCTGCGACGGCGTCGCCGCGCTGCCCTTCGACCCGATCCGCCGCACCTCCTGCGCGGTGGTGCACCGACCGGGCCGTACGGGCCTGCACACCCTGGTCGTCAAGGGGGCGGTGGAGGACGTCCTGGACCGGTGCGCCCGGGTGCGGACCGGCGGCCGGGACACCGAGGTGGACCTGGACGACGACACCCGGGAGCAGCTGCGCCGCCGCGCCGAGGACCGGGCCGAGGACGGCCTGCGGCTGCTCGGCGTGGCCCTCGCCGAACGCCCCGCCCGCCTAGGCGCGTACACCCCCGCCGATGAGCGCGGCCTCACCTTCCTCGGCTTTGTCGCGCTGCGGGACGAACTCGCCCCCACCGCCGCCGACGCGCTGGCCGTCCTCGCCCGCCGGGGCGTCGCCGTCAAGGTGCTCACCGGCGACCACCCGGGCACCGCCGCCCGGGTCTGCCGCGACCTGGGCCTCGACCCCGGCACCGTGGTCACCGCCGCCCGGATCGACGGCCTGGGCCAGGCGGACCTGGCCGAACTCGCCGAGACCGGTACGGTCTTCGCCCGCTGCACCCCCGAGCACAAGGCCCGGATCGTCGGCGCGCTGCGCGCCCGGGGCCACACCACCGGGTTCCTCGGCGACGGCGTCAACGACCTGCCCGCGCTGCACGCCTCCGACGTGGGGATCTGCCCGCGCGACGCCGTCGATGTGACCCGGGAGACGGCCGATGTGGTGCTGGCGGCCAAGGACCTCACCGCCATCGACCACGCGATCGTCGCGGGGCGCCGCAGCAGCGGCAATATCGCCTCCTATCTGCGCATCGCCCTCTCCTCCAACCTCGGCAATGTCATCTCGATGCTCGCCGCCGGGCTGCTGCTGCCGTTCCTGCCCATGCTCCCGGTGCAGGTCCTGGTGCAGAACCTGTGCTTCGACGCCGCCCAGCTCGCCTTTGCCTTCGACCGGCCCCGTCCCGCCGCGCTGCACCGGCCGTCGGAGCTGCGACCGCGCAACCTGCTCCGCTTCATCACCCGGTTCGGCCTGATCAACGCCACCGCCGACCTGGCCACCTTCGCGGTGCTGGCGCTCGCCGTGCGCGGGTCCGACCTGACAAGCGGTCAGGCCGCTTTCCACTCCGGGTGGTTCACCGAGAACCTGCTCACCCAGGCGCTGGTGATGCTCATCCTGCGCACCGGGCGTCGGGCGGCCGAGGGGCGCACCCCCGGCCCGATCCGGCTGGCCACCACCGCGCTGGCCGCCATCGGCCTGCTGCTGCCGCTCTCCCCGCTCGCACCGGCGCTGGGCATGACCGCCCTGCCGCCCGTGTACTACCTGCTGCTCACCGTCGTGCTGGCGCTGTACGGGGTGGGGCTGACGGTGGCCAAGGCGCGCTATGAGCGGCAGCACGCGGAGCAGCCGGAGGACAGCCGCTGAGCCCTCCGCCGGGCGGCCGGGCGGGCGGTGGCGGCCGGTGACCGGGCGGCCTCACCCGTACGAGAGGTTGGAGCACGGGTCGTCGTCCGCCGACCGCGCCTTCCCGGCGACCTCGGACGGCAGGGCCGTCGGCACGGCCGAGGACAGGGCCGTGGGCGCGGAGGCGCCCGGGGACGGGACGGTGGCCGCGTAGTCCAGGCCGAGGGTGACGCTGATGCCGGGGGCCGTGGCGGAGCGCAGCTGCGCGCCGGGGAAGACGCGGGCGAGGGTCGCGGCCTGGTCCTGCCCGCCGGGGCCGTACTCGATCACGGTGGAGGTGTGGTCCTGGAGGGGCGCCGTCGCGGTGCGGGTGACGGTGAAGTCGTCGCCCCGCAGTATGTCCGCCGCGTGGGCCGCCAGCCCGGTGACGGTGGTGCCGTTGTAGACGGCGACGCTGATGCCCGCGCCGGAGACGGGCCCGGTGGCGGACGGCGACGCGGACGCGCTGCCCGCGCCCTCGCCGCGCGCGTCCTTGCCGTCGAGGGTGCGGTCGGCCCTGATCGCCGCCCACAGGGCGTCGGCGTCCGGGTGGACGATCGCGACCCGGGCGCCCTGGTAGCGCCAGGGGAGGGTGATGAACTTGGTGTTGTGCAGGTCGACGTTCTTCAGCGACATCGCGAAGGAGATCAGCTTCTCGGCCGAGCCCAGCCCCGGGTCGACGGTCAGGGACCTGGTCGCCGCGTCGGCGAGCGGCAGCAGCGTGGTCGGGCTGAGGCCCTCGTCCTTCACCTTCTTGATCAGACTGGAGACGAACGCCTGCTGGCGCTGGATGCGGCCGATGTCGGAGCCGTCGCCGATGCCGTGCCGGATGCGTACGTAGTCCAGCGCCTTCCGGCCGGAGACGGTCTGCGGCCCCTTGGCGAAGATGAGGCCGCCGCGGGAGCCCCGGTTGGGGTTGAGATCGCCCTGGTAGACGTCCTTGGGCACACAGACCCGTATGCCGCCGATCACCGAGGTCATCGTGGAGAAGCCCTCGAAGTCGACGACCACGGTGTGGTCGACGCGCAGTCCGCTCAGCTGCTCCACGGTGTTCTGGACGCACGCCGGGTTGCCCTGGGCGGTCAGCCCCACCGAGAAGGCCGAGTTGAACATGGCGTTGGTCTGCGGCTGGGTCCAGGTGCCGTCGGGCAGGCGGCACGGCGGTATGTCGACCAGGGTGTCGCGCGGTATCGAGACGGCGACGGCGTGCCGGTGGTCGGCGTAGACATGCAGCAGGAACGCGGTGTCCGAGCGGCCCACGTCACCGCTGCCGCCGCCCAGCTTGGCGTTGTCGCCCGAGCGTGAGTCCGAGCCGATGACCAGGACGTTCTGGCCGCTGAGGGCGGCCGGTGGCCGGCTGGCGGAGATGCCGTCGGCGTCAAAGGTGCTGATGTTGCCGTTCAGCCGGAGGTAGCCCCAGCCCACGCCTGCGGTGAGCAGCACGATCAGCGGCACGGATATCAGGGCGGCGACCCGCAGGCGGCTGCGCTTGCGCCGTCGGCCCCGGGCGGTCCGGCCGCCTGCGCCGCGCTCCGGTGCCGCCTTGTGGCTGCCTGTCATGGGTGCCCCTCCGCCCCTGGGTTATACAGTTGCGCAATATAGCAACTTTGATGGGAGAGGTGAGTCGGCGATGCTGCGCAATGGTCTGGAGCCCTGGCACCTGCTGATCGTGGTGGTCGTGATCGTCCTGCTGTTCGGATCCAAGAAGCTGCCGGACGCGGCCCGTGCGCTGGGCACGTCGCTGCGCATCCTCAAGAGCGAGGCCCGGGCCATGAAGGAGGACGGCGGGCACCCGGCCGAGCCGGAGGTGCCGCGTCCGGTCGAGGCCGCGGCGGAGGCGGCCCCGGCCCCGGCCCCGGCCCACCCGGCTCCCCATGAGGAGCCGACCGCGTCGCGGCCGTAGCGGCGCTGCCGCGTAGGGCGGCTCAGGTCGCCTCGGGGTCGAAGGGCGGCGGCCCGCCCCGGGCGGCCGGGCCGCGCTCCGCCGGCCGGTCCGGAGGGTGCAGCGGGTCCAGCGGGTCCGGCGGGTCGAGCGGGTGCAGCGGATCGAGGAGGTCGCGGAGGTCGCGGAACTCCTTGAGCCCCAGGTCGTCGCCGCCCTGCAACTGCTTGCGGACGATGTTCCGGGGGTGCAGGTCCTCGAACTCGAAGTCCTGGAACTCCGGCCCCAGCCCGGAGCGGATGTCCTCCTTCGCACTGTCGGAGAACTCCCGGATCCTGCGCAGCAGCTCCATGGCCTGCTGGATGACGGCCGGCAGCTTGTCCGGACCGAACAGCACCACCGCGAGGGTCAGCAGTGCGACCAGCTTCACCGGACCCATGTCGAAGAACACCGCACCACTCCCGTCCACGTCCGAGAGGGACACTTTATCGATTGCGTAACTGAGAAACCTACGGCCTCCACCCTCCCGCCGCCGGGACCCGCGGAAGAGGCGCGCACGGCCGCAGAGGAGAACAATGGACCGCAGTCGGCCCTCAGGTGGTTCCTGACTATGCGCGGAGACGAGTCGAGTACCGCTGACAGCGCCCGCCGGGAGCAGGCGGGCGGCGGGCCGTCGCGGCCGGGCGGGCTGCTGGGGGTGCCGCTGGCGACCGCGCTGGTCGACAGCGAGGGCCGGATCCTGCACTGGAGCGACGACGCCGAAGTCCTGCTCGGCTACCCGGCGGACGAGGCCGTCGGCCGGTATGCGGCGGACCTGCTGGTGGGCGAGGAGCAGCGGTCCGGGGGGCTGGAGCTGTTCACCCGGATCCTCGGGCGCGACGGCTGGTCCGGGGTCTTCCCGGCCCGGCACCGGGACGGCCACCAGGTGGAGCTGGAGTTCCGCACCCACCCGGTGACCGGCCCCAACCGGCGCCTCATGGTGCTGGCGGTGGCCACGGACGTCAGGGCGATGCGGCGGGTCGAGGCGGACCTCGCGGTGCTGGACGCCTTCTTCGCGCAGTCCCCGATCGGCCTGGCGGTGTACGACACCGATCTGCGGGTGGTCCGGATCAACGGCGCGCTGGCCCGGATGAACGGCCTGCCGCCGGAGCAGCACCTCGGCCGCCGGGTCAGCGAGCTGCTGCCGGGGATCGACGCCTCGGAGATCGAGGCCGCGATGCGGAGCGTGCTGGAGACGGGCGAGCCCGTGGTGGACGCCCGCTCCTACGGCCGGACGCCCGCCGACCCGGAGGTCGACCACAGCTGGTCGGGCTCGTACTTCCGGCTGGCCGACCCGACCGGCCGGATCCTCGGGGTCTGCTGCTCGGTGATCGATGTGACCGGGCGGTACGAGGCCGACGCCAGGGCGGTACGGGCCCGGGACCGGCTGGCGCTGCTGGTGGAGGCGACCGCGGGCATCGGCACCACCCTGGACCTGCGGGAGACCGCCCGCGAGCTGGCGGCGGCGATGGTGCCGCAACTCGCCGACATCAGCGCGGTCTTCGTCCTGGAGCACCGGGTGGCGGGCCAGGGCGTGGGACCGGACCAGGTACCGGGCACGGAGGCGGACGCGGACGCGGCGCCGGACGCCGAGCCGGAGCCGGTACGCCGGCTCGCCTTCACCGCCGCCGACCCCGACTTCCCGCTGGGGGAGCTGCCGCCCGACCGGGTCGGCCGCATCCCGCCCGGCTCGCCGTACGCGGAGGCCCTGGCGACCGGCCGCACGGTGGATGTCGCCTGGCCGACCGGTGACCGGCTCACCGCGATCAGCACCCCCCGCCTGCGCGAGTACCTGGACCGCTCGACCTGGACGGCGCGGGTGACCCCGCTGGTGGCCCGCGACCGGGTGCTCGGCCTGGTCGTCTACGCCCGGCGCGGCGGCCGGGAGCCGTTCGAGGACGAGGACATCACGCTCGCCGACGAGCTGGCCGCCCGCGCGGCCGTCTCCATCGACAACGCCTGGCTGTACACCCGCGAACACCGCACGGCGGAGGCCCGGCAGCAGGCCCTCCAGGAGGCCAACGCCGCCACCGAGCGGCTGCAACTGATCAATGAGGCGGGCACCCGGATCGGCTCCACGCTCGACCTGGCCAGGACGGCCCGGGAACTCGCGGACCTGGCGGTGCCCCGGCTGGCCGACGTCGCCGCCGTGTCGGTCCGCGAGTCGGTGGTGCACGGGGACGAGCCGCCCGCTCCCGACCCGGACTGGCGGGTCCGGCTGCGCACCCTGGCCGTCGGCGGCACCCCCGGACGGCCGATGACCGAGCAGGGCGTCGACGCGGAGGGCGAGGCGCGGGTCTGGGACGCCGCCACCCTGCACGCCCAGTGCCTGGCCTCCGGCAGACCGCTGCTGATCCCCGAGGTGCGGCTGGAGGACCTGCCGCACATCGCCGGCGTCCCGTCCCGGGTGGAGGTCTTCCGCGCGGAGGGCCTGCACTCGTACATGGTGGTGCCGATGCGGGCCCGGGGCCTGGTGCTCGGCGGCGCCGAGTTCGTCCGGCTGCGGGACACCCCCGAGCCGTTCAGCGCCGAGGACCTGGCGCTGGCCGTGGAGATCACCGCCAGGGCCGCCATCTCGGTCGACAACGCCCGGCTCTACACCAGCCAGCTGGAGGCCGTCCGGCTGCGGCAGCAGGCGCTGGAGGAGGCCCAGACCGCCCAGGCCCGACTGGCCCTGGTCAACGAGGCGAGCAGCCGCATCGGGACCACGCTGGACCTCCAGCGCACCGCCGAGGAACTGGTCGAGGTGGTGGTGCCGCGCTTCGCCGACCTGGCCACCGTGGACCTGCTGGACCCGGTGCTGCGCGGCGAGGAGCCCACCTCGGTGCCGTCCGACACCTCGGTGCTGCTGCGCGCCGTCGCGGTCGGGCGGACGGCCGGGCCGTGGGCCTCCCCGCTGACCGACCCGGTGGGGGAGACCTCCGCCTTCGGGGCGTCCCAGTTCTACGCCCAGAGCCTGCACAGCGGCCGGTCGGTGCTGGTCCCGGAGGTGGACGAGGAGTCGCTGCGGCGGATTGTGGGAGGGCCGGACCGGGTGGCGCCCGCCCTGGAGGTCGGGATCAGCTCGTACCTGGTGGTGCCGCTGCTCGCCCGTGGAGCGGTGCTGGGCGGCGCCGAGTTCGTCCGGCTGCGGGGCGCGGAGCCGTTCGGCACCGAGGACGTGGCGCTCGCCGAGGAGCTGGTCGGCCGGGCCGCCGTCTGCATCGACAACGCCCGGCTGTACCGGCGCGAGCGCTCCACCGCGCTGACCCTCCAGCGCAGCCTGCTGCCGCAGGAGGTGTACCCGACGCTGGGCCTGGAGATCGCCCACCGCTATCTGCCGAGCAGCCTGGTCAGCGAGGTCGGCGGCGACTGGTTCGACGTGGTGCCGCTCTCCTGCGCCAGGGTCGCCCTGGTGGTGGGCGATGTGATGGGGCATGGCATCCGGGCGGCGGCGACGATGGGGCAGATCCGTACCGTCGCGCGGACCCTCGCCACCCTGGACATGCCGCCGGAGCAGGTGCTGACCCGCCTGGACGAGACCGCCTCGGCGATCGGCGAGGGGCAGTTCGCGACCTGCGTCTGCGCCGTGTACGACCCGCTGGACCGGCTCTGCACGGTCGCCAGCGCCGGTCATCTGCCCCCCGTGGTGGTCGGGCCGGACGGCAACGTCAAGCTGATCGACATACCGCCGGGGGTGCCGCTGGGGGTCGGCGGCGCGGTCTTCGAGAGCGTCGACTTCACCCTTCCGGAGCACGGCGTCCTGGCCCTCTACACCGACGGCCTGGTGGAGCGGCGCGGCGAGGACATCGACCAGGGCATCGGCCTGCTCTGCCGGACCCTCGGCGCCCGCCGGGGCACCCTGGAGCAGACCTGTGACGCGGTGCTCGCCGCCCTGGTGAGCTCCGGCACCGAGGACGACATCGCCATGATCGTCGCCCGGGCGGTCCCCGTCCCCGAGGACCGGATCGCCGTCCTGCCACTGCACCAGGACCGCACCACGCCCAGCGACGCCCGCCGGTTCACCCGGCAGACCCTCGCCGCCTGGGGCCTCACCGCTCTCTCCGACTACGCCCAGCTGCTGGTCAGCGAACTGGTCACCAACGCGGTGCTGCACGCCGGGGCGCCCAAGCAGCTGCGGCTGATCCGCGACCGGATGTTCACCCTGGAGGTGGCCGACATCGGGCACCAGCCGCCCCGGCTGCGCCGCAGCTCCGCGGACGACGAGGGCGGCCGGGGCATGCGGCTGGTCAATGAGCTGGCGCACCGCTGGGGCAGCCGCACCACCCGGGTGGGCAAGGTGGTCTGGGCCGAGCTGGACCTGCCGCTGGGCACCTGAGGCCCGGGACCCGCCGCTGGGCACCCGATGCGGGCGCCCGGCGTACCCGCAGGCATGAAGGCGGCAGGCGGGGGCAAGCGCGGAGCCAGGAGGTAGATGACAATGGTTCCTTTGCTGCTCGTCCTGCTGCTGGCGATACTCCTCTTCGGTATCGGCTTCGCCGTGAAGGTGCTCTGGTGGGTCGCCATCGCCGTTCTGGTCGTCTGGGCGCTGGGATTCCTCTTCCGTGGCGCGGACGCGTCCGGAGGCCGGGGTCGCTGGTACCGCTGGTAGGCCGGGAACGACACCCGGCACCGTGCGAGGGGCCCCGCCGATCCGGCGGGGCCCCTCGCGGCGTCCCGGCGTGCGGTGTCCCGGGCGACCGGCGCTCAGCCTGCGGTGGCCAGCGCGTACAGCCGGTCCAGCCGGGTGCGGGTCTGCTTGTCCAGCGGCGTGTAGGTGATCAGCCGGGTGCCCAGCCGGGGGTAGAGCCACAGATGGGTGAAGTCGAAGTGGAGCAGGCCGACCTGCGGGTTGAGGAAGCGTTTGGTGCCGTTCGCCGACGGCATGGAGACCTCATGCCGCTCCCAGGCCGCAGCGAACTCCGGTGAGGCCGCCCGCAGCCGCTTCACCAGCGCCTTCCAGGCCGGCTCGGCGACATGGTCGGCCATCGAGGCGCGGAACCGGGCGACCATCGACGCCAGCGACTCATCCCGGTCCACCAGCCCCTGCCGCCACGCCGGGTGGGTGAACGCCAGCCACATGAGATTGCGGTCCTCGAAGGGGAACGCGTCCAGGTCGTCGACCAGGCGGGCGAAGGTCCGGTTGTGGGTCAGGATGTCGTACCGGCCGTTGATCACGGCGGCCGGCAGCGGCTCCAGCCGCTCCAGCATCTCCCGCAGCGCGGGTGTGATGGAGGCGCAGTCCTTGCCCGGTGACGGGTCGCCGACTCCGGCGAGCACAAAGAGGTGGCTGCGCTCATTGGGGTCCAGCAGCAGGGTGCGCGCGATGGCGTCCAGCACCTGCGCCGACACCTGGATGTCGCGTGCCTGCTCCAACCACGTGTACCAGGTGACACCGACGGCGGAGAGCTGGGCGACCTCCTCGCGCCGCAGCCCGGGGGTGCGGCGGCGGCCCCCGGACGGCAGGCCGACCTGCTCGGGCGAGATCCGCTCCCGGCGGCTGCGCAGGAAGGAGGCCAGCTCCCGGCGCCGCACCTCGTCGGGGGGACGCGGGTCGGCGGGGGGTCGGCCGTTCCGGATGGCGGCGATGGTCATACTGCCAGGATGCGGCAGGCCGCATCCCTGTGCCAGGTACTACTTATACCTGGATAACCACACTCTGGTACCCGTCTCGGCACTGCCGGACCGTAGAGCCTGTGCGTGAAACGACCGAGCGAACCGCTGTCCCTGCCGCCACCGACTCGATCCCCTCCCGGGCCACCGTGCTGCCGCGTCCGATCCGCGTCGGCGCCCCCCGGCCCGGGCCCGACCCCGCCCCCGGGCCCGAAGCCGAGACCCCGCCGCAGCTCGGCCCGCTGGGCCTGGTCACCGTGCTGCTCGGCGCCTTTCTGCCGATGCTCGACTTCTTCATCGTGAACGTCGCCCTCCCCACCATCGACCGCGACCTGGCCGCCGGACCGGCGATGCTGGAGATGGTGGTCGCGGGCTATGGCATCGCCTACGCGGTGCTGCTGGTCCTCGGCGGCCGGCTGGGCGACACCTTCGGCCGCCGCAGGCTCTTCGCCGCCGGAGCGGTCGCCTTCGCCGTGACCTCGGCGGCCTGCGGCCTGGCGCCCACGGCGGGCACGCTGGTGGCAGCCAGGGTTGCCCAGGGCGCTGCCGCCGCGCTGATGCTGCCTCAGGTGCTCGCCACCATCCAGGCCACCACCACCGGCCGCCGCCGCGCCACCGCGCTGGGCCGCTATGGCGCGGTCGCCGGCATCTCGGTGGTCATCGGCCAGGTGCTGGGCGGGGTGCTGGTCTCCGCCGACCTCTTCGGCACCGGTTGGCGCTCCATCTTCCTGGTCAATGTGCCGGTGGCGCTGGTCGCGGCGGTGCTGGCGCTGCGCGCGGTACCGGAGAGCCGCTCCGCGCACCCCGCACCGGTGGACGCCGCCGGTACCGTGCTGCTCGCGGTCTCGCTGCTGACCCTGCTGGTGCCGCTGATGGAGGGCCGGGCGGTCGGCTGGCCGCTCTGGACCTGGCTGCTGCTGGCCGCCTTCCCGTTCGCGGTGGCCGCCTTCGCCGTGGTGGAGCGGCGGGCGGAGCGGGCCGGGCGGGTGCCGCTGGTGCCGCCGTCGCTGCTGGCGGTGCCGGGGATGCGGCGCGGGCTGGCGATGGGGCTGCCGTTCTTCGTCGGCTTCGGCGGGTTCATGTTCACCGTCGCGGTCGCCCTCCAGCAGGGGCTGCGGCTGGGCCCGGTGGCGGCGGGGATGGCGCTGGTGCCGATGGCGGTGGGCTTCTTCGCCGCCTCGCTGACCGGGCCGCGGCTGGTCGGCCGGTACGGGAGCCGGACGATCACGGCGGGCGCCCTGGTGCAGGCGGTCGGCCTGGCGGTGCTGGCCCTCACCTTCCTGCGCGCCGGGTCGGACCTGGGCCCGCTGGACCTGCTGCCGGGCACCGCGCTCGCCGGGGTGGGGCAGGGGCTGGTGATGACGCCGCTCTTCCGGGTGGTGCTGGCGGATGTGCCGGTGGAGCGGGCCGGGGTGGGCAGCGGGGTGCTGGTCACCACCCAGCAGGCGAGTCTGGCGCTGGGCGTCGCCACCCTGGGCACGCTCTTCCTCGCGCTGTCGCCGGACACCGTGCTGGGGGTGCCGGACGCCGTCGCGGTGGTGCTGCTGGTGCAGCTGGCCGGTACGGCGGCGGTGGTGCTGCTCAGCCGGCGGCTGCCGCGCGCGGTGCGGTGAACCGGACCAACCGGACCACCCCGACCACCCTTTCGGGCGACCTCGGATGGCGGAGCCGTCACGGCACGGACCGGCCCTCGTTGGAGGTTTGGGATTCAGATGTCACACCAAAGAGGTAAATACTCCATCCGGGCTGGAACTTTGTCGATTTGTTGCGGAATTCTGGGCATCGGCGTCGCAGCCTGCGGACCACGTCTGGCCACGTGATCCGCACCGCACGTTCCACGTCCAGCCTCTGGAGGACCACATGGCTCGTAACCGGATCGCCCGCCTGACCGGCCTGCTGGCAGCCGCCCCGCTCGCGGCGGCCCTGCTGCTCGCCGGGGCCGGTGCCGCGCAGGCCGACAACGGCGCCCTCTCCGACCACCACTCCAACGGCTCCGTCGTCACCGACACCGGCAGCGGCAACGTCTTCGGCCCGCTCGACGGCAACTACAACTGGGCGCAGCAGACGGCGACCGGCTCGGGCGCCTCCAACCAGAACAACACCCTGGGTGTGAAGGGCAACTCCGGCCTGGTCTACGCGGCGCAGACCAACCTCAACATCAACTTCTACAGGCACCTCGGCTGACGGTCGGCCACCGGCAGCGGAAAGGGTCACCGCACGCCGGTCCTGTGGGGCGGCGCCATCTCGGCGCCGCCCCGCAGGCGTGTCCAAGGTCAGGACTCAGGCCGGGCCGCGCCCGGTGAGGGTGGAGCCGGCGCTGGCGGCCACCACACAGGCGATGCCGAGCGCCTGCGTCAGACCGAGCAGCTGACTCAGCACCACCATGCCGACCACCGCACTGACCGCCGGCTCCAGGCTGGCGACCACGCTGAAGACCCGCTGCGGCAGGCGCCGCAGGGCGGTCATCTCCAGCGCGTACGGGATCACCGGGAAGAGCATCGCCACCCCGGCGGCCCACAGCAGCAGGAGCCAGGGGTGCGGGTCGGCGGCCAGCCCGTGCCACGCCGGGGCCAGGCCGAACGGTGCGATCACCAGCGCGCCGACGGTGATGGAGACCGCCAGGCCCTCGAAGCCCTTGAAGGCCGCGCCCACCCGGTGGGTGAGCAGGATGTAGAGCGCGAGGCAGACCGCGGCGCCGAAGGCGCAGGCCAGGCCCACCGGGTCCAGCCCGGAGTGGCCACCGCCGCCGGGTCCGCTGCCGTGGCCACCGGCCAGGGTGAGCAGGACCACCCCGCCGCCGGCCAGCAGCGCCCAGAGCACATGGCCGAGCCGCCGGGCGAAGACCAGCGCCACCGCCAGCGGGCCCAGGAACTCGATGGTCGCGGCGGTACCCATCGGCAGCCGGTCCACCGCGCCCGCGAAGAGCAGCGTCATCCCGGCCGAGGCGATCCCCAGCAGCACGGCGGACGCCAGATCGCGGCGGGACCGGCCGCGCAGCCGGGGCCGGGTGGCGGCGAGCAGCACCGCAGCGGCGAAGAGCAGCCGCAGAAAGGTGGTCCCGGTCACCCCGAGCGGGCCGAAGAGCGGGGTGGAGAAGGCGATGCCCGACTGCACCGCGGCCATGGCGAGCAGACAGAAAAGCGGCGCCGGGATCGAGTCCAGGCGCCGCAGCAGGGTGGGGGTCCGCCGCCCCGGTGGGCGGTGGGCCGGACCGGCCGTGGGGCCGGGGTCCGCGGCGCCGGCCGAGCCTCGTCGCCAGCCGCCGCGCTCGCCTGCGGGCTCGCCCTTGGGGGAGGGCGGCACGGCAAGGGCCTCGGCGGGAACGCCGGGCAGGACGTGCTCGGTGGCGGGGGAGGACATGGCCATCAGTGTGGCGTAAGGAGCGTATGTGCCGCAAACTCGTTACCCCGGTGTGGCGATAAGCCGAAAATCCCCGCAAAGCGAACAGGATGGAGCGTGCGCCTTCCCCGACCAGCCGCCATCCTGGCCGCCATCCTCGTCCTGCTCGTCCCACCCGTCGGGATGTTCGCCGCAGCGCAGCCCGCCAGCGCCGACGAACTCCCCGTCAACCTCTTCACCGGACGCGGCTTCGACGCCTGCGCCGCCCCCTCCCTCACCACCATGCGCCGCTGGGCCCGGCACTCCCCCTACGGCGCCGCCGGCATCTACTTCGGAGGCATCAACCGGGCCTGCGCCCAGCCCCGCCTCACCCCCGACTGGGTCGCCTCCGTCGACCGCATGGGCTGGCGGCTGCTCCCGCTCTACGCCGGCCTCCAGGCCCCGTGCCGCAAGGGCGGCCACCGCCTGCGCCGCATCGACCCGGCACAGGCCCGCGACCAGGGCCGCGACCAGGCCGCCGACGCGGTGAGCCGCGCCGACGCCCTGGGCCTGGACCAGGGCAGCGCCCTCTACCTGGACATGGAGAACTACCCGCGCGGCAATGCCCGCTGCACCCGCGCCGTGCTCGACTTCGTCGTCGGCTGGACCGTCGAGATCCAGGACAGCGGCTACTGGGCCGGCTTCTACAGCAGCGCCGACTCCGGCATCGCCGACCTCGCCGCCGCCCGCCGCGCCGGCCTGGGGCCGCTCCCCGACGCCCTCTGGTACGCGCACTGGAACGGCCGGGCCCGCACCAGCAAGGCCAAGCACCTCTCCCCCCAGGCATGGTCGGACCACCAGCGGGTCCACCAGTACCGAGGCAACGTCCGGGAGAGCTACGGCGGAGCCGCCCTCACCGTGGACCGCAACGCCGTCGACTCGGCGGTCGCCGTGGTCCGCTACTGAAGGCCGCAGTGCGGGCACGACTGCTGACATCGGGCCACTCCGCCGACAGAATCGGGCCATGACCCCGGCTACCGGCGGGTAGACGGCAGCCGGGTCGCAGCAGCCGCCCGGTCAAGGAGGACCCGAGTGCTCAGCACCATGCAGGACGTACCGCTCACCGTCGCCCGCATCCTGACCCATGGATCGACCGTCCACAGCGGCTCCACCGCCGCCACCTGGAACGGTACCGCAGCGGACCGCCGCAGCTACGCCGAGGTCGGCGCCCGCGCCGCGCAGCTCGCCCACGCCCTCCGCGACGAACTCGGCGTCACCGGCGACCAGCGGGTCGCCACCCTGATGTGGAACAACACCGGCCATCTGGAGGCGTACCTCGCCATCCCGGCCATGGGCGCCGTGCTGCACACCCTCAACCTGCGGCTCCCCGCCCACCAGCTGGCGTACATCATCAACCACGCCGCCGACCAGGTGATCCTGGTCGACTCCACCCTGCTGCCGCTGCTCGCCCCCGTCCTCCCGCACCTCGCGCCCACCCTCAGGCACATCGTGGTGGCCGGCCCGGGCGACCGGTCCCCGCTGGACGGCTTCCCCGGCACCGTGCACGGCTACGAGGAGCTGATCGCCGACCGGCCCACCGCCTACCCGTGGGCCGCCGACCTGGACGAGCGCACCGCCGCCGCCCTCTGCTACACCTCCGGCACCACCGGCGACCCCAAGGGCGTCGTCTACAGCCACCGCTCGATCTATCTGCACTGCCTCCAGGTCATCGCCGCCGACAGCTTCGGCATCACCGCCCGCGACACCGCGCTGCCGGTGGTCCCCATGTTCCACGTCAACGCCTGGGGCATCCCGCACGCCGCCTTTATGTCCGGTACCCACCTGCTGCTGCCCGACCGCTTCCTCCAGCCCGAGCCGCTGGCCCGGATGATCGCCGCCGAGCGGCCCACCGTCGGCGCCGCCGTCCCCACCATCTGGGCCGGGCTGCTGGACGAGCTGGACCACCGCCCGTACGACACCTCCTCGCTGCGGATGGTCGTCATCGGCGGCTCCGCCTGCCCGCCGTCGCTGATGCGGGCCTTCGAGGAGCGGCACGACATCCGGGTGGTGCACGCCTGGGGCATGACCGAGACCTCGCCGCTGGGCTCCTTCGGCACCGTCCCCGGCGGCCTGACGCCCGACCAGGAGTGGCCGTACCGGATCACCCAGGGCCGCTTCCCGGCCTCGGTGGAGGCCCGGCTGACCGGTCCCGACGGCTCCCGGATGGAGCACGACGGCGCCTCGGCGGGCGAGCTGGAGGTCCGAGGGCCGTGGATCGCCGGGGCCTACTACGGCGGCGCGGGCCAGGACCCGGTACGGCCCGACGACAAGTTCAGCGAGGACGGCTGGCTGCGCACCGGCGATGTCGGCACCATCACCCCCGACGGCTACCTCACCCTCACCGACCGGGCCAAGGACGTCATCAAGTCCGGCGGCGAGTGGATCTCCTCGGTCGAGCTGGAGGGCTTTCTGATGGCCCACCCGGATGTGGTGGAGGCGGCCGTGGTCGCCGTGCCCGACGAGAGGTGGGGTGAGCGCCCGCTCGCCACGGTGGTGCTGCGGGAGGGCGCCACGGCGGACTTCGCCGAGCTGCGCGACTTCCTGGGGGAGCACGTCGCCAAGTGGCAGCTGCCGGAGCGGTGGACGCTGATTCCGGAGGTGCCCAAGACCTCGGTCGGGAAGTTCGACAAGAAGGTCATCCGCAAGCGCCACGCGGACGGGGAGTTGGACGTCACCACGCTCTGACCGCGTCCTCCGAGGCGCCCGGCGGCGGGGCCGGAGGGGTGTCCTCCGGCCCCGCCCGTGCTCAGGTGGCGTCGGCGGTCGGCGGACCGATCTTGCTCAGCAGGTCCACGATCCGCCCCTGCACATCGGCGCTGGTCGACCGCTCGGCCAGGAAGAGGACCGTCTCCCCGGTCCGCAGCCGGGGCAGCTCCTGCGGGTCGATGTCCCCCGAGGTGTAGATCACCATCGGGGTGCGGTGCAGCCGGTCGTTGGCGCGCAGCCAGTCCACGATCCCCACCCGGCGGCGCCGGACCAGCATCAGGTCCATCACCACCAGGTTGGGCTGCACACTGCTCGCCCTGGAGACCGCGTCGCTCTCCGACGCCGCGTGCTCCACATGCATGCCGCGCCGCTCCAGGCTGGAGGAGAAGGCGGTGGCGATGTCGGAGTCGGCCTCCACCAGCAGCACCCGGGGGGCATGGCTCTCGCTGTCGCGCGGCGACAGCGCCCGCAGCAGCACCGCCGGGTCCGCGCCGTACGCGGCCTCCCGGGTGGCCTGCCCCAGCCCGGCCGTCACCAGCACCGGGACATGCGCATTGACGGCGGCGGTGCGCAGCGACTGGAGGGCGGTCCGGGTGATCGGCCCGGTCAGCGGGTCCACGAAGAGCGCCGCCGGGTACGCGGGGACCTGCGCGTCCACCTCCTCCCGGGAGCGGACGATCACCGGGCGGTAGCCGCGCTCCTTCAGGGCCTCCTTGGTGGACGGGTCGGGCTCCGGCCAGACCAGCAGCCGGCGCGGGCCGCCGTCCGGGGAGGGGACGCCCGCAGCGGGCTGGTCCTCCGGCCCGGCCTCCGGGGCCACGGCGGCCCCGGCCGTCTCCAGACCGGCGCCGTCAGTGTCATCGGTACCGGACAGCGGCGGCACCGCGATCGGCTGCGGCGGGGTGTGCGCGGGGACGTCCGGGGCGGCCGGCAGGGCCATGGGTGCGGCCTCCAGCGCCCGGGGCGCATCGGCGGGCTGCCCGGGCTCGCCGGGAGCGACCAGGTCGAGCACCGGACCGGCCACCACGCCGTTGGCCTGGAGGGCGGCCACCGGGCGGGCCGGGTCGCCCGGCCCCTGCGGATAGCCGCCGGGGAAGGCGCCGGGCCCGGTCACAAACGGGTCCACCGACTCGGACCGGGCCGGCTCCAGGGCCGCCGGACCGCTGCCCGTCGGAACCGGAGCCGGGGCAGCGCCGGGGTCGCCCTGCGGTGCGGCGGGCCCGGCCGCCTCCAGCGCGGCCGGTCCGGCCGGCACCGGGGCCCGGACGTCGTCGCCGGGGGGCACCGCCAGCCGCCGCCGACGCCCGGTGGGCGGCGGGACGGGCGCGGCGGGCTGCGGCGCGGCGGCCGCTGCCGGCGGCAGGGCGTTCTCCAGGCCGGGGTAGGCCGGGGCGGCGGGGAAGGGCATGCCGTTCGCCGGGGTGCCCGGCCCCGGACCCGCGGGGTCCGCGCCCGGCGGCACGGCCTCGGCGGGCGTCTCGCGCGGCGGTACGGGCTCCATGGCGAAGGCGGTGGACTGCGGCGGAACGGCCGGGCCCGGCCGCGCGTCCGCAGCGGCCGGGGGAAGCGCGTTCCGTACGCTGTGCGGCGCGGGGTCGCCCGGGTAGGACTCGGCCCCCTCGGCGGCCGGGAGCGCCCGCCGCCGCCGCTGGCCGCCGCCCTGCCGGCCGCTGCCCTCCGACGCGGGTTCCGCGCCCGGCTGCGGCTCGTCCTGCGGGGTCCGCTGCCGTGGCGGACGCGGGCCGCCGTCGCCCTCCGGCGCGGCTCCCGACGGACCGGGGCCGAGCGCTATCGGGGCGCGCGGGGCCTGCTGCTCCTTGCCTCCCCGACGGCCGGCGTTTGCCTGCTCGGGCGCCTCGGGTGACTCGGGCGCCTTGGGTGCCTCGGACTCCTCGGGGCGGCGGGCCACCGGCGGGGCGGGGATGCCGTCCGGCAGCTCCGGCAGGACGGCGGTGTCCGACTCCTTGGGGGCGTCGCGGCGCCCGGCCGCACCCGCCCGCTCGGCGGCGGCCCGGGCGGCGACAGGGTCCAGCGGCAGCTCCACCACATAGGTGGTGCCCTTGCCGTCCGGCAGCCGGTGCGACTGGAGGACACCGCCGTGCCGCTCGACCATGCCGCGCGCGATCGGCAGGTGCACCGGGCTGCCACCGTCGCCGGGGCCGCGCACCTCGATCCGGGCCACGTCGCCGCGCTGCGCGGCCGCCATCACCACCACGGGCACGTCGCTGCCGGCCGGCGGCAGCGCGGGCGTGGCGCCGTACGGTGCGGGCCGGGGCGCCTGGTCGGCGGGGTCCAGCGACAGGGGGACCCCGCTGACGTCGGTGACCAGGTGGGCCAGCGCCTGGGCCAGCCGCGCGGCGTCGGCGACCACCTCGACCGAGGCCACATGGAGGGAGACCCGCACCCGGTCGGCGCCGACCAGCTCACCGGCCGCCTTCACGGCCCGCTGAACGATCTTCTCCACGTCCACCGGCTTGCGGTCCAGCGCTTCCTTGCCGCTCTCCACCGCGCTCTCGAAGCGCTGGTACGACAGCACCCCGTCGACCAGCCGGGAGAAGCGCGCGCACTCGTCGGCCAGCCGCCGCAGCGTCCAGTTGGCCTCCGGCCAGAGCTGGCCGGCCGGGTCGGCGGCGAGCCCGTCGATCCGCTGCCGCAGCTGGTCCAGCGAGCCGCGCAGCTCCTGCTCCAGTACGGCGGTGAGATGGCGGCCCCGGGCGGCCAGCGCCAGCTCCTTGGTCCGGTCGGTGAAGGTCATCACGGCGCCGACCAGCTGATCGCCGTCGCGCACCGGGGCGGTGGTGAGGTCCACCGTGACCGGGCGGCCGTCCTTGCGCCACAGCACGGTGCCGCGCACCCGGTGCTTGCGGCCGGAGGAGAGGGTGTCGGCGAGCGGGGACTCCTCGGCCGCCAGCGCGGTGCCGTCCGCCCGCGAGTGCTGGACCAGCGGGTGCAGCTCGCGGCCGCCCAGCTCGCTGGCCCGGAAGCCCAGGATGTGCGCGGCGGCCGGGTTGATCAGCACCACGCGGCCTTCGAGGTCCACCCCGACGATGCCCTCGGCGGCGGCGCGCAGGATCATCTCGGTCTGCTTGTGCTGGCGGCGCAGCTCCGCCTCGACGTCGAGCCGGTCGGAGAGGTCGCGGACCAGGATGAGCAGCAGTTCGCGGGCGCTGCCCTCGGAGCCGCCGCCGTAGCCGGGGGCGGCCCAGCCGGAGCTGCTGCGGAACGGGTCGTAGGGGGTGAGGGGGGAGGGGGAGTACGGGGACCCCTCGTCCTCGAAGTCGTTGCTGGAGACCTCGACGGGGAAGGTGGTGCCGTCGGTGCGGCGGGCGGTCATCCGCACAGGGCCGTCGGCGCTGTCGGGATCGCTGGGCGCGGGGCGCATCGATCCGGGGATGCGGCTGGGATCGAACTCGGGAAGCAGACCGAGTACGCCCATGCCGACCAGTGAGGTCCCCGGCGCCTGAAGGCTCTCCACGGCAGCGGTGTTGGCGTCCACGACGGTGCCGTTGCTGTTCACGAGCAGCAGCGCGTCCGGAAGCGCGTCGAGTATCGCTGCGAGGCGAGCAGCGCCTCGGGTCGGCCTGCTGCTCACGTCGAGGGGTCCTCCTCTGGCTGAACTCGTGCTGTGCTGCGGTGCCCTCCACCGCCCCCCCAGGCCATGCCATCCAGAACTATCCCATTGTTTTTGCGGTTCCGACGACCCGCCTAGTAACGTTGACGGCGGTTGGTCGCAGCCGGGTAGGCTGTGGCATCATCCATGCACGTGGTGCGCGGCACACTTGTGGTGACGCGAGCCCGCGCGGGGAGGCTTCGCCTAGTCTGGTCTATGGCGCCGCACTGCTAATGCGGTTTGGGCCTTAAAGCCCATCCGGGGTTCAAATCCCCGAGCCTCCGCACTTCGGGACAGCCCCGCCGACTCCGGTCGGCGGGGCTGTCCCCGTTGGGGCGGCCAGGGTTCGTTCGCCGTGGGCGAACGGGGATGGCGGCGGCGCCACGGGCGATATCCGATTTCACCCCCGGGCAGCGGTCATGTAATGTTGTCCCCGCAACACCGCAGGAGGTCGCAAGATCACCTGAGGGCGCTCGTAGCTCAACGGATAGAGCATTTGACTACGGATCAAAAGGTTGCAGGTTCGAATCCTGCCGAGCGCACAGCATCGACGGAGGCCCCGGGCAGACGCCCGGGGCCTCCGCCCTTTCCTCCGCCACTCGGCGACAGCGCGGGAGTAGCGGCAGTAGCGGCTAGTGACGGCCGTGGCGGCCGGTCGCTGGTCGGAGCGGCCTTCCGGATCGGGTAGGCTTGTGCTCGCAACACCGCAGGAGGTCGTAAGACCGCCTGAGGGCGCTCGTAGCTCAACGGATAGAGCATTTGACTACGGATCAAAAGGTTGCAGGTTCGAATCCTGCCGAGCGCACAGCACCGATGGAGGCCCCGGGCAGACGCCCGGGGCCTCCATCGTTTATGCGTGTCCCAGATCCGTCCGGTTGATCCAGGGGACGTCCCGCCGCGTCAGGAACCAGTCCGCCGGGGTCAGCGGCCGAGGCTCGCCGGGCGCCGGTACCGGGTCGTGCCGGATGCGGTCCGGTGGTGCGTCCCGGGAGAGGAGCAGCGGCACCAGCGAGGGCACCAGGTCGGGCGGCCCGGAGAGGTGCACGTCGTACCCCTCCCAGCTGCCGCGCTCCGCCAGGCCGTCGCGCATCAGCCGCGCCGCCTCCTCCCGTCCGGCGCCGTCCGCCGGAGCGGCGAGGACGACCTCCAGCCAGGGGTGGCGCTCGACCAGCTCCCGGACCCGGTCGAGGTCGTAGAGGTCGGCGTCGGAGCGCGCGCCCACGAAGGCCAGGGTCGGCCGGGGGGACTGCGCGACCTGCTCCAGCAGCGCCCTGGCCTGCGCCCACCCGGTCCCGCCGACGACCAGCAGCAGCGGGCGGCGGGAGTCCGGGTCGAGTACGGCGTCGCCCAGCGGCGGGCCCAGCCGCAGCCACTCGCCGGTGCCCACCTGGTCCACCAGGGCCCCGCTGAGCTGCCCACGGGGGATCCGCCGGACGTGGAGGTCCACCGTGCCGTCGGCCCGTGGTGCATTGGCGATCGTGTACGGCCGCCAGATCCGGGACGACCGGGGGCTGCACACGGTGAGGTACTGGCCGGCCGTGAAGGGGTACGGCCGGTCGGGGGCCAGGGTCAGCACCACCACGTCCGGGGCGGCGCGGCGGCGGGCGGCGACGCGGGCGTTCCACCAGGCGGGTTCGCCGGGGTCGACCGCGCGGGCGGCGTCGATCATCGCCTGCGAGATCACCGAGTACGCCTCCGACCAGGTCTTCTCGACCTCGGGCGTCCAGGCGCTGCCGGAGAAGTGGCGCAGTGCGGCGATCAGGCTGGCACCCACCGCCGGGTAGTGGCCTTCCAGCGCCTCGAACTTGCGGTGGTCGCGTCCGAGGGCGCCGAGGTAGGCGGTGAGCTGTTCGGGGTTCTCCAGCCGCAGCACCAGTTGGGTGAGGGCGGCGAAGAGCCGGTCGCGCTGGTCCGCCATGTCGTCGGGGAAGAGCGCGCGTACGCCCGGGTTATGGGTGAACAGATGGGCGTAGAAGTACTTGGCCACGTGGTCGGCGCGGCGTTCCACGACGGCGAAGCTGTCGCGGAGGACCGCAGGGTCGAAGGCCACGGGCGGCGGCCTCAGACGGCCGGGGTCGGTTCGCCGGCTGCGGCGTCGATCATGGTGCTGCTGACCACCTCGTAGACGGCGGCCCAGGAAGCCTCCGTCTCGGGGGTCCAGGCGTCGCCGGCGAAGTGCCGCAGGGTGGCGATCAGGCTGGCTCCGACGGCCGGGTAGTGCTCGGGGAGGGCGCCGTAGCCGGCGTGCCGGCGGCCGAGCTTGCGGACCATGTCCACCAGGGTCGGGGTGTCCTCCAGATGGGAGACCAGGGCTCCGAGGGCGGCCCAGAGGCGGTCCCGCTGCTCGTCCAGGTGGTCCGCGAAGAGCCCTCGTACCCCGGGGTGGTGGGTGAAGAGATGGTCATAGAACCAGGCCGTCACCTCTGTCCCATGGGGCTGGACGGCCGAAAAACTGCTTTTGATGAGTATGGGATTCACTGTCACGGGCCCCGACTGTAGCGACGCGGTGACTCTGTGAACAGATTGTGCTGATGAACAGTCAGAAATAGCTCTGTACAGTCAAATTCAGACAGTCGCTGACCGGTCACAGGTTGAACGGTGGACGAAGCCCTGAGGACCCTCCGCAGCGGGCTGCACGGCGGCGCCCCGATCCGGGAGGATGGCCGTCGGCCCGGGCCGCCCGGCCCCGGCCGACCCCTTGGAATGGAGCAGCCAGTGAAGGGTTTCCGCAGTTTCCTGCTGCGCGGCAATGTGGTCGACCTGGCGGTCGGCATCGTCATCGGCGCGGCGTTCACCGCCGTGGTCAACGGCTTTGTCACCGCTTTTCTCACCCCGCTGATGGGCCTGGCCACCGGCACCGTGGGCGACTACAGCAAGAAGACCTTCACGGTGGCGGGCACCGAGTTCCCCTTCGGCGCCTTCCTCAACGCGGTGATCAGCTTTGTCCTGGTCGCGGCGGTCATCTACTTCCTGGTGGTGCTGCCGTTCGGCAAGCTGAGCGCCCGCTTCATGCCGCGCCAGGACCTGGAAGCCCCCAAGGCCGACTGCCCCGAGTGCCTCAGCTCCATCCCGGCCGCCGCCACCCGCTGCGCCTTCTGCACCGCCGAGGTCGGCAGGCGGCCCGTGCCGGGGCAGGTGCACACGGGCGCCTGACCGGTCGGCGGCCGGTCGGTCGGCGGCTGACCGGTCGGTGCCTGGGTGGTCGGTGCCGGGGCCGTAGCGGCGGGGCGGCTCACCCGGGCCGCTCCACCAGCGCGGGATGCCGGGGGTCGTCCGCGCGGACGACGACATCGGCGCTGCCGGTCGGCTCGGCCTCGGCGTCGTAGCGGGCGTACGCCGGGAGCGTCCAGTGCTCCTCGGGCGGGGTGCGGCGGACGAGTGCGCCCGGCGTGAGCGCCAGATGCACGGTCAGCTCGAAGGGCAGCCACCGGCCCAGCAGCAGCGCGCCGTCGAGCAGCAGCACCCCGCCCGGCGGCAGCTCGGTGTAGGGGGCGCGGGTGGCCCGGTCGGACGCGGCGTCGCGGAGCGAGGGCAGCACCCGGCCGCTGCCGCCCGGGTCCAGCGGGGCGAGGACCTCGCGCAGCAGACCGCCGCTGTCCAGCCAGCCGTCGTAGTAGGAGTCGGGGTCCTGGCGGCCGTACTCCAGGCGGAGCGAGGCGGGCCGCAGGAAGTCCCCGGCCGAGACGCGCAGTACGGGGCGGCCACGGAGCCGCAGCGGCTCGCAGAGTGCGTCGGCGAGCGCGCCGGGGCAGGCTGCCGGGGCGCCGTCCACGGCGACCCGCAGCCAGGGGGTGCCGGGCAGGGCGGCGATGCGGTCGGCCAGTTCATCGGCCAGCCGCTCGGGGGTGATGGGGCGTACGGAAGGGGTCACCACGCCTTCATCCTGCCCGCCCGGACGGCCGAACGGCCCGCCGCCCTCTCACCCGACTCCGCGACACGGGTCAACCAATATGCCGGATTTGGTGTGTTATATGCCTAGCCTGGAGAGGGAACCGGCCCCACAGACCCCGAGGACCGTTCATGGACGTGATCCCCCGCAGCCTCCAACGTTCCGTCCCCAGGACGCAGCCCGAGGAGCAGCCGCCGACCGGCACGGCCGAACCGCTGGACGGTCCGCCCGCCGCAGACGCGGTCGCAGCGCCCGCAGCCGAGACCCCCGCCGCCGCTTCCCCCGCGGCGCCCGACACCACGACCCCGTATGTCCGCCGGCCGCCCCGGTCCGGCCCCGACCTGCGGGAGCAGCTGCCGAAGGTGATGCTCCCCGGCTGGGCCGCGCTGCTCCTCATGCTGGCCTCCGCCGTCGGCGCGGAGATGCTGCTGGGCCGGGCCGCCATGCTGCCGTGGTGGCTACCCGGCCCGGAGGCGGCGTTCCCGGCCGAGCGGATCACCGCCGCCCGCCTCGCCGTGCTGCCGGTCTGCATCGGCCTCTTCGCCCTCGCCGGGCTGATGGCCAACTCGGGCGGCGAGGCCCGGGTGCTGGCCTGCTGGGGCAACTACCGGGGCACGGTGCGCAAGGCCGGTCTGGTCTGGGTGAACCCGATGCTGCGCCGCCGCCGGGTCGATGTCCGGATCCGCCACTGGCGCAGTGACCCGGTGGACGCGGCGGACCGCGACGGTGCCCCGATCCGGGTCTCGCTGCTGGTCGTCTGGCGGGTCCGGGACACCGCCCGGGCGGTGCTCTCGGTGCTCGACCACGAGGACTACCTGCGCGAGCAGGTCCACGCGGTACTCAGCCGCACGGCGGCCACCCTGCCCTGCGACCGCTTCGACGGGCCCGGCCTCTCGCTGCGGGACGGCCAGTGGTTCGGCGACGAGCTGACCAGGGCGCTGGCCGCCGAGGCCGCCCCGGTCGGCCTTGAGGTGTACTCGGTGCAGCCGCTCTCCCTGGAGTACGGCCCGGAGGTCGCGGACAGCATGCGCCGCCGCCGGGTCGCCGACCTGGACGCGGACCTGCGCACCGTGATCGTCGACGATGCCGTGGAGGCGGCCAAGCTGGCCGTCCGCCGGCTGGAGCACGCCACCGGGCAGGAGCTGGACCGCCATGCCCGCAACGCCCTGATGGAGCGGCTGCTGGTGGCCTTTGTCGCCCCGGCCGGGGTTCCCGGGGCGCCGACCAGGCGGGACGGCCGGGAGGGTCGGCGCCGCTGACCGAGGGCCCGGCCGCGCCCTTGCGGGGGCGGTCGGGCCGGAGCGTGCGAACCGGGGCGTGCGGGCCGGGCCTCGGTCGGGTCCGTCCAGGGCCGCCTCAGCGGCCGTCTCAGTCGGAGGCGGCCGTCAGCGTGGCCAGCTCCTCGGGGGTGAGCGCAAGGTCGGCGACGGCCAGCAGCGCCGGCAGCTGCTCGACCGTACGGGCGCTGGCGATCGGCGCCGCCACGGTCGGCTGGGCCGCCAGCCAGGCGAGCGCCACCGTGGCGACCTCCACGCCGTGCGCGGCGGCGACGGCGTCCAGCGCCTCCAGGACCCGGGGGCCGCGCGGGTCCTCCAGGTACTTGGCGGCGCTGGCCGCCCGCTGGCTCTCCACGGCGGTGCCCTGCGGACGGTACTTGCCGGTGAGGAAGCCGGAGGCGAGCGCGAAGTAGGGCACCGCCGAGAGGCCGTGCCGGGCCGCGGCCGCCGCCAGCGGGCCCTCATAGGTGGAGCGGGAGACCAGGTTGTAGTGCGGCTGGAGGGCCACGTACTTCACCAGCCCCTCCCGGTCG
The DNA here is from genome assembly GCF_003258605.2 of Peterkaempfera bronchialis. NCBI lineage: Bacteria > Bacillati > Actinomycetota > Actinomycetes > Kitasatosporales > Streptomycetaceae > Peterkaempfera > Peterkaempfera bronchialis. Next base: position 3,660,770 of record NZ_CP031264.1, read on the forward strand.
GAGGCGTCCAGCGCCTCCTCCAGCCGCTCGCTGGTGATGTTGGAGGCGGCGATGTGGCGGACCTTGCCCTCGCGGACCAACTCGTCCAGCGCGCCCAGGAACTCCTCGACCGGCACCCCGGGGTCGTCGTAGTGGGTGTAGTAGAGGTCGATGTGGTCGGTCTGGAGGCGACGCAGCGAGTCCTCCGCCGCCGCCTTGACGTTGTCGGCCCGCAGCCCCTTGCGGTCGGGGTGGGAGCCGACCTTGGTGGCCACCACGATCCGGTCGCGGTTCCCCCGGGACTTGAGCCATCTGCCGATGATGGTCTCCGACTCACCGCCGGAGTTCCCGTCGACCCAGGCCGAGTAGGCGTCGGCGGTGTCGATGAAGTTGCCGCCGCCGGCGGCGTAGGCGTCGAGGACGGCGAAGGACTGCTGCTCGTCCGCCGTCCAGCCGAAGACGTTGCCGCCCAGGGAGAGGGGGAAGACGGAGAGGTCGGAGTTGCCGATGGTCACATTGCGCTTGTCAGCCATGCCAAGATCCAACGCGTCTCCGGCCCGGGTTGTTTCACGCCGCGCCGTCGGCGGCGAGCTGTTCACCGGGTCGCCACGGAATCGGCCGCGACCCTTGCGGGGGACCGGGGTCCCACGGCGGGCGCGGGTTCGTTAGAGTCCTCTGCCATGGCCGACAACGACATCGACCCCGCCGCCTCCACCCAGATGTTCCGGGCTTTCGTCGAGACCCCGGAACCGCAGACCCCCGCCGCCGCCAGCGGCGGCAGCCGCACCGGCCTGATCACCGCAGTGGTGATCGTCGCCGTGGTGGTTGTGGCCGCGGTGGCCTGGCTCGCCCTCAAGTAGCCCGCAAACAGCCCGGTCCCGTCGGGACCCCGGCACCGCTACGGCGCCCGCTTCGGTGGAGCGCCCATTCCGCTGTGCGCCGCCGCGCAGCCGGCCGCCGGCCACCGCACGGTGGCCGACGGCCGCTCTATCGGCATGCCCGGCGGCTGTTTCACGTGAAACAACCGCCGAACACCAGTGCGTAAGCCCAGAGCAGCCCCACCCAGGCCGGAGGACGTCCGTGACCGAGCGCCAGCAGCTCCCAGCCGACGCCGCCACCGGAGCACGGACCGCCCCGGTGACCGTCGGCGAGCAGCCGGCGGCCGCCCGCAGCCTCGGCCTGAGCGGCGCCCTCAACGCACGCGACCTCGGCGGCTACCGCACTGCCGACGGGCGCACCCTGCGCCACGGCACGGCGCTCCGCAGTGACGCCCTGCACCGCCTCTCCGCCCAGGACCTCGACACCCTCCGCACCCTCGGCCTGCGCCAGATCGTCGACCTGCGCGGCCTCGCGGAGGTACGGGAGAACGGCCCCGACCGGATCCCCGGCCTGCCGGTCGCCGAGATCGACGCCGCCGAGCACTCCGCCACCCCGATGACCGTCACCCCGGACACACCGGACGGCGTCACCCTGCACCACCTGCCGGTCCACTCGGACGCCTTCGACATCCATGTCGCGCTGCGCGAGGCCCTGGCCGGCCGCGACTCCACCTCCCAGCGGGCGCTGCTCGGCAATGGCGGCGGCGAGGCGATCATGACCGGCCTCTACCGCTGGTTCGTCACCGACGCGGGCGCCCGGGACCGCTTCGCCCGCGTCCTGCGGCTGCTGGCCAGGCCCGGCGGCACACCGCTGCTCTTCCACTGCACGGCCGGCAAGGACCGCACCGGCTGGACGGCGGCCCTGCTGCTCACCGCCCTCGGCGTCGACCGGGACACCGTCTTCGACGACTACCTGCTCACCAATGAGCGCCACGCCGCCCTGGTCGACCGCCTGATGGACGGCTTCGGCACCCGGGGGATCATGGCGGAGCCGGAGCTGATCCTGCCGGTCTACCGCGCCGAGCCGGCCTATCTGGCGGCGGCGTTCGCCGAGGTGGAGTCCGGCTGGCCGTCCTTGGACGCCTTCCTCACCGACGGCCTGGGCCTGGACGACTCCGTACGGCGGGGCCTGCGGGCCAATCTGCTGGCGGACTGACCCGGGGCCCCGCCTCGGCTACTCCTCCGAGGTCAGACCCTCCCGCAGCTGCGCCAGCGTCCTGGTGAGCAGCCGGGAGACATGCATCTGCGAGATGCCGATCTCCTCGCCGATCTGGGACTGGGTCATATTGGCGAAGAAGCGCAGCATGATGATCCGCCGCTCGCGGGCGGGCAGCCGGGCCAGCAGCGGCTTGAGCGACTCCCGGTACTCCACGCCCTCCAGCGCCACGTCCTCGTACCCCAGCCGCTCGGCGAGCGGGCCGTCGCCGTCCTCCTCGGTCGGGGTGGAGTCCAGTGAGGAGGCGGTGTAGGCGTTGCCCACCGCGAGGCCCTCCACCACCTCCTCCTCGCTGACGCCCAGGCACTGGGCCAGCTCGGCGACGGTGGGCGAGCGGTCCAGCTTCTGCGCCAGCTCGTCGCCGGCCCGGGTGAGGGCCAGCCGCAGCTCCTGGAGGCGGCGCGGCACCCGCACCGACCAACTGGTGTCCCGGAAGAAGCGCTTGATCTCACCGACCACGGTCGGCATCGCGAAGGTGGGGAACTCCACCCCCCGCTCCGGGTCGAAGCGGTCGATCGCCTTGATCAGGCCGATGGTGCCGACCTGAACGATGTCCTCCATCGGCTCATTGCGGCTGCGGAAGCGGGCAGCCGCGTACCGCACCAGCGGCAGGTTGAGCTCGATCAGGGTGTCCCGCACATAGAGGCTCTCCGGGCAGCCGGGCGGGAGCTCGGCGAGCCGCAGGAAGAGCGAGCGCGACAGCGTACGGGTGTCGAGGCTCTCCCCGACGACGGGGACCGCCTCGACGGCAGCCGTGCCGTGGATCTCAGCGCTGCGCAGATCAACCGACATGCACCCACCCCCTCCTGACTGACCAACGGAGCCCACCGATCGGTGGTTCCCCGGCTACGTCCACTGGGATACCGGAACACGGTCTCCGGCAAACCCGGCACTGCAAGGTGTCACGCGATGGTAACGCGCAGCAATCCGGCGTTTGCCGCGAGATATGTCCCGCTCCGAGAGGCAATACCCTTTCAGGACTCCCAGGCGTTGCTGCTGCGCAGCCGGGCGAAGATGCGGGCCAGCAGCCGGGAGACATGCATCTGGGACATCCCCAGTTCGCTGCTGATCTGGGACTGCGTCAGGTTGCCGAAGAAGCGCAGCATGATGATCCGCCGCTCCCGCTCCGGCAGCTGGACCAGCAGGTGGCGCACCATGTCGCGGTGTTCCACATCGGTCAGCGCGGCGTCCTCGTAGCCCAGCCGGTCGAGCAGCGCCAGGCCGCCCTCGCTCTCCTGGGCGGCCTCCAGCGAGGCGGCGTTGTAGGCGCGGCCGGCGTCCAGGCAGTCGCGCACATCCTCCTCCGGGATGCGCAGCCGGGCGGCGATCTCCGGGATGCGCGGGGTGCGGCCATGGGCGACGGTGAGCTCCTCCATGGCGCCGCTGACCTGCACCCACAGCTCCTGGAGCCGACGCGGCACATGCATGGTGCGGACATTGTCCCGGAAGTACCGCTTGATCTCGCCCAGGATGGTCGGCAGCGCATACGTCGGGAACTGGACCCCGCGGGTGGAGTCGAATCGGTCGATGGCGTTGATCAGGCCGATGGTGCCGACCTGGATCACGTCCTCCATCGGCTCGCTGCGGCCCCGGAAGCGGGCGGCGGCGTACCGCACCAGTGGGACGTTGACCTCGATCAGCGCGGCGCGGACCCGGGCGTGCTCCGACGTCCCCGGCTCCAGCTCGGCCATCCGCTCGAAGAGCACACGGGTCAGCGCCCGGACGTCCAGCGGTGACCGGCCCCCGGGCACGGGCGCTCCCGCCACCCGGACGCCGGGCCCGGCGTCCTGCTCGGCGCCGGTGTCCGGCGCGCTGCCCTGTGCCCGCACGGACCCGCCACCCCTTCGTGCCACCTGGTGATGGGGTCGACTCGGTGTCTCTCCCTATCCGGCAAAAACCGGTCATAGCATCACAAGACGGTTGCAGGTCGGGCAAGCACCGCTCTTACGCGTGTTGGTGGATTGTGGGCGGCGGATCGCGTACCCGGCACGCCCGGTGGGCGTGCCGGGGCGGTCAGACCTCGATGTCGGCAATCACCCAGGTGGCGAACTCGCTCCACTGCGCGGCCGCCGCCTGATGCGCCGGATGGCTGAGGTACGCCTTCAGGGCGTCGCGGTCGTCGACCAGGCTGTTGATCGCGAAGTCGTACGCGATGTCGCGCGTGGTGGTGTTCCACCCGCACTCCCACTCGCGCAGCTCCGGGATCAGCGCGCCGAGCTCCTCGAACGCCTTGGCGCCGGCCGCGACCCGCTCGTCGCCCTCCCGGTCGACGCCGTCATTGAGCTTGAACAGGACCAGATGCCGGATCACGATGCCGCTCCTCGCGGACGGGGACTGGGTGGTCCCCGCCACGGTAACCGGCGGACGGCCCGATCAGTTGATCAGCCCCGTCATAAACGTGCCCACCGACTTCGCGGCACTGGAGATCCCCTCGAAGCCCACCTGCACCAGGTCGGCCGCGCGCGAGGGCGAGTTGATGATCGTGTACAGCACGAAGATGAGCAGGAGATACATGCCGATCTTCTTTGCCTGAGCCATGAACCTGACCTGCCTCCCTGCCGCGGCCCCGCACTCCGGGGCGACCCGCTCCGTCGGCAGCTCCGGTGGTCCCGGGAGGGGCCGCCGCCGGGCGGCTGCCGCGCTCCCCGGAACGACTTGCAAGCACGCAGCCTATCCACCCGATGGCCCAGCGGGGACCGGTCGGCGCACCCGTCCGTCGGCGGGCCGCCCGGCACGGTCCGCCGCCCCCTGCGCCCGAAAGGACCAAACTCCCCGGTTTGGATGGCTTTGCCGGGGTGCCGTACGCCCGCTCATGGCGCACGATGGAGACGTACCGGGGGTCTGGCAGGAACCCGCCGGTACCGGATCCGGAGCCCCCGCTGTGGGACCGGGCGCCGCGGCTTCCCCCCGACGCGGCACCGGTTGTGGGACTCCGTCCCGGGGGAGCGGCCTGTCCCCCCGAGGCCGCTCCCCTCCATCGCACCGCATCCCTCACGGACCCGTGATTCCCCGCCCCGCCGCAGGTCGCACCCGGTCCCCACCGCCCGCCGAAGCACACCGGCGCACCGCCTCCCCCTCCCCGCGCCCCGGTGCGCCCCACGCATACGCCGAGGGCCCCACCGGATCACTCCGGCGGGGCCCTCGGCATTCACAAGCGGTAGCGGTGGGATTCGAACCCACGGTGGAGTTGCCCCCACACACGCTTTCGAGGCGTGCTCCTTTGGCCGCTCGGACACGCTACCGGGGAAGACTCTACCGGACGGGCCGGGCGGCCACGAAATCGTTTGGACGGGGCTGTGCGGCTCAGCCGGGGTCGGTGCGGTGGGTGTCGAAGAAGGCGGTGAGGGCGGCGCCGCAGTCGTCGGCGAGGACGCCCCAGACCACCTCGGGGCGGTGGTTCAGCCGGCGGTCCCGGATGACGTCCCAGAGGGAGCCGGCGGCGCCCGCCTTCTCGTCCACCGCGCCGTAGACCACCCGGTCGAGCCGGGAGAGCACGATGGCGCCGGCGCACATGGTGCACGGCTCCAGGGTGACCACCAGGGTGCAGCCGGTCAGCCGCCACTCGCCGACCGCCCGGGCCGCCTCCCGGATCGCCACCACCTCGGCGTGGGCGGTCGGGTCGCCGACCGCCTCGCGCGCGTTGTGCCCGCGTCCGATCACCGACCCGTCGGGGCCCAGGACCACCGCGCCGACCGGCACATCGCCGGTGGCCGGGGCCAGTGCGGCTTCGGCGAGCGCCTGCCGCATGGGGCCGGACCAGCGGTCGCGCACCGGGTCGGGGCGTACGGGAGCCGGGAGGGGCGTGGTCTGCATGCCACCAGTGTCGGGCACCGGCGGCCCGGGCCGGGGCCCGGGCCGCCCGCAGCCGCCGCTACCGCACTGCCTCCAGCACCTCGCCGCAGCCCAGCGAGTCGGCGATCTCGGTGAGGGCGTCGCCGGGGACGGCCCCCTCGCCGCTCATCGCCAGCAACTGCCTGGCCGACACCCCGTACTCGGTGAGCACCTCGATGTCGCCCAGCGGCCCGGCGGGTACGCCGTCGGCACCGACGGCCGGGCCGTCGTCGTCGTCATCGTCGTCATCGGAGGCGGAGCCGCCGGACGCGTCGTCGTCCAGCTCCGCCACCAGGTTGTCGAGGTCGTCGAGCTCGTCACCCGGGGTGCGGCCCACCAGTTCGTCGGTGAGCACGATCTCCCCGTAGGCGCTGCGGGCGGCTGCGGCACCGTCGGACACAAAGATCCGCGGGTCCTCCTCGCCGTCCACCCGGACGACGGCGAACCACGCGTCCTCCTGCTCGATGAAGACCAGCACCGTCTCCTCGTCGTCGGAAGCCTCGCGCGCCAGGTCGGCCAGGTCGGCGAGGGTTTCGACGTCGTCGAGCTCGGTCTCGCTCACGCTCCACCCATCCTCGGTGCGAGCGAGCACTGCAGCGAAGTACGCCACCAGGACACTCCCATGGTCTCGGCTGTCGGAGAGCCGGGGCGGGTGGACGGCCCAGCGAGAGCGCCCCCGCTCCAGGGGGAGTCCGCCTCGTGGACGCCCCAATCGGAATCGTGACAGAAACCCTGCCACTGCGGGGGGTGTTCCGCAGCGCGTCTTCGCTGGTCGTGTCGGAGCCTGCCGAGGGTTGGGGACGGCCGGCGGCGGTCAGAAGCGGAAGGTCCTCATGCGTACCGCCTCGCGCATCCGGCGCTCCTTTGTCCGGCGCGGATGCACCCGGGCACGCAGTTCCCGGGCCTCCGCCAGTTCGCGCAGGAAGGCCGCCCTGCGCCGCCGCCGCTCCGCCTCGGATTCCTTGCGGCGCCCGGCCGCCGGGCCCTCGGAGGGAGTCTCGGGGCCCTCCTCGCCGGGCGTGTCCGGGGGTGTCTCCACGGCCTCGGCCGCCGCCCTGGCCCGGGCTGCGGCGTCGCCGCGCTGCCGCCGGACGCGGTCCCGTTCGGACCGGCTCTGCTCAGCCATGCGATCCCCTGCGATCCGCGCGCATTGCCTGCCCGCTGTGCTGTTCGGGTGGCTCGGCGGGGGTGGCCCGGCCGTGGCTCCCCGGTCCGTTCATACGGTCAGGCTTTCCCCGTCCGGCGGTATTGATACCGCCGAAGGAGTGCCGGGGCGGGCAGGCCCGGCGAGGTCCACCTCGGAGTCGTACGGGTGTCCGGGCTCGGTTACTGTCTCATCATGCGGATCCATGTCCTCGACCACCCGCTGGTCGCCCACAAGCTCTCGACGCTGCGTGACGAGCGCACCGACTCGCCCACCTTCCGCCGGCTCGCCGACGAGCTGGTCACCCTTCTCGCGTACGAGGCGACCCGGGACGTCCGCACCGACGAGGTGGAGATCACCACCCCGGTCGCGGTCACCATCGGCACCCGGCTCAGCTACCCCCGGCCGCTGGTGGTGCCGATCCTGCGGGCCGGCCTGGGGATGCTGGACGGCATGACCCGGCTGCTGCCGACCGCCGAGGTGGGGTTCCTGGGCATGATCCGCAATGAGGAGACCCTGGAGGCGTCCACCTACGCGACCCGGATGCCGGACGACCTCTCCGGCCGTCAGGTGTACGTACTGGACCCGATGCTGGCCACCGGCGGCACCCTGGTCGCCGCGATCCGGATGCTGATCGAGCGCGGCGCCGACGATGTGACCGCGATCTGCCTGCTGGCCGCGCCGGAGGGCGTCGCGGTGATGGAGAAGGAGCTGGCCGGGCTGCCGGTGACGGTGGTGACCGCCTCCGTGGACGACCACCTCAATGAGCAGGGCTATATCGTGCCCGGTCTGGGCGACGCCGGTGACCGCCTCTACGGCACCGCGGGCTGACCCCGGCGCCGACCTTGCTTCGCTGATCGGCCGGCGCCCCGGGACGGGGGCGCCGGCCGATGCCGTGCGGGGGGAGGGGGAGCGGGCTGCCGGTCAGCAGCGGCCTGACGGCTTCGGCGCCGGCTTGGTCGCCGCGACCAGGGCCTGCTCGGCCTGGGCGGGGGTGCGCAGCGCGGTGAAGCCATTGCCGATGACGAGGTCCACCGAGGCGTCCTTGCGGGCGTCCGGTGCGGACTTGGCGCCCGCGATATGGGTGCCCAGCAGCAGCATCGCCGCATTGCCGGACGGGCCGCCGATCAGCCGGGCGGACTCCTTGACCTTCTTGTCCAGCGCGGCCGAGGCGTTCCCCACCTTGCCGATCTTGAAGCCGCGTTTCTTCAACTCCTCGGCCGTGCGGCCGGCCAGACCGGACTTCACGGTGGCGTTGTAGACGTTCACCGTGACCTGCTGCGGCTTGGGTACGGCGCTCGGCACCGGTGTCGCGCTGTCGGCGGCCGGCCGCGCCGATCCGGAGGCGGAGGCTGAGGGGGCGGCGCAGGCCCCTGCGGCGAGCTGCTTGCCCTTGCCGCCGAAGATGTCGGTGAGCTGTACCGTGCCCCAGCTGATCACGCCCAGCGCCAGCACCGTCGACACCAGGGCGACGATCCGCCGGCGGCGCTTGTTGGGCGGTACCAGTCGGGGATAGCTGTTACCGGTGACCCGGTACTGCTTCCCCTTCATGCCGGGGGGAGTCAACATGCTCACCGTGTGTCGCCCCCTCGCGCCGGGACAGGCAGGTTGATACGGCCGCGGGCATCGCAGAAGCCGTGGTCATCAGCGTAATGCGGACCGTGCGCGAGCGTACTAAATGATCATCATCTGGAGTACGGGGGTACCCGAAAGGATGTACAAAGCGAGACCGGATGCACGTGGGCCCCGGGTCACTCCAGTTCGAGGACGCGCGCGTGCAGCACCTGACGCTGTTGCAGCGCGGCGCGTACGGCGCGGTGCAGCCCGTCCTCCAGGTAGAGGTCGCCGCGCCACTTCACCACATGCGCGAAGAGGTCACCGTAGAAGGTGGAGTCCTCGGCGAGCAGGGTCTCCAGGTCGAGCTGGCCCTTGGTGGTCACCAACTGGTCCAGCCGCACCGGGCGTGGGGCGACGTCCGCCCACTGGCGGGTGCTGTTCCGGCCGTGATCCGGGTACGGCCGCCCGTTGCCGATGCGCTTGAAGATCACACGGAAAGCCTACCGTCCCTTCGGGCGACGGCGCAGCAAGGAGGCCCAGCTCGGCCCTTTTACCGCCCTCACCTGGGCGGATTCCCCCGGTTGCCCGGAGTGGTGCGGGCCGACCCGGCTTCACCGGGCGTCCGGTGCGGGCCGTTTGGGCCGGGATTGCCCCTGCCTGCCGTGCCACCCCGGACCGTCGTGGGCGGCGTCAGCCGCGCAGCGCGGCGCCGATCCGGTCCAGCGAGGAGAGCCGCATCAGGCCGTAGTGGTAGAACTCGACCTCCGGCACACCGAGTCCGCGCAGGGTCTCCACCTTGGCCGCCAGATTGGCCGCGCCGTCGCAGTCCTCGGCCATCGGGCGGAGGATCACGGCCATCTGGTGCGGTCGCACCCCGTGCAGGGCGAAGGCGGCGACCTTCTCGCGCACCGCCTCGGGGGTGGTCGCGTAGCCCAGCGTCTCGATCTGCGGGACCGCCGTGGCGAGGGCCGGCAGGTCGATGCCGGAGAGCCAGCCGGTGCCGGGGCCGCCGCCGTCCATGAAGCTGAGCCGCATGCCCAGGCCGTCCGCGACCTCGGCCGCCTCGGCGGCCAGCGAGGTGACGGTGGCGGCCGAGGCGTCCACGTACGCGGCCACGGCCCCGTCGGCCAGGTGGTCCAGGCCGCCCGGCTCGGCGGCGGCGCGCTCGTCCGCGAGGCGGCGGCGCACCTCGTCCCGTACCGCCGTGCGGGCCTCGTCGGCGGGCACGCCCGCCGCGCGGGCGGCGGCGCGGCAGTGGTCGCAGAAGCAGAGCCCGAGCAGGGCCTCGGCGACGGGGCCAAGCTGCTCGAAGTAGCGCTCGTGGTGGTAGCCGTGCCGCAGCCCGTGGAAGTGCAGCGACTCCGCGCGGACGGCGTCCACGCCGTACCGGCCGAGTTCGCCGACCAGGGTGCGGACATAGGCGCGGACCTCGGGGTGGGCGGGGCAGAGCTCGGTGAGGTGGCGGTCGCCGAAGGCGTTGGCGGGGGCGCAGTCGGGGTGCTGGAAGCCGAGCCGGTCGTTGTGCAGGAAGACGGTCCAGGCGTGCAGGCGCAGACCGCGCCGCCGGGCCTCCTCGGCGGCCTCCGCGAAGGGGTCACGGTCGCCGATCGCGGTGGACGGGGCGGGGGCCAGCCGGCGGTCGCGCCAGGCGGCGGGGTCGGGGCGGAAGTAGGCCGCGCCGGGCTCCAGATAGCGGACCACCCGGCGGGGATTGTGCGGGAAGACGTCCCGGGCCGCGTGGTAGACGGAGGCAAGGGTGACCCCGTCCACGCCGGCCCGGTCGGCCAGGGTGCCGAAGAAGCGGTCCGGGCCCTCGTCGAGCAGGTCGGTGGCGAAGGCGAGGACGGACGACTGCACGGTGCGGCTCCGGCGGGGGCGGTGGGGCAGTGGCGGCTCCACGCTAGCGAGCGAGGCCGGATTGGTCTATACCTTCCCGGGGGAGCGGGGGGAGCGGGGGGAGCGGGGGGAGCGGGGGAGCGGGGGAAGCGGGGGAAGCGGGGGAAGCGGGGGAAGCGGGGGAAGCGGGGGAAGCGGGGGAAGCGGGGGAAGCGGGGGAAGCGGGGGAAGCGGGGGAAGCGGGGGAAGCGGGGGAAGCGGGGGAAGCGGGGGAAGCGAGCGAGGCCGGATTGGTCTATACCTTCCCGGGGGGAGCGGGGGAGCGGGGGGAGCGGGGGAAGCGGGGGAAGCGGGGGAAGCGGGGGAAGCGGGGGAAGCGGGGGAAGCGGGGGAAGCGGGGAAACCGGGGAAACCGGTGGTGGCCGGGCGGGGGTGTCAGTGGGTGTGGGTAGCGTCCCCCCTTGAGGGACGGCCGATGGCGGGGAGGCACTGCGATGAGGTTCCGGATTGGGCGCGGGGCGTTTGCGGAGGCGGTGGCCTGGGCCGCCCGCGCCCTGCCTGCCAGGTCGCCGCTGCCGGTGCTGAACGGGCTGCTGCTGGAGGCGGCGGACGGCCGGCTGACCGTCTCCGGGTACGACCATGAGGTCTCCGCCCGGGTCGCGGCCGAGGCCGACACCGCCGGGGCCGGACGGGTGCTGGTGGCGGGGCGCAGGCTGCTGGACGTCTGCCGGGTGCTGCCGGAGGGGCCGGTGGAGTGCGTACGGGAGGCGGCGCGGCTGGCGGTCGCCTGCGGCGGCACCCGCTTCGGCCTGGCGGCGCTGCCGCTGGACGACTACCCGGCGCTGCCGCCCATGCCGGAGTACTGCGGGGAGCTGGACGGGGCCGAGTTCGCCGCCGCCGTGGCCCAGGTCGCGGTGGCCGCCGGACGCGACGACACCCTGCCGGTCCTCACCGGGGTCCGGCTGGCCCTCGACGGCGACACCCTGACGCTGGCCGCCACCAACCGCTACCACTTCGCGGTCCGCACCCTGCGGTGGCGTCCGCAGACCTCGCCGGGCGCCGCCGAGGCGGTGGTCTCCGCACGGCGGCTGCTGGACGCCGCACGCGCCCTGGCCGACGCCGGGACGGTACGGGTGGCGCTGGGCGGCGGCGCGCTGGGCTTCGAGGGCGGCGGCGCGTCCACCACGATGCGGCTGCTCGACGGCGTGCTGCCTCGGCACGCCAAGCTCTTCACCCTGGACCAGCCGGCCGTCGCGGTGGCCGAGCGGCGCCCGCTGATCGAGGCGGTGAAGCGGATGGCGGTGGTGACCGACCGGCACAGCCCGGTGCGGCTGGCCTTCACCGCCGACTCGGTGCTGCTGGAGGCCGGTGCCGGGGATGACGACATCGCCTCCCAGCGGCTGCCCGCCGCCCTGGACGGCGCCCTGGGCGGCGCGGGCATGGCGGTCTCCTTCAACCCCGCCTACCTGGCAGACGCCCTCGGTGCGCTGGACGCCCCCTTTGTCCAGTTCTCCCTGCTCGGGCCGGGGCAGCGGGCCCTGCTGGCCGGTCGGCGGGCGCAGGACGGCCCGGCGGACCCGGCCCACCGGCACCTGCTGATGTCCCTCAAGACCTCCGGCTGAGCCCCGGTGCGGCGTACCCGCCGGTCCGTCCCGCCGTCAGAGCAACCCCAGGTCGTCGAGCTCCTTGTGCAGGTCGGCCCGGGGGTGGCCGACCGCAGGCCGGTCGGCGCGTACGGGGAGCGGGTCGGCCACGGCCGCCGTACGCGCCGGCGCCGTAGCCACCGCCGCCGCCGCCCGGGGGGTCCGCGACCGGTCGCGGAAGACCCACGCGCCGACCAGTCCGCCGACCAGCCCGCCCAGATGCCCCAGCCAGCTCACCCCGGGGGTGCCCGGCACCGCCACCACCAGCAGATAGGCGAAGGAGGCCGCCATGACCACGCCGATCAGCGTGTCGATCAGATGCCGGTCGAAGACCCCGCGCAGCACCACATAGCCGAAGTAGCCGAAGATCAGCCCGCTGGCCCCGACCGTCACCACATCGCCGCGCTCGAAGATCCAGACGGCGGCCCCGCTGGTCAGCGCCACCAGCAGGGTCAGCCCGAGGAACCGCTTCACCCCTCGGTAGGCGGCCAGGAAGCCGAAGATGAACAGGGGGCCCGAGTTGCCCTCCAGATGCGCCCAGTTCACATGGAGAAAGGGCGCGGTGAAGAGGTCGCCGAGCCGCGCCGGGTTCTGCGCGACGATGCCGAAGTCCGCGTCCAGCCGGTAGCCGTCCAGCCAGTTGACCAGCTGCACCGCCCACACCACCGCGAGGAAGGCGAACATCACAAAGAACGCCCGCCTCGCCTCGGCGACCATCACCTCGGCGCTGCCGCCGCCTCTCGGTGAGCTGTCCATCCCCTGCATCTCTCCCCCTTGCCTTCCCTGCCGTGCTTTGAAGCGTAAGGGCGGCGGGCGTCGGAGGTCGACGGGCCCGCTCCTGTCGCGATCACCAGGAGGGGTCTGGCTTCATGGAGACGAGGAGGTGGTCGGGTGGCCGCATCGGGCCGGCTGAGCACCGGTATCCCGCGCCGGGCCGTGCTCTGGGTGACCGGCGCACTGGCACTGCCGACGGTGGGCGGCTCGGTGGCGCACCCGCCCGGCGGCGGCCCGGCGCCGCTGCCGTCGGGACCCGGCGCGACCCCCTTCGCCCACCGCCCCGCCGGCGCCGCCACCACCCTCCAGATCGTCGCCCACCCCGACGACGACCTGTACTTCATGAACCCCGACATCCAGCAGTCGATCGCCGACGGCGCCCAGGTGGTCACCGTGTACGTCACCGCAGGCGACGCCTCCGGTGCCAACCGGGTCCCCGGCCGCCCCCGGCCCCGCCGCGACCAGCACGCCTACTCCGCCGCCCGGCACCAGGGGCTCCGCCAGGCCTATGCGCTGATGGCCGGTGCCCGGCTCTTCGCCCCCTGGCAGCGCTCGGTGCTGACCCTGCCGGACGGCCACCGCGCCGAGGTGGACCAGCTCGCCGACCAGCCCGGAGTGACCCTGGTCTTCCTCAACCTCGCCATGTACTCCGACCCCATGACCCCGCACAGCATCACCCTGCGGGACCTCTGGCACCGCCCCGGCACCGTCGTACGGACCAGGGTCGCCACCGGGTCGCCGGTCACCACCCCGCAGACGTACACCCGGGACGAGCTGATCGGGACCCTGGTACTGGTCCTCGACCACTACCGGCCGGCCCTGGTGCGCACCATGGACCCCGACCCCGACGAGCAGGTCCACGACGCCACCCACGCCCGCGCCGCCGACCAGCCCGGCTACTCCGACCACGCCGACCACACCGCGGCCGGCCTCTTCACCTGGGCCGCACTGGCCCGCTGGGGCGCCGACGGCGGCCTGGCCACCGGCTACCGGGGCTACTACAACCACCGGTGGCCGTCCGGGCTCTCCCCGCAGGCGCGGGCCGCCAAGCGGACCTGGCTCGACGCCTACGGCGGCGACCCCGGCTGGACCTGCGGCGATCCCTCGGGGTGCGGCGACTACGAGGTGGGGCACGGCGGCTCCGACGTCAACCGCTGGCCGTGGTCCACCACCTACCGCTGGGCCGGGCCCCAGCCCTGGGCCGCCTTCGACACCGACGGCCGCCTCACCGTCTTCGCCGTGCGCGGCTGCCGCCTGGTGATGTGGCGGGAGGAGGCGCCCGGCAGCGGGCGCTTCCCGCCCCCCGCCGACCTGGGCGGCGCCCCGCTGGCCCCGTCGGTCGGCGCCGTGCTCCAGCCGGACGGCTGCTGGCTGGTCTTCGCCGAGCGCTTCTCCGGGCTCGACGCCGACAACGACGGCGACACCCGGGAGACCGTGCTGCTGGAGCAGCGGGCGCCGGACGGCCCGTTCCACGCCTGGCGCGGCCTGGGCAACCCCCGGCCGCAGCCGGTGCGGGGCCGCCGCACCGGCCCGCCCACGGCGGTACGCACCCCGGACGGCCGGGTGCACCTGCTGGTCCGCAACGCCGACAAGGGCCTCTCCACCCGGGTGCGGTCCCCGGGCGGCAGCTGGGGCGGCTGGACCGAACTCGGCGGTGCCGAGGTGCAGGAGGGGTTGGCCGCCGTGGTCGACCCCGGCGGGCTGCTCCAGCTCTTCGCGGCGGGCCGCGACGGGGTGCACCACTGGGCCCAGCAGTCGCCCGGCGGCCCGGTACGGGCATCCGGCCCCACCGGGCTGCCCGCCCCCGGCACCCCGCCCGCCGCCGCGCTCGCGCCCGACGGCACGGTCCGGGTCGCCTACCGGCTGCCGCTCACCGCCGAATTCGCCGTCTACGCCTGGGACGGCGGCCCCGCCCGGCGCGAGGACCCCGGCCTCAGCCCCGGCGGCCATGGCCCGGTCGCCCTGGTCCCGGCCGCCGACGGACTGCTGCTCGCCGCCCGGAACCGCGGCGGCGGTCTCGGCGCGGCGCTGCTGCGGCCCGGCACCGAGACCGCCGCCCGCTGGCAGTCGCTCGGCGGCGTCCTGGCCTCGCACCCGGCGGCGGCCACCGACCCGTGGGGGCGCTCCGTACTGGTCTGCTTCGGCCTTGACGGGCGGCTGCGTATCTCCCGCGCCGCCGGCCCCCGAGCCGACCGCTTCGGCCGGTGGGAGCCGGTCGAGCGGTGACCCCCAGGCGGCGCGGGCACGGCCGACCGCTGCCTTCCGGAAGGTGTCGCCGCGCACCGGTCGCACCGGTCGCGCCGGTCGCGCCGGTCGCACCGGTCGCACCGGTCGCCTCCGGAATCCAGGCAGTGTAGACATGGGGGTATGGCCCGGCTATGGGGCCGATCCAGGGCCCAGTCGGCCCCGACGTCCGCCGGTCGGCGCCCCCGGAGTCGGCCTGCGGAGGA
This sequence comes from Peterkaempfera bronchialis, assembly GCF_003258605.2. Lineage (NCBI taxonomy): Bacteria > Bacillati > Actinomycetota > Actinomycetes > Kitasatosporales > Streptomycetaceae > Peterkaempfera > Peterkaempfera bronchialis. The sequence goes on from NZ_CP031264.1 coordinate 3,676,078, forward strand.
GCCCGATCGGCAGCCTGATCGGCAGGGTGGCCGACCGCCGTGGAGACGGCGTCTGCGGCCGCTGCTCAGTGTGCGCAGCGCCGCCGGGCAGGTTTTTGTGCTCCAGGTGGTGATCGTGCTGCTGCTGGTGGTCGTCGGGGCGGTGGCCCTGGTGCTGCAGAGCCGCGCCGACGCCGCGCAGGACGCCCGGGACCGGTCGGTGGCCGTCGCCCAGACATTCGCCAGCGCGCCCGGGGTCGCCCAGGGGCTGCGCAGCCGCGACCCGACGGCGGCACTCCAGCCGAGCGCCGAGATGGCCCGCAAGCTCGCGGGCGTCGACTTTGTGACCGTCGCCAGCACCCAGGGCATCCGCTACACCCACCCGGTCCACAGCAGGATCGGCCAGCGGCTGATCGGCACCATCGGCCCGGCGCTGAGGGGCCACACCGTCGTCCAGACCGTCAATGGCGCGCTCGGTCGGCTGGTGCAGGCGGTGGTACCGGTCCGGGACGGCCGGGGCAGGGTCATCGGCCTGGTGGTGGCCGGGATCACCGTCAAGAACATCCGCAGCCCGGTGGACCGGCAGCTGCCGCTGCTGATCGGCTCCGCCGCCGCCGCGCTGGCCCTGGCCACCGCCGGTACGGCGCTGATCAGCAGCCGGCTGCGGCGGCAGACCCATGGCCTGGGCCCAGCCGAGATGACCCGGATGTACGAGCATCACGACGCGGTGCTGCACGCCGTCCGGGAAGGCGTGCTGATCGTCGGCGGCGACGGCCGGCTGCTGCTCGCCAACGACGAGGCGCGCAGGCTGCTCGACCTGCCCCCCGACGCCGAGGGCCGCCAGGTCACCGACCTCGGCCTTGAGCCCCGTACGGCGGAACTGCTGGCCTCCGGGCGGGTCGCCACCGACGAGGTGATACCCGCCGGGGACCGGCTGCTGGCGGTGAACAACCGGCCCACCGACCGCAACGGCGGACCGCCCGGCAGCGTCGCGACCCTCCGAGACTCCACCGAGCTGCGCGCGCTCTCCGGCCGGGCCGAGGGCGCACGGGAGCGGCTGCGGCTGCTCTACGACGCCAGCGTGGACATCGGCACCACCCTCGATGTGGTGCGCACCGCCGAGGAGCTGGCCCGGGTGGCCGTCCCGCGCTTCGCCGACCTGGTCAATGTCGACCTGGTCGAGGCGGTGCTGTCCGGGGAGGAGCCCCGGGGCGGGACCAGACCCGAGATGCGCCGGGTCGCCGTGCACAGCGCCAGCGGCGAGAACCCCCTCTATCTGATCGGCGACGTGATCCGGTACATCCCCGAGTCGCCGCAGGCCGCCGCCTTCGCCAGCGGCAGGGCGGTGCTCGAACCCGACCTGCGCGACTGCGCCGGGTGGCGGGCCCAGCACCCCGCGAACACCGACGCGGCCCTCGCCGCCGGGCTGCACTCCCTGATCACGGCCCCGCTGCTGGCCCGGGGGGTGCTGCTGGGCAGTGTGCACTTCTACCGCTGGGAGCGGCCCGGGCCCTTCGAGGAGGACGACCTCTCGCTGGCCGAGGAGCTGGCCGCCCGCGCGGCGGTCTGCATCGACAACGCCCGCCGCTACACCCGGGAGCACGCGGTCGCCGTCACCCTGCAACGCAGCCTGCTCCCGCGCAGCCTCCCCGAGCAGAACGCCCTCGATGTCGCCTACCGCTATCTGCCCGCGCACGCGGGGGTGGGCGGCGACTGGTTCGACGTCATCCCGCTGCCGGGCGCCCGGGTCGCCCTGGTCGTGGGCGATGTCGTCGGCCATGGGCTGCACGCCGCCGCCACCATGGGCCGGCTGCGTACGGCCGTCCACAACTTCTCCGCTCTCGACCTGCCGCCCGACGAACTCCTCGGCCACCTCGATGAACTGGTCGCCCGCATCGACCAGGACGAGCGGTCCGGCGAGGGCGACACCGCCGTCACCGGAGCCAGCTGCCTCTATGCGATCTACGACCCGGTCTCCGGCGGCTGCACCCTCGCCCGGGCCGGGCACCCGCTGCCCGCGCTCGTCCGCCCCGACGGCACGGTGAGCTTCCCCGAGCTGCCGCCCGGGCCGCCGCTGGGCCTCGGCGGCATGCCCTTCGAGACGGCGGAGCTGTACCTCCCCGAGGGCAGCCGGCTGGTCCTCTACACCGACGGCCTGGTGGAGACCCGCAGCCGGGACATCGACATCGGCCTGGACCTGCTGCGCGGCACGCTGGCCCGGACCGCCGAGCGGACGCCCGAGGAGATCTGCACCGCCGTACTGGACGCGCTGCTCCCCGAGGACCCCGGCGACGACATCGCGCTGCTGGTCGCCCGCACCCGCACCCTGCCGGCCGACCGGGTCGCCGACTGGGAGGTGCCGTCCGACCCGGCCGCCGTGGCCCGGGTGCGCGCCGCCGTCACCGAGAAGCTGGCCGAGTGGGGCCTGGACGAGGTCGCCTTCACCACGGAACTGGTCCTCAGCGAGCTGATCACCAACGCCATCCGGCACGCCACCGGGCCGATCCGGGTCCGGCTGATCCGGGACCGCAGCCTGATCTGCGAGGTCGCCGACACCAGCAGCACCTCCCCGCATCTGCGCTACGCCGCGACCACCGACGAGGGTGGCCGGGGGATCTTCCTGGTCGCCCAGTTCGCCGAGCGCTGGGGCACCCGGTACACCGCCGACGGCAAGGTCATCTGGGCCGAGCAGCCGCTCTCCGGGCCGGGGTGAGAGCCGGTCGACGGCGGCTCGGCGGTTCGGTGACCCGAGGTCCGGCGGGGGGCTCAGCGGCGGGGGAGGATCAGCGGCGGGGGAGGATCAGCGGCCCGCCCGTCCTCGGGTGCGGGAACACCTCCACCGGATGCCGGTACACCTCGCCCAGCAGCTCCTCGGTGAGGACCTCGGCGGGTGCGCCGTCGGCCGCGACCCGCCCGCCCGCGAAGACCGCGACCCGGTCGGCGTGCGCGGCGGCGAGGCCCAGGTCGTGCAGGACCACCACCACGGCCCGGCCCTCGTCGGCCTGCTCCCGGCAGATGCGCAGCACCAGCTCCTGGTGGTGCAGGTCCAGCGCGGCGGTCGGCTCGTCGAGCAGGACCAGCGGGGCGTGCTGGGCCAGGACCCGGGCCAGTGCCGCCCGGGCGCGTTCACCGCCGGAGAGGGCGGGGAAGGGCCGCTCGGCGAAGGCGGCGACCTCGGTGGCGGCCATCGCCCGGGCCACCGCCGCGTCGTCCTGCTCGGCGGTGGCGTTGCCCGTCCAGGGCATCCGGCCCATCCGTACCACCTCCGCCACCGTGAACGGGAAGGCCAGCGGCGCCGACTGGGGCAGCACCGCCCGGCGCAGCGCCAGTTCGGGCGCGCTCCAGGCGGTGACGGCCGCGCCGCCGACCAGGACCTCGCCGAAGTCGGCCGGGAGGTCCCCGGCCAGCGCCGCCAGCAGGGTGGACTTGCCGGCGCCGTTCGGCCCGACCAGTGCCACCACCTCGCCCGCGTGCACGGCGAGGTCCACGCCGTCCAGGACGGTCCGCCGCCCGAGCCGCACCCTCAGGTCGCGGGCTTCGGCGAGCGCGGTCCCCGGCGCGACCGGGGTCGGCGGGACGGGTCGGCGCGAGGCGAGGAGCCCGCGCAGCCCGGCTCTGGTGGTCTCACGGTCCGTCATGCCCAGCCTCCCTGGCGGTTGCGGGTCCGGCGCAGCAGCCAGAAGAAGAAGGGGCTGCCGACCAGCGCGGTGAGTACGCCCAGCGGCAGTTCGGCGGGGGCCGCCATGGTGCGGGCCGCCAGGTCGGCGGTGACCAGCACCAGTGCGCCGCCGAGCGCGCTGCCGGGCACCAGGAAGCGGTGCCCGGGCCCGGCGGCCATCCGCAGCAGGTGCGGGACGACCAGTCCGACGAAGGAGATGATCCCGGCGACCGCGACGGCGGCGGCGGTGAGCAGCGCGACCACCAGGATCAGCACCAGCCGCAGCCGCTCCACGTCCACGCCCAGGTGGCGGGCCTGGCGTTCGCCGAGGGCGAGCAGGTCCAGCCGTCGGGAGAAGAACGGGGCGACGGCCAGCCCGACCGCTGCGCAGGGCAGTACCGCCAGCACCTTGGGCCAGGTCGCCTGGGCGAGGGAGCCCAGCTGCCAGAAGGCGATCTGGGAGACCTGGGCGTTGTCGGCGAGGAAGACGAAGAGGCCGATCAGGGCGCCGGAGAAGGCGTTGACGGCGATTCCGGTGAGTACCAGGGTGACGACCTCGGTCCGGCCGCCGGACCGCGACAGGGTGTAGACGACGGCGACGGTGGCCAGCCCGGCGACGAAGGCGCAGGCGGTGATCGTCCAGTTGCCGAGGAAGGAGAGCCCCAGGGCGATGGACCCGACGGCACCGGCCGCCGCGCCCGAGGAGATGCCGACCACACCGGGTTCGGCGAGCGGGTTGCCGAAGACGCCCTGCATCAGCCCCCCGGCGCAGCCCAGTGAGGCCCCGACCAGCAGCGCCAGCACCACCCGGGGGGCGCGGACCTGCCAGAGCACCGACTCGGCGACCCGGTCCAGCGAGTCGCCGCCGAGGCCCAGCCGGTGCACGGCGGAGGAGAGGACGTCACCAGCCGGGATGTCGTACGCGCCGATCCCGGCGGAGAGGACGCACATCACCAGCAGCGCCGCGGTCATGGCGGTGGCGAGTACGGCGACCCGACGGGCGCGGGCGGTGGCCGGCGCGGACTCGGGGGGCTCCGGCAGCCGGTCGGTGGCGGGCTTGGACGCGGTGGTGGCCATGGTGCGGCTCATCCCCCGACCTGGCGGTGGATGCCGTCGACCAGCTGCCGCAGGACCTCGTCGGTGCGCGGGCCGAAGTTCAGCAGTACGCCGTCGTCGATCGCGACCACCCGGTGGTCCAGGCCGGCCGGGGTCTGTGCGACGCCCGGCACCTTCTCCAGCCCGTCCAGGCCGCCCACCGACTCCAGGCCCTTGGTCATCACCAGGATGACGTCGGGGGCCGCTTTGACCAGGGCCTCGCTGGTGATCGGGGTGAAGTCCTTGTGCAGCCCGGACGCCTTCCCGGCGTCCACCGAGCCGGCCGCCTCGATGAGCGAGTCGGCGCCCGAGCCCGGGCCGCCGAGCAGGTACACCGAGGCGGTGCCGCGCAGATAGAGGAAGGCCACCCGGGGCTTCCGGCCGTCCGTCGCCGGGACGGTCCGCTGGACGGCGGAGATCCGGTCGGCGGTGCGCTGGCGCAGTTCGGCGCCCGCGCCGGGGACGCCGAGCGCGGCGGCCACCGCCGTGATCCGGGGGCCGATGTCGTCGATCCGCACCGCCGGGTCGAGGACGAGCAGCGGGATGCCCGCGTCGCGGATCTGCTGCACCGCGTCGGCCGGGCCGGTGGAGGTGTCGGCGAGGACGAGCGTCGGGTGCAGGGAGAGCACGCCCTCCGCCGACACATCGTGGGCGCGGGTGATCACCGGCAGGTCCTTGGCCTGCTCGAAGGTGGCGGTGATGTCCCGGGCGACGACATTGCGGCCGAGCCCCAGGCTGAACACGATCTCCGAGAGCGCTCCGGTGAGCGGCACGATCCGGTCGGCGCTTTCCACGGTGACCTGGCGTCCGTCGGCCGACCGGACGGTGGCGGGCAGCTGCGGGGTGGGGACCGAGGCCAGCGGCTCGGCGCGGTCGGCGGCGGCTGCGGACGGCTGCCCGGCGGCCGTGCCGGCGGTCTTCCCGGTCGATGCGCCGTCCTTGCCGCCGCCGCCGCAGCCGGCCAGGACCGGTAGCAGCACGAGGGTGAGTGCGAGGAACAGCGCGCGGGCCTGCCGTGCGGTGGGGGAGGGGCCCGCGATGCGCGGGCGTGGCGAATATCCGTCAGACGACCGCCGAGTCTCCACTGGCCACCCTGCCTTCTCCTGTCTCGCGGCGACCCGGTGTTCGAGTCGCCTGATGTAGGCATTAGGTTAGCCTTACCTGTCCTTGAACAACCTGGAGGGGTCCTGTGCCGTCGTATCGTCGCGCCCGTGTGCTCGCGGCCGCCCTGCTGGGCGCACTGCTCGCCGTCTCACTCCCCGTCTCCTCGGCCCATGCGGCCGACCGCACCGTGGCCGGCGGGCGGCTCGACTGGGGAATCAAGTCGTCCTTCCAGAGCTATGTCACCGGGCCTGTCGCGCACGGCAGTTGGAGCCTGATCGGCGGCGCGGCGACGGTCGGTGGGAGCCAGTTCCGGTTCCACTCCGCGCGGGGTTCGTACGACGCGGAGACCGGCGCGTTCAGCGCGGCGTTCTCCGGCGGGGTGCGCTTCGTCGGGCACCGCCAGGCCGACGGGACCAACCAGCTGGACCTCACCATCAGCCGCCCCACCATCCGCATCTCCGGCGGCCGGGGCACCCTCTACGCCGACATGGCGAGCAAGTCCAAGGCCACCGGGCGGATGAGCAGCGCGAGCCAGGTCCCGATGGCCTCGCTCTCCTTGGGCGGCGTCGACATGCGCGGCGGCGGTACCGTCGTCGCGCTGCGCGGCGTCCCGGTCACCCTCACCTCCCAGGGCGCCACCGCCTTCGCCGGCTACTACACGGCGGGCACCCCGCTGGACGCGCTCTCCCTCTCGGTGGACGTGGCGGCGCCCGCCGCCCAGGGCGGAGCCGCTTCCCCGTCCGCGTCCGCGTCCGCGTCGGCCAAGGCCAAGGCCAAGCCCACCGCGTCCGCGTCCGCGTCCGCGAAGACGGCCGGCGCGGTGACCACCGCCGCCGTGGACTGGGGTGTGCGCCGCACCTTCCGCGAGTACGTCACCGGCGATATCGCCAAGGGCCGCTGGGAGTTGGCGGACGGCGCCCAGGACGGCGGCGCGCTCTTCCGCTTCGGCGCGGGCAAGGGCAGCTACGACCGGCAGAAGGGCACCCTGGACGTGGCCTTCTCCGGCTCCGCCCGCTTCCTCGGCATGGAGCAGGACGGCCGCTACGGACTCGATCTGACCCTCGGTCGGATCCGGGTCGCGGTGGCCGGCGGCAAGGGCACGCTCTACTCCGGCCACACCCCGCTGGTCACCTTTGACGCCCCCGTGGCGGCCCTCAAGCCCAAGGGCGGCCTGATCGCCCTCACCGAGGTGGAGACCACGCTCACCGCCGAGGGCGCCAAGACCTTCAACGGCCTCTACACGGCCGGCACCGCGATGGACCCGCTGACCCTCTCCGTCGCCCTGGACGCCTCCGCCGCACTGCCCGCGCTGCCCGACCTCGGCAGCGGGGCGGAGCTGACCCCCTCCGCCGAGCCCTCCGCGACCGCGAGCGCGGAGCCCACCGCGAGCCCCGCTCCGCAGCAGGCCGCCGCGACCGGCTCCTCCTCCGGCTTCCCCGTCCTTCCCGTCTCCATCGGCGCGGCCGTCCTGGCCGCCGCCGCAGCAGCCGGTGCCGTCGTCCTGCGCAACCGCCGCCGGTCCTCGGCGGACTCCGCGTCCGACGCCGGACCGCAGCACACCCCCTGACCACGGCGGGACCGCCCAGTCCCGCCCTCCCGAGCCCCCGGCTCCCCCTCATGGCACCGCCATACCCCGCTACCCCCGAGGAGATCCCCCACCATGCGCGAGATCCACACCCGCCCCCGACCGCGACCCCGCACGGCCCGCCGCAGCCTCGCCCTGGCAGCCGCCACCGTCACCGCCGTGACCGCGGCGGGCGCGACCGTACTGACCCTGCCGGCGTTCGCCGCCGAGGGTGCGCCCCCGGCCACCATCGCGCTGAGCAGCGGCACCCTCGACTGGGGCTTCAAGGAGTCGTTCCGCTCGTATGTCGTCAGAGTCGCGGCCGGCAGCATAGAGCCCGGCCGTGGCGCCACCACCAACGCGAACGGCACCTTCCACTTCACCGGGCGCGACGGCAGCTACACCATGGCCGACCACGGCGTGGCGATGGACTTCGGCGGCAGCGTCCGCTTCCTCTCCACGGCGCACGGCTTCGACATCACGATCGCCGACCTCAAGGTCAGGACCAGCGGTACGGCCGGCACCATCACCGCCGACGTCACCAGCGGCGGGACCACCGCCGACGATGTGGACCTGGCCTCGATCGACCTGTCGGCGGCCACCCGGGGCACCGGTGACGACGGTGCGATGACCTTCAAGGGGATCGCCGCGGTGCTGACCGCCGACGGCGCCAAGGCGTTCAACGGCATGTACAAGGCGGGCGACGCGCTCGACCCGGCCGACCTGTCCGTCAAGACCGCCCCGGCGCCGACCGGCAAGCCCACCGACACCCCCAGCGGGACCCCCTCCGGCGAGCCCACCGACACGCCGAGCGGCACCCCGACCGGCGAGCCCACGGACACCCCGTCCGGCGAGCCCACCGGCACCCCGACCGGTACTCCGACCGGCACCCCGACCGGCACCCCGACCGGCACCCCGACCGGCACCCCGACCGGCACTCCGACCGGCGAGCCCACCACCACGCCCACCTCGACCCCCTCCTCCTCCGCCCCGGCCACCGACGGGACCGTGGTGGACGGCAACCTCGACTGGGGCGTCAAGCAGTCCTTCCGCACCTATGTCACCGGCGCGGCGGGCGGCAAGGTCGAGCTCGGCGGCGGGGCGGTCGCCAGCGGCGATGCCTACCGCTTCACCAAGGGCCACGGCCACTACACCGCCGCCACCGGCACGCTTGACGCGGCCTTCAACGGCACCGTGCGCTTCCTCGGGCACAAGGAGAGCGGCAGCTACGCCCTGGACCTGAAGTTCAGCGACCTCAAGGTGGCCGTCAAGGGCACCAGCGGGACGCTCACCGCCGACATCTCCAGCAAGGACCGCGCCACCGGCGAGGTCGTCGAGTACAACGACATCGCCGTCGCCAAGCTCGGCTCGGTCAGCACCAAGGCCGCCCAGGGCGTCGTCACCTTCACGGCGGCCAGCGCCTCGCTGACCGCCGAGGGTGCGCCGGCGTTCGGCGGCTTCTACCACCCGGGTGACGCCCTCGACCCGGTCACCGTCGCCGTCACCCTGGACGACGACGCGACGCTGCCCACCGGCGGCTCCGGCACCACGGGCGGCTCCGGCTCCACCGGCGGCTCCGGCACCGGCGGTTCGACCGGCTCGGGCACGGGCGGCTCCACCGGCGGTTCCACGGTGGGCGGTTCCACCGTGGGCGGGGGCGACGGGGCGCTGGCCGCGACCGGCTCCGGCTCCACGCTGCCGCTGCTCGGCACCGCCGGCGCGCTGCTCGCCGCGGGTGCGGCCACCTTCGTGGTGAGCCGTCGCCGCAAGGTCTGACACCCCCACGCACAACGGCCCGGCCGGTACCCCGAGAGGGTGCCGGCCGGGCCCGTGCCGGACGGTCAGGCGCTGAGCGGGAAGACCCCGCCGAGGTCGGCGAAGACGGCGCTGTTCAGCGCGAAGGCGTTGCGGCACTCCTCGACCACCCGCTGCTGCTCCAGCTCGTCCACCGCCAGCCCGTCCAGCAGCACGCGGTACTCGCGCTTGAAGGCGGCCGGGTTCTCGATCGCCTCGAAGACATAGAACCGGACGCCGTCCCCCTTGCGCTCGAAGCCCCAGGTCTTCTCCGCTATGCCACGGATCACCTGACCACCCGACAGGTCGCCCAGGTAGCGGGTGTAGTGGTGCGCGACATAGCCGGCCGGCCACTCCGCCGCCACCTCGGCGATCCGGGCGGCGTACCGGGCGGTGGCGGGCAGGGCCTCGGCCCGGTCCCGCCAGCCGTCGCCCAGCAGGTGCTGCAGGTCGCGCTCCAACTCGGCGACGCGCATCAGCTCCGGTCGTATGAACGGACCGGCGACCGGATCGTCCACCAGCGTCCGGGCCGCGTCCTCCAGCGCCCGGTAGATGAACCACAGCTGCTCGGTGTAGCGGGTGTAGGCATCCACCCCGAACCGCCCACCCAGCAGGTTGCTCATAAACGCCGAGTTCTCAGCCTCGGTGTGCTGGTCGTGGCTCGCCGTGCGGATGACGGTCGAGAAGGGGGACAGCGACAAGGGGACCTCCTGGTTCGGACCTGCGGCAACGTGGTCATGCTTTCAACTTAGGTATACCTAAGTCAATGGTTTGCCGACAAGCTGTCGGTAAATATCCCAGGACGCCTCCCTGACCGCCAGTCGGGGCCGGCGCCGGGCAGGGGGCAGCACCGCCGGGGCATGGGAGCCGGGCGGGCAGGGGGGTGGGTGGATCGGGGTGGCGGCGCTCCGTCAGCCCGGTACGCCGGGGGCGCGTCGGCGCAGACCGTCCATCAGCAGGTCGAGCAGCCGCCCGGCCTGGGCGCGCTGCGCGGGTTCGCCGGCCGCGAGGGAGACGCCGGTGAGGCCGGCGAGTACATCCTCGGGCGCGATGTCGGACCGTACCGTCCCGGCGGCTTCACCGGCGTGCAGCAGGGTGCTGATCGCGGCCATCAGCAGATCGCGGCTCTGGGCGAAGGGGTTGCCGCCGGAGGCGATCACGGCGCGCAGTGCGTCGGCCATGCCCCGCTTGGTCGTCATGTAGTCCACGAAGCGGTCCATCCAGGTGCGCAGCGCCGCCTCGGGGGGCAGGGAGCGCAGCAGGTCCGCCGCCGCGTCGTGCAGCCGCGCCAGTTCGCTGCGGTACACCGCCTCGACCAGCGCCTCGCGGGTGGGGAAGTGCCGGTAGAGCGTGCCGATGCCGACGCCCGCGTCCTTGGCGATGGCCCCGAGGGTCGCCTCCGTCCCCTCGTGGGCGAACGCGCGGACGGCGGCGTCGAGCAGCCGGTCACGGTTGCGCTGCGCGTCGGCGCGCAGCGGTCGGGGGTCGGTGGCCGGCACGGGCTGCTCCTTCTCCTTGTCGCCCGCCTGAGGCGTCGCTTGCTAAACGGAGGAGCCTCCGCTTATCGTGAAACCGGAGGTTCCTCCGGTTCTGATTCTACCGGCCCGGCCTCCCGACCAGCCTTGCCCTGTGCCCGATGGGAATGATCATGACTGCCTCCGACCCCGCAACCCCCCGCGTCACCACTCCCTTCACCGCCGCATCCACCGCCGCCGAGGTCGTGGACGGCATCGATCTCACCGGCCGCCGCGCCCTGGTGACCGGCGGGGCGTCCGGCATCGGCGTCGAGACCGCCCGGGCGCTCGCCGGCGCGGGCGCCGAGGTGACCCTGGCGGTCCGCAACCCCGAAGCCGGGCGGCGCACCGCCGAGGAGATCACCGCGACCACCGGGAACAAGCAGGTCCTGGTCGCCCCGCTGGACCTCGCCGACCAGAGCTCGGTGGCCTCGTTCACCGACGCCTGGGACGGTCCGCTGCACCTCCTGGTCAACAACGCCGGCCTGATGGCCTCGCCCGAGATGCGCACGCCCGAGGGGTGGGAGATGCAGTTCGCCACCAACCACCTCGGCCACTTCGCCCTCACCACCGGACTCCACCGGGCACTCGCCGCCGCCGGCGGCGCCCGCGTGGTCGCGGTCAGCTCCAGCGCCCACCTCCAGTCGCCGGTCGTCTTCGAGGACATCCACTTCCGGGAGCGCGCCTATGAACCGTGGGCGGCGTACGGGCAGTCCAAGACGGCCAATGTGCTCTTCGCCGTGGAGGCGACCCGGCGCTGGGCGGACGACGGCATCACCGCCAACGCCCTGATGCCGGGCGCGATCCGGACCAACCTCCAGCGCTATGTCACCCCGGAGGAACTCGACCGGATGCGCGCCCGCACCGGTTCCGCCACCGCCGTCGTCTGGAAGACCCCCGAGCAGGGCGCGGCCACCTCCGTACTGCTCGCCACCTCCCCGCTGCTCGCTGGCGTCGGCGGCCGGTACTTCGAGGACTGCAACGAGGCCGGGCCCCACGAGCCGGGCACCCGCAGGGGCGTCGCGGCGTATGCGCTCGACCCCGAGGCGGCCGTGCGGCTCTGGCGCGTCTCCGTCGAGACGCTCGCCGGGTAACCGCGCCGGGCCCGCCGTCCGCCGCCCGCCGCCCGGGCTCCCGGGCTCCCACGCGCCCGGGCTCCCGGGTGGTCGGGCTGCTGGGCGGTCGGGCCGCTGGGCTCCCGGCTGAGCCAATCCGGGTGAGGAATGCCGGTCACCGGCGTTGCGCACGCCCGGCGGTGGGACGCAGAGGTGGTCCCGTGCAGCCGCACCACCGTTCCGAGGCCGCACCGCTGCCGCCACTCGATGGGAGCCCGATCGCATGAGCCGTGTCACCGCGTCCATCACCGCCGTTGTCCTGGCAGCGGCTCCGGCCCTCTTCTTCTCCGCCCCCGCACCCGCCTCGGCCGCCGTGACGGTACAGCAGGTCAGGGCGTCCGACCTGGGCCCGGGAAGGCCCTGGATCCGCCTGGAGGACGACCCCAGCAACGTCGGCAAGACCCCCGGCATCGAACGGGTCGCACCCTTCGCGGACCCCGTGCGGTTCAACGGCAGCCTGCACCTCGCGGTGGGCCCCGGCGAGCAGTCCCAGGCCGCGCACTACTTCAGCCAGAAGATCCCGCTCGGCACCATCGCGGCCACCCGGCTGTCGTACGACTCCTTTGTGGACAGCGCCAAGTCCACCGCCACCGGCACCGCCGCCAACCTCCAGCTGCCGATGACCTGCCAGGGCGCCTTCACGACCATCAGCTTCCAGCCCCAGCTCGCCACCGACAGCCAGGGCCGCTCGGGCGTGGTGCCGGACACCTGGCAGAACTTCGTCTCCAGCGGCTCATCCCTCTGGCGCACCTCCCGGGCGGTACCCACCGTCCCGTCCCTGCCGGCCGGTGCCGACGCACCGCTGAGCGCCTATGTCGCCGCCTGCACCGCCCCCGGCGACGGGGTGCTCGGGGTGATCGGGAACGTCGGCAGGCTCGGCGACCCGACCGCCACCCTCGACACCTATGTGGACAACCTCACGGTGCACGGCGTCGTCTACGACTTCGCCGTCCAGCCCCTCGCCCAAGGGCACATCGGCCTGGCCAACACCACGCCCGGCAGGCCCTGCCGCTCGGCGAACGGCACCATCGTCTTCACCGACCCGACGACCGGTCCGTTCTACCGCTCCGTCGGCACCCGGCTGGTCTTCTCCCAGGGCCGGAGGCTCCGCCCCGGTGACCTCACCGTGACCGCGAACGGCCGGCCCGTCACGCTCACCCCCGGCCCGGACAACACCCTCACGGCCGTGCTGGCCCCCGCCCCCGCCCGGGACCTCGCACCGGGGGGCACCTACCTCACCCCGTTCACGGTCTCGTTCGCGCACGGCGTGTACTCGGAGGGCGGCCAGGGCGGCGCCCTGATCGTCACCGCCGAACTGCTGGCGCGCGGCTATGTACCCCTCCAGGAGACCGGGGTCCTGGCCCGCACCCGACTGCGCGGCTAGCAGCGAAGCGGCGGGCGGGCGCGTCTCCCTGAGACGCGCCCGCCCGCCTCTCTACCTCACCCTCGCCGCCTCACCCCTCGCCGGCCGGCGCGGCCAGCTCGGCTGCCGCGCTGGCCAGCAGCATGTCCAGGGCCACCGGGTAGGCGCTGTCGTTCATCCGGCCGACCAGCAGCCCGGCGGTGGCCGCGATATGCGGATGGGTCCGCGCCGGAAGCCGTGCATAGGTGGCCCGCCACACCTCCTCGTCAGCCCTCCGGGCCGGTGCGGGCAGCGCCAGGGACGCCGCGTCCAGAGCGGCGAAGGCCAGGCTCTGGTCGATGAAGGCGTGGTAGATCCGGGCCGCCGCCGGGTCCGGGAAGCCCGCGCGCCGCAGGGTGCCGAGGATCGCCTCGTCCGCCGCGACCTCATGGGCCCGGCCGGTGACCCGGTTGGCCGTCAGTACGGCGGCCTGCGGATGGGCCAGGTACGCGGTGTGGATGCGCAGCCCGAGGCCGCGCAGGTCGGCCTGCCAGTCGCCGGTGGCCGTCCAGTCCCGCATCGCCCGGCTGATCAGCTCGTCGGCGATGGCCAGCGTCAGGTCGTCCATGCCCCGGAAGTAGCGGTAGACGCTACTGGCGTCCGCCCCCAGCGCCCTGCCCAGCCGCCGCGCGGTCAGCCCGGCGGCGCCGTGCTCGCGCAGCATCCGCAGGGCGGTCTCCACGATCAGCCCGTGCGACAGCACCGTCCCCTGCTTGGTGCGCCGCCGCCGCTGCCGGGCGGCCTCCGGCACCACCGTCTTGGCCATGCCGTACTCCTTCCGCGTCGTCCACGCTTCCGAGCTTATGCCAACGCCATTGACGTTGACCGGGGCGCCGACGTCTCATCGGTCCGACCCCAAGTACCGGAGAGCCCCGAAAGAGAGTGGATTCCGTCATGCGAGTTCTGCTGGTGGGAGCGGGCGGCGTCGGCACCGCCATCACCCGGATCGCCGCCCGGCGGTCCTTCCTGGACCACCTGGTCGTGGCCGACTACGACCTGTCCCGCGCCGAAGCGGCCGTCGCCGCCCTGGGAGACCGCAAGGACCGGTTCAGCGCGGCCAGGGTCGACGCCTCCGACGAGGCCGCCGTCGTGGCCCTGCTGACCGAGCACCGCTGCGACGTCCTGCTCAATGCCACCGACCCGCGCTTTGTGATGCCGCTCTTCCAGGCGGCCCTGGCCGCCGGCGTGCACTACCTGGACATGGCGATGTCCCTGTCCCACCCCCACCCCGAGCGGCCGTACGAGGTCTGCGGCGTCAAGCTCGGGGACGACCAGTTCGCGCGCGCCGACGCCTGGGCGGAGGCCGGGAAGCTCGCTCTGGTCGGCATGGGCGTGGAGCCCGGCCTCTCCGATGTCTTCGCCCGCTACGCGGCGGACGAGCTCTTTGACGAGATCGAGGAGGTCGGCATCCGCGACGGCGCCAACCTCACCGTGGAGGGCTATGACTTCGCGCCCTCCTTCAGCATCTGGACCACCATCGAGGAGTGCCTCAACCCTCCCGTGGTCTACGAGGCCGACCGGGGCTGGTACACCACCGAGCCCTTCAGCGAGCCCGAGGTCTTCGACTTCCCCGAGGGCATCGGTCCCGTGGAGTGCGTGAACGTCGAGCACGAGGAGGTGCTCCTGGTGCCCCGGTGGGTGGACGCCAAGCGGGTCACCTTCAAGTACGGGCTCGGCGACGACTTCATCGGCAAGCTGAAGACCCTGCATGCGCTGGGCCTGGACCGCACCGCCCCGGTCACCGTGGCGACCGACCTCGGCCCGGCCCGGGTCTCCCCCCGCGACGTGGTCGCGGCAGCGCTGCCCGACCCGGCCACGCTCGGCGAGCGCATGCACGGCAAGACCTGCGCCGGTACCTGGGTCAAGGGCACCAAGGACGGCCGGCCGCGCGAGGTCTACCTGTACCACGTCGTCGACAACCAGTGGTCGATGCGGGAGTACGGCTCTCAGGCCGTGGTCTGGCAGACCGCCATCAACCCGGTGGCCGCCCTGGAACTGCTGGCCGCAGGGGCCTGGACCGGCAAGGGCGTCCTCGGCCCGGAGGCATTCCCGCCCCGGCCCTTCCTCGATCTGCTGGTCGAGTACGGCTCCCCCTGGGGCCTGCGCGAGCAGTAGCCGTCCGGCGGGCGGCAGGGGGCCCGAACGGCCGGTGCCGGATCGTTTCAGCGGCCTCGTTCGAGTGAGGCGCCACATCCCGGGGTGCGGGCACGGGAAGAGACAGGCCGCCCGAAACGGTCCACAGCAGAAAGAAACCCCATGCGCCTTCGCAACACCCTGGCCGCCGCCACCGGAGCCTTCGCGCTCGTGCTGACCCTGCCCACCTCGGCCAGCGCGGCCACCGGAGAGCTCACCTATGTGTTCATCGACTCCCACGGCGTCCGGCAGACGGGCGTGCTGATCGACCCGCCGAGCCGGGAGTGCATCACCATCCCGGAGGCGGCCGACGAGGCGCGGCTGCCCGCACACTCACCGGTCAACTCCACCGACGCGACCGCCACGGTCTTCTCCGGCATCGGCTGCCAGGGCGACTACTTCACCCTCCGCCCCCAGGGCGGCCGGGCCTCCGAGCGGCTGAAGGTGCGCTCGGTGGTCTTCTCCTGAACCACCCCCAACCCCCAGCGCCGCCCCGGTAGATGTCCCCCCAGGGACCCCACCGGGGCGGCGTTCGTCCGTGAAGCCCTGGAAGGCGCCGCCCGGCCCGGCGCGGGGCCGCCCCGACTCCGTAGCATGGGGCGTGATCGAGGGGGAAGGCGGCGGCATGGGCTCGGAGAACGCCTCGCTGGGGAGTCGTCTTGTCGCGGCGCGCGACCGCGCCTTTGTGGGGCGGGCAGCCGAGCTGGCGCTGTTCCGGTCCGCACTCTCCGACGCCGCTGTCCCCGTGTCCTATCTGCACGGCCCCGGCGGGATCGGCAAGTCCACACTGCTGCGGCAGTTCGCCGGCGAGGCCCGCCAGGCGGGTCGGACCGTCGTCGAGGTGGACGGCCGTACGGTCAACCCGACCCCGGAGGACTTCGCCCAGGCCGCAGCGGATGCCCTCCGCGATCCGCGTGCGGTACTGCTGATCGACACCTTCGAACGCTGCCAGGGGCTCGAAGGCTGGCTGTGGGAGCGCTTCCTCCCCCGCCTCCCGCTCGGCGCGGTCGCGGTGGTCGCCGGACGGGTGGCCCCCGATCCGCGCTGGGTCGCCGACTCCGGCTGGACCGGCCAGCTCCAGGTCATCGCCCTGCGCAACCTGCCCCCGGGGGACGCCACCGCCTTCCTGCGGGCGCGCGGCGTACCGACCCGGGCGCACAACCGGCTGCTCTCCTTCACCGGCGGCAACCCGCTGGCGCTGGCCCTCGCCGCCGCAGTGGCCGTCAGGGGCGGTGGGGAGGAGCGGGAGTGGTCGCCGGACCAGGACGTGATCGCGACCCTGCTGCCGCAGCTCGTCGGTGATCCCCCGACCCCCCTGCACCGCAAGGCGCTGGAGGTGTGCGCCCACGCCTATGTCACCTCAGAGGCCCTGATGCGCGCCATGGTCGGCGAACGGGCCGCTTCCGAACTGTTCGGGTGGCTGCGCACCCAGCCGTTCATCGAATCGACCGCGTCCGGCCTGTTTCCGCATGACGTGGTGCGCGAGGCGCTGGATGCCGATCTGCGCTGGCGCGATCCGGAAGGGTTCGCCGCCATGCACAAGCAGATGCACCAGTATCTGTTCGAACGGGTACGGGCTGCTCCTGCCGCGCGCATGCTGCAAGCGGTCGGCGAGATGCTCTACATGTATCGGACCGACGGCCATATGCCGGAGTTCCATGTGTGGGACGCCCTGGGCATCGTCCAGGACACGCCCTGCGCGCCCGCCGACGTGACGCGCGTGGCGGAGCTGGTCGAGGAGGCCGAGGGCGCCGAGTCCGCCGCGATCGTCCGGTTCTGGCTCGACCGGCAGCCGGAGGCGTTCCGGGTCTACCGCTCCACGCGGACCGGCAGGATCGAGGCGTTCACGGCGGTGTTGTGGCTGAGCGAACGGGACGGTCCGGTCGGCGAGGACGTCGACCCGGTGCTGGCCGCCGCCTGGGCCCATGTCCGCCGCTACGGGCCGCTGCGCTCCGGGGAACGGCTGGCCGTGGCCCGCTTCACGGTCCACCCGCCGCTCTACCAGCGGCCCTCGGCGCCCACAACGCTGGCCCAGTGGCGCATGATGGGCGAGATCTACCGGGCCGAACGCCTCTCCTGGCACTTCGTCGTGATGCGCGACGACGGATTCTGGGACGCCCACCTCATGCACTTCGACATGCTGCCCACGCACATCCGGCCAGAGGTCGGCGACCATCGCTACATCCTCTACGGCCACGACTGGCGGGCCGAACCGGTCATCGAGTGGCTGGCCGCGAAGACCGACTCGATGCTGGCGGGCGGCGGCCCGGACTCCGACGGCGCCGCTGCCGCCTCCGCCGCTGCCGCCTCCGCCTCCGCCGCGAAGAGGACTCGCCGGGGCGAGCTCGTGGTTCTGTCCCGACCGGAGTTCGACGCCGCCGTGCGGGACGCCCTCCGTACCCTGCGGCATCAGGAGCTGCTGGCCCGCAACCCCCTCCAGCGCAGCCGCGTGGTGGTCGAGAGCGGCCGGAGCCTCGGCGACGTCCTGCTCGGAGCCATCGACGCGCTGCTGGACGAGCGCGACGGCGGCAGACGCCACCGCGCGATCACGGCGACCTACGTCAAGCCCACGTCCACCCAGGAGGCAGCGGCTGCGCGGCTGGGGCTGCCCTTCAGCACATACCGCCGGCATCTGAAGACGGCCGTCGAGCGGGTCAGCGATCTCCTGTGGCACCAGGAGCTGAGCGGGGCAGCGATCCTCATCGGCCCCGAGTGACACGACCGGGGCGGCACACCCCCCGCCCCCCGGGTGAGCGCCGGTGAGCGCCGGTGAGCGCCGGTGAGCAGTAGTGAGCAGTAGTGAGCACCGAACTGGGCTGGGCCCGGCCGAGCGGGCGGCCCAGTGTGGAGGCTGCCGTCGCAAGTGGCGGACCAGGGGAGGCCCGTTCGGGCGGTGCCCTGGTTGGTTCGGACCACCGGAAGCCCGTGATGAGCGCTCACCCACCCATCGGGAACGCCCGCCGTAGCGGTGTCGTCCTGGCCGTGCTGACGGCCTCGCAGTTCCTGGTCTCGCTCAACACCTCGATCGTGAACGTCGCCCTGCCCGCGATCGGTGCCGATCTGCACCTGTCGCAGACCTCGCTCAGCTGGATCGTCAACGCCTACCTGATCGCCTTCGGGGCGCTGCTGCCGGTGGGTGGGCGGCTGGCGGACCTGTTCGGCAGCCGCCGGACCTTCGCCGCCGGGCTCGCACTCTTCGCGGTCGGTTCCGTGGCGGCGAGCATCCCTTCCGGGGCCGCGCTGCTCGTCTCGGGCCGGGCGGTCCAGGGGGCCGGTGCGGCGGTGCTGTCACCGGCGGCGCTGGCCCTCGTGCTGTCGCTCTCCCCGGTGGGCCCGGTGCGGAACAGGGCGCTCGGCGTCTGGGGCGCGGTCTCGGCGGCCGGAGGCGCGGCCGGAGTGCTGGTCAGCGGGTTGCTGACCAGCCTGATCGGCTGGTGGGCGATCTTCGCGGTGAGCGCGGTGACCGCGATTCCGCTGCTGCTCCTGGTCCCGGCCCTGGTACCGGCCCCGGCCCCGGCCCCCGGCAGCCGGCGGCAGAACGGCAGGCTGGACCTGCCGGGGGCGCTGACCATCACCGCCGGGCTGGTGCTGCTGGTGTACGGGCTCGGCAGGACCGACTGGTCGAAGCCGCCGACGCTGCTGCTGCCGGCCGCCGGACTGGTACTGCTGTTCCTGCTCGCGCCGATCGAGCGACGGGCCGGCGACCCGCTGGTGCCGCCCGTACTGATGCGCAATCGGTCCCTGGTGGCGGGCAATGCGTTGATGCTGCTGCTCGGCATGGTCTGGATCGCCACCTTCTTCTTCCTGCCCCTGTACCAGCAGCGGGTCCTCGGCTACTCGCCGCTGATCGCCGGGGTCACCCAACTCCCGCTGGCCGCAGCGCTGATGACGTCCTCGACGGTGGCCGGGCGGGTCAGGGGCACCCTCGTCCCCGGTCTGCTGCTGCTCGCCGCCGGACTGGCCTGGCTGTCCCGGGTCCCGGTGGGCGGCCACTTCGCCACCGACCTCCTCGGCCCGAGCCTGCTGATCGGCACCGGGCTGGGCCTCGCCTTCGTCCCGCTGACCGCGCTCGGCGTGGCAGGCGTGAGCGCGCGGTACGCCGGCGTGGCCGGCGGCCTGATCAACACCACCCGGCAGGTCGGCGGAGCCCTGGGCCTCGCGATCCTCACCGCCGTCGCCGCCCAGGCCACCCACGGCGGTACGCCCTCCCCGCACACCCTCGCCCACGGCTACCGCGAAGCCCTGCTCGGGGCGGCCGGGATCGCGCTGCTGAGCGCCGGCTGCGCCTGGATCCACACCGCGCGATCCCTGGCAGCAGAAGCCCGACCCGCCGTCGCCGACTGAGCCACCCGCCGCATCAACCCCGCCGCACAAACCGCCGTATCAACCCCGCCGCATCAAGGAGAGAAGCGCACCATGTCCAAGCCGTATCTGACCGGCCACTACACCCCGCAGGTCGACGAGACCACCGCATACGACCTCCGGGTCGAAGGCGCCCTGCCGCCCGAGCTGTCCGGCCGACTGCTGCGCAACGGCCACAACCCCAAGCCCGGTGTCACCCCCACCCACTGGTTCAAGGGCAGCGGTATGGTCCACGGGATCCGGCTGCGCGCCGGCCGCGCCGAGTGGTACCGCAACCGCTGGGTGCACACCCCCGCCCTCGACGGCGCCCCGTACCTGACCGAGCACGGACCCGACCTGACGGCCAGCACCGCCGGCACCCACATCATCGAGCACGCCGGTCGCCTGCTCGCCCTGTGCGAGTCCAACCTCCCCTTTGAGCTGACGGCCGATCTGGAGACCGTCGGCGCCTATGACTTCGACGGCAAGCTCACCGAGGTCATGACCGCCCACCCCAAGCAGGACCCGGTCACCGGCGAACTGCACTTCTTCAGCTCGTCCCCCTTCCCGCCCTTCCTGACCTACCATGTCGCCTCCACCAAGGGCGAGCTGCTTCTCAGCGAGCAGGTGCCCGGCGCCACCGCCTCCCTCAAGCACGACTTTGCGATCACCCAGGGCCATGTCGTCTTCATCGAGGGCACCGTGACCTTCGACCCCACCGAGACCTCCGGCATCCCGTATGCCTGGAAGGACGGGCAACCGGCCCGGATCGGCGTGATGCCGCGCGGCCGGGGCGGTGCCGCCGCGATCCGCTGGTACGACATCGAGCCCGGCTCCATGCTGCACGCCGCCAATGCGTACGAGGACGTCGAGGGCCGGATCGTGCTGGAGGGTCCGGCGGTCGACAGGCGCGGCTTCCAGACCTCCTGGAACTGGTGGGTGGGCGCACCCGGGCGCGGCAGCGAGCCCAACTCCCGCTCCTTCGAGCGGCAGTGGGTGATCGACCCGAGGACCGGGACGGTCTCCGAGCGGAACACCGACGACCTGGTCGTGGAGTTCCCCACCATCAACGAGGACCTGCTCGGCCGGGAACACCGCTACCAGTACGCGGTCTGCTTCCCCGACGACCGCGGCATGGGCAACTACGGCGTCGTCAAGTACGACCGCCGCACCGGCGGCCGGCAGGTCCGCCTGGTCGGCGACGGCCGACTGCCCAGCGAGGCGGTCTACGTCCCTGCCCAGGGCGCCGGTTCGGAGGACGAGGGCTATCTGCTCACCGTTGTCAGCGACCTGCACGCCGATGCCTCGCAGGTGCTCGTGCTGGACGCCTCCGACCTTGGGGCTGTCCCGGTCGCCACGATCCACCTGCCGCGCCGCGTCACTGCGGGCATCCACGGCTCCTGGGTCCCCGACCAGGACTGACCGCACCGCCGACCACCGCCGACCACCGCCGACCACCGCGAACCGATCCGACCGAGGAGACACCGTGAAGGACATCGACCGCACCGCCCCCGTTGTCGTCGAACTGGAGACGCAGGTCCATGCCACCCCCGCAACCCTGTGGCGGTTGCACACCGACGTCGACAACTGGCCGACCTGGAACCCGGGCATCGACAAGGCCGCGCTCCGGGGCGACTTCGCCGAGGGCAGCCGCTTCGACTGGGAGACCTCCGGGCTGAGCATCGGCTCGACCATCGCCGAGGTCGTACCGCTGCGGCGCACCGTGTGGGGCGGCCCCGCACACGGCATCGAGGGCATCCACGTCTGGACGTTCAGCCCCACCGAGGACGGCACCCGGGTCATCTCCCAGGAGTCCTGGTCGGGTCCGCCCATCGAGGCGAACCCGGACGGTATGCGCGCCGCTCTGGAGGCATCCATCCACGCCTGGCTCGACGCCCTCAAGGCCGCCGCCGAACAGGTCTGACCGAACCCGAGGGCTCCTCCCCGACGACCTCCCGCTCCCGGCGTATCCGGCCTTTCCTGGACAACCGGTGAGCCTGTGCGCTCAGCGGTAAGCGGCGAGGAAGGTCCGGACGCCGGCGGCGGCGTGGTGGTCGAGATCGGTCCGGGTGTGCTGGAGGCTGCCGTCTCCTGGCTCAAAGCCGAGCACGGGCTGGGGCACGGCCACGCCAACGCCCTTGTCGCGCACACCCTCGCCGAGGGCCGCAGCGAGTGAACCGTCCTGGTCCGCCTCGAACCGGTGCGGCGACGGGTTTCACCAGGCGGCCGCCGCTCGCGACGGCCGACGGCGTTGGTAACGCGCAGGTCAGGACGGTGTGTCCGCAGCGCGCATGGAGACGACCGCGTCCGCGACGGTACTCCGGTACAGGCCCAGCTTCGGCTTGAGTACCAGAGCACCGGAGCCGAGGGGGAAGTTGAGCGTTTCGGCGTTGGCCATGTGGTTGCCGTCGGCCAGGACGTTCAGCTCGTCGAGTCCCCTGGCGGTGCCGGTGGTCGCGCCGCTGGGGTCGAGGTCGATGACCGCATAGGCGGTCCGCCCGGCGTACAACGGGTAGGCGGGCGCACCCCCCAGACCGCTCGGGACCAGCGGCTTCACGGCCCGGCTGCGGTCCGCAGAGCGCGAGTTGTCCAGGTAGACCAGCGGGTAGTGGCTCAGGCCGCAGGAGCGCGCGCCGACGTTGCGAACCTCGATCACCCGTTGGGTAGGCGCCGAGCCCCGGCGGACAACGTGCACCGACAGCTGCCGACTGGAGCACGGGTGCGTATAGGCGTAGCTGTCGCTGTCGCCGCTCGAACCTCTCCTGCCGGCCGGCGCCGAAGCGGACAGAGCGGAGACCGGCACGGCGGTACCCGAGCGGGCGGGCGGGACGGGCGCCTGCTGCGCCGGTGCCGCTCCGCCCACCGCAGCGGTGGAGCCGGGCTGACAGGCGGTGAGCGCGAGGGCGCCGAGCAGGACGGCGGCGGTGGACGACAGAGCGGACTTCACGGACATGGTGGTCAGCCTTCGCTGGGATCGATTCGGATGCCGCAACCCTGCGCCGCATCTCGTCCCGGATGCCAGAGAATCGCCACAGTCGGAGATGCTGGAACGATTTCACCCACCTGTCGTACTGGGAGCCGTCGCCGTGATCGCCGCCGTACTTCCGCTGGTGCTGCCCACCGGTAGCGGCGCCGACGACACGCGGGCCTCCGCACCCCTCACGCAGCAGCCGACGGGTCCGTCCGCTTCCGCAGCGGCCTCCGGCCCGGCCCGTGCCCGGCCAGGTGGGAAGCAACCGGGCCGCCGCCGTCTCCGACTTCCCCTTCCGGGTCTCCGCCGACGACCCGCAGGTCCTCGACGTGGACGCCCACACCGCAGACCGCGACGTCAGCTGGTACCTGAAGCTCGTCTGGAGCTGCGGTGACCGCCAGGGCGCCCTCCGCGTCGACGACCACGGCAGGCCCTTCCGCACGGCCGGTCTGAAGGGCGACCCCACCTACTTCTACGACGGCACCGCCTGGTCACCCGCGCCACCGCAGAGCTGAAGCCCTGCGGGGCGGCACCGTACGCCGACCGAAGGAGCTCACGCGGCGCCGCCCGGGCGACCGACGGCGGCGGGTCTCTGTCTGCCGGGTGAGGCAGTAGCGGCGCAGTAGGCGTCGGGCTCCGTGGCGGTTCGGACCAGCAGGGTGAGCGCATCCCCGTCCGGAGTGCCGGCGGCGGCGGTGGCGACGACGATGCGCTGACCGGGGGCGAGCGGCACCGACAGGGTCTGCTGGGCAACGGTCAGCCGGCCCACGAGCGGGTGACGCATGGCGTGGACCGCGACATCGCAGTCACGAACCCGGTGGTCGGCCCAGAGGGCAGCGAACTCCGGGCTGCGGATCGTCAACTCGCCGATCAGCGCGGCCAGCAGCGGGTCGTCGGGGTGCTCGCCGGCCATGAGGCGCAGGTTCCCGACAACGGCTCGGGCCTTGGTCGGCCAGTCGGCGTACAGGTCGCGGGTGTGCGCGTCGAGGAAGACCAGCCGGGCCATGTTGGGCCGGCCGACCGCGTCCTCGGGGGCCCGGGCTTCGGTCGCGGCAACCAGAACGCGTTCGAGGACAGCGTCGCGCCCGTGCACGCCGCCGGACAGCTCCGGCTGTGGGACGGCGAGCGCCATCGGATCGACGGCAATCCCACCCTTGTGCTCGCCGCCGGGCACACGCCCGGATCCGCCGTCGTGTCCCTGGAATCGAAGGGCGAATCGGCGGTCTTCGCCGGTGACCTGCTCCACAGCCCGCTCCAAGTCTCGCATCCCGAGATGGACAGTTGCTTCTGCGAGGACCCCGCCGCCGCGCGCGCCGGCCGGGAACGGCTGCTACAGCAGGAACCGACCGCCGTGCGCTCCTCCTGCCGGCCCACTTCGGCACCTCGGGCGCCGCCCGTGTCGGCCGTGACGGTGACCGCTTCACCATCACCGGGTGGGCCGCCTTCTCCAGCGGCACGGCTGCATGACCCGACCGCGCACCAGCCCCGACGACAACGACACCCCGTCAAGGACCAGGACCATGAACCGAGTCATCCGAGCCGCCGTCACCGCGATGCTCACCGCGACCGCCCTGACCTCTGCGTCCGCGCTCACTGCGGGGACCGCCCAGGCCCAGTCGGCCCGCTCCGCCACCAGCACGGCCGTGCCGTCGCTGGTCCACCCGGAGATCCTGGCCCACTTCGGCCTCGCCGAGGGCCAGATGCCGGAGAACATCGTCCTCGACGAGCACGGTGCCGTCGACCTCACCTTTGCCGGCAGCCGCCAGGTCGCCCGGGTCGACGCGGCCGACCGTACCCGCATCCTGGCAACCCTGCCCGCCCCTGCGGCCGCCGACGGCGCGAACAGCCCGGTGCTGCACTTCCCCCTCACGACCGGCCTGGTCCGCACACCCGACGGCACCCTGTACGCCCTCTACGCCGCAGGCAGCTCCGCGCTCACCGGCCTGTGGAGGATCCCCGCAGGAGGCAGTGCCCGGCAGGTCGCACACCTACCCGGCGACGGCCTCCCGAACGGCCTCGCCCTCTCCGCCGACCACAGCAACGTCTACGCCGCCGACAGCGTTCTCGGCGCCGTCTACCGCATCGACCTCTCCAGCGGCACGGTCACCACCTGGGCGAAGGGGCCGACGCTCCAGCCGACAGCGCAGCTCACACGCCAGGGACGGCGCCAACGAACTCCGCCCCCTTGTGGTGGGGATGCGTCGAGTGCCGGGCGCATCCCCACCACCGGCCAACTCAGGTGACGGTGATGCGCGCCACGGAGCTGGTCGCCGTCGCGAACCGTGCGGTCGCCCGCGTTACCACGCGATAGGAGAAGTGGCCCTTGGCCTTCTCCCGCAGGGTGAACGCCGCCGTGCCGGCGGCGGACTGGCGGGCGGTGGCCACGGTGTACCAGCGGCCGGACCGGTAGACCTGGAGGTCGACGAGGGCACGGGTCTCGCGGCTGGAGGCCGTCGCCGTGAAGCGGACCGTCTTGCCGTGGGCCACGCGTGCGGCCGACGCCTTCAGGGCCAGCTTGGGGGCGACCTTGACGGTGAATGTCGAGGTGGAGACCAACTGGCGCTTGCTGTCGGTGGTGACCGCCCTGTAGGTGGCGTTCTCCTTGGGAACGAAGTCGAACCACCTCCCGGTGCCGTTCGCGAGCGTGCTGGTCTTGGCCACCGTGTGCCACACACTGCTTCCGGCGTAGCGGGCCTGCAGCGCCACCGGACGCGAGGGCACCGCCTCGCTGAGGCCGCTGCGCAGCTGCACCGCGGCCGACACCTTCCGTCCCTGGACGACCCCGGCGCGGGGCAACTGCTGGACGAACAGCTGCAGTCGGTTGGGTACGACCGTGACGGTGGTCGCGGTGGTGTGGGAGGCGCCCGTGCTGTCGGTGGCGGTGACGGCGATCTGGTGCGTACCCAGGCCCAGACCGGCCTGCGGCAGCTCCTCGGACCAGTTGGCCTTCACGTTGTGGTACCTGCAGCCGTCCAGGCCCAGGGGGGTCCAGCAGCCGTCGCTCTCCCGGTGCGTGACCACGGTGCGGCCGTCGACGGCGATCGAGACCTCGGTCAGCCACTGCTGCAGGTACTGCGGGCCCGGCAGGACCGTGTTCCAGCCGTTCGGCAGCGCCGCGGTCCAGCTGATGCCGAACTGCGTGCCGCCGTTCTCGTCGAGGGTCCTGTTGTACGGATCCACGGTGACGCTGGGGCCGGGGCTGGCGGTGACGCTGAAGCTCATGGGGGCCGAGCGGTAGCCGTCGCGGTCCACCGCGACCGCAGTCACAGTCCGGTAGCCGGCGAGGCCCGCGAACGTCGTGGTGAAGGTGTAGGGCGCCGTGCTGTCGGTGGCCGCCGGCGTATTGCCGACGATGTAGTAGAAGTCCACATGGTCGATCGGTGTACCGTCCGCGGACGGTTGGGCGTCGACGGAGAAGGTGGTCGGCCCCCACACGACCGCCTGCCGGGCGGGGGAGACGGCGGTCAGGTGGGGATTGGCGGTCCGGACGGTGGCGTCGGTCTCCAGCGTGCGGCTCTGCTCGGGCGCGGTCCCGTCGGTGGCTGTCTCGTCCACGCTGACATGGAGGTTCACCGGGCCGTCGGGCAGGTTCTTGGTGTCCAGGTGGAACCAGGCGTAGTAGCCGTTGTAGGCGTACGCGGTCCCGGTGATCGTGGTTGTGCCTCCGGAGGCGTCGGTGATCGTCAAGGTGGCGTTGCTCAGGTCCTTGACGACGAAACCCGCGTCGGGTGCGATGTCCGCGCGGATGTCGACCTGCCCCCAGTAGGCACCGGACGGCAGGGGCGCCGGGCGGGCTTGAAGCTTGGTGTCGAACGATTCGTATGTGGTGACGGCGGTGATCCCCGTGGTGCTTCCGCCAGGAGCGGGTGACGGATCGTCCGCCCAGGCGGTGGCGGGAGCCGAGAGCGCGAGGGCCGCGGCAACGGCCACGGTCGGCAATACGCTGCTGCGGCGGCGTATGACGTGTATGACGTGCTCCTAGTTCGAACCCGCGGCCCGGCCGCAGGAAGTGAGGGCCGATGACCGGCCGGAGCAGTCTAGGAGCGCCCACCCCGTCCGACCAGGGGTGGCGTACCCGGTACGGCGCTGGGGCCGTCCCTTTCGTCCCCGGAGCGGATGCAAGGTCCGGTCCGATACCAGCACACGGCCTGACCAGCCTGAAGAAGACCGCGAGCAGACAGGCCCGCGACGGCGCCTGGGTGGCCGAGCCGGCCGGTGACGTCCTCAAGGGCCGGCCGAACGGGATGCGGCTGATCGTGCGCAAGGAACGCCCCCACCCCGGAGCCCGGTCGAGATTCACCGACGCCGACGGCATACGCCCGACCTGCTTCGCCACCGACACTGCGGACACCGCCACCGCGACCCTGGAACTGCGCCACCGCCAACGCGCCCGCGGGCGAGAAGTGGCACGTGACGGGGTACGTCTTCGCCTCCCCGTTCGGTGAGCCGCTGGTGGCCAGCACCGACCACGACAGATGGAAGTGATGCGGCTCACGGTTGGTCGTTCACGGCAATGGCGGCCCGCTACCAGCACATCACGGGGGCATCCGTCGGCGGCATCATCTGGGAGGTGGCACGGGGGAGCCCGGAGGCCCCCGGCAAAGCCCCGTTGAGACAGATGAGACTGCGAACGACCAAGGACCCGACCGCTGAGCGGTCGGGCCCTTCGTCTGCCCTGGTGGGCGGGTGCGAAGGATACGAGATTCGAACTCGTGAGGGGATGCCCCCAACACGCTTTCCAATTCTCCCGAACGGTGTCCGCCAGGGTTCACGCCTGTCCTGACCTGCGTTGGAGCGAACCGCTGGGCGGCGACTGGACCCGGCCGGATGGGGGCGGATGAGACCAAAATCGAGACCGGAGGAGCCGCCGTGTTGGGCCTGGGGGCCGCCCAGCGCCACTGAGGCAACCCCTGGCCGGCGACTTTGTAGGGAGGGAACGAGGCCGGGTGGCTTCAGCGGTCGGATGCCGCTTTGGAGGGCGGTGTGCTGCGCATCAACGTGTGCTTGGTGTCGATGAGTCGAGGCGCGATTTTAAGTTCGATCTCCTCGACGGGATGGACCCGTCCGTGGTTGTCCGCCTCCGCCCGCCAGACCCGGTACTCCGCGTCCGCGTAAGCCGGGTTGATACCGACTTCCCCCTTGGGGATCGTGCCGTTGAAGGGGATCACGATGTCCATGTGGTTCCAGTAGTTCCATGCCTGCAGGGCCTTGGATTCATCGAAGTAGTGGTAGAAGTCCGGGTAGCGGCGGAACGTGCGGAGCTCGCGGTGGATGAGGTGGCCCAGCAGGGGGCCGAACTGTCGTGAGGCACTTTTGAAGTCCCAGCGCGTGCGGTGCCAGTCGTCCGGTGTCTGTCCGGGGGTGAAGAGATGAGCCGCAGTGAGGTAGCTGATGCGTTCGATGAGGAAGGTACGGGCGTGCCGCCCGTCGAGCGTCGGGTCGAGGCCGGCGAGCAGGCCTTCGAGATCGTCCAGACGGGGTCGGAACCGGGAGAGGTCGAAGCGGCCGGGTGTTCCGGGGAACGCGCTGAACAAGAGCTCCTTGTACAGCCAGTTGTTGAGCTCTCCCTGCTCTGCGAGTCGGCATGTCTCCGGGGACCTCGAGTGCAGCATCAGGTACTCGGCCAGTGCTTCGAAGTAGATGTATCCGAGAATGGGGAGATTCTGGATGGCTGCGTCGAGGATGCGGGAGAACTCGTCCTCGCTGGAACGCCCACGATGAGCGATGGAGGCGGCCAGCGACAGGAACACGGCCGAGTTCTTGGTCCGCCCGACGACCGTCTCATGCAACTGGTGCCGTTCCTCCCTGCTTAGCAGCGACTTCAGACCGTGGTAGTTGTGGAGGTGGATCGATCCGAGCCGGAGGTAGTCCAGACCCGCCAGCTCACGGTAGGCGTGGGGCGGCATGGTGACCTCCAGCACCAGGGGGGTGGGAACCCGGTCCGTCGCGCCGGAGCGGCTCAGCGTGGCAGGTACCTCTTTGGTGAGGATGTACGAGGCCAGGTTGTGCATGCGGAGTCCGCCCGCCTCGGGGATCAGGGGCGCGCAGTAGATGCTGCCCACGAGGCAGCCGCCGGAGGGCCGGAGGGCACCGTCGTGCGTGATGTGCTCGAAGGCGTGGGTGACGTGCAGGAGGTGGATCTTCTCCGCCGTGCGCAGCATGTCGAAAAGGACGTTCGTCTTGAGCAACTGCCCGTTGGGTGCTTCGTCGCTGAGACGTGAGCACCATGCGGCCCGTTGTTCCGACAGTGAGCGGTCGGTGTCGGGTGCGTAGGCGGAAGTGGGCACAGCGTAGAGCTGGTGGGCGTCGGCCCACATGCGGTGGAGATCCATCGTGGTCACCCCTCATTTGTGGTGGACTCGAAGAGATCGAATACGAGTTGCACCGACGCGTTGTCCTCCGTCGCCGATTCGCCGTCGGCTCGGTGCACGGGGAGGACGTATTCCTGTGCCTTGCGCGCCAGGTGGAGGGGCAACGGCAGGGCCAGCATGTCGCGGTAGTCCGGTGTCATGCGCAGTTGGTGTGCCAGCACCGCCCAGGCTTCCGGGTCGTCTCCAGGCTGGCAGCCGACCACAGCGACCTCCAGCAGAGCGGGGTTCCAGGCGGGCTTGTCGGTGTCAATGGTCATTCCGGTCTTGCCGTCCCTTGTGTAGGGCCGGAAGGACCAACGGGATGCCATCACCGAAGACTTCGTCGCCGACGACGATTTGGGGGAGGTGCTGGAGAACACGCGGTTGTCCTCCTGCGCCGCAGGACTTCTCCAGAAGCCCTTCGCGATTCCGATCCGTTCGGCCGCCGCCTCGTCCCCGCCCGTCTCGGACGGCCCGTCGTAGGCCCACCACTGGGGAGTCTCGTCGCCCGAGCGGTCCCGCAGCCGGACGAGACGCAGATTCGGGCCCTGGACAGCCAGGCGTTGCACGGGCCCGCCGTGGATCTGCACACGGTCCTTCTGGACGACGGCGTTCTGAAGCCAGGGCCAGAACCTGCGGGAGTTCTGCGCGTGCACCAGAAGCAGGGTCGGGGTGTCCCTCAGGCTGAAGAGGAGCTCCTGGACGGCGCCGGCGACATGGGTGCGCTGAGCTTCGAGGCGTCCCGTAGCGGGTTGATCCTCCGGTGCAGCGGTGTCCTGGCCGTCGTCCTCCTCGGCGTCGTCGAACAGGTCGTCCGGCCGGTCCTCGTCCGTCGGGTCGCAGTTATCGGGTGCGTCGTCGTCTGACACTGGAAGCGTGGCCTGTTTGGAGAGCCGCAGGAGGAACTCCGCGTACGGGAGCCAGCTGCCGTTGATATGGTCCCAGCCCATCAACGCCTGGCCACCGCGCGCATCGGGCCGGATGCGGACAGCCACGGGCACGAGGCCGGACTCCCGGGTGGGGCCGTCCGCACGCCGTTTGACGAGCCAGAATGCCACGTACTGGATGCCGGCGGGAATCGCGTCACCGAGACTGTGCTGTGGAATGAGCCGATGGCCCAACTGGCGGAGGCCATCCTGCCAGCACGATTTGAGCTTCTCGAACCGAGCCTTGATGGCCTTCTCCCGATGGTCCGGGCGGCGCTGGGTGACGACGAACTGGGTGAGCCGACGGACGTCGCTGAACCCCAGGCGCAATGCGAATTTCGGGTCGGCGTCACGCGGGCCGTAGATCCGCCGATCCAGGATCTCCACGAGCGCCAGCGTGGGGAGCGCCGGGGTGCTGACCGGGTCCACCCGTCGGGCCACGTCCTCTCGACGCCGTCCGATCGCCGTGTGGAGCGCCGCTGTCTTCCGCTTCGTCTCCTGGGGGATGTCCAGCGAGGCCGCCAGTTCTCCGACGCGCTCCAGCCGGAGCTCAACAGTGAGTTCGGGAGTCTTCCAGACCAGTGTCTCCTGTCCTGGTTCACCCTCCGGGTCCGTTTCCTCGACGCCCAGGACGGCGGCCAGCGCCTTCACTCCGGCGTCCCGGTGGATCGTCGTGTTCCACAGGAACTCCAGCTGGAGCGGCAGCCCGTCGGTCAACTCGGCGAGGTTCCGGCGGAGTTCCACGTCCGCGCGTTGCTGTCGGTCCAAGGGTTCCGGATGCACTCCGGCGTCGGGCTTCGGCGGACGGTACGGGTGTGGATTGACGGGATACCGATCGGCGCGGACCAGGTCGGGGATCCTTGGCAGGCAAGCCGGCAAGGCGGCCTCGAACCATTCGGTCAGTGGCACCCGGTCGCCGGGCATCAACCCGGGCAGGACACCGTGCGAACCCATGTGGGTGCTGTGGACGACGGCCGCAGTCACGCCCTTCGTCTGCTGGAGCCATTCCGTCGGTCGGCGAGTCAGCTCCGAGGGTTCCGGCAGTGTCTGGTGGAACGGGATCCGGGAGAGGATCCCGTCACTGCCGCCAGCTTCCCAGCGAGGCTTGCCCAGCCTCCGGTCGTAGCGGGCCCGGGCCACCGAGAAGCGCTCGGAGACCCAGGAGTCCGGGGAATCGGCGATCCAGGGGGCGTCGGCCAGCAGGTACACGGATGTGGCGCGGGCAGGGGGGAGGTAGAGGCCACTCGTCCCAGTGCGGGTGGCCCACCTGCGGACACCGCTCCTGACGTGGATCCGGATGGCTCCATCGAAAGGCACGCTCTGGAGTGTGACGGCGATCAGTGCGGAGTACCACCAGCGGACGCCTTCCTTGTCGACGTGTTCCTCCGGCGGCCACGAGATCATCTCCGCGCCCCGATCGGAGGGCCTCCGAGCCACCCCGCGGAACCTGAGCGAACCGCCTTCGTGCACGAAAGGGTTCAGCGCCAGGGCCCGGGCGATCAACGCGTCGGGAAGCAGCTGGTAGAGCCGTTCTTCCGGTTGTGCGGTGCCGCCGGGCTGGGTGAGCGTCTGTGACAGCATCGCCACGTTCCGGCGCTCCCAGGTCAGTTGTCCAAGGTCGAGCTCCTCGTTGAGCAGGCGGCGGACCAGCTTTCCGTGGCGGGGCTCGGGCCGGAGGTCCCTCACCCATGCCCGGAAGAGAGTGCCGAATACGTCGGCGGGGACCGGGTGGTGGGTGTAGAGCCACGGCTCGTCGCGGGTCACGTCGATCCACTTCGCCACCGAGACCACTTCGGGAGCCAGGGCCTGGATCAGATTGTTGAAGCGGCCGATGGGTACGGAACGATGGCGCTCCGGCCTTCTGAGCCCCTGGCGGTACAGGTCGAGAAGGGCCTCGCGGATGTTTTCCGGCAGACTGAGCGTGTAGTAGGGGACATCCCACTGCGCTCCCTCGGACGGGGTGTAGGCGGCTGCCCGGACCAGGTTGTAGGGCTCAATGGCCATGTCGTTCTCCTCGTCGGGTCGTGCGGGAGCGGGTGTCCGACCGGTACTCGGGCGTCTCCTTGAGCGCGAGGTACAACGGCTCGTAGAGGGCGCGGACGAGTTGGCGGTCTTGGAGCGGCTTGCCCGGGTCGTCCGTCAGGTACGGCTTCAGGACGTGCAGCATGCTGGCCAGCAGGCCTGTGCGGAAGGTGTCGGGACCGCGTCCGGTGGCCTCGCGCTCCGCGAACTTGGAATCGACGAACACGACGCGCGCTGGTACCCCGCCGCGTACCAGCCGGCCGATGACCTGCCACATGACGACGGCCCTGTCCCAGGTGAAGGCCTCCTTCTCCTCATCCGACAGCGCCGGCCAGGCCATCGGGCGGGTGAGGAGCCGGCGCCAGTGCCCGCGGGCCTGGCTGCGGAACGCGCGTCCGGCGGCGTCCAGGCTTGCCGAGGAGGTGACCAGTTCGTCGAAGGAGCCGTCCTTCAGGAGATACCGGGTGACCCAGCTGTTGATGCCCTGCACGGCCAGATTGATGTCGTGGGGTCTCGGATGGGGGCGGGCGAGGAAGAAGACCGAGCCGATGGCGGCCTGCCCGAGATCATTGAGGATGTTGTGGCCCCGCTCCAGGGAGAGGAGCGGGGCGATAAGGATCTTGGCTCCTGTGGTGGCGAATCTCGCGACGTCACCGCGGCGCAGCATCAGGGGCTCGTCGTCCGTGTGGGGGAAGTCCGAGGCGTCCGGGGCGGTGCCGCCGAAGGAGACCTCGGCCTCGACGTCGTCGGCGACCAGACGGCAGACCTTGCCCTGCCACTGGGGGATCCCGTGCAGGAGCTTCGCCCCGATCCGCGCCTCCTCGTATGAGCCGACGAGGAGGAGAAGGCGCTTCCGGTGGCTGCTGGTGATCAGGTCCAGCTCCTGGTCGAGGTCGCTCCTCGCCCGGCCGTCGCGGGGGCGGGCAAGCAGGTCGAGCATCAGTTCCAGGACTTTCGGTCGCCGCTCCGGACGGGTTCCTGACAAGTGCAGGGGCTTGCCGTCCGGACCCTTCAGGAAGAGCTTGCGGAACGTCGTCTGCTGGATCGCCCGGCGTTCCCTGGGCGGCGCTTTGAGGATCGCGCCGACCGGAGCCAGCACGTGGGCGCCTGCGGCAGTGCCGGCCCAGCTCGTGCCCGACATCAGCAGGACGTGCGGTGGGGCCGTGTCCCCCGGACCGGTCATCTCGTGGAGTCCGAGAAGCAGAGAGCGGCCGACGCCCGCGCACCGGAAGAACCGCAGGACGGGGCTGCTGGTACCGGGAACGGCACCGGGTTCCTCCTCGCTCAGGAACTGGAATCCCAGGATGTTTCCCATCGGCGATTCGGGTACCAGCGGGCTGAAGTCCGCCGGTGGCCGTCGCGACAGCTGGTTGTCGGTCGCCTCCAGGTTGAGACGGGCTTCGACCAGCGGCCACAGGTCCGTGAGGACGTCGAGACGGTGCTGGAGCACCGCGAGCAGGAGCATGAACTCCAGCCGGTGGGTGCGAGTCGGGAGGTCGATGCGTCCGTCGAGAGGATCCCAGAGCAGGCCGGACAGGGTCGTCTGGGCACGGCGATGGGTCTCCTCGTCGTCCAGCGTGTGGAGGAGGTCCTGGGTGAGTCGTACCAGCTCCGCATGGTCCGGATCAGTGGGGCGGTGGTCACCCAGAGGGTCGTCGCGGAACTCGTCGAGGAGGGCCGTCACCGCATCCCGTCGGGCTTCCCGCTTGTCCTTGGGGCCGCTGTCCGTGGGCTCCTGAACGTCGGACTCCTCCGGGTCGTCCTCGGTGTCGGTGTCGGTGTCGGTGTCCGGATCGAGATCGGGTTCCTCGTCCTGGTCGTCCTCCGGCTCGTGTTCACCGCGGAACCAGTCGTCCACGAGCTTCTGCTGGATCGTCCAGGTGCTGAAGTAGTCGGCTTGCACCCACGAGCTCAGCTTCTCGTGGCGCATGAGCATGGAGTAGATCCGGTTGGTCGCCGCGATCACCAGGGTGAGGGCTGAGGACCAGCGCACGACATCGGAGTCCGAGAGCTGGAGCCGGCCCCGGCGAGCCAGTTCGTTCGCGGTGTGGCTCTGCAGACTGTCGAGCCAGGAGTCGGGCGAGCGTCCCACCAGGGTGGCCGAGGGAACGAACATGCTGTCGAGCTGCATCTGCACCCGGTCGGCCTCGTCGATGACGATCAGATCGCTGCGCTGGACGGCGACCTCCAGGAAACGTGCTCGCTCCCGGTTTTGGTGGCTGGGCACGAGCCCGTAGAGAAGGCTTGCCGGGTTGGCCACCCAGATGTCCGCGTCGACCAGTTCGCCAGCGCCGCGTTGTCGTGGACAGCCACCCCAGAGTGGGCAGCCGTGTGCACGGGCGTCGGCCGGGTCGTCCGTGGTCGCGGCCGTGTCCCCTGAGGCGGATTCGAAGCCATGGGCGGACGAGGGGTCCGTGGAGGGCCGCTCGATGGGATACAGGCTGGTGCAGGGGGCTTCGGAGATCTGCGGCGGTCCCGTCGCCTCCAGGCCTCGTAGAGCGTCGAGCGGGCAGGCCGTGCTCAGATAGGTGAAGTGCTCGGCCTTGTGGGTGAGTAGGCTGCCGGTGCCCCGGGATGAGAGCCGACGGTGCATGCGCTGAGCGTTTCTGGCCCGGGTGGAGGTGCCGAGCACGGGGGCGGCCT
Source organism: Peterkaempfera bronchialis (assembly GCF_003258605.2). Taxonomy (NCBI): domain Bacteria; kingdom Bacillati; phylum Actinomycetota; class Actinomycetes; order Kitasatosporales; family Streptomycetaceae; genus Peterkaempfera; species Peterkaempfera bronchialis. The sequence goes on from NZ_CP031264.1 coordinate 3,710,689, forward strand.
TGATGACGTGCAGCTGGCGCAGCATCTCGAGGAGGCTCAGTTGTTCCGCGACATCGCCGACGACGACGGCGACCTTCCTTCCTTCGCGGGCGAGGTGGACGCTCAGTACGTCACGCAGAGTGCTCTTGCCCGCGCCTACCATGCCGACGAGGTGCAGCAGCCCGTCGACGGAAAGGCTTCGGCCCTCGACGAACTCCTGACCGACGGGGTCGAGGACGTCGAACTCAAGCCGGTCCACCCGGTAGTGCCAGGTCTTGTGTTTCTCCTTGATCTTGAGCTTGAGGTCCATCCATTCGGCCGTTGCGAGCAATTCGTCACGGCTGACCTCGACGGGATCCTTCCTAGGTACCGGAGTGTGTAGGGCATGCGGACGTGCCTCCAGCACGGGCAGGTAGTCGGGCAGGGAGACGGAGGTCTGGAGCTTTCCCTGGACGAAGCGGTAGGCCTGACCGGGCTCGGCGAGGGGAAGCCTGTCCCGGAGGTAGAACAGCGGCTCACTGGTCAGCGCCTCCTCGTACACGTTCCAGCGGCCCGGCGCCACGGGGTTGGCCACCCGCTGCGGAGGTAGTGAGGGGTCGGGGACGGCGTAGCCGCGGACCTCCTCGGGAAAGGAGCGGTACTGCTCGAGAGCCCGCTCCCAAGTGCGGGGCCGCCTGAGCCGCCACATTTGGTGGCGGGCGATCCGGAACGCCCGGCGGCGCTCCAGAGTGTCCTGACGGACGAGGCCGAACCGGTAGCCGCCGAGCAGGGTCCACGCGGACAGGGCGGGTTCCCCGGGGCAGAGGCGTTCCAACAGGTACAGGGCGAGCTCAACCACGCACAGACGGGTCGCGTGCCGCCGACCGGTCCCGGTCGGCCAGGCCATGTGGATCTGCGGCCTGAGTTTTGCGTACCACGAGGTTCGGTCGCGCATCAGAAGAGTCCTTCCGCTGGAGGGGGAGGCTCGGTTGGGGCGTGGCGGTCGGGAACTGCGGCCAACTGTTGGCGTGCGGCCCGTACGAGGTCGTCGATGCCCACGAGTTCGAGGCGGGCGGCGCTCGGACTGGTCTCGTGGATGCGGAACCTGTTCTGGTACCCGGTATCCGCCTGGAGCCTGATGCGTGGTACCGCCCAGAAGCAGCGGTCGTACGGCGGGTCTGCGGCCGGTGGCCGGGCTGAGGTTCCCAGCAAGGCGGCGCTGGACCAGTCCTTGACCTCCACCGCCCACGACTGTCCGCAGGGGAAGCGGACGTGCAGCCCGTAGGTGCCGTAGGAGGGCCACAGTTGTACGACGGCCCCGTACTTCTGCAACCGTTTCGCCAGTTGCCGTTCCAGGACCCCCGGCCCGGACACCCACTGACGAAGCGGGCGGATCAGCAGGTGGGTTCCGCCGTTGTCGTCCGCCTGGTACTCCCTGCCCCGTTTGACCGTGCCCCGCAGCCGGCACGCGTCCCGCTCGCAGACGAGTTCACCGTCCACCGTGGGGTGCAGCAATGTGCGGCAGTGTCCACAAGCCGTGTAGGTCCTGGTGTCGAGGTCCAGATGACTTGCCGGTGCGGAGACGTAGAGGTCGCGCAGCGGGGCTGCCAGGAGTTCGAGGCCCGTTCCGTCGCTGGGGAGTGTCGCCAGTTCGCGGCCGGTCAGGACGGGACGGTTGATCAGCAGCTCACGGAGGGCCCGGTATGTGTCGGGGCTGTCGTTGTCACGACAGAGTTCGGCGGCGTCGTCCATGGCCTGGCGCCCGACCTGCTGCGCGGTGGGGTCGACGCCGCTGAGTGCCAGTTCGTAGCAGATCTGAGTGGGTTGACGTGTATCCCGGTCCACTAGACGGGAGCCCGGCGGTGCGAGGTCGGGCGGGACGGGGAAGGACAGGTTGTCGATCGTTGATGTCGAGCACCACTCCACCAGCTGTGGGACGCTCTCCGGGGGATCGGCCTTCATGAGCAGGCAGGTGAGGACGACGCCGTCCAGGGCCTGCTGCACCGGAGGAGCGTACGGCAGGGCGAAGGTCCCCGGGTTGGGCACCTCGCTGAGGTGGACGATGGCCGTCGCGATGCCGCGCAGAAGGAGAGCCCCCTGTCGGTCGGGCCACCCCGGCGTGGCGGGGTGGTCGAACGAAGCCGTTCGAGTCGGAGTGTTGCGTGGTTGCCGCAGGCCCGGGATCACGGCTGCACCCCCTGCTCGGACGGTGTGCCGGGCGGCGGGTTGGGCTGGCACCACTCGACCATTTCGCAGTACCGGCAGTACCGGCCCGGCCGGGGCAGTGCGGTCGTGTCGGCGTGCCAGTCGACCGCCAGGTCGTGGATGACCTGGCGGGCTTCGGCCCGGTGCAGGGGGTCCGACGGATCCACGATCACCAGCCGGGCTACGTCAGGGCCGAGCAGTTCGAGCTCGACCCGAGAAGTCGTGAGGTCGCCCTGGGCGCGTTCCATGAGCAGGACGGCGAGAGCCAGTTGGGGTACCTCGCGGAGCAGATCGGTTTCGCTCGAAAGGCGGAGCCGTGCATCGGTCTTGACCTCCCGGTAGACCCAGGAGGCGCCGTCCCGGTACAGCAGGTCGGACTTGGCGGTCACGAGCACGTCGGCGGCGGTGTCGTGCATCATGATGGATTTCTCATGCACGAGCGTCGTCACCGTGGACAGCCGGTAGGGGCAGTGCCGTGCGTGGGCCGCCACCATCCGTGACCCGGTGCCCGCTTCTTCCAGGGGCACCGTCCACTTCCCGGCCGACCAGGGAGAGTTGCCGTCCGGTGCGTCCTCCGCCCGGCAGGCGACGCCCGGATGGCGCTCGTGCTGCTCTTGGATCCAGGCGTGTACAGCATGGCCTCGGACGACGGTAGGGGTGAGGGAGCGACCGGTCCGGTCCGGCAACCTCAGCCGGCGGAGGCGTTCACGGGCGGCGCACGCTTCGTCGCGGCCCGGCCGCCCCGCGTACGAGCGGCCGTTGGTGACGGACCAGATCCGGCGGGGTCGTGTGGTGTCCTCGATTCCGAGGAGGCCGGTGGTGCGGCGAAGCGCGGGGCAGACGGGTACGAGCTTGCAGTCCTCGCAGTCGTACCCGGGGACGAACTCACCGGAGGAGACAGCGCTGGCGAGCTGCGGCCTCCCGATCCTCTGGTACCGCTCCTCGATCCTCCCAAGCGTTTGTTCGTCCACCAGCCGTCGCGTTCCGTCGAGGCAACTGACCTCGCGGATGCGGACGAGATCGGGCAGTCGGGCGCCGTCCGGGGTGTCGGTTTCGAGTGGTTCGGCGTTCTCCTTCCAGCGGAACCATTCCGGCAGCCGGTGCGGGGTCCCGAAAGCGAGGACCATGGCGGTGGCGGCCAACTGGCCCTCGTCGGGCTCTGTTTCGGACAGCGGGCCGGCGACAGGGATCCACAGTTCGCGGACGGATCCGTCCGGTGAGGTGTATGGGCGACCCCAGGCGCACTGCTCGTAGCGGCGTGCGCCCCGTTCGTCGGGTTCGTCCAGGGGCGTCACCCGCACCCAGGGGTGGCGTACCGGAATCAGGCCCTGGTAGCCGCCAGCCAGGTACTGCGTGACCGCGGTGCGGGTCCATGTGGCGAGGGCCGGGTCCGCCGCCGGGCGGTCGCCCTTGGCCTGCAGCGCAAGGGCCAGTGCGGTCGCGACCGCCACGTCCTTGTACTCGATCAGGTTCAGCGCGTCACCCGCCGGGCCCAGGTTGAAGTCCTCACGGGGGTCGGCCTTGTAGCCGGGCAGTGGTCCCGCCGGAGGCTTGAGTCCGGGGCGGGCCTTGAGGGCGGTCTTATATCCGCACCGCCGTTCCGGCGTGCGGGCCGATCCCGCGAACACGCGGATTAGGTCGGTGCGGCCGCTGCTGTGGGGCGGGGGTAACCAGGTTGCCACGGTGGTCTCCAGGTCTGGACGGGCTTTGAGGGAGCACCATGAGAGCATGATGTGTGAAGTGTGTCAACCAGCTCGTTTGGGTGACTTGACTACACGGTATTCTTCCGCTTCGATACGAATCGAGTAGAGGGAGTTAACGATGACGAGTGGTGCGATGGTTACGGCCGCGGAGATCGCGCGTATCGCCGGTGTCGGGCCCGCTGCTGTCAGCAACTGGCGCAGACGGCACCCCGACTTTCCCGGCCCCGTAGCGGGGACGGCCGTAAGCCCACAGTTCTCACTCGACGAGGTCGTGGCCTGGCTCCGGGAACATGGACGTGCCGTGACGGTCTCGCCCCTCGGCGAGCTGTGGCGGCGGATGAATGCGATGCGCGACCCCGCGCGTCCCGCCGCGGTGCTGGCGTCCACTGGGGCCGTGATCGCGGGCGAGTGGCAGCCCGGCCGAGGCGACGACGGAACCGACCTGCCTCAGGAGTTCGTCGACCAGGTGGGGCGGCTCAGCGCCGACCTCGGCGCGTCGGAAGTGTTCGAAGCGTTGCTGGACCGGTGGACCCAGGCCCACGCACGGCAGGTGGAGGTCACGTCGGCACCCATTGCGGCTCTGATGGCCGAGGTGGTGGCGGCCGGCAACGGTGCGACCCCGAGGACGGTCCTCGATCCCGCGTGCGGGACGGGCGGACTGCTCAGCGCGATGGCCGATGGCGGAGCCGAGTTCCTGTACGGTCAGGACCTTGACCCCGACCTCGCCGAGGTGGCCCGGCTTCGGCTCCGACTCAGGTCCGATGCGGAGTCCGTGCTCGCGGCGGGCGACTCGCTACTCGACGACGCCTTCTCCGGACACCGCGTCCAGGCCGTCGTCTGCAATCCGCCCTTCGGCCAGCGCTCCTGGGGGCGGAACGAGCTGGGCTACGACTCGCGCTGGAGCTACGGCCTTCCTCCGAACGCGGAACCGGAGCTGGCGTGGCTCCAGCACGCGCTGGCCCATCTCGACAGCGACGGGTACGTCGCTATGCTGATGCCTGCGGCAGCTGCCGTGCGGCCGTCCGGGCGACGTATCCGGGCCGAACTCGTGCGTCGCGGAGCGCTGCGCGCGGTCGTCGCGCTGCCGTCTGGCGCCTCGTCCGTCCACGGGATGGGAACCCATCTCTGGCTCGCCGGGCCGCCGGATGACAACGGCTCGCCGCAGGTCCTCCTCATCGATGCCGAAAGCGTTCCCACCTCGGCAGTCGACGGAGCGGACGGGGCGGGCGAGTGGCCGCTGGTCCACCGCGTCGTGGTGTCCCAGTGGCGGGCGTTCCTCGACGGATCCGGGTCCGACAGCGAGGTCTGCCGGATACTGCCGGCGCACGACCTCCTCGACAACGAGGTCAACCTCACCCCGAGCCGGTACGTCCAGCGGGAGGTTGGCGACGCCGTCGACCTTCGGCGATTGGAGGAGGACCGCTCGCGTTTCGGGCAGGATCTGATGAAACTGTCGGCCGGTCCGCCGGTCGTGGCGGAAGCTGTTGCCGAGCCCCCTGCCCTGGCTTCGCTGGACGACCTCGTGCGCACGGGCGCGGTCCGGATGTGGCGCGGGACGTCCAGGCGCGATTCCGCGCGGGAGGGATTGACCGAGCACCCGGTCATCACCGTGCATCAGGGAGTTTCCCGTACGGCGCCGACGGGGCGGGTCCTTGCCCTGCCCGAGGAAGCGGTTGCCGAGGGCGATGTCCTGCTGTTCACCGGAGGAATTGAGGGAACCCGTCCGGCCGACCCGGCGGAGTACGGGGCTGTGCCGGGCCCCGGAGTCACGGTGCTCAGACCTGACCCGTCGGTGGTCGACAGCTGGTTCCTGGCGGGGACGCTCGCCCACGGTGCGAACAGGCGCTACGCGGGAAGCACGTCGAGTTCCGGCAGCCGCACGAGGATCGACAGCGCCCGCCTCTCCGTACCGGTCCAAGGCCTGGACGAACAACGGAGGATCGGGCGGGCCTTCCAACAGCTGGCCCGGTTCAACGAGTCCCTGGACCGGTTGGCCGGGGACGGGCGCGACATGGCGCAGCGACTGCAGGACGCCTTGGCCGACGGCTCCGTCGGGCCGGCGGAGCCGTCGCATAGGTGATCGCAGGCGCTGGGGCAAGGAGCCCCGGAGCGTCGACGTACGGCTCGGGAAGATCCCGGGAAATGGTGGAATCAGTGCTGAAATCCCGCAGAGGACTGGTGCTGGCCGGTCGCTACCGTCTGGATGAGTTCCTCAGCCCCGGGGGTATGGGCGAAATCTGGAAGGCGTACGACGAGAGGATGGAACGTGTCGTTGTCGTCAAATTCCCCCAGCTGCACTCCGTGCACCCGCGAGGTCAGAGGGAACTGGTCAAGCGGTTCGCACAGGAGGTGATCGCGACTGCCAGGGTCGAAGTGGCGGGGGCCCTGCAGATTTTCGACTACGGCGAGGAGGATGGTTACCCGTATCTGGTCATGGAATACATCCGAGGGTTGACCCTGAGGGATTTCATGGCGGAGCATGGCGCGTTGGAGCTGAGTGTGGTGGCCAGTGTGGCCGTGGGAATCTGTCACGTGCTGGCGGAGGCGCATGCGTTGGGGATCGTGCACCGGGACATCAAGCCTGAGAATGTCATGATCACGGAGCGGGAAGGCCTGATCAAGGTCCTGGACTTCGGTATCGCCCGATTCGCCGAGGAGACAGGCAGGACCAGACTCACGAAGACGGGGGACATGCCGGGTACCGTCGACTACATGGCCCCCGAGCAATTCGAGGGGCATGTTGCCACGGTGTCGTCAGACCTGTACTCGCTCGGCTGCGTCATCTACGAAATGGCGGCAGGGCGGCCGGTATTCAAGGGGGCCAGCGCCTTCGACTACCAGCGGTGGCACCTGTACGAGTCACCGATTCCGCTGGAACGGGTGAACCCCGACTTCCCGCGCCAATTCCTCGATCTGGCCGACTCGCTCCTGAGCAAGGACCCCGCCGACAGGCCCGGTACTGCGGACGAGGTCAATCGTTGTCTGCGTAGGTATCTGCCGAAGAGCGGGAGCCCCGCCCCCGAAGGCATGATCGAGCACGACCCGACCCTGCCGTACTCGAATCCGTGCGCCCCGATGAAACCGGTGTCCGATGCACGGAGGCGCGCCACCACCATGCCGACGACCCCGGTGTTCCGGCACCGTGATGAGGTCGAGGCCCTGCGCCGGCAGGCCGGGGAAGTGATGCTCAGTGACCCGGCCCGAGCGGCGAAACTGATCAAGGACCGGCTGCCCGCCGCGATGAGGCACTACGGGAGGATCGACAACCACGTGCTGGACCTGCGCTTCCAGCTGGCCGAAGCCCTGGAAACCGGGGGACACCGCAGCGAGGCCTTCCACACCTACAAGGAGGCGCATCACGACACTGATGGGGTGCCGGCGCTGGAGAGGTACGTCAAGGAGGCCTCGGAGGGAATGCGGCGATGCGAATGAGGCGAGCGGCGAAGGCGTTGCCCTCATACACTTCCTAGTCGATCGTGTCGGTGGGATCCTGCTCCGCCTCGCGCAGCAGCTCCAACTCCTTGTGGCGATCCGACCAGCGGGCGACGCTCCGGTCGATGTGATCGAGGTCCTCGCGCAGGGCGGCAACCGCAGCAGGGTCCCAGCCCTCTTCTTCGACCTGGCTCCTGCCGCCGACCTGCTGCGGTACGGCCGCCATGACCTTCACGTTCCTCTGCAGGGAGTCCACGGAATTCCTCACCGACGCCCAGCGGACGGCGGCGGCCGGGTAGCCCACCGCAGCCTCTGCGAGGGGTTCACCGGTGTAGGCGTGACGTACCAGGCTGTCGGTCAGTTCCCGGTGGCTGCCGGTGGCTGTGACGACTCGGTGGCCCGACTCCCCGACCTCGTACAGCTTGTCGCCCCGCCGTCCGGCGCGAACGACCTCGTAGGCCTGGAGGATGCCCCGGCGACAGGAGAGCATCGCCCGGAGCACCGTGGCAGGGGACCGGTCGTCCTCGTCCCCGGATCCGCCGAAGATCTCCCGCTGCAAGGCCATCGGCTCCGCCACCGCCATGTAGTAGACCGCCTTCACCGCGAGTTCGGTCTGGGCGACGCTCAGCCGGCCGTCATTGCCGTGACCGAGGCCGGCCTCCTCGAGCGCCTGGTCGCGCAACTGCTCGAGGGCCCGACCTCCCCCCTCATCGGATTCGATCAGGGGGCCGGCGGGCAGGTCCTCGATCTCGGGCAACCGGTAGACGCGCTGCAAGGCCGCCCGACGGGACCGGATGAAGCCGAGGTCGCCCTCCTTCCCGGCGCGCAACGGTCGGAGGATCAGTTCGACGGCGATGTCGACGCGTTCCTCGCGCTTGGGCCTCAGCTTCGCGGTCAGCGACCTGATGCCTTCGTTCACCCGCCGGCTGGTTCCGACACCGCCGCCCAACAGGGACTTGACGATGCTCGCGGCCCTGACGTCGGAATGGCGGCTGAGCCCTTTGGCGAGCACCTCCTCGGCCGTGACCGTCGCGGCGAACCAATGCTTCTCCGCGTCCGTGATGTGGGCTGGGCCGGTACGTGCCGGTTCGACGAGGCTATCCAGGACGGCGTCCGCCTTCGCTTCGTTCTCCACCGCGGGCCCGTAGGGCCTCGGTGGGCGGATGTGCGTCAGCCCGATGAAGTTGCGAACCGCGGTGTGGAAGCGCTGATTCGTCTGCGAGTGCGGATCGAAGCCCACGACGACTCGTGCCGGGACGGTGAGGGCACGCAACTTCTGGCGCTCATCCTCGCGAAGGCCGTCCCAGCCCTGCTTCTGCGCGTGCCGGATCCATCGGTTGATCTCCTTCCGGTACTTCCGGTCGTCGCGCCCCCATTCGTAGGCCACCCTGCAGGGTGAGTAGTCGAGGAGCGAGTGGACCGCACTCACACGGCTCGAACCGTCCGCGGCCACCAGCAGGGAGGCGCGGGGATGTCCATTGGCATGCACGACGGTGAGCGCGACCACCGTCAGCGGCTGCAGCACACCCTCCGCGGCGATGTCGTACGCGAGTGGGTTCTCCCGAAGCAGGCGATCCTTCGTGTCCTCAAGGCGCTGTGCCAACAGATCGGGCGTCGGGATGCAGAGTTCGAGTTCGGCGTCACGGCCGATCAAGGACCCCGGTTCGGGAGTGGTCGCCACTGTGCTGCCGGAACCGCCGAGCGGGTACTGGCGACGCCCATATTCCCGCGGGTTGGCGGGATGGGGGATCACCGAGGCGGACCAGAGCCGGGTCTCGACGATGGACAGGGTTCCGCCCTGCACTCTCAGTTCCGTTGCCTCGGTCAGCTTGCGCCGCATGTCGTCCGGGCGTACGGCGGATCGTGCCAGTGTCCAGGCCGCAGCGTCGGAGAGCCCTCGCGTCGACAAAGCGGTCGCCAGGTTGTCCACCGCTGTCGGTCGCGGCAGTTTGTAGGCCAGTGGCCGCCATCCTGACAGGGTCTCGTCTTCTCCGCCGATGGGTTCATCGTTCATGGATTGCTTCCTTGATGCGATCCACGAGAAGCAGTGCCTGCCGTGCGCGTCGCCGGTTCTCGCGGCTCTCCGGATTGTCGGACGGCTTGAGCGACAGCCGTGTGGCGTGTTCGCTGAGTGCGGCGCGCACCTGGTACCAGCCCTCGAGGGACAGAGGCACTACGTAGAGCCTCTCGCCGTTCACATTGATGACGTCACAGTGCTCTTCACGCTCCGCGATGCCTGTCCAGTGCGCGGCCAGGCGGCCGAGCGTGATCCCGTCGTCCCGGCCGTCATGCGCGGCCTGTTCAGCCGGTGGTCGGCAGTCCCACACAGCCTGCTGCAGAACAGCGGCCACCAGATTCACCTGGGACTGGTCGAGGGGAATGGGATGGTCGATCGTCTCGGTTAAGAGAGCGCTCCAGAAGTCGACCGATGAGTCCATCGGCGTGCGGCATCCGACTGCCCGGTCGTGATCGGACCGGGCAGAGCGAGAGCGCGGACATGCCGACCGCCGACCTCCACCCGTGTCGATCGCCGTACAGAAAAGCACGGGACCTCTGATGCCGTCCGGGCCCTGCATCATCCGGCCCGAGGGGGAGACTGAGGATCGTCCCTTTCCCGAGGGAGCACGGCGAGGCGACCGGGCTTCCGGCCTGTACCCGTGGCCGAGGAACGCGATTGCCATGATGAGAGGCGTCGAACCAGTCGCTCGCAACCGAGGGTAGTCAATACATCGCTCTTTGTGCAAAGCGGCGCTTTGGTCTCTTGGGGGAGCTGGAGCCGTTCACCGGAGACGGCTCGGCCCCGCCTGAATCCTTGATCGGGCTGTTCCGCAGTCCGTCATTCACCACCACCGCCTTGATGGCTGTGATCGGTTTGAGGGCGGCCGTCTGTGGTCCGCGCCGCTGCTTCCCCATGCTTCGGCAGGTTCGGACGGTAGCCGGACCCCAGAAGCGCTCAGGGTGTTGGCAGGGCGGCAACGGCAACCAAAACTGCAACCTGGGACGACGTTGGCCCGGACCGCTCAGCGGTCCGGGGCCTTCATCTGCCCAGGTGGGCGGGTGCGGACGATACGTGATTCGAACTCGTAAGGGGTTGCCCCCAACACGCTTTCCAACTGCTCGTCTGGGGGCTCAGGATGGCCGCCGACGTCCTGACCTGCAGCGGATATGTTCGACCGCCGCCGCCCGGACCGGCTGAACGGGGGTGAATGCAACCCCGACTGCAACCCTCGGGCCATCCCCACGGTCGCCCGCCTGTCGCCCTGCCTGGTGCTTGGAGCGTGTTCGCATAGAGGAGGGCCACTGACGTGTTCTCAGCAAATGATCTCCGCCAGCCGCATCGGCGACATCGCCCGCGCCGCCCTCGTCCTCGGGCGGAATCTGAAGTGATCTTCACTGAGAAACGTCACTCGCCGCAGGGCGGCCTGCCGTACTCTGCGGTAGCGGACGCCGACGACGTCATGCCGTTGCACGCCCTCGCGGGGAGGAGATCGCATGCAGGACTTTTCTGACTCGATGGAGGCCGCCGGGCCGGAGGGGAACGGCCGGAGCGATACCGTCGACTCAGCCGCTGCGGACTGTCCGTCACCTCATTCGGGTAGCAACTCGGCGGCGGCATCGACGGTCCTGGTGGAGGTGCGGCCTGGGGTTGCCGTCGCCTTCGGGGAGGTCCCTGCGGAGCTCATCGCGGAGCTCAAGCTCGATCCGGTCGACTTGGGGCTCGTGTCGGTTGACGACCGCGTGCGGATCTCGGCGGCCCTCGCCTCGATCGGCAACACGGCGACCGTGGGCGGCAACTTCGCAAACGCATTCGCCAGTGTGGAGGGGGTATACAGAGTCGGTGACGCGACGCGGGCGTTTCTGAGCGCCGGCGGAACGCTCGCCGTCAAGGACGGCGCGAATCTCGGAGCGGTGTTTGCCAACGGCCGGATAGTTCATCAGGCCCGCTGGATTCCTGTGACTGCGGTGAGCGCGGCGGGGGTCGCGGCCGCGATCGGGCCGGCACTGGCCATGGTCGCGCTTCAGATGATGCTGAGCCAGGTCGCAGGCCTCGTCAGAACCAACATCGCGCTGACGAGCGAGGTCCTCACGACCATGCGCCACGGGCAGTGGGCCGAGCTGACCGCACTCGTCGACACCGTCGATCGCGCAGTCGGCCGCGCGCGAGAGCTCGGATCGGTCACGACGACCGAGTGGGAGAAAGTCGCGGCTAAAGAGGACACCTTGCGTAAGCAGCGCGAGACGTACCGGCTGAACGTCGGTGAACACGTCCGCCAACTCGGCTGGCTCGACACACACGGCCGACGCCAGTATCTCGACACGAACGCCAAGGCAATCATCTTCGACGCCCATGCCCTCCTGTCTTCGCTCAAGGCATGGACCGGATACCAGACGCTCCACGCTGCGCGTGCGAGGGCCGCTGGACGCGAAGAAGCCGACGAGGCACGGCTCGTCGAGATCATCGAGCGCGAGACCGGCGAGGAGCTCAGCTCCGCCCTGGCCGAGACAACGAGCCTCGTCGACTCGCTGGCGCGGGAGCTGCGAATCATCGCCGAGCTCCCTGGACGCGTGCCGCTGATCGGGAAGCGGAAGGACGCGAAGAAGGCCCGCCTCACCAGTGCCCAACTCCTGGAGGCAATCCAGCCTCTTGCCGACGCTCTCCATCCACCAGTCCCGCCGCTCGAAGCTCCCGACGTTGTCTGCGCGCCCAAGTCACTGGATCTCGAGCGGTACCTTCGCATCCTGCGATGGTTCCTCAAGGACGGTGAGACCCTCCGCGTTCTCGGCCTCGATGCCCCTGCCCGGATCGGTGCGATCCTCGATGGAGCAAAGGAGAAGGTGGCGCCGGCGGTGGACAAGGGGGCGGCGAGGAATCTGGTCGCCGTCACGGATCGCCGCATCATCACGGCCAGGACGAACGCATTCCTCGGGCAGGGCGAGATCGGTCAGGAGATCCCGATCGACCGGGTGCGATATGTCCGGGCACCGGCCGCACGGGACGGAAGCGGGCGCTCGGTGATCGACCTCATCACGTCCGAGGACAACATCCGGTGGCACTTCGACTCCGACACCGACAACACTCATGTGGCCGCGCTCGCCGCCGTGCTGGCCGAGTCGATGAACATCCCGGACGACGAACAGGCTCAGCTCCGACGGCCGCGCCACGCCTCGCCGGAGGCGGGCACGAAGGGGGAGAGCGCCGGTATGAGGTCTGTGGAACCGTCTGGATCCGAGGCCCCCACCGGCGATGCCGTGTAAGTAGTTGTTAGCGAACCAGAGCATGTTGGCCTCGACTGCGGCCCAGCCTTCGCGGCCGGTGTCGGGGTCGTGGAGGAGCCCGACGTCGACCGCAACCGCGCGGGGCAGATCCTCGCCCGTGGCGGCCGACAGCCGTTAAGTGAATGCGCGGACCTCGCGCTCGTGGCCGTCGCGGTGAAACGGTGCGGTGTCGAATCGGCCGGGGACGGCGTAGGGGACTGCTGAACCTGGCCGAACAGGGGTGGATGAGACCAAAACTGAGACCAGGCAGGGCTCGGCGGCACCAACTACGCCGCCTCGCACTACAAGGACGCCGACGGCAAGGAGTTCGTCCTGGTCGGGGCGGCCAAGGGGGGTGGCTCAGAAGAGGCTCCCGCTTGATGGTCCCGGAGTCTCGTCCGACCCCACCCCCCTTCCCAGCTCTCGGCGCCCGGTCGGCCTCAGCGTCCGCTCGCCGGCGACTGAGGGAGGTTCATTCGGAGACTGGGGTCTCGGGCTTCATCTCGTATGAGTTCTGGAGGGCCTGGGGTCGGGTCCCAAGACCCTCCGTGACCTTTCGCTCCCACGGAACCTTCTGGAGGTGCTTGGTCTCCTCGATCATCGATTTGGGCTCCAGGTTGCGGTAGCTGTCGACCTCGCCGGCGGCAACCGCGGTCATCGTCGCGTATACCGGCTCAGGGTCGAACTGCGCTCGGGGGAACGCGAGTTTCGCGTAATCGAAGAGCCGCTCGGACGGGTCGTCCTCCCAACTCTCCCAGGTCTGGAACATTCGGTCATTGAAGCCGGTCAGGAACGGCCCAGGGTTGATGGTTGCAACCTCGATGCCGAATTCCTGCAGTTCATACGCCATGGTCTCGGCAATGGCTTCAACGGCGTGCTTGGAGGCGGAATAGATGCCGGTGAATGGGTTGACGTTCAGGCCTTCTCGAGAAGAGACCCAGACGATTCTTCCGGCACCCCGCTTGACCATCTGCTTCGCGATCCCCTGGGTGAGAAGAAGCGGTCCGACGACGTTGACCTCGAACTCGTGGCGGATGTTGAAGGCGGGGATGTCGACAGTGGAGCCGCCCTCGCCCACGCCTGCGTTGTTCACCAAGATCTCGACGTTCCACGCCAGCGCCTTCCGCCGATCGCCGTCATCGGTGACATCGAGTTTCTCGACCTGCAGGCTCACTCCTCGTTCGGCCGCCTGACGCTTGAGCGTCTGGACCTGCCCGTAGATCTCCACCGCTGCGATAACGTCAAAGCCCTTCTCCGCCAGTCGCATGGCGACTTCGTGCCCGAACCCGGAACCTGCGCCGGTGATGAGTACCTTCCTCAGTTCCGCCCTGCTGGCCATGGTGATGAGATTCCCTTCGGGCTGAGCGAAAGTTGATGGCGGAACCAGCCGACGCGACGTTGAGCTGCATGGCCGCCCGCTCGAGACAAGATGAGCACCACCCTCCAGCGAGGCCATGGGCGAACGCCCGCCGCGTTGCAGTGATCGCTGCATCGGTGTTAGCGGCCGAGCCGACTGCGATAGTCAATTTGGTTATTTCGCCGGTGGGCGGATCCATTGTCGGGCGGGTTTTACTATCCTCGGCGTGGCGCCACGCGCCACCGATCCACAATTAGCCCGGATGGACGGCGCCGACGCATTGCCGCAGCGCCTCCGCAACGGGACCGCGCGGCACCGGCACCCTCGACCGCCGCATCGGCGAACTCTCCGAACTCGACCGCCACCAGGTCCCCGACCACGCACGCCGCCTCATCGAAGGCTGCAAGCTCCCGACCCGCCGTACCCGGAGCGCCGCCTATGGGCCTCGCAGCCATCGGCTTGCCTCCATCAGGATCGATGGCGCTCGCCGTATCCCTGCCGGAGCGGTACGGGACTTCGTCCAGAGCCAGCCGGCGGAGGCTGCCTCATGACCAGCGTCGTGGTCGTGGTGACGGTGGGCTGCATTGGCGAAGAACAAGCTCACGGAGGTCTTTTACACAGTCGCCGACGCCGTGAACGACTGGCTCACATACGGCCTGGCTGGCCGCCTCCACGGCCACAAGTACGCCATCGATGCAGCCGTGGCAGGGATGGCACTCCGACAACAACGGCCGGTGATCATGCTGACCTCGGACATCGACGAATGGCCAGGCTCTGCGGTGATCGCGTGCGGCCCGTGGGCGTGCAGCCAGACGACCACGAAGCCGGAGAACGACGACGTGAAGCGTCCGGGCCATGTCGACGTCCAGGCTCCCCCATCGCACGGTCGAGGCGAGCAACCGGGCGTAGGCACGGATGATCAGGTCGCGGAAGTCGCGCCAGCCGAAGCCCTTTGCTTCGCCCTCGCGCCCGCGATACCGCCAGATCGCGTAGCCGTGGCGGAAGCAGCCGCGGCCTTGACCGTCCTCGGTGCCGGCGCCTGCATCGCCAGCATCGAGCCGTGGGCGAGATCAAGGAGGCTCGCGATCCGGCGGTCGCGCGATTCTGCCGACCACGCGAGCAGCAGGTCGGTCGGGGGCAGGCCGGTGACCGGGACCCCTACGACGGCAGAGCCGAGGCGGTCAGTGACGCTGTGACCTACAACGACTACGAGTCTTCCGAGTGCGACGCGATCGATGAGCTCGTCCAGGCTGGTCACGGGGCATTCGGGCACGTAGGCGGGGTCGCTGCGCAGGCGGGCGAGGGAGATGTCGGGCCGCTCGGCGAGGGGATGGTTCGCGGGTAGGAGGGCCACCGGATACTCCTGGGCGACGTCGCTGCTCTCGAGGTCGCGGAGGTCCTCGGTCGCACAGAGCAGGGCGACGTCGGCTTGCCCGGCTCGTACGGCTGTGGCCTGATCACGCGTGAAGATCAGCTGCATCGTGTCGTGGCCGTGGTGTGTCTCGTAACGGCGGTGGAGGTCACGCAGCAGCCCCGAGCCCATGCCCGGGGCGACGGCGATGCGCAAGGCGCCGTTTGCGGCATGGATCGCTCGCTGGGCAGCGCGGTCGATTGCCTGCAATGCCTTGCGGGCGTCGGTCAGGAAGACCTTGCCCGCAGGCGTGAGGCCGACGCGTCGGCTGGTCCGCTCGAACAGGGCGACACCGAGGCGTCGCTCCAACTGTGCGATGGCGCGGGACAGCGGTGGGGGTGCGATGCCCAGTCGTTCGGCGGCGCGGCTGAAATGCAGCTCCTCGGCGACCGCGATGAAGTATTCGAGCTGTCGAACCTCGAGACGATCCATACCTTCAGGGTAATGATCTGTGTGGAAGTCGGCATCGCTCCCTCCGCTTGCTGGGCGGCACGCTGGACTCGTTCTCAGACCGGCAAGAAGTCAGAGGAGAGAAAGATGGACGACGAGCGCGCGGTGGCCCAGGTGCTGGCCCGGTACGTGCGAGCGGCCGACCATCGCGACGGCGCGGCGATGTCCGCGCTGTTCGTGGAGGACGCTGTTGTCGAGATCTACTACAGCAACGGCGGTACCCGGGAGAAGCTCGCCGAGATCACCGGAGCGGAGGCCATCGGCAACGCCGTCGCCGGGATGATGGTGCCGCACCCGCCGCGCGGGTGGAGTCACCACACGACCCAGGACCACCTCGTCGAGGTCGACGGTGACGAGGCGGCACTCGACGCCCAGTTCGTTGTCTTCAGCATCCAGGGCGACGAGCGTCCGGCCGACGGCTGGCCCGCGGGGGCGTTCGGCGCGCAGGGCACGATCACCCCGATCGAGTCGGGCTACTACCAGCCCCGACTGCGTCGGGTTGACGGCGCCTGGCGCATCGTCCACCACACGATCCTCCTGGACCAGCCCATGGCCTTCCCGGGGGCGTGAGATACCGGTGGCGACAACCGAGCTGCGGCTCTTCGCGTCAACACTCTTTACCTCGCTCAGCGGTCCGCCGCGAGACGCTGTGAGGCATCGGGCCAGGGCGTGGGCTCCTGCGCGTCCTCGGCCAACGTGATCTCCTCCTCCCACCAGCCGGCCCCTTCCAGCCATTTGGTCAGCCACGCTGCCAGGGACGGCGAGTCGAGAAACCATGCTTCGGCCCAGTCGTCAGGGCCCGCGTTCGGCTCGAAGAGCAGAACGGGCGCTGCGGGATCCAAGCAGTCCACGGCGGCATACATGCCGCAGCCCCAGTCCAGGATGGGCAGCACTCCCCGAGGCCAGTAGCCGGAGGCAGCCCTGCGGAGGGGGCCGTACTCCGACACAGCCGTCCGTCCCTGTCCGATCAGGGGCAGCAGGGTGTACTCCGGGCCGAAGCCCCCGTTGGCCACCTGCCGGTACAGCAGACCGAGAAGCGTCGGCAGGGCGAAGCCGAGCTCACCCTCGGCAGCCGCGACGTCCTGGTCCGTGACGCAGGCAGGCAGAGACTCTGCCTGCTGGACGGCGCGTTCACGGACTCGCCGCACCAGGTCGGAAAGGTCGCTCATGCTTCTGCCGCCTGATCGGTGAGGTTTCGAGTGACGATGTGCGCCGAGTCCGGAGCAAGCCGGTAGATGCCCTGCAGGCTCAGGGCGCGCAAGAGCCGTCCGTCCTCGACGTACTTGAGCTTTCGCTCACCGCGCCGCCAAGTGGAGGTGAGTTGTTCCAGGCAGTCACCCGGCAGGGGCGCGTCGAACCGGATCGGGGTCCCCGGCGCACCGAGCACGACTTCCGAGATGCACCCGCTCTTCGACGGGTGCCAATGGATCAGCTTGGGATAGTCCTCGTCGGCCAACTCCGCGCCGGCTCGGTCGTAGTCGACGATCTGCCGAACCTCCATCGCGCAGACCGTGTAGAGCGCGGCCTGCCAGGCACGGATGGCGAACACCCGGCCACCAGGCACCACCCCGCGGCACAGGTCATTGGTCCACAACACGGTGTAGGAGTTCGCCACGGAACGAAACGTAGCGGTAGGCACCGACACGGCCACAGACTGGAGCAGCGGTGGGGCACCACAACCGTGCGGAACGCGCGACACCAGGGTGCAGAGATACCCTCGCTGATCCCAGGAACGGATCTGCGCTCCGGTTTCGCCCGGGCGCTCAGCTCCCGGCCCCGCCCGGACGTGATCGTCGTGCTGACGGACGGTCAAACCCCTTGGCCCTCAGCCCAGCCGCCCTGCCGCACCGTCGTTGGTCTCTTCCCCCGTCCAGCGAGGGCAGTGGACGAGGAAAACCCCGACTACACCCCGGACAGCCCACCACCCTGGGCCCGCGTTGTCACCATCAGCTGAGAAGGCGCGGTCGCCCGCATTGGGAGCCGACGCAGCGCCGGCCATCGGATTTCGGCGCGGGTCACTCACAGCCTCGGAACGGACGAGCGTCGGGCCATCAACGCCTGATCCGCCACTGCGACCACAGCATGACGAAGGCCCCGACCGGAAACCGGTCGGGGCCCTCATCTGCCCAGGTGGGCGGGTGCGGAGGATACGAGATTCGAACTCGTGAGGGGTTGCCCCCAACACGCTTTCCAAGCGTGCGCCCTAGGCCTCTAGGCGAATCCTCCGTGGGAGAGCTTACTAGATGCCGGAGGGTGCTCGCGAACCACTACCCGTGACCGGTGGGGGGTCCGAGCCGCGGTTCGGAGTGGGCGTGGGATCCGCTACTCTGGTGCCAGCCCCTCGTGCGGCGTCATCTCGCTGAACCCCCCCAGGGCCGGAAGGCAGCAAGGGTAGGTGAGCTCTGGCGGGTGCACGGGGGGTCCTGTCGTCTGGGGGGCGGTGGACGGGGGCGCCGGTTGTCGGTCCGTCCCTATATCGTCGGTGGCGTGTCTCTAGCCCTGTACCGCCGCTACCGCCCCGAGACCTTCGCGGAGGTCATCGGTCAGGAGCATGTGACCGGTCCGCTCCAGCAGGCTCTCCGCAACAACCGGGTCAACCACGCCTATCTCTTCAGCGGCCCGCGCGGCTGCGGGAAGACGACCAGCGCACGCATCCTGGCCCGCTGCCTCAACTGCGAGCAGGGGCCGACTCCCACCCCGTGCGGGGTGTGCCAGTCCTGTACGGACCTGGCGCGGGGCGGTCCGGGCTCGATCGACGTCATCGAGATCGACGCGGCTTCGCACGGTGGTGTGGACGACGCGCGCGAGCTGCGTGAGCGGGCGTTCTTCGCGCCTGTGCACAGCCGGTACAAGATCTTCATCCTGGACGAGGCCCACATGGTCACCTCGGCGGGGTTCAACGCCCTGCTGAAGGTGGTCGAGGAGCCCCCGGAGCATCTGAAGTTCATCTTCGCGACCACGGAGCCGGAGAAGGTGATCGGGACCATCCGGTCCCGCACCCACCACTACCCCTTCCGCCTGGTCCCGCCCGGCACCCTGCGGGACTATCTGGCCGAGGTCTGCGGCCGGGAGTCCATCCAGGTCGAGGAGAGCGTCTTTCCGCTGGTCGTGCGAGCCGGGGCCGGTTCGGTCCGGGACTCGATGTCGGTGATGGACCAGCTGCTGGCCGGGGCCGGCGAGCAGGGCGTGACGTACAGCATGGCCACCGCCCTGCTCGGCTACACCGACGCCACGCTGCTGGACGAGGTCGTGGACGCCTTTGCCGCGCATGACGGCGCCACCGTCTTCCGGGTGGTGGACCGGGTGGTGGAGGGCGGGCACGATCCGCGGCGGTTTGTCGCCGACCTGCTGGAGCGGCTGCGCGATCTGGTGATCCTGGCGGCCGTGCCGGACGCGGCGGAGAAGGGGCTGATCGACGCCCCGGCCGACCGGGTGGAGGTCATGGCGGGCCAGGCCCAGGCGTTCGGCCCGGCCGAGCTCAGCCGGGCCGCCGACATCGTCAACACCGGGCTCACCGAGATGCGTGGCAACGCCGCGCCGAGGCTCCAGCTGGAGCTGATCTGCGCCCGGGTGATGCTGCCCGGGGCGTACGACGACGAGCTGTCGTTGCAGGCCCGGCTGGACAAGCTGGAGCGGCGGGCGGCCCTGGGCGGGGTCGCGGCACCGGTGGCGGAGCCTGTGCATGTGCAGGTGCAGCAGGCGCCCTCTGCCCCGGCGGTCCAAGCCGCACCGCCGCAGGCTGCCCCCGCCGCCGCCCCCGAGCCGCCGAGGGCCCCTGCGGGTGCACCGGCGCCCGCCACCGCGCCCGGCGCCTGGCCGATCCCGCGCAGTTTCTCGCCCGGTGGGAGCGCCACCCCGCCGTCGGCACCCCCGGCCGCCCCGCCAACCGCACAGTCGACCGCAGCCGAGCCGCCGCAGCCCGCCCCGGCCCAGCCGGTGTCGCCGCCGCAGCCCGTGGCCGCCCAGCCGTCCGCCGCCCAGCCGTCCGCCGCCGCGCAGCAGGGAGCGGCGCAGATCCGGCAGCTGTGGCCGCAGATCCTGGAGGCGGTGAAGAACCGGCGCCGCTTCACCTGGATCCTGCTCAGCCAGAACGGCCAGGTGGCGGGCTTCGACGGCAGCGTGCTCCAGGTGTCCTTCATCAACCCGGGCGCCCGTGACAGCTTCGTCAACGGCAAGAGCGATGAGATCCTCCGCCAGGCGATCGCCGACACGCTGGGCGCCGACTGGCGTATCGAGGCCATCGTGGACCCGTCCGGCGGCTCCGCGCCGCCACCCTCCCCGGGCGGCGGTGGCAGCGGCGGCAATGGTGGCGGTGGCGGCTGGGGCGGCGGCGGTGGCTTCGACGCCCCACGGCCCGCCGCGCCCGCACCGGCCCCCGCGCAGAGCCCGGCGCCTGCACCGTCCCCGGCCCAGCAGACGGCTCAGCGCACCTCCGCGCCCACCACCCCGGCCCAGGCTCCGGCACCCGCCCAGGCCGCCCCCCGCCCCCTCCGCCGGTCGCCCCCGAGGACGACATCCCGGAGGAGGACGACCCGGACCTCAACGAGGAGGCGTTCTCCGGCCAGGACCTCATCGTCCGGGAGCTGGGTGCGACCGTGCTGGAGGAGATCCGACACGAGTAGGTCGACGGCCAGGGCGGCAGCGGCCGTCCCCGGAGGCCGTCCCCGGAGGCCGTCCCCGGTCGGCGGAGCCAGCACGTAGGCTCGACATGTCGTACGACGTCGTCATCCTCAGGTAGGAGTGAGCCGTGTTCCCCGGTGGTGGCCAGCCCAATATGCAGCAGCTGCTCAAGCAGGCGCAGAAGATGCAGGAGGAGCTCGCCCGGGCCCAGCAGGAGCTGGCCGAGGCGAAGGTGAACGGTACGGCGGGCGGTGGCCTGGTCGAGGCGACGGTGACCGGCGCGGGTGAGCTGGTGGCGCTGACCATCGCGCCCGCCGCTGTGGACCCCGAGGACACCGAGACCCTCGCCGACCTGGTGCTGGCGGCGGTACGCGACGCGACCGCCACCGCGCAGAAGATGCAGTCCGACCGGCTCGGCCCGCTCGCGCAGGGTCTCGGCGGTCCGGGCGGGGGCATCCCGGGCCTGCCGTTCTGACCATGCCGTTCTGACCATGCCGTTCCGAGCTGTGCCGTTGCCGGTTCCGCCGGATCGGACAAGAACGTCACAGGTTTTTCGGGCGTCGGACGGTGTGTCCGGCGCCCGGCTCGTTGGATGATGGCCACGGACGTCCGCCGTCGGCGGCGGCTCAGGGAAGGCATGACGTGTACGAAGGCGTAGTTCAGGACCTGATCGACGAACTGGGCAGGCTGCCCGGCGTCGGGCCCAAGAGCGCGCAGCGGATCGCCTTCCACATCCTGCAGGCGGACCCGGTGGATGTGCGGCGTCTGGCCCACGCCCTCCAGCAGGTCAAGGAGAAGGTGCGGTTCTGCGCCGTCTGCGGCAATGTGGCCGAGTCCGAGCTGTGCCGGGTCTGCCAGGACCCGCGCCGCGACCCGGCGCTGATCTGCGTGGTCGAGGAGCCCAAGGACGTGGTGGCGGTGGAGCGGACCCGCGAGTTCCGCGGCCGCTACCACGTGCTCGGCGGGGCGATCAGCCCCATCGAGGGGGTGGGCCCGGACGACCTGCGCATCCGTGAGCTGCTGGCGCGGCTCGCGGACGGCACCGTGACCGAGCTGATCCTGGCCACCGACCCCAACCTGGAGGGGGAGGCGACGGCCACCTATCTGGCCCGGCTGTGCAAGCCGATGGGTCTCAAGGTGACCCGTCTGGCCAGCGGCCTGCCGGTGGGGGGAGACCTGGAGTACGCCGACGAGGTCACCCTCGGACGGGCCTTCGAAGGGAGACGACTGCTCGATGTCTGACGCCGTACACGCCACCTCTGGCCATGCCCCGGGTGCGGAGCCGGACGAGTTCGCGGTGCAGATCGCGGACTCGGTCAACAGCTTTGTGCTGGCGCTGCACGAGATCGCCAAGGGCGACGAGCCCGGCAGCGCGGTCTCGCTGATGCTGCTGGAGGTCTCGCAGCTGCTGCTGGCCGGGGGCCGCCTGGGCGCGATCGAGGACGTCCTTCCGGACGACCGGTTCGAGCCGGACGCGGGCCCGGAGCCGGACGGCGACGACCTGCGGGAGAAGCTGGCCGAGCTGCTGGCACCGATCGACGTCTACCACGAGGTCTTCGACCCGTACGGACCGCCGGAGAAGCCCGCCACCTTCCGGATCTCCGACGACCTGGCCGGGGTGGTCACCGATCTGCGCCACGGCCTGACCCACTACCGCGAGGGCCGGATCAGCGAGGCCATGTGGTGGTGGCAGTTCTCCTACCTCTCTAACTGGGGCTCCACCTGCACCGGCGTGCTGCGCGCCCTGCAGTCGCTGGTGGCGCATGTCCGGCTGGACAGCCCGCTGGGCGACATCCCGGACGGTACCGACACCGACGACGACGGCCTCACCGACGAGCAGCTGGAGGCGCAGGCCGGGGCCCTGATGGCGGCCGAGCTGGGTCGGCACCGGCAGCCCCGCTAAGCGGGTGGACGGACCGTACCCTGGAACGGACGTCTCATCATGTGGAATATCGGCGGCCCCGGAGCCCTGCTCGTTAGACTGGGTCGACCGCAAGACACACCGATCGAGGAGCGCACGTGGGCCTTGTCGTGCAGAAGTACGGCGGCTCCTCCGTTGCGGATGCCGAGGGCATCAAGCGCGTCGCCCGCCGGATCGTGGACACCAAGAAGGACGGCCATGAGGTCGTCGTCGTGGTGTCCGCGATGGGCGACACTACGGACGAGCTCATCGACCTCGCGGAGCAGGTGTCCCCCATCCCTGCCGGACGCGAGCTCGACATGCTGCTGACCGCCGGAGAGCGCATCTCCATGGCGCTGCTGGCGATGGCGATCAAATCCCTGGGCCACGAGGCCCAGTCGTTCACCGGCAGCCAGGCAGGTGTCATCACCGACTCGGTCCACAACAAAGCGCGCATCATCGACGTGACGCCGGGCCGCATCCGCAACGCCCTGGACAAGGGCAACATCGCGATCGTGGCCGGCTTCCAGGGTGTCTCCCAGGACAGCAAGGACATCACCACCCTCGGTCGTGGCGGCTCCGACACCACCGCGGTGGCGCTGGCCGCCGCGCTGGACGCCGAGGTCTGCGAGATCTACACCGACGTGGACGGCGTCTTCACCGCCGACCCGCGCGTGGTGAAGAAGGCCCGCAAGATCGACTGGATCGCGTACGAGGACATGCTGGAGCTGGCCTCCTCGGGGTCCAAGGTCCTGCTGCACCGCTGCGTGGAGTACGCGCGCCGCTACAACATGCCCATCCACGTGCGGTCGTCGTTCTCCGGCCACGTGGGTACCTGGGTCAGCAACGAGAAGCCGACGAAGCCCGAAGGGGGCGAGATGGAGCAGGCGATCATCTCCGGAGTCGCCCACGACACGTCCGAGGCCAAGGTCACGGTCGTCGGGGTGCCGGACAAGCCGGGCGAGGCGGCCCGCATCTTCCGCGCCATCGCGGACTCCGAGATCAACATCGACATGGTGGTGCAGAACGTGTCGGCGGCTGCCACCGGCCTCACCGACATCTCCTTCACCCTGCCCATGGCCGACGGCCACCGGGCGATCGACTCCCTGGAGAAGGCCAAGGCCGTCGTCGGCTTTGAGTCGCTCCGCTACGACGACCAGATCGCCAAGATCTCCCTGGTCGGAGCGGGTATGCGTTCCAATCCCGGCGTCACTGCGGCCTTCTTCGAGGCGCTCTCGGGCGCGGGCGTCAACATCGAGCTCATCTCGACCTCCGAGATCCGCATCTCGGTGGTCACCCGGGCCGACGACGTCAACGAGGCCGTACGCGCCGTCCACACCGCTTTCGGCCTGGACAGCGAGTCCGACGAGGCCGTCGTCTACGGAGGTACCGGCCGATGACCGCCGCCGACCCCGCCCGCAAGCCCACCCTGGCCGTCGTCGGCGCCACCGGCGCCGTCGGCACCGTGATGCTGGACATCCTCTCCACCCGGGAGAACGTCTGGGGCGAGATCCGGCTCATCGCCTCCCCCCGCTCGGCCGGCAAGAAGCTGGTCGTGCGCGGTGAGGAGGTCGAGGTCATCGCGCTCTCCGAGGAGGCGTTCGACGGCGTCGACGTCGCCATGTTCGACGTCCCGGACGAGGTCTCCGCCCAGTGGGCGCCGGTCGCCGCCGCCCGGGGCGCGGTCGCCGTCGACAACTCCGGGGCGTTCCGGATGGACGACGACGTTCCGCTGGTGGTGCCCGAGGTGAACGCCCCGGCGGCCCGCAACCGCCCCCGCGGCATCATCTCCAACCCCAACTGCACCACCCTCTCCATGATCGTCGCTCTTGGCGCGCTGCATGCCGAGTTCGGCCTCAAGGAGCTGGTCGTCGCCTCGTACCAGGCGGCCTCCGGCGCCGGTCAGCCCGGCGTGGACACCCTGCGCGACCAGATCGCCAAGGTGGCCGGGACCGAGCTGGGCACCGCCACCGGCGACCTGCGCGCCGCCGTCGGCGACACCGGCCCCTTCCCGGCGCCGCTGGTGCTCAACGCGGTGCCGTGGGCGGGCTCCCTCAAGGAGGGCGGCTGGTCCTCCGAGGAGCTCAAGGTCCGCAACGAGTCCCGCAAGATCCTCGGCCTGCCGGACCTCCGGGTCTCCGCGACCTGCGTCCGCATCCCGGTGATCACCACCCACTCGCTGGCCGTGCACGCGGTCTTCGAGAACGAGGTCTCCGTCGAGCGGGCGCACGGCATCCTGCGGGAGGCCCCCGGCGTGGTGCTGTACGACAACCCGGGCGCGGGGGAGTTCCCCACCCCCAACGACGTCGTCGGCACCGACCCCACCTGGGTCGGCCGGGTGCGCCGTGCCGTCGACGACCCGCTGGCGCTGGACCTGTTCCTCTGCGGCGACAACCTGCGCAAGGGGGCGGCGCTCAACACCGCCCAGATCGCGGAGCTGATCGCGGCGGAGCTCAGCGCCGGCTGAGCGGCGCATCAGCGCCGGCTGAGCGCCGGCTGAGCGTCGACTGGGAATCGCTGAGGACTTCCTGAGTCCCACGCGCAACCGTTCGCACCTCCGGTGCGTGTCCCCCTCGGGGGAGTTCTGCGAACTCCTCCGAGGGGGCTTTGCTTTGTCCGGATAGGCCCCGGAACTGCACTGATGCCCGCGCGCGGCAGGAGGGGGGCACTGCGATGTCCACACGGCGGCCGATTACGGTGGTGCAACCACCGGCAGCCGTCGCCCCCGCAGCGCGGGCGGTGCGGGGCAGGCGGCGAAGAAAGAAGAAAGCCACCGGGGCAGTGCAACCGTGACGGGGGGTCGAGTGTCCAACAGTCGTGGCGGAGATGCTGGGTGTGGAGAGCAGAGGCGTCGGTGCGGCCGACGGCAGAGCCGTCCTGGGCCGCAGCGCCGTACAGCGCTCGGCCCTGCTCGCCCCCATGGCGGCGCCCGCCCGTCCCGCAGCCCGGAAGAGACCTGCCCTGTTCGCTCTCGCACCCGTCCCGGTCCCGGTTCCGGCTTCGGCGTCCGTCGGTGGAGCAGCCGTGATCACGCCGTTCCCGGCCGTGCTCCGACCCGCTGAGCGTGGCGGGGCAGCGACGGTGGAGACGGCCGCCGAGGGCACCAGCGTCGACCTGCTCACCGAGACCTACCGCGCGCACTACCGCTCCCTGCTCGGTCTCGCCGCCCTGCTGCTCGACGACACCGCCTCCTGCGAGGACGTCGTACAGGAGGCGTTCATCAGGGTGCATGCCGCCCGCCGCCGCGTCCGCGAGCCCGAGAAGACCCTCGCATACCTGCGGCAGACCGTGGTCAACCTCTCCCGCTCGGCCCTGCGCCGGCGCATCCTCGGGCTGCGGCTGCTGCCCAAGCCGATGCCCGACATGGCCAGCGCCGAGGAGGGGGCGTACGAGGCCCTGGAGCGCGACCAGCTCAAGGACGCCCTGCGCGGCCTCCAGCGCCGCCAGCGCGAGGTACTGGTGCTGCGCTACTTTGCCGATATGACGGAGGCTCAGGTGGCCGAGACGCTGGGCATCTCTGTGGGCTCGGTCAAGGCGTACGGCTCGCGTGGCCTGGCGGCCCTGCGGGTCCGCATGGAGGCGCAGACATGAGCGGCGGCGAACGCCCCGGCCTGCCGTCGGCCGAGGGCCCCGAACCCGGCATGCCGCAGGCACCCGGGGAGGCTCAGGAGCCCGGTGGTCCGGAGCGGAAGGCGCCGACCGGCGAACCGGTGCCGGCCGCCCACCTGCGGCTGGTACGGGACGCCTCCGCTGCTGTGGGCCGCCCGCAGACCGACCCCGACCTCGGCCATGAACTCGGCCATGAACTCGGCCATGAACTCGACGGTGGGTCTGACGGTCTGGACGCCGTGGAGCGCGAGATCCGCGCCATGCTGCGCAACGCCGTGGACGAGCTGCACCCCACGCCCGACGCCCTTCAGCGCATCCAACGCGCGGTGCCGCAGCGCCGTGCCCGCCGCCGCCAGGCATGGGTCGGCTCCGCCGCCGTGCTGCTGCTCGCGGTGGCGGCGGTACCCGCACTGCGCACCGCCGCCGGTTCGCAGAACCAGGGCCGGGTCTCGGCCGCCGGGCCGGTGCAGGACCCGGACCAGGGCGGTTCCGTTCCCTCCCCGTCGTGGGGCGACGGAGCCACCCCGCCTGCCGCCCTCCCCCTCCCGGGCACGACCACCCTCGCGCCGGGCGTCGGCGTCCGCGACCCGAGCGGCGGCTCCTTCGCGCTCTCCACCGAACCGGCGATGGGGCAGAGCGTCCCCGCTGCACCGGACGGCTGGCCGATCAACTCCGAGCAGTCGTCCCCGAAGGGCAGCGCCGACGCACCCGTCTGCCGATCCGCCCAACTGGGCGCGGGGACGACCCGGGTCGAGTCGGCCGACTCCAGCGGCAAGGTCTACGGCTCCTTCCTGGTGGTTAACTCCTCCGTCGAGTCCTGTGTCATCGACGGTGCCGGAACGGTATGGGTGAGTGCGGCGACCGGCACCGACGCGTCAAGGATCCCGATCCTGGTCCACACCGGCGGCGACCCCGCCACCGGGCTGCCCGACCCGTCGACCGGGTCCGACCGCCTGCTGCTCCAGCCCGGTGCCGGGTACCAGGTGCGGTTCGGCTGGGTGCCCGACGGCTCCAACAGCACCGCCTGTACCACCACCCCCAGCACCACCCCGAGCAGCAGTCCCAGCGAGGGCGACGGCCCCGCCGGGGAGACCGGGGGCGAGGGTACGGCGGCCGTCGCGGCCACCGCCACCGATAGCCAGGGGGCGGCCAGGAGCAGCGTCAGCCTCAGCCACACCCCGGCCGCCGGGGCCCCCATGGTGGGCCCGGCGACCATCCCCGGTGCCTGCTCCGGCACCGTCTACCGCACCGGACCGCTGCCCGCCGGCTGACCGGCCCGGCCTGCGGCCCCGGAGGGGACCTCGGAGGGGGAGGAGAAGCGGGGACGCGCCCGGCGGACGGTGTCCGGTGTGGGCGCGTCCCCGCTCCATACCCACCCGCCCGGCCGCCCGGCCGTGCCGCCGGACACTGGCTCTCGGCCGCCGAGGCTCGCCCTCCGCCGCCAGCCCGACTCGCCCCGGCTGCGCGACCGACACCGCAGCGGACCCCGCTGGCCCCCTGGTGCCCAGGGCCGGGGTGGACTCTGCCGTTGAGGCTCGCCCCCAGCTGTCGACTCGACCCGGGCTCCGTCCGTCGGGCATTGCAGCGATCGGCGGTCCCCTGCTCTCGGCCGCCGACGCCCCCAGCCGCCACCGTCCCGACTCGATACTTCACCGACACAACAGCCGACCCGGCTGGCCCCCTGGTGCCCGGGGCCGGGGCGCACTCGTTACGGTGGTGGTGTGTACCGGTTCCTCCTGACCCCGCGCTGGATCGGCATCCACCTCTTCGCGGTGACCGCCGTGGCCGTCTGCCTGTGGTTGGGGACCTGGCAGCTCGGACGGTTCGAGGAACGCGTCGAGACCCACCGCGACACCGGCCGGACCGCCGCCGCGACCACACCGGCCGCCCCCCTCGCCCAGGTGCTCGGCACCCCCGCCACAGTCCGCACGGACACCGTGGGCCGCACCGTCACCGCCACCGGTACCTACGACCCCGCCCACCAACTGCTGGTGCCGCAGCGCACCGTCGACGGCAAGCAGGGCTACTACGTCCTCACCCCGCTGCGTACCGCCGACGGCCATGCGGTCGCCGTGGTGCGCGGCTGGCACGCGGGCGACCCGCCGACCGCCGACAAGTCGCCCGTACCCACCGGACAGGTCACCGTCACCGGCCGCCTCCAGGCCCCCGAGTCCAGCAGCACCGGCGGCGCGGTCGCGGGCGGCCTGCCCGCCGGCCAACTGGGCATGATCAGCCCGGCCACCCTGGTCAACGTCCTGCCGTACGAGGTCTACGACGGCTGGGTCGCCGCCGACGACGCCCCGGCGGGCCTCACCGCCGTGCCCACCGTGCAGCCCGAGGGCGGCAACGGGCTCACCCTGCGGGCCTTCCAGAACCTCGGCTACACCCTGGAGTGGTTCGTCTTCGCGGGCTTTGTGGTCTTCATGTGGTTCCGGCTGGTCCGCCGCGAGGCCGAGGCCGCCCACGACCGGGCCCTCGGCCTGCTCCCCGAACCCGAGGAGCGGACCCCGGCACCCGGCACCGCCTGACCCCACCCGGCGGCCCGCCCCGACAGGTACGACCCCCGGAGGGTCACGGATGGACGACCGCGACTGGGACGCCCGCTACGCCGCCACCAACCTGGTCTGGGGTGCCGAGCCGAACCGCTGGGTGGCACGGCCCTCGCACCGGGCGGCACCCTGCTGGCGGTCGGCCACGACACCACCAACCTGACCGAGGGCACCGGCGGCCCGCAGGACCCCGCCGTCCTCTTCACCCGGGACGGCATCCTCGCCGACCTCGCCGACCTCGCCGACTCCGGGCTCCGGACGGTGCGCGCCGAACGCGTTCGCAGACCCGTCGCCGCTCCCGCCTCCGACGGCCCGCCCGCCGAGGCGGTCGATGCCTTGGCACGTATGGTCCGGCCGTAGGACATGCCGGGGGCTCTCCCCACCCCCGGCACACCAGCAGACCGGATCGAGCGGTCGCCCGCCAGGCCATAGCGTGGTGCGCACACCACCAGGGGGAGAACATCAGCGGAAGCACCCTGAAGCTCAAGGTCGACTGCGGCTGGGGCATCGGAACCTGCCGCGTCCACCATCTGGTGCAGGTCCCGCGCGGCGTCGAGGTCACCGTCAAGGGCGGCAACGGGGATGTGACCGCGTCCGACTTCACCACACCGCTCAACGTCACCGTCACCAACGGGGACATCTCCGCGACCGGGGTACGCGCCGCGTAGACCACCGCCGTCACCACCAACGGCGACGTCGACCTCTCCTTCGCCACCGCGCCCACCCAGGTCCGGGCCGCCTCGACCAACGGCGACGTCACCGTGCACCTCCCCGACGGCCCGTCCGACTACCGCCTGGACCTGCGGACCGCCGTCGGCGACACCCACCCCGGCGACGTACCCCGGTCGGACAGCAGCAGCCGCACCATCGCCGCAAGCACCACCACCGGCGACATCACCCTGCTCCACGACGGCAGCTGAGCCCGCCCCGGCCCCTCACCTGCACCGTTGGCCACACACAACGAAGCAGGGCCCTGCCGGATCTCTCCGGAAGGGCCCTGACTTTGTACTACTGGGTCGGGGTGGCGGGATTTGAACCCACGGCCTCTTCGTCCCGAACGAAGCGCGCTGCCAAGCTGCGCCACACCCCGGTGCCGCGCCGTCTCCGGCGCGACGAGTAGTACTCTACCGGACCGCTGGCGGGAGACGAAATCCGGTTTCGGGGTGGTGGGGCAGGGGGCTGCGCTGCTGGTCAGGGGCGGGGGACGAGGGTGAGGAGGGTGGCTTCGGGGGGGCAGGCGAAGCGGATCGGGGTGTAGCGGTTGGTGCCGCAGCCGGCGGAGACGTGCAGGTAGGAGCTGTGGCCGGAGGCGGCGTGGGTGGAGAGGCCCTTGACCCGGTCCGGGTCGATGTCGCAGTTGGTGACCAGGGCGCCGTAGAAGGGGATGCAGACCTGGCCGCCGTGGGTGTGGCCGGCCAGGATCAGGGGGTAGCCGTCGGCGGTGAAGGCGTCGAGTACCCGCAGGTAGGGGGCGTGGACCACGGCCAGGGAGAGGTCGGCGGAGGGCTCGGGGCCGCCGGAGACCTGGGTGTAGCGGTCGCGGCGGATGTGCGGGTCGTCCAGGCCGGTGAAGGCGATCTCCAGGTCGTGGATCTTGAGTCGGCCCCGGGTGTTGGTGAGGTTGAGCCAGCCGGCCGAGTCGAAGCCGTCGCGCAGCTGCTCCCAGGGGTTGTGGACCGCCCCCGAGATGCCTCGGCGTGCCCCGCCGTCCGCCGTGTTGAGGCCGTGGTTGCCGGAGAGGCGGGCGCCGATGTAGCGCAGCGGGTTCTTGGCGACCGGGCCGTAGTAGTCGTTGGAGCCGAAGACATAGGCGCCGGGGAACTCCATCAGCGGGCCGAGCGCGTCCAGGGTCTCCGGTACCGCTTCCGGGTCGGAGAGGTTGTCGCCGGTGTTGACCACCAGGTCGGGCCGGAGTGCCGCCAGGCTCTGCAGCCAGCGCTGCTTGCGGCGCTGGCCGGAGACCATGTGGATGTCGGAGACCTGGAGGATGCGCAGCGGCCGGGCGCCGCGCGGCAGCACCGGGATCTCGACTCGGCGGAGGCGGAAGGCGCGCACTTCGTACCCCGCCGAGTAGGCGAGGCAGGCGGCGCCGGTGGCGGCGATTCCCAGGGGGACGGCGTACAGCGGTCGCATCGGTCCATGGTCGCAGACGGCGGGTCAGCGTGGATCTGCGAGGGGCGGATGTGCGAGGGGCGGATGCGCGAGGGGCGGGCCGGCCGAGGTGTGCGGCTGCGGCCCGCCCCGTGAGGCAGGGAGAGGCAGGGAGGAGCGGGCGGGGTCAGTCGGTGGGGGCGCCCTTGGGCAGGCTGCGCGGTACGAAGGTGGTGGTCGCGGCCTTCTTCACGCCGTAGGTCCAGTTGAGCATCGTGGCGGCGTCCTTGAAGCGGTCCTTGGAGTCGTTCAGCAGCACGCCGATCACCAGGCGGCCGTTGCGGTTGGCGGCGAAGACCAGGCAGGGGCCGGCGGGGGTGCTGGTGCCGGTCTTGACGCCCACGGCGCCCTTGTAGGCGCCGAGCAGCTTGTTGGTGTTGTACCAGGTGTAGACCCGGCCGTTGGTGGCCTTCTGGCTGGTCTTGGTGCTGGCGACCACGGTGCGGAAGGTCTTGTTGTCCATGGCGTACCGGGTGAGCAGCGCCAGCGACCGGGGGGTGGTGTAGTTCTTGCCCTTGGACGATATGCCGTCGAAGGAGTCGTAGTGGGTGCCCTTCAGGCCCAGCGACTTGGCCTTGGCGTTCATCTTGGCGATGAAGTCCGAGGTGCGGGCGGCCATGGTCTTGCCGGTGCCGAAGTTGTCGGCGAGGGCGTATGCGGCGTCGCAGCCCGACGGCAGCAGCAGCGCGTAGAGGAGCTGCGAGACGGTGAGCTTGTCGCCGGTGCGCAGGTCCGCGGTGGAGGCGCCCTTGTTGGCGACGTAGCTGCGGTACTCCTTCTTGATGGTGATCTGGCGGTTGAGGTTCACGCCCTTGGTGCTCAGCACCACGGCGGCCGTCATGATCTTGGTGGTGCTGGCCATCTGCCGACTGGTGTCGGCGGACTTGCTCCACAGGGCCTTGCCGTTGGAGGCGTCGAGCAGGATGGCGCCCTTGGCGCCGATTCCGGAGGGCCCGGTGGCGGCCTGGGCCGGTGCGGCCGGGACCGCCACCAGCAGCGCGGCGGCGGTGGTCATGGCGGCGGCCAGGCGGCGGATGCCGGTGAACCCGGATCTCATGGGTGCTCCGTTTCAAGGCAAGTCTGATGATCGGACTGATCCGGGGAGTAGGACGTCCGATGGCCCGGAAGGGTTGTGCGCGGGAAGGAAGCCCTGGGGCGGGCCGAGGCGATCCGACAGGCTTCCCACAGGGCGGATATGACGTCACGTCACCTCATACCGGCCGACCCGGCGCCGGGGGCCCGCTTCAGGGCGCGGTCCTGGGGCGGCTGCGCCCGAACCGGTCGGCCACGCCGATAATGCGCGGCGGTACGGCGACGGGCGACGGCACAATGGGGGGTATGACGCTCAAGAAGCAGCTGAAGGACGACCTCACCGCTGCGATCAAGGCCCGGGACGAGATCCGCTCGTCCACGATCCGGCTGACGCTCACCGCGATCACCAACGCCGAGGTAGCCGGCAAGGAGGCCCGCGAGCTCTCGGAGGACGAGGTGCGCGCGGTGATCACGCGCGAGGCGAAGAAGCGCCGGGAGGCCGCCGACGCCTTTGCGCAGGCCGGCCGTACCGAATCGGCGGCGCGTGAGCGCGCCGAGGGCGAGGTGCTGGCGGGCTACCTGCCGCAGCCGCTGGGCGACGACGAGCTGGCCGCCCTGGTGGCCGAGGCCGTGAAGGAGGCCGCAGCGGGCGGTGCCGAGGGGCCACGGGCGATGGGCGCCGTGATGAAGATCGTGAACCCCAAGGTCGCCGGCCGCGCCGAGGGCGGCCGGGTGGCCGCCGCCGTGAAGCGGGCCCTGGTCGGCTGAGCGGGCCGTACGCATCAGCACACGCACCGGCAAGCCGTAAGCAGCAGCAAGGGGGCACCCCGGGAAACCGGGGTGCCCCCTTGCGCGGTGAGCAGTGAGCAGTGAGGGGAAGCGGCGGGATCAGGGGGCGGGAGTGTCCCCGTCGGTGCCGTTGTCCCCGTTGGCGTCGGCCTGGCCGCCGCCGAGGCCGGGTGGCAGCGAGAAGCCGCCGGGACCGGCGATGGTCTGACCCGAGGGCTGGCCCGGGCCGTGGCCGCGGCCGGGGCCGCGACCGGGCGCGCGGTTGTCGCCGGTCTTGTTGTCGTCGCCCTTGTCGTCGCCCTTGGGGTCGTCATTCTTGGGCTTGGGCGGCTCGGGCTTGGGGATGACGACGGTGGTGAACTGGCTGGCCGGAGTGTTGACGAGGGCTCCGGAGACGGCCGTCCGCCAGATCGGGCCCGGACCGTCGGCGCCGTAGACGCTGCTGAAGTACGTGCCGCCGATGGTGATGTTGCGCATCTCGCGGTTCTGCATCGGGTCGCCCAGCCACACCGAGGCGGCCAGGTCCGGCGTGTAGCCGGTGAACCAGGCGTTCAGCCGGCCGTCGGTGGTACCGGTCTTGCCAGCGCTCTGGCGGTCGGTGAGGCCGGCCTGCGTACCGGTGCCGTCCTGGGTCACGCCGAGCAGCAGGGTGTTTATGGTGTCAGCGGTCTTCTCCGACATCACCCGCCGGCAGGTGGACTTGGGGACGCTCAGCCGCTTGCTGCCGTAGGTGATGGAGGTGATGGCGATCGGGTTGCAGTAGGTGCCCCGGGAGGCGAAGGCGGCGTAGGCGCTGGACATGTGCAGCGGGGCGAAGCTCTCGGTGCCGAGGGTCAGGGCGCCGACCTGCTGGATCCGCTTGCCGGTGGCCGCGACACCCAGGCCCAGCTTCTCGGCCATCTTCTTTACGGAGCAGATGCCGATCTGCTGCTCCATCTGCACGAAGTAGGTGTTGACCGACTTGGCCATGGCCTCCTGCATCGCATAGGGGCCGATCTCGCTTGCGCTCTCGTTCGGCACCACCGCCCCTTCCACGTTGACCCATTGACCGTTGCAGGTCGACATGTTCGGGTAGGGCATCTTGTTCGGCGAGGAGAACACCTGGGTGGCGGGCATACCGCCGTCGATGGCGGCAGCGGCGGTGATCGGCTTGAACGTCGAGCCGACCTGCTGGCCGTTGGCAGTGCCGAAGTCGCTGCCGACGTTGAAGTTGACCTGGGTCTGGCCCTTCTTGGCGTCCAGGCCGTACGGGCGGCTCTGCGCCATGGCGAGGATCCTGCCGGTGCCCGGCTTGACCATGGTGACCGCTGCGGCGACCGGGTCCTTGGCGTACACCTTCTGGGTGACGGCCTTCTGGGCGCTTTCCTGGGCGGTGGGGTCGAGCGTGGTGAAGATCTTCAGGCCGCCACGGGAGAGCAGCTTGACCCGGTCCGCCTTGGTCTTGCCGAAGACCTTGTCGGTCTTGATCACGTTCCGCACGTAGTCGCAGAAGAAGCCCATGCCCTGCTTGGCGGTGATGCAGCCGTTCTGCGGGGGCGAGTACTTGAGGTTCATCGGGGTGGCGATGGCCTTCTCGGCCTCGGCCTCGGTGATGTGCTTGAGGTCGGCCATCCGCCGGATCACGGTGTCGCGGCGGGTCTTGGCGGCCTGCGGGTGGAGCGTGGGGTCGTACGCCGAGGGGTTCTGGACCAGGCCGGCGAGCATGGCCGCCTCGGGGAGGGTGAGGTCCTTGGCGTGGGTGCTGAAGTAGCGGTTGGCCGCCGCCTCGATGCCGTACGCCTGGTTCCCGAAGAAGGTGATGTTGAGGTAGTTGGTGAGGATCTCGTCCTTGGTGAGGTCCTCCTCCAGCTTGATCGCGTACTTCAGCTCCTGGATCTTGCGGCCCAGGGTCTGCCGGGTCGCTTCGAGGAACTTGTCCTTGTCGTCGCCGGCCTGCTCGACGAAGACGTTCTTCACATACTGCTGGGTAAGGGTGGAGGCGCCCTGGACGCTGCCGGACTCGGCGTTCTTGGTGATCGCGCGGAGCACGCCCTTGAGGTCGATGGCGCCGTGCTCGTAGAAGCGGGCGTCCTCGATGTCGACCTGGGCCTGGCGCATCACCGGGGCGATGTCGTCCAGCTTCACGATGGTGCGGTCGCGGTCGTAGACCTTGGCGATCAAGCCGCCCTTGGCGTCGTAGATATAGGACGCCTGGGACAGCGGCGGGGTCTTGAAGTCCGCTGGGATGCTGTCGAAGCTGTCCGCTGTGTTCTTCGCGGTGAGGCCGAGGGCGCCGGCGGCGGGGAGGGCCAGTCCGGCGGTGAGGAGGCCGGCCAGGACGCTGGCGCCGGCGAAGTTCACGGCGAGCTTGGCCTTGTCCAGGGGTGAGCCCGAGCGCTTCTGTGCCATGGGGAGAAGACTACGTCCTGGGAATCCCGGACAGCTGGCCATATGTTCGCTTAGGCTTGTCACAAGGTTGCGACAAGTTCCGTGATCGCTCAGTGCTCACTCTTGTGGGTGATGAGATTTGCCCGGATCGCGGGTGTATGCCAGGCGCGCTCCGGCGCCCGGAGGTCCCCGAAACCTCCGCTGGCGCACGGACCATGGCCCTCGGCTGCGGTCACTCCAGCGAGTGACGTCATGGGCACCCATAGTCCGTTCGGACCATTCGAGATTGGGCCCCGAGGGGCTGTTGCAAGTTCCCGTTCTTCCGTAACGTCCTCAACTGGCAGCGGTGAATATGCCGTTGCCGCCGTGGGGGAGCCTCGATTCGGGAGAGGACGGCGCCAGCATGAGCTGGGTTGACGACTGGAGTGCGCAGGCCGCCTGCCGCACGAGTGATCCGGACGAACTGTTCGTTCAGGGGGCGGCGCAGAACCGTGCCAAGGCGGTGTGCAGCGGGTGCCCGGTGCGTACCGAGTGCCTGGCCGACGCCTTGGACAACCGCGTGGAGTTCGGCGTCTGGGGCGGGATGACGGAGCGTGAGCGCAGGGCGCTGCTGCGGCGGCGGCCCACGGTCACCTCGTGGCGCAGACTGCTGGAGACCGCGCGGACCGAGTACGAGCAGTCGGTGACCACCGGCGCTCCGGACTACGCACAGGCCGGCTGAACCGCACCGCCTGAACCCGCACCGCCTGAACCCGCACCGCCTGAACCGCACCGCCATGGCACCGCGCTGCCATGGCACCGTCAGCCCCGGACGGTCCCCGGTACGGTTCCCGGTTCGGCTCAGGCCGGGGCGGCGCTCAGCCGCACCCCGATCTCCCGCAGGCCGTCCAGGTCATGGACGTCTCCGGGCAGCGCCGGTACCTCGGTGATGGGCACATCCGGGTAGACCGAGACAAAGCGGTCCCGGGTGCGCTGCTCACGCCCTATCACCTGCATCCGCTCGGCGTGCAGGCGCAGCAGCCCGGCGGCCAGCGACTCGGCGGCGGCTGCCGACCGGTCCGGCCCGTTCTCCGATCCCGCACCGTTCTCCGAACCGTTCTCCTCCAGGGCTTCGGCTCCGGCCAGCGCCCGCTCCGCAGTGAGCTGTGGGGCGCCGGTGGTGTGCA
Source organism: Peterkaempfera bronchialis (assembly GCF_003258605.2). Lineage (NCBI taxonomy): Bacteria > Bacillati > Actinomycetota > Actinomycetes > Kitasatosporales > Streptomycetaceae > Peterkaempfera > Peterkaempfera bronchialis. The sequence goes on from NZ_CP031264.1 coordinate 3,746,644, forward strand.
CCCGGTTGAGCACCAGCCCGGCGAGCGGCATCCGGTCGGCCGCCAGCCGGTCGACGAAGTACGCCGCCTCGCGCAGCGCGTCCCGCTCGGGGGCGGCCACCACCAGGAACGCCGTACCGGGGGCCTGGAGCAGCTTGTAGGTGCGGTCGGCGCGCTCCCGGAAACCGCCGAACATCGAGTCCAGCGCGGCCACAAAGGTCTGCACATCCGTCAGCACATGGGCGCCGACCACCTTGTCGAGCACTCCGGTGACCAGCCCCATTCCGGCGCCGAGGAACTTCATGGCGCCGCGCCCGCCCACCTTGGCCGGGGCCATCAGCACCCGGATGAACCGCCCGTCCAGGAACGACCCCAGGCGGTTGGGCGCGTCCAGGAAGTCCAGCGCGGAGCGGCTGGGCGGGGTGTCGACCACGATCAGGTCCCACTCGTCCCTGGCGCGCAGCTGGCCCAGCTTCTCCATCGCCATGTACTCCTGCGTCCCGGCGAAGCCGGCCGACAGGGACTGGTAGAAGGGGTTCTCCAGGATCGTCCGGGCGCGCTCCGGGTCGGAGTGGGCGATGACGATCTCGTCGAACGTCCGCTTCATGTCGAGCATCATGGCGCAGAGCTTGCCGCCGGCGTCGGGGGAGACGCCCTTCACCGGACGGGGGGTGTTGTCCAGTTCGCTGAGGCCCATGGACTGGGCGAGCCGCCGCGCCGGGTCGATGGTCAGCACCACCACCCGGCGGCCGCGCTCCGCCGCCCGCACCCCGAGCGCTGCGGCCGTGGTGGTCTTGCCGACCCCGCCCGAGCCGCAGCAGACGATGATCCGGGTCTCCGGGGCGTCGATGAGCGCGTCGATGTCCAGCGTCGTGTCCTGAGTCGTGTCCGGCGTGGTGCCCTGAGCCGTGCCCTGAGCCGTGTCCGGTGTGGTGTCCTGAGTGCTGCCCGTGCCCGCGGTCACGCCGCCCCCCGCTTCTTCAGTTCGGCCGCCAGCCGGTAGAGGCCCCCGAGGTCCACGCCCCCGCCCAGCAGCGGGAGTTCATACGAGGGCAGGTCGAGTTGTGCCAGGTCGGCGCGTTGGTCGCGCTCCAGCAGCACCCGCGCGGAGTGCTCCCGGGCCTGGTCCAGCAGTGGGTCCAGCAGCGGCTCCACATGGGCGCGGACCGTGGCCGGGGTGCGGGACCGCCCGCCCAGACCGGCGTCGACCAGCGCCTGTGCCACCTCCTCGCGGTGGTCGCCGTCGACGGCGCGCACCGCCGCCTCGTCCAGCAGCGGCGGCCGGACCATGTTCACCACGATGCCGCCGACCGGCAGCCCGGCCTCGCGCAGCCCGCCGACGCCGTCCACGGTCTCCTGCACCGGCATCTCCTCCAGCAGGGTGACCAGGTGGACGGCGGTCTCCGGCGATCTGATGACCCGCATCACCGCCTGCGCCTGGTTGTATATCGGGCCGAACCGGGCCAGGCCCGCCACCTCGGTGTTGACGTTGAGGAACCGGGTCACCCGCCCGGTCGGCGGGGCGTCCATCACCACGGCGTCATAGGCGCGGCGGCCGTCCGGCCCCTTGCGCCGGGCGGCCTCGCACGCCTTGCCGGTGAGCAGCACATCGCGCAGCCCGGGCGCGATGGTGGTGGCGAAGTCGATGGCGCCCAGCTTCTTCAGCGCCTTCCCCGCGCGGCCGAGCTTGTAGAACATGTCGAGGTATTCGAGCAGCGCCTGCTCCGGGTCGATGGCCAGGGCGAACACCTCGCCGGTGGCGCCGCCCGGCAGGCCCAGCTGTGCCGGGGAGACCGAGGCGATCTTCCGCTCCTCGTAGGGGAGGGCGGCGATGCCGAAGAGTTCGGCGATGCCCTGCCTCCCCTCGACCTCGATCAGCAGGGTGCGGCGCCCCTCGGCGGCCAGCGCCAGGGCGAGGGACGCGGCGACGGTGGTCTTGCCGGTGCCGCCCTTGCCGCTGACCACATGCAGCCGGACGCCCTCCCAGTCCGGACCTCCATCCGGCGTGCGCGCCATGCTCGACCTCATCCCGCCCGGCTCCGTCCGCTTGTCCGCCTGGTGAACGCCTGCCCCGTTGAACGCCTGCCCGAACAGGGGAGTGCCCACGCGGCGAGCGTAACCAGCCCGCCCGGCGGATGGGGGGAAGCCCCCGGTGCGGAGGGGGATTTGCGGCCTTTTGTGTCGGACCTCACATGGGTGGCCGGGATGCCGGAGGGGCTGCCCGCCGCAGCCGTTAGAGTCGCCCCATGACCAAGTGGGAATACGTGACCGTGCCGCTGCTGGTGCATGCGACCAAGCAGATCCTGGACACCTGGGGCGAGGACGGCTGGGAGCTGGTGCAGGTCGTACCGGGACCCAGCAACCCTGAGCAGCTGGTGGCCTACCTCAAGCGGGAGAAGCAGGCATGAGCAAGGTCGAGAGCCGCCTGGCAGAGCTCGGCCTGACCGTGCCGGAGGTCGTCCCGCCGCTGGCCGCCTATGTCCCGGCCGTGCGCTCCGGCGACTTCGTCTTCACCTCCGGCCAGCTGCCGCTGGTCGCCGGGAAGATGGAGCACACCGGCAAGGTCGGCGACGAGGTCACCGCGGAGGAGGCCAAGGCGCAGGCCCGGATCTGCGCGCTCAACGCGCTGGCCGCCGTCAAGTCGGTCATCGGCGACCTGGACCGGATCGAGCAGGTCGTCAAGGTCGTCGGCTTTGTCGCCTCGGCCCCCGACTTCACCGGTCAGCCGGGCGTCGTCAACGGCGCCAGCGAGCTGCTGGGCGAGGTCCTCGGCGACGCCGGGGTGCACGCCCGCAGCGCGGTCGGCGTCGCGGTGCTGCCGCTGGACGCCCCGGTCGAGGTGGAGATCCAGGTACGGGTCTCGGCCGGCTGAGCCGTACCGGACCCGTACCGGACCCGTACCGGACCCGTTGGCGGCCCCGCGTCCCAGGGAGCGACCCGTTCGCTTTCCGGGCGCGGGGCCGTAGCATCCGCCCATGGGTGATCAGCACAGTGCGATGCCGCCGTCGTGGCCGGCCCGGATCAGGGCGCTGGCGGCCGGGGAGTACCAGCCGCCGCAGCCGCGCCAAGCCGCGACCGTGGTGCTGCTGCGGGACGCGGGCCCGGCGCCCGAGGCGTATCTGCTGCGGCGCCGCACCTCCATGGCCTTCGCCGCCGGGATGTACGCCTTCCCGGGCGGCGCCGTGGACCCGCGCGACGCGGAGCTGCATGTCGGCTGGGCCGGACCGCCGCCCGAGGAGTGGGCGCGGCGGCTGGGCACCGACCCGGCCACCGCGCAGGCGGTGGTCTGCGCCGCCGTACGGGAGACCTTCGAGGAGTCCGGGGTGCTGCTGGCCGGGCCCGACGGCGGCTCGGTCGTCTCCGACACCTCCGGCGAGGGGTGGCAGCGGGACCGGGCGGCGCTGGAGGCCCACGACCTCTCCCTCGCGGAGTTCCTGCGGGCCCGGAGCCTGGTGCTCCGCAGCGACCTGCTGGGCGGCTGGGCGCGCTGGATCACTCCCGAGTTCGAGGAGCGGCGCTATGACACCTGGTTCTTCGTCGCGGCGCTGCCCGCCGGGCAGCGGGCCGCCGACACCACCGGGGAGGCGGACCGGGTGGTCTGGATGGGCCCCGCCGAGGCGGTGGCGGGCGTCGAGGCGGGACGGATGGGCATGCTGCCGCCGACCGTCACGGTGCTGCGCGAACTGTCCCCGCTGACCACCGCGCAGGCGGCGCTCGCCGCGTCCGGCGACCGCAGCCTGGCCCCGGTGATGGCGGAGACCCGGGTGGACGGGGACCGGGTGACAGTGCGCTGGCCCGGGTACGAGCACCTCACGCTGGACTTCCCGGCCGGCACGGGCGGTGGACGATGACAGGCATACTCCCCGGCGCACCGCTGGCGCGGATCGGTGGCCCGGCGACCGAGCGGGCGGTCTGCGTACTGGCCCCCAACCCGTCCCCGATGACGCTGGACGGCACCAACACCTGGATCGTCGCCGAGCCGGGGTCGGACCAGGCGGTGGTGATCGACCCGGGGCCGCTGGACGAGGGGCATCTGCGGGCGGTGGTGCGCACCGTGGAGGAGGCCGGCCGCCGGGTCGCGCTGACCCTGCTCACCCACGGCCACGCCGACCACGCCGAGGGCGCGGGCCGCTTCGCCGAGCTGACCGGCACCCCGGTGCGGGCGCTGGACCCGGCGCACCGGCTTGGCGACGAGGGGCTGCACCATGGCGATGTGATCACCGTCGGGGGGCTGGAGCTGCGGGTGGTCGGCACCCCCGGCCACACCTCCGACTCGTTCTCCTTCCACCTGGTCGCCGACGGCGCGATCCTCACCGGCGACACGCTGCTGGGCCGGGGCACCACCATGGTCGCCCACCCGGACGGGCGGCTCGGCGACTACCTGGACTCGCTGCGCCGGCTGCGGGCCCTCGCCGCCGGGCACGGGGTGGTGACGGTGCTGCCCGGCCATGGGCCGGTGCTGGGCGATGCGCTGGGCGCGGTCGACTTCTATCTGGCGCACCGGGCCAACCGGCTGGCGCAGGTGGAGACCGCGGTGGAGGCGGGCCACCGCACTCCGGCGCAGGTGGTGGCTCAGGTGTACGCGGATGTGGACCGGGCGCTCTGGCCGGCCGCCGAGCTCTCGGTGCGGGCGCAGCTGGAGTACCTGGACGAGCACGGGCTGATCTGACCTGATCCGACCCTGACCGGGCCCGGGCGTCCGTACGGCGCAGGGGCCGGACACCGTATGGTCTCCGGCCCCTGCGGTCCGCTGCGAGAGGGGGGCTCAGCGGGAGCGGCGGGCGAGGCGCTCCACGTCGAGCAGGATCACCGCGCGGGCCTCCAGCCGCAGCCAGCCTCGGCCGGCGAAGTCGGCGAGCGCCTTGTTGACCGTCTCCCGGGAGGCGCCGACCAGCTGGGCCAGTTCCTCCTGGGTGAGGTCGTGCACCACGTGGATGCCCTCCTCCGACTGCACGCCGAAGCGCCGGGAGAGGTCCAGCAGGGCCTTGGCGACTCGGCCGGGGACATCGGAGAAGACCAGGTCGGACATGCTGTCATTGGTCCTGCGCAGCCGGCGGGCGATGGCCCGCAGCAGCGACATGGCGACCTCGGGGCGCGCGTGCAGCCACGGCTGGAGGTCGCCGTGGCCGAGGCCCAGCATCTTGACCTCGGTGAGCGCGGTGGCGGTGGCCGTGCGCGGGCCCGGGTCGAAGAGGGAGAGCTCGCCGATCATCTCGCTGGGGCCCAGGACGGCGAGCATGTTCTCCCGGCCGTCGGGCGAGGCGCGATGCAGCTTGATCTTGCCCTCGACCACCACATAGAGGCGGTCGCCGGGGTCGCCCTCGTGGAACAGCGATTCGCCGCGCGCGAGGGTCACCTCGGTCATCGAGGCGCGCAGCTCCGCCGACTGCTCGTCGTCGAGTGCCGCGAAGAGCGGGGCACGCCGCAGAACATCGTCCACGAGCTTCCTCCTGTTCGGCCGGGTCATCCGGCTCCCCATCATGCACGACGGGAAAACAGTGCGATCAATCACAAGGATGACGTATCCCCTGTCGATCATATGAGGAGGGGGGTGGTGTGTAGTGCCATACGGCCCGGATCGGGCACCTTCCTGATCGCTTTCCTGATCGCTGTCGGTGGTGGGCCGTAGGCTGGTCGGGTGTCCAAGACCCCTGTGCGCAGCCCGAAGCAGGAGAGCCGGCTGGGCATGGTCCGCCGGGCTCGGCGGATCAACCGTGAGCTGGCCGAGGTGTATCCCTACGCCCATCCCGAGCTGGACTTCGAGGATCCCTTCCAGCTGCTGGTCGCGACGGTGCTGTCGGCGCAGACCACCGACCTGCGGGTGAACATGACCACGCCCGCGCTCTTCGCGAAGTACCCCACGCCGGAGGACATGGCGGCGGCGGTGCCGGAGGAGCTGGAGGAGATGATCCGGCCGACCGGCTTCTTCCGGGCCAAGGCGAAGTCGCTGATCGGGCTCTCGATCGCGCTGCGGGACCGGTTCGGCGGGGAGGTGCCGGGCCGGCTGGAGGACCTGGTGACCCTGCCGGGGGTGGGGCGCAAGACCGCCAATGTGGTGTTGGGCAATGCCTTCGGCGTCCCCGGGATCACCGTGGACACCCACTTCGCCCGGCTGGTGCGCCGCTTCGGTTGGACGGAGGAGACCGAGCCGGAGCGGATCGAGGCGGCGGTCGGTGCGATCTTCCCGAAGAGCGAGTGGACGATGCTCTCGCACCGGGTGATCTTCCACGGCCGGCGGATCTGCCATGCTCGCAGACCGGCCTGCGGCGCCTGCCCGATCGCGGAGCTCTGCCCGTCGTACGGCGAGGGCGAGACCGATCCGGAGAAGGCCAGGAAGCTGCTGAAGTACGAGATGGGCGGCAAGCCCGGCCAGCGGCTCAAGCCGCCGGCCAACTTCCCCGGAGAGGCGGCGGCGATCAAGGCGATGGAGGAGGACTCCTGAGGATGGGCGTGGCGGTCGAGCGGGAGGGGCTGCCCGGTTGGCTTCAGCCGGTGCGGGACGCGGCAGAGCGGGTGGAGCCGCAGCAGTTGAGCCGGTTTCTGCCGCCGCCGGTGGGCGGACGGCGCTCGGCGGTGCTGATGCTCTTCGGCGAGCAGGCGGAGGGTCCGGACCTGCTGCTGATCGAACGGGCCAGGTCGCTGCGCTCGCACGCGGGGCAGCCGTCCTTCCCCGGCGGCGCGCTGGATCCGGAGGACGGGGACCCTAGCGGCCCGGGTCCGGTCAATGCGGCGCTGCGGGAGGCGCAGGAGGAGACCGGGCTGGATCCGGCGGGCATCCAGGTCTTCGGGGTGCTGCCAGACCTCTACATCCCGGTCAGCGACTTCGTGGTGACCCCGGTGCTGGGCTGGTGGCGGTCGCCCTCCCCGGTCGGGCCGGTGGACCCGGCGGAGGTGGCCTCGGTCTTCCGGGTGCCGGTGGCCGACCTGACCGATCCGGCGAACCGGGCCCGGCTGCGCCATCCCAGCGGCTTCACCGGGCCGGCCTTCCTGGTGGCGGGGCAGGTGGTCTGGGGGTTCACCGCCGGGGTGATCGACCGGGTGCTGCACTACAGCGGGCTGGAGCGGCCATGGGACCACTCCCGGGTGGTGCGGCTCTCCGAGGACGCCTTCGGCCTGGCGCTCGGGGAGCCCGACCGGGTCCAGGACCCCGGCCCGGAGCTGACCCCCGGCGGGTGACCCCGGCGGGCGGGTCTCCCGCACCCGCCGGGGTCGTACGACCGGTTTCTCCTGGTCACTCCATGCCCGGGCTACTCCATGACCGGGTTACTCCATGACCGGGATGGGGGCCTGCTCCGCCTTGTCCTGGTCCTGGCCGCCGCCGTGGCCGCGCAGCGGCACCTCGCGGATGAAGAACGCCAGCACCAGGGCGACCAGCACAAACGGGATGCCCACCAGGAACAGGTCGTCCAGGGCCTTGACGAAGCCATTCAGCACGATGTCCTGGAGCTGCACCGGCAGCTGCTCGATGGCGGCCCGGCCGCCCGAGGTCAGCTTCTCCTCGCCGCCTGCGGCGAAGCCGCCGCCGCCCTGTCCCTTGAGTCCGGCGGCAGCCACACCCTCGCTGATGTGGTGGTTGAGCCGGCTGGTGAGCACGGTGCCGAAGATCGCGGTACCGAAGGCGCCGCCGATGGAGCGGAAGAACATCGACCCGGCGGTGGCGGCGCCCATGTCCTTCATCTCGACCGAGTTCTGCACGGCCAGCACCAGCACCTGCATCACACAGCCCAGGCCGATGCCCATCAGCACCATGAAGAGGCCCAGCAGCCACATCGAGGTGTCCAGCCGGAGCCGGGAGAGCAGGACGAGCCCGACGATGGTGACCGAGGTGCCCAGCAGCGGCCACATCTTGTAGGTGCCGGTCTTGCTGATCACCCGACCGGAGATGATCGAGGCGGCCAGGAGGCCGATCATCATCGGGATCATGCGCAGGCCCGATCCGGTCGGCGAGTCGCCGCGCACCACCTGGAGGTAGATCGGCAGGTAGATGATGGCGCCGAACATCGCCAGGCCCACCACGAAGCCGATCCCGCTGGTCAGCGAGAAGGTGTGGTCCCGGAAGAGGTGCGGAGGCATGATCGGTTCGGCGGCCCGCCGCTCCACCAGGGCGAAGAGCACCAGCGCCAGCACGCCGCCGACGCCGAGCAGCAGGGTGGTGGCGGAGGTCCAGCCGTTGGCGGTGCCGCTCCAGGAGGTCACCAGCAGCAGCGCGGTGACACCGCCGACCAGCAGGGCCGCGCCCGCCCAGTCGATGGTGTGCTTCTGCTTCCGCTGGTCGATCTTGAGTACGGCGGCGGCCACGAAGAGCGCCACCACACCGACCGGCAGGTTGATGTAGAAGATCCACCGCCAGCTGAGGTGGTCGGTGAAGAAGCCGCCGAGCAGCGGACCGGCCACGCTGGACACGGCGAAGACCGCGCCGAAGAGGCCCTGATAGCGGCCTCGGTCACGGGGCGGGATGACATCGCCGATGATCGCCAGCGACAGCGACATCAGGCCGCCGCCACCCAGGCCCTGCACGGCGCGGAAGCCGATCAGCTGGCCCATGTTCTGGGACATGCCGGCCAGCGCGGAGCCGACCAGGAAGATCACGATGGCGAAGAGGTAGACGGGACGGCGGCCGATCTGGTCGGAGATCTTGCCGTAGAGCGGGACGGCGGCCGTGGAGGTCAGCAGGTACGCGGTCACCGTCCAGGACATGTGGTCCAGGCCGTTGAACTGGCTGACGATCTTCGGCATGGCCGTACCGACGATGCTCTGGTCGAGCGCGGCCAGGAACATGCCGAGCATGAGTCCGAACATCACCACCAGGATCTGGCGGTGGGTCATCGGCCCGGAGGTTTTCGCCGGGACATCAGCGGGGGGTATTGAGTCTTCTCGCACCATTTTAATTCTACCATATTTAGTTGCTTGGAGCAACTTCCCCTGATGCTCCCCTCATGAACCACCGGCTGGAATGGGGCGTATGCCCGCATGATGAGGGCCGCAGCGGGGGAGTCAGTGCATGGGCCCAACGCCCACCGCGCGAGGAGAGCCGTGGGAGGGTGTCCGGGTGAACGTCCTGGATGTACTGCTGATCGTCGCCGCTGTCGGCTTTGCCTGGTCCGGCTACCGGCAGGGGTTCGTGGTCGGCATCCTCTCGGTGGTGGGGTTCCTGGGCGGTGGGCTGGCCGCCGTCCAACTGCTGCCGCTGGTCCTGAAGCATGTCAGCCCCGGCACGGCCTCCTCGGTGGTCGCCGTGGTGGTGGTGATCGTGCTGGCCTCGATCGGACAGGCCGTCACCACCCACTACGGCTGGCAGTTGCGGGGCCGGATCGGCAGGCGGCGCGGCCAGGTCGTCGACGCCGCCGGCGGGTCGGTCGTCAATGTGGTCGCCATGCTGCTGGTGGCCTGGCTGATCGGCTCCGCGCTGGCGGGTACCTCGCTGCCCACCATCTCCAAGGAGGTCCGCAGCTCCCGGGTGCTCGGCGAGGTGCAGCAGGCGCTGCCCGCCAGTGCGCCCAACTGGTTCTCCGACTTCAGCTCGGCCCTCGCCCGCAATGGCTTCCCCCAGGTCTTCAACCCCTTCGAGAACGAGCCCATCACCGAGGTGGAGGCGCCCGACCCGGCGCTGGCCGGCAGCGTGGCGGTGGCCAACGCCCGGCGGTCCGTGGTCAAGGTGGTCGGTACCGCCACCAGTTGCAGCAAGACCCTGGAGGGCACCGGCTTCGTCTTCGCCCCGCACCGGGTGATGACCAACGCCCATGTGGTCGGCGGGGTCAATGAGCCCACCGTGCAGATCGGTGGCGTCGGCCGGCTCTACGACGCCACCGTGGTGCTCTACGACTGGCAGCGGGATGTCGCCGTCCTGGACGTGCCCCGGCTGGAGGCCCCTGCGCTGACCTTCGCCGGCGAGGCCGGCACCAACGACAGCGCCGTGGTGGCCGGCTTCCCCGAGAACGGCTCCTTCAACGTCCAGCCGGCCCGGCTCCGCGCCCGCATCCAGGCCAACGGCCCGGACATCTACCACCGGGGCCAGGTGGTCCGCGACGTCTACTCGGTGCGCTCGCTGGTGCGCCAGGGCAACTCCGGCGGCCCGCTGCTCACCCCGGACGGCCGCGTGTACGGGGTGATCTTCGCCAAGTCGCTGGACAGCCCCGACACCGGCTATGCCCTCACCGCCGCCGAGGTGCTGCCCGACGCCCGGCAGGGCGCCGCCTCCACGGCACGGGTGGACACCCAGGGCTGCGCGCTCTGAGCGGCGCGGACCTTTGAGCGGCGCGGCCCTCCGAGTAGCGCGGTTCTGCGAGCGGCGCGGTTCTGCGAGCGGCGCGGCCCCTGAACGGCCCGGCTCTGCAGGCGGCGTGGCGCTCCGAGTGGCACGGCGCTGGGGGCGGTGCGGGCTGATAGCGTCAGCGGCGCTCACCCGGTCGGCCCAGCCTCAGTCGGTGCCGCGCCCGGGCGGGCATGGGTCCAGGCGTGGTCAGCGCCCCAGCGGGGGCAGGGGGAGAGCCGGCGGCATGATGGGTCATTCGCACGCGGTCAGCGGAGCCATGCTCTACGCGGCCTCGGCACCGTTTCTGCCGCCGCTGCTGCTCGACATACACCTTCAGCCCAGCGACATACTGATGGGCACCGTGCTCTGCGCCGGCGCGGCCCTGCTGCCCGACCTGGACCACCACGACGGCACCATCGCCAACTTCCTGGGGCCGCTGTCCAAGCTGCTCTGCCGCCTGGTCGCCTGGATCTCCGGCGGCCACCGGCACGCCACCCACTCGTTCCTCTTTGTCGCGCTGATGTCCGCCGGCACCTGGGCGGGGATCAGCTACGCGGGGCGGTGGTTCACCCTGGGCATGACCTTCTTCCTGCTGGCCCTGGCGATCCGGGCGCTGCACCTCTGCCCGCCGGGCCATGGGACCTCGGCGTGGATCACGGTGGTCGGCCTGGCGGCGCTCGGCACCGCCGGCATCGACCGGTGGATGCCCAATGCGCCGGGCTGGCTCCCGTACGCCGTCGGCCTGGGATGCCTGGCGCACCTGCTCGGCGACTGCCTCACCAAGCAGGGCGCACCGCTCTTCTGGCCGCACCGGCAGCGCTACGAGACCGTGCTGATCAAGCACACCGGCAACAAGGTGGAGACCAAGGTGCTGGTGCCGCTGATGAGCGTCGCCACCGTGGCGCTGCTCTGGTTCACGGCGCTCTCCCCCACCGTGGTCGGCTGACGCCGCGCCGCCGGGGCGGGAGAAGCGCGGTCAGGCGCGGGTGCCCGGGCGGAGCCGGGCGGTCATCCAGCGGGCACGCCGCCCGAGGATGTGCGGAATGCCCAGCCGTCCGGCCTCCTCCGGGCGCAGCGCTGCTGGGCCCGGATCGGCGGCGGTCTGGTCGAGGGAGGGCGTCGGCGCGGTGGTCCTGCGCCGGGTCCGGGACGCGTGGGCACGCTCGTGCATCCAGGTCATGGAGAACCCATGCCCGTGGGGCCGCTGGGGTAATCGCCTGCGGGCGACTCCAATTGGCCTATGCACGTGTCCTATTAACTTATGGTCAGCATGTGAAGGTATGGTAGACGGCTGGTGTGTGGCTTACCGGTCCAGTGAGCCGTCCCGCAGCCAGGTCACCAGCTCCGAGGTGAACCCGGCCGGGTCCTCCTCATGCGGGAAGTGCCCGATGTCGTCCAGCAGCCGCCAGTGGTACGGCGCCTGGACGTACTCCCCGGACCCCGCCGCCGTACCGGTCAGCAGGACCGGGTCGAGGGCGCCGTGCAGATGGAGCGTGGGCACCCGCACCGGGCGCTTCATCCGGCGGGAGAACTGGAAGCCGTCCGGCCGTGCCATCGACCGCATCAGCCAGCGGTAGGGCTCGATCGAGCAGTGCGCGGTGCTGGGGATCTGCATCGCCTGCCGGTAGTTGGCGATGGACTTCTCGTCCAGCGCCGCGGTGGCCGTCCAGGCGTGCAGATAGCGGGCGACCTGCTCCGCGTCGTCCGCGATCAGCTGCCGCTCCGGCACCCACGGCCGCTGGAAGCCCAGCACATGCTCATACGCCGCCAGTTGCCGGCGGTCGCTGAGCAGCGCCCGGCGCAGCCGCCGTGGATGCGCCGCGGAGACCACTGCCAGCCGCCGGACCAGCGACGGGCGCATCACCGCGGCCACCCAGGCCAGGAAGCCGCCCGAGTCATGGCCGACCAGCGCGGCGTCACGCTCGCCCAGCGAGCGGATCACTCCGGTGATGTCCAGCGCCAGATTGGCCGGATCGTAGCCGCGCGGGGTGCGGTCGCTGCCGCCGACCCCGCGCAGGTCCATCGCCACCGCACGGAAGCCGGCGTCGGCGAGGGCGATCAGCTGGTGCCGCCAGGTCCACCAGAACTGCGGCCAGCCGTGCACCAGCAGGACCAGCGGCCCCTCGCCGAGCTCGGCGATATGGAAGCGGGCGCCGTTGGCGGCCACGTCCCGGTGCGTCCAGGGGCCGTCCAGGCGGACGTTCCAGGTGCCCGGGGCGGGGGACTGGGCGGGGTTCTCGTGGAGCGGCATACCGAGAGCGTGTCATATCGGGGCCCGGGCCGGGCCCGGCACCCGACCGGTGCTCCCTGCCCGGTCCGGCCTGCCCGAGCCTGGCTGCCCGATCCTGCCTGCCCGGTCCTGCCTGCCCCGCCGGATGGGGCCGCCGCCGCTCAGCGCTCCAGGACGGCGTGGATCTCCTGCTCGGTGGCCGGCCGGGGCCGGGCCTTCCTCAGGACGTCGGCGGTGGCCTTGGCGCCGTCGATGGTGCGCTGCGGCTTCTCGACCTTCTTGAAGGAGCGCAGCGCCAGCAGCCCGAGCACCGCCGCCAGCACCAGGTAGACGCCGGCCACGATCAGGAACGACCAGCCGAGGGTGATCCCCAGTGCGTGCAGGCCGTAGGCGAAGGCGAAGCTCAGCATCGGGATGGCCGCCAGCGCCACCACCCCGGCGACGGCCAGCGAGGTGCCGCCGGCCACCCCGCGCTTGACGTCCTGCCGGATCTCGGCCTTGGCGAGCGCGATCTCGTCGTGGACCAGTGAGGAGAGGTCGGCGGTCGCGGCCGAGAACAGCTGACCGAGCGAGCGGTCCCCGTCGCCGCTGAACGCGGTGCTCCCGCTCGTGGACAGGCCGTCGGCTCCTGCGGACATCGCGGTCCTCCTCGTTGGCAGTGCGTGCGATACGCCCTCAGATCATGCCCTTACCGGCCGTACGGCCACCACTCGACCCCTGCCCGCGTGGCGGGGCGTCACTCGGGCGGCGCCTCCGGGGCCCCGCTGCGGGGGTCGTTCTGGTAGACGTCGGGGATGCCGTCGCCGTCCTCGTCGCGCTCCTCCTCTTCCCACAGCTGCCGGTAGTGCCGGTTGCGCAGCCGCAGCAGCACGCACGCCAGCAGGGCGCAGAGCAGCGACCCGACCAGGACGGCCGCCTTGGCGCGGGCGGCCAGCTCCGGGTCGCCGGGGAAGGCCAGTTCGCTGATCAGCAGGGACACGGTGAAGCCGATGCCGGACAGGGTGGCCAGCGCGTACAGGTCGGCCCACTTCAGGGAGGGGTCGAGTTCCGCGCGGGTGAAGCGGGCGGTGAGCCAGGTGCCGCCGAAGACGCCGACCGACTTGCCGAGCAGCAGCCCCAGGACCACGCCCAGCGGCGCCGCCCCGGTGACGACCTCCCGCAGGGCGCCCGGCGAGACCGCCACCCCGGCCGCGAAGAGCGCGAAGACCGGTACCGCGAAGCCGGCCGAGAGCGGGCGCACCCGATGCACGATCCGCTCGGCCGGGGAGTGCTGCTCGCCCTTGTCCGGGGTGCAGCGCAGCATCAGGCCCATGGCCACCCCGGCCACCGTGGCGTGCACTCCGCTCTCGTGCATCAGCGCCCAGACCACCAGTCCCAGCGGTACATAGAGGTACCAGCCATGGACCCGGCGGCGGTGCAGCAGAAAGAAGACGACCAGCCCGGCGAAGGCGGCCAGCAGTGCCCAGAGCTTGATCGCCGAGGTGTAGAAGACGGCGATGACCAGGATGGCGCCCAGGTCGTCGACGACGGCGAGGGTGAGCAGGAACGCCCGCAGCGCGGACGGCAGATGGGTGGAGACCACGGCCAGTACGCCGAGGGCGAAGGCGATGTCGGTGGCGGTGGGGATCGCCCAGCCGGCCGGATCGCCGCCGCCGCCGAGGTTCACCGCCGTGTAGACCAGCGCGGGCGCGGCCATGCCGCAGAGCGCCGCGACCACCGGCAGCGCGGCGGCCCACCGGTCCCGCAGGTCGCCGACCGTCAACTCGCGTTTGAGCTCGATCCCGGCGACGAAGAAGAAGACCGTCAGCAGGCCGTCCTTGGCCCAGGTCTCCAGCGTCAGGTCCAGATGGAGCGGTGCGGCCGGGCCCACGGTGAACCCGCGGACGCTCTCATAGGTGTGCGGCCAGAGGTTCGCCCAGACCAGCGCCACCACGGCGGAGGCCAGCAGCAGGATGCCGCCCACGGTCTCGGTGCGCAGTGCCTCGGCGACCTGCATCCGCTCGGGGAGCGACAGGCGGCCCAGCAGGCGGCGGGACCTGGACGGGGTGGGCGGCACGGTGGCCACGCGGGGACCTCCTGGGCGGTCGGCGGCATGAGGATGCACCTGTGGTGCAGTGCCGACCAGACTTCCCGGCTCACCCTGGAGATTGCGCTATGTGGGACCACCCTACCGGGTGACGGGACAATTGCTCCTTCACTCTGGGAAACGCCGTCCGCCCCGGCGGATCGCTGGGGCGGACGGGAGCGGACGGGAGCGTGCGGGGGCGTTGCGGGGTGCTCAGTCCTCGCCGGGGGCGCTCGGCAGCTTGGCCTGGATGAGGTCCATCACCGAGGAGTCGGTGAGGGTCGTCACGTCGCCCAGAGCGCGGTTCTCGGCGACGTCGCGCAGCAGCCGCCGCATGATCTTGCCGGAGCGGGTCTTGGGGAGCTCGTGCACCACCAGGATCCGCTTGGGCTTGGCGATCGGGCCGAGCGTCCGGCCGACGTGGTTGCGCAGCTCGGCGACCAGGTCCTCGCTGTCGGCGGCGGTGCCGCGCAGGATCACAAAGGCGACGATGGCCTGCCCGGTGGTCGGGTCGGCGGCGCCCACCACGGCCGACTCGGCGACCTTGGGGTGGGAGACCAGCGCCGACTCCACCTCGGTGGTGGAGATGTTGTGGCCGGAGACCAGCATCACATCGTCCACCCGGCCGAGCAGCCAGATGTCGCCGTCCTCGTCCTTCTTGGCGCCGTCGCCCGCGAAGTAGCGGCCCTCGAAGCGCGACCAGTAGGTGTCCAGGTAGCGCTGGTCGTCGCCCCAGATGGTGCGCAGCATGGAGGGCCACGGCTCGGTGAGCACCAGGTAGCCGCCGGAGCCGTTGGGCACCTCGGCCGCCTCGTCGTCCACCACCGTGGCGGAGATGCCGGGCAGCGCGCGCTGGGCGGAGCCGGGCTTGGTCTCGGTGACGCCGGGCAGCGGGCTGATCATCATGGCGCCGGTCTCGGTCTGCCACCAGGTGTCCACGATCGGGCAGCGGCCGCCGCCGATGTTCTCCCGGTACCAGACCCATGCCTCCGGGTTGATCGGCTCGCCGACGCTGCCCAGCACCCGCAGGCTGCTCAGGTCGAACTTGGCAGGGATGTCGTCGCCCCACTTCATGAAGGTGCGGATTGCGGTGGGGGCGGTGTACAGGATGGTGACGCCGTACTTCTGCACGATCTCCCAGAAGCGGCCCTGGTGCGGGGTGTCCGGGGTGCCCTCGTAGATCACCTGGGTGGCGCCGTTGGCCAGCGGTCCGTAGACGATGTACGAATGCCCGGTGACCCAGCCGATGTCGGCGGTGCACCAGTAGACGTCGCTCTCCGGCTTGAGGTCGAAGACCGCGTGGTGGGTGTAGGCCGTCTGGGTGAGGTAGCCGCCGGAGGTGTGCAGGATGCCCTTGGGCTTACCGGTGGTGCCCGAGGTGTACAGGATGAAGAGCGGCTGCTCCGCGTCGTGCGCCTCGGGGGTGTGCTCGGTGGACTGGCCGCCGACCGCGTCGTGCCACCACAGGTCGCGGCCCTCGGTCCAGGCGGTCTCCTGGCCGGTGCGGCGGACCACCAGGACGTGCTCCACCTGGGGGCAGCGCTCCACGGCCTCGTCGATGGCGGGCTTGAGGGCCGAGGGCTTGCCGCGCCGGTAGCCGCCGTCGGCGGTGATCACCAGCTTGGCGTCGGCGTCCTGGATGCGGGAGGCGACCGCGTCGGCGGAGAAGCCGCCGAAGACCACGGAGTGCGCGGCGCCGATCCGGGCGCAGGCCAGCATGGCCACCACGGCCTCGGGGATCATCGGCAGGTAGACCGCGACCCGGTCGCCCTTGGCCACACCGAGCTCCAGCAGCGCGTTGGCGGCCTGCGAGACCTCGTCCTTGAGCTGGGCGTAGGTGAGGGAGCGGCCGTCGCCCGGCTCGCCCTCGAAGTGGATGGCGACCCGGTCGCCATGGCCGGCCTCAACATGGCGGTCGACGCAGTTGTAGGCGACGTTGAGCTTCCCGTCGGCGAACCACTTGGCGAACGGCGGGTTGGACCAGTCCAGGACCTCGGTCGGCTCTGTCGCCCAGCTGAGGCGGCGTGCCTGCTCCGCCCAGAAGCCGAGCCGGTCGGCTGCGGCCTGCTCGTACGCGGTGGCGGTGACGTTGGCGGCTGCGGCCAGCTCCGCAGGCGGTGCGAAGCGGCGCTCCTCCTTGAGCAGATTGGCCAGGCTCTCGTTGCTCAACGCGCACTCCTCATCGAGATGATCACGGGATGGTCCCATCGTCCCGCGGCCTAGCTCACCAGGCCAGGACCCATGATGACAAGGGGACCCCCGAAATTGGTGTAGACCTCTCTCGATTCAGGCGGCGCTGCCGGACTCCTCCGCGTCCACCGGCACAAACACCCCGGCCACCGGATCCAGGAGGTGGGCCTGGGCCGCGGCGAGGTCGAAGTACATCCCCGACAGGTGCAGCCGACCCTGGGCGGTCCTGGCCCGGACGGTGGGGTGCGCCGCCAGATTCTCCAACTGCTGCACCACATTGGACAGGCAGAGCCGCTCCAGCTCGTCCCCGGGGCGGTCGGCGAAGCGGGCCGGTGCCCGGTGCGCCCGGGCCAGCGACGCCCGGCCGTTGCGCAGCCAGCGGCCCAGCGAGGTGGGCGCGTCGGAGGGCCGGTGGACGCCCCGCAGCAGCGCCTGCATGGCGCCGCAGCCGGAGTGCCCGCAGACCGTGACGCTGCGGACCCGCAGCACCTCCACCGCGTACTCCACGGCTGCGCCCACCGAGTCGTCGGCCGGGTCCTCCGGGGCGCCGGGCCCCTGCGGGGGCGGTACCAGATTGCCCACATTGCGCACGGTGAAGAGGTCGCCGGGGCCGCTGCTGGTGATCATGCTGGTCACCATCCGAGAGTCGGCGCAGGTGATGAAGAGCTGCGAGGGGGCCTGCCCCTCCCGCGCCAGGCGGGCCAGCTCCTGGCGGACCAGCGGGGCGGTGTGCTGCTGGAAGCCCCGTACGCCGCCGAGCAGGCGGTCGAGTGGGCCGCCGTCGTCCTGCTGTTCTCGGGGGCGGTCCGACCAGGGCGTCCAGGGGGCGCGGCGAGGGTGGTGGTGGGGCGGGACGGCCGGCGTCGCGGTGGGCGGGGTGCCCGGGGCGTCGGTGGTCATGGTGTTCCTGTCGGTCGGGAACCATCAAGAACCGGCAAGGTTCGGTAAACGGAGAGTAATGACGGTGTCGCTCGGCGGCATCTCCGCAGGGCCTGGGCAGGGTGGAGGTTCGCTCTCCCGGGCGAGGCGGCCGGGGGGCCGGGCACAGCGCGGCGCCCCTTCCCGCCGGTACGGGAAGGGGCGCCGGGCCGCAGGGGGTGGGGCTGCGACGGGGAGGTGCGTGGCGGTCAGCCGACCCCGGCTCCGGCCACCGCTCCGGTCGCCAGGTGCCGCTGCTCGCCGAGGATGAAGTCCGGGTCGACCTGGGAGGCGAGGTCGGCGCCGGTCCTGGCATTGCCCCAGGTCTCGGCGTTCCGCCGGTGGAAGTGGACCATCTGGCGGGTGTAGCGCTCCCAGTCGCGGAGGGCGTGGGCGGCGTCCACCTCCTGCTGGAGCATCCGCAGGACGCCCCGGTTGCCCTCCTCCAGGTCGGCGAAGCGGGGCTCGGCGCCCTGCTCCAGCCGGCGCACCCAGTCGGAGTGGCCGAAGGCCGCGATCAGGTCGTCGCCCGCCTCGCGGCGCAGATAGGCGAGGTCGTCCGGACCCTGCACCTTGTTGCCGATCACCCGCAGGGCGATGTCGTAGTCGCGGGCGTACTCCTTGTACTGGCGGTAGACGGAGATGCCCTTGCGGGTCGGCTCGGCCGCCAGGAAGGTGACGTCGAACCGGGTGAAGAGGCCGGAGGCGAAGGAGTCCGAGCCTGCGGTCATGTCCACCACGACATACTCGCCGGGGCCGTCCACCAGGTGGTTGAGGTAGAGCTCCACGGCGCCGACCTTGGAGTGGTAGCAGGTCACCCCGAGGTCGTCCTCGGTGTAGGCGCCGGTGGCCATCAGCCGCACCGGGGCGCCGTCCAGGGTGACGGTGCGGGCGCAGCGCGCGTACACCGGGTTCTGCTCGGTGATCCGCAGCAGGCGGGAGCCGCTGCCGGGCGGCGTGGTCTTGATCATCTGCTCTGCGGAGGCGATCCGTGGATTGCCGCCGCGCAGGTACTCCTTGATGTGCGGCAGCTCGGCGCCCATCGAGGGCAGCGCGGCGGCCTGCTGCTCGTCCAGCCCGAGGGCCTGGCCGAGGTGCTGGTTGATGTCGGCGTCCACGGCGACGACCGGGCGGCCGGCGGCGGCGAGGTGGCGGATGAACAGCGAGGACAGCGTGGTCTTGCCGCTGCCGCCCTTGCCGACGAAGGCGATCTTCATGGTGCGGGCTTCCGTTGTGGGAGGGGGGCGGATGCTAGACGACAATAGTTATCGTCTCCGATAGTGCGTATCGTAGCGGCAGGTCGGCACTCTGTGATCGCTGAAGTATCCGAATGGTCCGAACGGGTGACGGCGTATCCACGGCGTATCCACGGCGTATCCACGATGTATCGACGGTGGGCGGGGACGTATCGACGGTGGGCGGGGCGGGCCCCGGCGGTGCCGTCCGCCCGGCCGGTCCGTACGCTCGACCGCGTGAGCACTGCTGCCGATCCCCTCGCCCCGCTCGCCGAACTGCCCGGCGTGCCACAGGCCGTCGCGGAGGTCCGCCGCGCCGTCGACCGGCTCTACGGCCACCGGGTGATGCGCCGCCGCGCGGCCGAGGTCACCTCGGAGGCGGCGTTGCGCGGGGCCCGCGCCTCCGCCGCCATCGAAGGCGCCGACTGGCCGCTGGAGGAGGTCCGCCGCCGCACCGACTTCGGCGTCGACGGCGAGCCCCGCACGGTGGGCGGGGCGCTGCGCCTGGCCGCCGAGGCCGGGCAACTGCTGAGCGTCTGGCGGACCTCGCCGTTGCAGGTGCTGGCCCGGCTGCATCTGCTGGCGGCCGGGGACGGCGCCGACGCCGTCGGGCGGCCGCGCCGCCCGGGGGAGGCGGCAGCCGAGGTGTTCCCCAAACCGCTGGCCGCCGCCGAGACCGCCGGAAGCCCGGCGGACTCAGCGGCCCGGCCGCTCCCGTCTGCGGCAGAGCTGCCGCCGGTGCCCTCCTCCGACGAGGTGGCGGCGCGGCTCGACCAACTGGCCGGACTGCTCGCGGCCCGCGCCGACCGCACCACCACCGCCGGGCCGAACGCCACGGCTGCCCCGGCGCTGGTGGTGGCTGCCGTGGTGCATGGCGAGCTGATGGTGCTGCGGCCGTTCACCTCGTACAACGGCCTGGTCGCGCGGGCGGCGCAGCGGATCGTACTGATCGCGGAGGGCCTGGACCCCAAGGCCATCTGCCCGGCCGAGGTCGGCTTCGCGGAACTCGGTACGGACGCCTACCGCGCCGCGCTGGGCGGTTATGCCTCGGGAAGCGCGGAGGGGATGGCTGCCTGGATCACGCACTGCGGGCAGGCGCTGCGGCTCGGCGTCCGGGAGAGCACGGCCGTCTGCGAGGCGATGCAGCGCGGCATGGTCTGAGGGGCATGGTCTGAGGGGCATGGTCTGAGGGGCATGGCCTGAGGGGCATGGTCTGGGCCGCTGGTCCGCTCAGGAAGTCCGGAACAGCACAATGCGGCGGCACCTTGTGGAGAGGTGCCGCCGCTGGCACAGCGGCCGAGTGACCATGCGTGCACCTGTCTCATGCCCATCAGGCGGGGATCTTTGCCCTTCGCCTGGTGCGGCGGCCCGGTTAGCGGGTCGGCTGCACGTGGGTGCCCGGCTGCTGTGCTCGGTCCGTGGGGCCAGGACTGCGTCATCAACGGTTCCTTAACGGTTCCGTCGGGTCTCGCGGGCCGTTGATTCCTTTGTAGCTCTCTTCCCGGGTAAGCGGAACCCCGCGTTGCTTTTCTTTACCTTTCGCGATCCGCCGGCAGGTGCTCCGTCAGGACGTCTGCGTACGGCGCCGGGAGCTGTACCAGACGAGCCCCGCCGCGGTGGCTGCGGCGCCGATGGCGGCGGCGGCCAGTACCGGACCGCTCGGCACCCGGAAGGTGGGGATCCGCTGCCGCAGCTGCACCGGACGGCTGAACGCCAGCACCGGCCAGCTGCGGGCCAGCGCCTCCCGGCGCAGCGCCCGGTCGGGGTTGACCGCATAGGGGTGGCCCACGGTCTCCAGCAGCGGCAGGTCGGTCACCGAGTCGCTGTAGGCGTAGCAGCGCTCAAGGTCGTAGTCCTCGGTGCCGGCCAGCTCCTTGATGGCGGCTGCCTTGTTCTCGCCGTAGGCGTAGTACTCGATCTCGCCCGTGTAGCAGCCGTCGCGCTCCTCCAGCCGGGTGGCGATGACATGGTCGGCGCCCAGCATCTCGCCGATGGGCTCGACGAGTTCGGCCCCGGAGCTGCTGACGATGACCACGTCGCGGCCGGCCGCGTGGTGCTCCTCGATGAGGGAGGCGGCCTCGTCGTAGATCAGCGGGTCGATCAGCCCGTGCAGCGTCTCGGCGACGATCTCCCGCACCTGCTGCACATTCCAGCCGCGGCAGAGCGCCGAGAGGTAGTCGCGCATCTTCTCCATCTGGTCGTGGTCGGCGCCGCCCAGGAGGAAGACGAATTGTGCGTAGGCGCTCTTCAGTACGGCCCGGCGATTGATCAGGCCGCCCCGATAGAGGGGCCTGCTGAAGGCGAGTGCGCTCGACTTGGCGATGATGGTCTTGTCGAGGTCGAAGAAGGCGGCGGTACGGGTCGGGCGGGGCGTCCGGAACGGCTGTTCCTCCGGGCGTCCTGAGGTTTCGGCCTGGTTCTCCACGAGGTCGAGGATAGGCGCCCGCCATTCGGCGTACTCCCTGGCGCGCGGGTTTGTGTTTCGGGGCCCTCGGGTACACCATGGAAGTCACGGATCGTTCGCGACCGTGCTAACCCGGTCCGACTCCTCCCCCCCCCGAGTCGGCCGTGGATGACGACCCCCGCTCTCCCCCCGGCGGGGGTCGTCGCACGTCCGGAGCCGTTTCGGCCGCATCATCGGCCGCCGTGCGGCGCCCGATCGGGCAGGGAACCGCACGGCTGGTCCATCCGCTGGCGAGAGGTCTCCGCCGCTCCTTCGTCACTCTGGGTTGTTTGTCACCGAGGGTGACCGGCTGTCCTGGCCGTCCCGATCTGTTGTAGCCGACCTGTGGTGGCTGTCCTGCCGTCCCGTTCCGTCCGCGCCTGTCGATCGGTGAGGACGTCTGTGGCCCGTCGGCGGTTCCCGCAGTCCACACGATGGCGTGGAAGCCACCCTTGGGGGTGAATCGAGTTCTCCACAGCCCCGGGTTATCCACAGCTTTTGGGCTGCTGCTGGCGGCAGTCGCCGGTCCGTCCCACCGTGGAGGCCGCGCGGTCCGACCGGTCCGCGTGGAACCGCACACGGGGAGACGACCATGGCAGAGCCGTCGACGGAACACGGGCCTTCCGAGGTCCCGCCGGTCACCGGACCGCTGATCATCAGCGCGGACGAGGAGCTGATCGAGCGCCTGCTCAGGCTGTGCGCGGCAGCCGGGGCCGAGCCCTGCGTCCTGCGTGGCGCCCCGCCCGACCGACGGCAGTGGGAGCGCGCACCGCTGGTCGTGGTCGGCGACGACCTCGCGGAGCGGTGCGCCGGGCTGCCCCGGCGGGGCGGAGTCCTGCTCATCGGCCGCGACCTCGACGACTGCGAGGTGTGGGTGCGGGCGGTCGGCGTCGGCGCCGACCATGTGCTCTTCCTGCCCGACGCCGAGGCATGGCTGCTGGACCGGATCGCCGACGCCGCAGAGGGCGTCGGCGCCCATGCGCTGACCGTCGCCGTGCTCGGCGGGCGCGGCGGCGCCGGGGCCTCCACCCTCGCCTGCGCACTCGCCGTGACGGCTGCCCGCGAGGGGCACCGCACCATGCTGATCGACGGCGATCCGCTCGGCGGCGGGCTGGACGTCCTGCTCGGCGGCGAGGGCGCCTCGGGGCTGCGCTGGCCGGACCTCGCCGGCTCCCGGGGCCGGGTCAACGGGCATGAGCTGGAGAAGGCGCTGCCCAGCCTGCACCGCCTGGCCGCGCTCTCCTGGGACCGCAGCGACACCCTGACCATCCCACCCGAGGCGATGCGCTCGGTACTGGCCGCCGCACGGCGGCGGGGCGGGCTGGTCGTCCTCGACCTGCCCCGCCACCTGGAGCCAGCGGCGGCGGAGGCCCTTGAACAGGCCGACACCGGCCTGCTGGTGGTCCCGGCCGAGCTGCGGGCCATGGCGGCGGCCGGGCGCGTCGCGGCGGCGGTGCGGATGCGCCTCGCCGATCTGCGGGCCGTGGTCCGGGTACCCGGCTGCGCGGGAATCGACGGCCGGGAGGTCGCCCGAGGGCTCCACATGGACCTGGCGGGTGAGCTGGCAAGCGAACCGGGCCTGACAGCGGACGTGGAACGGGGCACCCCACCGGGCCTGCGCGAGAAAGGGCCGCTCGCCCGCTTCTGCTCGGCCTTCCTCTCCCAGGCCGTGCCTCCGCCGGCGGCCGGACGGAGCGCGGTCGCATGAGCGGCGGGATCGGAACCCGGCGGCTCGGCAGGCGCCCGCTCGGCCTTGGGCCTGGTCCGGGTGTGGGTGTGGGTCCGGGTGTGGGGCCGCGTCCGGCGAAGTCCACCGGGGGTGCTGCCGGAGCTGAGGGGCAGTCCGCCGCCCTGGTCGACGCCGTACGGCTGCGCCTCGCCGAGCTGGGCGCGGAGCCCACCACGGCCTCGGTCGCCGCCGCACTGCGCGCCGAGCGGCCCCCGCTCGGCGGCAGCGACGTCCTGGAGGCCGTGCATGCCCTGCGCTCGGAGATCGTCGGAGCCGGACCGCTCGATCCGCTGCTCGCCGATCCGGAGGTCACCGACGTCCTGGTCAACGCGCCCGACGAGGTCTGGGTCGACCGGGGAACCGGCCTGACCCGGGCGGCGGGGATCTCCTTCCCCGACGCGGCCGCCGTGCGCCGACTGGCCCAGCGGCTGGCCACCGCCGCCGGGCGGCGGCTGGACGACGCCCGGCCCTGGACCGACGCCCGGCTGCCCGACGGCACCCGGCTGCACGCCGTCCTGCCGCCGCCGGCCGTCGGCTGCACCCACCTCTCGCTCCGGGTGGCCCGGCCGCGCGCCTTCACCCTGGAGGAGCTGACTGCGGCGGGATCGCTCTCCCCGAGCGGGGCGCGACTGCTGCGCGCGCTGGTCGCGGCCCGGCTGTCCTTCCTGGTCAGCGGGGGTACCGGCAGCGGCAAGACCACCCTGCTCGCCGCGCTGCTCGGGCTGGTGGACCCCGGCGAGCGGATCGTCCTCGCCGAGGACTCGGCAGAGCTGCGCCCGGCCCATCCGCATGTCGTCCGGCTGGAGGCCCGGCCGCCCAACCAGGAGGGACTCGGCCGGATCGACCTCCGCGAGCTGGTGCGCCAGGCCCTGCGGATGCGGCCCGACCGGCTGGTGGTCGGGGAGGTTCGCGGGCCCGAGGTGCTGGACCTGCTGACGGCGCTCAACACCGGCCACGAGGGCGGTTGCGGCACAGTGCACGCCAACACGGCGGCCGATGTGCCCGCGCGGCTGGAGGCCCTGGGGTCGATGGCCGGGCTCGACCGGGCCGCCCTGCACAGCCAGCTCTGCTCGGCCCTGGACGCGGTGGTCCACCTGGTGCGCCACCCCGGCAGCGGGCAGCGCCGGGTCGCCGAGGTCCATGTACTGCTGCGGGACCGGGCCGGGTTCGCGGTCACCGCCCCGGCCGCCGTGCTGTCGGCGGACGGCGACTGCCATCCCGGGCCCGGCTGGGGCCACCTGGTGGCGCGGTGCGCCGCCCGGGGCATCGACCCGGGCGGGGGTGGTCTCCGGTGAGCCCGTACGCCGCCGGGCTGCTGTGGGCGGCGCTGCTGGGGCTGCTCGCGGCCGGGGCACGCGGTGCGGTGGTCCGCCGAGGCCGTACCCGCCGCCGACGGCTGCTCGCCGCACCGGCCTCACCGGACGGCCACTCGGACGGCTCGCCGGATCGGCCACCGGCCCCCCGGCCGGGCAGCAGGATCGCTGCCGCGCTCAGGGCCAGGCGTACGCCCCGCTGGGCCGTCCCCGAACTCCTGCTGGTCCCGGCCGGGTTGCTGGGCGGCTGGTCGCTGGGCTCACCCGTCCCCGCGCTGGCCGCGCTTGCCGCCGTACACCCGCTGTACCGATGGCGGCTGGGACGGCAAGGGCGCCGCGCGGAATGGCTGCGGGAGGCTGCGGTCGTCGAGCTGTGTACGGCGCTCGCCGCCGAACTGCGCACCGGAGCGGTGCCCGGCCAGGCGCTGGAGTCCGCAGTGGCGCCGGGCGGGCCCACGGCGGAGGCGCTGCACCGTGGGGGCGTCGACACCACCGCGCTGCTCGCGGCGGCCCGCTTCGCCGGGGATGTACCGGCGGCGCTGCGGCGGACCGCCCGGCTCCGGGGCGCGGCCGGGGCGGCGGCGGTCGCCGCGTGCTGGCAGGTCGCGTCCGACAGCGGGGCCGGGCTGGCTGCGGCGCTCGACCGGGTCGCGGAGGCACTGCGGGCCGACTGCGCCCTGCGCGAGACCGTTCGCGGCGAACTGGCCGGCCCCCGGACGACGGCGCTGCTGCTTGCGGTGCTGCCCCTGTTCGGCCTGCTGCTGGGCAGTGCGCTGGGCGCCGAACCGCTGCGGATGCTGCTGCACACCCCGGCCGGGCTGGGGTGCCTGGCGGCCGGGGTGGCGCTGGAGGCCGCCGGGCTGGCGTGGACGGCGCGGATCGTGCGCGGGGCCGAGGGCGTGGGCGCGTGCGCGTGCTGACGGCGGCGGGTGGCGGGTGGTCGGGGTCGGTTCGGCGGGAGGAGGGGCGTGATGGCCGCTCAGGTGGTGGTCGGGGCTGCGGCGGCGGGCGTGTGCGGATTGCTCTGCGCTGCGGCGGCCGGGCGGGCACGGCGTATGGCGCGGCGCCGGGGTGCGGTGCTGGGCAGGGCGGTCGGGTCGGAGCTGCGACCACTGCGACCACGTCCCGGCAGGGTCCGGGCGGCGGCACAGCGGCTGCGGGCGGCGGACCGCCACTCGCTTCGGCGGCTGGCGCCCTGGGCGGCGGGCGCGGGAGCCGCACTGCTCGTCGGCGGGATCCCGGGTGCCCTGCTGGGCCCGGTCGCAGGGGTCGCCCTGCATCGCGTACTGCGGCGGATGCCGCCCGCCGGAGCCGGAGCGCCTGCGGCCGACCACCGCCTGGAGGCGCAACTGCCGCTCACCGCCGAACTGCTGGCCGCCTGCCTCGGGGCCGCAGGCGTCCCCTCGGACGCCGCCGAGGCCGTCTCGCGCGCGGTCGGCTCCCCGATGCGGGACCGGCTGGCAGCCGTGGCGGCGGAGCTGCGGCTGGGCGCGGACCCGGCCGACTGCTGGGAGCGGCTGGGCGACGGCTGCCCGGCCCTCGCCCCGCTGGGCCGCTGCCTCGCCCGGGCGGGGACCAGCGGTGCACCGCCCGCCGCCACCCTGGCCCGGCTCGCCGAGGAGCAGCGCGGGGCGGCGACCCGGTCCGCCACCGCACGCACCCGGCGGGCCGGGGTGCTCGCCACGGCCCCGCTGGGGGTGTGCTTCCTGCCGGCCTTCGTACTCATCGGCATCGTGCCCGTCGTCTCCGGGCTTGCCTCCGCCTTCCTGGCTCCGCGCTGAGAACCGTTCCACCCATCACCTGTGAGGAGACCTCCATGGCCATCACCCTCCGACTGTTTCCTCTGGCGCAGCCCCCGGTATTCGGGCTGTGCGGCCCGCGCCTGCGGTGGCTGCCGGACCGGCTCCGGCTGCCGGTCCGGCTGCGCCCGCTCGCGTTGCTGCTCCGTCGTCGGCTCACGGCCGGCCGGGGCCGGGACGCCGGAATGACCACCGCTGAATACGCTGTGGGAACGGTCGCGGCCTGCGGGTTCGCGGCCGTGCTCTACAAGGTGGTGACCAGCGACACGGTCAGTGGCGCAATCACCAAGCTCGTCCAGCGGGCGCTCGATGCGGGCTTCTGAGCGGTTCCGCAGGGGGCGGCGGCGCGGTCGGCCCGGCGTGGGGGAGGCGGGGTACGCCACTGCGGAGACCGCGGTCGCGCTGCCTGCGGTCGTCCTGCTCACCGCGATGCTGGTCTGGGGCGTGCTGGCGGCAGCCGCGCAGATCCGCTGCGTGGACGCCGCCCGGGTGGGGGCCCGGGCGGCGGCCCGTGGTGAGAGCGAGGCTGCGGTGCTGGCCGTCGCCGGGGAGGCGGCCCCGGCCGGAGCGGAGGTCCGCGTGGTGCGCGGCGCCGAGACGGTGCGGGTGGCGGTCGCGGCTCCGTTCAGGGGGCCGGGCGGGCTGGTGCGGGTGCTGTCGGTGCGGGTTGCCGCCGCGGCGGTGGCCGCCCGGGAGGACGTACTGCCGGATCTGCTTCCTGCTCCGCCGCCTGACTCGTCGCCGGGTGCTCCGTTCGGTCCGCCCTTGCCCGGTTCACCGCCCGGTTCACTGCCTGGTTCGCCGCCGGGCGGCCAGGGAGGTCGGCCATGACGCGGATGGCGGACGACCGGGGTTCGGCCACGGTGTGGCTGCTGGCGCTGGCGATGCTGGGGTGCTGCGCCTTCGCGGCCGTACTGGGCCTGGGCTCGGCGGTGGCGGCTCGCCACCGGGCTGAGTCCGCCGCCGACTTGGCGGCGCTGGCCGCCGCCCAGCGGCTGCTGCTGGAACCGGCCGGAGCGTGCGGGCGGGCCGAGCGGATCGCCGCCGCGCACCACGCCCGCCTGGCGGCGTGCGCGATGGGCGACGACGCGGTGGAGGTGCGGGTGGAGGTGCCGGTGCGCGGGCTGCCCGGTTTCTTCCCGCCGGCCGGGGCGCGGGCCCGGGCCGGACCACTCCGGGCCGAGGAGTCCGAACCGGGGACGCCGGCGGCCGTCGAGCCCACCACCTCCGCCGACCGGGACGGCCCCGGCCCCTACCCCGGCTCCGGCCCGGCGTTCCGACCGACCGGGTCAGACGGCGCCCGCGAGCAGCACATCCAGCAGCCGGACGGCCGCCGCCTTGTCCAGCGGGTCGTTGCCGTTGCCGCACTTGGGCGACTGGATACAGGACGGGCAGCCGCGTTCGCACTCGCAGGCGGCGATGGCCTCCCGGGTGGCCGTCAGCCACTCCCCGGCCCGCTGGAAGCCCCGCTCGGCGAAGCCGGCGCCGCCCGAGTGGCCGTCGTACACAAAGACCGTGGGCAGGCCCGTGTCCGGGTGCAGCGGGACCGACACCCCGCCGATGTCCCAGCGGTCGCAGGTGGCGAAGAGCGGCAGCAGTCCGATGGAGGCGTGCTCGGCGGCGTGCGCGGCGCCGGGCAGCTGCTCCGGGGTGATATCGGCCTCGATCAGCTGATCCTCCGTCACCGACCACCACACGGCGCGGGTCCGCAGCGTGCGGGGCGGCAGGTCGAGCCTGGTCTCGCCCAGCACCTCGCCGGTGGCGATCTTCCGCCGCAGAAAGGAGACCACCTGGTTGACGACCTCCACCGAGCCGTAGGTGAGCAGCGCGTCCCCCCACTTCACGGTGGTGTCGGTGCCCAGCACGGTGATCGCGGTGGTGTCCCGGGCAACGGTGGTGTACGGCGGGTTGGCCTCCTCCACGAGGGCCACCGAGCCTTCCAGGTCCAGGTCCCGCACCAGGTAGCTGCGGCCCTGGTGGAGGTGGACGGCGCCGGTGTGGACGGTGGCATGGGAGGCGGCCGCGTCGACCGTGCCCAGCAGCCGCCCGGTGTCCGCCTCGACGATCTGCACCGGAGCCCCGCCGCCGCCCCGAATGTCCACCGCGTCGGCGGCCCGCTCCCGCCGGGTCCAGTACCAGGCGCCACCGGCCCGCCGCCGCAGCAGTCCGCGCCGCTCCAACTGGTGCAGCAGCGGCTCCGCCGAAGGCCCGAACAGTTCCAGGTCGGCCGGTCCGAGCGGCAGCTCCGCCGCCGCCGCGCAGAGGTGCGGGGCCAGCACATGAGGGTTGTCGGGGTCCAGCACGGTGGACTCCACGGGCCGCTGGAAGAGCGCCTCCGGGTGGTGCACCAGATAGGTGTCCAGCGGATCGTCCCGGGCGATCAGCACGGCCAGCGCACCCTGCCCGGCACGCCCGGCGCGGCCCGCCTGCTGCCAGAGGGAGGCCCGGGTGCCCGGGTAGCCGGCCAGCAGCACCGCGTCCAGGCCGGAGACGTCCATCCCCAGCTCCAGCGCGGAGGTGGACGCCACCCCCAGCAGCCGCCCCGAGTGCAGGTCCCGCTCCAGGGCACGCCGCTCCTCGGCCAGATAGCCGCCCCGGTAGGCCGCGACCCGCCCGGGCAGCCGGCGGTCGATCTCGGCCAGCCGCTCCTGGGTCTGGAGCGCCACCACCTCCGCGCCGCGCCGCGAGCGGACGAAGACCACGGTGCGGGTCGCCTCCGTCACCAGGTCGGTGAGCAGGTCGGCGGCCTCGGCGGTGGCGGTGCGGCGTACCGGCGCCCCCTGCTCGCCCACCAGTTCGGTCAGCGGTGGCTCCCAGAGCGCGAAGACCAGGTCCCCGCGCGGCGAGGCGTCATCGGTCACCTCGGCGACCGGCAGCCCGGTCAGCCGGGAGGCGGAGGCACCGGGCTCGGCGGAGGTCGCGGAGGCGAGCAGGAAGACCGGTTCGGCGCCGTAGCGGGCGCAGATCCGCCGCAGCCGGCGCAGCACCTGCGCGACATGCGAGCCGAAGACGCCCCGGTAGGTGTGGCACTCGTCGACCACCACATAGCGGAGCGCCTTGAGGAAGGCGGCCCAGCGGGTGTGGGCGGGCAGGACGGAGCGGTGCAGCATGTCCGGGTTGGTGAGCACATAGGAGGCGTACTGCCTCACCCATTCGCGCTCCTCCACCGGTGTGTCGCCGTCGTAGAGCGCCGCGCGCACCCGGGGCGGCGCGAGTTCGGCGGCGCGGCGGCGCTGGTCGGCGGCGAGCGCCTTGGTGGGGGCGAGGTAGAGCGCGGTGGCGCCGCGTCCGTTGGGCGCCTCGGTGCCGTCCAGCAGCGCGCTGAGGACGGGCGCGAGGTAGCCGAGCGACTTGCCGGACGCCGTTCCGGTGGCGATCACCGTGCTGCGGCCCGCCAGCGCGAGTTCCATCGCCCGCGCCTGGTGGGTCCACGGACGCTCCATGCCGAGCGCCGCCGCGGCCTCGACCACCTCCGTACGGATTCCGGACGGCCAGTCCGCATGGCTGCCTGGCCGGGCGGGCAGGTGCTCCGTATGGGTGAGCCGATCTTGCCGTCCGCGGATGGTGGACAGCCTCTCAAGTACGGCGGCGGGTGGGCGGCTGCTGGGCGGCATAAGGACCCAGTGTGTCACCGTCGTGACGCAGAATCGTCGCAAGGCGTCGTGCTGCCCTGGTCGCAGGTGGTTGAATGCCATCGCGGGTGGCGACCGCCCGTCCCGGGCGGTCGAGATCGCAACGAAGCAAGGCAAGGTGCTGGAGGTTCCGTGGACCTGTCCCTGTCGACCCGTACCGTCGACGACCGCACAGTCGTCGAGGTGGGCGGCGAGATCGATGTGTACACCGCCCCGAAGCTGCGGGAGCAGCTCGTCGAGCTGGTCAACGAGGGTCACTACCACCTGATCGTCGACATGGAAGGCGTGGACTTCCTCGACTCGACCGGTCTGGGTGTCCTCGTCGGTGGCCTGAAGCGCGTCCGCGCGCATGAGGGGTCGCTGCGCCTGGTGTGCAACCAGGAGCGCATTCTGAAGATCTTCCGGATCACCGGCCTCACCAAGGTGTTCCCCATCCACAACACCGTGGACGAGGCCGTCGCGGCGACCGACTGAGCCGACGCGCCCCCGGGGCCGTCCGCACGCGGTGCGGGCGACCCCTGGGGCGCGGCTCACGGCAGCACGGCAACGATCCGAGGGGAAGCCATGGCAACCGTCGAACTCCGTTTCAGTGCGCTCCCCGAGCATGTACGCACCGCGCGGCTGGTGGCCGCCGCGGTCGCACGCCGCGCCGGGGTCGACGAATCCGTCCTGGACGAGGTGAGACTCGCGGTCGGCGAGGCATGTTCGCGGGCCGTCGGGCTGCACCGCCGCTCCGGGGTGGAGGACCCGGTGCGGGTCACCCTGGTGGAGCAGGAGAAGCGGTTCCTCATCGAGGTGGGTGACGGGGTCGGCCATGAGTCGGAGCCCGCCACCCCGGCAGCCGCCGGTGACACCGACGACTCCGCCGAGGACGCGATGGGCCTGGCCGTGATCAGCGGCCTGGTCGACGACCTGGACGTCGGCAGCGACGACATCGGCGGCGTGATCCGGATGAGCTGGCCGGTGGCGGTGCACGAGGTCTCCGTCTGAACCGCCGTCCGCACCGAGCACCGACGACACCGCGTACCGACGACACCGCGTACCGACGACTGACGAGGGGCGCCCCCGGCCGGGGCGCCCTTCGCCGTATGGCAGCCCCCGGGGCCGGAGTCCCGGGGCCGGACTCCCGGGGCCATTGGTCCTGCCGCGGGAAGGCCGCTCGCCCCGTTGGCCGGGAGCAGTCCGTCATTGGAGAATTGCCCGGAGTGGTGGCGAAGTGCTGTTGATGGCAGCGTTGTCGGTGCTGCTGGTCTGTTTTGATCAAGGGTTGGTCCATACAATCCTCGGCATTCGGCCGGTACCGCAGGGTCCGGCCCGATGTGTTGCAACGCCCGCACTGCCGAGCAGTTATGTGCGCACCGCTCAGGTCGCGGCTGTTCCTGCGGTTCTGCCCCGACCTCCTGGCCCACTGCGGCCGGCGGCGCCGATATGCCAGACGTCAAGGAGGACTGATGGCGGGGCTCATCCATACGGCAAGCACGCACGCATCGACCACAACCCTCCATCCACCGCTCGCCGACTCCCCCTCGGGCGTCCAGGCGGTCCTGACCGGCACCAACCTGACCCTGGTGGTCGTGGTCGGTGTGGTCGCCCTCGCGGCCCTGGGTGTCGCGCTGGTCCTGGTCCGCCAGGTACTCGCCCACGACCAGGGCACCGAGTCCATGAAACGGATCGCCGCCGCCGTCCAGGAAGGTGCCAACGCCTATCTGACCCGGCAGATGCGCACCCTCGGCATCTTCGCCGTGGCGGTCTTCTTCCTGCTGATGCTGCTCCCCGCCGACACCGCGAACCAGCGCATCGGCCGCTCGCTGTTCTTCCTGGTGGGAGCGGGCTTCTCGGCCGCCACCGGCTATCTGGGCATGTGGCTGGCGGTACGCAGCAACGTCCGGGTCGCCGCTGCGGCCCGCGCCGCCACCCCCGCCGCGCCCGCGATCAGCCCTACCGAGGGCGGCCCGACCACCGCGCCGGATGTGCGGCTGGTCTCCCACCGGGCCATGCGGATCGCCTTCCGCACCGGCGGCGTGGTCGGCATGTGCACGGTGGGCCTGGGCCTGCTGGGCGCGGCCGGGGTGGTGCTGATCTACCGCGCCGACGCGCCGAGGGTGCTGGAGGGATTCGGCTTCGGCGCCGCGCTGCTGGCGATGTTCATGCGAGTCGGCGGCGGCATCTTCACCAAGGCTGCCGACGTCGGCGCCGACCTGGTCGGCAAGGTGGAGCAGGGCATCCCCGAGGACGACCCGCGCAATGCCGCCACCATCGCCGACAATGTCGGCGACAACGTCGGCGACTGCGCCGGCATGGCGGCCGACCTCTTCGAGTCCTATGCCGTCACCCTGGTGGCCGCACTGATCCTCGGCACGGCCACCTTCGGCGACGACGGCCTCGCCTTCCCCCTGGTCGTCCCGGCGATCGGCGTCATCACGGCGGTGATCGGCATCTTCGCGGTCTCCCCCCGGACCAGGGACCGCAGCGGTATGACCGCGATCAACCGTGGCTTCTTCATCTCGGCGGCGATCTCGCTGCTGCTGGTGGCGGCTGCGGTCTTCGCCTTCCTGCCGTCCAGCTTCGCCGGGCTCGGCCATGTCCCGGCCTCGATCAGCGGCCACAGCGGCGACCCGCGCGTCTTCACCCTCGCCGCGGTCGCCATCGGCATCGTGCTGGCCGCGGTCATCCAGCAGCTCACCGGCTACTTCACCGAGACCACCCGCCGACCGGTACGCGACATCGGGAGGACCTCCCTCACAGGCCCTGCCACTGTCGTGCTCTCCGGTATCTCGGTGGGCCTGGAGTCGGCCGTCTACTCGGCGGTGGTGATCGGTGCCGCCGTCTACGGCGCGTATCTGCTGGCGGGCGGCTCCATCGTGCTGGCCCTCTTCGCGGTGGCGCTGGCCGGCACCGGCCTGCTCACCACCGTGGGCGTGATCGTGGCGATGGACACCTTCGGCCCGGTCTCCGACAACGCGCAGGGCATCGCCGAGATGTCCGGCGATGTGCACGGCGCGGGGGCGCAGGTGCTCACCGAGCTGGACGCGGTGGGCAACACCACCAAGGCCATCACCAAGGGCATCGCCATCGCCACGGCGGTGCTGGCCGCCACCGCGCTCTTCGGGTCCTTCACGGACGCCATCAGCACGGCGGTCGACAAGGTGGGCCCGGCGGCCCACGGCAACACCCTCTCGCTGGACATCGCGCAGCCCAACAACCTGGTGGGGCTGCTGCTGGGGGCGGCGGTGGTCTTCCTCTTCTCCGGTCTGGCGATCAGCGCCGTCTCGCGCTCCGCCGGGTCGGTGGTCTTCGAGGTGCGCCGCCAGTTCCGCGACCACCCCGGGATCATGGACGGCAGCGAGACGCCGGAGTACGGCCGGGTGGTGGACATCTGCACCAAGGACGCGCTGCGCGAGCTGGCCACTCCCGGTCTGCTGGCGGTGCTGGCGCCGATCGCGGTGGGCTTTGCGCTGGGGGTCGGCGCGCTCGGCTCGTTCCTGGCCGGCGCCATCGGCGCGGGCACCCTGATGGCGGTCTTCCTGGCCAACTCCGGAGGTGCCTGGGACAACGCCAAGAAGCTGGTCGAGGACGGCCACCACGGCGGCAAGGGCAGCGACGCCCACGCGGCCACGGTGATCGGCGACACGGTCGGCGACCCCTTCAAGGACACCGCAGGGCCGGCCATCAACCCGCTGCTCAAGGTGATGAACCTGGTCTCGCTGCTGATCGCCCCCGCCATCGTCAGGTTCAGCTTCGGCGCGCACGCCAGCGTGGCCCTGCGGGTCGCGGTGGCGCTGCTGGCGCTGGCCGTGGTGGTGGGCGCGGTGTACATCTCCAAGCGGCGCGGTGTCGCGCGGGGCGATGACGACGGCGACGAGGGCACCGTCACCCGATCAGCGGATCCGGCAGCGGTGCACTGACGTCCCGGGTCGGCTGATCCCCGTCGATCCGCCGACGCCTGTGGTGCCGCCCGGCCGTCCCTGCGGGGTACGGTCGGGCGGCACCACAGGCCCGGGGCGGATCAGGTCCCGATGTCCCGGCGCCGGAAGGCCCACGCCCCCAGTGCCACCAGCACCGCGCAGCCGAGGGCCAGCACCCCCGCGTCGGCCCACTGGAAGCCGTGCTTCAGCGGCTCCCCGCCCGCGTAGTAGTGGAACGGGGAGAGGGCCCGCGTCCAACCGAGGCGAATCTGCGGGCCGAAGGCGTTCAGCGCATAGGACACCACGCCCACTGCGGCGGTGACACCGAAGACCAGCCCCCGCCGCCCGACGAAGCAGCCGATGCACACCGCCAGGGCGCCGAAGAAGGCGCCCAGCAGCGCCAGCCCCAGGCACTGGGCGGCGAATTCGGCGGCCGAGACGGTGGTCAGCTCGGCCGGGCTGCGGATCGCCAGCATCATCAGCAGCACCGCGGCGGCGATGGCGGCCGAACCGGTGGCCAGCGCGCCGTACCGGTGCAGCACCAGCCGCACCCGGCCCATCGGGTGGGCCAGCAGCAGGTCCAGGAAGCCGGACTCCTCGTCGCCCGCGATGGCCCGGGCGCCGGTGGCCGCCCCATGGAAGAGCACCAGCAGCGGGATCACCACGCCGAACGGTGTGGAGCCCAGGTAGCCGGCGGCGGAGGAGAGGTCCTCCATGTTGAACGCCTGCTTGAGTCCGTCCGGGAGGCTGTCGGTGAGGTCACCCATGGCGCCGCCGACCTGCGGGTAGAAGCTCGCGTACATCGCCCCGGCCAGCGCGGTGCCCACCGTCCAGCCGATCAGCGGGCGGCGGCCGTCGCGCAGCGTCTGGCTCCACAGGGTGCGGGGCAGCCGGCTCTGCGGAGGGGGCTCAGGCGGCCTGGACTCAGGCGGCAGGGTCTCAGGCGGCGACGCGGTCGTCATGGCCAGCTCCGTTCCGGTAGTACGTGAAGAAGAGCTCCTCCAGGTCGGGCTCCTCGCACAGCAGCCCGGTGACGGTGTACCGGGCCGCCGTCTTGACCAGCGCGTCCGGGCTGCCGGCGATCCGGCAGCGCAGCCGGGAGCCGTCCACCTCGACCTCGGTGACGCCGGGCAGCCGGCGGAACTCCTCGGCCGGTGCCGGGCCGTCGAAGTGCAGCTCCACGGTCCGCACCGCGCGCTCGCGCAGCGCCGCCACGGTGTCCACGGTGACCAGCCGCCCCTCGCGGATGATCGCCACCCGGTCGGCGACCGCCTGCACCTCGCTCATCACATGCGAAGACATGAAGACGGTGCGGCCGTCCGCGCGGGCCTCCCGGACCAGGTCCAGGAAGACGTGCTGGACCAGCGGGTCCAGGCCGGACGTGGGCTCGTCCAGGATCAGCAGCTCCGGCTGGTGCATGAACGCCTGCACCAGGCCGACCTTCTGCCGGTTGCCCTTGGAGAGCGACCGGATGCGCGGCGCCGGCTCCAGGCCCAGCCGCTCCGCCAGCGCGTCGATCCGGCGCTCCGGTACGCCACCGCGCAGCGCCGCCAGGAAGGTCAGGCACTCACGTACGGTCTGCCGGCCGTCGACGGTGAAGTCGCCTGCGAGGTAGCCGATCCGCCGGTGCAGCTCCACCGCGTCGCCGCGCGGGTCGAGACCCAGGACGGTCGCCCGGCCGCCGCTGGGGCGGATCAGGTCCAGCAGCAGGCGGATGGTGGTGGACTTGCCCGCGCCGTTGGGGCCCAGGTAGCCGAACACCTCACCGCGTTCGACATCCAGGGTGAGGTCGACCAGGCCGCGTCGGCGGCCGTAGGTCTTTGCCAGCTTCTCCAGCTGGATCGCCTTGTCCATAGCAGAGAGGCTACTGAACCTTCAGTAATACGTGAAGCTTCAGAAGCGTTAAGATTCGCTATGCGGCGGCATCCAGCAGGAGGAGGGCATCCCATGGCCGATACATCCGCGACCGCCGAGCGGCTCGCGCTGGTCCTGACCCAGGCCGGAATGCAGCGGATGGCCGCCCGGGTGATGTGCGCCCTGCTCTACACCGACCAGGAGACCACCACCGCCGGTGAACTCTGCGAACAGCTCGGGGCGAGCGCGGGGGCGGTGTCGGGCGCCCTCAAGTCGCTGGTCTCGCTCGACCTGGCGGAGCGGGTCCCGGCCCCCGGCGACCGGCGCGACCACTACCGGCTGCGCCCGGACGGCTGGGCGGTCATGTCGTCCAGTCAGAACCGCCTGCTGGACGTCATGGTGCAGGCGGCGGAGGAGGGCATCCAGGCGGCCGGTGAGGAGAGCGTCGCGGGCCTCAGGCTGCGCGAGATGCGCGACTTCTACGCCTATATGCAGCGCGAGCTGCCGGCCCTGATCGACCGCTGGCATGAGCAGCGCGGGATGCGCTGAACCTCACATATCCGGAGGATCGGGCTTCGGGGCCGTCATGGGCCTCGCCCTGCCGTGTAGGTTCCCAGGCGGTGCACCACGACCGACCGTCAAGCCGAAGGGACCACTCCGGTGAAGATCAAGCTGCTGGCGCTGCCCGCTGCGGGCGCCCTCCTCGCCCTCGGTGCCACGGCGTGCAGTGACAACACCGCGCAGCTGGAGTCCTGGGCCAAGGCCGTCTGCGATGCCGCCAAGAACCCCATCTCGCAGGCCAATGCCGCACTCGCCGACACCGGCCGGGTCAAGCAGGGCGAGAGCCCCGACCAGCTGCGCAAGCGGCTCTCCGGTGACATCGCCGTCCTGGGGCAGGCCAACCGGCAGATCGCGGCGGCGGTGGACGCGGCCGGAGCGCCGAAGATCGACAACGGTTCGGGGTTGCAGCAGCAGGCCGTGGACGAGCTGGGCAGGGCCGCCGCCGGATACCAGGAGGTCCAGAAGAAGGTGGACGCGCTGCCGACCGGCGACCAGGCCAAGTTCGCCGACGGGCTGAAGAGCGTCGGGGACCAGGTGCAGCAGTTGGCTCAGCTCTCCAGCTCGGCCATCGCCAAGGTGCAGACCGGCGATCTGGGCCAGGCCATCGCCAAGCAGCCCGGCTGCAAGACGGCTGCGGGCGACTCCGCCTCCGCGCCTGCCTCCGGGCCCGCCGCCTCGGCACCCGAGTCGCAGCCCGCTGCGTCGTCGTCGGCGTCGTCCGGGTCGCCCTCGGCGCCCGCGTCGGCGTCGCCCAAGGCGTCGGCCTCGGCTCCCAAGGACTGAGCCGGGCCGCGCCGGGTGCGAGCGCCCGGCGCGCGGGCGGGGAGAATGGGCGCGTGACGACAAGCACCGCCCCCGCCGACCCGTACCTCCCGGCCCTCGACCGCGACCGCATCGCCCGCCTGCGGGAGGCGCTGCTGGCCGCCGACTTCACCGCCGACGGCTGCCTGGAACTGCTCGGCGCCACCGCGTACGCCGCGCTGGCACGCAGCGAGACGGTGCCCGCGCTGCGGGCCACCCGGGGCACCAGCCCGCTGGAGACCCTGGTCCGGCTCTTCCTGCTGCGGCAGCCGGTGCCGTACGAGCGCGCCGCAGCGGCCCTGCCCGCCGCAGACTGCCTGGCCGACGGCTGGTTGCGGCAGGACGGCGGCGAGGTGCGCGCCACGGTGGATGTCCGCCCGTACGCCAACGAGGTGGCCGGAGCCGAGAGCGCCGACGCCTGGGTGGTCTCCGACCTCGGATGCGCGGTCGGCGGCGCGGGCGGCATCGGAGCGGCCGGTGCCGCCTCGGGCGTGGCCCGCCGGGACCTGGTGCTGGGCGTCGGCGGGGCGTCCACCACGCTCGCCGGGATCACGGTCCGCCGACCGGTGCGCGAGACCCTGGACCTGGGCGCCGGCTCCGGGGTGCAGGCGCTGCACGCCGCCCGCCACTCCGGCCGGGTCACCGCCACCGACGTCAACCCCCGGGCGCTGCACTTCACCCGGCTGACGGTGGCGCTCTCCGGCTTCGGCAATGTCGAGACGGCGCAGGGCAGTCTCTTCGAGCCGGTCGGGGAGCGGCGCTTCGACCTGGTCGTCTCCAACCCGCCGTTTGTGATCTCGCCCACCGGGCGGTTCACCTACCGGGACGGCGGTATGCCCGGCGACGAGCTCTGCCGGCGGCTGGTGCGGGAGGCGGCGGACCATCTGGCGCCCGGCGGCTACTGCCAGTTGCTCGCCAACTGGCAGCACATCCGCGGCGAGGACTGGCATGAGCGGCTGGCCGAGTGGGTCGCCGGTACCGGCCTGGACGCCTGGGTGGTGCAGCGGGAGGTCCAGGATGTCGCCCAGTACGCGGAGTTGTGGCTGCGCGACGCGGGGGACCACCGGGCCGCCGCCGAGGCCACCGAGGCCACCGAGGCCGCCGGGAGCGGCTATGACGCCCGCTACGACGAGTGGCTGGACGCCTTCGAGTCCGCCAAGGTCGAGGGGATCGGCTTCGGCTGGATCACCCTGCGGGCGTCCGGCGCCGAGCAGCCCGCCGTCCATGTGGAGGAGTGGCCGCACCCGGTGGAGCAGCCGCTCGGCCCGCATATCGAGCGGTGGTTCGCCCGCCAGGGCTTCCTGCGGACCCGCGACGACGCGGTACTGCTGGCCGCCCACTACCGGCTGGCGCCGGAGGTGGTGCAGGAGCAGGTCGGTGCGCCGGGCGCGGAGGACCCCGAGCATGTGATCCTCCGTCAGAACCGTGGCATGCGGCGGGCAACCAAGGTGGACACGGTCGGCGCGGGCTTCGCCGGAGTCTGCGACGGCACGCTGGCCGCCGGCGACATCGTGGATGCCATCGCCCGGCTGCTGGGCGAGGACCGGGTGATGCTCCGCGACCGCGTCCCGCAGTCGCTGCGGCTGCTGGTGGAGCAGGGCTTCATCGAGCCTGTCGAGCCCGTCGGCCCGGTCGGCTGATCCGGCCGCGCGCGACTGTCCACAGCCTGTGGACAGTCCGCCGTAGGGGCCGTCCGGTCCACCCTTTTGTCGCCGTCTCTTCGCCCGCCGTACCCGCCGGGTCGGTGCCGCGTTGACCTGCCACCGGGATGCTCGGCACGGCAGCCGATCCGCAGCGGATCGGCCGCGGCGAGCGACACGGCGAGCGATGCGGCAGCGGGGGAGGGGCGGACGGGTGGAGGCACCGGCGGCGGTCACGGCGGGGGCAGTGTTCGCGCTCTTCGGCGGCGCGCTGCTGTGCTGGTGCGCCGCCGAGGTACGCCTGCGCCGGTATCTGCGCCACCACGGGGTCCCGGCGGTCGCCCGGGTGGTCGCCGACAGCCACGCCGCCGAGACCGACGACCCCACGCCCGCGCTGGCGTACAGCACCGCCGACCGCGCCGAGTCGCTGGTCTCCCGGCCGCGCGGGCACACCCCGCTGAGCAGGCCCGCCCGGCTCTCCCCGGGCACCCTGGTGCAGATCTGCTACGACCCCCGGCGCCCCGCACGGATGGCCCTGGCGGACGGCCTGCGTACGGCGCCCAGCGACGCTTTCTGGACGATTCTCGGCGTCGGCAGCCTCGCCGTCGGCCTGGCCGTGCTCCTCTCCGCCGTC
Organism: Peterkaempfera bronchialis; assembly: GCF_003258605.2. Classification (NCBI taxonomy): domain Bacteria; kingdom Bacillati; phylum Actinomycetota; class Actinomycetes; order Kitasatosporales; family Streptomycetaceae; genus Peterkaempfera; species Peterkaempfera bronchialis. The sequence continues at coordinate 3,785,824 of NZ_CP031264.1, forward strand.
GGCCGCTGAACCGGAGCGCAGACCGCAGCGCAGACCGCAGCGCAGTCCGGAGCGCACCGCAGCACCCGCAGCGCCGCGTCGAACCCGAGTGCCGAGAAAGTCTCCCGGGCCCGGCCGAGGCCCCCCGTTACGTAAAGGGCATGCCAAGAAACCGGTCCCGCCCCCGCTCAGGAGGTGGTCCGCGCGGCGGGAACACCCGGCATCGGGTTACCGTTCGAGTGGCGTCGGTCGGCCCCGCCGGTGAAAAAGCGGGATCCGTCCGTTTGACAAGGGTGGCCGGGGTACGGTCACACTCCGCAGTTGGGGGTGCGTCGTGCAACGCGGCGGGCCCCGGCGGAGGCCGGGTCGAACGGCGCGCGCCCGACACAGGAGCCGCGCATCACCGGCCGGCCACCACCCACGACCGGGAGAGAAGAGCAGAAGGTGTCCCCGACCAGCGAGACCGCCCGCGACGGACGTCGACTCGTCATCGTCGAGTCGCCGGCCAAGGCGAAGACGATCAAGGGCTATCTGGGCCCCGGGTACGTCGTCGAGGCGAGCGTCGGGCACATCCGAGACCTCCCCAGCGGCGCCGCCGAGGTACCCGCCAAGTACACCGGCGAGGTGCGCCGCCTCGGCGTCGACGTCGAGCATGACTTCGAGCCCATCTATGTCGTCAACTCCGACAAGAAGAGCCAGGTCGCCAAGCTCAAGTCGCTGCTCGCCGACGCCGACGAACTGCTGCTCGCCACCGATGAGGACCGCGAGGGCGAGGCCATCGCCTGGCACCTCCAGCAGGTGCTCAAGCCCAAGGTGCCGGTGCGCCGGATGGTCTTCCACGAGATCACCAAGGACGCCATCCAGGAGGCCGTCCGCAACCCCCGCGACCTCAACCAGCGCCTGGTCGACGCCCAGGAGACCCGCCGCATCCTCGACCGGCTCTACGGTTACGAGGTCTCCCCGGTGCTCTGGAAGAAGGTCGCCCGCGGCCTCTCCGCCGGCCGGGTGCAGTCGGTGGCCACCCGCCTGGTGGTGGAGCGCGAGCGCGAGCGGATCGCCTTCCGCTCCGCCTCCTACTGGGACCTGGTCGGCACCTTCTCGACCGGCCGCGCCGGCGACGCCGCCGACCCGGAGTCCTTCGGTGCCCGGCTCACCACCGTGGACGGCCGCCGGGTCGCCACCGGCCGCGACTTCGGCCCCGACGGCCGGCTCAAGGGAGCCTCCGCCCAGGTGCTGCACCTGGACGAGACGGCCGCCCGGGCGCTGGCCGCCGCCCTCGCCGACACCGCCTTCGCGGTGCGCAGCGTGGAGTCCAAGCCCTACCGGCGCTCCCCGTACGCGCCCTTCCGCACCACCACGCTCCAGCAGGAGGCCAGCCGCAAGCTGGGCTTCGGCGCCAAGCGCACCATGCAGGTCGCCCAGAAGCTGTACGAGAACGGCTTCATCACCTACATGCGAACCGACTCCACCACGCTCTCCGAGACGGCGGTGGCGGCAGCCCGCGCCCAGGTGAAGCAGCTCTACGGCGAGTCGTACCTGCCGGACGCCCCCCGGGTCTACGCCAGCAAGGTCAAGAACGCCCAGGAGGCGCACGAGGCGATCCGCCCCTCCGGCGACCGCTTCCGCACCCCGGCCGAGACCCGGCTCTCCGGCGACGAGTTCCGCCTCTACGAGCTGATCTGGATGCGTACCGTCGCCTCCCAGATGAAGGACGCGGTCGGCCAGTCCGTCACCGTCCGGGTCGGCGGGCACAGCGCGGACGGCCGGGATGTCGAGTTCTCCGCCTCCGGCAAGATCATCACCTTCCACGGCTTCCTCAAGGCATACGTCGAGGGCGCCGACGACCCCAACGCCGAACTCGACGACCGCGAGCGCCGGCTGCCCCAGGTCACCGAGGGCGACCCGCTGGCCGCCGAGCAGCTCGCCCCCGAGGGCCACGCCACCAAGCCCCCGGCCCGCTACACCGAGGCTTCGCTGGTCAAGGAGCTGGAGGAGCGGGAGATCGGCCGCCCCTCCACCTACGCCTCGATCATCGGCACCATCCTCGACCGGGGCTATGTCTTCAAGAAGGGGACGGCGCTGGTCCCCTCCTTCCTCTCCTTCGCCGTGGTCGGCCTGCTGGAGAAGCACTTCGGCCGGCTGGTCGACTACGACTTCACCGCCCGCATGGAGGACGACCTCGACCGCATCGCCCGTGGCGAGGCCAAGGCGGTGCCGTGGCTGCGCCGCTTCTACTTCGGTGACGGCGACGTCGACGCCGCCTCCGCCGCGCACGCCGGAAACGGCGACGGCGACCACCTCGGCGGCCTCAAGGAACTGGTCACCGACCTGGGCGCGATCGACGCCCGCGAGGTCAGCTCCTTCCCGGTCGGCGACGGCATCGTGCTGCGCGTCGGCCGCTACGGGCCGTATGTCGAGCGGAAGGGCGAGGACGGCGCCGAGCAGCGCGCCGACGTCCCCGACGACCTGCCGCCGGACGAGCTGACCGTCCAGCTCGCCGGGGAACTGCTGGCCAAGCCCACCGGCGACTACGAGCTGGGCACCGACCCCGCCACCGGCCACGCCATCGTGGCCAAGGACGGCCGCTACGGCCCCTATGTCACCGAGATCCTCCCCGAGGACGCTCCCAAGACCGGCAAGAACGCCGTCAAGCCGCGCACCGCCTCGCTGCTGAAGTCGATGTCGCTGGAGACGGTGACCCTGGAGGACGCGCTCCGCCTGCTCACCCTGCCCCGGGTGGTCGGCACCGACCCCGCCGACGACCAGGAGATCACGGCGCAGAACGGCCGCTTCGGCCCGTACCTCAGGAAGGGCACCGACTCCCGGTCGCTGGAGACCGAGGAGCAGATGTTCACCATCACCCTCGACGAGGCCCTGGCCATCTACGCGCAGCCCAAGCAGCGCGGTCGCCGCGCTGCCGCGCCCCCGCTCAAGGAGCTGGGCGCCGACCCGGTCAGCGGAAAGCCGGTGGTCGTCAAGGACGGCCGCTTCGGCCCGTATGTCACCGACGGCGAGACCAACGCGACGCTGCGCAAGGACGACGACGTCGAGACCATCACCCCGGAGCGGGGCTTCGAGCTGCTGGCGGAGAAGCGCTCCAAGGGCCCGGCGAAGAAGACCGCCAAGAAGGCCCCGGCGAAGAAGGCGGCGGCCAAGAAGACCACCACCGCCAAGGCCGCCACCACCACCAAGACCGCCGCCAAGACCGCCGCCAAGACCGCCGCCAAGAAGACGGCGGCGAAGTCCACCGCCAAGAAGGCCCCGGCGAAGAAGACCACGGCGAAGGCCGCTGCCCCGGCCGAGTCCGGCTCCGCCGGCCTCCCGGTCTCCGAGCAGGTCTGACCGGCCCGGTGGGCGGTCCCGGCAGCGTCCGGGCCGCCCACCGCCGGTCACAACCGTGTCATGAGCGCATATGCGGACAGTCACCTCTCCGTTTGAAGCGGCGCCGGACGGTTAGGCTGGCCGCATGACGCGTGACGAGCAGCCACAGCCCAGGGCCGAGGCCGCGGCGGCAAAGGCGCCGCCCACGTCAGCGCCGGCACCTTCCGACCCACCCGCCCCCGGGGCGGAGGAGCACGCCGCCGCCGGCGGCCCGCGCACCGCACCCGAGGTCGCCCCCGCCGGGACCCCGGGCGAGCGGGCCCGCGCACTGCTCCGCATCCGCCCCTACCGCCGGCTGTGGACCGCGCAGCTCATCGGCGGCACCGCCGACCGGCTCGCCCTGCTGGTCCTGCTGGCGCTCACCGCCCAGGCATCCGCCGCAGAACAGCTCTTCGGCGGCGGCTACCGGGGCCTGGCCTTCACCCTGGTCGCCGTGTTCGCCGCCCGCCTCGCGGCCACCCTGCTGCTCGGCGCGGTACTGCTCGCCCCCCTGCACGGCCTGCTCGCCGACCGGCTCGACCGCCGCTGGACCCTCATCGGCTGCGACGTGCTGCGCGCCGCCCTGGTCGGTGTCGCACCCTGGTGGATCGTCTGGACCGGCCACAACGCCGCGACCTGGCTCTTCGCCACCGTCTTCGCCGCCGGCGCCGCCGAGCGGGTGTGGAGCGTCGCCAAGAGCGCCACCGCCCCCGCCCTGCTGCCCGCCGCCACCCCCTACGCACCGGCCGTCGAGGCCAGGCCCGCCGGCTCCCAGCTGGCGACCGTACGCTCCCTCGACCTGGCCACCGGCTGGGCCACCGTGCCGCTGGCCGCCGCCGTCCTGGTCGCCCTCACCCTGGTCGGCAATGTCATCGCCACCGGCGCCGACTGGCTGCGCGCCCACCAGGCCACCACCGCCGCGCTCGGCGCCGCGCTGCTCTTCGCCGCCTCGGCCGTCCTGCTGTACCTGCGGACGCTGCCCTCCGGCCGCGGTACGGCAGCCGCCCCCCGCTCCCCGCTCCAGAGCCTGCGCGCCCCCTCGGACGCCGCCGGTCCGGTGCTCTCCCGGGGCCGCACCGGCTCCGCCCCGTTCTTCACCTTCGCCATCGCCGCCGCCTGCGCCGCCATGGCCGGGGTCGCCTCGATCGCCCTGCTGCACGCCGCCGACCGGGGCGCCGGTCCGATCGGCTACGGCCTGCTGGTGCTGGCCGCCACCGGCGGCCCCGCACTGGGCATCCGCACCGCGCGTGCGACGCTGCCCACCCTCTCCCGGCGGCGGCTACTGGCGCTCGCCCTCGGCGTACTCGGCCTGGCGCTGATCCTCGCCGGGCTGGTGCCCGACTACGTCCTGGTCCTGGTACTGACCGCGCTGGCCGGTACCGCCGCCGGCACGGTGATCACCACCGGCCGGGCGCTGCTCCAGCAGGAGACCGAGGAGACCAGGCAGCCCAAGGTCACCGAGCATCTGCACGCCGTGCTGCGGGCCGTCATCGGCGCCGCGCTGATCGTCGTACCGCTGCTCGCCGCCGCCATCGGCACGCGGCAGTACGGCGACCGGACCCCCGGCACCTTCTCCTTCAGCGAGGGCGGCGCCGGGCTGGCGCTCGCCCTCTGCGGACTGCTCACCCTCGCCCTCGCCGCCGTCGTCCTGCTCCGTACCGACGACCGACGCGCCACCGCCCCCTTCGGCCGCGACCTGTGGAACGCCCTCCAGGGCAGCCCGCCCAGGGCCCCGCACCGGGCCGGCACCGGCTACTTCATCGCCCTGGAGGGCGGCGACGGCGCCGGGAAGTCCACCCAGGCCCAGGCACTCGCCGAGTGGATCCGCAGCAAGGGCCACGAGGTCGTCCTCACCCGCGAACCCGGCGGCAGCCCCGTCGGGCAGCGGCTGCGCGCCATGCTGCTGGACGTCGGCAACACCGGCATCTCCCACCGGGCCGAGGCCCTGCTCTACGCGGCCGACCGCGCCGAACACGTGGAGAACGTCATCCTGCCCGCCCTGGAGCGCGGCGCCGTGGTGATCACCGACCGCTATATGGACTCCTCCATCGCCTACCAGGGCGCCGGACGCGACCTGTCCGCCACCGAGGTCACCCGGATCTCCCGCTGGGCCACCGGCGGGCTCGTCCCCGACCTCACCGTGCTGCTCGACGTCGACCCCGAAGCCGCCCGGGAGCGCTTCACCGAGGCGCTGGACCGGCTGGAGTCCGAACCCGGCGAGTTCCACCGGCGGGTCCGGGCCGGGTTCCTGGCCCTGGCCGCCGCCGACCCCTCCCGCTACCTGGTCGTCGACGCCGCCCGGCCCGCCGGAGCCGTCACCACCGCCATCCGCCACCGGCTCGACCGCGAACTGCCGCTCTCCGAGCAGGAGAAGGCCCAGCGCGTCGAGCAGGAGCGGCTGGCCAGGGAAGAGGCCGAGCGGCGGGCCGCCGAGGAGGCCCGCCGCAAGGCGGAGGCCGAGGAGGCCGAGCGGCAGCGGCAGGAGATGCTCGCCAGGCTCCGCGCCGAGGAGGCCGAGCGGGAACGCCTCCGCAAGGCCGAGGAGGAGCAGCAGGCGGCAGAGGCCGCGCGCCGGCTCGCCGAGGAGGAGGCCAAGCGCCGCGCCGAGGAGGAGGCCCGCCGCCGCGCGGCCGAGGAGACCCGTCGCGCGGCCGAGGAGGAGGAGCGGCGCCGCATCGAGGCAGAGGCCGCCCGCCAGACCGAACTCCAGCGGCAGCGCGAGGTCCAGCGGGCCGAGCAGCGCCGCCGCGCCGAGGAGGCGCTGCAACGGGCGGAGGAGGCCCGGCTGCGCGCCGAGTCGGCCGCCGCTGCGGCTGCGGCGGCGGCCGGGGCCGACTTCGACGACATCACCACTGAGCTGCCGCAGGCCGCCCTCGGTGGCGTCGACCCGGACGGTGCCACCACGGAGATCTCCGAGGAGGACCGGCTGGCCGCCGTGGAGGCGGCCGGTCCGCCGCCCCGGGTCTCGCCGGCCGAGAAGACCGCCCCGATCCCGCGCTTCCAGCCCGGACCGGGCTTGCCAGGCTCGCCGGGTTCGCCTGCCGATGAGACCGCGGTACTACCCAGGGTGCCGGGCACGCCCGCCGGGGCGGACAAGCCCGTGGACCGGGCGCCCAGCTGGCTGTGGCGGCCCGACCCGCAGGCCCCGGCGGGGGAGCAGCCGGTGGAGCGTACCCGCGAGATGCCCGCCGTCGGCCCCGAGGCGCTGGCCGCCCGGGGCGGGGGCGACCGGCCGAGCCGCCCCCGCCCCGACTGGGCCGAGGAGACCCCCCTGGACGACCTCCCCAGCCTCACGGACCGGCTGCTCGGCCCCCGCGAGGAGCAGTGGGAGTACCCCGACGAAGGCCCCCGCCCCCGCGACTGACCCCACCCCGGAGCCCCGGCCCCACGCCGGGGCTCCGCCATGCCGCCCCGCTGCCGCCCCAGGGGCCGCGCCGGGGCGTGCCCGTGGCCAGGCTGTGGGGTCGCCGCGCGGAGCCTGCCCCGCCGCCTCGCCCCTCTCCCGCCTCAGGGCCCCGGCCCCCACGCCGGGGTTCCCGCCATCCCGCCCTTCCCCGCCGCCCCAGCGGCCCGGCCCCCCGCCGGGGCGTACTCCTGGCCAGGCCGTGGGGTCGCCGCGCGCGGTGCCTGCCCCGCCGCCTTGCCCCGCTGCCGCCGCTGGGGCCCGGCCTCGCACCGGGATTCCCGCCTTGCGGGGGCTGGCGTGTGCAGGTTCCGGCTTCCCGCGCCGGGGCGTCCGCTCTGCCCGTCGTCCCCGCACCCGCACCCGCACCCGCACCCGGCACCCGTACCGCCGACGCCGCCCACCGCCGCAGGGGCCCCGTGCCGGGGCTCCCGCCGTGCCCTCGCTGTCAGAGGCTGCCGTGCCGTGCCGTCCGTATCGCCGCCACAGCCTTCCCGGGTCCCTTGCTCGCACCGTCGCCGCCGACTGGACCTACCGCCGCAGGGGCCCCGGACCTCCGCCGGGACTCCCACCCTGGCAGTCCTGATTGCCGTCCCTGAACGACCCGAGTCCTGCCCCGCCGCAGGGTCCCGTGTCTCCGCGCCGGGGCTGCTGCTCTGCGCCGCTTCTACCTCCAGCGCCCCGCCACCCGCAGCAGGCTGTCCGACCACCGGACTAAGCTCGGCAGGACAACACCAGCCCCGGCATCAGCAGAGCAGAAGCGTGGAGATGGCCCCGTGAGCGTGTGGGACGACCTGGTCGGCCAGGAGCGGGTGGTCGAGCAGTTGACCGCCGCTGCCGTGGCGGCGCGGGCCGTCGCGGCCGGCGGCGGCGCGGGGGCCGGGTCGGCGATGACCCATGCCTGGCTGTTCACCGGCCCGCCCGGCTCCGGCCAGGCGACCGCCGCCCGCGCCTTCGCCGCCGCCCTTCAGTGCACCAGCCCCGACCTGGAGCTGGGCGGCACCCCGGGCTGCGGGTTCTGCGACGGCTGCCACACCGTGCTCGCCGGCAGCCACGCCGATGTGAAGACCGTCCGCAACGACGGCCTGTCCATCCCCGTCCGCGACATGCGTGAACTGGTGCTGCGGGCCTCCAGCTACCCCACCGGCGGCCGCTGGTCCGTCATCCTGCTCGACGACGCCCACCGCCTCACCGAACAGGCCGCCAACGCGCTGCTCAAGGGCGTCGAGGAGCCGTCGCCCCGGACCGTCTGGCTGCTCTGCGCCCCTTCCGTGCAGGACGTCCTGCCCACCATCCGGTCCCGCTGCCGGCTGCTGGTGCTGCGTACCCCGCCCGCCCCGGCCGTCGCCGACATGCTGGTGCGGCGCGACGGCGTCGACCCCGCGCTGGCCGAGGTCGCCGCCCACGCCTCGCAGGGTGATCTGGACCGCGCCCGCCGCCTCGCGGTGGACGAGCAGGTCCGCGCCCGCCGCGCCGATGTGCTGCGCATCCCGCTGGAGGTCTCCGACATCGGCGGCTGCCTGGCCGCCGCCCAGCGGCTGGTGGACACCGCCAAGGCCGACGCCGAGCAGCTTGCCGAGACCCGGGACGCCAAGGAGACCGGCGACCTCAAGGCCGCCTACGGCGCCGCCGAGGGCCTGGGCAGCCGGGCCCCGCGCGGCATGGCCGGTGCGATCAAGGAACTGGAGAAGCGGCAGAAGAGCCGCGCCACCCGTACCCGGCGCGAGACCCTCGGTGTGGCGCTGATCGAGTTGCTCGGCTTCTACCGCGACGTACTCGCCCTCCAGCTGGGCAGCACCGGCGCCCTCGCCAACCAGGACCAGCGGACCGCCCTGGAGCGGGTCGCGTCCGCCGGGCCGCCGGAGTCCACCCTGCGCCGCATCGAGGCTGTGCTCGCCTGCCGCACCGCCCTGGACCGCAATGTCGACCCGCTGCTCGCCGTGGAGGCCATGACCATCGCCCTCCGCGCCGGCTGACCACCGCGCAGAGCCCCGCCCCCGCTGCCCCGCCCTGCCTCCGCCACCCGGACACCGCCGGAAGGCCCCCGCCATCACTCACTCGTACGAGTGATCCAGGCGACCCGGCCGGAGCGGTCCCGGCCCGCCCCCGCGCCGTCTTGCAGGGTGAGATGCCAGTGCGCCCCGCCGCGGCCGACGCGGACCTCCGGGGCGCCGGCCCGCCCCGGAGGTGCTGCGCCCATGGTCCGTCCGGCCCTCGTCCTGATCCTCCTCACCATCACCGCCGCCGCGCTCCGGCTCGCCCGTTCCGCGATCACCGGCTGGCGCGAGCAGACGGCCGGGAAGGCGTACGGGCTGCCGAGCGACCGCCGCCGAGCCCTGCTGCACGGCGCCGGCGCGACCGGGTCGGGACTCTGCGCCGCCGCGCTGCTGGCCACCCTCACCACCGGCAGCCACACCCACAGCCACACCACCAGCACCACCAGCGCCACAACCACCACCACCTCGCCCTCCGCGGCAAACCCGCCGCGCACCACCGGCCAGGCCGCCCCACCCCCCGCCTTCTCCACCATCGGACACCCCGCAGGCGGCGAACTCCTCCAGGGATCGCTCCCCACCGCCGACGGCACCCTGCGCGCCGTCCGGGTCTGGCTGCCGCCGCAGTACGCCGAGAACCACGACCGCACCCGCTTCCCGGTCGTCGTCCTCCAGGCCGGCTCCCCGGGCCGCACCGCCGACACCGAGACGCCGTATGTCTTCGACGGCTTCGCCGACGCCGTACGGCAGCACCGCGCCGTACCGTTCGTGGTGATCGCCCCGCAGTCGGCGCCCGGCACCCAGCGCCCCTGCGACCTGCTCGCCGCCGCCCCCGAAGCCGTCCCCGACGACGCCGTGCTGCGCACCGCCGTCGTCGCCCGCTTCCGCACCCTGCCCGCCGGACCGGAGGGCTGGCAGACCCTGGGCGTCGGCCCCGGGGCCCCTTGTGCCGCAGCCGCCGGACTGGCCCGCCCCGACCTGTACGGCGCGGCGGCGGCCGTCTCCGGGACGTACGACGCCCCGGTCCTCGCCCGCACCGCCGCCGAAGGACGCCCCGGACCCGCCACCCCGAGGCTGCTGCTCGCCGCCGCCCGGAGCGACCCCGCCGGACGGGACGGCGCCCGCAGGCTCCGCGACGCGCTGCGCGCGGCGGGCGGCCATGCTGTCGGCGCCCGGGTGCGCACCTCCGAGGTGGTCCGGGACGTCCAGGCCGACCAGGAGCGGGTCCGCCTGGTCAGGGTCGCCGTGCAGTACCTCGCCGAAGCGCTGCCCGGCGCACTCCGCCGCAGCTGAGCCCCGCCGCACGCCGTCACGCCCCGACACGCCCCCGGACCGGTGGCGGACCCGGGCCGTCCGACCTGCGGCGGCTACGCTCGGCGCAGTCCGGGCCGCCGAGGCGTCCGGAACCCCGAGACGGAGGAACGGTGCGATGAGCGGGGCGAAAGGCGCACGCGGAACGCGGATGCGGCACGGCGGTACCGCATTGCTGGCCGCATGCGGACTGCTGCTGACCGGCTGCTCATCGGACGGCGGCTCCGCGCAGCCGTCCAGCGGCACCCGCACCGCCGCCGCACCAGGTGCCACCAGCGGCGACGCAGCCACCCCCGGCGCCGCCGCCGTCCTCAAACCCCTCCCCGCAGCCACCCCGGCCGCCCTGCTCCCCTACTACCGGCAGACCCTCAACTGGCACGCCTGCGACCGCTCGTTCCAGTGCACCACCTTCAAGGTGCCGCTGGACTACGCCCACCCCGGCAGCGGCGACCTCACCCTCGCCGCCGCCCGCAAGCGGGCCACCGGAGCGGGCTCCACCCGGCACGGTTCGCTGCTGCTCAACCCGGGCGGGCCCGGCGGCTCGGCCATCGGCTACCTCGAAGGGGTCGCCGACATGTACGCCCCGCCGGTGCGCGCCGCCTACGACCTCGTCGGCCTCGACCCGCGCGGTGTCGGCCGCAGCAACCCCGTCCGGTGCCTGAACGGCCCCCGCATGGACGCCTTCGCCGCCGCCGACACCACCCCCGACAACCCGGCGGAGGTCGACGCCCTGGTCAAGGCCGACCAGGAGTTCGCGGCCGGCTGCCGGCAGCACTCCGGCCGCAGCCTGCCGTACCTGGGCACCGTCGAGGCCGCCCGCGACATGGATGTGCTGCGGGCCCTGCTCGGCGACGACAAGCTGACCTATGTCGGCAAGTCGTACGGCACCTACCTGGGCGCCACCTACGCCGGACTCTTCCCCACCCGCGTCGGCCGGATGGTCCTGGACGGCGCCCTCGACCCCTCCCTCGACTCCACCCAGGCCGCCCTCGGCCAGGCGACCGGCTTCGAGACCGCCTGGGCCGCCTTCGCCCGCGACTGCGTCACCCACCGCGACTGCCCGTTCGGCCGAACCGTCGCCGAGGCAGGCCGGTCCCTGGACGCCCTGCTGCGCTCCATCGACCGCACGCCGCTGCCCACCGGCACCAGCCGCCGCCTCACCGAGGCCCTGGCCACCACCGGGGTCATCCAGGCGATGTACGCCGACTTCCTCTGGCCCCAGCTGCGCACCGCCGTCAAGGACGCCCGGCGTGGCGACGGCGCCGGGCTGCTGAGCCTCGCCGACTCCTACTACGAACGCCGCCGCGACGGCAGCTACGCCAACCTGATGCCCGCCAACATGGCCATCAACTGCTTGGACATGGCCGCCCCCTTCACCGACCCGCAGCAGGCGAGCGCCGCCGTGCCGCGCTTCGTCCAGGCATCCCCGCACTTCGGACGGGCCATGGCCTGGATGTCGCTGGCCTGCGCCTACTGGCCGGTCAAGCCCACCGGCCGCCCGCACACCATCACCGCCGCCGGCGCCCCGCCGATCGTCGTCATCGGCACCACCCGCGACCCGGCCACCCCCTACGCCTGGGCCAGGTCGCTCGCCGGTCAGCTCTCCTCCGGCCGGCTGCTCACCTTCCAGGGCGACGGCCACACCGTGTACGGCGGCCGCAGCGACTGCATCGACACGGCGGTCAACACCTACCTGCTGGAGGGCGAGGCCCCGAAGGACGGCAAAGTCTGCTCCTCCTGAGTCTGCTCGTCCTGAATCTGCTCGTCCTGAATCCGCTCGTCCTGGGACTGGCGTCCGGGTCGGCCCCGAATGGCACAATGCCTTCGCCGACCCGAACGCCTGACCAGGAAGGGAAGCCGCCGTGCTGGGAGTCACCGACCTGGCCACCTACACCCTCGGCGCACTGCTCATCGTGCTGCTGCCGGGCCCCAACTCCCTCTACGTCCTCTCCGTGGCCGCCCGCCGCGGCATCCGCACGGGTTACCGCGCGGCCCTGGGCGTCTTCCTCGGCGACACCACGCTGATCGTGCTGGCCTCCGCCGGAGTCGCCTCACTCCTCAGGGCCAACCCCACCCTCTTCGACGTGGTCCGATACGGCGGCGCCGCCTACCTGGTCTGGATCGGCATCGGCATGCTCCGCTCGGCCCGCGACCTCTGGCGCGAACACCGCACCGCCGCCACCCCGGCCCCAACCCCCGCCCCCGCCGCACCCCCGGAGCCCGCCACCGAACGCCCCTTCCGCCGGGCCCTGGTCATCAGCCTGCTCAACCCCAAGGCGATCCTCTTCCTGCTGAGCTTCTTCACCCAGTTCGTGGACCCGTCTTACGGGAAGCCCGTCCTCTCCTTCGCGGTGCTCGGCGGCATCCTCCAGACCTTCAGCGTCCTCTACCTCTCCGCCCTGATCCTGGCCGGCACCGCCCTGGCCTCCGCCTTCCGCCGCCGCCGACGCCTCTCGGCCGGCCTCACCGGCGGCCTCGCCGCCCTCTTCGGCGGCTTCGCGGTGAAGCTGATGATCTCCTCCAGCATCTGAACCCCCGACTGGATCACTCCCAGACCTGTGTAGACTGTCCCGCGTTGCCAATGCGACCCCCGTCTCCCCGACGGCCAGCACTGGCACTGCCGCCTTAGCTCAGTTGGCCAGAGCGACGCACTCGTAATGCGTAGGTCAAGGGTTCGATTCCCTTAGGCGGCTCCACGGTGAACCCCAGGTCAGGCCTCTGACCTGGGGTTCCTTTTTACTGTTGACCTTGAAATTCGGGCTAAACGGACGCTGGTGGGTTGTGCCTCGCAATGCGTAGGTCGCAGTTTCACATGCTGTCGCCGATGGGTTGCCGCAAGGCTGTGGCCTGCTACTTTGCTCAGCTGAACCACGGAGTCCGTCAAGATTGTGATGTCGTCGGTGGACAGTCGGTGGACAGCTGTGCGTGACGGGCCGTCGGAAGCTCTCCCGCCGAGCCCGGCTCCTGGCGCCAGCCGGGCGGTCCGGGTGCTGTGATCAGCGGTCTCGCCCTGCCATGTGAACCCTCCTCCCGGACCATCAAGATCCGCTATCAGAGTGTCCAGGTCACAGGGATCACCTCAGGTAACGCCAGTGTCTGTCGCTCGTTGAGCCTCAAAGGGGTTACTTGGCAAGTGGTGGGGCCGCTACGGTTCTCGCGGGGTCGAGCTTGTAGGGGGGAGCTATCGGTGATCCAACATCAACTGCAGTACGCGCAAGGCCGGTTCCGGTGGATTGCTCAAGAAGCATTCGGGAACGAGTTCGAGAAGCTCTTCCACCGCGTGATGGAGCACTGCCACCCCGACTACCTCCCGATCAAGACGAGTGGTTCCCTCGGGGACCTCGGCGCTGATGGCCTGTGCACGCGTTGCCGTCGGCTCTACGCCTGCTACGCCCCAGAGACCTTCAGCGTCGCTAAGGTGCGCACGAAGTTCATCAGCGACGTGGAGAGCGCGATCGTCCAACGCCCTGAGCAGTTCGACACCTTCGTGTTCGTGCACAACGATCAGCGAGGCATCCACCCGGTTGTCGCAGGATTGCTGTCCGAGGCGGGCAAGGACTACCCAAAGATCTGCTTCCAGCAGATGGGGCCGCAGAAGATCTGGCACGAGGCGATGCGCCTCGGCCGCCCGGCGATGGAAGACGTTCTCGGCGAGAAGATCCCGATCGATGAGGTCGTCTACAAGATCGGCATGGCGGACATCGAGACCCTGCTCAAGCACCTGGCAGACAATCGAAACGCTCGGGCAGGGAGCGGTCCTGTCGCATTGCCCACTGTCGTCAAGGCCGACTTTAACGAGCTCTCACCCTGGGCGCGGCAGGTACTGCAGGACGGTCGCCCCTACGGCTACCTCATTGATCAGTATTACCGGGACGGCATGGATATGCGCGAGCGGGATGAGGTCGCGGACGGATTCCGCGCATACTACGACCTGGCCAGGGAAGAGTATGCCGCTGACACTGATGAGATCATGTGGCAGATGTTGCGGTATGTCCTTGGACAGGACGCTGGCAGTTGGAAGCGCGAGGAAGCGGCCAAGGCTGTCATTGCGTGCTTCTTTGACGAATGTGACATCTTCGAGGTTCCACCGGTTGGGTGGCAGCCGGTTCACACGGTCCAGGGAGGTTCCGCATGATCACCCCGACGAAGGGGATCGCACCAGACCGCGCCCTGCTTGCCGTGGGGGCCCAGGTGGTCATGCAGTTGGATCGCCCGCTCACTGTCAGCCAGACCTGGGCTCGTCTGCGGGAGTGGCGACGTGAGCACAACCATACGGCTCCGCTCTCCTTCGGCTGGTTCGTCCTTGCCCTGGACGTCCTGCACGCGTTGGGTGTTGTCGAACTGCGTGACGACTTGCTCACCGTGAGGAGGGGAGATGCTGCACCAACTTTCGGCTGACGATGATCGATTTAAGACTGTTACGTTCCAGCCGGGGCTAAATCTGTTGGTCGCCCAGACGACCGTGCTCTCCCGCGCTACGGACAGTAGGAACGGCGTGGGAAAGTCCAGTCTGATCGAGCTTCTCCACTTCCTCTTTGGAGCTCGGGCCGAAAGCAAGCATCTTGCTTGTCGGCGAGAGCTGCGCACAACAACCTTTTCCCTTCAGCTGGACTGGCCAGGTCGGGTCGAACTGCTCACGGTCCGACGTCGGGGCGCCGACGCGAAGAGGGTCACACTTGACCCGGACGTCACCGCTGGTGCGCCGACGCTGTATGCAGCACCGAAAACGGTCGCCCTGGGTGAATGGCAGGAACTCGTCGAGAGACACCTTTTTGGCCTCGGTTCTGGACATCCTGGCGTGAGCGGGCGCACCCTGCTGTCCTTCTTGATCCGCAAGGTGGGAGACCACGGTTTCAACGAGGCAGTGCGAAGCTTCTCCCGACAGCCAGAAGCCCAGGCAACGACCAACCTGGCCTATCTCTTGGGCCTGGATTCAGATCTGGCTGCCCGTTATCAGGATCTTGCGGCTAAGAAGGCTGCCCGTGACCAGCTCAAGAAGGCAGTCGACGACCCGGTCTGGGGCCGCGTAGTCGGGAAGACGGCTGATCTTCGCGGTCAGATCGCTGTGCAGACGGCGAAGATCAGAAGCCTGCGCGAGCAGATTGCGACTTTCCGAGTGGTGCCGCAGTACGAGGTGCTTAAGGAACGGGCCGATGTACTCTCCGCTCAGATTCGCGACCTTGGTACGCAAGACGTCATGGACCGGCGGAACCTGGATCACCTGGAGAGGTCCGTAGCCGAGACAGCCGACCCCGAGGTGCGCTATCTTGCGCAGGTCTACGAAGACCTCGGCGTCGCGCTTCCGGAGCAGACACTGAAGCGATTCCAGGATGTTCGTGAGTTCCACACAGCAGTCGTCCGAAACCGGCGCACCTATCTGCAGGAAGAGATTGAGGTCACGCGAGCTCGTCTCGATGCGCGACGGGCTGAGCGAGCGCGGTTGGACGATGAGCAGAGCCGTATCCTCAAGGAGCTGAGCGAAGGTGGCGCGCTGGATGCGCTGACGACGCTACAGAAAGCACTGGGCCAGGAGGAAGCAGCACTTGGCGCGCTGCAGCACCGGATGGCAGCCGCCCAGACGGTGGAGGCCAGCAGCCGAGAGATCGAGGAAGCCCGGCTCGATCTGACTCGTGCGGTGGAGACAGATCTGGAAGAGCGTCACGGCCAGATCTCCCAGGCGACGATTCTTTTTCATGAACTCGTCGAGCGCTTGTATGGCCGAGGCAGAGAGGCTTATCTCTCCATTGAGCCCGGCAGAAGCAGCCTTAAGATCACCCCTAAGATCGACAGTGACGCCAGTCAAGGCATCAACAAGATGGCGATCTTCTGCTTCGACCTCACGCTTGCCGTGATCGCCCACCGCGAAGGCCGGGCACCGGATTTCCTTGTCCACGACAGTCACATGTTCGATGGAGTGGACGATCGTCAGGTGGCGCGGGCGCTTGACTTGGCGGTGGAGATCATGGCTGAGGAGCGCATGCAGTACATCGTTACCATCAATGAGGACGACCTGGACAAGGCGCGCAATCGGGGATTCGACGCGAATCGCTATCTGATTGATCCGCTCTTGACCGATGCATACGAGGAGGGCGGGCTCTTTGGCTTCCGATTCGATGATCGGTTGAGGCATGAGGATTCTTCTGGTGCCGGCGCCAGGTGATCTTTGGTAGCAGCCTCTCGAAGTCGCGACGCTGATCCTGGGAGCCGATGTATGGTCGGCCACCATTGGACGGGATGGGTTAACCCGGTGACCGGCGGTGCCGAAGGCGAGGTGCTGCACCCGCTCGATTTCACCCCGTACAGCGATGCGCCATCGCGCGCCGCGTTCTCGGCCGAGGCCGTAGCCGCTGACCGTGACCGGCTGGCGTCCCAGCAGAGCTCGACGACGGCTGGGAAGTCACCTTCGACTCGTACAGCCCGGCCGGTGCCCTCGAGTGGCGCGGCTACACGACTGTCCAGTCGGTCACCGTGCTGTCAGAACGGCCACCTGTGACCGATCTCGTCGAAGGCCAGGTACGACGCCATGACAGAGGAATTGACGAAGGACCACGAAGCTGCGGAACGTGATCCCCGGGAGCACGGCTACTGCGTGCTCGAATCGGTGATCCCGGCGGCACAACAGACCGAACCGCGATACCGGATAGTCGAGTTGACCGAGCAGGAAGGCAGGGACGGCACTGCGTTCGTGACCGTGCGGCCTGGCCTGGGGCAGATTGACGCCTATCCTTCGCCGGCTCCGCCAGGACCCCGATTGACCATCGACATGTGGTGACTCGTACTTGTACGCAGGTCTGACGGCCAGCAGCCGAGGGCATTCGTGCCGACCGTCAGCGGTCGGCGGTGCCTGGCGGTACGACCCATTCGGTGGGTTGGCCGGTGAGGGAGGCGATCATGTCGAAGTCGCCGTCGTAGTGGAGCACCGTCAGCCGGTTCAGCTCTCTGCCGTGGCGGCGATGAGAAGGCCGGGGAGCGACAGCGTGCGGTGGTAGCCGGCGTTGAGTGCGTGGCGCTGGACCTCCAGTGCGCGGGTGAAGGTGTCGTCATCGCTGCGCGGGTAGTCGAAGGCGTGGAGCCAGGTGCTGATGCGCGTTGCCTCCGCGCTGTCCCGGGCTGAATGGGCCATCTCGTACTCGGTCGGCTGGCACACGGCGAGCACGTAGCGCTCGTGGAGCGGCTTGAGGACTTCCTTGACACTCGGTTTCATCCAGCGGGCGAGGGCGGACTTGTCGATCAGATAGCGGTCCTGCATCAGGCGGCGCGGCCCCGTCGCGTTTGAGGGAGCAGTGGTCGTTGCGGGGGCCGGTGCTCTCGACGATTTCGCTGAAGTCGAGCTCGCTGGCGTCCATGGCGTCGAAGCACTCCTGCCGCAGGTGGCGTTTGACGGCGTCTTCCATGGCGAGGCGCACGGCCTTCGCCTTTGTCCTGGTGCCGAAGATGCGCATGGCTTCGGCGACGCCACGCTCAGGCCTGGCCGTGCGCCTGCTGGGCGTGCCTGGGGAGAAGGCCTACCAGTAGCAGCGTCAGGAAGTTCAGGCCCGCGGCGATGCCGAAGACCAGTTCTGCGGCGGCGAGGTAGGAGTGGACGGACGGGTGTCCGACCCGGGCGAAGAACACCGTGCCGAGGGCGGCGACGCCGATGGCGCCGGCGAACTGCTGGACGGCGTTGAGCATGCCTGCGCCGGTGCCGACTTCCTCGGTGGTGGCATCGCCGAGGATGAAATCGACCAGCGGGATGAACACCAGGCCGGAGCCGAAGCCGGTGAGCAGCAGCGCGGGCGTCAGCTTCCAGGCGGTGATGTCGGTGCCCCAGTGGGTGATGGACCACCACAGGGCCAGCAGGCCGATGACGGCGATGGACAGCCCCAGGTGCAGGCTGGCGCGGCCCAGCTTCTCGGCGAGCACGGCGCCTGCGAGCAGGACGGCGACGGCGGTGCCGAGGGCCCAGGGGATCAGCGTGAGACCTGTCTGGAGCGGCGTCCAGCGCATGCCCAGTTGCAGCAGCAGGTTGATGACGAGGACGAACGCGCTCAGCGATGCGTAGAACCCGGCCACGAGCATCAGGCCGACGACGAAGCTGCGCTTGCGGAACAGCGACGGTGCGATGACCGGGTGCTTGCTGTGCCGTTCGGAGACGACGAACAGTGCGAGCAGGACGACTGCGGCGGCCATCATGACGTAGGTCCAGGCGGGCCAGCCGAGGTCGCGTCCCTGGATGAGCGGGATGATGAGCAGGGCCGAGGCTGCGGTGAGCAGGCCGACGCCGGTGAGGTCGAGGCGGGCGGTCGGGTCCTCCCCGCCGCTGCGGGGCAGTACGCGCCAGGCGAGCGCGGCGGCGATGATGCCGAACGGGACGTTGATCAGGAAGATGGAGCGCCACTGGCTGCCGAACAGGTCCAGGTGGAGCAGCCAGCCGGCCAGGATGGGCCCGGCCACGGTGGCCAGGCCCATCAGCGGGCCGATCGGCATCAGTGCCTTGCGCAGGTGCTGGGGCGGGAACACGACCTTCATCAGGGCCAGACCCTGCGGGATCATGACCGACCCGCAGAGGCCCTGCACCGTGCGGGCGACGATCAGGAAGACCACATTGGGGGCGAGACCGCAGGCCAGCGAGGCCAGGGTGAAGCCGGTCATGCCGAGCAGGAACAGCCGTCGGCGCCCGAGCAGGTCCCCGAGCCGTCCTGAGGTGACCAGGCCGAGCGCGAAGGCCGCGGTGTAGGCGCTCAGCACCCACTGCACGGTCACCTGGCCGCCGCCGAGGTCGGCGCGGATGGACGGGCCGGCGAGGTTGGCGACGCTGGAGTCGATCAGATCCATGATGTCGGCCAGGAACACGACGGCCAGGACGAGCCATGCGGTGCGCAGCGGCAGGGTGCTGGTGGTGGGCGCTTGGGAGGGGTGCTGGGTAATGGACACGAACACCGTTCTACAGTGGAACGCTGTTCTGAACAACACGAATCGTGTTCTTCGTGACCCAGAACACTGTTCGTCGGTTCGCTAGACTGCCCGTATGTCACCGACTCCGCAGCAACGGCGCGCAGCGCGGCACCAGCTCGGCACCGGCTCGACCGCACCCGCGGCCCGGCGTGGACCGTCCGGTGGGCGCAAGAAGCCGATCACGGTCGATGCCATCATCAGCACCGCGTTCGGCATCGTGGAGAGCGAGGGGTACGAAGCCCTGACGATGCGGCGCCTGGCCACTGAGCTGGAGACGGGACCGTCGTCGCTCTACGCCCACGTGGTCAACAAAGAGGACCTGGACGAACTGCTCATCGGCCGTCTCTGCGCCGGGATCGACCTGCCCGAGCCGGACCCCGCCATCTGGCGGCAGCAGCTCATCAGCGTCTGCACCCAGCTGCGCGACCAGTATCTGCGGTACCCGGGTATCTCCCAGGCGGCCTTCGCCGCCGCTCCGTCCAATCTGGACACGCTGCGCGTCAGTGAGGGAATGCTCGCCATCCTGCTCGCCGGGGGCATCGACCCGCAGGCTGCCGCCTGGGCGATCGACTCACTGTCGCTCTACGTCAACGCCTACAGCCTTGAGGTCTCCCTGCTCAACAGGCGACTCCGCCGCAGTGACGACGGCTGGGTCGTCAGCCGAGACGAACTGCTGCGCCGATTCGCCGCACTGCCCGGCACCTTCCCCCAGACCAGGCGCTATGCCGCTGAACTCACCGCCGGAACCATCCACGACCGTTTCGACTTCACCATCAACCTGATGATCGACGGGCTCTCGGGTTCACGGTGATCGATCAACTCCTGGCTGAAAATGGACCGTCCGGGTCGGTCGCGCGGTCCGGCATATGAGCAGAATGGCTGTCGGTCTTGCGTGGTGATGTATGCACCGCCGATTATGGATACAAGCGGGATTCTATTGCGAGGGTGGGGTTGTTGCCATGAACACCGTGTGTTGCTGTTTCTGTTCCGTCGAAACGGTGCTCTTGATGGATGACTTGGCCTGGGGCTGATCGGTCGCCCCAGGCCAAGTCGTGTCACAGCTCGCCGACCTCGCGTGCGTCACGTGCCGCGATGAGATCCAGTACGTGCCGGGAGAGCCCGTTGAGCGTGGGGTTCTCCGCGATGGCGAGTACGCTGAGGGGGATCCCTAGCTCCTCTCCGACTGCGGTCGCCATCCTCATGGCCAGCAGTGAGGAAGCCCCGAGGGAGAAGAAGTTGTCCCCCTCCTCGATACGCATGTCGGGCTCTCCGAACAGGTTCTGCCACGTGCCGGAAATGCGTGCGCAGACCTCGTCGTAAGTGGGGTCGGCCGGAATGTGGGAGACGGTCATCGTCGAGCCTTTCTCACCGGGTGGAACTGTCCGGGGTGAACTTGTCGGCGTTGTGGGCGTGTATGAGGTCGGCGATCTGGGCCGAGGCGTCGAACGGCCGGCTGCGAAATCCGGCGATCTGGGCGCCGATGTCTTCCGCCGACTTGTTCTGGCTGTACTTGAATATCCCGTCGATATGGTCGACGGGCAGCTCGAATGCGACGATCTTCGTACGGAACTCCTCGACCAGCTCCCGGGGGACCCGGTCCAGCGTCCACGGCTTCTTGGGCAGTCGGCGGGCCTCCTCGGCCGCGATGAGGTCGTCGATCTGTCCGAGCTGCCCTTCGTCGTCCAGCAGCCGCGCCCGCCCGTAGACATGCGCCGCCGAGTAGAGCCAGGTCGGGAAGTGCTCCTCGGTGGCGTAGTCGTCGGGGCAGATGTAGGTGTGCGGGCCGAGGAAGGCGACCATCACCTCCGCGCCCTCGGCGAGCACTGGCACCACGGGGTTGACCTTCGCCAGGTGTGCGCGGAGCCGGCCACGGGGACCGTGCTCGGGTCCCCGGTCCAGCACGAACGGGATGTGCGTGCCGTGCGGGCGGCCGTCGACCACGGCGGTGAGCAGCCCGAAGCGGTGCGCTTCGATCAGCTTGTGCTGCCGGTCCAGGTCGTCCGAGCGGTAGAGCGGCGGTGCGTACATGGGGCCATCCTCGGGTCGGCTCGGGTGCGGCTGTCAGCGGGTGCAGAGCCAGCGGGCCAAGGTGCCGGTGCCGTAACCGGTGGCGCCGGCGTTGTAGTAGCCGTCGATCCTCGGAGACCAGGCCGGTTCCGTGATCTCCAGGTGGGCCCAGGCGCCCGGCGGGGCGAAGCGGCGCAGAAAGGCGGCGGCCGTGGCTCCGTCGCCGCTGGGCGGGCCGGCCGCTCGGAGGTTGGCGAAGGGCGCCAGAAGCTCGTCGTCGTACTCGTCGACCAGGGGCAGCCGCCACAGCAGCTCCCCGGCCTGGTACCCGGCTGCGGTGAGGTCGGCCGCGAGTCCGTCGTCGGTACTCCAGAGTCCGGCGGCCTTCGGGCCGAGCGCGGCGGCCACGGGCAGGCCGAGCGCGGAGACGCCGACGGTGCGGTGGGCGCCCAGCCGCGCGGCCAGGTGCAGTGCGTCGGCGAGCATCAGGCGTCCATGCGCGTCCTCGTGGTTCAACTCGACGGTCGCGCCGGAGGCGGTTGTCACAAGGTCCCCGACCCGCAGGGCGCCCGGCCCTGCGGCCTTCGCCACGGCGGGGATGAGCAGCTGCACCTCCGACCGGCCGCCGACCGCTGCCAGGGCGGTCGCAGCGCCGAGTACCGCGCCGGCGCCCGCCATGAACTTCTTCGCTCCCTGGACCGCGCCGCCCGAGCGGAGCACGCCCCGGTCGTCGTAGGTGAGGCCGAGGCCGATCACCGCGACGGGCGGGCCGACCGGCGCGGCCGGGCGGTAGTGGAGCCGGATGAGGCGGGCCGGATCGGCGCCGCCGGCCGCCGCCGCGCAGAAGCCGGTCAGCCGTTGCTTGCGGCACTCGGCCTCGTCCCACACCTCGACGGAGAGACGGCTGCCCGGCGTGGCGAGCCCGACCGCCTCCTCGGCGAGCCGCTGGGGCGTGATCAGGTTGGCCGGAGCGGCGACGAGTTCGCGGGCCAGCACCACGGCGTGGGTGAACGCCTCGGCCCGGCTGAGCATCCGGCCGGTGTCGGCGGCGCCAAGCAGCTCGACCGACTCCGGCTCCTGCGGCAGGTCGGAGCCGTAGTCCGCGCGGAACCGGTCCGGCAGTACATTCCACCGTCCGCAGTGGACGGCCAGGCTGAGCCCCTCCGCGAGGTGTTCGACGAGGTCGAGACCGGGCCCGCCGGGGCCACCGCCGTCGGGCCCGGGGACGCGCCACGACGGCAGGGCCACGGCGACCCGCCGGTTCGGCCCGCTGGTCAGCGTGCGGGCCACCGCAGCCCCGGCCCGCCGCGCGGTGTGCGGCGTCACCTGCTGCGCCCTGCCCAGGCCGAACAGCACCAGCCGCTCGCACCGGCCGGGCAGCCCCGGACCGGCGACCAGCTCGTCCCGGGCACCGCTGAAGGAGCCGTGGGCCAGGAGCCGGGCCACCGCGTCCCGAAGCGGCGCGTCGGCGCCGCGCGGCCACGACAGCCCGGACGGGACGTCGTCGCCGGCGAACACGCCGAGCGCAAGGACCTCGCCCGACCACCGGTCCGGTGTGAGCGCGGACGTCGTCAGCTTCACCAGGTCTCCTTCATCAGGTCTCCGGTTCTTCAGGGTGCCGGATCCGGGGCTCAGGCGCGGGTGATGCGCAGGCCGCCCATGTACAGCGCGTCGAGCTCGGTCTTCAGAAAGAGGTCAAGCGCCTCCTCGGGCAGCTCGACGATCGGCTCCCCCGGGCCGTTGAGCGAGGTGTTCATCACCACGGGTACACCGGTCCTGCGGTGGAAGGCGGAGATCGCCGCGTGGTAGCCGCCCGAGGACGCGTCCACCGTCTGTATCCGCGCGGTGCCGTCCACATGGGTCACCGCAGGGATCTCCGTGCGCCGGACCGTCGCGTTGAAGAGCATGTACGGCGACGGCAGTGGGGTGTCGCGGAACCACTCGGCGGCATGTTCGGCGAGGACGGCGGGGGCGAACGGGCGCCAGTGCTCACGGCTCTTGATCCGGTTCACCCGAGGCCAGTTACCGGCGTCCCGTGGGTCGGCCATGATCGAGCGGTGCCCGAGCGCACGCGGGCCCGCCTCGCTGCCGCCCTCGAACCAGGCGACCACCAGGTTCGCGGCGAGGTCGTCGGCGGCCCGCTCCGCCATCTGGTCGACCCCGCCGAGGTCCTCCACATGGATGCGGTCGCCCACCGCGGCGACCGCCCGCTCGACGTCTCCGTGCGTCGGGGCGCAGCCGAGGTACGGGGACGGGAAGCGGCCCCCGTCCGACGGCTCCGGCAGCGGGTTGCCGAGGATCGAGTGGTGGACCGCGAGCGCCGCTCCGATGGCGATGCCGCCGTCGTCGCAGGCCGGTTCCACGAAGACTCGCCGAAACGGTCCCTGCTGGGCGATGTGGCTGTTGGAGGGGCAGTTGAGTGCGGTGCCGCCGGAGAGGCAGAGCGCGGGCACGTCCATCCCGGCGGCCCCCAGGGAGGCGTGCAGCGCCCGTACGGCCTCCATGCGCACCTCCTCGAAGAGCTTCTGGGTGCTGGCGGCGATGTCGGCGTTGATCGGCGCCGTCGCCTGCTCGGGATTGCCGTACGGGGTGAGGTCGTAGCCCATCCGCTCGGCTTCCCGGCGGCAGTGCCGCAGCCATGCGGTGGCGATGTCCGCCGGGAAGCGCCCGCGCAGGTCGGCGTGGTTGCCCACGAACCGCGACGAGTGGAAGCGGGGACGGCCGTAGGCGGCCAGGCCCATCAGCTTGCCGGCCGGGCCCACCACACCCAAGCCCAGCGCAGCGCCGACGCGGTCGTACAGACCGCCCAGACCCAGGTGGTGTGGGCTGAGCGGGTACAGTGCCTGCTCCCGGCCCAGGTAGTACATCCCGCTGTGGTAGCTCTCGCCCTCCGCATAGCCGTCGTGGGTGAGCACCGCCGCCTGCCGGAAGCCGGAGCCGTAGTAGACGCTCCCCGCGTGGGCGAGGTGGTGGTGCACCGCGTAACCGGGGATGGCGACCCCGGCCAGCGTCACCCGGACCGGCAGGTGGAAGCCGAACCTGAACCGCTCCTCGACCCGGGCGGGCGCGGCTGCCAACTCGGCCAGACCACGGCCCTCGTCCCACTGCGGTGTGGTCGTGAAGTCGTCGATCCAGGGCGTGGCGGAGATGTCCGCCCGCTCGACGGAGCCGTACTCCGGGTAGAGCCGGGCGTAGGAGCGGCCCAGCCAGGTGGCGGCCAGGTCGGGGTCGTAGAGGAAGTCCAGCAGCGTCCCGCCGCCGCGCCGTGCGGCGGCGTCCAGCTCCTCCTCCAGCAGGGTGCACGGGCGGCCGAAGTCGTCGGTTGCCGGGTACGCGACGGAGAGCGCCGCCGGGTCGTCGACGATGAGCTCCACATTCTGGGTGGAGCAGACCGCCACCGCGTCGAGGTCCGAGGCGGGGATGCCGGCCACGTCCAGGGCCCGCCGGACGGTCGCCACGTCGAGCGTCGCGGCGTGCTTGACCCGGGTGTGCCGCTCGCGCAGCACATATGAGGCGATGACACCGTCACGCACGACCGCCGCAGCGGCGTCGTGACCGAAGTGAAGGCCGAGGACGATCATCGAGTCTCCTGGTGCTGCGTCCGGAAGGGGTCATCGGTGCGTCGGGTCGGTGCATCGGCAGGGGAGGTGCTGGAGGGCGTGAGGGTCACATCAGCGTGAGCCCGCCGCCGCCGAGCCAGGTGTCCAGCCGTTCCCGTACCGAGATCTCGGCCGGCGGGTGGAAGGCCAGGCCACGGCTGGCGCCGAGGGCGTCGAGCCCCTCGCTCCCGGTCACAAAGGGCATCCCGCCGGCGAGTTCGAGGGCGCGGTCGGTGGCCTCGGCGATGGCGCGCTGGGCTGTGTAGCGGACCAGCAGCGCGCGCCCGAGCAGGTCGTCGTCGCACCGGCCGTCGTCCACCTCACGGGCCGTGCACTCCAGCGCCGCACCGGCCGTCTCCAGCGGGGCCAGCGCCGCCACCCGGTCGCCCGGGGTACCGCGCTTGCCGCTGAGCACCCGCTCCACCTGGCCGATGGCGACCCCCAGGTAGGCGGCGGTGATGAGCAGTTGGAACCAGAGGAGGTTGGAGACGAACCGCCCGGAGGACAGCGCAGCGTCGCCCAGCGGGATGATCATGGAGTTCGGGACGTGCACGCGGTCCAGCTCCACCGCATCGGTCTCGGCGGCGCGCAGCACCCGGTTACGCCAGAACGGCTGCCGCCGCAGCCCGGCAGCCGTCGCCGGGATCATCAGGATGAGCAGCTGGCCCTCGTAGGCGGTCCCGGCGGGCGCGATCGCGGACATGGACAGCAGGCCCATCGAACCGGTCAGCGAGCAGGGCCGCTTGGACCCCGACACGGTCACACCGCCGTCGGCCGCGCAGACCTCGATGCCCGGCGTGAACAGGTTCCGGCCGACCTGGCCCTCCGCGCCGCAGGACGCGACGAGGTGGCGGGCCGTCACCACCTCGCGCAGGATGTCCGCGGCCTCCGCGCCCAGCGCACTGGCCAGCCAGGCGACCTTGTAGTGGTGCATGGTCGACGCGACGGCGAGTGAGGGCGCCCGGCTGCCGATCGCCTGCTGGAGCCGCACCCCGTCCCGGCAGCCCAGACCGGCGCCGCCCATGGCGGTCGGGATCAGCAGATTGCCGCCGCCTGCCCGGCGGAAGGCCCCGAGCACCCCGCTGTCCGGGTCCTCCGCCGCCGCGACGCCCAACCGCGCCAGCCGCTCGTCGAAGCCGGGCAGGCAGCGTTCGAGCAGGGCGCGCTCGGCACCGAGCAGGGTCATCCGCGCGCTCCTTGCACCTGGAAGGGAAGACCGGCGCTGCCGACGGCGGCGGTCTGCTCGACCACCTCGGCGATCCGGTCGGCCAGCCGCACCGCGCCCGCGCCCCGGACGACCGAGAAGTGGTCCTCGGCCACCGTCCGCACCGTGAGCGGCAGCGCGGTGGGCCGCGCGGTCGGAAGCGCCCTGTCGAGCGGCATCAGGGCGGGGAAGGCGTCGTGCCGGGTGCCTTCGGCCCGGATCAGCAGCCAGGGCGGGGCGGGCCGCTCGGCCGGCAGCGCGGCCTGCCAGCCGACCGGTACATGGCGCTCCAGGATTTCGGAGTTGTCGCGGTAGAGGGTGAAGAGCCGCAGCAGCTCGGCCGGTTCGACCGGGCCGTCCAGCAACCCGGCGGCCACCAGGGCGTCGTGGGCGGCGAGCAGCCGCTCGTCGTCGGTCGCGCCCGGGGCCCCGGCGGGAAGCCGTTCGGCGAGGTCGCCGCGCCCGGTCAGGTCGCCGAAGAAGCCGGCCAGCCGGACGGAGAGGTCGGGCGCGCATGCGTCGGGACGGCCGACAAACGCATCGACGGTGGTCAGGGAGGTCACCGTCCGGCCCGCACGCTCCAGGAGCACCGCCGTGTGCAGGGCCACCGCGCCGCCCATCGACCAGCCCGCCAGGTGCAGCGGGCCCGTGGGCAGCGCCCCGAGGAGGGCGCGGGCGTAGTCGCGTGCCATGGCGTCGACACTGTTCGCGGGGTTGCTCCGGCCGGTCGGCCCGGCGGCCCGCAGCCCGTGCAGCGAGACCAGCGCCGCTGTGCTGCTCCGGGCCTGTACGGCGGAGACGATCGGCTGGTAGCACAGCACATCGCCGCCGATCGGATGCACAAACACCACATGCTGCGCTCCGTCGCCGCCCAGTCCGACCAGCGGCCCCGGGCCGTCCCCGGACGCCGTTCCGGCGTCACAGCCGAGCAGTGCCGCCTGGTCGCGGACCGTCCTGCTGGCGAAGAGCGAGGCGAGCGGCAGCCGCCTGCCGAAGACCGTCTCGATCCGGCGGAAGAGCCGCACCGCGCCCAGCGAGTTGCCGCCGAGGGCGAAGAAGTCGTCGGTGACATCGCACACGGCCGGGCCGAGCAGTTCCCGCCAGAGGTCGAGCAGGCGGGCCTCCGTCCTGGTTGCCGGGCCGCGCCGGTGCCCCTCGGCCGGGCCGCCGGGGTCCGGCCGGTCGGACCCCGGCGCGGTCCGTACGGCGTCGGCCAGCCGGTCGAGCAGCGCCTTGCGGTCCACCTTGCCATTGCCGCTCAGGGGCAGTTTGGGAAGGTCAAGTACGAGCGAGGGCACCATGTACGGCGGCAGTGCGCGGCCGAGCGCGGCCCGTACCGCCTCGCTGTCAGGCTTGGCCTCGCCGTCGGGCCCGGCCGTGCCACCCGGCCCGAGGTCGGCCCACTCGGGGCGGTCCCGGACGGTGAATGCGGCGAGGAACGGTTCACCGCGTGAGGTGTCCACCAGGGCGACCGCCGAGCAGATGCCGGGCAGCCTGGTCAACTGGGCCTCGATCTCGCCCAGTTCGACCCGGTAGCCATTGATCTTCACCTGCTGGTCGGCGCGGCCCAGGAACTCCAGGACGCCGCCGGGCCGGTAGCGGGCGCGGTCGCCGGTGCGGTACAGCCGCTCGCCGGTGCGGGGGTGGTGGAGGAAGGCGGCGGCGGTGCGCTCCGGCTCTTCGAGGTAGCCCGAGGCCAGCCCGGCGCCGCCGATGTAGAGGTCGCCGGGCACCCAGGTCGGGCTGTCGGCCTGACCCCGGTCCAGGACGTGCATCGTCTGGTTCGCCAGCGGGGTCCCGTAGGGGACGCTCTGCCAGCCGGTCGGCAGGTCGGCGGCGGGGAAGATGTTGGACCAGATCGACGCCTCGGTGGCCCCGCCCATCACCACGACCTCGGCACCGGGGCAGGCGTCGGCCAGCCGGTCCAGCAGCGGCAGGGGCACCCAGTCGCCGCTGAGCATGACCAGGCGCAGCGAGGAGAGCAGCTCGCGGGCCCGGTCGCCGAGGTACTCCAGGGTAAGCAGCAGCAGGGCCGGTACCGAGTTCCACACGGTCGCGCCGTGCCGGTGCACGTACTCCGCCCAGGTCTGCGGGTCCGGTACGGGGCTGTCCGGCGGGCAGACCACCGAGCCCCCGCAGCCGAGCAGCGCGAACTGGTCGAAGACCGACAGGTCGAAGGCGAGCGAGGAGACGGCGAAGACCTTGTCGCGGTCGCTCAGGGCGAAGCGCGAGGTGAGGTCCTGAAGCGTGTTGACCACCGCCCGGTGGGTGATGGCCACGCCCTTGGGGTCGCCGGTCGAGCCGGAGGTGTAGATGACATAGGCCGTGCGGTCGGGGGAACCACCGGGCGCTTCGCGGCCGGGGTGCCGCCGCGCGGGACCGCCCGGGGGGACCGGGCCGTCGTTGACGGGGATGACGCGCACCTCTTCGGGGAGGCATGCGTCCAGCTCCGGCCAGGAGTCGCCGACCAGCGCGCGGGCGCCGCTGTGCCGTAGGACGGCGCTCACCCGCGCTGCGGGCCAGCCCGGGTCGATCGGCACATAGGCGCCGCCGGCGCGCAGCACTCCCAGCACGGCGACCGACTGTGCGCGGCCTCGCGGCACCCGGATGCCGACCAGGCGGGGCCCGCCGGGGTCGTCGCCGACGCCCAGCGTGCGCAGCCGGAGCGCGAGTGCTGCGGAGGCCGCCTCCAGTCCGGCCCGGCTCAGGGTGCCTGCGGCGTCGTGCACGGCCGGCGCGTCCGGTGCCGCGCCGCAGGACGCCACCGCAGAGGAGTGCAGGGTGCCGGAGGGCAGCGGCGTACCGGTGTCATTGGCCCGCAGCCGGTCGGCCAGCTGGGCGGCGGGCAGCGCCGGCGGCCCGGGCCTGGACCACTCCTCCTGGGCGTCGGCCAGGGCGCGCAGCCTCGCCTGGTGGTAGTCGGCCAGTTCCTCGACCAGGCGCGGCGGATAAGCGTCCTCGGCGTAGTCGAAGTTGCAGACCAGCTCCCCGGCCTCCTCGTAGACCTGGTGGTCGAGCAGGATCTGCGGGGTGCTGATGGAACTGTGTACAAGCGCGGCGCCCGGCAGCGGCAGCAGAAAGCCGCCCGGGGCCCCGTCGACCAGGTCCAGCCCGCTGGTGAAGACCACCGGCGCCGGGCTGCCGGTGCCCGCCCTGAGACCTTGCAGGATGCGGCTCACCTCGACGCCGGAGACCTCCAGCTCGGCCAGATCGGCGTAGAGCCCGCGTTGCACGAGGCGGCACCGGTCGGTGAAGGCCGCCTCTGGCT
This sequence comes from Peterkaempfera bronchialis, assembly GCF_003258605.2. Classification (NCBI taxonomy): domain Bacteria; kingdom Bacillati; phylum Actinomycetota; class Actinomycetes; order Kitasatosporales; family Streptomycetaceae; genus Peterkaempfera; species Peterkaempfera bronchialis. Next base: position 3,814,883 of record NZ_CP031264.1, read on the forward strand.
GCGACGGGCCGTAGCCGACCAGCACGGTGGTGCTGGCGTTGCCCCAGACCCGGGCGATGTCCGGGTGGCTGCCGGGGCGGTGCGCGGCCAGGACGGTCAGTACCCCGGCGGCTCCGTCGGACCAGCGGTGCAGCGACTCGACGAAGAGCCCGAACAGCGCGCTGCCGGCGGGCAGGCCGGCGGTTGCTGCATGCGCCCGCAGGCGTGCCCATGAGGCGGGGTCGAGGCGGGTGGAGAGGCGTCGCAGCGCGCTGCCCCGGGGCGGCTCGGGCTCGGCTGGGCTGTCGGCGGGCGGCTGCGGCGGGAGTAAGGGTTCGGCGGCCGGCACGGGGACGGGCGGTTGCGGCGCGGAGGGCAGTACGGCGGAGGGCAGCGCTGGGGCGGGCGGCAGTTCGACGGCCCGCCGCTCCCAGTAGCGCCGGGCAGAGCGGTGCGCACCGGCGGCTCGCCGCTCCTCAAGCCCCCGGACGTAGTCTCGGAAGGAGAGCACCACGGTCTGCGGGAGGTAGTCCGGATCGGCGCAACATCGGGCCAGTTCGGTGAAGAACAGCTGGGTCGTGACGCCGTCGAAGGCGATCAGCCGCAGGGCGATCTGGAGCCGGGCCGTGCCGTCGGGCAGCAGGACGAGGCGGACCAGGAAAGGGCGCCCCTCGGCGTACGGGGGCAGATCCTCGGCGAGGCGTTCACGCAGCAACAGCAGTTCCCGCTCGGCCGGCCCGCCGGGCAGCGCCGTCAGGTCACGCCGGTCGACCATGCGTGGCTCGGGCCCGTCGTGGACCGGCCGGATCTGCTGGGTGCCGTCGGCGGAGACGGCCAGCCGCAGCGCCCCGTGCGCCCGGCGCAGCAGGCTGAGGGCGGTCTGCAGCGCGTCCGGGTCCGGCAGCGCCTCGGCCGGGAAGGCGTACTCGTGTACGAACACCGCAGGCGCCGAGTGGTCGTAGAACTCCTGCTCGCCGATCAGATACGCCTGCTGGAGGTCGGTCAGTGGGAAGGGGGCGTGCGCGGACTCGGGGGACGCGGTGAAGTGCCAGCCGTCCTCGGCGCGCTGCGCCTCCTGCCGCAGAAGCGCGATGAGGTCCTCGCGGCAGGCGCGGACCTCCCTGCGCAGTTCCTCGGTGAGGGCTCCGGGCGGGGCTGAATAGCGAAGTGCCCCGTCCTCCAGGTGGAGGACGAGTCCGGCGGCGTGCAGCCTGTCTCGAATATCGGCTGCTGCGGAGAGAGGAGAGCCCGGCATAGATCTTTCTCCCTAAACCGTCGAGGGAACGGTGGAATACTGCTGGCCCGCTGGGTTCCTGTACAGGATCGTTGGCCGTCCGCCTGCGGACATGTCCACTTCCGGTATGGCCGGAGTAGGCCCCCGGGCACCCGGCTGTTGGTGCTAGCATCTCGAACATGTCGGAAATGGAATTCAGGGACCTGGCCGTCCGCCATCCGGTAGCCGATGATCATCCGTCTGTTCTGCGGGTGCTGGACCGCTGGTGGGGAGGGTTCGAGGGCAGTACCGGAAGTGTTCAGCGGGCGCTGCTGCTGCCCCGCCTGTTCTTCCAGCATTTCGCCGACAGCAGTTTCATTGCAGAGCGGGACGGCGAACTGGTCGGATTCCTGGTGGGATTCCTCTCCCAATCGAGGCACGACGAAAGCTATGTGCATTTCGTCGGAGTGTCGCCCGAGGAGCAGCGCGGCGGTCTCGGCCGGTATCTCTACGGTCTCTTCTTCGACTACAGTCGGGGTCACGGGCGCAGTGTGGTGCGGGCCATCACCTCGGCCGCTAATTCGGGCTCCTATGAATTCCACACCCGTATGGGTTTCGACGTGGAGCCCAGCCCTGCGGAATTCGAGGGGCGCCCTGTCCAGCCGGACTACGACGGACCGGGGCTGGACCGGGTCTCCTTCGTCCGCCGGATCTGAGGTCTAGCCGCACAGGTCCGGGTGGACCATGCCGAGGATCGCGGTGTCGTGGCGCACGCCCTTCACGTCCTCGTAGCCGCGCAGCACGCCCTCGGGAGCGAAACCGGCCGACTCCATGGTCCGGCGGCCGACGGCGTTCTCGCTCAGGCAGAGCGCGGCGATCCTCAGCAGGCCCAGTTCCCGGAAGCCCCAGTTGGTGAGCAGGGCGATGGCGCGGCGCGCGACGCCCCGGCCGCGCGCGCCTGCCGCCAGCCAGATGCCCAGTTCGGCCCGCCGCTGCGGCAGGTCGATGTCATGCAGACCGACCCAGCCGAGGATCTCCGGGCCGCTCTCGCGGTCGGTGACGGCCAGGTCGACGGTGCCGGCCGTGGACTGGGTGGCGATCCAGTTCCTGGCGTCCTGCTCGCTGAAGGGGGACGGGAAGGGCGTCCAGCGGGCTACCTCGGGGTCGTCGCCGGACCGGGCCACCGCAGGGGCGTCGGCCATCCGCAGCGGGCGCAACCACACGACGCGGTCGGTGAGTCGGGGTGCGCCCACCAGTATGCGTGGGGGCGGTGCCACGTCGGGGAAGGCCATCTGATTCCCTGTCTTCGGCGGTGCGGCGCACGGGGGCGGCAGCAGGGTCCGTCCTCGTTCATCCAACGGAGTGCGGGGGCCCGTGTCCATGCCCGGCGCCTGTCCGGGAAAGGCCGTTTCCGCGACCGGACAGCCCCTTAGATCAGCGACAGCATGGCGCTTCTGACACCGGCCTCGAAGCGGCTGCGGGCACCGATCTTCTCCAGGATCATGGTTGTCATCCGCCGCAGCGTCCGGGTGGAGATGCCCAGGGCGCGCGCCACCGAGTCGTCGGTGTAGCCGGCGGCCAACATGCGTAGCACCGCCTTCTCCCGGTCCGACAGGTCCACCCCCTCCTCCGCGCTTCCGCTCCGCACCACCGGTCTGCCGTGCAGCCAACAGTGTTCGAAGGCTTGGCGCAGCAGCCAGCAGACCTCGTCGCCCCTGATCTCCAGCGCGGACAGCCCGGCGCCCTTGACCGGGGCGGTCACATAGGCGAGCACCTGGTCGACCAGGATCAGCCGGAACGGCAGGGTCGGCGTCACCCGGACCTGGCAGCCCGACTCCTGGAGCGCTTCCAGGTGCGCCTTGGCGTATGGCACCCTGTCCATGGCCTCCAGATGGATCGACCTCATGGTCACGCCCCGTTCCAGCACCGAGCGGTTGCGGGCCATGCTGGCCTCCAGCGCCTCCTTGGGCAGCGGCGCCCCCGGATGCATGGAGAGGATCTCCGACTGCACGGTCACCGACGCCCCGTGCAGCGCCGCCGAGATGCGCTCCTCGCCGGTCAGCAACTGGATCCGGGTCTCGGTGCTGGACTTCGCCTGGAGCTGCATCATGTTCGCCGCCAGCGCGGAGATCGTCGAACGCCGCTCCTGCACGGCGGAGATCCATCTCGCGGCGCTCTCCTCCTCCACCGCCAGCAGCCAGGCGACCGCGGTCTCGGGCGCGACCGGGGTGAAGCCGCGGGAGTCGGAGGTCGCCCGCAGCAGGCCCGCCTCCAGCAGGGTGTGCAGGGCCAGTTCATAGCCGATCTGGGAGAGGTCGAGTTCGCGACGGGCCTGGTCCGGCGTCCAGTCGGGATTGTTCAGCATGTAGCGGAACAGCTGCTGAGACCGAGCGTAAGCATCGTCTCGCACGTCATGCCCCCAGTGTCCGTGTCCGAGATCCCCATCGCATGCTAATACCCCGTTCGCGATCGTGACCGATGCGATCGCCCGGCGCCCGAATGCCCGACTGCCGTCTGCCGCTTGGCGGTCGGTCGGCGGTCGGCTGGCGGTCGGCGCTACTCACAGCGGGGGTCGGGGGCCGCCGGGTTGTCCGGTTGGGGCCACGTCAGGGGGCGGCCAGCGCATCCCCCTGTGGACCGGCCCCGGATCGTGGCAGCTTGAGCGAGGTCCGGGTCCCCCCGCCGAATCCCTGTGTATGCCGGCGCCGCCGGTCGCCGACTGCCCCGGTGGCCGCCCGCCGGCGCGGAGATGTGCCCGTCACCGAACACCACTGTGCCGGTGGCCCCGCCGCCGCCGGGAAGAGGAGTGCCCGTGCTGGAGATCCAGGAATTCGCCATGCCCGCGACTGCGGCGGCGGACCTCGTGGTAGACGGCGGAAGGGCGCGGCGCGGCAGTGGACGGATCGAGGTCACGGTGCCCGGCGACAAGTCGGTGAGCCACCGCGCGCTGCTCGCGGCCCTGCTGCCCGGCGCCCCCGCCGTGTCGACGGTGCGCAACGCCAACCTCGGCGGGGCGGTACGCGCGCTGCTGCCGGCGATGGCGGCCCTGGGCGTCGAGGTGACGGCGCAGGACCGGACGCTCACCGTGCGGCGCACGGCGACGCCCGTACCCCAGCCGACCCGGTCGCACCCGACCGGCGGCGGGTGGCCGCGCGACATCCCCTACCTACAGACTGAGGGGTCGAGCGCGGCAGCCCGCCTGCTCATCGGGGTGCTCGCCGGCAGCGGGACCACCGCGATCGTCGACGGTGACGATGTGCTGCGCCACCGGCCGATGGACTGGCTGGTGGAGCCGCTGGTCGAACTGGGAGCGCGCCTCAGCTACCTGGGCGCCCCCGGACGGCTGCCGGTCCTGGTCGGCGGCCCAGTGCACCGGCCCGGCACCGTCGAGCTGTGCGTGGGCAGCGCACAGGCGCGCTCCGGCGTGCTGCTGGCCGCCGTGGCCGCCGGACTGCCGGTCACCGTGCGCCACTCCGTCAGATCCCGCGACCACACCGAGCGGATGCTCGCCGCCTTCGGCGCCGGGCTGACGGCGGACGACGGACAGGTGGCGTACGACGGCGGCCCGTACACCGTGCCCCCGGTGATCGAGGTGCCCGCCGACCCCTCGCTCGCGGCCTATCCGGTGGCGGCTCGGCTGCTGTACGGCACCGGCGGGGAGCTGCGGGTGCCGTACGTCTGCCTCAACCCCACCCGGCTCGGCTTCTTCGAGGTGCTGCGCGCGGCCGGTGCGGACATCGACTACCAGGACCGGGGCACCACCTCGGCCGGTGAACCGGTGGGCACGATCGTGGTCGACGGCGGACTGGACTCGGTCCGCGCGGTCCGGGTGGACGATCCGGCGCTGCTGCACGCCCTGATCGACGAGGTACCGCTGCTCGCCGCAGTGGCCGCCACCCTGCCGGGGGACTCGTGGATCGGCTGCGCGGAAGAGCTCCGTTTCAAGGAGACCGACCGGCTGGCCACCACCGCTGGGATGGTCCGGGCGTTCGGGGCCACCGTCGGGACGGTCGGCGACGGGTTGGCCGTGCACGGCGGGACGGTGCTGCGGGCCGGGCGGGTGCCCGCCTTTGAGGACCACCGCATCGCCATGGCCGCCGCGACCCTCGCGATGAGCCTGCCCGGCCGCACCACCGTCTCCGGCGGTGCCTGCCACCGGACGTCGTTCCCCGACTTCGCCGAGGTGCAGCGCGCCGTCGGTGCCAGGGTCTGTGAGGACACCGACCGATGACGCGACTGCAGGCCCCGGTCCCCGAGGCGCGTTCCACCGGGACCGTGCTCGGGCCCGAGTTCGTCAGGGGCGACGGCCCCTGGCTCTTCACCGAGGACGGCACCGCCTGGTTCGACGGGACGTCGGGCAGCGGCGCCGCGACCCTCGGCCACCAGCACACCGCCGTCACCGCCGCCGCGGCGGAGCAGCTGCTGCGGATCACCCACACCGGTTGCAAGCTCGGCTCCGACGCCCGCACCCGGATGGTCACCGCCATCGGGCGGATCAGCCCCTATGACGAGCCGGCCGTGCTGCCCACCGCGACCGGCGCGGAAGCGGTCGAGTCGGCGCTGAAGATCGCCCGGGCCGCCACCGGCCACCGTGCCGTGGTCGCCTTCCGCCACGGCTACCACGGCAAGACCGCCGGGGCCCTGGCGCTGACCTGGCGTGATGAGTTCAAGCCGCACAGCGATCTGCCCGCCCATGCGGTGGTCCGGGCCGACCTGCCCGATCCGCGCAGGCCCTCGGCGGACGACGCACAGACCTTCGCCGCACACCTCTCCGCCGCGCTCGACCGGGCCGACCTGCTCGGCGGGACCGCCGCCGTCGTGCTGGAACCGGTCCAGGTCACCGAGGGCATACTGGAGGTGGCCCCCGTCCTGCTGGACGAGATCGCCCGTCAGGCGCACAGCCGGGGGGCGCTGCTTGTACTGGACGAGATCTACACCGGCCTGGGCCGCGCCGGACGGCTGTTCACCGCCGAGCTGATGGCGGAGCGGCCCGATCTGACGCTGCTGGGCAAGACGCTGGGCAACGGCTTCCCGGTCGGCGCGGTGGTGGGCGAACGGCATGTCGTCGACGCGCTGCCGCCCGGTGTGCAGACCTCCACCTTCTCCGGCCACCCGGTCTCCTGCGCGGCGGCAGCCGCCGTGCTCGACACCGTGCGCAGCGAGGCCCTGCCCGCCAGGGCGCTGGCGCTGGGCGCCAGGATGGCCGCCGACCTGGGGGCGCTGGCGGCCCGCTACCCGTGGATCGCCTCGGTCCGTACCGTCGGCGCTCTCGCCGCCTTCGACTGCGTACGCGACGGCGGGCCGGACCCGGTCCGCGCCCGGGCGGTGACGCGGGCCGCGCTACACGGCCGGCTGCTGCTCTTCGGCGGCGGCCCCGAGGGGGCCAGCGTCAAGATCGTGCCGCCGGCGCTGCTCGACGACGACGCCTACCGATCCCTGGCGGCCGGACTGGCGGATGCCGTGGCCCTGGCCGACTCCGGCAGTGAGGCACTGACATGACCTTCGAACAGCTGCGCAAGGACGTCCTCAGCCCCGACTTGTGCACCGTCTGCGGGGCCTGCCAGCTCGTCTGCCCGCCCGGGGTGATCGGCTTCGACGGGCTGGACCCGGTGCTCACCGCCGAGTCCTGGACCGAGGCGGACTGCGCCGGGTGCGGAGACTGCCTGGCTGTCTGCCCCGGTCTCGACCCGGCCAGCCCCAGCGCCGAGGTACGGCTCTTCGGCCGGTCCCGCACCCCCGAGGAGCGCTGGACCGGCATCTTCACCGAGGTGGTCGCCGGGTATGCGCTCGACCCCGAGGTCTTCGAGGCGTCCGCCAGCGGCGGCAGCATCACCGCACTGCTCCAGACCGCCATGGTGGCGCTCGGCGTGGATGTGGTGCTCTCCATGGGACGCGACCGCGACGAACCGTGGCGGGCGGCCCCGGCCCTGGTACGCGACCCCGCCGGGCTGACCGAGACCGCCCAGTCGACGTACCAGCTGGCCCCCTACCTGGGGGCGCTGCGCGAGGTGATGGAGCGTCAACCGGGCGCCCGGGTCGCGATGACCGGGGTGGCCTGCCATATCCAGGCGCTGCGCAAACTCCAGGCGATGGACACCCCGGCCGGGCGCTGGGCGCGCGACCGGGTGGTGCTCGCCGTCGAACCGGCCTGTTCGTCGAGCACCCGGCCGGAGGGCACGGCGGCGGTGATCCGCGACCGGGCCGAGGTGCCGCTGGAGTCCGTGGTCCGGCTGCGCTACCGCGAGGGCGAGTACCCCGGTGGCATCAGCATCAGGACCGCCGACGGCGCCGACCACCGGGTGGCGTTCTGGCAGGCGGTCAGGGACTTCGCGGGCAACAAGACCCACCGGTGCCTGTCCTGCGGCGACTGGATGTCGGGGCTGGCCGACGTCAGCGTCAGCGACGGCGACCCGAACATCTTCGCGGCGAGCGTCGGCGGCGCGGGGCAGCACAAGCACGGCCGGGTGTTCATCCGTACCGAGGCCGGGGCCAAGGCGGTCGCCGAGGGACAGGCCCGTGGCCTGCTCAGCCACAGCCCGGTGGACATCGTCGGCCTCAACCTCGGGCTGGAGCGCAAGCGCAACCGGCGGGCCTCCTATGAGCGTTCGGGACGACCCACGCCGCTCGGCCCCATCGAGAACTTCCGGGAAGAGCTGGAGATCGTGCCGGACGAGCACTGGATCGCGGCCCCCGCCACTCCCGCCGCGCCTCCCGTGGAGGACGGACGGTGACGGCCGCCCCGGACACGCCCGTGCTGGTCTCCCGGCGCCTGGTCGCCGACGGCGCCCCGCTGCCCGTGCTCCAGGAGGTGCGGTGCGGCCCGCCCGGCCGTGGCGAGCTGCGCATCCGCGCGGCGTGGAGCCTGGTCAGCCCCGGCACCGAGCTGCACTACCTGGACCGCTCTGCGCGCACCGGCGAGCGGTTCCCGCTCGGCTACTGCTCCGCCGGGACCGTGGAGGCGACCGGTCCCGGAACGCCCGGCTTCGCCCCCGGCGACCGGGTGATCGCGATGGGCTGGGGCGAGGCGGTCCACGCCGACGTGGTGACCGTCCCCCACCGCCTGTGCCGCCAGGTTCCCGACCGGCTCGGCCTGGACCACGCCGTCGTGGCCTGCCTGGCCGCCACCGCGGTGCACGCCGTCGACCGGGCGACGCTCTGCGACGGGGACGAGGTGGCCGTCGTGGGCGCTGGCATCGTCGGACAGCTGGCCGCCCAGACCGCCGCCGCACGCGGCCACCCGGTGACCCTCCTGGATGTACGGCAGGACCGGCTGCGCGGGGCGGCGACGCTCGGCCTGGACGTCGCCGAGGCCGGTGCGTTCCTGGCCGGGAGCGGCGGTCGGTCGGCGGGCGGTCGGTCGGCGGGCGGGCGCTGTGTGCTGCTCTGCGGTACCGGCGACGCCGACGAGACGGTGGCCGCCGCCGCCCGCTGGGCGGGCCGCGCCCCCGGTCGGCCGCGCCTGGTCGGCGTGGGCCGGTTCGCCGCCCGGGTCGAGTTCAGCGTCGAACTGGGCAACCTCGACATCCGCTATGCGGCCCGCTGCGGGGCCGGTTACCGCGACCCCTCCTATGCCCGTGGCCTCACGGAGGTCACCGCGCCCGCCGGCGAGGGCACCGTCACCGAGAACCTCCAGCGCGCACTGGCCCTGATCGATGCCGGCGCCATCCGCCCGGCGGCGATGATGCTGCCCCGCTTCCCGCTCGGGCAGGCCGATCGGGCCTATGCGGAGCTCCGCGAGCGCCCACCCCACCCGGCCGTCCTCTTCGCCCACGGCAGCCACCCGCCGGACGCCCCGCACGACCTCCGCCGATCCGGCGGCCGAGCCGAGGAGCCACGCGCACTGTGACCGCCGCCCCCATCCACGACGGCGCCGACACCGGGCACCGGCCGTTTCCCGAGGCGGAGCGGGCCGGGACGCTGGTCCACCGGTTCCTGGAGATCGCCGCCGCCCACCCCGGCCGGGCGGCCGTGGTCACGCCCGACACCCGCTGGACGTACCAGGAGACCGCAGACCGCTCGGCCCGGGTGGCCGCAGGGCTGGCTGCGGCCGGGCTGCGGCCGGGACACCGGGTCGCCCTGCTCTTCTCGCACGGCGCCGAGATGATCGCCGCGCTGCTGGGCGTCCTGCGGGCCGGTCTCTCCTACGTTCCACTGGACGCGGCCTACCCCGAGCAGCGGCTCGCCTATATGGCCTCGGACTCCGGCGCCCGGGCCCTGGTGTGCGGCCGGGCCCATCTGCCGTCTGCCGTGAAGCTTGCCGCCGGGCGCCCTCTGCTCGGGTACGAGGAGCTGGTACGCCATGACGCCGGTGACCCGGCGGTGCGCGCGGCCCCGGCCGGCGAGGCGTATGTGCTGTACACCTCGGGCTCCACCGGCCGCCCCAAGCCCGTCGCGCAGGTGCACCGAAATGTCCTGCACCACACCCGGGTGTGGACCGACGGCCTGGGCATCGGCCCACGGGACCGGCTGACCCTACAGTCCGCGTACAGCTGGGACTCCGCGGTGCAGGACACCTTCGCCGCGCTGCTCAACGGCGCGGCGCTGTACCCGGTCGACCTCAAGGCGCTGGGTGTCAGCAGTCTGCTGGACTGGATGGCCGCAGAGGAGCTGACCGTCTACCACTCCACACTGCCGGTCTTCCGAGCCCTGGCCCGGGCGATGGAGGCGCGCGGCATCCGGCTCCCGGCCATGCGCATGCTCGCCCTCGGCGGGGACACGCTCCACCTTGCCGACCTCGACGCCTACCGCCGGACCTTCGAGCCGCACTGCCGGGTCGCGGGCGCCTACGGCTCCACCGAGTGCTCCTGTGCGCTGCTGCGGGTCGCCGGACCGGACTACCGGCCGCCCACCGGTGTCTTCCCCCTCGGCGGCCCGGTGGCCGGGACCACGGTCACGCTGGAGGGCCCGGACGGCCGTACGGTCGACGGTGCCGGCGAGGGCGAGATCGTGGTCGCCGGCCGCTATCTGGCGCCGGGCGCGACCGCCCCGGGGGAGCCGTACCGCACCGGCGACCTCGCACAGCGGCTGGACGACGGCACGCTGCTGCTGATCGGGCGGCGCGACTTCCAGGTCAAGATCTCCGGCATCCGGGTCGAGACCGGCGAGGTGGAGAGCGCGCTCAAGGAGCTGCCGCAGATCCGCGAGGCGGTCGTCATGCCGTTCACCGACCGGCTCGGCGAACGGCAGCTCGCCGCCCACCTGGTGGCGGAGCCGGGGGCACGGCCGCTCCCCACCGAGCTGCGCGCCGCCCTGCGCGCGGTCCTCCCCGACCACGCCGTGCCCACCGCGTACGTCCTGCTCGACGAGCTGCCGCTGACCGCGAACCACAAGATCGACCGAGCCGCGCTGCCGGACCCGTCACAGGTCGGCCGACCACTGCGGGCGGCCGTCGGTGGGCGGGCCGCCGACCGGCTGGAGCGGCAGGTCACCGACCTCTGGTGCGAGGTGCTGGGGATCGCGGACGCGGGCCCCGACGACAACTTCTTCGACCTGGGGGGCACTTCGCTGCGGGTGGCGGCCGTCCATGAACGGCTCACCCGGGGCCTCGCCCCCGCTCTGCGGATGACCGACCTGTACCGGGCGCCGACCGTGCGCGCCCTGACCCGGCTCATCCGGCAGGCCACTGCCACTGCTGCCACCGCCACCGCCACTGCCACCACCGCCGCCGCCCTGGTCGGCCCGGACTCCGCAGCCGGGGCGGCACGCGGCACCCGCCGCCGCGCGGCGCGCGGCCTCCGGCGCACCCCGGCCCGCACACCCCACACCTCGACACCCCCGCTCCTCGGCGAGGACCGGACCAGCGCCCCGGGAGGGACTTGTGACTGATCGCCCGTACGACGATTCAGCCCTGGAAGGCCGGATCGCCGTCGTCGGCCTGGACTGCCGGCTGCCGGGGGCCCGCACCTACGCGGAGTTCTGGCGCAACCTGCTGGACGGCACCGAGCAGATCACCGACGTGGACGACGAGACGCTGCGCGCCGCCGGGGTCCCGACGGCGGAGTCCGCCAACCCGCACTATGTGCGCCGCGCCTCGGTGGTCGAGGACGCCGACCTTTTCGACGCGTCGTTCTTCTACCTCTCCGCCCGCGAGGCCGAGCGGATGGACCCGCAGCTGCGGGTCTTCCTCCAGTCCTCCTGGGCGGCCCTGGAGGACAGCGGCCATGACTCGGAGCAGTACGACGGTCGGATCGGCGTCTTCGTCGGGTCGATGAGCAGCACCTATCTGCTGAACAACGTGCTCACCGGGGAGAAGGGGTTCAACGGCTCCATCAGCCGGATGCGCCGCGACCAGGCGACCATGATGGGCAACGACCACGACCACCTCGCCACCCGCGTCTCATACCACCTCAACCTCACCGGGCCGAGCATCGCGGTCCAGACCGCCTGCTCGACCTCCCTGGTCGCGGTGCACACCGCCGTGCAGAGCCTGCTGGCCCAGGAGTGCGACGTCGCCCTCGCCGGCGGCGTGGCACTGCGCTTCCCGCAGCAGGCCGGGTACCTCCACGAGCCCGACGGCATGGCGTCGGCCTCCGGCACGGTACGGCCGTTCGACGCCGGGGCCGACGGCACGGTGTTCGGCAACGGCGCGGGTGTCGTGGTGCTCAAGCGGCTTGCCGACGCGCTCGCCGAAGGGGACACCATCTGGGCGGTGATCCGAGGCTCGGCCGTGGGCAACGACGGCGCCGATCGGGTGGGCTACACCGCCCCCGGCATCGCGGGACAGGCTGCCGTCCTCGCCGAGGCGCTGGCCGTGGCCGGTGTGGACCCCGCCGAGGTCGGCTATCTGGAGGCGCATGGCACCGGCACCAGGATGGGCGACCCGATCGAGCTGGCCGCCGCCTCCCAGGTGTACCAGGTCGACGGGGCGCCGCCGCTTGTGCTCGGCTCGGTCAAGGCGAACATCGGCCACCTCAGCTCGGCTGCGGGCGTGGCCGGGCTCATCAAGTGCGTCCTGATGCTGCGCCACCGCGTGCTGGTACCCACCCCGAACTTCACCGAGTGGAACCCGGAGTGCCAGGTCCAGGGCACCCGGTTCCGGATGGGCACCGCGACCGAGCCCTGGCACGGCGGACCCGATCCGCTGCGGTGCGCGGTCACCTCCACCGGCATGGGCGGCACCACCGCGCACGTCGTCCTGGAGGAGGCTCCGGCCCGTGACGCCGCCCGGCGCGCGCCCGCCGCCCCGGTGGTGGTGCTGCCCGTCTCCGCCAAGTCGCCGGCCGCGCTGGAGACCGCCCGGCTCGCGCTCGCCGACCACCTGGAGGCCACCGCCCCCGAGGCGGGGTCCGCATCCGGGGACCCCGGTCTCGACGACGCCGCGTACACCCTCGCCACCGCGCGCCGCACCTTCAACTACCGGGCCGTCGTCACCGCCCCGGACCGGGCGACGGCCGTACGGGCGCTGCGCACCGCCGATCCGCGCCACACCCACCAGGACTCGGGTCAGCCCGCCGACCGTCCGGTGGTGCTGCTCTTCCCCGGCCAGGGCGCCCAGCACCCGGGCATGGGCGAGGGCTGGTACGAGCATCTGCCGGTCTTCCGCGAGACGCTCGACGAGTGCGCGGAACTCCTGCTGCCGCACCTGGGCTTCGACCTGCGGGACGCGCTCCACCCCACGCTGCGCGGCCTGCCCGGCCCGGTCCACGACCTCAACCGCACCCGGGTCACCCAGCCGGCGCTGTTCGCCGTCGAGTACGCCCTGGCCCGCCAGTGGATAGCCTGGGGCGTACGCCCGGCGGCCCTGGCCGGGCACAGCGTCGGGGAGTATGTCGCCGCGACCCTCTCCGGCGTGTTCGGGCTGCCGGACGCCCTGCGGGTGGTGGCCGAGCGCGGCCGACTGGTGGACGAACTGCCGGGCGGCGCCATGGCCTCGGTCATGCTGCCGCCCGAGGAACTGGCCGACCGGCTCGGCGACGGAGTGGCGCTGGCCGCCGTCAACGAGCCCGCCGTCTGCACGGTGGCCGGGACCCGAGAGGCGGTCCGGGAGCTGACCGCCCGGCTCACCGCTGAGGGCGTGGCCCACCGCAAGGTGGTCACCTCGCACGCCTTCCACTCGCCGATGATGGACCCGGCCGTCGAGCCGCTGACCGAACTGCTGCGCGGGGTCGCACTGGGCCGCCCGCACATCCCCTTCCTGTCCAACCGCACCGGCACCTGGATCCGGGACGAGGAGGCCACCGACCCTGCGTACTGGGGCGGCCACCTGCGGGACACCGTCCGCTTCGCCGACGGCCTGGCCACCGTGCTCGCCGAGGGCAGCCATGTCTTCCTCGAAGTCGGCCCCGGCCAGACGCTCGCCACCTTCACTCGCCGCCACCCCGACCGCGAGACCGGCGTACCGGTGGTCACCTCCGCCGCACGCGGGCGGGAGGCCGCTGCGGACCTGACCGCGATGCACGCCGCCCTCGGACGGCTGTGGGCGGCCGGCCTCGCGGTGGACTGGGCGGGCCACTACGCGGACCGGGACTGCGGCCGGGTGCCGCTGCCCACCTACCCCTTCGAGGGGGCCCGCTACTGGGTGGAGCCCGGCTCCGACACCCTGACTGGGGGCGGTTCCGGCCGGGGCGCCGCCGTGCACGCCGGGAAGCTGCCGCTGGACGACTGGCTGTCGGTCCCGGTGTGGCGACCGGCCGTCGGTACCCCCGACACCCCCGCGCGGCCGATCGCCGAGCCCGTGCTGCTCTTCGCCGACCCTGAGGGCACCGCCGCCCGCCTGGCGGCGCACGCCTTCACCGGCGAGGTGGTCACGGTGCTCGCCGGCGGGGCGTACGGCCGCGACGGCGACACCTTCACCGTGCGGCCCGACTCCGAGGAGGACCACGGCAGGCTGGTCGCCGACCTGCTCGCCGAGGAGCGGCTGCCCGCCCGGGTGGTGCACGCGTGGTCCACGGCCGCGCTGCCCGCCGAACGCGGTACCGAGCGGTTCGAGCAGGCTCAGCGGACCGGCCTCTACAGCCTGATCGCCCTGGTCAAGGCGGTGAGCGGGCAGGGCGTGACCCGCCCGCTCCAACTGGACCTGGTCAGCGCGGGCGCGTACGCCGTCACCCCCGCCGAGCCCGCGCCCCACGCCGAACTGGTCACCCTCGGCGTGGCAGCCCGGGTCATCGGCCAGGAGCACGGCAACATCGGCGCGCGCCACTTCGACCTCCCCGCAACGGTCGACGAGCGGTCACTGCGTACCCTCGCCGCCGAACTGGCCACCCGGCGGCACCCGGAGGTGGCCGTCACGCTGCGCGGGGCCACCCGCTGGATCGCCGAGCTGGCCCCGGTACGGGCCGACTGGACCGCCGACGCCGAATCCCGGCTGAAGGACGGCGGGGTGTACCTGATCACCGGCGGACTCGGTGAGATCGGCTCCACCCTCGCGCGCTGGCTGTACCGCGAGTGCGGGGCGCGGCTCGCGCTGCTCACCCGGGAGGCACTGCCCGCGCGGGACGGCTGGGACGCCTGGCTTGCGGACCACCCGGCCGAGGACGAGACCGCACTGAGGATCGCCCGGCTGCGCGCACTGGAGGCGGACGGCGCCACGCTCTTCCTGGTCAACGCCGACGTGGCCGACGAGGCCGCGCTGCGCACCGCGGTCGAGAAGGTCAAGGCCCAGTTCGGCCGACTCGATGGGGTGGTGCACGCGGCCGGCCTGCCGAGCGAGCAGTGGGACCGCGCCATCACGGCGGCCAGCGTCGAGCAGTGCCAGTGGCACTTCGTTCCCAAGGCCCACGGCCAGATCGCCCTGGAGAAGGTCCTCGCCGACCACCCGGTCGACTTCTGCCTGCTGCTCTCCTCGCTGGCCGGTGTGCTGGGCGGCCTGCGGCTGCTCGGCTACGGCGCCGCCAACCACTTCATGGACGCGGCGGCCGAACGCGCCAACCGGGACCTGGACCGCACCGTGTGGATCAGCGCCGCCTGGGACGTCTGGCAGCACCACCAGGACGAGAAGCGGGCCATCTCGGCGATCGGCCGCAGCATGGACGACAAGGCGATCCAGCCAGAGGAGGGCTTGGAGGTCGTCCGCCGGCTGCTGACCCTGCGTGACATCTCCCATGTCGCTGTCTCCACCTGGGACCTCGACCACCGGCTCGACCAGTGGGTGCGCAACGACCGCATCGCCGAGCCGACCGCCACGGCCGGGGCCGCCGAGGACGGCACGGGCAGCGGGGCGGACGGGGACCTCACCGAACAGGTCGCGCGGATGGTGCGGGATGCGCTCGGCCAGCCTGATCTACCGCTAGACGGCGACATCTTCGAGTTCGGCGGCGACTCGCTGCTGATCGTCCGGCTGCTCTCCGACGTACGCGACCAGTTCGCCGCCGAGGTGCCGCTGGCCGACATCCTGGGCGAGCCGACCCCCGTCGCCCTGGCCGCCCTGGTCCAGCAGCGCCTTGACGCCCGGGTGGCCGGCCCGGACGCAGCCGGCGACGAGGTGGACCTACTGGCGGACGAACTGGCCGGGCTGGACCCCGAGGAGGCCGAGAGGCTGCTGGCGCAGGCCGAGGCGGCGCAGGCCGAGGCGGGCCCGACCATGCAGGAGGCGGCTGCGGCCGTCCAGGAACAGGAGCGCTGACGTGGACTTCAGCCTGATCTTCTTCTCCGGCGACGAGAAGAACAAGTACCGATTCGTCCTTGACGCGGCCAGGTACGCCGACGAGCACGGCTTCACCGCGATCTGGACGCCCGAGCGGCACTTCCACCGCTTCGGCGGCCTCTACCCGAACCCCGCCGTGCTCGGCGCCGCGCTTGCCATGGCCACCCAGCGGCTTCGGATCCGGGCCGGCAGCGTCGTGCTGCCGCTGCACAGCCCGATCCGGGTCGCGGAGGAGTGGGCGGTGGTCGACAACCTCTCCAGAGGACGGGCCGGCATCGCCCTGGCGACCGGCTTCAGCCCGCTCGACTTCGCCATCAACCCCGGCGGCTGGCAGGACAGGCGGCAACGCACCTTCGACGCCGTGACCACGCTCCGCGAGCTGTGGGAGGGCGCCCCCGTCTACGTCCAGGACGGCCTGGGCAACCACGTCGAGGTGGAGCTGCACCCCCAGCCGGTGCAGCCGGAACTGCCCATCTGGCTGACCTGCACCAAGAGCCCGGAGACCTTCGAGGCCGCCGGACGGATGGGCTGCAATGTGCTGACCGCGCTCATCGACATGACCAACGAGGAGCTGGAGGAGAAGCTCGCCCTCTACTTCAAGACCCTGGAGGCGCACGGGCACGACCCGGAGAGCGTCACCGTCACACTCATGCTGCACACCTTCATCGGCACCGACCTCGACGAGGTGCGGGAGACTGTCCGACAGCCCTTCAGCGACTACCTGCGCTCCTTCTTCACCGTCATCGACTCGCAGAAGAAGAACACCGCGCCGGGCGCCGGGGTGCGCGACATGTCGCAGAGCGACCAGGACCAGCTGATCGGCTTCGCCTTCGACAAGTACTTCGGGAAGGGCGCCCTGCTCGGCACACCCGACTCCTGCGGAGCGGTCGTCGAGCGGTTCCGGGGCATGGGCGTCACTGAGATCGCCTGCCTGATCGACTTCGGGGTGGACGAGGAACTCGTGGTGCAGAGCCTCAGCCACCTTGACGAGCTGCGCGGGCGGTACGCATGACCGACACCCTGGCCGCCCGCCTGGCGGCCCTCAGCCCGCAGCAGCGCGCCGCGCTGCGCGCCCGCATGCCCCGGCAGGACTCCGGGGGCGACCAGCTGACACCAGGGCAGCTCCGCCTGTGGCAGGCGCACCACGCCGTCGGGGGCCGCCCGGTGGACGTGGTCTGCCAGGCCGTCCGCCTCACCGGAGCCCCGGTCGACCTCGACCTGCTCACCGAGCGGGTGCGCGGCTTCGCGGCGGCCCATGAGGCGCTGCGTACGACGTTTGGGACGACGACCGGCGGGCCGGGCGTGCGGCGTGTCGTGCACCAGCGGCTTGAGCCCGAGCTGGCCCGGCTGCGCTGCGCCACCGAGGCTGAGGCGCACGAGTACGCCCGGGAGCTGGCCCGGCGGCCGTTCGACCTGGCCCATGGCCCGCTGCTGCGGGTGGCGCTGGCCGAGACACCGGCCGCCGACGAGGCATGGCTGCTGCTCGCCGTGCACAACCTAGCCTTTGACGCCTGGTCCTTCGAACTGCTGCTGGACGCGTTGGCGCAGCCCTCGGCCACCGTGGGACCGGCCCGCCCCTTCAGCGCCTTCGCCCGCGACCAGCTGAGCTGGACGGACGGCCCCGAGGGCCGTGCCGCAGCGGCGTACTGGGCGGGGCAGACCGCCGGAGCGCCCGGACCGCTGCCCACCGACCGGCCGCGCGGCGCGGTCACCGAGCGGGTCGGCGGCCGGGTGCACTTCACCCTTCCGGCGCCGGTGGCGGATGCGGTCGCCGGGTCGGCGACGCGCGAGGCGGCCACCGCCTACGTCGGCTGGCTCGCCGTCGCCTGGACGGCCCTCGCCGAGTTCGGCGGGCAGGACGACCTCCTGCTGGGCACCTTCACCTCCGGCCGCAACCGACCGGGCACCGACACGGTCGTCGGCTATCTGCTCAATGTGCTGCCGGTACGGCTGCGCGACAGCGGCGCCGGCACCCACCGGGACCGCGTCCGCGCGGTGCGCGCCGCCACCCGGGCAGGTCTCGCGCACGCCTCCTACCCCGGTGAACGGATCACCTCGGACCGGCAGTTGCCCGGTACGCAGCCGCTGCTGGACGCGGTCTTCGTCTTCGACCACCTCGCGGCCGACGACCGGCGGATCCAGGGTGCCGCCGTGGCCACCGCCGACGTGGACAAGGGCACGGCCCGCTACGACCTGACCCTGGCTGTCTACCCGGGCCCGCACGGCGTCACCGGCTGGCTGGAGTACGACACCGCCCTGTACGACGAGGCGACCGTGCGCCGACTCGCCGACGGGTTCACGGCTGCGGCGCAGGCCGCAGCCCGGGAGGCGGACCAGTGACCACTCCACGTCTCTGTGCGCCCGCCTATGAGCTGGGAGAGCGGGCCGACCCCGTCATCGAGCTGCCGGAGCTTCAGGCCGACCCCGCAGTGGCGGCCGAACTCACCGCAGCCGCAGCCGGTTTCCACACCTACCGCTGGTCCGAGGCCGAGGTCACCGAACTGATGGCCGTGGCCGTGCAGCGCACGCTTGCCGAGGCGGCGGTCCCCGGCACCGAGGTCGACCTGGTGCTGCTGGCCACGGACTCGCTGCCGCACGGCCGCGCCGCCCACCGGGATGTCGCCGAACTGCTGGCGGAGACGGGCCTCACCGGGGCGACGGTAGTCACCCTCGGCCTGATGGACTGCGCCACGGCCATGGTCGCGGTGGGCACCGCCGCCTCCCTGGTCCGCGACGGTACGGCCCGCAACGTCCTGGTCATCTCCGGCGACCTCGCCGACCGGGCGACGGGCGGGGCGAGGGTGGTGGCCGGCGGCGCGGCCGTGGCCAGCGACGCCGCCGCCTCGGTACTGGTCTCGGCGACGGCACCCGGCCTGCCGGTGCTGGCCACGGCCCACCACTCGGCGCCCGAGGTCCACCAGGACACCGGCCCGCAGCAGCAGCTGCTGACCCGGGTCAGGGCGCACCGCGAGCTGTTCGCCAGGCTCACCGAGGCTGCCCGGCGTCCGGACCTGAAGGACGTGCGTGCCGTGCTGCCCAGCAACTTCGCCCGCAATGTGCTCCAGCTCTACCTCGCCGATGTCGGGCTGGGCGGCGACACCCCGGCCCTGGGCAATGTCGGCCGGATCGGGCACTGCCTCGGCAGTGACCCGCTGATCAATCTGGCCGACCGGGTCGCGGAGCCCAAGGCGCCTGTGCCGGAGGAGGGCACGCTGGTCCTGTTCGGCGCGGGCGTCTCCCATCTGGCGGCGGTCCTGCTGGGAGCGGACGCGCTGCCACGGCAGATGGAGGGGTCCCCCTGACCGCCGTCGTGCATGCCGCCGCCGTCGGGCGGACGGCGGTCACCCCGCAGGCGCTGCGTACGGTCGCCCGCTGCCTGCCCGCCTGCGTCACCGTGGTCACCAGCGGGCAGGGCGCCGCACTGCACGGCATGACGGTGAGTTCCTTCACCACGCTGTCGCTCGCCCCGCCCCTGGTCTCCTTCTCCGTGATGGACGGCGCCCGCATCCGGTCGGTGGTCGAGACCTCCGGCGGGTTCACGGTCAATGTGCTCGGTGCCGAACAGGCTGCGCTGGCCCGGTGGTTCGCCAGCTCCGAGCGGCCGACCGGGGCCGCGAGCTTCGCCGGGGTGGAACTGGCGGACGAACCGGTGGCCAGCGGAGCCGTGCTGGCCGGAGCCCTGGCGTACTTCGCCTGCGGCCCGGTCCGCCTGGTCGAGGCGGGGGACCACGTCATCGCCATCGGCACGGTGGAGCGCTGCCGCACCCTGCGGGACGGAATGCCGCTGATCTTCGAAGGGGGCGGATTCCGCCACCTGGGACCCGTACTGGAGGAATGAGCAGCCCCTGACACCCCCCTTCCGCCCGCCCGCCCCGTCCGACTTACCCCCCTTCTTCTTCCACGGGAACCTCCATGACTCAGCACATCGACAGCGGCAGCGGTCTCGATGCCGCCGCCCCCTCCGCAGCCCCGACAGCAGCACCCCCGACAGCAGCGCCCCAGGCAGCGCAGCGGCTGACGCCCCGGGCCAGGCTGGTCCTCGTGGTGCTGTGCGCGGCCCAGTTCATGATCGCGCTCGACTTCTCGGTGCTCAACGTGGCGCTGCCCAAGCTCGGCCATGACCTCGGCATGAGCCCGTCGGCGCTCCAGTGGGCGGTCACCGCCTTTGCGCTGCCCTCGGGTGGGTTCCTGCTGCTCCTGGGCAGGGCCGGTGACCTGTTCGGGCGGCGCAGGCTCTTCCTGAGCGGGCTGGCGATCTTCGGCGCGGCCTCGCTGCTGGCCACCTTCGCCTGGAACCCCGCCGTCTTTCTCGCCGGGCGTGCTCTGCAAGGCGTCGGCGCCGCCGCCATCGTCCCGACGGGGATGTCCATCCTCACCACCACCTTCCCCGAGGGTCCGCAGCGCGACCGGGCGCTGGGCATCAACGGCACCCTGCTCTCCGTCGGCTTCACCGTCGGCACGGTGCTGGGCGGTGTCCTCACCGACATGCTGGGCTGGCGGTCCACGATGGGCCTGCTGGCGCTCTTCTCGCTAGTCGTCCTGCCGTTCGCGCCCGGCCTGATCGAGGAGTCCCGCCAGGCCAGGCGGCCCCGCCTGGACCTGCCCGGGGCCGCCACCGTCACCGCCGGACTGCTGGCCCTGATCTACTCCCTGTCGACGGCCGCCGACCGGGGCTTCGGCGGCGCCGATGTGATCGCCACCCTGGTGGCGGGCGTGCTGCTGCTGGTCGCCTTCGTCGCGGTGGAGGCCAGGACGGCTGAGCCGCTGGTCTCCCTGGCGATGCTGAAGCGCCGCACCGTGGCCTGGGGCAACCTCGGCGGCCTGGTCACCTTCGCGATGATGAGCACCGTCGTCTTCGCCATGACCCTGTACCTCCAGGAGGTGCTGGACCTCTCGCCGCTCCAGACGGGCCTGGTCTTCGGCGTGCAGGGCACGGCGGCGGCGCTGTCGGGCGGGTTCGTGCCGAGGCTGATCGGACGCTTCGGTGCCCATCGCGCCCTGGTCGGCTTCCTGCTGGGCCAGGGACTCTTTGTCGCCGCGCTGCTGGGCATCGGCTCCAGCGACCGCAGCGTCTGGCTGGTCACCCCCGCCATCTCGCTGGCCTGCGTCTGCAACCTGGGCGGCATCATCGCGTACGGCCTGACGGTGACCGGTGGCATTCCGCACGACCAGCAGGGCCTGGCGACCGGTCTGGTCACCTCAAGCCAGCAGGTCGGCATCACCATCGGCATCCCGCTGCTCGGCGTTGTGGCCACCACGACCCAGGACCGCCTCTCCGGCGTGCACACGGTGCTGGCGATCGACGCCGCCGTCACCCTGGTCACGGGCGTCCTGGTGGCCATCGGCCTGCACGGCTCCCGCAACACGACCGGCGCCGCCCGCGACTGACCGGACATCAAACCCGGCGATCCGGGTGATCTCCGCCTCCAGCCGTATGACCGTCAGCGGCGCGGAGAAGAGAGCCTCCATATCGAAATCGATATCGAATATCTCTTCGAGCATGGACAGGATCTGGATCAATGACGCCGAATTGACGCCGGCGCCGATCAGATCCTGGCCATGTTCGGACGGGGACAGCAGATACCCCCGGGACGCCAACTCCTCCAAGACGGCGGCGCGCACACGCGATTCAGTCATCGCCTCATCCCTTCGATCGCCTTTCTCACCCGGTGTGCGTTGCCACCCTCGAACACACCGAAATGCCCGCCCGCCAACAGCACCACCTGCTCCACCCGGCCGATCCGGCCCCAGGCGCCCGGGTCCCGCTCTGCCGGGTCGTCGCCCGCCCGGAGTTCCACGACGGGAAGATCGCAGGGTTCCGGCGCCCAGGCGCGCAGCAGCGCCATGTTCTGCCGATACACATCGAACCTGCTGCCGAGCGTCGGATCGGTGGACAGCTGCTCCACCTCGACGGCCACCCCGCTGGTCTCCAGGATGTCCCTGACGAATCCGTCCGCCGCCGGAGCGGCGGCGTCGTCGCCGCAGCCACGGGAGCCGGCGGAGACCGGGGTGTCGACCACCACCACGCGCGCCACCGGCACGCCGCAGACCCGGGCGGCTTCGAAGGCCAGGGCGCCCCCGAACGACCAGCCGCCGAAGACCAGGGGGACGACGTCACCCAGGGCCTCCGGAGGCAACTCCTGAAGGCAGCTGCGGGCGAGTCCGGTCAGGGTGGACCGTCCGTCGGCGAACCCGGCCGGCGGTCCGTCGAAGCCGACGACATGCACATCGACGTCGGCGGCCAGTTCCCGGATCAGGCCGGAGTAGCAGGAGACGCCGCCTCCCACCGGCGGAAGGAGGACCAGCCGCAGCCGGGGGTCGGCGCAGGGGCGCGGCCTGAACGTCCAGATGCCGGAACTCTCCGCAGGGCGTGCCCGTCGGCAGAGCGACACCAGGCCCGACCACGTCGGATCCGCCATGAAGTCCCCGAACGGCACATGGTAGCCATGCCTGCCGCGCAGCAGGGAGAGCATCCGAATCGCGTCATAGGACCCGCCGCCCGCCTCGAAGAAGGTGCCGTGCCCCGGGGGTTCGCCCAGCGCCTCCTGCCAGCACCTCGCCACCTCGTGACCATGCAGCCCGTGCCGCTGCGGTTCGGTCGCCGCGCCGGTCGCCGCGCCGGTCGCCGCGTCGGTGGGCGCATCGCCGAGCGGGAGCGCCGTCAGCTGCCGGCGGTCCACCTTGCCGTTGCCGGTCAAGGGGATCTCGTCCAGCGCGATGAGGGCTTCCGGAACCATGTACTGCGGCACGGCGTCCCTGAGCGTCGCATACGCCTCCTGCCGCCAGCCGCTCGGTGCGTCCGGAGCGAGGCTGACATAGGCGATGGCCCGTCTGCGGCGACCGTCGCCTCGGACGCAGGCAGCGCAGCGGCGGATGGCGTCCGACTTCTCCAGGAGGTTCTCGATCTCCCCGAGTTCCACGCGGTGCCCGTTCAGCTTGACCTGGGTGTCGGTGCGCCCGAGGAACTCGACGACGCCGTCGGGATGACGACGGCCGCGGTCCCCGGTGCGGTAGATCCAGCCGAGTTCGGGATCGTCGAAGAACGCCGCCGCGGTCTTCGCCGGGTCGTTCAGATAGCCGTCGGCCACTCCTGACCCGGCGATATGGAGCTCGCCGATTTGCCAGTCCGGGCAGACGCGCCGCTCGGCGTCGAGCACGAGCACGTCCTGACCGGCCAGGGCCTTGCCGTAGGGGATGGATCGGCCGCCGCAGTCCGCCTCGCCGACCCGGTGGTGGATGGACCAGATCGAGCCCTCCGTCGCGCCGCCCAGGCTGATGACCTCTGCGGCGGGTGCCATGGCCTTCAGCGCCCCCGGAAGCGTCAAGGGAATCCAGTCGCCGCTCAGCAGAAAGGCCCGAATCGAGGGCGTGGCGGCCCCCTCCTCCGTCAGAAGCGAGGCCAGCGCCGGAGCCGAGTTCCAGATCGTGACGCGGTGCCTCGCGATGGCCTCGGCCCAGACGGCAGGGGCTCTGGCGCTCTGGTCCGAGAGCATCACTACGGATCCGCCGCGAAGCAGGGGACCGAAGATGTCGTAGACGGAGAGGTCGAAGCCGATCGAGGAGACCGAGAGCACGCAGTCCGACGCCTCGATGCCGAGCTGGTCGTTCACCGCGTCGAGGGTGTTGACGATCGCCGCATGCGAGATGACGACCCCCTTGGGCTCCCCGGTCGAACCCGAGGTGAAGATGGCATAGGCGGTGGGATTCCGACCCGGGCCGGACCGCCGTCCACGATGCCCGGACGCCACCGTCGGCAGCGGCAGGGGCGTCGGCAGCGGCACGGGCTCCACCCCGCGCTGTACCCAGCGGCCGTCTGCCGGGGGCTCCCCGCCGGTGATCGCAAACCGGACACCGCCGCGCCGCGCGATTGCGTCAAGGCGTCCGTCCGGCGTGCCATGGTCCAGCGGGATGTAGACGCAGTCGGCGAGCAGGCTCCCGAGTACGGCGATCACCTGTCCCCGGCCCCGGGGCAGGTGGACGGCGACCCGGTCGCCGGACCGCGCACCGGCGTCGAGCAGCAGGCCCGCGACCGTGTGCGCCTGCTCGACCAGCTCGGCGTAGCTCAGGGTGCCGTGTGCGTCGTGCACGGCGGGGGAGTTGGGCGTCCCGGCGGCGGTCCGCAGCACCCGGCCGTGCAGCGTCTCGGCAGCGGCGGCGCTGCGGCGCGGCTTCACCGGCGACGGGCCGGGGGTGCGCTGCGGGACGCGGGTCCAGGTGTCGTCGGACTCGGCGAGTTCCCTGACGAAGGCCGCGTACCGGTCCACGAAGTCGGCCATGAACCCCGCGTCGAATGCGTCGGTCCGCCAGTCGAAACCCAACCGGACACCGCCGTCTGCCTCCATGACCACCTGATGGTCGATCAGCACCTGCGGCACCCGCAGCCGGACCTCGTCCCAGCGCCGCCGGAGCCCGTGCCACGCCTCGCGCAGGCCGTCGACCTCCAGGGCCGTGAAGGCATAGGGATGGGGCAGCCGACGCAGGTCGCCGTTGGGATCGCCGAGCCGCGCGATCTCCGCGCCGCCGAGTGACCCGTGCATCGCCTGGCTGAGACAGCGGCTCTGGACGGTCCGGGCGATGTCGAGCAGGCTCTGCCCGGTCGTCGCCGGGATCTCCAGCGGCATGGTGCTGCCGTGATTGCCGAGGGTGTCAGGGGTCGGGAGCTGGGTACGCCGCGAATGCAGCACCGTGACGGTGTGGGCGACCCCGCCGCCGAGCCGCCCGAGGATGGCGCCGTAGGCCGTGAGATAGACCGCCGAGGGGGTGAGGCCATGGCGGCTCGCCAGCCGGACGACCGCTGCCGCCACGGGGGCGTCGACGGTCACCATGCGGTGGGTCATCTCCGGGCCCGCGTGGCGCCAGTCGGGGCGCAGCGGCAGCTCCGCAGGGTCGGGAAGCGCTGCGGCCCTCGCGCGCCAGAACCGTCGGTCGCGCTCGGAGCGGTCACGCCCGGCACTGCGGGGACATCGGTCCTCGGCGGTTCGGTTTTCGCCGTCGTCCCGGTCGGAGACCAACTCGGCGAGGAACAGGTCGAGTGACGCCGCGTCCATCAGCCAGAGGGCATAGACGAGGTGCAGTCGCGCCCGGCGGTCGGACCGCACCACGACGACCTTGACCTGCTGCCATCCGTCGAATGCGAACTCCTCGGCGGAGAGCGCGCGGCGGACCGCGTCATTGGCCCCCGGAAAGTCGGCGTCGGGGACCCGGCGGATGTCGGCCCGGACCTCCGCCGCCGTGTCGCCGGGCATGGTGGAGAGCGACAGATCGGCGCCCACGCGGGTGCGCAGGATGCCGTTGGCGCGCACCAACCGCCTCAGCCGGTCGCCGATACCGGGAACGCGCGCCGGGCTGAGGTCGCACCCCAGGTAGTAGCGCGCGGGTCCGCGGAGCTCCATGCCGTCCTGGTCCCCGACGAGGTAGGCACGTTGGATCGGGCTCAGTGACGCAAGGGTGTCTCGCATGTCAGAAGACGACCTCTCTGACCTGGTCGCGACTCAGGAATCCGCCGGGACTGAACGTCGGCCCATAGGCACCCATGCCGGAGAAGACCAGCGTGTCGCCGACCGCCACCGCAGGCAGCAGAACGTCCTCGGCGAGCACATCCAGCTGTGAGCAGAGGGGACCGGTCACGGTGGTCCGGCTGGTGACGTCCGGACTGCCTGGATTCACCACCCGGACCGAGGGCTCGCCCCGGCCGGCGCCCGCCACCAGGCGGCTGGCAATGAGCACATGGTTCATCCCGGCGTCGACCAGGACGTATCTCCGGTCGCCGATGGTCTTGGTGTCCAGCACGGTGGTCAGCAGGCTGCCGGCCGGTCCGGCGATGGCCCGGCCGTACTCGCAGACCACGGTGGCCGAGCCGCCGATCCCCGGCCCACCCGGAGTGAGGCCGGCGGCCTTGAGCCCCTCCCAGTCCACGGGAGGATCGGCATCACACCACGGCATGGCGATGCCGCCGCCGATCGCAAGGAACTCGAAGGCCAGCCCGAACCGGGTCGACAGCGCCTGGGCCCGTTCCAGTGCCGCCCTCCGCGCTGCGGCGATGACACCGGCGTCGGAGTACTGCGAGCCCCAGAACATGTGCAGCCCGATGAGCGACAGGGGCGAAGCGGCGAGGATGCGTACGACCTCGGCGAAGACCTCCGTCGACAGACCGAACTGGTTTGGTGACGTCGGAGCGTCGGCGCTCTTGCCCGGGTAGGGCGTGTTCAGCCGGACGACGGCCCGCCCGGCGACCCCGAGTTCGGTCGCCACCTTCGCGAAGAGGCGGGACTGCCCCGGCGACTCGATTGTCACCGCGACCCCCGCCGCCAGCGCGGCAACCGCTTCCTGGTGCGTCTTGGCCGGGCCGGTGAAGAGCACCCTCTCCGGCGGCATTCCGGCGTTCAGCGCGGTCTCCATCTCCGCCAATGAGCAGACGTCGAATCCGTCCACCAGCGTGGACAGAAAGCCCGCGACCCCGACATGCGGATTTGCCTTCAGCGAGTAGTAGATGTCCGCGTCCGGAACCGAAGCCGCGCGTACCCGTCGGACGGCCTCGCGCATGGCCTGCCTGCTGTACACGTACAGCGGTGTGCCACCGGCCCGGTGCACAAGGAGAGCGGCCTCGCGATCGGTGAGCGGGGAGACCTCATTCCGCATTCAAGGTCCTTCCTGCCGAGGACAGCGCCGCGAGAACGTGTGCATGGATCCGGTCGATCACTCCGGTCCCGTCCCCGGCGATTCCCCGCCTGTAGTAGTAGGTCAGCGCCATCTCCGAGCCCGACATGTGCAGTTCGCCCTGCACCTGGTAGCGCAGCGTCCGGCCCAGCGCCCGTGGCTGCCAACTGCCGAGGTCACGGACCCGTAGGCCGCGCTCCTTGGGGTGCTGGTTGAAGAGCACGGTCGTCAGCGGAAAGCAGTCCGATCCGGCCAGCCCGAGTTCCCCGACCCGCTGGTCGAACTCCCATGAGCTTCTTGCAGCTCCCTGGTCCAACTGACGGGCGAACTCCCGCGCGTTGTCCGGCAGTGAGGCCGATCCGCCGCCTCGGACGATGAGTTGGCTCATGAACATGCCCGCGGTCGCGTTCCGTACGCCCTCGCGTATCTGCACGGGCACGACGATCGTCAGCGGGCGCAGTCCGAACGTCCTGGAGACGGCCAGATCGAAGGCGGCCAGCACGACCGAGAAGACCGAGACACCGGCCGCCGCCGCGAGCCGTCGGGCCTCCCTGGACCGTCCGACCCCGAACGGCCGTGACAGCAGCTCCCCGCTGCGGGCGTCGTCGCTGACCGCCTCCGGCAGCTCGATCTGCTCCGCACCGCGCAGCAAGGCCCGCCAGTACTCGGCATCGGGCGTCGGCGTCTCCGAGGTGCGCCGGGTCGCCAGGCAGTAGCTGCGGTAGCCCTGCCGTGGGGGTCCGCTGCCGATCCGCTGCCCCAGCAGCGCCGAGCGGACCTCGCCGGCGATCAGATCCATGCTCAGACCGTCGGCGAACAGGTGGTGTGCGACCAGGAGGACGGAACTCCGGCCGCCGGACCGGACCACCGCCACCCTCAGCGGAGGAGCGGCGGTGGGGTCGATCGGAGGCGACACGGCCCGCGCCCGTGCCTCCTGGACCCGGGCGCGGTACTCGGCATCGGTCTCGCTCCCCGCATCGGACGCCTCGTGGACCGTGATCGGGTACCGCAGGTCGGCGGCGCCCGAGTGGATCAGCTGCGACCAGTCCGCCGAAAGCGAGAGCCTGAGCGCGTCATGGCGCGCGACCAGCCCATCGACCGCCGCCGCCACCTCGGCCGCCGTCACCACCCGCTCGATCCGGATCTCGCGGGAGAGGTTGCACCAGTTGGCGTTGCCGTCCGCCATACAGGTCGCCATATAGGCCACCTGACGGGTCGACAGGGGATAGGCGGCACGTCCGCCGGTGGTGTCCTCCTGGCGGTCGCCGGGGGGCGCGGCCGAGGGCGCGGCGGGCCTGCCGGTCCGCTCGATCGCCAGCGCAAGCGAGGCCACATCGCGGTGTTCGAAGCAGTCCCGGGCCGAGAGGCTCAGCCCGAAGCGCCGGTTGACCCCCAGCACAAACTCCGTCATGTCCAGCGATGAGACGCCCGCGTCGACAAAGGAGGTCGAGGCCGCGACCCCGGCACCGAGACCGAGCAGCCCCAGCAGGACCTCCGCAGTACCGGCGTCCCGGCCCACCGAGGCTGCGTCGACCGTCGGAGAGTCCTCGATGGACGCGGTGAGAGCGACCCGGTCGACCTTTCCGCTGCGCAGCAGCGGCAGCTCCCGGCGCAGGTGCACGGTCGGCCGGGGCAGCCCCAGACGCCGGGCGACACCGCGGATCCGCTCGCGTAACCGCTCCTCGCGGTCCGGCGCGAGTTCCGCCACGGTGGCAAAGGCATGCGGAAGGCCCTGCCTGCCGACGACGATGCACTGATCCACCTCGGGGAGGTCTTCGACCAGATCCGCGAACCGGTGGAATGAGACGCGTCTGCCGGAGACCTTGAGGTCGTTTCCCAGTCGGCCGACGATCACCAGCTCACCGTGGTCCGTCCAGCAGCCGAGGTCGCCGGTCCGCAGCTCGGGAGCCATCGGGTCGACCTGGAACGTTCCCGGCTCCGGCCCGGGACCGCCGGTGAGCATCCCCAGCGCCGGCGCCGATGAGCCGATCACCACCTCGCCATGCCCCTCGCCATCGGCCCGGTCGATCGCCACCGACACGCCGGGGCGGGGCCGCCCGACCGGGATGCCCTGCGACCGGCCGCCGCTCCCGGGGCGTACCCCGCGCCGGTAGAGCTGCGCCAAGGTCCCCTCGGTCATCCCATACAGATTGACGAACTCGGCGTCGGGGGCGATCTCGGCCCACTGCTCGACCACCCGTGAGGAGAGCACCTCACCCGCGAAGAACCCCAGCCGAAGCCGGTCCAGCCGGATGGACTCGGCGCGCAGCACCTCTGCGATCCGCCGCGCGAGGGAGGGGACGAGGAAGGCGATCGTCGCCTTGCTCCCGATGAAGTGCCTCCGCAGTGCACGCAGGTCGAGCTGGGCGTCGACCTCGGGCAGGCAGAGCCTGCCGCCGACCACCAGCACGCTCAGGAGTTCGCGCAGCGAGGGGTCGAAGTTCACCCGGGTGACGGCCGCGCATATGTCCTGGTCGTCAAGGGTGAACTCGCCCACGAACCACGACAGGAAGGCGTGCAGCCCGGTCCGGCTGCCCACGATCGCCTTGGCCGCCCCGGTCGACCCGGACGTCGGGATGAGGTAGCCGGCGTCCTGCTCCGAGTAGCGCCAAGCGGTCCCGGACCTCCTGCCGGCCGAGGTGTCCAGGATGACCCGGCCGGTCGCGGCGTCCAGCACCACCTCATCGGCGGCACCGGCTCCCTGGTAGTGCGCCACCGTGGAGAGGTCGCTGGTCAGGATGGTCGACGGCCGTGCGGCGCGCTCGGCCCAGGCGTACTGGTCGGCCGTCATCCCGGCGTCCACCGGCACCGGGACGGCTCCGCAGCGAAGGGTGGCCAGCAGCCCCACCACATAGGCGGGGCAGAGCGGACCGAGCAGCAGCACATGGGTCCGGGGCGCTCCCCTCGCCACCAGCAGCCGCGCGAGTGCGTCGACCGCCGAGTCGAGCAGGGCGTAGGTCAGCTCATGGCGGCACCATTCGACGGCGGTGCGGTCGGTCGGGTCCAGGTCGAGCAGCAGCCCGAGGGCATCCTGGTCCCGCGTCACGGCGGTCATTCGGCTGGGGCGGTCGGGGGCCGCAGGACCAGCTTCGCCAGCTCCTGGCGGGCGGCGACATCACTGGCATCCAGCGCTGCCGACAGGCTCTCCATACCGCCCTTGCCCTGGTTCAACCGGAAGCACGAGGTGAACCGGAGGTCGCGCAGCCGGAAGCCCACGATATTTTGGAGGTATCCATCGGTCAGGTGCTCCGGTATCTCCCCGAGGGACCAGGTCGATCCCTCGACGGTCCGCCGCTGCAATCGGTCGATCAGCACCTCCACATCCGCGCGGGTCCGGTCGCCGTCGCTGAGTTCAAGTCGGCCGGAGATCTCCACGGCGCAGTACAGCCAGGTCGGAATGCGGCTGCGGGTCCCGAACCACTCCGCGGGGACGTAGGTGTCCGGCCCGAGCACGGTGATCGTGGCCGGCGCCCCTGCACCGAACGCAGCCGCCAGGTCGTTCGCACGGGCGACATGACCGGCGACAAACGGCGTGGTGGTGTGGGTGCCGTCGGTGCCGCGCAGATCGACGGGGAGCGGCGATGTGTACACCGTGCCCGCGAGATATGTCGCGAGCACGCCGAACGATCGCGCCCGCACGAAGTCATACACGGCGGTCAACGGCAGGCTGAAGTGGTCTCTGGTGTACATGCTCAGTCCTTGTCCCTTGACTCCGGGTCCAGCAGCTCCAGGCCGATGCCCTCGCGTGACCCGCGCTGCGGCGGATGGAATGCGATTGCGTTCAGCCCACCGGCGAGTGCGGTGTAGAAGCCGGT
Organism: Peterkaempfera bronchialis; assembly: GCF_003258605.2. Taxonomy (NCBI): domain Bacteria; kingdom Bacillati; phylum Actinomycetota; class Actinomycetes; order Kitasatosporales; family Streptomycetaceae; genus Peterkaempfera; species Peterkaempfera bronchialis. Next base: position 3,845,127 of record NZ_CP031264.1, read on the forward strand.
ACCGGCGAAGGAGCCGCCGCCCGCCGCCCGCAGCAGCCGGCCGCCGAGGGCGCTCACCTCGTCCTCGACCTGGTCTCGTGCCTGTACCGCCAGGTTGAGTTGCTCGCGTACCGGCCTGCGATCGTCGACCGCGCGCGCCGCGTCCACCAGGACGGCCGCCAGTCGGCGGAGCCGCGCCACCGCCGTGGTCCAACCGCGCGAGTCGGCCCGCCGGGCCGGTGCGGTGGCCTCCGCCAGGCAGCGGGCGATGCCCAGGTACGAGGCGCTGATCAGCAGTTGGAACCACGCATAGCAGTCGGAGGCGAAGCGCAGCCCGGTCTCCCCCCGAAGCGGGAAGACATGGTCGCCCCGGACGCGCACGCCCGACAGGCGGACGGCGTGGCTCTGGGCCGCGAGAAAGACCGGGCTCCGCCAGAACGGCTCGCGCTGCACACCGTCCGCACCGGCTTCGACAAACGCCTGGGCATACCCTTCGGGGGAGCCGTCCGGCGCCCGCAGCTCGACCATCAGGGAGAGCATGTCCATGCTGGTGGAGAGGCTGCACGGCCGCTTCAGCCCGGTGACGAGATAGGCATCGGCGTCACGGACCGCCCAGCTCCCGAGGGTTCGCAGATCCCGGCCGGGAGTGGACTCCGCACCACCGGAGGCGATCAGCTTGGACCCCTGCGCGATGTCCTTGAGGACCACCTGGGCATGGGCGACACCGGCCGCCGCGACATTGCCCAGCGCGGCGATCTTGTAGTGGTGCATCGTGGTCGCAATCGCCACCGACGGCGCCATCGCGCCCAGCGCAAGCTGGAAGCGCACGGCGTCCGACGCCGACACTCCGGCTCCTCCGCACTGCGCCGGGATGAGCATCGCCGTGGCGCGGGTGGCCTTCAGAGCGGCGAGCGCGCTCTCGGGGTTCTCCTCGTGCTCGGCGGCCGACTTGATCGCCAGCCTGGCGAAGAGCCCGCTCGCCACACCGTCGAGCCCGGCCCGGACGTCGGCGGCAACCCCACCCTCGATCAGATGACCCGTCATGTGACCGCCGCCTCACCGCTGTCCATGAGCCGCTTCACGGCCGCGTAGTCGATCTTCCCTAGCGGTGTACGCGGGAGCGCCGTCGTGGTCTGGTACCGCTGCGGCAGCTGGTAGGAGAGCAGCCTCCCGCTGAGCTGCCTCTTCACGGTGCCCAGCTCAAATGCGCCGTCCGCGACGACCAGGGCGGCGATCCGCTCGGTGCTCTCGGCGTCCGGGGTGCCGACCACTGCGGCCTCCACCACCCCGGCGCACTCCCGTAGCGCGGCCTCGACCTCCAGCGGTCCGACCTTGTTCCCGGCGACATTGACAAAGCCCGACTGGCGCCCGCGGATGTACCACCCCTCGGCATCCGCCTGGATGACATCACGCGTCCTGAGCCAGCCGTCCTCGAACATCTCCGCGTCGGCGGCGGGATCGCGGTAGTACCCACGGGCGAGCGCAGGCCCCCGGACGTACAGCTCATACAGGGGCTCCTGCCCGGCGCCGCGCACCGGCACGGGCTCCAGGCGCCACTCCACCCCGGCGATGGGCTTGCCGATGGAGCCGTTGCCGGCATACGCCTTGTCAAAGCAGATCACGGCGATCTCCGAGAGGCCGTACACCTGCCGGAGCGGCAACCCGTACCGCTCCAGGAACCGCTGCTGGGTGGCCACCGCCAGGGGCGCGCTCCCCGAGATGGCCAACCGGAGCGTGCGCAGTGCCGTCGGCGGCACCCCCCGTGCCGCAGTGAGCATCTGGTACATCACCGGCAGGCCGCTCATCACCGTGACGCCATGGGTCCGGATGTGCCGAGCCAGCCCCCGCGCCGTCAACTGCCCGCCCCGCGCGAAGACCACCGTGCCACCCGTCAGGAGCGTGGGCAGGGTCAGCACGTCGATGCCGTGGCAGTGCGCCAGCGGCAGCGCGCAGAGCACCACATCGGCGGGGCTCAGGTTTAGCTCACCGCCCCAGAGGCGGACCCTCGCCATGATCGCTGCCTGGCTCATGACGATGCCTTTGGGGACACCCGTCGAACCGGAGGTGCAGTGCACCACGGAGTCGTCGTGCGCATAGCCGGTCAGCGCCCGGCTCCGGTGCAGGCTCGCCTCGCCGACCGGCGACCACGCGAACGCCCCCGGGCGGGCAGGTGGCGCCTGGTCCACGGCCACCCGGCCCAGGTCGAACCTGGCGGCGCTGTGCTCCAGCTCCTGCGCGGAGAGTCGGCTGTCCAGCAGGACCGTCACCGTGCCGAGCCTTGCGGCGGCAAGGTAGAGGGAGAGGAAAGCGAAGGGGTCGTCCACCGCCAGCCCCAGCACATCACCGGGGACCAAGTCCGCCGCCAGCCGGTCGGCCGCGGCGTCGACCGCCCCGAGCAGCGCCTGGTACGACGAGGCGGTCCCGTCGTAGCCGATCACCGCCGACGCGCTCGGCGTGCCCTGAGCGACGGCCCGGAACGCGGCGTACAGCTCGCCGGCGCTCACACCTCACCCCGAGCCGGGTAGTCGTTGTCATTGACCCAGCGGATGGTCTCCACGACCTCGTCCAGGTGCGGCCGTAGGAACGGCATGCTGGTGAGCACAGCCGCGTACAAGGTGCCGTCGGGGCGGACGACGAACACACCGGGCTCACTGAACTCGTTGGGCTGGCCCTCCTTGATGGCCTTGGAGATGTACAGGCCCCACTCACGCATCGACGCGAGGCTGAGCCCATAGCCGAGGGGGACCCGGCTCAGGTCCCACTCCTCCACCGCCCGCCTGGCGCGGCCCTCGTCGTCCCCGCTCACCGCCACCACCGATGTCACACCGACCTCGGCGAACGCATCGACCAGGCCGTCCAGCTCCGTCACATGGGCCCGGCACATCGGGCAGTGGACGCCCCGGTAGAAGACGACCAGGCTGAAGCGATCGGGGCGCTGCTCCGCGAGCACCCAGCGGCCACCGCCGACCAGCGCGACGTCAAGGGACGGCACCGGCTGCCGCGGCTTGAGCATATGAGGCTCCTGTTCGAAGGGGGGCGGAGGTCATCGGAGGTCATCAGAGTGTGATCTGGCCTCGGAAGAGCACCCTGGTACCGCCCTCGCCGATCGCGGTGCGGCCGTGCAGCGTGCGCTGGTTGTCGATGACCATCAGGTCACCCACGCTCCATCGGTGCTGGTACGTGAAGCGCGGCCCGCGCAGATAGGCGTCGAGTTCGGCGAGGAAGCGGTCCGACTCCTCGGCGGCGAGCCCGGGTACCCGTACCTGCCAGCCGCGCGGCACGGTGTCGGCGGGAAAGTCCAGCGCCAGGTTGAGGGACCGCACGCGACCGTAGTCCCGCACCGAGGCGACGGGATACCAGCCCTCGGGGACGTTCGGGAAGTAGCCGCGCTCCTCGACGAGGTATTCCAGCGCCTCGGCACGGTCCAGCGTGTCGCGCAGCCGGGCCGGCATCTCGCCCCAGGCGCTCAGCTGGTCGCAGACGGAGGTCTCGCCGGAGCCGGGCGCATCCGAGAAGTCGTGGGCATACAGGATGATCAGATCGGTGCGTTCGCCGACCAGCAGCCCGTCCGTGTGGAGGGGCAGCATGCCGCGCCCGGTCACGACCTTGCCGTCGTCGTGGGAGGCGTTGAGCCTGAGCAGATCGGCCCGGCCCTCGCCGAACTTGTGGTCGACCGTCCTACCCATGGCGTGGACCAGGCGCTGGAACCGCTGCTCGTCCAGGTCGACCCCCTTGACCAGGACGCATCCGCTCCGAAGGGCGGCGGTGCGGATCTCCCCGCCGAGGTCGGCCAGGTCGGTGCTCTCGGCGCTCCCGGCGAGGGAAATCATGGTGCCCATGCCGGATTCCGTCAGCGGGCTGGAAACCACGGTGGTCATGTGATGGGTACTCCTTGATCGATACGGTCGGCCGGGAGAGCCCGGGAGAGCCGGGTAGGCAGGCGCGTGAGCGGCGGCTACCGCGCGCGGACCCGCCGCACGGCACGCTCGAAGAGCAGCCACGGATCCGTGGGCTCCAACTCCCCTTCGGCGGCCCGGTCCAGAAGCTCGGCGAAGCAGGCCCGGTACAGCAGCTCCCGCCTCGGGGTGCCGGTCTCCTTCTCCAGACGGCTCATCACACCCCGCTGCAAGCCGCCGCCGTGATGGACGGCGATCTTCCTCCGCCAGGCGATCGGCTCGGGGAGCCGGGCCGCCATCGCGGTGCGCAGGTGGTACTTCTCCCGCCCGCCCCGGACCTTGCACTCGGGGGCGGTCTCAAGCGCGGTACGTATCACCGGCCAGGACCAGAAGGGGTGATGGGTCGCCGTGCCGTACGCCAGCGGCATGCGGTTGGACAGTTCACCGGTCAGCCGGGTGCGGTCCACCGAGGCCAGGACCTGGTCGATCAGGTCGTCCCCGTGCTCGAAGGGGCGGTAGAGCCCGGCATTGATCAGATCGCTGCCGTACCCGGTCAGCAGGACCCTGTCGGTCGGAACCGCGCCCAGCCGCTGCACGGAGGTGGCCGTCAGGGTGACCTCCACGACCTCGGGATCGGCGGCGCCCAGCCACCGGACCGCCTCCGGGATGGAGGCGATGATCTCGTCCTCGGACAGATGGACGGGGTGCAGGCCGATGCCCAGCTCCGCGCAGAGTTCGGCCGCGTCGTCCAGTTCGTCACCCCAGGGCGTTCCCACGCTGTAGGGGGTGACCGGTAACCCGCCGGTCGCCGCGAGATAGGTCACGGTGCCGGAGTCGATGCCGCCGGACAGCAGCGTCGCATAGCCGGTACCGTCCGGGGCGGCGGCGTGGATGCGGGCGATCTCTGTGGCCAGCGCTTCGAGTTGGGCTTCCCCTGCGGCCAGCGGATCGGCGCGGTGCGGCATACGGAAGTCGCCCAGCGGATCGTGCTCGTCCGCCGTGTCCGCGAGCCAGCCGCCGCCGCTTCGGCGGATCCGCGAGACGGTGCTGTGGCGCAGCCGCTCCACCGCCCGCAGCAGTGTGCCGCGCTGATGCGCCGGAGCGTCCCCGGCCGCCTCGACGGCCAGCCCGAGGGCGGGCAGCACCAGTGGGGCCAGCAGCAGGTCGGTGAAGTACGCGAACCGGCCCCGTAGCCGGTTGGCCGCGTAGTAGACCGGATCCTCATTGAGAGCCGAGATCCGCACGGTGACCGCGTCCGCATCGATATGCAGCGTCGACCCGGGGGCGTCGGCCGGTCCGTCCGGATGTGCCCGCAGGGTGCGCACATCCAGGACGATGGGCAGGTCGTCGGGCAGGGCGGTCCCCTCGGGACCTCGGTAGTACACCCGCAGGTCGCCCAACTCGGCATGCTGGGCAAGCGAGGCCAGCTCCATGACAGGGGCGTTGCTGACCACGCACCATCTGCTCCGGGGCGCCACGGTCAGCCCTTCCCGATGACGCGCCGCATGCGCTGCTGCGCCTCGCCGACCGAGAACGCGGTGCGGTGGGACCGCTTGCCCTCCTCGCGCACCCGCCGCAGGCCCTCCACATAGGGGCCGTTCACGCGCGGGCGCGTCGACTGCACGGCGGCCGGGGTGTAGGAGGCGATGCGGCGGGCCCGTTCGAGCGCACGGTCCAGCAGCTCCTCGGGAGCGACGACTTCCTGCAGCAACCGGTCGGCGAGCGCCCGTGGGGCCGACCACTCCTCGCAGCTGAAGAGCATGTCCTGCATGACGCTGCGCCCGGCCACGGCTTCGAGCATGTAGCCGCCGAAGTTGCAGGCGATGCCGACCTGGAACTCCGGCATCACCAGCTTGGACGCGCTGCTGCCGATGCGCAGGTCGCAGCAGAGCGCGATCTGTAGGCCGACGCCGATCGCATAGCCGTCGATGGCGGCCACCACGGGCTTGGATATCCCGGCCACGGTGGAGTAGAGGTCGGTGATGTCGTCGATCCACGCGTCCACCTCGTCGCCGCCGTGGAACTCCGACACCTCGTTGAAGTCGCCACCGGCTCCGAAGGAGCGGTTCGCGCCGCCGTACAGCACCAGGCAGGCGACGTCGCCCCTGCCGTCCAGATCCGAGACCAGCTGCGTCAGTTCACGCATACGGGCGCTGCTGAACGGATTCTGCTCGTGCGCCTGCGAGAACTCCACCAGGGCGACTCCCCCCGGCAGCACCTCGCACTTCATGCTCGCCGTCGCGGCACTGATCGCTGGCATGCAGCCCCTCCCGTGGAGATCGGATCGAGTCGAGGTGTCACGAGCCATCGGCGCCCGGTCCGGCAGCCTCAGCATGGCCAGGCGGCGGGTCGCAGGACAAGGCGGCTGGATGTCCGCGAGAGGCCATGGCAGGACCTGGACATGGACCGTCGGATCGTCGGCCCTGATCACTGGGAAGATATGCTGACCAAGGCATCTCTATTCACTCGGTAGAAAGGGTTGGCCATGGAGTTGGCAGCGCCTCGGGGGTACCGCTCGTACACCGCGAACATGGGACTGAAGGACACGGCGCATGACTTCGCGGTGGTGGTGTCCGAGGTGCCGGCCGTGTCCGCGGCAGTGTTCACCCGGTCGCGCTTCGCCGGGCCGAGCGTGGTCCTCAGCCGGGCCGACACCGCCCGGCACGGAAGTCGCGGCATGGTGGTCATCTCCCGCAACGCCAATGTGGCGACCGGCAAGGTCGGTGCGGAGCATGCGGAGGAGGTCCGCAGGCTCGCTGCCGAGAAGGCCGGGGTGCTGCCCGAGGAACTGGTGATCGGCTCGACCGGGGTGATCGGACGCCCCTACCCCATCGAGAGCATCCGGGACGGCATCGCCAGGATGCCGACGCCCCTCCCGAGTGCCGACTTCGAGGCCGCGGCGGCGGCCATCATGACCACCGACACCCGGGCCAAGTCCGTTCAGCTGCGCTGCGGTGATGCCGTCGTCGTGGGCATCGCCAAGGGCGTCGGCATGATCGAGCCCAATATGGCGACGCTGCTGACCTTCTTCTTCACCGACGCCCGGCTCGAAGCGGACCGGCTGGACGCCGTCTTCCGGCGGGTGGTCGACCGGACGTTCAATGCGCTCAGCATCGACACCGACACCTCTACCAGCGACACTGCGGCCGTGTTCGCCAACGGCCTGGCCGGGCCGGTGGACGAGGAGGAGTTCGAGCAGGTGCTGTACCAGGCCGCGCTGTCGCTGGTTCGGAACATCGCCTCCGACGGCGAGGGCGCAAGCAAGCTGCTGGAGGTGGAGGTCACCGGCGCCCGGGACGCGGCCCAGGCCAAGCGGGTGGGCAAGGTGGTGGTGAACTCGCCCCTGGTCAAGACCTCCGTGCACGGCGCCGACCCGAACTGGGGACGGGTGGCGATGGCCATCGGCAAGCTTGAGGACGAGTTCGACATCGACCCGGGTCGGGTGCGGATCCACTACGGCGAGTTGGAGATGTTCCCCGAGGAGCCGGATGACGCGATGCTGGAGCGCGCTCGGAAGTACCTGACCGGGGACGAGGTCGTCATCCGGATCGACCTCGGGATCGCGGACGGCGAGTTCACGGTGTACGGGTGCGACCTGACCGAGGGTTACGTCGAACTCAACTCCGGCTATACGACCTGACGCCTGGGAAGGGAACCGACGTGCGGGTCGCCGTCACCCGCCCCGGGCGGCCCGCCTCGTCGGTGGACGCACGGGCGGGCGCGGCACTGGGACCCGGCCGGTCAGCCGCTGTCCCGTACGGTGATGCCCAGGGTGGCGGCGAGCATGGGTGCCAGCTCAAGCAGTTGCGCGCTGCTGACCGTCGCACCGCGCAGCGCGTCGAACCCGTCCGTGATCCCCAGGGCGGCAGCCCCCCGCAGGTCCACCCGGCTCAGCCGCGCCCGGTCGAACCGCACGCCGTCCAGGGTGGAGCCGGGGAAGGAGACGCTGGTGAGCGTGGCGCCGGCGAAGTCCACATCGCGGAGTACGCAGTCGGTGAAGGACACCTCGCGCAGCACACTGCCGCGCAGATTCACCGAGTCCAGCTTGCAGTTGTGGAACGCCACCCGCCGCAGCTCCGCGTCGAAGACCTCCAGTCCGGCCAGCATGGAGGCGACGACCTCGGCGTCCAGCCAGCCGGTCTGCGCCAGGTCGGTGCCCACCCAGCGGACGGTGTGCAGCCAGACGTCGTTGAACCGCGCCCGCCGCAGCCGCCCCCCGGTGAAGGTCACCGAGGAGAACGCGCACTCGGTGAAGCGGGCGCCGCCGGCCTCCGGCTCGGTGAACTCGGCCTCCTCGAAGAGCGCGGTGTCGTAGTCGCCCTCCCGGGAGAGCGGTCCGCCGACCGGCTTGAGATACGGCGCGTACGGCAGGTCGTCACGGTCGCGGGGAGCAGCAGCCATGCCCGGGACCCTACCGACTGCCGAGGCCGGCGGCAGCCCGGACGGACCGCCGGACGGCCTCCGGGTCGGCGGCGGAGACCGCCAGCCGGGCGAACGGCGAGGAGCGGCGGTTGAGCTCCACACAGACCACCGGGTGGCGCGGCCGGACGACCGTGAAATCCTCGCCGACGGAGTGCCGCCGGGCGCCGACGCAGATCAGCGCGGGAATCCAGGTGCCCCGGCCGGCCAGCCCGCGCAGAGCGCGCCACCAGTCGCGTTCGACCGTCACGTCCCGCACCGCCGCGAGGGGCACCCGCACCTCGCTGCGGCGTGCTGCGACCCGCTCCCACCACGCCAGGTGGACGACGAGTTCGCCGCTCTCCACGACCAGCTGCGCCATCGCTCCTCCTCCAACTCCCGGAAGCGGGCCCCCGGGTGCACCGTACCGGGCGGACGGCCCGCGACCGGTGAGGCCCGCGACTGTGGGGGAGGAGCGCGCCGCGCCCTGCGGCGGCGCGGATGTGATGATACGTCAGCTAGGACGCCACGGATTCGCCGTCCTCCAGTCGGAAACCGACCTTGACGCCGACCTGGTAGTGCTCGATCCGGCCGTCCTCGATGTGCCCGCGGACCTGCACCACCTCGAACCAGTCCAGGTGGCGCAGCGTCTCGGAGGCGCGGCTGATCGCATTGCGGACGGCGGCGTCGACCCCGTCCTTGGAGGAGCCGACGATCTCGGTCACCCGGTAGGTGTGGTTGGACATGGCGGTCTCCCAGGCTCGTGGGGTGCGGCCCGTCCACCGTGCACCAGCGCGCCGGGGTCCGCGAGGCCGGTGGGCCGGTCGGGCGGTGGCGGACGGTGGCGGACGGTCTGAGGGCGGTGGCGGGCGGGCGGCGGGTTTCGGTTCCGTCCGATGGGGCACCGGGATGCCGCCAGGGTGCCGAGCGGCGAGAGGAGCGCACATGCGCATCGGGATCATCGGGGCCGGGCATATCGGTGCGACGCTGGCCCGGCAGTTCGCCCGGATCGGGCATGAGGTGGTGATCAGCAACTCCCGGGGGCCGCAGACCCTCCAGGCGCTCGTCCAGAACCTGGGCGGCGGCGTCCGGGCGGTCACCCCGGCCGAGGCGGTGGCATTCGGCGAGGTGGTCGTGGTGTCGGTGCCGTACGGCCGCTACCGGGAGCTGCCCGCCGAGGGGTTCGACGGCAAGGTCGTGATCGACACCTGCAACTACTACCCGGAGCGGGACGGGCACGACCCGGACCTCGACTCCGGCGCCACCACCTCCAGCGAGAAGATCCGCGACCAGCTGGGCGGCGCCGACGTGGTCAAGGCGTTCAACGCCATCCACTGGGAGAACATCCGCGACCGAGGCCGCCCCAAGGGCGATCCCGAGCGGCTGGCCATCCCGATCTCGGGCGGGGACGAGGACGCCAAGGCCGTGGTGGCGGGCCTGATCCGGGACATCGGCTTCGACCCGCTGGACGCCGGCTACCTCGGCCGGGGCGGCTCCAAGCACCAGCCCGGGACCAGGCTCTACGGCGCCGAGCTGAACGCCGAGGAGGCGAGCGCCCTGCTGCACACCCACGCGGGCTGACCGCGTACGAGCGCAGACCGGCCCCGGTCAGGGCCGCAGCCCGGCCCGGGCCAGCCCGTCCGCCAGCAGGCCGGGTGCCTCGGCCAGGGAGGGCCCGTACCAGGTGAGGTGGCGCCCGCTGAGCAGCGCCGCCGGTACCCCGGGGAACGCCTCGGGGCCGTCGTCGGCGGTGAAGCGGTACGGCTCGTCGGGCAGCACCACCAGGTCGGGGCGGGCGGCCAGCAGTTCGGCGAGCGGGATGCGCGGATAGCGCTCCGGGTGGTCCGCGTAGAGCTGCCGTACGCCGAGGCGGCGGAGCAGGTCGCCGGCGAAGGTGTCCCGGCCAGCACCATCCAGGGGCGCCGCCACACCGGGACCACCGCGCGGGGCCGTACGGCCGGGGTGCCGAGCGCCCGCCAGGCGGCCTCGGCCTCGTCCAGCCAGGGCGGGCGGGGGAGTCCGCAGGCGGTGGTGAGCAGCCGGTCCAGGGAGGTCAGTGCCTGGTCCAGGTCGCGGACCACGGTGACCCAGACCGGGACCCCGGCCGTGCGCAGCGCGTCCAGGTCCACGGCCCGGTTCTCCTCCTCGTTGGCGATCACCAGGTCGGGGGCGAGTGCGGCGATCCGGCCGGGGTCGGGGTTCTTGGTGCCGCCGATCCGCTCCACTGCCAGCTCCGCCGGGTGGGTGCACCAGTCGGTCGCGCCGACCAGCAGCTCCGGTGCGGTGGCGGCGACCGCCTCGGTGAGCGACGGGACCAGCGACACCACTCGGCGCACCGGCCGTGCGGGTACCGGCAGGCCCAGGTCGTCGAGATGGGCGCGCGGCGCCCGCGAAGCGTCCATCCGGCCACCGTACGCCCCGCCGCACGCCCCACTGCACGCCCTCTGGCGGGCCTGCCGTGCGCGCCCGGCCGGGCGGCGAGCCGGGCGACGAGCCGGGCGACGAGCCGGGCCGGTGCGCATTCGCCCGTTCGCGTGCCCGGCCGAGGATCGCTCCCTTCCCCTGGGGACTCTTCTGTACGCTGCACGCTCAGTACGGAATGCGGAGGAGGGCGCGGGCGACCGCGCGGACCCGGCCGTGCCGTACGACAGAAGCAAGGGAGCACGACCATGGCCGCCGTCACCGCCGAGACCTCCACCTGCCGACTCTGCCCGCCGGGCGGAGGCACGGTGGTGGCCTGGTACCCCGGTGACGCGCCCGCCGCCAAGGCGTCCGCCCGCGCCCATCGGGAGGCGCAGGAGACCGGGCTGCCGCACCATGACCACTACGACCCGGTACTGGACGCCTTTGTCGTCGTCCGCCACGAGGCCCCGGCTGGTGGCGCGACGGCTGGTGGCGCGACGGCTGGTGGCGCGACGGCTGGTGGCGCAACGGCCGGCGGCGCAACGGCCGTGCCCGAGATCCCCGGCCAGGCGGCTGCCGCCGCCGGATAGGCCACCTGGGCCAGTGCGGGCGCGGGGGCGGACCGGATCACCCGGTCCGCCCCCGCGCCCGCTGGGGCACCGCCTACCGGAGGCGGGGGTAGTGGAGGTGGGCGGCGAGGTTGCCGTTGCCCTGGACGGCGGCGACCTTGCCGGAGCGGCCGGTCGCGGCCGAGGTGTTGTTCTGATTGGAGCCTGCGGAGCCGGTGGCGGTCTGCTGCGAGCCGCTGGCGTTGCCGTGGACCCGGCCGACCAGGTTGCCCGAGCCGGTGCTGCTCACGACGCTGCCGTTGGAGGTTCGCCTGGCGTCGGTGGCATTGCTGGCCTGGGCGGTGCCGGCGCCGGCGAGGACGAGGGCGCCGAGGACGGCGAGGGCTGCGAGTGCGCGAAAGCGGGACACGCGGTCTCCCTGTGCTGGTGGCGGTGGTGCCGGCGGTGTGCCGGTGTGGCGGAGCGGGGTGGCCTCCCCGGGGATCCGCCGCTGCTGGCGTCGCTCCGCCAGCTTTCACCAGGACATCGACACGTTTCCAGCCCTATGGCGTCAATTCGCTCGATAGCGTCACAAGGAACTCCCGGACCGGCAACGAGTGAGACGATCCCGAGGTCACGCCAACAGGCCCGAAAACCCCCGAACGGCCGCGTCTCCGGGCGTTCCGAGGCCATCGCGCACCGCGCCGCGCCGCCGTCAACCCGTGGTTGACCGAGTCCCCCTGCGTCACTCCCGAATCCGCTGGTCACCTGCTTGTCGTACTGGCACACTGTGACCTCATGTCACAGGGCCTGCGTGCCACTGAGGTTGACCTCGGCGGCCTCGTCACCGTGCTTGCCTCGCACCTCTACTCCACCCCGCTGGTCGCCCTGCGCGAACTCGTGCAGAACGGCCATGACTCCCTCACCCGCCGCCGCCTGGAGGACCCCTCCGGGCAGAACGGCGGCCGGATCACCGTGCGCGGCGACCGCTCCCGGGGCACCGTCTCCGTCGAGGACGGCGGCGCCGGGCTCACCGAACCCGAGATCCACGCCTACCTCGCCACCGTGGGCACCGGCTACACCAGGCTGCTGCGCGAGGTCACCGGCAGCGACGAACTGATCGGCGCCTTCGGCCTGGGCTTTCTCTCCGCCTTCGCGGTGGCCGACGAGGTCACCGTCACCACCACCTCGCACCGCGAGCCGACGGCCGGCCACCGCTATCGCAGCGTCGGCGGCGAGCAGTACAGCGTGGAGCCGGTCCCGGCTCGCGCCCCCGGCACCCTGGTGGAGCTGCGCCTGAAGGCCGAGCACGCCCATATCGCCGACGAGGCGGTGCTGCGCGATGTGCTGACCCGCTACTGCGTGCTGCTGCCCGTTCCCGTCCACCTCGGCGACGACCCGCAGCCGCTCAACGCCGTGCCCGTCCCCTGGCGGCAGGACCCGGCCCAGGACCAGGCGCAGGACCCGGCGCGGGCTCAGGCTTCGGCCGATCCGCACGCCGCCCGGATGGAGTTCGCCGCCCGCTTCGGCCGCCGCTTCGAACCCCTCGCCGCCTTCCCCGTCACCCCGCGCGAGGGATCGGACGCCACCGGTCTGCTCTGGGTCCAGGACAGCGCCACCTACGGCACCAGCGACAACCGCGACCTGGCCGTCTATCTGCGCGGCATGCTGCTCTCCGAGGACGCCCGCGACCTGCTGCCCCGCTGGGCCGGCTTCATCGGCGGCGTCATCGAGTCCACCCGCCTCACCCCGACCGCCAGCCGTGAGGACCTCCAGCGCGACGACCACTACCGCGCCGTCCAGGAAGCCCTCGCCGACGCCGTGGTCGACGGCCTGTACGAGACCGCCCGGCTGCATCCCGGGGCCTGGCGCCGCATCCTGGCCCGGCACGGCCAGGAACTGCTGGGCGCCGCCCTCTGCGACGACCGCCTCTTCACCCTGCTCGCCGACGATGTGCCCGTCCCCACCTCGCAGGGCGACCTCACGGCAGGCGCGCTGCGCGCCGCCGGTGGTGGCACCCTGCATATCGCGCTGGGCACCTCCGGCGGGTTCGAGGAGATGCTCTACCGCGCGATGCAGGTCCCGATCGCGCGCGGCGACCGCTACGCCGTACTGCCGTTCCTGCGCCGCTACGGGCAACTGCGCGGCTGCCGGGTGGTGGAGCTGGGCAGCGAGGACGGCAACCGGGCGCTCTTCCGCGACGCCGACCGGCCGCTCGCCGCCGACGAGGCCGCCTGGTTGGCGGCTGCCCTTGCCGACGACGGCGAGCAGCTGACCCCGGCCCGCTTCGCCCCCGCCGAACTGCCGCTGGTGCTGGTCCCCGACCGGGAGGCCGAGCTGAAGCAGCGGATCGAGGACGACCAGGCCGACGCCCGCATCCCCGGCGCCGCGCTCCGCCTCGCCCGCGCCTTCACCGCCCGTACCGACGGCAGCGTCCGGGCCCGGCTCTACCTCAACCTGGACAGCCCCGCCGTCCGGCGGCTGCTCGGGGCCTACCGCGCGGCCCACCCGGGCACCGCCACCGCCGCCGGGCTGCTCCGCTCCATGAAGGTCATCATGAGCGCGGCCGGCGGGGAGAGCCGTGGCGACCTCACCGCCGCACTGGCCGGGCTCGGCGCCGCCGTCGCCGCGCTCACCGCCGACACCGGCACCACAGCGAACACCACCACAGCGAACACCGACACCAGCACCGACCGGGGGGAAGCCACCGCGTGAGCAGCACCGACATCTGGGCCTGGGTCCGCGACACCCACGGCGAACTGGCCGAGGCCGGGCACCACCGGCTCGCCCAGGCCGTGATCGACCTGCCCGGCCACGCCACCGACGGCCGCAACGCGCAGCTGGACGCCACCTACCCGGAGGCACTGGCGGCGGCCCGCGCCCTCGGCCTGCCCTGGGTGGAGCTCTATCTGCGGCACTGGCGGCTCCAGAACCTCCTCAACAAGCGCCAGCAGGGCGAGGCCGCCCTCACCGAGGCCGTCTCGCTGCTGGAGTACGCCCACCGCGAGGAGACCGCCGGCTGCCCGCAGTCCGTCTGCACCGTGCAGGACTTCGCCATCTGCCACGCCCGCATCGACGGGCCCGGCTATGTCGCCGAGCGGATCGCCGTGCTCGACGAGACCCTGGAGCGCATCGAGCCCGCCCGCGCCTGCTTCGACTGCCTCACCCGGGAGTACTCCGACGCCCTGGAGGACGACGACCGCGCCGACGAGGCCCTGGCCTACCTGGACGCCGCCGCCGCCCGGATGCGCGCCGCCGGGCAGCAGCCGTCGCTCAGCTTCGGCCTGGCGCGGGTCGGGTCGCTCCATCTGCTCGGCCGCTACGAGGACGCCCTGACCGCGACGGACGAGGCGGAGAAGGCACATCTCACCCGTGGCCTGGAGCTGGACGACGACGACCGCCGCTCCCTCGGCCTCTGCCGCGCCCGCTCGCTGGCGGCCCTCGGCCGGGCGGCGGAGGCCGTGGCGCAGCTGCCCTCCGCCGAGGACGCCGACGAGTACGCCGACCTGCGCGCCCGCTGGGCGGAGACCGCCGAGACGCTGGCCGGGCTCGGAGCGCTGCCCAACGACGCCGAGCTGGGTACCCGGCTCGCCCGCTGGGCCGGGTACCTGGACTCGGTCGGTTCCCACCGCCCCTGCCTGGACCTGCTGCTCATCGCCGGCCGACTCGCCACCGCCCGGGGCGCGCGCACCGTGGCACGGGCGCTCGCCGACAGCGCCGAGCGCAAGGTCACCGCGCTGCGCCGGACCGACGGGGTCGCCGAGCAGGTCGCCGAGGTGCGCGCCGCCGCCGACGCGCTGCCGGCGCCCGAGCTGCCCGTCCCCGCCGCCGAACTGCTGCCGTGGCTGGCCGAGCGCAGCGAGCGACTGCACGCCGAACACGCCGAGCACGCCGAGCACGCCGAGCACGCCGAACACGCCGAGGACGGTGACGCGGCCCACCCCCACCAGGACCTGGAGGCCGACACCGACCTGGTCGCCGAGGCCGCCGAGCAGTGCCCCGACTCCACCGACCTGGTGCTCTCGCTGGCGAGCCTGCTGGGCGCGCTGGGGCTGGCCCGCGCCGCCGCCGACCTGATGTGGCGCCGTCTGGAGAGCGACCCGGCCGACGCCTACCTGCCCAACGTCCTGGCCTCCGCCCTGATCGAGGCGCGCGACGGCGACGGCGTACGGCGGCTCGCCGACCGGCTGGCCGTGGACCGGCCCGGCGACGCGCACTGGACCCGGGCCCGCTGGGCCGAGGCGGAGGGTCGCTGGGCCGAGGTGGCGGAGGAGTGCGCGGCGATCATCGCGCTCCACCCGGACCGCATCAACACCCGGCGGCTCTGGGCGAAGGCCGCCGCTGAGCTGGGCGACCACGCCGGGGTGCAGCGGCTCTTCGAGGAGATCCTGGTCCACGCCCTGCCGGACGGGGAGGCCGCCGGGCCGGAGGAGGCGCACCGGACCGTCCAGCCGCCCGACCTGTGGGGCCTGATCGTCGCCGCCACCGCCAACCGGGACTGGGCCGCCGTGCGGGGAGCCGCCGCGCGGCTCGGCATGGAGTTCGAGGCCGAGGAGGGGCCGATCGACGAGGAGTGGCAGGTGATCAGCGTCCGGGTCACCGCGGCGAACGGCTCGCACCTCGACCTCCCGGCGATCCGCACCGGGCCCGCCACCGCCCGCATCCTGCCGGTCACCGGCGACGACGTGCCGGTCAACCACGGTGACACCGTGGTCTTCGAGCCCAGCCTGCTGGAGCCCCAGCCGCAGTCGGAGGAGGAGCTGGAGCACTGGAGCCCGCTCTTCGGCATGGTCACCCTGCTCGACCCCGCCGGGTTCACCACCTACTGGATCGACGGTGCCTCGCCGGGCCAGGAGGCATGGGCCGCACTGCGGGACGAGCTGCGGGCGCAGGGGTACGGCATCTGGGCCTACAGCGGCGACCTGTACCGGGTCACCGACCCCGGCGGCGGGGAGTCGCTGCCGGGTCTGTACGCGGCCGTGGGCATCCCGCCGCTGGCCTCGGCGGCCGACGCCGACGCGCTGCTCACCCGGCTCACCGCCGCCTGGGAGCACCCGCTGGCCTGGCCGGACCTCGCCGAGGCGGCGGGCACCGACACCGCCCCGCACCGCGACACCGTGGAGCGGTACGGGCTCTGACAGCACGGGCTCTGGCAGCACGGGCTCTGGCAGCACGGGCTCTGGCGGGGGTCCACGGGCGGACGCGACTTGGTCATTGCTTTACTCTTGCATGACCAAACCTTGGCGTCCGCCCGGGACGCCCCCGTACCAGGAGCGGCCGCCCCGTGACGACCCTCGCCCTCGGCCCGCAGTGGCTCGACCCCGAGCACCTGATCTCCACCTTCGGCCTGATCGGCATCCTGGCGGTGGTCTTCGCCGAGTCCGGCCTGCTCATCGGCTTCTTCCTGCCGGGTGACTCGCTGCTCTTCACCGCCGGCCTGCTGGTCGCCCACGGCCAGTACCTCGACCAGCCGCTCTGGCTGGTCTGCACCCTGATCACCGCCGCCGCCGTGGCCGGTGACCAGGTCGGGTACCTCTTCGGCCGCAAGGTCGGCCCGGCCCTCTTCCGCCGCCCCGACTCCCGGCTCTTCAAGCAGGAGAACGTGGAGAAGGCGCATGGCTTCTTCGAGCGGCACGGCGGCCGGTCGATCG
This sequence comes from Peterkaempfera bronchialis, assembly GCF_003258605.2. Lineage (NCBI taxonomy): Bacteria > Bacillati > Actinomycetota > Actinomycetes > Kitasatosporales > Streptomycetaceae > Peterkaempfera > Peterkaempfera bronchialis. The sequence continues at coordinate 3,862,002 of NZ_CP031264.1, forward strand.
TGCTGGCCCGCTTCGTCCCGGTGATCCGCACCTTCACCCCGGTCGTCGCCGGGGTCAGCCGCATGAGCTACCGCACCTTCACCGTGTACAACATCGTCGGCGGGGTGCTCTGGGGCAGCGGGGTGACCCTGCTCGGCCATGTCCTCGGCCGGATCGCCTTCGTCCGGGACCACATCGAGCTGATCCTGGTCGGCATTGTGCTGCTCTCCGTGGTACCGGTCGCCGTGGAACTGCTGCGGGCCCGCCGCGCCGCCCGGGCCGAGCCTGCCGGAAATACCGATCAGGGGCATGTGCATTCCCGCCGGTGATCAGGCAAAGTGGGGGAAAGGATCACACCCGGTGAGCGCGCGGTCGGCCGGACCCGCCCAACGGGGCGGCAAGGAGCGGGCAGGTGCCGGAGGCGGCGGACCGGACGGGCCGGGGGAGGACCCGACCGACGGGCAGTGAACAGGAGGCGGTCGGCGAACAGCGGCTCGTCGGCGACGACGCGCTCGCCGAGGAGTTCGCCGAGGAGTTCGCCGGGGAGCAGAGCGAGAGGGACGCGCAGCGCCGCACCGAACGGCCGCGCGCCCCCAAGGCGCCCCCCACCGCCGGACTGCTCGGCATCGACGAACCCACCCTCTCCTCCGGCGACGACTGGCGCACCGTCGGCTACACCCCGCCATCCGGCATATCCGTGCAGTCGCTCCAGGTCGGCGCCCCCGGCGCCGCACCCTGGCCGGACCGGATGCGCACCCTGCTGCGCACCCCCATGTCCGAGCGGCCCGCCTTCGAGCGCACCGAGCGCGAGGGTCGCCCCGAGACCGGCAGCCGCAACGTCCCCCGCATCCTCGACCTCGCGCTCCGCATCGGCGAACTGCTGCTCGCCAGCGGTGAGAGCGCCGAGGACGTCGAGGCCGCCATGCTCGGCGTCACCCACGCCTACGGCCTGGACCGGTGCGAGCCCCAGGTCACCTTCATCATGATCTCCATCTCCTACCAGCCCTCGCTGGTGGACGCCCCCGTCACCGCCGACCGCACCGTACGCCGCCGCGCCTCCGACTACACCCGGCTGGCCGCCGTCTACCGCCTGGTCGCCGACATCACCGCCGAGCGGGCCGGTGTCAATGACGCCTACCGCCGACTCGCCGAGATCCGCCGCAACCGCCACCCCTACCCCGGCTGGCTGCTCTCGCTCTGCGCCGGCCTCCTGGCCGGTGCGGCCTGCTTCCTGGTCGGCGGGCAGCTGGACGCCAAGGCATGGCTGGTCTTCGCCACCGCCTTCATCGCCGCCGTCCTCGGCGACCGGCTCGCCTGGCTGGTCGCCGGGCGCGGGCTGCCGGAGTTCTACCAGTTCGTCCTGGCCGCCATGCCCGCCGCCGGTACCGGCGTCATCCTCGCCCTGGCCGGACCGGGCGTCGGCCTGCGCGGCTCGGTGGTGATCACCGGTGGGCTCTTTGCGCTGCTCCCCGGCCGAGCCCTGGTCTCCGCCGTACAGGACGGCCTCACCGGCTTCTACATCACCGCCGCCGCCCGGCTGCTGGAAGTCCTCTACCTGGTCGCCGGCATCATCGTCGGCGTCCTGCTGGTGCTCTATGTCGGCGTCCGCTTCGGCGCCCAGCTGCGGCCCGAGCAGAGCCTGCTCCAGCACAGCTATCCGGCGCTCCAACTCGCCGCCGCGATGCTGCTCACCCTCGCCTTCGCGGTGATGCTCCAGAGCCACCGCCGCACCCTGCTGCTGGTCACCCTCAACGGCGGCATCGGCTGGGCCGTGTACGGCGCCCTCACCGTCGACATCGGCGTCTCCCCGGTGATCGCCACCGGGATCGCCGCCGGCATCGTCGGCCTCTTCGGCCAGCTCGCCTCCCGCTACCGGTACGCCTCCGCGCTGCCCTATGTCACCGCCGCGCTCGGCCCGCTGCTGCCCGGCTCCGCCATCTACCTCGGCATGCTCTCGGTGGCCCAGGGCCACGCCGACGGGGGACTGGTCGCGGTCAGCCGCGCCGCCGCGCTCGCGCTGGCCCTCGCCGTCGGCGTGAACCTCGGCGGCGAGGTCGCCCGGCTCTTCATGCGGCTGCCGGTCGGCGTCGGCGCCGGCACCGCCGCAGGCCAGCGGCCGGCCGCCAAGCGGACCCGGGGATTCTGAGGCGGCCGGGGGTGGTGTGGGAGGGCCTGGTGCACGCCTACCGGCACCACATCCTGGAACAGGGCAAGCAGCCGCTGTTCCTGCTGCTGGTGGGGTTCATCGGGTCCTTCCTCTGCATCCGCTTCAGCGTCCGCATGATCCGGCGCGGGGTGCGCTGGTGGCCCGGCAACATCACCCCCGGCGGCCTGCACATCCACCACGCCGTCTTCGGGCTGGGCTTCCTGCTGGCCGGTGGCTTCGGGGCGTTCGCCAGCGGCGGTGCGAGGCTGGGACTCTTCGGGCTGCTCTTCGGCATCGGGTGCGGGCTGGTGCTCGACGAGTTCGCGCTGATCCTGCACCTGGAGGACGTCTACTGGAGCGAGCAGGGCCGCAAGTCGGTGGACGCCGTCATCATCGGCATCCTGGTCACCGGGCTGCTGCTCACCGGGTACCTCCCGCTGGGCGTCGTCCCCGGTGAGTCCACCCGCTGGGGCGTGCTCGCGGTGCTCTCCGTCAATGCGCTGTTCTCCCTGGTCACGCTCTTTAAGGGCAAGGTCTGGACCGGGCTGCTGGGCATCATGGTCCCCGGCCTCTCCTGGGTGGGCGCCGCCCGGCTGGCCCGCCCGTACAGCCCCTGGGCGCGGTGGCGCTACCGGCGGCGGCCCCGCCGGATGGCCAGGGCCGTACGGCGTGAGCAGCGGCTGCACCGCAGGGCCGACCGGGCCCGTACCTGGCTCTTCGACCTGATCGCCGGCGCCCCGGACAAGGTGGCGCCGCACCACACCGCCACCCGGCGGGTCGCCGAGCGGATGGCCGCCCGGATGACCGCCCACCTCGACGCCCATGAGGCCGGCCGCCTGGCCCGGGTCGCCGCCCGCCGCTCCGACCGCACCCCAGGCCACCGGCCCCCGCACCCCGTGACCGCCGCCCGCCGCGACCTCTCCGCCGCCCGCCGCCGCACCATCACCGCCGGCCGCCCCCGCCCCTGCCTCCACCGCCACCGCCCTGGCACCCGCTGACCCCGGTCCGCCCGCGCCGATCCCACCCGCCGCCGCCCCCCACGCGCCGTCGGCTACCTCAGCCACCGCCCCGGCACCCGCTGACCCCACCTTCTCCTTGCCGCTGCCCCCGCATTGGCACCCGCCGACCCCGCCCGCCGCAGGCCAGCCGCCGCCCGGCGCGGGCCTCGGCGGAGACCGCTACGCTGCCGCTCCCGGGAGATGCCGCACGGCCGGGGCCCGTACCACCGACCCGGTCCGATGACTTCGACGGGTGATGCCCGTGCCCATCACGCCCGCGCACATCCGCGCCACCATCGACGCCTACGCCGGTCTCCACCCGAAGGAGAAGCCCGGCCTGGAGTTCGCCCTGAGGCTTCTGGACGAGGGGGCCGACCTGACCGACCGCACCGAGTACCGAGGCCACGCCACCGCCACCGCCGTGCTGATCGGCCCCACCGGGAAGGTGCTGTTCATCCACCACCGGGCACTGTCCCGCTGGCTGATGCCCGGCGGACACGTCGAACCCCAGGACGGCACCCTGCTCACCGCCGCCCTGCGGGAACTCGCCGAGGAGACCGGCATCCGCCCCGAGAGCGTCGTACCGCTCGGCAGCAGCCCGCTTCAGATCGAGGTGCACGCCATCCCCGCCGATGAGGCCAAGGGCGAGCGCGGCCACCGGCACATCGACTTCCGCTATCTGTTCCGCACCGCCGCCGAGGTCGCCGCACTCCAGGCCGAGGAGGTCACCGGCGCCGCCTGGCGCCATGTCCGGGCCCTCGGCCACCGGCGCCTGCGCCGCCGGATGGCCGAAGGCGTGCGGCGTGCGGGCAGCGGGTGAACGGTTCCGGCTGCGGGTGCGTAGAGGAGGGTGTCAGGACCGCCCGCCCTCAGGGAGGAACCCATGCACACCGCTCAGGCACCACGTGAGTCCACCGACCAGCGCCCCCGGCCCGGGGAGGCGAGGCGGGCGGCGAGCCGGGTGATCGGGGCATGGGCGGCGGACTGCTGCCCCGGGGCCAGCGACGAGGAGCTGGAGCGGCTGGCCCGGGAGGTGGTGCGGGCGGTGCGGCGGGCCGTGACGCCCCGGGTGGTGCCGCCGGGGCACCCCGGACTGACCTCCAAGCCCGGAGCGGACGCCGAGGCGGCCCGGCGGATCGCCGCCCGGCTGGAGGCGGAGCTGCGGCCGACGCCGCCTCCGCCGTACCAGTCGGCCGCCCGTGCCGCCGCCCCCGCCCCCGCCGCAGCCCCGCTGCGCAGACCACTGCTCCAGCCGCGCCCGTACCGCTGAGCCCGTACCGCTGAACGGCAGGACACAGCGAGGGCCGGGACCGGGAGGGTTCCTCCCCGGGTCTCGGCCCTCTTCGCGTCGGGGCTCAGTGGGAGTGCCCAGACTCCTTCAGACGCTTGACCGAGTTCTCGATCTCGGCCTCGGCCTCGGAGCGGCCGACCCAGTGGGCGCCCTCGACGGACTTGCCCGGCTCCAGGTCCTTGTAGACCTCGAAGAAGTGCTGGATCTCCAGCCGGTCGAACTCCGACACGTGGTGGATGTCCCGCAGGTGCTCCCAGCGCGGGTCGGACGCCGGGACGCAGAGCAGCTTGTCGTCGCCGCCGGCCTCGTCGGTCATGTGGAACATGCCGATGGCGCGGCACTTGATCAGGCAGCCCGGGAAGGTCGGCTCCTCCAGGATGACCAGTGCGTCGAGCGGGTCACCGTCCTCGCCGAGGGTGCCCTCGACGAAGCCGTAGTCGGCCGGGTAGCGGGTCGAGGTGAAGAGCATCCGGTCGAGGCGGAGACGGCCTGTCTCATGGTCCACCTCGTACTTGTTCCGCGAGCCCTTCGGGATCTCGATGGTGACGTCGAACTCCAACGGGTCCTCCAAGATTCGGCACTGTCAGAATCAAGTGTCTCCTACGGTACGGAGTGCTCGGGAAAGGGGCCGGTGGGTGGACAGGGCGGGGCAGTGGACCGATCGGGTGTTCGGGGCGGGGCGGTCGGCGGGGAGGACGGCGCTGCGCTGGGCCGGGGTCGGCGTCGACCGGCTGGTGGCCACGTCACCCGCCCGTACCGCGCTGGTGGCCGGCGCCGTGGGGCTGGCCCTGGCGGCGGGCTCCGTCGCGCTGGCCGGGCCGTGGGAGGGCGGCCAGCGGGCCGCCGAGCGACGCGCCGCCGCCGGGTCCCGGCCGAGCTCGGCGCCGCAGCCCAGCCCGACCCCGCAGCGCCGCCCGGCGGCGGCGGTCCTCAAGGCCGCCGGTGCCACCGGTCCTGCCGGTGCCGCCGGTTCCGCCGGGGCCGTGGCGCCGGTGCCCACCCGTACGGGGCTGCACGCCGCCCTCGCCGAGGCCATGGCCGACCCCGTGCTGGGCTCCGTCACCGCGTCGATCGCCGACGCGGCCACCGGCCGGCTGCTCTACGGCTCGGGTGAGACGGTGCCCGCCACCCCCGCCTCCACCACCAAGATCGGCACCTCCATAGCCGCCCTCACCCTGCTCGGCGGAGACCACCGCATCACCACCCGGGCGGTTAGGGGCGAGGACGCCGACGAGGTCGTCCTGGTCGGCGGCGGCGACCCCACCCTCACCGTGCTGCCGCGCGCCAAGGGGTCCGACCCGGACACCGCCCCCGCCTCGCTGCGCGATCTGGCCGACCGCACCGCCGCCGCCCTCAAGGCCGCCGGGACCACCTCCATACGCCTCGGCTACGACACCTCCGCCTACGACGGCCCCGTCCGCCACCCGTACCACGACGGCGAGAACATCGCCCCGGTCAGCGCCCTGATGGCCGACGAGGGCCGGATCGACCCGCGCGGCACCAGCGTCGCCGTCCGCTACGAAGACCCCGCCGACCAGGCCGCCGAGGCATTCGCCCAGCTGCTGCGCGGCCGGGGCCTCACCGTCACCGCCGTCCGCCCCCGGACCGCCCCCGCCCAGGCCGCCGAGCTGGCCCGGGTGCAGTCGCCCACCCTGGCCCGGCTGGTCGAGCGACTGCTCACCGACTCCGACAACGACCTCGCCGAGGCCGTCGCCCGCCAGGTCGCCGTCGCCGCCGCCACCCCGGTCAGCTTCGAGGGCGCCGCAGCCGCCGTACGGGAGACCCTGGCCCGCGCCGGGGTGCCGCTCGGCGCCACCGTGCTGCACGACGGCAGCGGCCTGAGCCGCGACAACGCCATCCCGCCCGCCGTCCTCACCGAACTGCTCGCCCTCGCCGCCTCCGCCGACCACCCCGAGCTGCGCCCGGTCCTCAGCGGCCTGCCCATCGCCGGATTCACCGGCACCCTCCAGGACCGCTACGCCAGCGGCACCGGGGCGGACGCCGCCGCCGGACTGGTCCGCGCCAAGACCGGCACCCTGAACGGCGTCAACACCCTCGCCGGGCTCGTCGTGGACCGCGACGGGCGGCTGCTCGCCTTCGCGCTGATGGCCCGGGGCGGCGCCGACGCCCTCACGGTGCGCGCCGCCCTCGACCGGATCGCCGTGCGCGTCGCCGCATGCGGCTGCCGGTAGCGGTCGTCAGCACGTACGGTGAAAGCATGACGAGCGCGCGTACTGACATGGTCGACTGGAACCTCGCAGTCGCGACGGCGACCCGGCTGGTGCGGCCCGGTCCGGAGATCACCCGGGAGGGGGCCCGCGAGGTCGTGGCGGAGCTGCGCCGCCATGCGCGGGACGCCGAGGCCCACGTCCGGGCGTTCACCGGGCTCTCCTCGCCCGGCGCCGGAACGCCGGTGCTGATCGTGGACCGGCCCGGCTGGGTCAAGGCCAATGTGGCCGGCTTCCGGACCGTGATCCAGCCGCTGGTGAGCAAGCTCCAGGCACGGCGCGAGGGCGTCCCCGGCGCTGCGGTGCTGGGCGCCGTCGGCGAGAAGGTCACCGGGGTGGAGGTGGGCGCCCTGCTGGCGTTCCTCTCCTCCAAGGTGCTGGGCCAGTACGAGACCTTCGCCCCCGCCGAGGCCCCCGACAGCCCGGCGGCGCTCTTCGACGGACCCGGGCAGCGGCCCGCCGCCGCCACTGCGGGCCGGCTGCTGCTGGTCGCCCCCAACATCGTGCACGTGGAGCGGGAGCTCGACGTCGACCCGCATGACTTCCGGCTCTGGGTCTGCCTGCACGAGGAGACCCACCGCACCCAGTTCGCGGCCGTGCCCTGGCTGCGCGACCACGTCGAGTCGGAGATCCAGGCGTTCCTCGCCGAGACCGATGTCGACCCCGCCACCCTGCTGGAGCGGTTCGCCGAGGCCGCCCGCGGCCTGGCCGGCGGCCTGCCCATCCCGGGCCTCGGCGGTGACCACGGCGACCATGCGCAGCACGGTGCCCCCGGCGGTCCCACCGGCATCCTGGACGTGGTCCAGACCCCGGCCCAGCGGGAGATCCTGGCCCGGCTGACCGCCGTGATGTCGCTGCTGGAGGGCCACGCGGACTTTGTGATGGACGGGGTGGGACCGGAGGTCGTCCCCTCGGTGGCCGAGATCCGGGAGAAGTTCCAGCAGCGCCGGGCCAAGGGCGCCGGCCGCCTCGACCTGCTGCTGCGCCGCCTGCTGGGCCTGGACGCCAAGCTGAGGCAGTACCAGGACGGCGCCGCCTTCGTCCGGGAGGTCGTCGAGCGGGTCGGCATGGAGGGCTTCAACCGGGTCTGGACCTCCCCCAACACCCTGCCCACCCGGGACGAGATCCACGACCCCGCCGCCTGGGTCTCCCGGGTGCACAAGTGACGGCGGTGCAGACATGACGGCGCCACACACATGACGGCGGTGCCCATACGACGGCGGTACGGATGTGACGGCGGGTGCGGAAGTGGCGCCGCCGCACCTCCGTGACGGCTGTGCACGGATGACGGTTGCGCAGACCTGACGCGATAGGACCGCGCGAGTCCACCCGGGTGAACGGATCTGCCCGGTGGACCGTTTCTCCATTCACCCGTCCGTGGGACCGTTGTCGTACCGGTGGCGCGGGCACCCCGGCAGACGCTGCACTTCTGCGACGATCTGTGCCAGGCGGGGCATACCCGGCACAATCCCATCGACACGCCGGAAGCGAAGCCTGGCCCGCCGCAGCCACCCGTGGAAGGACACGCCCCCACCCCGGCCCGCGACCGGGACGCGGCGGAGGGCGCGGCCGACCCGTCCCGAAGGAGGAGCCCGCCGTGGGTCCGCATCCCGCCGTCGCAGCGATACGCCTGGCCGTCCGCCGCACCCTCGCCGACCTCGCCGCCCACGCGGCGCCCGGCGGCACCTTCGCCGCCCCGCCCCCACCCCGCCCCGCCAGGTCTCCGCCGATCCCACCCGGCTGCCCCGCGCCCAGGCCCCGGCCGACGCCCCCCTGGTGCTCGTCGCGTGCAGCGGCGGCGCCGACTCCATGGCCCTGGCCGTCGCCACCGCCTTCGAAGCCCCCAAGCTCGGCCTGCGGGCCGGCGCCGTCACCGTCGACCACGGCCTCCAGCCCGGCTCCACCACCCGCGCCCAGGAGGTCGCCGACCGGCTGCGCGGCCTCGGTCTGGACCCCGTCGAGGCCGCCGCCGTCGCCGTCGGCCGCCTCGGCGGCCCGGAGAACGCCGCCCGCACCGCCCGCTACGCCGCCCTGGACGAGGCCGCCGCCCGCCATGACGCCATCGCCGTGCTGCTCGGCCACACCCGCGACGACCAGGCCGAGACGGTGCTGCTCGGCCTCGCCCGCGGCTCCGGGGCCCGCTCCCTCGCCGGGATGCCCGCCGCCGCCGGCCGCTACCGCCGCCCGCTGCTGGAGGTCGACCGGGCCGCCACCCGCCAGGCATGCGCCGCGCAGGGCGTCACCGTCTGGGACGACCCGCACAACACCGACCCCGCCTTCACCCGCTCCCGGGTCCGCCACGAGGTGCTGCCGGTGCTGGAGAAGCACCTCGGCGGCGGCGTCGTGGAGGCGCTGGCCCGTACCGCCCGGCTCTTCCGCGACGACGCCGACGCCCTGGACGCCTGGGCCGACCGGGTCGAGCGGGAGGTGCGCGACCCGGACGACCCGGAGGGCGCTCTGGACACCGGCAGGCTCGCCGCGCTGCCGCCCGCCGTGCGCCGCCGGGTGCTGCGCCGCGCCGCCGTCCTGGCCGGAAGTCCGCCCGGTGATCTCTTCGCCCGGCATGTGGAGGCGATCGAGCAGCTGGTCACCGGCTGGCGCGGTCAGGGACCGCTCCACCTGCCCGGGGGCGTCGAGGCCCGTCGCCGGTGTGGCAGGCTGTTCTTCCGGACCCAGACCCCGAACGCTTGAGGAAGTACCGCGCGGTGGACGACAAGGACATGGGCACCGATCTCGCCAAGGTGCTGATCACCAAGGAAGAGATCGACGCCAAGCTCGCCGAGCTTGCCGGCCGGATCGACCAGGACTACGCGGGCCGGGACCTGCTGATCGTGGGCGTCCTCAAGGGCGCCGTGATGGTGATGGCGGATCTCGCCCGGGCCCTGCACACCCCGGTGACCATGGACTGGATGGCGGTCTCGTCGTACGGCATGGGGACCCGGTCCTCCGGCGTGGTGCGCATCCTCAAGGACCTCGACACCGACATCGCGGGCCGCGATGTGCTGATCGTCGAGGACATCATCGACTCCGGTCTCACCCTCTCCTGGCTGATCGGCAACCTCGGCTCCCGGGGGCCGGCCTCGCTGGAGGTCTGCACCCTGCTGCGCAAGCCCGACGCCGCCAAGGTCGAGATCGACGTCAAGTACGTCGGTTTCGACATCCCCAACGAGTTCGTGGTCGGCTATGGCCTGGACTACGCGGAGAAGTACCGCAATCTTCCGTTCGTCGGTACCCTCGCACCCCACGTCTACGGCGGCTGAGACCGCTCGCGGCAGAGCGGGGGGCGGCGCGGGAACAGAGCGCCGCTTCCCGCCGTTCAACTTCCAGCGGTCCGCATTCGTCACTGAAGAGGGTGGCTGCGGTACCGTCCAATAAACCGCTCTTCGTACCACGGAGCGGGACCGCTAGAGGTCGAAAGCACACATCCGGGATGCGCCGGCGGACGACAGAAGCCGCCCGGCGCCGTCGAATGGCAGGAGGGACGGGGCGGCAACGCCCCGCATGGATGGACGTCAAACGATACTTCCGTGCGCCGATCATGTGGATCGTGCTGGCCGTCCTTGCCGTCATCGTGCTGATGCAGGTCGTCTCGTCGTCGAACGGCTACAAGACGGTGGACACCGGCGAGGTGGTCGCGGCCATCGATGCCGGGCAGGTGAAGCAGGCGCAGATCACGACCGGTGACGAGAACACGGTCAAGATCCAGCTCAAGGACAACCAGAAGATCGACGGCAGCAACCGCGTCAAGGCGTCGTACATCGGCAACCAGGGCGTGGCCATCGCCGACAAGCTTCAGGCCGCCCAGGAGGGCAAGAAGCTCCCCGACGGCTACACCGTCTCCCCGACCAAGCAGAACGCGTTCCTCAGCATCCTGCTGTCGATGCTGCCCATCGTCTTCATCGTGATCGTCTTCCTGTTCCTGATGAATCAGATGCAGGGCGGCGGCTCCCGGGTGATGAACTTCGGCAAGTCCAAGGCCAAGCTGATCACCAAGGACACCCCCAAGACCACCTTCGCCGATGTGGCGGGCGCGGACGAGGCGGTCGAGGAGCTCCACGAGATCAAGGAGTTCCTCCAGGAGCCGGCCAAGTTCCAGGCCGTGGGCGCCAAGATCCCCAAGGGCGTGCTGCTGTACGGCCCGCCCGGCACCGGCAAGACCCTGCTGGCCCGCGCCGTGGCCGGCGAGGCCGGGGTGCCGTTCTACTCGATCTCCGGCTCCGACTTCGTGGAGATGTTCGTCGGTGTCGGCGCCTCGCGCGTCCGCGACCTCTTCGAGCAGGCCAAGGCGAACGCCCCGGCCATCGTCTTCGTGGACGAGATCGACGCGGTCGGCCGGCACCGTGGCGCCGGCCTCGGCGGCGGCCACGACGAGCGCGAGCAGACCCTCAACCAGCTGCTGGTCGAGATGGACGGCTTCGACGTCAAGGGCGGCGTGATCCTCATCGCGGCCACCAACCGCCCCGACATCCTGGACCCGGCGCTGCTCCGCCCGGGCCGCTTCGACCGGCAGATCGCCGTGGAGCGCCCCGACCTCCAGGGCCGCCTGGAGATCCTCAAGGTGCACCAGAAGGGGAAGCCGATCGCACCGGACGTCGACCTGATGGCCGTCGCCCGCCGCACCCCCGGCTTCACCGGCGCCGACCTCTCCAATGTGCTCAACGAGGCCGCGCTGCTGACCGCCCGCTCCGACAAGAAGCTGGTGGACAACTTCACCCTGGACGAGGCGATCGACCGCGTCGTGGCCGGACCGCAGAAGCGGACCCGGATCATGAGCGACAAGGAGAAGAAGATCACCGCGTACCACGAGGGCGGCCACGCCCTGGTGGCGGCGGCCTCGCCCAACAGCGACCCGGTGCACAAGATCACCATCCTGTCGCGCGGCCGGGCCCTGGGCTACACCATGGTCCTGCCGGACGAGGACAAGTACTCCACCACCCGCAACGAGATGCTCGACCAGCTCGCCTACATGCTGGGCGGCCGGGCGGCGGAGGAGCTGGTCTTCCACGACCCGACCACCGGCGCGGCCAACGACATCGAGAAGGCCACCGCCACCGCGCGGGCCATGGTCACCCAGTACGGCATGACCGAGCGGCTCGGGGCCATCAAGTTCGGCTCCGACAACGCGGAGCCGTTCCTCGGACGTGAGATGGGTCACCAGCGCGACTACTCGGAAGAGGTCGCCGCGCTGGTCGACGAAGAGGTCAAGAAGCTCATCGAGACCGCGCACAACGAGGCGTGGGAGATCCTGGTCGAGAACCGCGACGTGCTCGACAACCTCGTTCTGGCCCTCCTGGAGAAGGAGACGCTGAACAAGGAGCAGATCGCCGAGATCTTCAAGCCGATCGTCAAGCGCCCGCCGCGCCCGGCCTGGACCGGTTCGACCCGCCGGACCCCGTCCACCCGGCCGCCGGTGCAGTCGCCCAAGGAGCTGGCCCTCACCAACGGCAGCCAGACCGCGACCCCCACGGTGGACACCACCCCGGTCGACACGGTCAAGCTGCCGCCCCTGGAGGAGCCCCCCTCCGGGAGCTGACCTCGGTCTACCTCGGGCCTGGAAGAAGTGCCGCTCCCCCAGCGCTTTACGCTGGGGGAGCGGCATTTCCATCACAGAAGCGAGGACCGCATGACCGACCCGGTGACGCTCGACGGTGAGGCGACCGTCGGGGTGTTCGACCAGAAGCGGGCCGAGGACGCGGTCCGTGAACTACTGATAGCGATCGGCGAGGACCCGGACCGCGAGGGCCTGCGGGAGACCCCGGCCCGGGTGGCGCGCGCCTACCAGGAGATCTTCTCCGGGCTCTGGCAGCAGCCGGAGGACGTGCTCACCACCACCTTCGACCTGGGCCATGACGAGATGGTGCTGGTCAAGGACATCGAGGTCTACTCGACCTGCGAGCACCACCTGGTGCCGTTCCGGGGCGTCGCCCACGTCGGCTACATCCCGTCCACCAGCGGCAAGATCACCGGGCTGTCCAAGCTCGCCCGCCTGGTCGACGTCTACGCCCGCCGCCCGCAGGTCCAGGAGCGGCTGACCACCCAGGTCGCCGACGCCCTGATGCGCATCCTGGAGCCGCGCGGCGTCATCGTGGTCTTCGAGTGCGAGCACATGTGCATGTCGATGCGCGGCATCCGCAAGCCCGGAGCCAAGACCCTCACCTCGGCCGTCCGGGGCCAGCTGCGCGACCCCGCCACCCGGGCCGAGGCGATGAGCCTGATCATAGGGCGGTAGGAGAGCGGCACCCCGGCCCGGCACCGTCCCCCGACGGCGCCGGGCCAAGGTGTGTCCGGCGGAACCGCCCCAAGGGGCCGTGCGTCCCACGGCACAGAACGTCAGTGCGGCACCCCCCGGACCACGGGACGGTGCAAAGGGGGAGTAGTCATGAGGAACCATCACCTCTCATACCTGAGATCTACGGAAGAGCCGGAATCCGCACCTACGCTGAATAACCATGAGCGCACCCGTGTCCACTGAGCCGCCTCCCGAGCCGGGCCGCCGCTCCGGGCTCCAGACGCTGCGCGACCAGGCCGCCGCCGCGCCACGGTCCTGGGCACCGTCCGCCGTCGGGTCAGCCGCGTTGCTGGTCGGCCTCTTCGACATCGCCGGGGCGGTCTTCCCACGGTTCCGGCACAGCCGGATGCATGCGCTCGCCGGCATGCTGCCGGGCGGGGTGACCACGCTGGCCACCGCCGGGTCGCTGATGATCGGCATCCTGCTGGTGCTGCTGGCGCACGCCCTGCGTCGTCGCAAGCGCCGGGCCTGGCAGGCCGTGGTGGCGCTGCTGCCGGTCAGCGCCGCGCTGCACCTGATGCGCTGGCACGCCGTCGGACCGGCCGTGGTCTCCCTGGTGCTGCTGGTGGCGATGCTGGTCCACCGAGGCGAGTTCTACGCCCGGGCCGACCCGCGCACCCGCTGGCGCGCGCTGTGGAACTTCCTGGGCATGGGCACCGCCAGTGTGCTGCTCGGCATGGTCATCGTGAGCGTCCACCCGCGCACCGAGATCGGCAACCCCGGGCTCAGCGAACGGGTGCAGCAGGTGCTGTACGGCCTCTTCGGCTTCGACGGCCCGATCCGCTACACCTATGACCGCACCTCCGACCTGGTCGGCTACTCCCTCGCCGCACTGGGCCTGCTCACCGCCCTCACCACCACGTACCTGGCGCTGCGCCCCTCCGAGCCGGTGGCCGTGCTCAGCCCGGAGAACGAGGAGAAGGTACGGGCGCTGCTCGACCGGCACGGCGAGCGCGACTCGCTCGGCTACTTCGCGCTGCGCCGCGACAAGAGCGTGCTCTTCTCGCCCAGCGGCAAGGCCGCCATCTCCTACCGGGTGGTCTCCGGGGTGATGCTGGCCTCGGGCGACCCGGTCGGCGACGTGGAGGCCTGGCCCGGCGCGATCAAGCTCTTCATGGCGGAGGCCCGGGCCCACGCCTGGGTGCCCGCGGTGATGGGATGCAGCGAGGTCGGCGGCGAGGTGTGGACCCGCGAGGCCGGACTGGACGCGCTGGAGCTCGGCGACGAGGCGATCGTGCGCACCGACGCCTTCTCACTCTCCGGCCGGGCGATGCGCAACGTCCGGCAGATGGTCAAGCGCATCGAGCGGAACGGCTACTCCTGCAAGGTCCGCCGGGTCTCCGAGCTCTCCCCGGAGGAGCGGCAGCGGGTCACCGTGGCCGCCGCCCGCTGGCGCGGTACCGACACCGAGCGCGGCTTCTCCATGGCGCTGGGCCGCTTCGGCGACCCCACCGACGACGCCTGCCTGGTGGTCACCGCGCACCGGGCGGCCGACCCCGACCAGCCCGCCGACGACCCGCTGCTGGGCGACCTCAAGGCGGTGCTGCACTTCGTCCCCTGGGGCGACGACGGCATCTCGCTGGAGCTGATGCGCCGGGACCGGGCGGCCGACCCGGGCCTCAATGAACTGCTGATCGTGGCCGCCCTGCAAGCCGCCCCGGGCCTGGGGATCACGCGGGTGTCGCTGAACTTCGCGATGTTCCGCTCGGCGCTGGCCCGGGGCGAGCGGCTGGGCGCCGGGCCGGTGCTGCGCGCCTGGCGCGGGCTGCTGGTCTTCCTCTCCCGCTGGTTCCAGATCGAGTCGCTGTACAAGTTCAACGCCAAGTTCCAGCCGGAGTGGGAGCCGCGCTTCCTGGTCTATCCGACCGCCCGCGACCTGCCCCGGATCGGCTTCGCGGCGATGCAGGCGGAGGCGTTCATCACCCTGGGCCGGCCGCGCTTCGGCCGCCGCAAGCTGCGCGAGGGCACTGCGGCGGAGGCGCAGCGGACCCAGCTGGCCGCCTGACCGGGCGCGGCGGGGCAGATAATGGCCCCATGAGCACTCCCGCCGCCCCGGCACTGCCCGGCCTGACCCCGCTGGACCGCTGCGCCGTGATGGGTGTCGTCAATGTCACCCCGGACTCCTTCTCCGACGGCGGACGGTGGCTGGATCCCGCCGCCGCAGTGGCGCACGGGCTCAACCTGGTGGCACAGGGTGCCGACCTGGTCGACGTCGGCGGCGAGTCCACCCGGCCGGGCGCGGTCCGGGTCACCGAGGAGGAGGAGCTGCGCCGGGTGATCCCGGTGATCCGCGAGCTGGCCGCAGCCGGTGCCGTGATCAGCGTCGACACCATGCGGGCGGCCGTGGCCGAGCAGGCGGTGGCGGCGGGCGCCGCGATCGTCAACGACGTCTCCGGCGGCCTGGCCGACGCCCGGATGGCCCGGGTCGCCGCGGAGACCGGTGTGCCGTTCGTGGTGATGCACTGGCGCGGGCACTCGACCGACATGAACCGGCTCGCCGTCTATGACGATGTGGTGGGCGAGGTGGTGAAGGAGCTTCAGCGCCGGATGGAGGCCGTGGTGGCGGCGGGGGTGCGGCCCGAGCAGGTGATCATCGACCCCGGGCTGGGGTTCGCCAAGGACGCCGCGCACGACTGGGCGCTGCTGGGCGGTCTGGACGCGGTCCTCTCGCTGGGGCGGCCGGTCCTGGTCGCGGCCTCCCGCAAGCGGTTCCTGGGCGCGCTGCTGGCCGACCCGGCCACCGGTGAGCCCCGCCCGGCGCGGCAGCGGGACGACGCCACCGCCGCCGTGTCGGCGCTCTCCGCGCAGGCCGGCGCCTGGGCGGTGCGGGTGCACGACGTCCGGGCCACCGCCGACGCCGTCCGGGTGGTCGCCGCCTGGCAGCAGGCCGCGGAGTGACCGCGCCCGGCCGGGACGCGGAGGCGGCGGACCGGGAGGCGGTACTGGCCGCCAACACCGCGCTGTACGAGTCGCTGGAGCGCGGCGACGCCGATGCGCTCACCGAGGTCTGGCTCTCCGGGGCGGACGCCGACGACGCCGGCGGGGTGGTCTGCGTGCACCCCGGGTGGCCGATGCTGCGCGGCCGGGCCCGGGTGCTGCGCTCCTACATGCTGATCATGGCCAACACCGAGTACATCCAGTTCTTCCTCACCGATGTGGAGGTGGAACTGGTCGGGGATGTGGCACTTGTCACCTGTACGGAGAACATCCTCTCCAGCGGCGAGGCCGAGCAGGAGGGCGAGCTGGGTCCGCTGGTCGGCGGGAAGGTCATCGCCAGCAACCTCTTCCGGCGCACCGCCGACGGCTGGCGGCTCTGGTCGCACCATGGTTCACCGGTCCTGACCAGCGGTGACGAGGAGGACGAGGACTGAGCGGCCCGGGTGGGGAATGTGCGCCCGGGCACCGGATGTTCACCAGCAGCGAGGGGTCGGCGAGGCGTGAGGCCCGCCGCCGCTGGGTAGGACGGCTCCGGCCGCCGTAGGCGCCCCGTGGGCCCTGTCCGAGCCCGACGGTAGATTCGGTACCGGCGGGCAACGGGGCCTGCCGGTGTTCTGTCTCTGGAGTGATTCGATTGCTGGACCGTGTCGCACTGCGCGGCCTGCGTGCCCGCGGCCACCACGGCGTCTTCGAGCGGGAGCGCGAAGAGGGGCAGACCTTCGTCGTGGACGTCGTGCTCCACATGGACACCCGTCCGGCGGCCGAGAGCGACGATCTGACCCGTACGGCGCACTACGGGATCGTCGCGGAGGAGGTCACCGCCATCGTCTCCGGCGACCCGGTGGACCTGATCGAGACCCTGGCGCAGCGCATCGCCGACCAGTGCCTGAAGCACGACCCGGTGCAGGAGGTGGAGGTGACCGTGCACAAGCCGGACGCCCCGATCACCGTGCCGTTCGACGACGTGACCATCACCATCCACCGGAGCCGCGTGTGACGTGCTGCGCCGCCCGCCTTCGGGACGAAGCGAGGTAATCCAGATGAGCAGCGACCCGACGACCTCGCCGGTACCGCTCGACGTCGAGCACACCGTCGACTCCGCGGACAGTACCCTGCACAACCCTCAGCGGGCCGTGATCGCCCTGGGCAGCAACCTGGGCAACCGCCTGGAGACGTTGCAGGGCGCGGTGGACGCCCTGGAGGACACCCCGGGTGTCCGGGTGACGGCCGTCTCGCCGGTCTACGAGACCGAGGCGGTGGGCGGCCCGGCGGGCCAGCCCAGCTACTTCAACGCCGTGGTCGTGCTGCGCACCACGCTGGGCCCCGGCTCGTTGCTGGAGCGGGCCAATGCGGTGGAGGACGCCTTCAGCCGCACCCGCGAGGTCCGCTGGGGCCCGCGCACGCTGGACGTCGACATCGTCGCCTACGACGGGGTGGTCTCCGACACCGCAGAGCTGACCCTGCCGCACCCGCGCGCCCATGAGCGGGCCTTTGTGCTGGCCCCGTGGAACGACGCCGAGCCCGAGGCGGAGCTGCCCGGCCGGGGTCCGGTGGCGGCGCTGCTCAAGGAGGTCGACACGGAGGGTGTGCGGCGCCGCGACGACCTGGACCTGAGGCTTCCGGAGTAGCGTGCCGTCCGCCCGGAACAGGCGGCGGGGAGCTGGACGTTCTGCCTCAGTACGGTGATCAGTGCCCCGCCGCCTGTCCCTCCCGGAAGGACGCCTCCCGCGTGAAGCCGCTTCGCCCTGCCCTGCTGGTCGGTATCGCCGTGGTCTCCGGAGTGCTCTCCTGGGCGGGCGCCAAGCTCTGGGACTCCCTCGGTGACCTGCCGGGCGTGCCCGCCGCCGCCCCGGTGGTGCTCGCCGTGGTCGCGGTGGTGCTGCTGGCCGCCGCGGTCTCGATCCGGGCCCGGCTGCGGGCCCAGCGGGACCGCGAGCCGGACGCCAAGGGCGTGGACCCGCTGAGCGCGGCCCGCGCCGTGGTCCTGGGCCAGGCCAGTGCCCTGGTCGCCGCGCTGGCGGTGGGCGTCTACGGCGGCGCCGGGGTCTTCCTGCTCTCCCAGCTCGACCAGCCGGCCCGCAAGGCCCAGGCGGTCACAGCCGGCTTCACCGTACTGGCGGGCATCGCCGTGATCGCCGCAGCGCTCTGGTTGCAGCACATCTGCCGCCTCCCCGAGGACCACGACGACGACCCCACCGCCCCAGCCGCCCGCTGACCCCGGCGGGCCGGCCCGGCTGCCTGCTGTCCCCGGCGGCCCGGCGCGGGCCAGGGGATGCGCCGGGTCGGTGATCACGTGGATGCGTACGGTAGCCGATTGTCCCCGTCGCGATACGATCCGGCCCGGCGGCTGACATGGCCGGGAAGGGCACGCTAGTTTTTGGCCATGCCACGCGGACGTCATCGTCAATCGTCGACCCTGAGCAGGCTCCTTCCTCCGCTCGCCGTCGGGGTGCTTGCCTGCGCCGCCGGGGCGGCCGTGCTGCTGAGCGACGATCCGGCGGTGCTCCGGGTGGTCGGCGTGGCCGCCATCGCCGCCGCGCTCGCCGGGGCGGTGCTGCTGCGCAGGCGGGACCAGGCGGGCGAGCGGGCGATGGATGCCGCCGCCATCGCGCGGCAGCGCGTCGAGGAGCGCCACGAGGAGCAGATCGCCGAGCTGGAGTACGCCGTGGAGGTGGCCGAGGAGCGGGTCTCCCGGCTGGGCCGCCGACTGGCCGTGGAGAAGTCCCGGCTCGCCCGTGCGGAGACCGAGAACGCCCGGCTGCTGCGGGAGCGCGCCGTGCTGGCCGCCGAGCAGGCCGTGAAGGAGGCCGAGGCCGCGCGCCGCCGTGCCGCCGCGCAGAGTGCCGGCCGCCACCCGGTGACGCCGACCGCGTTCGTCCGGGCCGCCGCCGTGCTGCGGACCCTGGAGCGCCGCGCCGCCGTGCAGCAGGCCCAGCGGGTCGCCGCGCAGGTGGAGGCCGAGAACCGGCGCCGCCGCGACGCCGCCGCAGGCCGTACCGCCGCAACGCTGTTCGCGGCCCCGGCCGCAGCAGCCTCCGCCCGGGCCGCAGCCGCCACCCCCGAGCACATGCCCAGCAGCCCGGCGACAGCGATCGTGCCCGTGGAGCGGCAGCGCCCCCGGCCCGTGGTGGCCGCCCGTACCGCCGGGTTCAGCTTCTTCGGCCGTACCGGCGAGGCCCCGGCCGTCGGCGACATCAGCGATGTGGTCGGTGACGAGGCCGTCGCCGCGCAGGCCCGCTACACGGGCACGGGCACGGGCACCGGCACCGGGCAGGAGCAGCCCGCCGCCCCGGCGGAGGACGGCGTGCGGGAAGCGCCGCAGCGGGCCGCTGCCGAGGTGGTGGACCTGACCGAGCACGACGCCACCGAGCGGCTGGATCTGCGCGCGCTGCGCGCCGTCCAGTAGCAGCAGCGCCTACTTGTCGATGTCGCCCACGACGAAGAACATCGACCCGAGGATCGCCACCATGTCGGCGACCAGCGTGCCCGGCAGCAGTTCGGTGAGCGCCTGGATGTTGTTGTACGAGGCGGACCGCAGCTTGAGCCGCCACGGCGTCTTGTCGCCGCGCGAGACCAGGTAGTAGCCGTTGACGCCGAGCGGGTTCTCGGTCCAGGTGTAGGTGTGGCCCTCGGGGGCCTTGAGCACCTTGGGCAGCCGCTGGTTCACGGGCCCCGGGGGCAGTCCGGCGAGCCGGTCCAGGCAGGCGTCGGCCAGGTCGAGGGAGTTGTGGGTCTGCTCCAGCAGGCACTCGAAGCGGGCCAGGCAGTCGCCCTCCTCCCGGACGGCCACCCGCAGCACGTCGCCCAGCTCCCCGTACGCCAGGTACGGCTCGTCGCGCCGCAGGTCGAAGTCGACCCCGGAGGCGCGGGCGATCGGCCCGCTCACCCCGTACGCGTGCACCAGCTCGGGCGCCAGCACGCCGACACCGGCCGTGCGGCCCCGGAAGATCTCATTGCCCAGCACCAGGTCGTCGATGCGGTGCATCTGCGAGCGCACCTGGGCGACCGCCGCCCGGACCCGGCCGAGCCAACCGGCCGGCAGGTCCTCCTTGAGGCCGCCGACCCGGTTGAACATGTAGTGCATGCGCCCGCCGGACGCCTCCTCCATGACGTGCTGGAGCGTCTCGCGGCTCTCGAAGGCGTAGAAGACGGGGGTGATGCCGCCCAGCTCCAGCGGGTACGAGCCGAGGAACATCAGGTGGTTGAGCACCCGGTTCAGCTCGGCCAGCAGGGTCCGCGCCCAGACCGCGCGCTCGGGCACCTCCATGCCGAGCATCCGCTCCACCGACAGCACCACGCCCAGCTCGTTGGCGAACGCCGACAGCCAGTCGTGCCGGTTGGCGAGCATGATGATCTGCCGGTAGTCGCGGGCCTCGAAGAGCTTCTCCGCGCCCCGGTGCATATAGCCGATCACCGGCTCGGCGGCCACGATCCGCTCACCGTCCAGCACCAGCTTCAGCCGCAGCACCCCGTGCGTGGACGGGTGCTGCGGGCCGATGTTGAGCACCATGTCGCTGGTGCCGAACTCGGTGACGTTCTCCGCACCGGAGCCGATGCCGACCGTGGTCTCCCTCATGACCGGCAAGTCTGCCACTCCCGGGCTCTCCGCAGGCTGCCCGGTACCGGCATGCGGACCGTCTGCACCAGCCAGCCGAAGCCGCCCAGCCCCGCCGGGTCGGTGAGTTCCGCGCCCTCCCCGGCCCCGGACAGCGCCCGCAGGTACCCGGCGGGGTCGGTGGAGGCCAGCGCCAGCGGCGGCCGGGCCCCGCCGACGCCCAGCGCCCGCAGTGCCTCCCGCTGGGTCGTCCACAGGCTGTGGACGACGCCCGCGCCCGTACCCGCGCCCGTACCGGCGGCGGCGCAGGCGTCCAGTGCCACATGGGCGGTCACATCGCAGCGGCCGTCCGGTACGGGACACACCTCGCGGCCATCGCGGAACCCGGCCAGCGTCCCGAACGGCGGCCGGTCCCACGCCCCATGCGCATAGTCCACCGCCACCGCGGCGCCGCGCTCCAGCGAGGCCACCGCCGAGGCCCACGCCGCGTCACGGGGGCCGCCCAGCTCCACCCGGTGGCCCGGCTCCGCCGCATCCGGCCACCACCGCGCCGCCCAGGCGGCGTCAGGACCGGCCGGCGGCCCGGCCAGCCGCTCGGCCCCGGTCGCCGGGTCCACCTCCACGAGGCGCAGCACCCCGTCGCCGTCCACCTCGGCGATGTCCAGGGGCACGTTGTCCAGCCACTCATTGGCGAAGAGCAGCCCCGAGACGCCCTGCGGCAGCGCCGTGGACCACGCCACCTCCGCCGGCAGCCCGGCCGGCCGGTCCGCCACCTCCACCCCGTGCGGCCGCAGCCGCGCCGCCAGCGCGGGGCGGTCCCGCCGCACCGCCGCCAGTACCCCGCGCAGCAGCTCGCCCCGGCCCGCCCCGACGTCCACCAGGGCCACCTCGGCCGGTCGGCCCAGCTCCTCGTCCACCTCCGCCAGCAGCCGGGCCACCGCCTCCGCGAACCGCGCCGAGGCGTGCACCGACGTCCGGAAGTGCCCGGCCGGCCCCTCCGGACGGCGGTAGAAGCCGCCCTCGCCGTACAGCGCCCGCTGCGTGGCCTCCCGCCAACCCGTCCAGCTCATGCCCCGGACGCTACCCTGCCCCACCCCGGCCCCCGCGTCTCCATCCTGGGGAGTAGGGCGGATCGCCCTGGCGGTGGACCAAACCCCCTCCCGGGGCTGCCTAGGCTGGGAAGCGTGCAGCACCTCTACTCCTGGCTCCGCAGGCACCCCGCGCTGGTCGACAGCGCATGGGCGCTGCTGCTGCTGGGCTCCAGCGTGCTGTTCGGGGAGAGCGACGACGGCGGGTCCAGCTACCTCGGGCGTCCCTGGGCGCTGATCGTGCTGCCGCTGGCCCTGCTGATGGCCGTACGCCGCCGCTATCCGGACGCCGCGCTGCTCGGCGGGGTCGCCATCGGGCTGACGCAGGTGGCCGCCGCCTGGGTGCCCGGCTTCTCCGACATCGCGCTGCTGGTGCTGGCGTACACGGCCGCCGCCTTCGGCTCCCGCTGGGCCTCCCGGACGGCGTTGGCGGTCGGCCTGGTGGCGGGGCCGCTCGCCCTGTGGCGGTTCGGCCAGAGCGACCCCAATGTCCACCAGCCCGGCCAGACGCTGCTGGTCAGCATGCTGCTCTCGGCGCCGTTTGTGCTCTGCTGGGCGCTGGGCCGGCTCACCCGCATCCGCCGCGCCTACTACGGGGAGCTGGAGGACCGCGCCGCCCGGCTGGAGCGCGAGCGCGACGCCCGGGCCAAGGTGGCCGTCGCCGCCGAGCGCGCCCGGATCGCCCGCGAACTGCACGATGTGGTGGCGCACAACGTCTCGGTGATGGTGGTCCAGGCCGATGGCGCGGCCTATGTCCTGGACGCCTCGCCCGAGCAGGCCAAGGAGGCGCTGGCCACCATCGCCTCCACCGGGCGCCAGGCGCTGGACGAGATGCGGAGGCTGCTGGGGGTGCTGCGGTCGGCGGACCCGGGCGAGGGCGAGTATGTGCCGCAGCCCGGTGTGGAGCAGTTGCCGGATCTGCTGGAGCAGGTCCGGGGGGCGGGCCTGCCGGTGGACTTCACCCTGGAGGGCAGCCCGCGCCCGCTGCCGCGCGGGGTGGAGCTCACCGCGTACCGCATCGTCCAGGAGGCGCTCACCAATGTGCGCAAGCACGGCGGCCCGGACGCCCGCGCCGACGTCCACATCCGCTTCGGCGACGGGACCGTGGACGTGCTGGTCCAGGACGACGGCCGGGGCTCCGCAGCCGAGCTGTACGAGCGGGGCGGCGCCGACGGGCAGGGCCACGGCCTGATCGGCATGCGGGAGCGGGTCGGCATGGTGGGCGGCAGGCTGGACGCGGGGCCACGCCCCGGGGGCGGCTTCCGGATTCGCGCCGTCCTGCCGCTCAAGACCGTGACCGCCGCCTGACCGCGCACCCCCACCCACGACCCCCCCACCGAGCACAACCCCGAGGAGAGCCGCCGCCCATGACCATCCGTGTGATGCTCGTCGACGACCAGGAACTGCTCCGTACCGGCTTCCGCATGGTGCTGCAGTCGCAGGGCGACATCCGGATCGCCGCCGAGGCGGGCGACGGCTTCCAGGCCCTGGAGGTGCTGGAGGGCGGCGCCGAGGTGGATGTGATCCTGATGGATGTGCGGATGCCCCGGATGGACGGGGTCGAGGCCACCAGCCGGATCTGCCTGGACCCCGGCGGCCACCCACGGCCGAACGCGCCCCGGGTGCTGATACTGACCACCTTCGACCTGGACGAGTACGCCTTCGCCGCGCTCAAGGCCGGGGCCAGCGGCTTTCTGCTCAAGGACGTACCGCCGCCCGAACTGGTCGCCGCGATCCGCTCCGTGCACGGTGGCGACGCGGTGGTGGCCCCGACCACCACCCGCCGCATGATCGACCGCTTCGCCGATGTGCTGCCCGGCCCGCACAGCCCCGCCGACGCCCCCGCCCTGGCCCGGCTCACCGAGCGGGAGCGGGAGGTCTTCCTGCTGGTCGCGCAGGGCCTGTCCAACGGGGAGATCGCCGCCCGGCTGACCCTCTCCGAGGCCACGGTGAAGACCCATGTCGGCCGCATCCTCGCCAAGCTGGGGCTGCGCGACCGGGTGCAGGCCGTGGTACTCGCCTATGAGACCGGTCTGGTCCGGGCCGGCGGCCCCGTCTGACGCGGGGCCGCCACCGGGCGGTCCGGGGTCACCGGGGCAGCCGCTCCAGCAGCTCCGCCGCAGCCTCGGCGACCTCCTCGGGCGACCACTCCAGCGCGCTCGCCGCCACCGTCACCTCGGTCATCGACAGCCCCGGCAGCAGCGACTCCCGCCAGCCGCCGAAGAGCGCCCGCCCGGTCTCCTCCGCCAGCTGCGTCCCGGCCGCGTTCAGCGCCTCGGCCGAGTGCGGCAGCCACAGCTGGAACTGGTGGGTGTGCGGCGGCTCCGGGTGCACCCTGGCCCCGGGCGCCTCGGAGAACGCCTTGGACAGTGCCGCCGCGACCACCTTGGCGTGCGCGACGTACTCCGGCAGCCGGGGCAGTTCCCGCTCCAGCCCCAGCAGCGCGGCCAGCACCGCCGGCCACTGCTGGAACAGCTGGCCGCCGTAGCGGTGGCGCCAGGCCCGGCACTGCGCGGCGACCTCGGTCGAGCAGGCGACCGCCGCACCCGACAGGCCGCCCAGCGACTTGTAGAACGACACATAGACCGAGTCCGCGAGCCCGGCCACCTCGGCCAGCGTCCGCCCGAAGTGGCCGGGGGACTCCCACAGCCGCGCCCCGTCGAAGTGGACCACCGCCTCCCGCTCGCGCGCCGCGTCCACCGCCCCGCACAGCCCCTCCCAGGACGGCAGCACAAAGCCGGCGTCCCGCAGCGGCAGCTCCAGCATCAGCGTCCCGAACGGCTCGTCCAGCCCCCGCACCTCCGCCGCCGTCGGCAGCCGTGGCGCGGTCGTCGGCCAGATGCTGCGCAGCCCGCTCAGCGCCGAGTACGCCTGCCGCTCATGCACCTCCGGGTGGGCCAGCGGGTGCATCGCCACCGTGCGGCTGCCGGTGCGCTCCGCCCAGCAGCGCAGGACCACCTGCTGCGCCATGGTGCCGGTGGGGAAGAAGACCGCGTCCTCGAAGCCCAGCAGCTCCGCCGTGCGCTGCTCCAGCCGGGCCACCGGCCCGTCGCCGTAGACGTCCGGCAGACCGTCCAGGCCGTCCAGACCGTCCAGACCGTCAACGCCGTCCGGGCCGAACAGCTCGCCGCCCGCGCCCGCCAGCTCCGCCAGCCGCTCCCGCATGGTCTGCGGCCGTCCCTGCGACAACACCTTGGCGCAGCCGCGCAGCAGCGCGGCCCGCCTCTTCCGCTCCTCGTCCATGGCGGGATCATGCCTCACCCGGGGAGCCGGGCGGGCCGTGTGCGCCCCGCCACAGGTGGGCGGGGTGGCCGTGAGGCGGTACTTCCGTACCATGGCGGGGTACGTCCGGTACCCGAAGAGGACTGGAACGGATGAAGGTCGGATCAGAGCCGTGAACCAACCCGACGACGGGGTGAACCCCGCAGGGCTGCCCGATTTCGAGTTCGGCGACCCCACCGACCCCGGCAACCGGCCCGCCCGGCTGGCCGTGGGCGTGGTCGGCACCGGGCGGGTGGGCCCGGCGCTCGGTGCCGCGCTGCAACTCGCCGGCCACCGGGTGGTGGCCGCCTCCGGGGTCTCCGCCGCCTCCCGGCGCCGCGCCGAGAACCTGCTGCCCGGCGTCCGCCTGGTGACGCCCCCTCAGGTGCTGGCCGCCGCCGACCTGGTGCTGCTCACCGTCCCCGATGACGCGCTGGCCGACCTGGCGGCGGGCCTGGCCGCCACCGGCGCGGTGCGGCCCGGGCAGATCCTGGTGCACACCTCGGGCGCCCACGGGGTCGCCGTACTGGAGCCCGTCCTCCGGGTCGGCGCCCTGCCGCTGGCCCTGCACCCGGCGATGACCTTCACCGGCACCTCGGTGGACGTGGCCCGGCTGGCCGGCTGCCCGTTCGGAGTGACCGCCCCGGAGGAGCTGCGGCCGGTGGCCGAGGCGCTGGTGGTGGAGATGGGCGGCGAGCCCGAGTGGGTGCCGGAGGAGGTCCGGCCGCTCTACCACACGGCGCTCGCCCATGGCGCCAACCACCTGGTCACCCTGGTCGCCCAGGCCCAGGAGCTGCTGCGCGCCGCCGGGGTCGCCGAGCCCGGCCGGATGCTGGGCCCGCTGCTCGGCGCCGCCCTGGACAACGCCCTGCGCAGCGGCGACGGAGCGCTCACCGGCCCGGTGGCGCGCGGCGACGCGGGCACCGTACGGCAGCACCTTGACCAGCTGCGCCGGGTCTCGCCGCAGGCGCTGGAGGCGTACCGGGCGATGGCGCGGGCCACCGCCGACCGCGCGCTGGCCACCGGGATGCTCCGCGCGGACGCGGCGGAGGCGCTGCTCGGGGTGCTGGCCGACGACCGGAAGGACGCATGATGGCGGAGCTGCTGCACACCGGCCGGGAGCTGCGGAAGCGGCTGGCGGCGAGTGACGGCGAGCGCGGCGTGGTGATGACCATGGGCGCCCTGCACCGGGGGCATGCCGCGCTGATCCGGGCCGCCCGGGAGCGGGTCGGCGCCGCCGGGACCGTGGTGGTCACCGTCTTCGTCAACCCGTTGCAGTTCGGCCCCGGCGAGGACCTGGACCGCTATCCGCGCACCCTGGACGCCGATGTGGAGCTCGCCGAGGCGGCGGGCGCCGACATCGTCTTCGCCCCCGCCGTCGAGGAGGTCTACCCGGGCGGCGAGCCGCAGGTGCGGATCGCGGCCGGTCCGATGGGGGAGCGGTACGAGGGCGCCTCCCGGCCCGGCCACTTCGACGGGGTGTGCACGGTGGTGGCCAAGCTGCTGCACCTCATCCGGCCCGATCTGGCCTGGTTCGGCGAGAAGGACGCCCAGCAACTGGCGGTGATCCGCCGGATGGCCGTCGACCTCAACTTCCCGGTGGAGATCGTCGGGGTGCCCACCGTCCGGGAGAGCGACCAGGTCGCGCTCTCCAGCCGCAACCGCTATCTGTCGGCCGTGGAGCGGATCTCCGCCCGCGAGCTGTCGCGGGCGCTGCTCACCGGCGCTGCGGCGGCGCCCGGAGGACCGGCCGCCGTCCGGCGGGCGGCCCGCGCGGTGCTGGACGCCGCCGCCGAGGCGGCACCCCCGGTGGTGCTGGACTACCTCGCGCTGATCGACCCCGCCGACTTCACCGAGGCGGCCGACGACCACACCGGGGAGGCCGTCCTGGCGGTCGCGGCCCGGGTGGGCGCCACCCGCCTGATCGACAACGTACGGATCCACTTCTAGAGCCACCCACGTCCAGAGCCACCCACGGCATGCACTCATCACTGGAGGCGTGACCCATGCTCCGCACCATGCTGAAGTCAAAGATCCACCGTGCCACGGTGACCCAGGCCGACCTGCACTACGTCGGCTCGGTCACCGTCGACCAGGATCTGCTGGACGCCGCCGACCTGCTGCCCGGCGAGCTGGTCCACATCGTCGACATCGACAACGGCGCCCGGCTGGAGACGTACACCATCGCCGGTCCGCGCGGCAGCGGGGTGATCGGGATCAACGGCGCCGCCGCGCGGCTGGTGCACCCCGGCGACCTGGTGATCCTCATCGGGTACGGGCAGATGCAGGACGCCGAGGCCCGCACCCACCGGCCCCGGGTCGTCTTCGTGGACGCGCAGAACCGCATCACGGGGACGGGCGGCGACCCCGCCGAGGCCGTCCCCGGCACCGGCACCGTACGCGGGGACACCCTCCGCACCGCCCCCGTTCACCTCCCGGCCCCCGGAAACCCCTCCGAGCCGGAGGCGTACGGTGACGTGGAACACGGCGCGGCCCGTACCGCCGCCCACTGACACGGAGCCGATCACCCATGCCTGCCACCCACCGACTGACCGCCCCGGCCCCCGGCTGGACCGCCACGACCGATGTGATCGTGGTCGGCTCCGGCGTGGCCGGCCTCACCGCGGCGCTCCGTGCCCGCGCCGCCGTCGGCCGGGTGATGGTGGTCACCAAGGCGATGCTCGACGACGGCTCGACCCGCTGGGCGCAGGGCGGGATCGCCGCCGCCCTCGGCGAGGGCGACACCCCCGAGCAGCACCTGGCCGACACCCTGGTCGCCGGCGCCGGAGTGTGCGACGAGGACGCCGTACGGGTCCTGGTCACCGAGGGCCCGGACGCGGTCCGCCGCCTGATCGCCACCGGCGCCGCCTTCGACACCGCCGTCGACGGCGAGATCCTGCTGACCCGTGAGGGCGGCCACCACCGCCGCCGGATCGCGCACGCGGGCGGGGACGCCACCGGCGCCGAGATATCCCGCGCCCTGGTCGCCGCCGTCCGCTCCGACCCCGCCATCGAGGTGGTCGAACACGCCCTGGTGCTGGACCTGCTCACCGACGCCGACGGCCACGCCGCCGGGATCACCCTGCATGTCATGGGCGAGGGGCAGCGCGACGGCGTGGGCGCGATCCTCGCCCGCGCGGTGGTGCTGGCCACCGGCGGCATGGGCCAGGTCTTCTCCGCCACCACCAACCCGGCCGTCTCCACCGGCGACGGCGTGGCGCTGGCGCTGCGCGCCGGGGCCGAGGTGGCGGACCTGGAGTTTGTGCAGTTCCACCCCACCGTGCTCTGGCTGGGCCCGGACGCCCACGGCCAGCAGCCGCTGGTCTCCGAGGCGGTCCGCGGCGAGGGCGCCCACCTGGTGGACGCGGACGGCGTCCGCTTCATGGTGGGGCAGCACGAGCTGGCCGAACTGGCGCCGCGCGACATCGTCGCCAAGGGCATCATGCGCCGGATGCGGGAGACCGGCGCCGCCCACATGTACCTGGACGGGCGGCACTTCGGTGCCGAGATGTGGGAGCAGCGCTTCCCCACCATCCTGGCCTCCTGCCGCTCGCATGGCATCGACCCGGTCACCGAGCTGATCCCGGTCGCCCCCGCCGCCCACCACGCCTCCGGCGGCGTCCGCACCGACCTGCGCGGCCGCACCACCGTGCCGGGGCTGTACGCCTGCGGCGAGGTGGCCTGCACCGGGGTGCACGGCGCCAACCGGCTGGCCTCCAACTCGCTGCTGGAGGGCCTGGTCTTCGCCGAGCGGATCACCGCCGACCTGGCCGCCCGGCAGGCGGCCGGCGACCTGCCCGAGCGGACCCCCGCCGCCTCCGGCACCCGGGCCGTACCGCTGCCGGCCCCCGAGGCCCGCGCGGAGGTCCAGCGGCTGATGACGGCCGGCGCGGGCGTGCTGCGCTCCGCCGCCTCCATGCGCGCCGCCGCCGACGGCCTGGCGGCGCTGGCCGCCCAGGCCCGCGACCACCTCGCCGAGGAGAAGCCCGCCGACCCCCGGGTGGAGACCTGGGAGGCGGCCAACCTCCACCTGGTCGCCACCGCCCTGGTGGGCGCCGCCGCACTGCGCGAGGAGACCCGGGGCTGCCACTGGCGGGAGGACTTCCCCGACCGGGACGACCTCCGCTGGCGCCGCCACCTCACCACCACCCTGGATGCCGCAACCGGCGCCCCCGTCACCGCCCTTGAGGAGCAGTGAGCACCGTGTCCCACGACCACCACTACGAAGAGCTGCCCATGGCCGGAGGCTGCGGCGAGGGCTGCGCCTGCGGTGAGGGCGAGGAGTACGAGAGCGGGCTGGACCCGGCGCTCGCCGAACTGCTCACCGAGGCCGGCCTGGACCCGGTCGAGGTGGAGGACATCGCCACCCTGGCGCTGGCCGAGGACCTGGCCGGCGGCGAGGACGTCACCTCCGCCGCCACCGTGCCGGCCGACGCCGAGGCCACCGGTGACTTCACCGCCCGCGCGGCCGGCATCGTGGCCGGGCTGCGGGTCGCCGAGGCCGTGATCTCGCTGGTGTGCGAGGACGAGTTCGAGGTCGAGCGGCACGCCGAGGACGGCGACCGGGTGGAGGCCGGCGAGGTGCTGCTCACCGTACGCGGCCGCACCCGGGCCCTGCTCACCGCCGAGCGCAGCGCGCTCAACCTGCTCTGCCACCTCTCCGGCGTCGCCACCGCCACCCGGGCCTGGGTCGACGCGGTCGAGGGGACCGGCGCGGAGGTCCGCGACACCCGCAAGACCACCCCGGGCCTGCGCGCCCTGGAGAAGTACGCGGTGCGCTGCGGCGGCGGCGTCAACCACCGGATGGCGCTCAGCGACGCCGCCCTGGTCAAGGACAACCACGTGGTGGCGGCCGGTGGCGTCGCCGAGGCGTTCCGCGCCGTCCGGGAGGCGTACCCGGAGCTGCCGGTGCAGGTGGAGGTGGACACCCTGGACCAGCTCCCGCCGGTGCTGGAGGCCGGGGCCGACCTGATCCTGCTGGACAACTTCACCGTCGACCAGCTGAAGGAGGCCGTCGCCCTGGTGGCCGGCCGCGCCCGGCTGGAGGCGTCCGGCGGGCTGACCCTGACCGACGCCCGCGAGGTGGCGCAGACCGGCGTGGACTACCTCGCCGTCGGTGCGCTCACCCACTCGTCGCCGATCCTGGACATCGGCCTGGACCTGCGCGCCTGACCCGCCCGCCCGACCTATCAGGACGGACCCCATGCTGCTCACCATCGATGTCGGCAACACCCACACCGTGCTCGGCCTCTTCGACGGCGAGGACATCGTCGAGCACTGGCGGGTCTCCACCGATCCCCGGCGCACCGCCGACGAGATGGCGGTGCTGATGCAGGGGCTGATGGGTGCTCACCCGGTGCTCGGCGAGGACGCGGTGGACGGTCTGGCGATCTGCTCGACCGTGCCGTCCGTGCTGCACGAGCTGCGGGAGGTGACCCGCCGCTACTACGGCGACGTCCCCTCCGTCCTCGTCGAGCCCGGGGTGAAGACCGGGGTGCACGTCCTGATGGACCACCCCAAGGAGGTGGGCGCCGACCGGATCGTCAACGCACTGGCCGCCAACCACCTCTACGGCGGCCCCTGCATCGTGGTGGACTTCGGCACCGCCACCACCTTCGACGCGGTCAACCAGCGCGGCGACTACGTCGGCGGCGCCATCGCCCCCGGCATCGAGATCTCCGTGGACGCGCTGGGGGTGCGCGGCGCCCAGCTGCGCAAGATCGAGCTGGCCCGGCCGCGCAGCGTGATCGGCAAGAACACCGTGGAGGCCATGCAGGCGGGCATCCTCTACGGGTTCGCCGGGCAGGTGGACGGGGTGGTGGCCCGGATGGCGGCCGAGCTGTCCGACGACCCGGACGATGTGCAGGTGATCGCCACCGGCGGGCTGGCCCCGCTGGTGCTGGGCGAAGCCGCCTCGATCGACGAGCACGAGCCCTGGCTCACCCTGATCGGCCTGCGGCTGATCTATGAGCGGAACTCGCCCACGACCTGATCGTCCGTCAGTACCGACGGCGGGTGGCCGGTCGTATCACCTCACCATCCGCCAATCGGGACACGGCCCGCGTCATTGCCCAGTAATCGGGCATATCCGACGTACTGTCACATCATGCCTACGCCACACGGATCGCGCGGCGGCATGGCCTTCAGCGCCGATGAACTGCGGGTGCTGCGCCGTGCCCTCGCCCAGGTCCTGCACCCCGCCGTGCCACCGCGTACCGGCGGTGTCGGGACGCCCTGGGACGCCGATGTGTGGACCGAGGACGTCCAGGACGCCCTCCGCCTCGCCGAGTCCATCGACGAGGCCGTGCACGAGGGCGGGCGGCTGCGCGCCTTCCTCCTCGCCGACCTCGCCCGCTACCGCGACGCCCTGCCGGGCAGCGCCCCCGGATACCTGGAGCGCCTGGAGGAGGCCGTGGCCGACGGCTACCTCCCCGGCCCCGAGGACCTCCGCGCGCTGCGCCGGCTGGCCGGGCAGCCGTGCGGCCAGGCCGAGCGGTCCCGCCGCTCCCGGCTGGCCGGCCGGTGCCACGAGGTGGCCGAGGCCGCCGTACGGGAGCGCCTGGCCGCCGCCGCGGCGCCGCCCCGGCACCTCACCGCCGTCCCGACGAGCCGCGTCACGCCGAGCCGAGCCACCCCGAGCCGCGTCACGCCGAGCCATGCCCCGACGAGCCCCGCCCCGACGAGCCACGGAGGACCGATCCCGATGAGCACCGCCGAGCCCCGCCGCCCCGACCCCGCCGCCGAGGAGAAGGCCGAGCGGGCACGGCCGGCGCAGTCCGGGTCCCGTCGCGTCCCCACCCCCGCCGACCTGTTCGCCCGCCGCCCGCGCCCGGCCGCCCCGGACGAGCACGAGGACACCGAGCTCGCCACCGGCACCGGCTGACCGCCAGCCCCCGCCGCCGGCCGCCCCTGTGCGCGGCCGGCCCGGCACGCCTCACCGTCCGCCGCCTGCGCCCGGCCGGCCCGGCACGCCTCACCGTCCGTCGTTCAGCCGCCCTACCGCCCGCCCGCCGTCCCATCGCCCCCGCCCTGCCCCCACCACCGCCTGTCCGTCATCCCGTCGACCGCCCCTCTTCGCCCGCCGCCCGGCAGGCGGCGGGACGAGCGTGTGCAACAGTTGTGCTACAGCTTCACCGGGGCGCCCCATTCGCACCCTTGTGCGTCCACCGGTCGCGGCGGGTGCTGGTTGTATCCGAGGTCCGATCTCCTTACCTCCGCAGCACGGAGACCTCATGGGACACCAGCGCACACGGCGGGCCGCCAGGTCCGCCCTCTCGGCCGTGGCGACGGCGACGCTCCTCTCCGCAGGCGTTCTCGGCGCCGGGCCCGCCCAGGCGGCCGCCCCGGAGGACTACCTCTACATCGACGCACCCGACTCCGCCATCGTCCTGCCGCGCACCGAGGCGCCGGGCCCCGGCGACACCTTCAAGACCCTCCAGCTGGGCGTGGTGAGCGAGGGCGACGGCCCGCTCCGCAATGTGCGGCTGACCATCGACGCCCAGGCCCTGGCGGGCAAGGCCGAGTTCCAGCTGCCCAAGGGGTGCGACTTCACCGACGCCGCGCGGACGCGTATCACCTGCACCGCGGCCCGGGCCGACGGCGAAGCCGAGTTCAAGATCGGCATCCGCGCCGTCCAGGGCGTCCCGACCGGGACGAACGGCACCATCCGCTACACCGCCGCCGCCGACCGGGCGGTGCAGGAGCCCGGAGCGGTCACCACCAAGGTCACCGTGGGCTCCGGGCCGGACCTCGCCGTCCAGCAGTTCCCCGGCGCCCGGACCAAGGTGGCCCCGGGCGGCTCCGTCGCCGTACCCGCCGTGGTCTCCAACATCGGTGACCGGGACGCCAAGGGCCTGGTCCTGGCCGTCGAGGTGCAGAGCGGCTTCCGGCTGGGCGGCAACCACCGCAACTGCCGCTACGGGGCCACCACGGGCGGCGGCGTCACCGCCGGCTTCACCTCGGTGGTCTGCCGCTTCGACACCACCACGCTCCCCGTCGGTGCCACCTACCGGCTCACCGAACCGCTCACCGTCAAGGCCGACAAGGACGCCGGCAGCGGGCTCTTCGCCTTTGCCTTCGACGTGGCGGGCGGCGAGATCGACTCCATTCCGGTGGCCGGCGGCACCCTGGGTACCGGCCCGGAGCTGACCCTGGCGGCAGTGCCGGGCCTGCGTACGGCGGCCAAGGACATCGACTTCGGCAACAACGCCGCCCTCACGATCCTGGAGACCGGTCTGCGCGCGGACATGGCCGCCGCGCCCGCCTCCGCCACCGGCACGGTCGGCAAGCCGCTCGACCTCACGCTCAGCGTGCGCAATGTCGGCACCGCCGCCGTGCAGCCGGTGAGCACCGGCGGCTTCGGCCTGCCCGGCAGGGTCCCGGACACCGCCTCCGGGATGGCCTTGGTGTCCCTGCCGCTCGGGGTCACCGTGCAGCGGGCGCCCAAGTACTGCACCAGCATGCCCGACCTGTCCATGGGCGCCCGGTCCGAGCTGCTCCAGAAGTTCGCCCCCCGGTCGAGTGGCGACCTGAAGTCGGCGCTGACCCGTGCGGCGGGTGCCCCGTCGGGGTACTTCTGCTGGATCGCGGGCAAGCTCCCGGCCGGTGCGTCGGTCCCGCTGACCTTCACGATCAAGCCGGTCAAGGCGCTCGACCGGGCCGAAGGCTGGTACACCGTGCTGGGCTTCTCGCAGGACGACCGCGAGGAGAACGACGACGCGCCGATCCGGATCACCGCCAAGGCCGCCGCCGGCTCCACGGGCGGCTCCACCGGCTCCACGGGCTCCACGGGCTCGACCGGCTCCACGGGCGGTTCTGCCGGCGGCTCCACCGGCTCCACGGGCGGCTCCACCGGGTCCGCGACCGGCGGCAACGACCCCGCTCCGCAGACCACCGGCGGCGACTCCGCCGGCGCCGCCACCACGGGCGGCGGCGACCTGGCCGCCACCGGCTCCTCCGGCACCGGCCTGCTGGCGGGCGTCGGCGCCGCCGCCGTGGCGCTCGGCGCGGGTGTGTTCCTCGCCGTGCGGCGCCGCCGGGCCTGACGGCCGCTCCAGAGGTGCGGCGCGGCAGCGGATATCCCGTCGCGTCGCACCCTGGGGCCGCCGATACCCTGGTGAGGTGACAGAGCAGACCTCCGCCCCCGCAGCACCGGACGACCTCCCCGAGCAGATGCGGGTCAGGCGCGAGAAGCTGGACCGGCTCCGCGCAGCCGGCGTCGACCCGTACCCGGT
This sequence comes from Peterkaempfera bronchialis, assembly GCF_003258605.2. Classification (NCBI taxonomy): domain Bacteria; kingdom Bacillati; phylum Actinomycetota; class Actinomycetes; order Kitasatosporales; family Streptomycetaceae; genus Peterkaempfera; species Peterkaempfera bronchialis. The sequence continues at coordinate 3,896,007 of NZ_CP031264.1, forward strand.
CGGCTTCCCGCGCACGACCACCATCGCGGACCTGCGGGCCCAGTACCCCGACCTCGCCCCCGACACCGCCACCGGTGCCCGGGTGGGCGTGACCGGCCGGGTGGTGCTGAGCCGCACCGGCGGCAAACTCTGCTTCGCCACCCTCCGCGACGGCAGCGGGGACCTCCAGGTGATGCTCTCGCTGGACAGGCTGGGCGAGGAGCGCCTCGCCGAGTGGAAGCGCGACATCGACCTCGGCGACCACGTCGGCATCGAGGGCGAGGTGATCACCTCCCGGCGCGGCGAGCTGTCGGTGATGGCGGACCGCTGGGAGCTGACCGCCAAGTGCCTGCGCCCGCTGCCGGACAAGCACAAGGGCCTCACCGACCCGGAGGCCCGGGTCCGCCAGCGCTATGTGGACCTGATCGTGAACCCCGAGGCGCGGGAGATGCTGTACCTGCGCTCCAAGGTGGTCCGCTCGATCCGCCGCACCTACGAGGAGCGCGGCTACACCGAGGTCGAGACCCCGATGCTGCAACCGATCCACGGCGGCGCCAACGCCCGGCCGTTCATCACGCACATCAACGCCTACGACATCGACCTCTATCTGCGGATCGCCACCGAGCTGTATCTCAAGCGGCTGGTGGTCGGCGGCGCCGAGAAGGTCTTCGAGATCAACCGGAACTTCCGCAACGAGGGCGCCGACGCGACCCACAACCCGGAGTTCACCGCGCTGGAGTCCTACGAGGCGTACGGCGACTACGACACCCAGGCGGAGCTCACCCGCGGGATCATCCTCAACGCCGCCCGCGACGCGCTGGGCACCACCGTGGTCCGCGGCGTCGACGCGCACGGCACCGAGCATGAGATCGACCTGGCCGAGCCGTGGAGCGAGGTGACCGTCTACGGCGGCATCTCCGACCGCCTCGGCGAGGAGGTCACCCCGGAGACCTCCGTCGAGCAGCTGCGCAAGCTGGCCGACACGGCGGGCGTGCCCTACGAGCAGAAGTGGGGCCACGGCCAGATCGTGCTGGAGATGGTCGAGCGGCTGCTGGAGGAGAACGCGGTCACCCCGACCTTCATCAAGGACTACCCGGTCGAGGTCTCCCCGCTCACCCGGCAGCACCGCAGCGCCCCCGGCGTCGCCGAGAAGTGGGACCTGGTGATCTTCGGTACCGAGATCGCCACCGCCTACTCCGAGCTGGTCGACCCGGTCGAGCAGCGCGCCCGGCTCACCGCCCAGTCGCTGCTGGCGGCCGGCGGCGACGTCGAGGCCATGCAGCTGGACGAGGACTTCCTGCGCGCCCTGGAGTACGCCATGCCGCCCACCGGTGGCATGGGCCTGGGCGTGGACCGCCTCATCATGCTGCTCACCGGAAAGAACATCCGGGAGACCGTCCTCTTCCCCCTGGTCAAGCCCGAAGGAGCGTGACAGCAGTGGACTATGTCAGCGCGATCGTGCCCCCGCTGGTGATGGCGGTCGGCTTCACGTTCGTCATCCGGGCGATCATCCGCAGCCAGGGCGGCGCGCAGAAGGCCAAGGAGGACGCCTACGCGGACGCCCTGGCCACCGAGACCGCCGCAGCACCGGCCAACCCCGCCGAGCCGACCCGCTAGCCCTCCTGCCGGGCCCTCCTGCCGGACCCGCCTGCCGGGCCCGCCTGCCGGGCCCGCCCGCCGAAGCCGCCACCGCCCCCGGTGGCGGCTTCGGCGTCTCCGCGCCCTTGGCGCCACGCCGGATTTGCCGTCTAAGGTGAATTTGTCCGCTCTGCTTCCTACTGTGGGGCCACTCCGTGTCGCGGGGTGCTGCCGGACTCGGCCGAGGGAGGTGCTCCGGATGGTGCGGCAACTCGGCGAGCTCGAGAACGAGGTCATGACCCGGGTGTGGCAGTGGAACCGCCCGGTCACCGTCCGCGAGGTGCTGGCGGATCTGCACCGGGAACGGGAGATCGCGTACACCACCGTGATGACGGTGATGGACAAGCTCTTCCAGAAGGGATGGCTGCGCCGGGAACGCGAGGGACGCGCCTACCGATATGAACCGGTCTCTTCGCGTGAGGCGTACACCGCCGCGTTGATGAACGACGCCTGGGCGACGAGTGACAACCCCGCAGCGGCACTGGTGCACTTCTTCGGGATGATGTCGCCCGAGCAGCAGGATGCCTTGCGCGACGCATTGCGGGTGGCCGCGCCGCACGATCCGGTACCGGCCGACCAGGAACAGGAAGTGGGGGAGACCGCTTCGGCGGACGACGCGGCACGATAGCGTCTTCTCCATGGAGGTCACGATCCGCCGGGCGCGGACAAGCGACGTGCGGGCCGTACGGCGACTCATCGACGGCTATGCGCGTGAGCGGATTCTGCTCGACAAGCCGACTGTCACACTCTTCGAGGACGTGCAGGAGTTCTGGGTCGCCGAGCGGGACTCGGACGGCGAGGTGGTGGCGTGCGGCGCCCTGCATGTGATGTGGGAGGACCTGGCCGAGGTGCGTACCCTCGCCGTTGATCCGGCCTGCCTGGGCCGGGGCGTCGGGCACCTGCTGCTGGACAAGCTGCTTCAGACCGCCCGCTGGCTGGGTGTGCGTCGCATTTTCTGCCTGACGTTCGAGGTGGACTTCTTCGCCAAACACGGCTTCGTGGAGATCGGTGAGACGCCGGTCGGCGGCGATGTCTACGAAGAGCTGCTGCGTTCGTACGACGAGGGCGTGGCCGAGTTCCTGGATCTCGAACGCGTGAAGCCGAACACACTCGGCAACTCGCGGATGCTCTTGCTTCTGTGATGGCCGGTTCTGTGATGGCCGGTTCTGTGATGCCGGTTCTGTGATGGCGGGATGTGAAGGAACTGCGCCCACTCCGCTCCGGCCGCCCCCCGGTGCCACTCTGCACGGACTGCGCCGTCCGCAGGGTTTGTGTTTTCCGGGGAAAGGCGGTTTCCTTTCCCCAAGGCAATCCGTCGTTTAGTGGAAAGGGAAGCCCGTGGCGCAGAAGGTGCAGGTTCTTCTTGTCGACGATCTCGACGGCGGCGAGGCGGACGAGACGGTCACGTTCGCCCTCGACGGTGTTGCTTACGAGATCGATCTCAAGAGCGAGAACGCCGACAAGCTGCGCGAGCTCCTCGCGCCGTTCGTCGACAAGGGCCGCAAGCAGAGCGGCCGGCTGAGCAGCGCCCGAGGCGGCCGTGGCCGCGCGGCGACCGCTGCCCGCCCGGCGGCCGGCAGCCAGGACACCGCGAAGATCCGGGCCTGGGCGAAGGACAACGGCTTCACGGTCAATGACCGGGGCCGCGTACCCAGCACCGTTCGCAAGGCGTATGAGGACGCGCACGCCTGACCGAGCCGCCGGACGGGGCGCGGGGGCTTCCTCCGTGCCCCGGCGGGCGCGAATCCGGGATGCAACGGCCGTCACAGCGGGTATGACAGTGATGACGACGGGATGGTCCGCCAGGCCGCGTCGGACCGCGTGTCGAGGGTCGCGTTCGCCATGGGCGTAGCGGTATCAGGTGGATCCGGCTGGCCTGCGGGAACATCGTCTCGCAGCATCGGGTTGGGACTGTTGTCGGCTGTCGCGGGGGAACGCATCGCGATGGGCGTCGACAGTTGAAGTGAGCTGTCCCGCTGCGCGGGACTAGCATGCGGAAGGACAGGGAGGGGACCGACCCCTAACTGCCCGACCGCTCTGAGGAGCGATAACGATGTTCGAGAGGTTCACCGACCGCGCGCGGCGGGTTGTCGTCCTGGCTCAGGAAGAGGCCAGGATGCTCAACCACAACTACATCGGTACTGAGCACATCCTCCTGGGCCTGATCCACGAGGGTGAGGGTGTCGCTGCGAAGGCCCTGGAGAGCCTCGGGATTTCGCTCGAGGCGGTCCGCCAGCAGGTGGAGGAGATCATCGGCCAGGGCCAGCAGGCCCCTTCCGGCCACATCCCCTTCACCCCCCGTGCCAAGAAGGTGCTTGAGCTCTCCCTGAGGGAGGCCCTGCAGCTCGGCCACAACTACATCGGCACCGAGCACATCCTGCTCGGCCTGATCCGGGAGGGCGAGGGCGTCGCCGCCCAGGTCCTGGTGAAGCTCGGCGCCGACCTCAACCGGGTGCGGCAGCAGGTCATCCAGCTGCTCTCCGGCTACCAGGGCAAGGAGACCGCCACCGCCGGCGGCCCGGCCGAGGGCACCCCCTCGACCTCCCTGGTCCTCGACCAGTTCGGCCGGAACCTCACGCAGGCCGCACGCGAGGCCAAGCTCGACCCGGTCATCGGGCGCGAGAAGGAGATCGAGCGGGTCATGCAGGTGCTGTCCCGCCGCACCAAGAACAACCCGGTGCTCATCGGTGAGCCCGGCGTCGGCAAGACCGCCGTGGTCGAGGGCCTGGCCCAGGCCATCGTCAAGGGTGAGGTCCCGGAGACGCTGAAGGACAAGCAGCTCTACACCCTCGACCTGGGCGCGCTGGTCGCCGGCTCCCGCTACCGCGGTGACTTCGAGGAGCGCCTGAAGAAGGTGCTCAAGGAGATCCGCACCCGCGGCGACATCATCCTCTTCATCGACGAGCTGCACACCCTGGTCGGCGCCGGCGCCGCCGAGGGTGCCATCGACGCCGCCTCCATCCTCAAGCCGATGCTGGCCCGCGGTGAGCTCCAGACGATCGGTGCCACCACGCTCGACGAGTACCGGAAGCACCTGGAGAAGGACGCCGCGCTGGAGCGCCGCTTCCAGCCGATCCAGGTCGCCGAGCCGTCGCTGCCGCACACCATCGAGATCCTCAAGGGTCTGCGCGACCGGTACGAGGCGCACCACCGCGTCTCCATCACCGACGCCGCCCTGGTCGCCGCCGCCACCCTGGCCGACCGCTACATCTCGGACCGCTTCCTGCCCGACAAGGCGATCGACCTCATCGACGAGGCCGGCTCGCGGATGCGCATCCGCCGCATGACCGCGCCGCCGGACCTGCGCGAGTTCGACGAGAAGATCGCCGATGTGCGCCGGGAGAAGGAGTCCGCGATCGACGCGCAGGACTTCGAGAAGGCCGCCTCGCTCCGCGACAAGGAGAAGCAGCTCCTCCAGGCCAAGGCCAAGCGGGAGAAGGAGTGGAAGGCCGGCGACATGGACGTCGTCGCCGAGGTGGACGAGGACCTGATCGCCGAGGTCCTGGCCACCGCCACCGGCATCCCGGTCTTCAAGCTCACCGAGGAGGAGTCCTCCCGGCTGCTGCGCATGGAGGACGAGCTCCACAAGCGGGTCATCGGCCAGAAGGACGCCATCAAGGCGCTCTCCCAGGCCATCCGCCGCACCCGGGCCGGCCTCAAGGACCCCAAGCGCCCCGGCGGCTCGTTCATCTTCGCCGGCCCGTCCGGCGTCGGTAAGACCGAGCTGTCCAAGACGCTCGCCGAGTTCCTCTTCGGCGACGAGGACGCGCTGATCCAGCTCGACATGTCGGAGTTCTCCGAGAAGCACACCGTCTCGCGGCTCTTCGGCTCGCCCCCCGGCTACGTCGGGTACGAGGAGGGCGGCCAGCTGACCGAGAAGGTCCGCCGCAAGCCGTTCTCGGTGGTCCTCTTCGACGAGGTCGAGAAGGCCCACCCGGACATCTTCAACTCGCTGCTCCAGATCCTGGAGGACGGTCGCCTGACCGACTCCCAGGGCCGGGTCGTGGACTTCAAGAACACGGTCATCATCATGACCACCAACCTCGGCACCCGGGACATCTCCAAGGGGTTCAACCTGGGCTTCGCCGCCCAGGGCGACATCCAGACCGGGTACGACCGGATGAAGGCCAAGGTCGGCGAGGAGCTCAAGCAGCACTTCCGGCCCGAGTTCCTCAACCGCGTGGACGACATCGTGGTCTTCCACCAGCTGTCCGAGGAAGACATCATCCAGATCGTCGACCTCATGGTCGCCAAGGTGGACGAGCGGCTCAAGGACCGGGACATGGCCATCGAGCTGTCCACCGAGGCCAAGAAGCTGCTCGCCAAGCGGGGCTACGACCCGATCCTGGGCGCCCGCCCGCTGCGCCGCACCATCCAGCGTGAGATCGAGGACGTGCTCTCCGAGAAGATCCTCTTCGGTGAGCTGCGCCCCGGCCACATCGTGGTGGTCGACATCGAGGGTGAGGGCAAGGACGCCAAGTTCACCTTCCGAGGCGAGGAGAAGGTGCCCGTCGCCGACGCCCCGCCGGTCACCGCGGCCGGCCCGGACCTCACCAAGTAGCGCATCGCTGCGGCAGAGCCGCCCCGGACACCGTCCGGGGCGGCTCTGCCATGCCCGGGGTGTAGGTTGGAGCGGGCCGCCGATCCACCGGCCCACGGGGAGGGAACCATGACGGGGGAACCCACGACGGGGAAGTACCCGAGCCCGCTCGGCCGCCGCGCCCCGCTGCTCATCGCCGGAGGGCTCGCGCTTGCCGCCCTGGCCTCCGGCTGCGGCGGCTCCGGCAATGCGGCCCCCGCAGCGGCCCGTACCGGCACCGCCTCCCCGCAGGCCGCCGCCGACGCCCAGCCCGGCCGGATCACCGGCCTCAGCGCCCGGTGGCTCGGCAGGATCCCGGCCGACGCCCGGCAGGCCGTGGTGGTGTACGGGGACGCGGCCGACTCCCCCAGCGGCACGGTGACGCTCTACCAGAAGCACGGCTCCGCCTGGACCGCCGACGCGACCTGGGCCTCCCACAACGGCCGCCTCGGCTGGACCCCCTCCCACCACGAGGACGACAAGCGCAGCCCGGTCGGGGTCTTCACCCTCACCGACGCGGGCGGCCTGCTGCCCGACCCCGGGTCCAAGCTGCCCTACCACCAGACCGCCCTCTTCACCCCGCCCTCGGTCTGGGGGCCCTCGCACCGGCATGACTTCGACTATGTGATCGCCATCGACTACAACCGGGTGCGCGGCTCCTCACCGCTCGACCCCCGGCGACCCCAGGGCGAGCGGGCCGGTGGCAGCATCTGGCTCCACTTGGACCCCGGCAGCGGCTCCTCGGCCTGCGTCACCCTGCCCAAGGCGGCCATGCAGCACCTGCTGCGCACCCTCGACCCGGCCCGGCACCCGGTTGTGGTGATGGGTGACCGCGCGACCCTGGCCGGCAAGGACGCCTGACGCCGCCACCACGTCACCGGGCGGACCCGTGGACCCGGCCGGGGAACGGGCGGGCGTTCAGCGTGGCGGGTAGAGGGAGTAGCCGGGGAAGTTGCCGTAGAGCTTCTCGTCGGCGCCCTCGGGGCCGTGGGTGACGGCTTGGACGAGCAGGTCGCCGCCGACGAAGGCGCCCTTCCAGGAGGCGCCGAGGCCGCCGAAGACCTCCGCGCGGTCGCCACGGCTGCGGGGCTTGTTGACGCCGATCTTGAAGGCGAGGATGTCGGGGGCGATCCGGGCGGCGAAGGCGGCGTCGTCGGTGGCCAGGCTGGCGACCAGCGAGCCATTGCCCGCGTTCATCGCGGCCAGCAGTTCGGACTCGGTGTCGACCAGGACGATGGAGTCCAGCGGCCCGAAGGGCTCGGCGTGGTGCAGCGACCAGTTGGCCGGGGGCTCCAGGACGCAGGCAGGTGCGGCGTATGCGGAGGTGTCCTGGCCGGGCAGGAAGGCGCCGTCGGCGGTGGACCCGCGATGCAGCGGCACGCCCCGGCCCTGGACCGCCTCGTCGAACTGGGCGGCCAGCTCCTGGGCCTTGGCGGCGTGGATGACCGGGCCGAAGTCCAGCTCCGGCAGCGGGTCGCCGGGGTCGGCGACGGCCAGCGGGTGACCGAAGCGGATGTTCTGCACGACGGCCAGGTAGGTCTCCAGGAAGGCGGGGAAGAGCGACCGCTGGACGACATAGCGGGGGTAGGCGGTGCACCGCTGCTTGGCGTACTCGAACCCCTTGCGCAGATGCGCGGCCAGCACGTCCCACTGGGAGAAGTCCCAGATGCCCCAGGTGTTCAGCCCCTCCTGCTCCAGGAAGTGGCGGCGGCCCAGGTCCGCCAGCGAGGTGGCGGCCTTGCGTCCGTTGGCCCGGCCGCCGACGAAGGCGAGGGCGCCGAGCCCGGGGGAGCGGATCAGCACGTCGCCGATGCTGGACCCCCGGCCGGAGAGCAGGGTGACCGGGAGCCCCGCGCGGCGCATCAGCGCATGGGCGAGGGTGAGGCAGTGGAACCCGCCCTGGGAGGGGGTCTTGGCGACCACCGCGTTGCCGGCCAGCACCTGGACCAGCTCGGCGTGGACCTGCACGCTCATCGGGTAGTTCCAGCTGGCGATGTTGGAGACCGGGCCGGGCAGCGGGCGGCGCTCCCCCGGGGTGCCCACGGCGAGCTGCCGCTCGATCTCCGCCAGGTACCAGCGCACGCCGTCCAGCGCGCGGTCGACATCGGCGCAGGCGAGCCGCCAGGGCTTGCCGATCTCCCAGACCAGCAGCAGCGCCAGCAGGTCGCGGTGGTCGGCGAGCGCGTCCACGGCGGTGGCCACCCGGGCTTGGCGCTCGTCCAGCGGGACGCGTCCCCAGGCGGCGTGTTCGGTGATGGCGAAGGCCACGGCGGACTCGGCCGCGTCGATCCCGACCCGGGGCGGCCCTGGGATCGGGCTGCCGTCCACGGGCGTGGTGTGCTCGCCGGGCTCGCCCTCGGTGGACCACTCGCCGCCCACCAGGTTGAGCAGCCGGTCGGCGGCGAACGCCTCGGGGGCGGCCTGCACACAGCGGTCGTAGGTGGTGGACCAGGACGTTCCGGGCTTGAGCGACAGTGCCACGTGCAGCTCCTCCGGTCGGGGGTGCCATGGGCCGCCGGGTGCGGCGCAGGGCCTTGGCTCCAGTGTGTGACGGGAAGCCGCTGATCGCAGGAGGCGGCAGCCGGACCACGCCCGGACGTGCCCGTACACCCCCGGACATGCCCGCAGCACCGCCGTCCGGAGCGGACGGCGGTGCCGGGGGCTGTGCGGGGGTCCGGGCGGACCCGGTCAGGCGGGGCGGGTCAGAAGGAGACGCCCTTGCCCTTCAGGAAGGTGACCGGGTTGATGACCGCGCCGTAGGCGTTGACGGTCCGGATCTCGAAGTGGAGGTGCGGGCCGGTGGAGTTGCCGGTGTTGCCGGAGCGGCCGATCTGCTGGCCGGCGGACACCGACTGGCCGGCGCTGACGCTCAGCGACGACATGTGGGCGTACAGGGCGTAGTGGCCGTCGGAGAGCCGCAGCGTCACCGAGTTGCCGTAGGCCCCGGCCCAGCCGGCCGAGACGACGGTGGCCTTGCCGACCGAGTACAGCGGGGTGCCGACGGAGACGGCGAAGTCGGTACCGGTGTGGTAGCCGGCCGCGTAGCCGCTGTTCGGCACGCCGAAGGACTGGCTGAGCCGGGTGCCGGAGGGCACCGGGGAGGAGTAGCCGGCGGAGACCTGGGTACCCAGCTGCCCTCGCTCGGAGGAGCGGGAGGCGGCCTTGGCGTCCGAGGCGGCCTTGGCGCGGGCGGCCGCGTTGGCGGCGGCGATCTTGTGGGTCTGGTGGGCGGCGTGCGCGTCGGTGGCGGCCTTGGCGCGGGCCGCGGCGTTGGCGACCGCGATCTTGTGCGCCTGGTGGGCGGCGTGCGACGTGGTGGCGGCGGCCTTGGCACGGGCGGCCTCGTTGGCCACATGGATCACATGGGCCTGGTGCGCGGTGTGCGCGACATGGGCGACGTGCACCTGGTGGGCGCTGAGCGCCGTGGGGGCCTGGGTGCTGTCGGCGGCGAAGGCGGTGCCGCTCAGGGCGGCGGTCGCGACGGTGACGCCGGCTATGGCGGCGGCCAGGCGGGTGGGACGTATACGGGAGTTGCGCTTCACGCTGGGTGTCCTCTATCGGTTCGACGGCCCGGTTGCCGCAGGAGCACGGTGAGGTGCCGGTGCGCGGGCCGGGGCCCCGACTTTCAGCGGGGGCTTCAGCGGAACGGCGAGCGGGTCGAAATAAGGAGGTTTCAACCTGCTTGCCGTCGGGCAGAACCAGTCGTAACAGAGCCCTTGCGGAGGTCCCAAGCCCCCGCTGTACTACGCATGTCCGTATACGGAGTGTGTGGTCAGCGGGGATTTGTCTGTTTTTGGCGCGCTGAGCTGGCGGCGCGCAAGCCGCTTCCCGCTACGAATGCCGATAGTGACCGCGATATCCGCTGTGACCGGGCTCACGGATTCGGGCCCGGTCCGGCGGGTAAAACGACCTCTTTCCGGATGTGCCGGTCAGCCCGACGGGCAGCCGGTCCTGATGTGGTCGGCGATCTCCAGCGCCACCTCCAGCGCCGCCGCCTGCCGCTCCGCCGCGTCCGGGCAGTTCGGTTCCCCCGGGTCCTCCTGGAGCAGGAAGAGCCCCGCATTGATCGCGAAGATCGACATCGCGGCGCGGACCCGGTCCTGGAAGGTGCTCTCGGGGCCCTCGATCAGCCGGACCATGGCGATCATCCGCTGCTTGAAGAGGGCGCCGGCATTGAGCTCGCGCACGGCCGGCTGGTTCTCGTGGAAGAAGCGGACCAGCGGGACGCTCTCCGACATCGAGGCGGCGAAGCGGCGCACCACCTCGTCGCGCATCTCGGGCGACCAGGGCCGGTCCTGCGCCCAGGCGATGACCTCGTCGATCGGCGCCGACATGGACTCCACGATGCCTCGGACGATGTCGTCCTTGGTCTTGAAGTGGTAGTACAGAGCAGCCTTGGTCACGCCCAGCCGGTCGGCGATCTCGCGCAGCGAGGTCTTCTCGTAGCCTTGCTCGGAGAACAGCTCAAGGGCGACGTCCAGGATGCGTGCCCGGGTGTCGCCGCGAGGCGCGTGGATGCTCATCGCTTTCGTCGTACCCCTTGTCCGTGTGCGGTCGGCGCGGTGCCGACCGGGGTGTCCGGAGTCAAGTCTTCCGCCTGTGGCCAGCGGCGGGGAAATCAACTTGACGGCCGGCTGGTAAGGAGCCTAGCTTGCGAGAGCAGAAATCCACTAGCCGGTCGTCAAGTAAGCTGCCTCGGGGTAGCGCTTCGAGCGGCAGCCCGCAACGGGGAGAGACACCGTGTCGCAGAAGCAACCAGCCGAGCCGGAGGCCCGGACACCGCGCGAGATCCGCGTCATCATGGTCGGCCTGGTGATCACCATGCTGCTCGCGATGCTCGACAATCTGATCGTCGGCACCGCGATGCCCACCATCGTCGGAGACCTGGGCGGCGCCCAGCACCTCTCCTGGGTGGTCACCTCCTACACCCTGGCCACCGCCGCCTCCACCCCGATCTGGGGCAAGCTCGGCGACCTCTACGGCCGCAAGGGCACCTTCATCACCTCCATCGTGGTCTTCCTGGTGGGCTCCGCGCTCTCCGGGCTCTCCCAGACCATGGGGCAGCTGATCGGCTTCCGGGCCATCCAGGGCCTGGGCGCCGGCGGCCTGATGGTCGGCGTGATGGCGATCATGGGTGCGCTGGTGCCGCCCCGTGAGCGCGGCAAGTACCAGGGCATGTTCGCCGCCGTGATGGCGATAGCCATGATCGGCGGCCCGCTGGTCGGCGGCTTCATCACCGACCACCTCAACTGGCACTGGACCTTCTACATCAACCTGCCGCTGGGCGCCCTCGCCCTGCTGGTGGTCACCGCCACCCTGCACCTGCCCAAGGTCCGCTCCACCGCCCGGATCGACTACCTGGGCGCGGTGCTGCTCACCGTGGGCATCACCTCCCTGGTGCTCATCACCACCTGGGGCGGCCAGCAGTACGACTGGACCTCCGGCCAGATCCTGGGCCTCGGCGCGCTGGCGCTGCTCTCCCTCGTCGGCTTTGTGTGGGCCGAGCGCCACGCCGAGGAGCCCATGCTGCCGCTGGGGCTCTTCAGCAACCGCAACTTCACCCTGGTCTCGGTGATCGGCTTCCTGGTCGGCTTCACCATGTTCGGCTCGGTCACCTTCCTGCCGCTCTACCAGCAGAGCGTGCAGGGCGCCTCCGCCACCAACTCCGGGCTGCTGCTGATGCCGATGATGCTCGGCATGCTGGTGGTCTCGCTGGTCGTCGGCCAGGCCGTCACCCGCACCGGCCGCTACCGCATCTTCCCGATCCTCGGCACCGGGGTGATGGCCGGCGGCGCGCTGCTGCTCTCCACCCTCTCCACCGACACCAGCCGCTTCACCTCCGGCGTCTACATGGTGGTGCTCGGCGCCGGTATGGGCTTCCTGATGCAGATCACCATGCTGGTCGCGCAGAACAGCGTGGAGCTGAAGGACATGGGTGTGGCCAGCTCCACCGCCACCCTGTTCCGCACCATCGGCGGCTCCTTCGGTGTCGCGCTCTTCGGCGCCCTCTTCACCAACCGGGTCACCGGCACCATGAAGGACATGCTGGGCGCGAGCGGCGGCAAGGCCACCGAGCAGACCACCCAGATCACCCCGACCGTGCTGCGGACCCTCCCCGCCCCCTTCCAGAACGCCTACCACCACGCCATCTCCAACGGCATCCACTCGGTGTTCCTGTGGGGTGCGGTGGTCAGCGTCGTCGGCATCGCCGCCGCCGTCTTCCTCAAGGAGGTGCCGCTGCGCGGCGCCGGGAGCGCGGTCGGCGGCGCCGACGAGGCGGACTCCGGCGAGGGTACGGAGACCGCGCTGGCCGGCGCGCACTGACCGACCGGAAACGGCACGGCAGCGACGGAGGGGCCGGGCACCCATGGGTGCCCGGCCCCTGCCGTCGCTCTGCCTGCGGCTCAGCCCGCCGCCGGCGCCCCCGGCAGCCGGTAGACGCCCTGCGCCACCGGCTCCACCAGCCCGTCGGCGACCAGCCCGTCCAGCGCCCGGGCCCGCTGCACCGGCTCATGCCACACCGCGTCCAGCTCCGCCTGGGACACCTCGCCATGTGCTTCCCGCAGCACCGCGAGCAGCTTGCCGCGCACCTGCCGGTCGGTCCCCGCATAGGTCTGGCCGCGCCGTGGCGGACCTTCGTATGGCGGGCTGCCGGCCAACCGCCAGGCGCACATCGCCGCCACCGGGCAGCCGCCGCAGCGCGGCGTCCGGGCCGTGCAGACCAGCGCGCCCAGCTCCATCACCGCCACCGCCCAGGTCGCTGCCGTCTCGTCGGCCTCCGGCAGCAGCGCGGTCGCGGTACGGCGCTCCGCGGCCGTGGTCGCCGTCGGCGGATACTCCACCGCGTCCACCACCCGGGCGAACACCCGCCGCACATTGGTGTCCAGCACCGCATGGCGGCGGCGGAAGGCGAACGAGGCGACAGCGGCGGCGGTGTACTCCCCGACCCCCGGCAGCGCGAGCAGCTCGGCATGGTCGTCGGGCACCTCGCCGCCATGCCGCTCGGTGATGGCGGTGGCGGCGGCGTGCAGCCGCAGCGCCCGGCGCGGATAGCCCAGGCGTCCCCACATCCGCACCGCCTCACCGGGGGCGTCGGCGGCCAGCGCGGCGGGCGTGGGCCAGCGTTCCAGCCAGGCCGTGTACGCGGGGAGCACCCGCTTCACCGGGGTCTGCTGGAGCATGAACTCACTGACCATCACCGCCCATGGAGTGGCCTCGGGGGCACGCCAGGGCAGGTCGCGAGCGTGGGCTGCGTACCACTCCAGGACGGTGGAGTGCAGCAGCGGGATCGGCACGGCGGTTTCTACGGACATCTCCCTCCGATCCTCCCATGAGCCGCCGTTCGGTCGGCGCCCGGTCGGAGCAACAGGCTGATGATCTGAAAGAAGGGGGCCGGTCGAGGTGTTGATGCGGTGAGGGGCGGTTGATCTCTCGTAGAGTTTGCGCGTGCCCTCTATGCGCCATCCCGTGGGACCGCTGCCCGCGTCCATCTACTGGCGGCGGCGGTTTGTCGTGCTCGTCGCGCTGCTCGCAGTCGCGGCCCTGATCGTGTGGCTGACCGTGCGCGGGGGCGGCGGCAACGAGGCGCAGGGCAAACATCCCGCGCCCGTCCAGTCGATCACGCCCGGCAGCAGCCCCAGCGGCTCGGCGATCACCACCCGGCCCGGGGGCGGCTCAGGGGGCGGCTCCGGGAGTTCCGGCAAGCCCGGCACCGGGAGCAGCGAGTCCCCCGGCGCCGAGGGCGGCACCTCCGACTCCGGCGGGGGCAGCACCGAAGGCACCACCGGAGGTACCGGAGGTACTGGAGGCAGCGATGTCAGCCTCTCCGGCGGCTCCAGCGGTTCCGGCAGTTCCGGCGGTTCCGGCGGCTCTGCTGGATCGGCCGGCTCCACCGGCTCCACCGGTTCCACGTCCAACGGCGGCAGCGGGTCCACCTCCGGCGGCAGCGGCACCGTCCAGATCGACACCGCAGCGGTACGGGCCCTGCCGATCTGCCCCACCTCCAAGGTCTCCCTGGAACTCACCAGCGTGCAGAACGCCTACCAGCCCAAGGACCGCCCCCGGTTCGAGCTGACCGTTCGCAACTCCGGCCCCGCCTGCCGTGCCGACCTCGGCCGGATGGCGTCGCTGATCACCGTCAGCGAGGCCAGCGCCGGGCGGGTGTGGTCCTCCGGCGACTGCCCCACCGACCGCAGCTCCACCTGGGTCGGCATCCCCGCAGGCGGTGCCGTCACCGAGACCTTTGTCTGGGACCGCAGCCGCAGCATCCCCGAGTGCCCCACCCCCGCGCCCGGCGGCACTGCGGGCGACGGCGTCTACCTGGTCCAGGCCAGCCTCAGCGGCGTCTCCGGCACCCCCGTCACCGCCCGCGCCTCCTTCCGCCTGGAGAGCTGAACCGGCCCCCTCGGCGGGTGCCGGGGCGGGGCGGGTCAGACGTAGCGCTCCAGGATGGAGGACTCGGCGAGGCGGGAGAGGCCCTCGCGGACCGAACGGGCGCGGGCTTCGCCGACGCCGTCCACCGCCTGGAGGTCGTCGACGCTGGCGGCGAGCAGCTTCTGAAGGCCGCCGAAGTGCTCGACCAGGCGCTCGATGACGGTGTTGGGCAGGCGCGGGACCTTGGCCAGCAGCCGGTAGCCACGGGGGGAGACGGCCGAGTCCAGGGCCTCGGGGGTGCCCGGGTGGCCCAGGGCCTTGGCGACGGCCTGGACGTCCAGCAGCTCGGTCTGGCTGAGGGCGTCCAGATCGGCGAGGACGTCATGGACGGTGCGGCCCTTCTTGGCGGCGCGCTCCGGGAAGTAGTCGCGGGCCACCAGCTCCCGCTCCGGCTCGACACCGGCGATCAGCTCGTCCAGTTGGAGGGAGAGCAGCCGGCCGTCGGTGCCGAGCTCGACCACATAGCCGGCGATCTCGGTGGCGATCCGGCGGACCATCTCCAGCCGCTGGGCGACGGCGGTGACGTCGCGGACGGTGACCAGGTCCTCGATCTCCAGGGCGGAGAGGGTGCCGGCCACCTCGTCCAGGCGCAGCTTGTAGCGCTCCAGGGTGGCCAGTGCCTGGTTGGCCCGGGAGAGGATCGCGGCGGAGTCCTCCAGGACGCGGCGCTGCCCGTTGACATAGAGGGCGATCAGCCGCATGGAGTGGCTGACCGAGACGACGGGGTAGCCGGTCTGCTTGTTGACCCGCTCGGCGGTGCGGTGCCGGGTGCCGGTCTCGTCGGTGGGGATGGAGGAGTCGGGCACCAGATGGACACCGGCCCGCACGATCTTGGTGATGTCCTTGTCGAGCACCACCGCGCCGTCCAGCTTGCAGAGCTCTCGCAGCCGGGTGGCGGAGAACTCGACATCCAGCACGAAGCCGCCGGTGCAGATCGGCTCGACGGCCTTGTCGAAACCGAGCACGATCAGGCCGCCGGTGTTGCCGCGCAGCACCCTCTCCAGGCCGTCCCGCAAGGCGGTGCCGGGGGCGACGGCACTCAGGGAGGCACGCAGCAGGGCCTCCTCGCGGGGGGACTTCTCCGCCCGGTCGTTGGCTGCCACTGGACTCCCTCGGTCGGCCGGCGGTGCGGTCTGCCGACGTTCTGCCATGGTGCGATCAGGGCAAAGTTTACCGTCGGGCGGCCCGCGAGGGTGGCGGGTCGGGGCAGGGCGGGTCAAGAAGCGGTTCAGAAGGGCTCCGGGACCTCCTTCGGCTCCACCGGATCCCAGCCCTGCATCACGTCCGCGCCGGGCGCCGGGAGGTCCGCCGCAGCGCGCGCACGCGGGCGTCGGCCGGGCCGATCCCCCTCGCCGGACGGCCGGTCGCCGGAGGCTCCGGAAGCTCCGGAGGAGCCGGAGGAGCGGCGGCGGCCGGGGATGGCGGCCAGCGCCTCGCCGATGTCGGCCACCTCGACCACCCGCATCCCCGGCGGCACCTTGCCCGGGTCCTGCGGGACCAGGGCGTGGGTGAACCCCAGCCGGTGGGCCTCGGCGAGGCGGCGCTGCACCCCGTTGACCCGGCGCACCTCGCCGGCCAGCCCGACCTCGCCGATGGCGACCAGGTTGCTGGGCAGCGGGGTGTTGGCGGCGGAGCTGGCCACCGACAGGGCGATGGCCAGGTCGGCGGCCGGTTCGGTGAGCCGCACCCCGCCGACGGTGGCGGTGTAGATGTCCTGCTTGCCGAGCCGTACGCTGCCGTGCCGCTCCACCACGGCGAGCACCATGGCGATCCGGGGCGAGTCGAGCCCGGAGGTGGTGCGGCGCGGGGAGGGGATCTGCGAGTCCACCATCAGCGCCTGCACCTCGGCCACCAGTGGGCGGCGACCCTCCAGGGTGACGGTGAGACAGGTGCCGGGCACCGGCTGGCTGCGGCGGGTGAGGAAGAGCCCGGAGGGGTCGGGCAGCCCGGCGATGCCCTCGTCGTGCAGCTCGAAGCAGCCGACCTCGTCGGTGGCGCCATAGCGGTTCTTGATGCCCCGGATCAGCCGGAGCCGGGCGTGCCGGTCGCCCTCGAAGTGCAGCACCACGTCCACCAGGTGCTCCAGCAGCCGGGGGCCGGCGATGGAGCCGTCCTTGGTGACATGGCCGACCAGCAGGGTGGCCATGCCGCGGTCCTTGGAGGCGCGGATCAGGGCCCCGGCGACCTCGCGGACCTGCGCCATGCCGCCGGGCGCCCCGTCCAGCTCGGCGGAGGCGATGGTCTGCACCGAGTCCAGCACCAGCAGGGAGGGGTTCACCTGGTCGATGTGGCCGAGCACGGCCCCCAGGTCGGTCTCGGCGGCCAGGTAGAGGTGGTCGGAGAGGGCGCCGATGCGGTCGGCGCGCAGCCGTACCTGCCCTGCCGACTCCTCGCCGGTCACATAGAGGGTGCGGTGCTGCGCGGAGGCGGCCTTGGCGGCGACGTCCAGCAGCAGGGTGGACTTGCCGACACCCGGCTCCCCGGCCAGCAGCACCACGGCGCCGGGGACCAGCCCGCCGCCGAGGACCCGGTCCAGCTCGTCCACGCCGGTGCGGCGGGCGGTGGCGACCTGTCCGTCCACCTGGGCGATGGGGCGGGCGGGCGCGCTGACCGGCCCGGCGGCGGTGGTGCGGATGGGCACGGCGCCGTACTCCTCCACGGTGCCCCAGGCGTTGCACTCGGGGCAGCGGCCCACCCACTTGGGGAGCTGGTTGCCGCACTCGGTGCAGCGGTAGGCGGGGCGTGCCTTCGCGGAGGACTTGCCGGAGGAGGTTCGGGCTGCCATGCGGTGAACGGTACAAGGCCCCACCGACAGCGCCGACCGGCGCGGGGCGGGGGCGGTGTGGAGGGGCGCTGCGCTTGCGGTGGCGGGGGTGGTGTGGAGGGGCGCGGCGCGTGCGGGGGCGGGGCGGTGTGGAGGGGCGCGGCGCTTGCGGTGGCGGGGCGGCGGGTGTGGGGCGGTGCGGGGGCCCGGTGTCACCCGTGACGGTGGACGCGTTACCCGAAAGAAGGATGCCCGCCGCAACCCGGCCGACCCGGCCGGGCGGTGCCCCTAACGTCGGCAGGATGACGACCAGTGCCGACACCCAGATGCCCGCGGCGGCCGGATCAGGGCCGCGCGGGGTGGAGCGTCCCGAGGAGGCGTACACGCGGCAGGTGGACGGTCTCTTCACCTACTGCCTCTCCGTGCTGTGCGACCACGACGCCGCGCTGGCCGCCGTGCGGTCGGTGCACGAGATGGCGGTGCGGCACCACGACCGGCTGCGCGACCCCGGACTGCTGCGGGCCTGGCTCTACTCGCTGGCCCGGTACGCCTGCCTGCTCCGCCTGGAGGACGCCGCCGAGCGGCCCGGCCACGAGCCCGGCGGGGCATCCGGCGGGGAGCCGGGCCCGGGTGTCGGCCAGGCCCAGGGCGGCCCCCCGCCGCTCACGGCCGCGCAGCAGCAGGAGCGCCGCGCCCGGCTTGCCGTGCTGGCCTGGCCGGAGGCGGCCGGTACCACCCCGCAGCAGCGGGAGGCGCTTGAGCTGGCGGTCCGTCACGGGCTGGCGTCGGGTGAGGTGGCGGCCGTGCTGGGGCTGGCCCCGGAGGACGCCTCCGTACTGCTCCGCCAGGCCGCCTGCGAGGTGGAGCGCACCCGGATGGCGCTGCTGGTGCTGGCTGCGGCCGACTGTCCGGAGCTGGACCGGCTGGGCAGCGGCCGGACCGGCCCGGAGGACGGCGGCATGCTGCTGGGCCCCGCGCTCCGCCGCGAACTGGTGCACCACGTGGACGACTGCCCCACCTGCCGGGGCACCGCCGAGGGCGCTGCGGCCGGCGGCCCCTGGCCGGGGACGGAGGTGCTGCGCGCGGGCGGCCCGGCGGGTTTGGCGCTGCCGCTGGTACCGGCGCCCGCCGCAGCGCTGGCCGGGACGGCGGGCGCGGCCTTCCTGGCCGGGGCCTCGGCGGGCCGCCGGGCGCGCGGCGGGCGGCGCGTGCGGGCGTACGGGGCGTCGGGCGGGCTGGTACGCGGCCGTGCGCACCCCCCGGCGGAGCCGACCGCCGGTCCCCGGTTCGACCGGCAGGGCTTCCCCCGGCACCGGGCGGACTCGCCGGACCTGGCGGTGATGCTCCGCAACCGGGCGGTGACCACGACGGTGCTCGCTGCGGTGCTGGCCGCGCCGGTGGCCGCGCTCTGGGTGGCGCACCGGGGCGGCGACGGCGCGGGCGGCCCTGCGGCGGTCTCGGCGGTACGGGTGGACACCCCCAGCGGGGCCTACGGGTACGGCGGCGGGTCCGGCCCGGCCGGTGGATACGGCGGCGGGCATGGCGGCCAGTACGGCGCGGCGGGTGGCACAGCCGTGGGCGCGCTGCGGCCGGAGAGCGCCGCCGGGCGGGACACGGCCCGGATGTTCGGCCCTATGTCGAGCAGGAGCGGCACGACCCCGCTGGCCGCCGGTGAGACGTCGCCACCGGCGGTGCCGTCCCCGGCGGCGGCGGTGGGACTGCCGATCCCGGTCGCCGCCGCGTCGCCGGGGGCGGCGGTGCCGTCCGCGCCGGTAACGGAGTCCCCGTCGGCGGGCCGGCTGGAGGTCTCCGCCAGCGAGTACGGCAGCCGCACCGTGGTCACCCTCACCAACTCGGGTGGCAGTTCGGTCTTCTGGCGGGCCGTCAGTGATGCGGCCTGGCTGCGGCTCAGCCGGGATTCGGGGGCGCTGGAGCCCGGGCAGCGGATCACCGTCATCGTCACGGTGGACGCCGACCGGGTGCCGCACGGCCACTGGACCGCCCATATCGCGCTCCAGCCGTCGGAGACCGTGGTCACCCTGGAGGGCCACGGCCGACGCCATGGCGGGCACGGCGGGCCGCACCCGTCCCCCTCCGGGCCGCCCCGGTCGGACGGCCCCGGTTCCAGCCAGGGTCCGGGGCCGCAGCCGTCGCAGTCGCCGCCGTCGGGTGGGCCGACCGGTGGGCCGGGGCCGTCGTCCCCGCCGCCGCCGTCGCCCTCGCCGTCCTCTCCGGAGCCGTCCCAGCAGCCCTCCGGGACGGTGTCGCCCGGACCGTCGAGCAACACCGGCTGAGGGCCGGTCGGCTCGGTCAGCCTCCGAGCAGCCCGGTGAAGCCGTCGTGGGAGAGCTGCTCCAGCTCGTCCAGGGCTTCGCGGGCCCGGGCCGCGGCGGCGGGGTCGCGCTGCTCGATGCCGCTGGCCTGGAACTCGTCCTCGTCGAGCCGCAGCACGGTGGAGCGGTCGGCGGAGAGCCACAGGTCGAGGTCGAGGTCCTGGACGACCAGGGCGCCGTCCCGTACCGAGGCCGGCCGGGTGACGTCGCAGTACCAGCCCTTCAGGGCGCCGTCCCCGGTGCGGACCTCCTTGACGGAGTACCAGCGGTCCCGCCAGTAGTGCTCGGTGAAGACGTCCCCCTGCTCGAACCGGACGAAGCCGAAGTCCCGGACCGGCGGCCCCGACCAGGGCGCCCTTACGGTGATCCTGGTCCCGTCGTCGCTGGTCACCACCGCCGCGTAGCGCACATCGGGGCGGGGGTGCTTGACGAGCCGCACCGTCACCTCGCTGCCCGGGGTCAGCGTTCCGGTGCTCTCCGTGTCGTGCATGGGCCCTCGTCTCCGGTCGGTCGGCGTGCGGGTCGGCGTGCCGGTCGACGTCAGCCTCGGCCATCGGAGGGCGCCGCCGCCAATGGATGTGCCGGGCCGGGCCGGTGCCGCGCCAGTGCCGGGCCGGTGCCTACCGGGGAGGGTCCGCCGGGTGCGGGGCCAGTCCACGGTCGCCTCCGGCGGCGATCCGCTGTGCGCACAGCTCGGCCAGCACCGCGTACCCGGCCGGGCCCATCAGCTCGGTGAGTTCCGGGCGGTAGCCGACATAGACCGGCTCCGACCCGCCGTGCGCCTCCGGGCTGCCGGTGCACCACCAGTGCAGGTCATGGCCGCCCGGCCCCCAGCCACGGCGGTCGTACTCGCCGATGGAGACCACCAGCACCCGGGTGTCGTCCGGGCGGTCCACCCACTCGTAGGTGCGGCGGATCGGCAGCTGCCAGCAGACGTCCGGCTTGGTCTCCAGCGGCTCGCGGTCCTCCTTGAGGGCCAGGGTGTGCAGCGCGCAGCCCGCGCCGCCGGGGAAGCCCGGCCGGTTGAGGAAGACGCAGGCGCCGTCGACCCGGCGGGTCTGCCGGTCGCCGTCCTCGTCGAGCTGGGTGATGCCGCCGTCCAGCAGCACCGAGCCGTCCGGGCCGGTGCCCAGGTGGTGGTACTGCCAGGTCTCGGGGGTCAGCCGCGCGGCGTGCCCGGCGACCCGCTGCTCGTCGTCCTCGTCCGACCAGTGGGCGCCCAGCGTGCAGCAGCCGTCGGACTCGCCCCGGCCGGGTCGGATGCCATGGCAGCCACGGCCGAAGATGCAGGCCCAGCGGGAGGTGAGCCAGGTCAGGTCGCAGCGGAAGACCTGGTCCTCGTCGGCCGGGTCGGGGAACTCCACCCAGACCCGGGGGAAGTCCAGGGGAACCTCGCGGCGGCGCGCGGCCGACTGCGGGCCGTGCGCGGTGTCCGTCTCTGCTGCTGCCACGGGCCCAGCCTATGCCCTGGCCGGAGTGCGGATCGTCCGATAAAGGTGGTTTTGTCGTGGTTCTGCGTGCGCCGCCGGGAGCGTGCGCCGTCGGAGCCTGCTTGCGGCGATGCCGGGAAGGGCGGGGGGAAGCCCGTGGAGCCGCGCGGTGGTGCGGGTAGCGTGGAGCGCTATGCGACTCGGCGTACTCGACGTAGGTTCCAACACCGTGCACTTCCTCGTGGTGGATGCCCACCCGGGTGCGCGACCGCTGCCCGCCTTCTCCACCAAGGAGGAGCTGCGGCTCGCCGAACTGCTGGACGCCGACGGCGCCATCACCGAGGACGGGGTGCATCGGCTGGTCGCGACGGTGGCCGCCGCGATGCGGGTGGCCGAGGACATGGGTGTCGAGGACGTGCTGCCGTTCGCCACCTCCGCCGTACGGGAGGCGGCCAACGGCGAGGCGGTGCTGCGGCGCGTCCAGCAGGAGACCGGGGTGGCGCTGCGGGTGCTCTCCGGGCAGGACGAGGCGCGGCTGACCTTTCTCGCCGCCCGCCGCTGGTTCGGCTGGTCCTCCGGCCGCCTGCTGGTGCTGGACATCGGCGGCGGCTCCCTGGAGATCGCCTGCGGTGTGGACGAGCAGCCCGACGTCGCGGTGTCGCTGCCGCTGGGCGCCGGCCGGCTCACCTCCACCCTGCTGCCGGGCGACCCGCCGGAGCCCGAGGACGTACGGCAGGTACGGCGCCGCATCCGCGCGGAGATCGCCCGGGTCGTCGGTGACGTCTCCCGGCTCGGCCCGGCCGACCACACCGTGGCCACCTCCAAGACCTTCAAGCAGCTCGCCCGGGTGACCGGCGCCGCCCGCTCCGAGGCAGGGCCCTTTGTGCCGCGCCGGCTCACCAAGGCCGGGCTGGAGGAGTGGGTACCGAAGATCGCCGCCATGGCGGTGGCGGAACGGGCCCGGATACCCGGGGTGTCGGAGGGCCGGGCCAGGCAGCTGCTGGCGGGCGCGCTGGTCGCCGACGCCACGATGGACCTCTTCGGGCTGACCGAGGTCGACATCTGCCCATGGGCGCTGCGCGAGGGCGTCATCCTGCGCCGCCTGGACATGATGACCGAGGCGGGCACCGGCTCCGGCGACGCTTGAAGAGACGCGCCGCTGTGGCCGGCACCGGAGGTCGGGCGGCGGTACCGGGGGCCGGAGCCGGACGGCGGAGCAGGGCGGGCCCTGCGACGGCTCGGACGGGGCGGCGGTGCCCGCGTGCGGTGACGCGGTGACCAGGGCCGTCCCGGGCGCGGTCACGTGTACGCGCGGAGCCGCATAGTCTGTCTCCCGTGGCGGATCCAGCGGACCAGGACGAGACGCGGGCGAGCCGCGCCGACCGGGACGGACCCGAACCGGAGGCCGAGCGCGAGGGGGAGGCCCGGCGTGCCGCCGGGGGAGCGGAGACGGCCAAGGCGGCGCGGGCTGCCAGGGCTGCGGCCAAGCGGGCCGAGGGCCGGGCCAGGGCCCAGGCGACCGGCGAGGCGGCCCGCCGGGTGGTGGCCAAGCGGGCGGCTGCCACCCGGGAGGCGGCGGGTGCCGCGCTGGAGGCGGCCCGGGCGCGTCGGGCGGCCGGCCGGGAGGGCGCTGACGTCAAGGGGGGCGGGGGCAGCGCGGGTGGTGGGGCGCGTGGTGCTGGTGGTGCCGGGCGTGCTGGTGGTGGTGCCGGGCGTGCTGGTGGTGCCGGTGGTGCCGGTGGTGCGGGGCGTGCTGGTGGGGGCCGGGTGAAGCGGGCTGCCGGGAAGACCAAGGTCGCCCTGTCCACCGCGTCCGTGTACCCGGAGAACACCGCCACCGCCTTCGAGATCGCCGCGCGGCTCGGCTACGACGGCGTCGAGGTCATGGTGTGGACCGACCCGGTCAGCCAGGACATCGAGGCGCTGCGCCGCCTCTCCGACCACCACGGCGTCCCGATCCTGGCCGTGCACGCCCCCTGCCTGCTCATCACCCAGCGGGTCTGGTCCACCGACCCGTGGACCAAGCTGGAGCGCGCCCGCGCCGCCGCCGAGAAGCTCGGCGCCGACACCGTCGTGGTGCACCCGCCGTTCCGCTGGCAGCGGCAGTACGCCCGGGAGTTCGTGCAGGGCGTATGGCGGATGGCCGGGGAGACCGACGTCCGCTTCGCGGTCGAGAACATGTACCCGTGGCGCTACCGCGACCGCGAGGTCCTGGCGTACGCGCCCGGCTGGGACCCCACCGACGAGGACTACCGGCACTTCACCGTCGACCTCTCCCACGCCGCCACCTCCCGGGTGGACGCCCTGGCCATGGTGGACCGGATGGGCGGCCGGCTCGCCCATGTACACCTCGCGGACGGCAGCGGGTCCGCCAAGGACGAGCACCTCATCCCCGGCCGGGGCAGCCAGCCCTGCGGTGCGGTCCTGGAACGGCTGGCCCGCAGCGGCTTCGACGGCCATGTGGTGCTGGAGGTCAACACCCGCCGCGCCGCCGGACCCGCCGAGCGGGAGGCCGATCTGGCCGAGGCGCTGGCCTTCACCAGGCTCCACCTGGCCTCGGCGGCGAACGTAGGCTGAAGCGCATCCGGTACCGGCCCGGGAAGGGGACTCCACGCATGGCCACCATCGACAAGTCCGACCTCGCCTCCTCCTTCCACAGCGTCGCGGCCGAGTACGACACCGCCCGGCCCTCCTACCCCGACGCCCTCTTCGACGCGATCGAGGAGCTGACCGGGCGCCCGCTGGCCGGCGCCGATGTACTCGACGTCGGCGCGGGCACCGGGATCTCCACCCGGGCCCTGCTCGCCCGCGGCGCCCGCGTCACCGCCGTCGAACCCACCCCCGGCATGGCCGAGCGGCTGCACGCCCTCGCCCCGGACCTGCCGCTGGTACGCGGCGACGGCAACGCCCTGCCCTTCCGGGACTCCTGCGCCGACCTGGTCGGCTACGCCCAGGCGTTCCACTGGACCGACCCGGCGCGCTCGGTACCCGAGGCGGTGCGGGTGCTGCGGCCGGGCGGCGCGCTGGCGCTGTGGTGGAACGTCAAGGACCCCGAGGTGCCGTGGGTGCGCGAGCAGTCCGCCCGGATGGCCGCCGCCTGCAAGCAGTACCACGACTACCGGGCGCCCATGGACGGGCCGGGGAACCTCGCCCGCTTCGACCTGCGGGTCGCCACCGCGACGCTGCGCTGGCAGCGACGGATATCGGTCGAGACGGCGCTGCTGGACCAGCTCTCCCGCTCCTATGTCGCGGTGCTCTCGCCGGCTGAGCGGGAGCAGGTGCTGGCCGCCGAGCGGGAGGCGCTGCTGGCGCGGTTCCCCGACGGCGTCGTCGTGGAGCCGTTCGGTCTGCACCTCACCGTCGGTGTCTCCGAGGGGCGCCCATGAGCGGGGAGGACGCGCCGCCGCGCCGCCGTGGCAGACCGGCCGGGTCGCGGGCCGGGGCGCCGCAGACCCGGGAGGTGATCCTGGCCGCCGCCCGGGCGGAGTTCGCCGCCCAGGGGTACGCCAAGGCGTCGATCCGGGGCATCGCCAGGGCTGCGGGGGTGGACCCGGCGCTGGTCCATCACCACTTCGGGAGCAAGGAGAAGCTCTTCGGCGCGGCGCTGGAACTCACTTTTGCGCCTGCGCTGGTGCTGCCGGACCTTCTGGCGGAGGGGGCGGCTGGTGCTGGTGCTGGTGCTGGTGCTGGTGCCGGGGCTGGGGCTGGGGCTGGGGCTGAGGGGGTGGGGGAGCGGCTGCTGCGGTCGTTTCTGGGGCTGTGGGAGGCGCCGGAGGTACGGGAGCGGCTGATCGCGGTGCTTCGGTCGGCGCTGACCGAGGAGCAGGCGGCGGCGATGCTGCGCGACTTCCTGGCGCGTGAGCTGCTCACCCGGATCGCCTCCCGGCTGGACGTACCCGACCCGCAGCTCCGTGCCGAGCTGGCCGCCTCCCAGATGGTCGGGCTGGCCATCGTCCGCTATGTGGTCCAGGTCGAGCCGCTGGCCTCGGCCGATCCGGAGGAGCTGGTCGCTCTGGTGGCGCCGACGTTGCAGCGGTATCTCACCGGGCGGTGAGGGGTGCGAGGGTGCCGAGCAGGGCCGTGACGGCGGCGGCCATGGCGCTGCGGCCTGCGGCCAGATAGCGGCGGGGGTCGACGGCGGCCGGGTCGGCGGCGAGGTGGGCGCGGACGGCGCCGGTCATGGCGATGTTCAGGGCCGTACCGATGTTGACCTTGGCGATGCCGGTGGCGACGGCTCGGCGGAGTTCCGGGTCGGGCAGGCCGGAGGAGCCGTGCAGCACCAGGGGCACCGTCAGGGTGTCGTGCAGCCGGGCCAGTAGTTCGTGGTCGAGGCGGGCGGTGCGGGACGTCATCGCGTGGGTGGTGCCGACGGCGACGGCCAGGGCGTCGACGCCGGTGGCGGCGACGAAGGCGCGGGCCTCGTCGGGGTCGGTGCGGGCGCCGGGGGCGTGGGCGTCCAGTGGGCCGGTTCCGTCCTTGCCGCCGACCTGGCCGAGTTCGGCTTCCAGCCAGAGGCCGTGGCGGTGGGCCCAGGTGGCGGCGGTGCGGGTGGCGGTGACGTTCTCCTCGTACGGCAGGTGGGCGGCGTCGAACATCACCGAGGTGAAGCCGCAGTCGGCGGCGAGGTGCAGCAGATCGGTGCTGCGGACGTGGTCCAGGTGCAGGGCTACGGGGACGGTGGCGTGGGCGGCTGCTTCGGCGGCGGCGCGGGCGAGGGGGGCGGGGCGGCCGTGGTGGAACCTCACGGCGTTCTCGCTGATCTGGAGGACGACCGGTGCGGCGGCGGCTTCGGCGCCTTCGATGACGGCTTCGGCGTGTTCCAGGGTGATGACGTTGAACGCGGCGACGGCGTGGTGGGCGGCGGCGGCCTGGGTGACCAGGGGGCCGGTGGCGGTGAGGGGCATGGGTGCTCCGGGGTGTGGTTTGTCGCGGGTCGGGGTGACCGGAACAGATCTCTTTTCTGCTTCGGCGCAGGCGACTGCTTTGTCGGGGTGCTGCGTGGGGGTTGGGGTTGTGTGGGCTGGTGCGGGTGTCGGCCGGTCCGGGGTGGGGGGTCCCGGGCGTCCGGTGCTCGCCGGTGTCCCCCTGCGCTCGTTCCTCGCTTCGGGGAAAACCGGCTGCATCCTCCATGGGCCCCTCCTCGCCGAAGGCGGGCAAGGAGGGAGCCCGGGACCCCCCACCCCTCCCCGTCCGCCACCCTCCGCCCGGTGGGGGGAGGGTGGCGGCGGGCGGCCGCTGTTCTGCGGATGTTGCTCTCTGGTCGGCCGGCGCCTCGCGGAAGCCCGGGTGGGGGGTCAGGGGGTGGTGAAGTGGTGGTAGGCGGTGGGGTCGAAGGTGCCGGCGTGGGGGTCAGTACGGTGGCGGCGGAGAGGGCGGCGGCGTTGGCGAGGAGGTCGGGCCAGGGGGTGGCGTCGGCGAGGCCGGCGGCGAGGGCTGCGACGACGGAGTCGCCTGCGCCGGCGGGGTTGCCGGAGAGGGTTAGGGGTGGGTGGGCCCGCCAGGTGCCGGTGGGGGTGGTGGCCAGTAGGCCGTCGGGGCCGAGGGAGGCGACCACGGACTGGGCGCCGGCGGTGCGGAGGCGGGCGGCGGCCTGGGCGGGGTCCGAGAGGCCGGTGGCGGCGCGGAGTTCGGCGGCGTTGGGTTTGACGGCGGTGGGGCGGCTGGGGAGTGCGGCGGTGAGGGCCGGGCCGGAGGTGTCGAGGACCACCGGTACGGCGTGGGCGTGGGCGAGTCGGATCAGGTCGGCGTAGGCGTCGTCGGGTGTGCCCGGTGGCAGGCTGCCGGCGAGGATCAGCGCCTGGGCGCCGGGCAGCAGGTCTGTGAGCCGGGTCCGCAGGGCGGCCCATTCGGCTGGGTGGAGCGTCGGGCCGGGTTCGTTGAGCAGGGTGGTGTCGGTGGTGTCGGCGACCGCGATGGTGCGGCGGGTCTCGCCGCTGATCGGCACCCGGGCGTAGGGGATGCCGGAGTGGCGGAGGTCGTCCTCGACCGCTGCCCCGGTGGCGCCGCCGAGCGGGACGAGGGCGAGGACGGGTCGGCCGAGGGCGTGCAGTACCCGGGCCGCGTTGACGCCCTTGCCGCCTGCCTGCTGGGCGACGTCGGTCACCCGGTGTTCGGCGTGCGGGCGGAAGCCGGGCACGGTGTAGGTGATGTCCAGTGCCGGGTTGGGGGTCAGGGTGAGGATCATCGGGGTGCGGTGAGGACCACGGACCGGGTGAGGTGGCGCGGGTGGTCCGGGTCGAGGCCGCGTGCGGTGGCGCGGGCGGCGGCGAGGCGCTGGACCCGGACCAGGTCGGCGAGCGGGTCGAGGCGGCTCTGCTCCCAGTGGGCGCCGGTGGCCCGGACCTGGTCCGCGAGGCCGTCTGGGGCGGCGCCGAAGATCCAGGTGGCGGTGGTGGCGCCGCTGATGCTGATGGGGCCGTGGCGGTACTCCATGGCCGGGTAGGACTCGGTCCAGGAGAGCGAGGCTTCCTTCATCTTGAGTGCTGCCTCATGGGCGAGGCCGACCGTCCAGCCGCGGCCGAGGAAGGTGAACTGGGTGCGGTCCAGGAGGTCGGCGGGCAGCGGCTCGGCGAGGGCGGTCTCCGCGTCCTGGACGGCGGCGTCGGTGTGCAGGCCGAGGTGGGCGCGGAGCAGGGTGAGCGCGGTGGTGGCGAAGCGGGTCTGGACCACCGAGCGTTCATCGGCGAAGTCCAGCACCACGGCGGCGTCGGCGGCGGCCATCACGGGGGTGTCGGGGTCGGCGGTGAGGGCGGTGGTGCGGGTGGTGCCGCGGAGCCGGGTGAGCAGGTCCAGTACCTCGGTGGTGGTGCCGGAGCGGGTGAGGGCCACGATCCGGTCGTAGCGGCGGGCCGAGGGGAACTCGGAGGCGGCGAAGGCGTCGGTCTCGCCCTGCCCGGACTCCTCGCGCAGCGCGGCGTAGGACTGCGCCATGTAGAGGGAGGTGCCGCAGCCCACGACGGCGACCCGCTCGCCGGCTGCCGGGAGTGCTTCGGGCTGGGTGGCGGCCAGCTCGGCGGCGCGGCGCCAGCACTCCGGTTGGCTGGCTGTCTCGGTTGTGAGGTGGCTCATGGGTGCTCCCTTGTTTTTTTGTGCACGATAGCCGGGAGTTTCGAGCAACTTCAAGCATATGAGACCCTTGGCGAGGTCGGAGTTGGGAGTGGTTGTGTCCAGGGATGCCCGGTGGAGTGCGCTGCTGGAGCTGCTTGCGCGGCACGGCCGGGTGGAGGTCGAGGACGCGGCGGCTGCCCTGGAGGTGTCGGCCGCGACCATCCGCCGCGACCTGGACCAGCTCGCCGAGCAGCAGATGGTCACCCGCACCCGGGGTGGCGCGGTGGCGCACGGTGTCTCGTATGAGCTGCCGCTGCGGTACAAGACGGCGCGGCACGCCTCGGAGAAGCAGCGGATCGGCCGGGCGGTGGCCGATCTGGTGGCGGTCGGCGAGGTGGTGGGGCTGACCGGGGGGACCACCGTCACGGAGGTGGCCCGGGCCCTGGCGGCGCGGGCGGACATCTCCGGGGACACCGGTCGGGGGCCGGCCCTGACGGTGGTGACCAATGCCCTGAACATCGCCAATGAGCTGGTGATCCGGCCGCAGGTGAAGACGGTTGTCACCGGTGGGGTGGTCCGACCGCAGTCCTATGAGCTGACCGGGCCCTTGGCGAGCGGGGTGCTGGCGGAGGTCGCCCTGGATGTGGCGGTGCTGGGCGTCAATGCGATCGACCTTGAGCAGGGGGCGTACGTCCACCATGAGGGCGAGGCCGGGATCAACCGGCTGCTCGCCGAGCGGGCGCGGCGGGTGGTGGTGGCCGCCGACTCCTCGAAGATCGGCCAACGGGCCTTCGCCCGGGTCTGCCCGCTCGGCCTGATCGATGTGCTGGTCACCGACCGGGGGATCGCGGACGGGGCGGTGGCCCGGCTCGGCGAGGCCGGGGTCTCGGTGGTGGCTGTCTGACATGCGGACGAAGTGTCCAGATGGCGGCCGGAGGGGCGTACGCTCGACGGAGTAGTGCAGTGCTGTCAGGCTTGATGGGAGTGGAGCAAGGTGCCCGAGCTGAGGTCGCGTACGGTCACCCACGGCCGCAACATGGCGGGCGCCCGCGCCCTTCTCCGGGCGGCCGGTGTAGCCCGGGAGGACTTCGGCAAGCCGATCGTGGCGGTCGCCAACAGCTTCACCGAGTTCGTGCCCGGCCACACCCATCTCCAGCCGGTGGGGCGGATCGTCTCCGAGGCGGTCAAGGCGGCGGGCGGCATCCCCCGGGAGTTCAACACCATCGCGGTGGACGACGGCATCGCCATGGGCCACGGCGGCATGCTCTACTCGCTGCCGTCCCGCGACCTGATCGCGGACTCCGTGGAGTACATGGTCAACGCGCACTGCGCGGACGCCCTGATCTGCATCTCCAACTGCGACAAGATCACCCCGGGCATGCTGATGGCCGCGCTGCGGCTCAACATCCCCACTGTCTTCGTCTCCGGCGGCCCCATGGAGGCCGGCAAGGCGGTGCTGGTGGACGGCACCGTCCGCAAGCTCGACCTGATCAACGCCATCGCCGACGCGGTCAATGAGTCGGTCTCGGACGAGGACATCCTCCGCATCGAGGAGAACGCCTGCCCGACCTGCGGCTCCTGCTCGGGCATGTTCACCGCCAACTCGATGAACTGCCTCACCGAGGCGATGGGCCTCTCGCTCCCCGGCAACGGCTCGGTGCTGGCCACCCACACCGCCCGCCGGGCGCTGTACGAGAACGCCGGCCGCACCGTGGTCGAGATCACCGAGCGGTACTACGGGCAGGACGACGAGACCGTGCTGCCGCGCGCCATCGCCACCCGGGCCGCGTTCGACAACGCCATGGCGCTGGACATCGCCATGGGCGGCTCCACCAACACCATCCTCCACCTGCTCGCCGCCGCCCAGGAGGCCGAGCTGGACTACGGGCTGGACGACATCGACGCCGTGTCGCGGCGGGTGCCGTGCCTGGCCAAGGTGGCGCCCAATGTCGCCCCCGGCGGCACGTACTACATGGAGGACGTGCACCGGGCGGGCGGCATCCCCGCGATCCTGGGTGAGCTCTACCGGGCCGGGCTGCTGGAGGAGGATGTGCACTCGGTGCACAGCCCGTCGCTGGCGGACTGGCTGAAGACCTGGGACGTGCGCGGCGGCTCGCCGTCCGACGAGGCCGTGGAGCTGTGGCACGCCGCCCCCGGGTGCGTCCGCTCCGCCGAGGCGTTCTCGCAGTCCGAGCGGTGGGAGACGCTGGACACCGATGCGGCCGGCGGCTGCATCCGCGACATCGAGCACGCCTACTCCAAGGACGGCGGCCTCGCCGTGCTCCGGGGCAACCTGGCGGTCGACGGCTGCGTGGTGAAGACGGCGGGCGTCGACGAGTCGATCCTGGTCTTCCAGGGCCCGGCCGTGGTGGTGGACTCGCAGGAGGCCGCCGTGGAGGCCATCCTCAGCAAGCGGATCAAGGAGGGCGACGTGGTGGTCATCCGCTACGAGGGCCCCAAGGGCGGTCCGGGCATGCAGGAGATGCTCTACCCGACGTCCTTCCTCAAGGGCCGTGGCCTGGGCAAGGCATGTGCGCTGGTCACCGACGGCCGCTTCTCCGGCGGTACCTCGGGCCTCTCCATCGGGCACGCCTCCCCGGAGGCGGCGTCCGGCGGCACCATCGCGCTGGTGCGGGACGGCGACCTGATCTCGATCGACATCCCCGGCCGGTCGATCCGGCTGGAGGTCTCCGACGAGGAGCTGGCGGAGCGCCGGGCGGCGCTGGAGGCCGAGGGCGGCTACCGGCCCAAGGACCGGCAGCGGGCGGTCTCGGCGGCGCTGCGCGCATACGCGGCGATGGCGACCTCCGCCGACAAGGGCGCGGTGCGGGACCTGAGCAGGCTGGAGGGCTGACCTCCGGGCGGGGGATAATCGGTGCCGTGACCGACGACCGAGCCCCCGCCACCCCGTCCGACGAGCCCCGGCCGGAGCCGGTGCGGTTCTTCGGCACGTCCTGGGTCGCGCACGGCTCCGGCTACCTGGTGCGGCGGGTCGCGGTGGCGGCCGGTGCGCTGCTCGCCGTGGCGGCAGGGGTGCTGGTGATGTGGCTAGCGGTCTCCGGCGTGATGATCTCGGGCGCCGGAGCCTTCGTCAATGTGCTGCTGGTGGCGGCCGTACTGGTCTGCTCATGCCTGGCGGCGGCGCGTACCTGGCGCATCCTCACGGCGGGCCGGGAGACGCTGGACGGCTGGATGGCCGACGACCGGGCGCTGGGCCCGATCAGGATCGTGGGCTGGGTGGGCACGCTGGCGGCGTACTTCGTACGCTCCCTGGCCGAGGCCCCCGGCGAGGCGGCGGCCCGCGCCCGCCACCGGGCGGCGCTGGCCGCGTACGAGCGCCGCAGGTCGGCGCGGAGCGGCCGCCCGGGGGCGGCGAAGCGCAGGGGCCGCAGGGGTTAGTCGCGGTTCCGCGAACGGGTCACCGAGCCGACCACGCCGACCACCAGCGCCAGCAGGGCGGCACGCCAGATGCCGTCCCAGACGCTGGCGAAGACGGACTCGGTGGACAGCAGGGTGCGCGCGACCACGTCCAGCACCAGCAGCATCCCGGCCGGGACGGCCGCGACCCGCCATGGGTGCCGGGCGGCCCAGCGGCGCAGTCGGTGGTCCCCGCCGCTGCGGCCGAGCACCGAGCCGACGCCGCCGATCAGGAAGAAGAGGAAGAGGGCGAGGCTGACCGGTCCCGCGAGGATGCTCAGGGACCAGTGGCCGGTGACCACGTCGATGCCGAGGGCGGCGGCGCCGCCCAGGGTGCCGACGGCCGCAGCGGTGCGCCAGGGCCCGAGAGTCGCCGATGCGACGGCGAGCTGCCGGGTCTCACTCCGTGTCATGTCTCCGTGTGCCATACCTCTCACGGTGCGCTCGGCGACGCGCCCGCGCCATAGGGGACAACCCTGATTCTTCCCGCATCCCTTGACCGGGCAGCCCTGGCGGTAGATATTCAACGCATGATGAATAACTTGGCGGTACGGGCCCAGGGCCTCACCGCCGTACGCGGCGGCCGTACCGTCCTGGACGGCCTCGACTTCACCGTCCTCCGGTCCACGGTCACCGGGCTGCTCGGGCCCTCCGGATGCGGCAAGTCCACGCTGATGCGCACCCTGGTCGGCGTGCAGGCCGGGGTCACCGGCACCGCCGAGGTCCTCGGCCTGCCCGCCGGCCACCCCGAACTGCGCCACCGGGTCGGCTATGTCACCCAGGCGCCGTCCGTCTACACCGACCTCTCCGTCCGGGAGAACCTCGCCTACTACGCCGAGGTGCTCGCCCCCGGCCGCGCCCACCGCCGGTCCCGCGCCGAGGCCGTCGACCGCGCCCTGGCCGAGGTCGACCTGGCCGACCACGCCGACGCGCTGGCCGGCAACCTCTCCGGCGGCCAGCGCAGCCGGGTCTCGCTGGCCGTCGCCCTGCTCGGCACCGGCACCGGGCAGCGCCCCGAACTGCTGGTGCTGGACGAACCCACCGTCGGCCTCGACCCGGTGCTCCGCCGCGACCTGTGGAGCCTCTTCCACCGGCTCGCCGACGAGGGCACCGCCGTCCTGGTCTCCAGCCATGTCATGGACGAGGCCGAGCGCTGCCGGCGCCTGCTGCTGCTCCGCGACGGCCGGCTGCTCGCCGACGACACCCCCGACGCACTGCTCACCCGTACCGGCGCCGCCGATGTCGAGGACGCCTTCCTGCGTCTGGTGGAGACCCACGCCGAGGAGGTCCGGTCATGACCGCCTTCAGCCCGGCCCGCACCGCCGCCACCGCCCGCCGGGTGCTGCGGCAGCTGCGCCACGACCCGCGCACCATCGCGCTGCTGCTCATCGTCCCGTGCCTGCTGCTGGCCCTGCTCTCCTGGGTCTTCCAGGACTCCCCGCAGGTCTTCGACCGGATCGGCGCCCCGCTGCTGGGGTTCTTCCCCTTCACGGTGATGTTCCTGGTCACCTCGGTCGCCACGCTGCGTGAACGCTCCTCCGGCACCCTGGAGCGGCTGCTCTCCATGCCGCTCGGCAAGCTCGACCTGCTGCTGGGCTACGCCCTGGCCTTCGGCGCGCTCGCCGTGGTCCAGGCCGGGATCGCCACCGGCCTGGCCGTCGGACTGCTCGGCCTGGACATTGCCGGCTCGGTCTGGGCGCTGCTGCTGGTCGCCGTCCTCAACGCCGTGCTGGGCACCTCGATCGGCCTCTTCACCAGCGCCTTCGCCCGGACCGAGTTCCAGGCGGTGCAGTTCCTGCCGGCCGTGATCCTGCCGCAGCTGCTGCTCTGCGGCCTCTTTGCGCCACGCGGGCGGATGCCGTCGGTCCTCGGCGCGGTCTCCGACGTCCTGCCGCTCTCCTACGCGGTGGACGCCATGGCGCAGGTCGCCGCCCGGACGAGCCTGGGCGGCGACTTCGCCCGCGATGTCGCTGTCATCGCCGGCTGTATCGTCGCCGCCCTGGCCCTCGGTGCCGCTACGCTGCGCCGGCGCACTCCATAGCGGTCAGCGGTACTCCACCGTCAGCGTCGCCTTGGCGCCGTGCTGGAGGAAGACATACGCCAGGGCGGTCTGCGGCCGCTCGAACGCCAGCCGCAGCTGGGTGGTGCCGGTGCGGTCGATCGCGGCCAGCCCGGCGGCGGAGAAGGCGGACGAGGTCTGCGTACCGGACGAGAACGCCCCGACCTCCGCCACCCCGGCAGCGGTCGGCGCGGCGGCCCAGTCGGCGGC
This sequence comes from Peterkaempfera bronchialis, assembly GCF_003258605.2. NCBI lineage: Bacteria > Bacillati > Actinomycetota > Actinomycetes > Kitasatosporales > Streptomycetaceae > Peterkaempfera > Peterkaempfera bronchialis. The sequence continues at coordinate 3,929,896 of NZ_CP031264.1, forward strand.
CTCGGTCGAGCAGGTGGTGCCGAAGCAGCCGCTGCGCACATCCACCAGCAGCCGGTTGCCGGCCGGGCTGGTCCACGGGTTGCCGACGCTGCTGCCGTACGCCACGGTCAGCCGGGCGCCGGTGACGGTGGCGCCGGCCGGGATGCGGGAGGTGTCGAAGGAGAGCAGGGTCCGGTTGTACTGGCCGTCGGCGCCCCGGCCGACGGCCAGGCCCATGGTGCTCTCCAGCGGGCCGACCGAGGCGCTGCCGCCGTCGGCGGTCGCCTTGACATAGCCGTCACGGGCGTCGTCGTTGGCGAGGGTGAGCGTGGTGGTGCTGCCGTCGGTGGGGGTGGCGGTGGGCGTCGGGGTGGGGGTGAGCGTCGGGGTGGCGGTCGGGGTGGGCGTGGGCGTCGGCGTGGGGGTGCCGGTGGAGCCGTCCAGGCCCCAGAAGTGGCCGATCCAGTAGGAGGCGCAGATGTGCACATTCAGGATGTACGCCCCGGCGGTGCCGCACTGGGTGGCGCCGCTGCCCGGGTCCACCGGCTGACCGTGGCCCATGCCGGTGATGGTGTACGTCTCCACCCGGGGGCTGCCCGAGGCGTCCGTGTACACCCGGTGCGGGTAGCCGGCCACCGTGTCGCTGATGTCGGCGGTCTGGTCGACGCCATTGGCGTCGGTCCACTGCTTCATCAGCTCACCGAGGTTGGTGGTCTTCACGGTGTAGTCGGCGTCGCCCTGCCAGAGCGACACCTTCGGCCGGGCCCCGGTCCACGACGGGTAGGCGGAGCGCACCAGGTCGCCCCACTGCTTGGGGGTCTGGTTCTTGCCCAGGGTCATGCAGTCCACCGACGCCTCGTTCACCGAGGAGGCGCAGCGGTACGGCAGACCGGCCACCACACCGCCGCCCGCGAAGACGTCCGGGTAGTCGGCCAGCAGCGCCGCCGTCATCGCCCCGCCCGCGGAGAGCCCGGTGACATAGACCCGGCCCGCGTCGGTGCCGTAGTCCGCCTTCATCCGGTCGACCATCTGACGGATCGACAGCGCCTCGCCCTGGTCGCGGGAGAAGTCACCGGCCTGGAACCAGTTGAAGCAGGAGGTGGAGTTGTTGGACGACTGCTGCTGCGGCAGCACCAGCGAGAAGCCCCACTGGTCGGCCCACTTGGTCCAGCCGGTCTCGTCGTCGTACGCGGCGGCCGACTGGGCACAGCCGTGCAGCGCCAGCACCAGCGGCCGACCGGAGGGCAGGCCGTCCGGTACATAGCGGTACATCTGGAGGTTCCCCGGATTGGACCCGAACCCGGTGACCTGCACCAGCGACGCGGCATGCGCGGCGGTCGCGCCACCCGGGCCCAGGCCCAGCACGGCGGCGACCACGGCGACCACGCCCAGTACGGCCACTGCGGCGGAACGGATGGATCTGCGGTGCGCTGTCCTCATGGCGGCTCCTCGCTCGTCTTCCGGCCGACGCCACTGCGCCCCGCCCCTGGCGTCCCCGAGACGGTAGGGGCCGCCGGGGCGGCCGGGGCACGGTACGGAGGGCCACCGCCGGGCCCACCCGGTGTGGCTCCGACACATTGCCGACCGGTCCGCCACGTGGACGTGGCCGACCGGCGGCCCGGCCCGGTGCGAGGATGGGCCCGCAACCGCCCGTAAGACGACGAGGTGAGCCGCCCATGACCCAGACAGTCGCCGTCCTCGGTGCCGGCAAGATCGGCGAGGCGCTGGTCTCCGGCCTGCTGCGGGCCGGTCAGGCACCGGCCGATGTCCTGGTCACCGCCCGCCGCCCGGAGCGGGCGGCGGAACTGCACCGGCGGTACGGCGTGGAGGCGGTCTCCAACGAGCAGGCCGCCAAGGCCGCCGACACCCTCATCCTCACCGTCAAGCCGCAGGACATGGGCGCCCTGCTGGACGAGCTGGCCCCGCATGTGCCCGCCGACCGGCTGGTGGTCTCGGGTGCGGCCGGCGTCCCCACCGGCTGGTTCGAGCAGCGGCTGGCGCCGGGCACCCCGGTGGTCCGGGTGATGACCAACACCCCGGTGCTGGTGGACGAGGCGATGAGCGTCATCTCGGCCGGCGCGCACGCCACCGAGGAGCATCTGCGGCGCACCGAGGAGATCTTCCGGCACGTCGGCCGGACGGTACGGGTGCCCGAGTCCCAGCAGGACGCCGCCACCGCGCTCTCCGGCTCCGGCCCGGCCTACTTCTACCTGCTGGTGGAGGCGATGACCGACGCGGGCATCCTGCTGGGCCTGCCCCGCACCGTCGCCCACGACCTGATCGTGCAGTCCGCGATCGGCGCCTCCGTGATGCTGCGCGACTCCGGTGAGCACCCGGTCAAGCTGCGCGAGGCCGTCACCTCACCGGCCGGCACCACCATCGCCGCCATCCGCGAGCTGGAGAACCACGGCGTACGCGCCGCCTTCCTGGCCGCCCTGGAGGCCGCCCGCGACCGCTCCCGGGAGCTGGCCGGCGGCAGGTAGCCGCCGCCTAGAGTGGCCGGGTGCGCTACGACCTGGTGATCCTGGACAACGACGGGGTGCTCTGCGACAGCGAGCCCATCTCCAACCGGGTGCTGGCCGAGTACCTGACCGAACTCGGCCACCCCACCACCTTCGACGACTCGGTGCGGGACTTCCTGGGCACGGCGTCGCACCACATCCACGACGTGGTGCGGGAGCGGTCCGGGCGGGCCCTGCCGGACGGCTTCGACGACCTGTACCACGCCCGGGTCTTCGCCGCCTTCGAGGCCGAGCTGGCCGCCGTGGCCGGAGCCGAGGGCCTGCTGAAGGCGCTGGCCGCGTACGAGGTCCCGTACTGCCTGGCCTCCTCCGCCCCGCACGCCTGGATCCGCACCGCCCTGGACCGGGTGGGCCTGCGCGGCCACCTCCCGGAGGACCGGATCTTCAGCGCCGAGGACGTCGGCCGGGGCAAGCCCGCCCCCGACCTCTTTCTGCACGCCGCCCGGGTGATGGGGGCGGACCCGGCGGGCTGCGCGGTGGTGGAGGACAGCCCCAACGGCGTCCTCGCGGCCCGCGCCGCCGGCATGGACGTGTACGGCTACGCGGCCCTGACGCCCGCCGCCCGGCTCGGCGCGGCCGGTGCGACCGCGCTCTTCACGGAGATGGCGGAGCTGCCGGGGCTGCTGGGGATCAGCCGCTGACGGTGAAGCGGCGCCCGCGCAGCGGCACACCCGAAAGCTCGGCGAGGCGGAGCGGGAGGGCGGTGCCGGACCCCGGTGAGCAGCTGGAGGTGCGGGTCTCCACGCGGAGGTGGAGCAGCGGTTCGCCGCCGGTGTCCCCGGAGTTGCCCACGGCGGCCAGCATGGTCCCGGCCGTGACCCGGGCGCCGACCGGCACCCGCAGGGAGCCCGGCCGCAGATGCGCCAGCACCACCAGGGCCCGGCCGGTGTCCACGGCGATGTGGTTGCCCAGCGGATGCGCCGGGTCGACGCTGCCGGGCTCGTTGTCGGGGAGGCCGTCCACGGCCACCGCCACAATGCCGTCGCAGGGGCTGCGCACCGGGTGGCCGTAGGCCGCATAGCTCTCGTTGGCGGCGGGCATCAGGCCGAGCGCGCGGCGGCGGCGCCACCGCAGGCCGCTGCCGAGCACCGTCAGGTCGCAGCCGTGGTGGGCAGCGCGCCCGCAGGGGTCGGCGGCATGCCGGTTGACGGTGGGCCCGCCGGCCTGGAGCAGGCAGACGGTGCCGCCGCGCAGCGGTGACTCCAGCACCAGCGGCGGGTCGCCGGGGCCGCTGCGGGGGCGGCAGCGGAGGGCGGTCCAGGCGGCGGCGGCCAGTACGGCGAGCGGCGGCAGCAGCGCCAGCGGCGCGCGCAGGTCCCACGGCAGCCCGGCGGCGGGCACCCGCAGTCCGGCGGCCAGCGGACCGGCCACGGCGGCGGCGGGCAGCAGCCGCCCGTACGGGGGCAGGGCGTGCCAGGGGCCGAGGCGCAGCAGGCACCAGGTGGCGGCGAGCCCGGCGAGCACCAGCAGCAGCCAGTCGGTCGCCGATCCGGCGGTCAGCGCCAGGGCCAGTTGCAGCGCCGCCCAGCCGACGGTGGCCGCAGTGGCCTGGGTGTACCGCTGGGCGGTGGCCCGCCGGGTCCGGGCTGCGGTGGAGACCGGGACCGGCGGGCGCGGCGGCGGCGCCGCCGGGGCGGACTCGGGCGCCCGGCGGGGCGCGGCGGCTCGGGGGCCGTCTGGTGGCGGGCGGTCAGCGCGGCCGGGCCGAGGACCAGGGAGGTGAGCAGCCCGGTGCCGTCCAGCCGGGCCCAGAGCAGCTCGCTGCCGTCCGCGCACTGCACCCGCCACAGCCCCCGGTACGGCTGCACCGACCGGACGGCGCCATGACGCTCCCGCAGCTGGTCGGCCATCAGCTGGAGCCGGTCCACGGGGACCCTGGCGAGCAGCGCCGGGGCAAAGGCGTCGGGAGGCAGCTGCGGGGCCGTCAGGACGGCCGTGAGCACGTCCTGGAGGGTCCTGTCGACCGGCCGGCGGCGGCCGTGCAGGAGCTGGGGACCGAGAGTGCGCACCATCCCCACGATGTGTCCTCATCTCTGCCGAAGGGCCTCTGTCTACGGCACTCACTCTCACCGTAAGCAGCCGGGGGCGCAAAACATGGCAACTCACCCCAATGGCGCCAGAACGGATGGCGCTCCGCCCGCGCTCGAAAACCGTTGCGATCGGCGGGGCGGCACCCCTCCCGGAGCCGGGCCGCAGGCCCTACGCTCGCGCCAGCGTTTCCAGAGGCCGGTGATCCGGCCGACGACGGGGGTGGGGCCATGGAGGTCACCGGACGGCTGCGGCAGGCCCGCGCGGCCCTGCTGGTCAGCTTCCTCTGCCAGGGCGTCGCCTTCGCCCTGCTGGTCACCCGCATCCCCGCCGTACAGAGCCGGTACGGCGTCAGCGACGCGCTGCTCCCGGTCTTCCTGGCCGCCGTACCGGTGCTCGCCGGGGTCGGCTCCATCGCCTCCGAGCACGTGGTCCGGCGCACCTCGGCCCGGGCGGTGCTGCGCGCGGTGCAGCCGCTGGTCTGCCTCTCCCTGGTCGGAGTCGGCGCGGGTGACACGGTGTGGCAGCTGGCCCTGTCGCTGGCCGCCTTCGGACTGATGGTCGGCGCCCTCGACGCCTCCATGAACATGCTGGGCGTGGGCCTCCAGAACCGCTATGGACGCTCCATCATGCTGGGCTTCCACGCCGCCTTCAGCCTCGGCGGGATCGTCGGCGCCTCGCTGGCCTGGGCCGGGGCGCACTGGCACCTCTCGCTGTACACCCTCTTCGGCGGGTCGGCGGCGGTGCTGGTCCCGGTGGTGCTCGCCGCGTCCACCCGGTACGCGGGCCCGGCGGAGCTGGCCGGCGCCGAGCCGGAGGCCGCCGCGCGGGAGGCCGCCGCGCGGGAGGCCGCCGAGGCGGCGGGCCGCACCCTCCCCTGGCGGCCGCTGCTGCCGCTCTGCTTCGCCATGGCCGCCGCGTACATCGCCGACGCCACCGTCTCCAACTGGAGCGCCAAGTACCTCCAGGACACCCTGCACAGCTCCGAGGAACTGGCCACCGTCCCGTACAACGCCTACATGGTGACCATGCTGCTCGGCCGGGCCCTCGGCGACGCCGGGGTGCAGCGCTGGGGCGCCGTGGCCGTGGTGCGCGCCGGGGCGGTGCTCTCCGCGCTCGGCTTCGCGGTCGCCGCGGCAGCGCCCGGGCCATGGACCGGAATCCTTGGATTCACCCTGCTGGGGGTGGGCCTGTGCGCCATTGTGCCGCAGGTCTTCGCGGCCGGCGGGCGGCGCTTCCCCGACGCCTCGGACGCCGCCGTGGCCCGCCTCAACCTCTTCAACTACGTCGGTTTCCTGATCGGCTCGCCGCTGGTCGGCGCGGTCGGCGACGCCGGCTCCTACCGGGCCGCGCTGGCCGTCCCGCTGGTCCTGGTCCTCACCGTGCTGCTGGTCTCCCGGGCCTTCGCCCCGCAGACGCGGCCGGAGGCCGCCGCCGTCGTGCCCACGGAGACCCGCTGACCGGCTCCGCTACCGTGGCGGCCATGCCCGACGCCGTCCCCGCCGCCCAGCCCCGCCGCGCCGTCTGCGGCCTCCGCCTCCAGTGGGACGAGGGGGTCACCGCCTACGACTTCGGCCGGGGCCACCCCATGGACCCGGTGCGGCTCGCCCTCACCATGCGGCTGGTGGAGGCGTTCGGGCTCACCACGGCGCCCGGCGTCACCGTGTCGGCCGCCGCCCCGGCGGGCGACTCCACCCTGCGGCTGGTCCACGACCAGGCGTACATCGACGCCGTCCGCCGCACCGCCGAGCACTGGCAGGACCCGGCCCGGTACGAGCCGCGGTACGGCCTGGGCACCGAGGACAACCCGGCCTTCCCCGGCATGCACACCGCCTCCGCGCTGATCGCCGGTCAGTCGGTCGCCGCCGCCGAGGCGGTCTGGCCCGCCCCCGGCACGCCCGGCGACCGCCCCCGCCCACTGCATGCCGTCAACTTCGCCGGCGGGCTGCACCATGCCATGCCCGACCGGGCCTCCGGGTTCTGCGTCTACAACGACGCCTCGCTGGCCATCGCCCGGCTGCTGGAACTGGGCGCGGAACGGGTGGCCTATGTGGACATCGACGTCCACCACGGCGACGGGGTGCAGGCGGCGTTCTGGAACGACCCCCGGGTGCTCACCGTCTCGCTGCACGAGCACCCCGCCACCCTCTTTCCGCAGACCGGCTGGGTCGGCGAGACCGGCGGCCCGGACGCCCCCGGCAGCGCGGTCAACGTCCCGCTGCCGCCCGGCACCGGCGACTCCGGCTGGCTGCGCGCCTTCCATGCCACCGTCCCCGAACTGCTCGCCGCCTTCCGGCCGCAGGTCCTGGTCAGCCAGCACGGCGCCGACACCCATGCCGAGGACCCGCTGGCCCACCTCGCCGTCTCGCTGGACGCCCAGCGCGCCCTGGCCGTCTCCCTCCACGACCTGGCCCACCGCCATGCCGACGGCCGCTGGATCGCCCTCGGCGGCGGCGGGTACGCGGTGGTCGAGGTGGTGCCCCGGATCTGGACCCACCTCACCGCCATCGCCGCCGGCCGCCCCATCGACCCCGCCGCCGACACCCCGGCCGAGTGGCGCGCGGAGGTCTACCGGCGCACCCGGCAGCAGGCGCCGTACCGGATGACCGACGGCCGCCACCCGGTCCGCTGGCCGGACTTCGGCGAGACCGGCTACGACCCCGCCGACCGGCTGGACCAGGCGATCCTGGCCGCCCGCCGTGAAGCCTTTCCGTACCACGGCCTGATGCCCTGACCGCCTGATGCCCTGACCGCCTGATGTCCTGAGCACCTGACGTCCTGACCGCCTCGCGCACCCCCGGCGCATGCGCCGCCGCCGGATGCGCCCCTCGCACTCCCGCGCCTGCCCTGTGCTTCCGCGAGCGGTTCCCCGGGGTCGCGGCCACCGGAGGCGTCGACAGCGGTGCGCGACCGGCGTACTACGAGGTGCCGAGCGCTCACCAGGGGCAACCGGCGGTGCCGTCACGGTGACGCGGGCCGCCTTACCCCTCTTCCCACCCGTACCACCCGCAACTACTCTGGGGATACGCGTGTGCTGGCTTCAGTCACCGGAGGGGAAGCCGGTGCTCAGCGCATGCGAAAGGTCGGTGTTGACATGGCTTCTGGTGAGAGGCCTCTCAATGAGGTCAACTTCCTGACCGTGGCTGAGGTCGCCGCGGTGATGCGAGTGTCGAAGATGACCGTGTACCGGTTGGTGCACAGCGGGGAGCTGCCCGCCATCAGGGTGGGCCGCTCCTTCAGGGTCCCCGAGCAGGCGGTACACGACTATCTCCGAGAGTCCTACGTCGGGCGGGAGACCGCGTAGGGAAGCTGAGGCGCAGCGCAATCGGCCTGGTGGAAGCCCTGCCGCACCGCGTGTGTGCGACTCGATTACGGCACGCGCGGCGTGGCAGGTACGCTAGGGCTTCCGTCAGTCGTATCCGGACTCCAGAGCACCGCGCCGCGGTCGCGAGAGAGTCCCAGTGAGCGAGGGTTGTTCCGTGGGCTCTGTCATCAAGAAGCGCCGCAAGCGTATGGCCAAGAAGAAGCACCGCAAGCTGCTCAAGCGCACGCGTGTGCAGCGGCGCAACAAGAAGTAGCAGCGCCCCGATCGCCCGACGCCCGCCCCGACCGCAAAGGCCGGGGCGGGCGTCGGCGTCTCTCCGTTCCCGTACGGACACGCTCCGCTGTCGTAGGATCACCGAGGCGTCATACCGCCGGGTGGGGTGATCGGCGCCACACCGGTCATGCCGGGACATTCCCCGGCAATGACATAGCGATACCGTGCCTTGCGGGCAGGGGATTTCGAACGGGAGGACTGGCGCCGTGGGTAAGGTCGTGCTCGTCACCGGAGTGGCCCGGCACCTCGGCGCCCGGTTCGTCAGGGTGATCCGGGCAGAGCCCGACGTCGACCTGGTCGTCGGCGTCGACATCCAACCGCCCCCCTACGACCTGGAGCAGTCACCCTCCGAGGGGCCCGACGGCCACCTGGCCGACTATGTCTTCGCCCGCGCCGACATCCGGCGTCCGGCCATCGCCCGGGTGATCGCCGAACACTCCGTCGACACCGTGGTGCACATGAACGTCAGCGCCACCCCGCTGGGCTCCGGCGGCCGCGGCGCGGTCAAGGAGACCAATGTCATCGGCACCATGCAGCTGCTCGGCGCCTGCCAGAAGGCGCCCACCGTGCAGCGGCTGGTGGTGAAGTCCAGCACCAGCGTCTACGGCTCCGCCTCCCGCGACCCGGCGGTCTTCTCCGAGCGCATGCAGCCCCGGGCGCTGCCCTCCGGCGGCTTCGCCAAGGACGCGGTGGAGGTCGAGGGCTATGTACGCGGCTTCGGCCGCCGCCGCCCCGATGTCGCGGTCTGCGTCCTGCGGTTCGCCAACATCATCGGCCCGGGTGCGGACACCCCGCTCACCGAGTACTTCTCGCTGCCGCTGCTGCCGACCGTGCTCGGCTACGACCCCCGGCTCCAGTTTGTGCACGAGGACGACGCCGTCGAGGTGCTGCGGCTGGCCTCCCTTGCGGCCCGCCGGGGCACCACCAACAGCGGCACCTTCAATGTCGCCGGCGAGGGGGTGCTGCTGCTCTCCCAGTGCGCCCGCCGACTGGGCCGCCCCACCGTCCCGGTGCTGCTGCCGGCCATCAGCTGGGTCGCCGGACTGGTGCGGCAGACCCGGATAGCGGACTTCTCGCCGGAGCAGATCCGGCTGCTCACCCACGGCCGGGTGGTCGATGTGACCCAGCTTCACGAGACCTTCGGCTATCGGCCCCGCCGCACCACGCCCGAGGCGTTCGCCGCCTTCGCGGAGGCCTGCGCGGCCGGGCTGCTCCCGCCGGAGCGGCTCACCGCCGTCACCGACCGGCTGGCCGGGCTGCTGCCGCCCGCCGGCGGCCGTTCCCGCACACTGGAACAGGGCACGTTGGAGCTGGACCTGCGATGAGCACCGCGAGGGAGTACGCCATGGGCGATGCCAAGGTCATCCCGATCGACTCCGCCCGGGGCGGCGGCCCGGTGCAGCCCCCGCACTCCTCCGAGCACGACCCGGGTGGCCGTACGGCGCCGGCGGCGGGCGCCGCCGCCGCCAAGCCGCAGGCACCCGCCCGGGAGGCGCCCGCCCGGGAGGCGGCCGACCGCCCCCGGCCCGGGGCCAAGCCCTCGGCGCAGGGCCGCGACCCCCGCCGGGCCCCGGGAGCGGCCCGCCCGGCCGTCGCCCGACCGGAGGACGGCCCCCGCACCGGACGGCACCGGCTGCCGCCGCCGCTCTCCGCACTGCCGTCGCCGCCGCTGCCCGGGGCCGTGGTGGAGGGCGCCTCGGACCGCGCGGGCGCGGTCGCCGAGAAGGTCGCGGACGCGGTGGGGCACGCCCTCGCCGGGCCGCTGGGCGACGCCGCGGAGCGGCTGCTGGGGCACGGCTGGGAGAGCCGCGCCGCCAATGGGCTGGCCTTTCTGCGCCGCCGGATCACCGGTGACTACGAGGTGGACGAGTTCGGCTTCGACCGGGAGCTCACCGAGGAGGTCTTCCTCTCGCTGCTGCGGCCGCTCGCCGAGAAGTACTTCCGGGTCGAGGTCCGGGGGATCGAGCACATCCCGGCCGAGGGCGGGGTGCTGATCGTCGCCAACCACTCCGGGGTGGTGCCGCTGGACGCCCTGATGACCCATGTGGCCATCCACGACCACCACCCCAACCACCGGCACCTGCGGATGCTCGCCGCCGACCTGGTCTTCGTCCTCCCCGGCGTCAATGAGCTGGCCCGCAAGGCCGGCCACACCCTGGCCTGCAACGAGGACGCCCAGCGGCTGCTGGAGCACGGCGAGGTGGTGGGCGTCTGGCCGGAGGGCTTCAAGGGCATCGGCAAGCCCTTCTCCGAGCGGTACAAGCTCCAGCGGTTCGGCCGGGGCGGCTTTGTCGCCTCCGCGCTGCGCGCCCAGGTGCCGATCGTGCCCTGCTCCATCGTGGGCGCCGAGGAGACCTATCCGATGATCGGCAACGCCAAGACGCTGGCCCGGCTGCTCGGCCTGCCGTATGTGCCGATCACGCCCACCTTCCCCTGGCTGGGGCCGCTCGGCGCGATCCCGCTGCCCACCAAGTGGACCATCCAGTTCGGCGAGCCCATCCCCACCGACAACCAGCCGCCGGAGGCAGCGGACGACCCGATGCTGGTCTTCAACCTCACCGACGAGGTGCGGGAGACCATCCAGCACACCCTGTACCGGCTGCTGGTGCAGCGCCGCTCGGTCTTCTTCTGACCCTTCTTCCGACGCGACCCCGGCACCCGTGATCGCAGCACTCCCGACCAGCACGGCTGAGGGCCGCCACCCGCAGCGGGTGGCGGCCCTCAGCCGTGCCAGGGTCGTACGGTCAGCTCAGGTCGAGGCCGAGACCCGGCAGCAGACCGGGGATCAGCGGGGGAACCGTGAGGCCCGGCTTGCCGCCGGTGGGCGAGGAGGAGGGGTCGCCCGTGGCGGTGGAACCGGCGGTGCCTGTGCTGCTGCCGGTCGCCCTGTTGCCGCTGCCGGTGAGCCCGCCGGTGAGGCCGTCCACCAGCCCGCCCACGCCCGCCGGGGTGCTGCCCGGCGTCGGGGAGGAGCCGGCCGTACCCGTCGGGGCCGCCCCGTCGCGCTCGGCGGGCACCATGGAGGAACCGCCGCCGGGGGTGCGGGTGCCGACGGCCGAGCGGCCGGGGCCGCCCGTGGCGCCGGGGCCGCCGGAGCGGTTCTCGCCGCCCGCCGTGCCGACCTCGCCGCCGTCCTGCTGGGACGGCTGGAGGATGTGCAGCGGCGCGACGTCCGCCGTTATGTCGTCCAGCAGCCGGGTCACCTGGGAGGCGACCGGGGCGAGCTGCTCCGGCAGCTGCCGCCGCAGTGAGGACCACCGGTCGTCCTGGGAGCGGGCGAAGACCGCCAGCCTGCGCATCGGGTCCAGCGAGCCGTTGCTGCGGTAGACGGACCAGAGCAGCCTGCGGCCGCTGGCCCCCTCCGCATGCATATCGGCCAGCGCCTTGCGGAGCTGCTCCACCGTGGCGGGGCTGAGGTCGGCGGCGGACCCGTCGTCGCCACCGGAGCGGCCCAGCAGCTGCTGGGCCTCGTGCATCCGGGTGGAGGCATGGTCCAGCAGCAGCGCGCCGCGCTCGTTGTCGGAGCCGGCCCAGTCCAGCTGCCACCCCTCCAGGCTGCGCTTCATGCTGTACAGCGTGTCGCCCGGCAGGGCCCCGGTGCTGGCCATCGCGACCCCGGCGAAGCCGCCGACGACCACCCCGGCGGCGAGCCCGCCGGCCGCCAGACGGCGGCCCCAGCGGCTGCGCGGCCGAAGCCGGGAGGCGGCGCCGGTGACGGCTGCGGTGGCCCGGTGGGCGCCGCGCCGGCGCTGCTCCGGGACGCCCGGTCCGGTGCCCTCGGCGAATGCCTGCTCGAAGGCGGCCATCAGCTGGGCCCGCTGCACCGTGCGCACCTCGGGGTCGAGGGTCGGTGGGGGTAGGGCGGCCAGCGCGTCGGTGGTGGCCAGCAGGGCCGCCATGGCGGTGGAGTGGCCGCGGTCGGGGCCGTCGTCGACGCCCTCGTTCCGCCGGTCGGCGCTCTGGTGCGCCGCCAACGCCTCGGCGAAGGACTTCGCCCGCCGGTGCTCAAGCACATTCGCTGTCACGGGTCGCACCTCCTCTCGTCGTTGTCGACACCCCGGCCGGCCGGACGGTTGCCCCGTCGAGCCGTGAACCACCCCGTGGAGTGAGGCGCCACCGGGCCGCCGAGCGCGTCCGGCAGGAGGCCGGATCGCCGGGTACCGCCCCGGAGGGGGATTGCACGCTGGGCAACGAGCAGCGGCGGGCGTCGGTTACGCGCGCCTGATCATGTGATCGCTGATTCATCCTCGGGTGGTCACCGGGCGTCGCTGGGCAGCAGCCGGGCGAGGGTGCGCACCGCCCGGTACTGGAGGGTCTTGATGGCGCCCTCGTTCTTGCCCATCATCCGGGCGGTCTCGGCGACCGACATCCCCTGGAGGAAGCGCAGCGTCACGCACTCCCGCTGCTGCGGGTTGAGCTTGCGGACCGCCTCCAGCAGTGCCGCGTTGGAGAGCGACTCCAGCACCGACTCCTCGGGGCTGCGCTCCACCTCGTTGGCGTCGAGCATCTCGCCGGTGGTCACCTCCAGCCGGAAGCGGCTCGACTTGAAGTGGTCCGCCACCAGGTTGCGGGCGATGGTGACCAGCCAGGCGCCGAAGTCGCGGCCCTGCCAGGTGAAGGTGGAGATCCGCCGCAGTGCCCGCAGAAAGGTCTCGCTGGTGAGGTCCTCGGCGGTGGCCCGGCCGCCGACCCGGTAGTAGATGTAGCGGTAGACCGTGTCGGCGTAGTGGTCGTAGAGCTTGCCGAATGCCTCGCTCTCGCCGGCCTGGGCCCGCTCGACCAGTTCCATCACCGGGTTGTGCTCGGTCTCGACCGCGCCGTGGCGGGCGCGCTGGCCGGCGGTGGAGCGGGGTCCGGGCGCGGTGCGGGCGCGGGCGCCGGAGGCGGTGCCGCTGCGGAGGGCGGTGCCGACCGGGAGCGGCATCGGGGTGGCGGGGAGCAGCTGATCGCGGATCAGGGTGCGCAGCAGGTCCAGCCCGGTGGCCCCGCAGGCGTTGTAGGGAGCAGGCGCGTCGTTCCGGACGTGTGGGTACACGGGACTCCCAGAGGCAGAGCTGTATACGTGCAGTGCGGGACCGCTCACCCACCGTGGGGACGCATGGGTTCCGGCGTGCGTCTGACGAGGATAACGCTTTGTGCAAGCACCGCTACGCGGTGTCGCCAAAGTGGTCGCTTGAGTCTCTTCCGTTGCGAGCAGGCAGCTGAAAGTGACCGGAGCGCCCGATCGACCCCTGCCGTTGGGTGATGGGAGTCATGCATTCCGTGACCGAATTTGTCTGCGGCGGCGCGGTGTTCCCTGCTTCCAGGCCGCGCAACCCCCCATTTCCCGGCCCTCTGGAGCGATCGGATCCGGTCGGCACGCATTCGGCCCCGCCCAAGGCTGGGCGGGGCCGTACGGTCCGGGGTGCCGGCGGGCGTGTCAGCGCCGCTTGCGGTACAGCGCAAGGGCTGCGGCGGTACCGCCCGCCGCAGCGCCCAGTCCGGCCGCAGCCGGGATGCCGACCCTGGCCGCCTTGCGGCCGGTACGGAAGTCGCGCACCCGCCACCCCTCGGCGCGGGCGTGTCGGCGCAGCGCGTTGTCCGGGTTGATCACATAGGGGTAGCCGACCAGCGACAGCATCGGGATGTCATTGGAGGAGTCGCTGTACGCGGCGCAGCGCTCCAGCTCCAGCCCCTCCCGCCGGGCCAGCGCCCGTACCGCCGCCGCCTTGGCGGGGCCGTGCAGCGGCTCGCCCACCAGGCGGCCGGTGTAGACGCCGTCCACGGTCTCGGCGACGGTGCCCAGCGCACCGGTCATCCCGAGCCGGCGGGCGATGATCCGGGCCGCCTCCACCGGGGCGGCGGTCACCAGCCAGGTGCGCTGCCCGGCGTCCAGGTGCATCTGCACCAGGGCGCGGGTGCCGGGCCAGACCTTGCCGGCCATGACCTCCTCGAAGACCTCCTCGCAGATCACCTCAAGGTCCTCGACCCGCTTGCCCTCCACGATCCCCAGCGCGGTGTCCTGCGCCTCGGCCATGTGCCCGGCGTCCTCGGCGCCGTGCAGCCGGAACCACGCCTGCTGCCAGACGAACCGGGCGACGTCCCGGTGGGTGAAGAACTGCCGCTTGTAGAGGCCGAGGCCCAGATAGAAGATGGCCGCGCCCTGGAGCAGGGTGTTGTCGCAGTCGAAGAAGGCGGCGGCGCGGGGGTCTCCGGCCGTCGGCGGCCGCTCGTCCGAGTGCCCCTTCTCCCGGTCCCGGAAGGGCAGGCCCCGGCGCCTGGCGGGGGCGGCCTCCGGCTGCGCCTCCCGCACGGGGGCGGCACCGGGGGACTGGGTGGCATTGGGGGACTGGGCGGCATTGGAGGGCTGGGCGAGATCGGGGGACTGGGCGGCAGTGGCGGGCACGGCGGCGTCGGCAGCGGCCTCGCCCGCCAGCACGGTCCGCTCGGTGACGGATCGCTTCCTTTGCGTAAGCCTTCGCAGCGGAGCCATAGGGCGAGCATAGCCAGACGGGCCGGACACACCGCGACGCCGAGGTGGCGTCCGCGTCAACGGCGTGTGTCGGTGTGTGTCGACCCGTGTCGCCGTGTGTCGCCGTGTGCCGCCCTGTGCCGCCGGGTGTCGGGCCGGGCGCTGTCCGACGGCTGTCCTTCCGGTGCGGTGCGGGAGCAGAATGGCCGGATGAGTCCACTGCTCCGCCGCAATGACCGGCCCGCCCCCGCCGACCGCACCGTGACGCTGGTCGGCAAGCCCGGATGCCATCTCTGCGACGAGGCACGGGAGGTGATCCGCCGGGTGACCGGGGAGCTCGGCGCAGCCTTCGAGGAGAAGGACATCACCCAGGACACGGAGCTGCACCGCCTCTACTGGGAGCAGATCCCGGTGACCCTGATCGACGGCCGTCAGCATGACTTCTGGCGGGTCGACGAGCAGCGGCTGCGCAGCGCACTGGTGCGCTGACGGCCTGTGCAGGCCGCTTCGTCGGCTTGTGGAACGGCTGGTTCGTCGGCTTACCATCGAGTGGTTTTGAGCCATCCCGGGGGTGAACAAGAGGAGAACATCCGTGCTTCTCGGTCGACTCCAGGGAGCGTCCGCCGCACCACGCCGGGAGGCGGCCCACGGCGCCGTGCGGGTCCCCGATGCCGCCGTGGTGCCGGGCTATGCGGTGGTGGACGTCGAGGCCACCGGCCGGAGCCCGTGGCGGCACCGGGTGGTGGAGGTCGCGGTCGTCATGCTGGACCGCTTTCTGCGTGCCGAGGCCGAATTCACCACCCTGCTGGACCCCGAGGGGCCGGTGGGCCCCACCCATGTCCACCGGATCACCCAGTCCGAGGTGGCCGGTGCCCCGCGCTTCCGCGACATCGCCCCGCACCTGCTGGAACTGCTCACCGGCCGGCTGCTGGTCGGCCACCATGTGAGCTGCGACCACGCCTTCCTTGAGCGCGAGTTCGACCGGCTCGGCGTGGCGCTGCCGCCGGTCCCCACGCTCTGCACCATGCGGCTGGCCCGCGACCTGCTGCCCACCGCGACCGGCTTCGGCCTGCGGGCCTGCGCCGAGGCGGCCGGGCTGCCGCCGTACGCCGAGCACACCGCGCTGGGCGACGCCCGCACCACCGCCGCGCTGCTCCGGCACTGCGCCGCGCCGCACCCCGCCCACCCGGCCCGCTCCCAGGAGTGGACCCGGGTGCTGGGCGAGGCCGCGGGCCTGGCGTGGCCCCGGCTGGCGCCGGTCCGGGTGCCCCCGGCCAGGCGGGCGCGGGTGAACGCGCCGGTGGCGCTTCCGGTTCCGGGGCCCTCGGGAGGGGTGGCGTGATGCGCGTCACTGTTAGGGGACAAATCGGACACCATCTTTGTGCACACGTTCACAAACGCATAGCCTGGCAGCCAAAGCCCAGCTTCACCCTCAGGAGCATCGTGGCAACTGGCCGACCCACCCACCCTGCCGACCGGGGCCGCCCGGCCAACCGTGGCCGAGGCATTCCGGAGGCCACGGTTGCGCGGTTGCCGCTCTACCTGCGCGCGCTGACCGCCCTCTCCGAGCGCTCCGTCCCCACCGTCTCCTCCGAGGAGCTCGCCTCCGCCGCCGGCGTCAACTCCGCCAAGCTGCGGAAGGACTTCTCCTACCTCGGCTCCTACGGGACCCGGGGCGTCGGCTACGACGTCGAGTACCTCGTGTACCAGATCTCCCGCGAGCTGGGCCTCACCCAGGACTGGCCCGTGGTGATCGTCGGCATCGGAAACCTGGGCCACGCCCTGGCCAACTACGGCGGCTTCGCCTCCCGGGGGTTCCGGGTCGCGGCGCTGCTGGACGCCGATCACGCCGTGGTGGGCACCACAGCGGCCGGGCTGCCCGTCCGCCACATGGACGAGCTTGAGGACATCGTCGAGGAGGAGCAGGTGTCGATCGGCGTCATCACCACGCCGCCCGGTGCGGCCCAGCAGGTCTGCGACCGGCTGGTGGCGGCCGGGGTCACCTCCATCCTGAACTTCGCCCCCACCGTGCTCTCCGTGCCCGACGGCGTGGATGTGCGCAAGGTCGACCTCTCCATAGAGCTCCAGATCCTGGCCTTCCACGAGCAGCGCAAGTCGGGTGAGGAGGGCGCCGAGCAGGCCGCCGCCCCGGCTCCGGCCAAAGCCTCGGCACCCGCCAGGGCCGCCGCCAAGCTGCGCCGCACCGCCGCCACCGCGACCACTGCCGCCGCCGGGACAGACGGGGACCTCCCCGCCGTGATGCCGGCATGAGCCTCCTCGTCGTCGGCCTCAGCCACCGCACCACCCCTGTCGGAGTCCTGGAGCGCGCCTCGCTCACCGGGGACTCCCGGCAGCTGCTGCTGCACGCCTCCGCCGCCTCCGCCACCGTCGCCGAGGCCGCGCTGTTGGCCACCTGCAACCGGATCGAGCTCTACGCCGACGTGGACAAGTTCCACGCCGGGGTCGCCGAGCTCTCCACGCTGCTCTCCCGGCACAGCGGCGTCGACCTGGACGAGCTGACCGCGCACCTCTACGTCCACTACGAGGACCGCGCCGTGCACCACCTCTTCTCGGTGGCGTGCGGGCTGGACTCGATGGTGGTCGGCGAGGGCCAGATCCTCGGCCAGATCCGCGACGCGCTCTCCCTCGCGCAGGAGGAGCACACGGCGGCCCGTGGCCTCAATGAGCTCTTCCAGCAGGCCCTGCGGGTCGGCAAGCGCGCCCACAGCGAGACCGGCATCGACCGGGCCGGGCAGTCGCTGGTCACCTTCGGCCTGGAGCAGGTCGCCGCCGCGACCGGCCCGGTCGACGGCAAGCGCGCCCTGGTGGTCGGCGCGGGCTCGATGAGCTCGCTGGCCGCCGCCACCCTGGGCCGGGCCGGAGTCGCCGACCTGGTGATCGCCAACCGCACCCCCGAGCGCGCCGAGCGGCTCGCGGCCGGTCTGGGCGCCCGCACGGTCGCCTTCGACAAGGTCCCCGAGGCGATGGCCGACGCCGACCTGGTGATCTCCTGTACGGGGGCGGCCGGCCTGGTCATCGACGCCGGGCAGGTCCGGGACGCCGTACGGCACCGCGACCCCGCCACCGGCCCGCTGGCCCTGCTCGACCTCGCCATGCCGCGCGACATCGACGCCGAGGCGCACCGCGTGGACGGCGCCCACCTGGTGGACATCGAGTCGCTGGCCGACGCCGCAGCCGACCGGCCGGGCGCGGTCGACGTCGACGCGGTCCGCACCATCGTGGCGCAGGAGGTCGACGCCTTCGGCGCCGCCCAGCGGGCCGCCCGGATCACCCCGACCGTGGTCGCCCTGCGCACCATGGCCTCGGACGTGGTGCTCAGCGAGCTGGACCGGCTCGACGGCCGGCTGCCCGACCTCGACCCCCGGTCCCGCGCCGAGATCGCGCAGACCGTACGCAGGGTCGTGGACAAGCTGCTGCATGCGCCGACCGTGCGGGTGAAGCAGCTGGCCGGCGAACCGGGCGGAGCCTCCTACGCGGAGGCACTGCGGGAACTCTTCGATCTCGACCCCTCGGCCGTCGAGGCCGTCTCGGGCGCCCCCGCCCGGACAGCAGGGACAGAGGGCGCAGGCACACAGGTCGCGGCCGCGAAGGGCGGCGCCCGATGAACCACCACCCAGGCAACCAGCACGACCGGGACGATCATGTCATGAATGGTCAACTCAGCACTACCCCAGGCGAGTTGAAGCAGCAGCCGCTCAAGCTCGGCACCCGCCGCAGCGCACTGGCGATGGCCCAGTCGGGCATGGTCGCGGAGCAGGTCTCCAAGGTCACCGGGCGCCCCGTCGAGCTGGTGGAGATCACCACCTACGGCGACACCTCCCGCGAGCACCTGTCGCAGATAGGCGGCACCGGCGTCTTCGTCTCGGCCCTCCGCGACGCCCTGCTGGACGGCCGGATCGACCTCGCGGTGCACTCCCTCAAGGACCTGCCCACCGCAGCGCCGGAGAACCTGCTGCTCGCCGCCGTGCCCGAGCGCGAGGACGTCCGCGACGCGCTGGTCGCCCGCGACGGCCTCACCCTCGACGAGCTCGCCGAGAAGTGCAGCGCCCACGGGGAGGACCGCCCGGCCCGCATCGGCACCGGCTCCTCCCGCCGGATGGCCCAGCTCAACGCGTACGCCGCCGCCCGTGGCCTGGCGATCGAGACGGTGCCCATCCGCGGCAATGTCGACACCCGCATCGGCTACGTCCGCAGCGGCGAACTCGACGCCGTGGTGCTGGCCGCCGCCGGCCTCAGCCGACTGGGCCGCCTCGGCGAGGCCACCCAGCTGCTCGGGTTCGACCTGATGCTGCCCGCCCCCGGCCAGGGGGCACTGGCGGTCGAGTGTGCCGCGCACGACACGCGCCTCGCCGCCGCCCTCGCCGCGCTCGACCACGCCCCCACCCGGGCCGCGGTCGTCGCGGAGCGAGCCCTGCTCGCCGCCCTGGAAGTCGGCTGCTCCGCCCCCGTGGGCGCGCTGGCCACCAGGGTCGGCGTGCAGGGTCCTGCCACCGAACTGCGGCTGGAGGGCGTGGTCGGCACCCCCGACGGCACCACCCTGCTTCAGATGTCCGCCACCGGTCCGCTCTCTCTGGACGGGTCCTTCGAGCAGCAGGCGTCGGCCCTCGGCCGCACCCTCGCCGCCCGGATGCTCGCCGAGGGCGCGGCCGGTCTGATGGGGGAGCGAGTCCTGTGAGCCCCACCGCCAACACCGACGCAACCGGCCTCCGCAAGGGCGGGCAGGTGACATTCCTGGGCGCCGGCCCCGGCGACCCCGGACTGCTGACGCTCCGTGCGGTCGAGGTGCTGGCGTCGGCCGACGTCCTCGTCGCCGACCCGCTCACCGCCGTCGCGGTACGCACCCACTGCCCCGAGGGCGTCGAGGTGCACACCTCCGGCGAGACATCGGCCGACGGCGCCGACCCGGGCGACTCCACGCCGGAGACCGCCGACTGGGGCGCCGCCGCCCTGGCCAAGCTGGTCTCCACCGCCGTCAAGGCGGGCAAGCACGTGGTGCGCACCGTGGACGGCGACCCCGGTCTGGACGGCCGGGCCGCCGAGGAGATGCTGGCCTGCGCCAAGGACCGCATCCCCTTCGAGGTCGTCCCCGGCGTCGCCCAGTCCGTGGGCGTCCCCGCCTACGCCGGCGTACCGCTGCGCGGCCGCCACGGCGCCGACGTCCGCTTTGTGGACGCCGCCTCCCTGGAGCCGCAGGGCTGGACCGACCTGGGCGGCTGCGACGCCACCCTGGTGGTCCGCACCACCCTGGGCCAGCTGCCCGCCACCGCCACCGCCCTGGTGGCCCACGGCCGCAAGCCCGACTTCGCCCTCTCCGCCACCCTCGGCGGCACCACCACCCGGCAGCGCACCTTCACCGCCACGCTGGGCACCATCGCCGCCGAGCTGAAGAGCGCCAAGGTGCTGCCCTCCCCGGTCTCCGCACCGGTCGACCCGCAGACCCCGGTCATAGCCGTGGTCGGCGAGCAGGTCTCGCTGCGCGGCGCGCTCTCCTGGTTCGAGACCAAGCCGCTCTTCGGCTGGAACGTCCTGGTGCCCCGCACCAAGGAGCAGGCCGCTTCGCTCTCCGACCAGCTGCGCTCCTATGGCGCGGTGCCGCACGAGGTCCCCACCATCGCGGTGGAGCCGCCGCGCACCCCGCAGCAGATGGAGCGGGCGATCAAGGGCCTGGTCACCGGCCGCTACGAGTGGATCGCCTTCACCTCGGTCAACGCGGTGCGCGCGGTCCGCGAGAAGTTCGAGGAGTACGGGCTGGACGCCCGCGCCTTCGCCGGTATCAAGGTCGCCGCCGTGGGCGAGACCACCGCCCAGTCCCTGATCGACTTCGGCGTCAAGCCCGACCTGATGCCGTCCGGCGAGCAGTCCGCCGCCGGGCTGCTGGAGGACTGGCCGCCGTACGACCCGGTCTTCGACCCGATCGACCGGGTGCTGCTGCCCCGCGCCGACATCGCCACCGAGACCCTGGTGGCCGGCCTGATCGACCTCGGCTGGGAGGTGGACGACGTCACGGCGTACCGCACCGTGCGCGCCTCGCCGCCGCCGGCCGAGACCCGGGAGGCGATCAAGGGAGGCGGCTTCGACGCCGTGCTCTTCACCTCCTCCTCCACCGTGCGGAACCTGGTCGGCATCGCCGGCAAGCCGCACAACGTCACCGTCATCGCCTGCATCGGCCCCGCCACCGCCAAGACCGCCGAGGAGCACGGCCTCCGGGTCGACGTGCTCTCCCCGGCGCCCTCGGCCGCGGCGCTCGCCGAGGCCCTGGCCGACTTCGGCGCGGCCCGCCGCGACGCCGCCCTGGAGGCCGGCGAGCAGGTGTACCGGCCGAGTGAGCGCCGCCCGGGGTCCCGCAGGAAGGCTCGCTGAAAGGCATCCATACCGTCATGACCGGCTTCCCCCTCCACCGCCCCCGTCGGCTGCGCACCTCCCCGGCGGTCCGCCGACTGGTCGCCGAGACCCGGCTGCACCCCGCCCAGCTGATCCTGCCCGCCTTCGTCCGGGAGGGGATCAGCGAGCCGGTGCCGATCGGCTCCATGCCCGGCGTGGTCCAGCACACCCGTGACACGCTGCGGAAGGCGGCGGTGGAGGCGGCCGAGGCCGGCCTCGGCGGCCTGATGCTCTACGGCGTGCCCGCCGTGCAGGACGCCGTCGGCTCCGAGGGCACCAACCCGGACGGCATCCTCCAGCAGGCGATCCGCGATGTGGTCGCCGAGGTCGGCGACCGGCTGGTCGTCATGTCCGACCTCTGCCTGGACGAGTACACCGACCACGGCCACTGCGGGGTGCTGGCGGCGGACGGCAGTGTGGACAACGACGCCACCCTGGAGCGCTACGCCGAGATGGCGGTGGTCCAGGCCGACGCCGGGGTCCATATGGTCGGCCCCTCCGGGATGATGGACGGCCAGATCGGCGTCGTCCGGCGGGCGCTGGACGAGGCGGGCCACCAGGACGTCGCCGTGCTCGCCTACACCGCCAAGTACGCCTCCGGCTTCTACGGGCCGTTCCGGGAGGCCGTGGGCTCCTCGCTCCGGGGCGACCGCAAGACCTACCAGCAGGACCCGGCCAACGCCCGCGAGGCGCTGCGCGAGCTGGAGTTGGACGTCGCGGAGGGCGCCGACCTGGTGATGGTCAAGCCCGCCATGGCGTACCTGGACATCCTGCGCCAGGTCGCGGACGTCTCCCCGGTGCCGGTCGCCGCGTACCAGGTCTCCGGCGAGTACGCGATGGTGGAGGCCGCCGCCGCCAACGGCTGGATCGACCGCGACCGCCTGATGATGGAGACGCTGACCTCGATCCACCGGGCCGGCGCCGAGCAGATCCTCACCTACTGGGCCGTGGAGGCCGCCCGCGCCCTGCGGCAGGGGTGACCCGGCAGGGGTGACCGATGACGCGCCGAGGCCGGCTCCCCCTCGGGGGGAGCCGGCCTCCGGCATGGTGTGGGCCTCGGCGGGTCAGTGCCGCAGCAGACCGACCACCTGTCCGACCACGGGCACGTCCTTCAGCCCGCCGCCGCCGCTCAGCGGCGCGGTCAGCGGGAGGGTGCTCAGCTGGCCGGTGTGCCCGTTCGGCGTCTTGGGCTGAACCGCGACACCGTTGGTGAGCGGGTCGGCCGACGAGTTGGCCCAGGGGTCCAGCCGCAGGTCCGTCACCGGGCGCAGGGCGGTGCCTGCCGTGGACCCCAGCGTGCCGAACGCGGCGGCGGTGTCCACCGGCCGCAGCGCGGCCTCGGGTGCCTGGGCGGGCTTCGCCGGCCGGGCTTCGGCTGCCGAGGCGGGTGCCTGCGCGCCCAGCGCCCCGATCACGGCCGCTCCTGCGGCGGCCAGTGCGCGGCCTCCCGCGCGGGACAGGATCTTCATGGCTGTCGTCCTCTTCCTGAGACTGGTCTGCGGTACGGCGCTGCCCCTCGGGCTCTCGGGCTCCGAGGGGCAGCGCCGTACCGGGGGTGACTGGATCAGCAGTCGTCGCCGCCGTTGCGCTTGCCGTGCTCGCCGCCACGGCCGTGGTCGCGGCCGCCACGCTCGTAGCCGCGCTCGTGACCGCGCTCGTGACCGCGCTCACGGCCGAACTGGCCGCGCTCCTCGGTGCGCTCGCGCTCGATGTGCTCGAAGCCGCGGTTGCGCTCGTGGCCGGAGGCGTTGATGCAGGTGTTGCCGAACGCCGGGTTGAGGATGCCGACCACGTTGATCGAGTTGCCGCACAGGTTGATCGGGATGTCGATCGGGACCTGGACCGCGTTGCCGGAGATGACGCCGGGGGAGCCGATGGCGGCGGCCTTGGCGTCGGCGCCCTGGGCGGCAGCGGCGGTGGCACCGGCCACGATCACGCCGACCGAGGCGGCGGAGACGAGGACGGCCTTCTTGATGTTGCGCATGGAGAATCTCCTGGATTCAGGTGGGGGGACCGCCCGCAGTGGAAAGCGGACGGGGGGTGTGGTGGCTGGGGTCAGCCGACGTTGGCGCAGACGTTGCCGAACGTCGGGTTGAGCAGCGCGATGACATTGACGGTGTTGCCGCAGAGGTTGATCGGGATGTGGATCGGAACCTGGACGATGTTGCCCGAGAGCACACCCGGGGAACCGACTGCGGCCCCCTTGGCCTCGCCGCTGGCCGATGCGGAAGCGGTGCCGGCCAGGATCATGCCGGAAGCAGCGACCGTGAGGACGGCAGCCTTCTGGAAAGAGCGCATGGTGGGAATTCCTCCGTCTTTCTGCCCGACCGGTTCCACGGCGGGCAACGTGCGAACGAGAATGCTGACCCCTGGGATGCGCGCAATTCGCAACGATCACTCGGGCGGCCTATACCGTGGTGTTCCGCCACGGTGCAAGCCGGAGTGATCCGACGATTACACACCGTCCCCAGAGAAGTTTTGGCACACGCCGTGTTGCCCCGCATGTCGAGGCGGTCCACTGGGGTGGAGATTCACCCCGCGAGACCGACCCAAGGGCGCGTCAACTACTGGAGCAGGCACGCCTGAAGGCCGGGATCAGCGCTGCATTCAGCAGATTGACGGTGTTTCCGGATGCCGTCCTGATGATGTGGCGCATGACTTCTCTTCTCCCGAGGTGGTGAATCGAGGACCTCGGGCTGGAGAACGACCGACCGGGCCGCCGGGAACGGCTCCCGGGGTCGCGATCACCCGGATGGGCGCTCCATGGGCGCCGATTACTGCCTGCGGGTGAATCCGCGACCCCGGGCATGCCCTGCGGGACCGGTCCTCGTTAGCTCAGAAGGCACGATCAGTGCCTCTGGTTGGACATATCGAGAACACCCGAAGACCCAAGGAGATACCAATGAACGCGCCCAAGAAGGTGGCCGCCGTTTCCCTTGCCGCCGCCGGCCTGATCGCCGCGGGTGCGGGTTCCGCCATGGCGAGCGCGGGGGCCGAGGGGGCCGCAGTCGGCTCGCCGGGTGTCATCTCCGGCAACGCCGTCCAGGTGCCGGTGCACGTCCCGGTCAACCTCTGCGGCAACACCGTCAACATCCTGATCGCGGCCGTCAACCCGGCCTTCGGCAACACCTGCATCAACGCCGGCTGACCCCAGCCGCACTCTCCGAGCCGCCGTCATCCGTCTCCCTCCTAGGGCGGCTGACGGCGGCTCAGTGCTGTGCGGGGCTCTTTGCCGGTCCGGTCCAGCGGCTGCCGTATGCGCCAACTCGGCCCGGCCGCACGCTTGATGCCTCCGGGTCGATCCGGGTCAGTGGCCGCGCGGGGCGTACATGATCACGGCAACCCCGACCAGGCAGATCAGCGCCCCGGCGATGTCCGCCCGGTCCGGCCGATAGCCGTCCGCCACCACGCCCCAGGCCAGCGACCCGGCGACGAAGACCCCGCCGTACGCGGCGAGGATGCGCCCGAAGTTGGCGTCCGGTTGCAGCGTGGCGACGAACCCGTACACCCCCAGCGCCACCACCCCGGCCCCGACCCAGGCCCACCCGCGATGCTCCCGGACCCCCTGCCAGACCATCCACGCCCCGCCGATCTCCAGCAGGGCGGCCACCAGGAAGAGGACGACGGAGCGCAGAACGGTCATGGACCGGAGGGTAACCGGCGCCGCCGGGCTCAGCCGCCGCCGGGCTCAGCCGCCGCCGGGGAGTGCCCGGTCGTGGAGCACGGTCCACCCCTGCCGCTCCGAGGGCAGCCGCACGCCGCTCCGCCCGCCGGGGGAGCCCGCTCCCCTCCCCGGCCGCATCCATCCGGCCATGGCCATGGCCCCCTTCTCCTCCGACGCCTCGCCTTGCCTACCCCGCCTTGCCATGCCTTGCCTCCAGGGCAGCACGGCGGGCCGGGGCAGCGGAAGACCGCCGACCGTACCCGGGTCCGGGGCGGTGCCACGGCAGGGTTTTCTGTCGTGTCCATTGACGCCGGATCGGGCCGGTGCTTCCATCGTCACCGCCCTGGAGCAACAGGCCGGTGACGGCCGCTCCGGCATCTCGCGGGTCGCGTGAGCCGGTTTCACCGCTCTGACAACGTTGTCATACCCTCTGTGGGGTTCCATCGCCCCCATGACCGCAGGCGCCCCCGGTCGTCCGCACCGGACACCGCCACGCCCTGCCCGGCCGCCAGGGGTTCCCCCAGCTGTCCCACGAAGAAGGACAAGCGAGTGACACATCACGCTCTCACGCCCACCAGACGGTGGTCCCGACCCGCGGCGATCCTGCTCGCCGTCCTGCTCGCGGTGGCAGGACTGGCCGCCACCCGGTCCACCTCCGCCTCCGCCGCCGTGCCCAGCGGCTTCGCCTACCGCTGCGGCATCCACTTCTGCCTGGACGGCAAGGCGTACTACTTCGCCGGAGCCAACACCTACGACGTCTTCACCTACGGCAGCGGCTCGGGCGACACCGAGACCCAGTACATGGACAAGACCAGGATCGACGCGCAGTTCGCCAACCTCCAGGCCGACAAGGTCAGTGTGCTGCGGCTCTGGATGTTCAGCCACGAGGACTGGCACGGCTTCGAGAAGTCCAAGGGGGTCTACAACGAGCAGGAGTGGTCCGAGTTCGACTACATCATCCAGTCGGCCAAGGCCCACAACATCAAGCTCATCCCGGTCTTCGAGAACTACTGGGAGGCGTACGGCGGCATCGACACCCGCCTGAAGTGGGAGGGCCTCAACGGCGGCCAGCCCGGTCGGGCGGCCTTCTTCGACAAGAGCCGCTGCCCCGGCTGCTTCACCTCGTACAAGAACTACGTGAACTACGCGCTCAACCGCACCAACCACTACAGCGGCATCAAGTACAAGGACGACCCGGCCATCTTCGCCTGGGAGCTGATGAACGAGCCGCGCTACCAGGACCAGAGCACCGCCGAGAACGTCAACGGCACCACGCTGCGCGCCTGGGTCGACGAGATGGGCGCCTACATCAAGGGCATCGACCCCAACCACCTGCTCGGCGCGGGTCTGGAGGGGCATGGCTCCAAGTACGGCTTCGGTGGTGACGAGGGCAACCCCTTCGTCTATGTCCAGCAGTCGCCGTACATCGACTTCACCTCCGCCCACCCGTACCCGACCGAGTCCTGGGCCAACCTGACCCTGGACCAGACCAAGAAGCTCATCCGGGCCTGGATCAGCGACTCCCACGACGTGGTCGGCAAGCCGTTCTTCATGGGCGAGTTCAACGTCCAGAACGTCGACCGGTCGACCTGGTGGAACGGGCTCTACACCGACTTCGAGGCGGCGGGCGGCGACGGCAGCGCCTTCTGGTGGTACATGGACCGCCAGGTGGATCCCAAC
Source organism: Peterkaempfera bronchialis (assembly GCF_003258605.2). Lineage (NCBI taxonomy): Bacteria > Bacillati > Actinomycetota > Actinomycetes > Kitasatosporales > Streptomycetaceae > Peterkaempfera > Peterkaempfera bronchialis. The sequence goes on from NZ_CP031264.1 coordinate 3,956,220, forward strand.
TACGGGGTGCTGGCCGGGGCGCCCGAGCTGTCGGTCTTCCGCGCCCACTCGGGCCGGATGGCCGCCAAGAGCGGCACCACCCCGCCCACCGACGGCCCGACCACGCCCCCGACCAACCCGCCCACCACGCCTCCGACCAAGCCTCCGACGACTCCCCCACGACCCCGCCGACCACTCCCCCACCACTCCCCCACCACGCCGCCCACGACCCCGCCCACCACGCCCCCGGCCGGGTCCGGCTGCGCGGTGTCGTACCAGCTCTCGGACTGGGGCACCAGCTTCAACGCCGACATCACCGTCAAGAACCGGGGGACCAGCGCGATCAACGGCTGGAAGCTGGTCTTCTCCTTCCCCGGCGGCCAGACCATCAACTCGATCTGGAACGCCAAGGCCACCCAGAGCGGCAAGCAGGTGACCGTCACCAACGAAGCCTGGACCGGCACCATCCCGGCCGCCGGCTCGGTGAACTTCGGCCTCAACGGCGCCTCCTCGCCGGGCACCAACGGCGTACCCACCGCCTTCACCCTCAACGGGCAGAACTGCTCCATCGGCTGACCGCATCCGTGCGGAAGGGAGACACCTCATGATCAAACGCCTCGCAGCACTGGCCGGCGCCGCCGCGCTGGCCCTGGTCGGCACGGTCACCGTGACCGCGCCCGCCGCCCACGCGGCCAACGCCCCCAACGGCTACCCGTACTGCGCCAACGGCAGCGCCAGTGACCCCGACGGAGACGGCTGGGGCTGGGAGAACAACCAGTCCTGCGTGGTCCGGGGCGGCAAGGCCGACACCGGTGGCTCGGGCGGGTCCGGCGGCTCCAGCAGCGGCGGGTCCGGCGGCTCCACCCTGACCTGCCCCTCCGGGATGAGCTGCGGCTCGTACACGGTCAGCGGCCTCGGCAGCCGCAAGCAGCAGGTCCGCAACGCCGGCGGCAATGTGCTGGACCTGGCCGTGGCCATGCTGGAGACCGACACCATGACCAGCAACTACGCGTACGGCGACAACAAGTCCGGGGACGCCGCCAACTTCGGCATCTTCAAGCAGAACTGGATGATGCTGCGCGCCGCGTGCAGCCGCTTCCAGGGGCAGAGCGCCTCCCAGTGGAACAACGGCGCCGCGCTCAACAGCGACCTCAGCTCGGATGTGTCCTGCCTGCACCAGAGCCAGAACCACTACGGCACCAACACCTGGTTCGCCGGCCACCGCAACGGCTCCTCCGGCCTGAACAACCCCAACACCACCGACATCAACAACTACCGCAACGCCGTCTACTGGATCCGCGACCAGCTCAACAGCAACTCCGCCAACCTCAGCAATGACACCCGCTACTGGGTCAACGTCCCGGCGATCTGACACCGCCGACCGACCGACCGACTGACCGACCGTCCAGCCGGCCGGGCCGCCGCCTCCTCGGGCAGCGGCCCGGCCGTACGCATCCTCACCAGCGCTACCGGAGAGGGTCCTTGGTGCCGTTGAGCTCGGCCTCCAGATAGCCCATCGCCTTGATGAAGACGGTGCGCTCCTCGGGGCTCAACTGCTGGAGCGCCCGCACGATGGGGGCCGTCGCACCCTCCAGCCAGGCATCGGCGAGGCCCTCGCTGCCGGGGGTGATCCGGACGATGGTGCGGCGGCGGTCCGCAGGGTCGGTCGACCGCTCGGCGAAGCCGACCCGCTCCAGGTCGGCCACCAGGCCGCTCACGGTGGCCAGGCTGAGGTCGAGAGCCGAGGCCAGCGCCCCCACGGTGGCCTCCTGCTCGCGCAGCAGGGACAGGGCCGAGCTGTGGCGCGGGCCGAGCGACACCCCGTCGAGCACGACCGGTTCGGCCGGACGCCGACGCATCCCCCGCATGACCCGGGGTAGCAGCTGCACCAGCTTGCCAAGGCCGTCGTGCACCGTGCACCCCGCAGCGGCGCCGTGGTCCTCGGCGGCTGACGGGTTCTGCCGGTGTCGTGCCTTCACGTCGGCATTGTACCGGTACATAGTCGAACCAAATAATTTGGTGTACCAAACTGTTAGGCTGACCAAAGCAAATCGGACGCCCTGCGGAGGCCAGTTATGACATCGCTCGACCCGACGGTTACCGATGTGTCCACTTACGCCGGTTCGTGGACCCTCGATCCCGACCGCACCTCGATCACCTTCCACACCAAGGCCATGTGGGTGCTCCCGGTGAAGGGCACGTTCCGGGCGCTGGAGGGGGCCGGCGAGGTCGGGGCCGACGGCAGCCTCAGCGGGACGCTGGTGATCGACGCGGCCTCGATCGACACCGGGAACAAGAAGCGTGACGATCATCTGCGCAACGCCGACTTCCTGGAGGTCACGGCACACCCGGCGATCACCTTCACGGCCACGGGCGCCGTTGCCACCCCCGCCGGCAAGGTCGAGGTGACCGGAGAGCTCACCGTCCACGGCCGGACCAAGCCGCTCACCCTGCTTGCCGAGGTCAGCGCCACCGGCGACTCGGCCACCGTCTCCACCGAGGTCGAGATCGACCGCAGCCTCTGGGGCCTGACCTGGGCCCAGATGGGCGCCGGCCTCAAGAACCGCGCCGTCGTCACCGCCCACTTCCACCGCCCCTGACCCACCCTTCCCCCGCGCCCCCCGACGCCCAGCCGGGGGGCGCGGGGGCCACGGCACCAGACGAGGCAGAAGAACCGGTGGCCGCGCGGCTTGCTCCGGGGTCCCCGCGACGCGGAACGGAAGGGCGGGGCTACCCCCTGGCGGCCATGCCTCCGGGAGGCGTCATCGCGCGCTACTTCGTTGCGATCACGTAGACGCTGGCCCACCGCCGCTTCGGGTTGGCCATGGTCGGGTCGAAGGTCCACGGCTCGACTGTCTTGAAGCCCGCCTCGCAGAAGAGCTGGACCAACTTCCCGTGGTCGTACGCCCAGTAGTGGGGGTTGTAGGTGGGGTCGTCGTCCTGGTCGCGGAAGACGTAGTTGATGAGGTCGAGGTAGGTGTTGATGTCGCTGCGGCACTCCCGCTTGGCGTACCACCGTTCGATCATCTCGGTGGCCTGTTCCGGCGGCGCCGGGTACTGGCTCAGGACGTAGGCGGCGTCGGGGACGCCGGTGATGAGCTGCCCGCCGGGTGCGAGCACGCGGTGGGCCTCGTGTGCATAGTGCTTGGCGGAGCGCGGGTAGTCGATGTGCTCCAGGAAGTGCTCCGAGAAGACTTCTTGGGTGCTGTCGTCGGCGAGCGGGATGCCTTCACGTACGTCCCACAGGAGGTCGGCGGGCGGGACGATGTCGATGTTGAGGAAGCCCTCGATACGGTGGCCGCCGCCACCGATCTGGATCTTGGTGGGGCTGGGCTTCAGGACCCCGTCGGACAGGTCGGCGACGCTGGCCCGGTGGTGGCGGTGCAGCTCGACTTCCTTGACGGCCGCCCTGAGCGTGCGGGCGAGGCCGTGAGTGGTCGCCGGAGATCCGAGAGCCTGGTCGAGCTGGGTGAGGAGGGCGGTTATCTGCTCATCGTGCGGAGTCATCGGGTCTCGCTTCCGGGTTGCCCGGGGTCGGTGGTTGGCAGCGGTCAGCTGCTGCTGTTGCGCATCAGCGTGTGCTTGATGTCAACCAGGCGTGGGGCGATGCTCAGTGTCAGCTGCTCGATCGGGTGGAGGTGCCCGAAGTCGTCGGGCTCGGCACGCCAGACGCGGTAGTCCAGGTTGGGATACGCCGGGTTGATGCCGATCTCGCCCTTGGGCATCGTGCCGTTGAACGGGACGACGATGTCCATGTGGTTCCAGTAGTTCCAGGCTTGCAGGGCCTTGTGCTGGTCGAAGTAGAAGTAGAAGTCGGGGTACCGGCCGAAGCTGCGGAGTTCCCGGTGGATGAGGTGTCCCAGCAGTGGGCCGAGCTGGGTGGCGAGGCTGTCGAACTCCCAGCGCGTGCGGTGCCAGGCTTCCGGCACCTGCCTCGGGGTGAAGAGCCGGGCGGCGACGAGGTAGCTGATCCGCTCGACCAGGTAGGTGCGGGCGTGGTCGGCGTCGATGGTCGGGTCGATTCTCCGGAGGAGTGTTGCCAGCTGCTCTGGGTGTGGGCGGAAGTTCGCCAGGTTGAACTTGCCGGCCATGTCCGGGAAGGAGGCGAACAGCATCTCCTTGTACAGCCAGTTGTTGAACTCCCCGAGGTCGGCAAGCTGCTGGGTGTGTGGGGAGGTCGAGTGGAGCATCAGGTACTCGGAGAGGGCCTCGAAGTAGAGGTAGCCAAGGATCGGCAGTCGGGGGATGGCCTCGTCGAGCAGCCGCAGGAATGTGTCGTCGGCCACGACGGCGCCCTGGCGGACGATGGCAGCTGCCAGGGCCAAGAACGCTGCCGAGTTCTTCGCCCGGCCGACGACCGTCTCGCGGAGGTGGTGTCGCTCGGTCTTGCTCAGGAGGTATTCGAGGTCGCTGTAGATCCGCAGGTGGATCGAGCCCAGGCGTAGGTAGTCCACGCCTGCCAGCCCGCGGTACGCCTGGGGTGGGGTGGTGATCTCGAAGATCAGGGGCGTGGGGATGCGGCCCGGCACACCGACCTTGGCGAGGACCGCAGGGGCTTCCTTGGTGAGAACGTAGGAGGCCAGATTGTGCATACGGAAGCCCCTGACAGCCGGTATGAGCGGCGCGCAGTAGATGCTGCCGACCAGGCAGCCACCCGAGGGGTAGAGCACGCCCTGTCGGCTGATCTCCTCCAGTGCGTGGGTGACATGGAGAAGATGCAGCTTTCCGTCGCTGCTCAGGGCATCGAAGAGCGCGTTCTTCCGCAGCAGACTGCCGTTCGGTGTCTCGTCGGCCAGGCGCTTCTGCCACACGGCGGTCTTGGCAGCCAGCGGGTCGTTGTGCCCGCCGGACTCCGGCGGCACGGCGGAGTCGAAGAAGGCGTGCGCGTCGGCCCACAAGTCGTAGGCATCGCAGAGTCGCACGGCTACACCAGTCCCTTCTCGGCGAGGGCGTACAGGACGGCTTCGGCACTGTCGGCTCCGGCGAGATGGGCGGTCTCGGAGATGACCACGAGGTCGAAGGCGACGGCTCGTAGCTGGTCGAAGGCATGTTCTCGGACATGTCGTGCGTCGGGCCACCACCGGAGCGTCGGCAGACGGTAGCGGTCGAGCGCATCGGCGGCCTTGACCAGGTCACAGATGAGTTCGGCGCGGCCGTGGTCGGCGCGGTCGTCCGCGTTGAAGGCGTCGTACGGCAGATCGTGCAGCCGGATGGCGGTGGCCGCTTGCACGATCCGGCGGGGCGTGATGACGAGGCCGAAGTGGTCCCAGACGGTATCGGCGTTGGCGGAGAGCCAGACGGCCGCGCGCGCACCGTGGCCCTGGTCGTCCTTGTCGTGCAGGCGCCGGCAGTCATGGAGGGCGGCAGCCAGGATGACCGTGGCGGTCTCCACCTCGTCCAGGTCGTGTGTCTCCGCGAGCAGGGCAGCCAGGGCAGCTGTCCGCATGCTGTGCCGGATGCCGTGAAGGGAAGTGCGGAGTCGTGGCTCCGCCAGCCAGGCGGCCGGAAGAGCAGACCGGCCCAGGAGGTGCTTGGAGGCCGGCCGGAGTGGTGGCGGCCAAGCATGCCCGAGGTCCGGCCTGTTGTCCCTGATCCACTGGACGGTGGCCGGGTCCATGTACTGGTGGTGCGGAAGCTGCCTCCGGGCAGCCAGCTCGACCAGACTCGCGGTCGTCGGAGTCGTGCTCATCTGTGCCCACCCCCTCTGGTGGTCTCCCGCGAGAGCGGTCCCCTACCGGATCGGCGCTGCCCGCCCCTGACGGGCCTTGCGCTTCTGCTCGGCGGCCTCGAAGGCCGCTCCGAAGTCGGCCAGCTCCTGCTCACTCATCAGCGTCACGCCCAGTTCGGCGGCGACGTCGACAATCCGAGCCGATGCCTCGTCCCGGGTGGCGTCCGAGGCGCCGTCGTCCAGCAGCACCTCGAACTCGGCGTGGTAGCCCCACGCCGCACTCCACTTGACCGCGATCTCCACGTCCTGGAAGCGGAAGTTGTGCCGCAAGTTGAACGCCTCGTGCATCACGGACCCGAAGCCCAGGGCCTTGAACACCTTCACGGCTGCCGGCACGTCCTCGCGGGCGATGGCGAACTCGGTCTCCGGGAAGGCCGAACCCTGGCCGATCCTGCTCCCCTTGAGGGTGATCTTGGCGGTGCCGACTGCCATGTTGTCCGTGACCTTGAGCAGCTGGTCGGGCAGTACATAGAAGTAGATGTGCTTGGCGTCGTCCCCCAGGTCCTCGCCGTCCTTCCTCAGTCGAGCGATGAGCTGGTCATGGACATCCTTGTCGAACCGGGCGCGCATCTCGATCTCGACGGCCACGGTCATGTCTCCTCGTTTCAGGCACGGCGAATCCAGCCGAACCAGGTCAGGGCGGTCGTCGGCTGGTCCGGTACGGAGTTGATGGTCGGTGCTGGGCGGTGTGGCTGCCGTAGCTCGATCAGCCACACCGCCCGAGGTGAATCAGGCTGGTGTCAGCCCAGATCGCCGAAGCGTTCCCGGATCACACCGGCATGCAGGTAGTTCGGCAGAGGGACGCCGCCGACCGCGACGCGGGTGGTCGCCACCTGGTCCTCGGTCTCGTCGGGGAAACCCTCCAGGAGCTGGAGGCACTGCTGCACCCACTCGCGGGACTTGGGCCAGTCGCCCCCGTCCCGGTGCCGGAGAGCCAGGGCGTAGGCGGTCTCGGCAGCCGCCCACCGGTCGGTCACCAGTTCGCGCTGGAAGACGGACTCCAGCTCCCCGGCGGAGGCCAGGCGGGTCTGGTCGGTCATAGTGCCCCTCTCAGATCTGACGGGTGGTACCCCAGAGGTGATCAACGCAGCGGCGCCTCCGCGGTGACGCTGCGATCCGCCGTCAGTAGGTGTAGATCTCCGCCAACGTGCGGTAGTCGCTCAGCTCGTCCTTGGCGAACCAAAGCTCGATCTCCTGGGCGGCTTCCTCTTTGTTGCCGGAGGCGTGCACGAGGTTGGCCACCGCCTTTCCGGACGCCACGCTGGCCGCCGCGCTGTAGTGCGAGAAGTCGCCGCGCACCGTGCCCGCCGGAGCCTGGTTCGGGTAGGTGCTGCCGACGAGCTTTCGGACGGTGGCGATGGCGTCGTATCCCTCCAGCACCAGGGCGACGACTGGCCCCTGCTGCATGAAGGTGGCCGTGAAGTTGTAGACCTCCGAGCCCAGGCGCTCTTCGAGGTCGAAGTAGTGCTTACGGGTGAACTCCTCGTCCATCCACTTCATTTTGACGCCAACGATCTTCAGCGCCGCATCCTCGAAGCGCGAGATGACCTTCCCCGCGAGGCCGCGTACCAGCGCGTCGGGCTTGAGCAGGACGAGCGTGCGCTCGACCGTGTGTACCTGGTCCTCGGCCATCAGTTCCCTTTCAGCGTTCCGGTATGACGATCATGACGAACAGTCAGTCCGTCATGGACTGAGATTACCGACGCTGGCGAGGCGATTCCGCCGCTCCGGCACGTCACCCGTACGGGTGGATATGGGAATGGCTCAGCTGACGCTCACGTCACTGCTGCACCGGCCCGTCACCCTCGCGGGCGTAATCGTCCAACTCCTGATCTGGTTTGCGTACTCACCTGGAATCCTGAGGCGGGGCCCCCAAGGTGCAAGTGGCCTCGTTGGCAAGTGCTTTGGGCCCCGTGCCGTGAGTCTTCCGTTCTTCCGGCCGCGCGGCCATGAAGCACCAGTGCAGTCGATGCGCACTTTCGACGCACACGCTCTGCATCTGAGCGGTCACGACGGAGGGGGGAACGGCGTTGGACGTGATCGAGGTCTGGAACGGCCGATACGCCTGCCTGCTCCAGTCCGCTCTCCGCCTCACCAACGAGGCGTTCGCCAACCAACTCGGCATCGCTGTGCGCACGGTGGCGACGTGGCACTCCGAGCCATCTGTCGTACCGAGGGCAGAGATGCAGCAGCTCCTGGATGCCGTGTACGAGAAGGCGTCGAGCACAGCCCGACAGCGCTTCGCGCTCCTGGCTGCGAGAGAGAACGTGGACCGCGCATCCGACCCCAGCGCGCCCGCTGCCCAAGCCCTCCGAGTCGCAATCGCAGTCGTCATTCGCCGGGGCGATGTCCTGTTGGTCTGTCGCCGCGACGATGACGCATCAGGGATCACCTGGCAGTTTCCGGCCGGGGTGATCAAGCCTGGTATGAGGCCGGAGACGGCAACTGTCCGGGAGACACTGGACGAGACCGGCGTGCACTGTGCGGTCCGGCAGAGCCTGGGACACCGTCTCCATCCCGTGACAGGCGTGCTGTGCGAGTACTTCCTCTGTGAGTACTTGGCCGGCGAGGCAACCAACGGCGACGCTGTCGAGAACGTCGACGTGATGTGGGTTCCGCGAAATTCGGTGACCCGTTTCATCTCCGTCGATACGATCTTCCCACCCATCCTGGCAGTCCTGGAGGAGCAGACGTGACACAGCAGACGTCCGAGGACCGGCCTGGTATCGCCGCCGCGATCGTGGTGAGCGAGGGCCGCGTGCTGATGGTGCGGCGCCGGGTCAGCGAGGGCCAGCTTTCCTGGCAGTTCCCGGCCGGCGAGATCGAACTCGGCGAGTCGCCGGAGGAGGCGGCCGTCCGCGAGACCGCAGAGGAGACCGGACTCGGCGTGGAAGCCCTCAAGCTCCTGGGCGAGCGCGTCCACCCGAAGACGGGCCGACTGATGTCGTACACGGCCTGCCGGGTTGTGAGCGGGACCGCCGAGGTGGTGGACACCGAGGAATTGGACGAGCTGGCGTGGGTCGCCCTCGCCGAGATCCCGCAGTACGTGCCCTACGGGCTCTTCGAGCCGGTCCAGGCGTACCTGGACGCCTCACTCGCCGCCTGACCGGGCTCTCCGAGGTCAGCCCGGAATCCGGAAGAGAGCTACGGCAGGGGCCTTGTTCGGTCGGACCCGGGTGTGGAGAGCTGATGTGGACCGTCGGAAGTTCATGGCCGCCTCGGCGTACTCCGTCGCCGCGATGCACCTGCCGCTGGAGTATGTCCGCGAGAGTGCGGAGCGCACAGCGGCCGTCCGAAGCGGCGCCGTCGCCGGGGCCGCCGAGGTGGCCGCAGTTCGCGACGTGATCAGCATGTTCACCGAGATCGACGAGCGCCACGGCGGCCAGCATGGCCGCTCGGCTCTGATCCAGTACCTGCGATCCGACGTGGTCGCCCCTGTGCCGGGGAGCCTTCCGCACTCACCAGGATCGCCGGCAGATGCTGTCCGCCGCAGCCGTCGGCGTCCACCTGGCGGGTTGGAAGGCATACGACGCCGGGGAGCAGGGCCTCGCCCAGCGCTACTACCACCAGTCGTACGCCCTCGCGGTCGAGTCCGGGATCGTCGGCCACGACGCCTTCGTCCTGCGGACCCTGGCGCAGCAGGGCATGAAGCTCCGCCATCCGTCCAAGACGTTCGCTCTGTCCGACACCGCGCTGTCCCGGGTCGTCGGCCGGGTGGACGCCGCGACCGAGGCGCTGTTCACCATCACCCACGCCCACGGCCTGGCCGCCACCAACCAGCGTCGCCAGGCCGTCCAGGCCGTGCAGCGTGCCCGCGACCTGTTGGAGACCGCCGACGGCGACGACATGCCGTACTGGGCCCGCTCCTGGGGGCTGGCCCGCGCCACGGTCAACTCCCGTAGCGCCAAGGTCTTCGCGCGCCTCGGCGACCGCAAGGGCGCTGCGGAGAACTATGCGGCGGCAGCTGCCACCCGGCCGCCTACGACCTATGCGCGCATCCTTGCGCTCGACCTGGTCGCCCAGGCCAGGATGGAACTCGCCGACGGCGGCATCGAGCAGGCATGCGGTACCTGGAACCGGGCACCGACGCCATGGCCGGGGTGCAGTCCGTTCGCACCCGCCGCGCGGTCGGTGAGATGCGCAAGAGCCTCGCCCAGTTCAAGAGCCGGGGCGTCTCAGCGGCCCAGGAGCTGGACGAGAGGGCAGCTCTCTTCCTCACCTGACCGAGGGCAGCTGGCGGTGCTTGCCACGGGCACGGTCGGGGCGCACCGCTGCGGGCGGGTGAATGCCCCGGTCAGGGCCAGACGAGGCAGAAGAGTTGGTGGCCGGCGTCGTGGAGGCGGGTGGCGAAGTTCTGCCATTCGTGGAGCATCTGGTAGATCACGAAGGCGTCGCGCGGTCCGCGTCGGTCGGGGACGGTGGACCAGATGAAGGCGGCGGCGCCGAGTTCGGTCTCGTCGGCCTTGCGGAGGGGCTCGACCACGCTGGGGGGGAGCTGGACCACGGCGTAGTCGGGGTGGAGGACGACCAGCTCCAGCGGCGGGACCTGGTGGAGGGGGACGCCCTTGATGCCGGTGAGCACCATGGCGCTCATGGTCTCCGGCTTGATCTTGGTGGAGAGGTGGCGGCCCACCGCTTCCTCGCGGTCGTAGGCGCGCTCCTCGGCCTCGATGCGCTCCTCGGCGCTGATCAGGTCGCCGAGGCGGCCCAGGGTGCCCAGCTCTCCGGCGTCGAGCCCGAGTCCGTCGCGACCGAGTGCGGTGGGTACCCGGGCGGCCGTGGCGCGGTCCGGCGCACCGAAGTACTTGTAGGTCACCCCCACCCGGCCTCCACCTCCCCTTCCTCGCCCCGCTGAATCCGCGGCCCTCCGCGAGGGCCGCGCTGTCCCCTCGGAGTCGTCACGTTCGGACACTCGGACCATCCTCACCGGAATACGCCGAAACCGACAGACCTGGCGCAGCTGCCCGCCCGCCGGGCGGGGCCGCATGATGCGCCACGATCATCGTTCCAGATGAACGGGCGGGACATGCCGGTGGGAAGGACACGATTTGAGACCATGTCCTGTGTGAGCTATCCGTACGAAGCCCCAGTGTCCCAGAAGCTGTTCGAGCGCGCCTCGATCGTCACCCCCGGCGGGGTCAACTCGCCGGTGCGCGCCTTCAAGGCCGTGGGCGGTACGCCCCGGTTCATGGTATCCGGTACCGGTCCCTACCTGACCGACGCCGACGGCCGCGAGTATGTCGACCTCGTCTGCTCCTGGGGACCGATGATTCTCGGCCATTCTCATCCGGCTGTCCTGAAGGCGGTGCATGAGGCGGTGGCGCGCGGCACCTCCTTCGGTACGCCGGGGGAGGGCGAGGTCGAACTGGCCGAGGAGATCGTCCGGCGGATCGCGCCGGTCGAGCAGGTGCGCCTGGTGTCGTCCGGCACCGAGGCGACCATGTCGGCGATCCGGTTGGCACGCGGCTTCACCGGGCGGGCCAAGGTCGTCAAGTTCGCGGGCTGCTACCACGGTCATGTGGACGCGCTGCTGGCCGCTGCCGGTTCAGGTGTGGCGACTTTTGGACTTCCGGACACCCCGGGCGTGACCGGCGCGCAGGCCGGCGACACCATCGTGCTGCCCTACAACGACCTGGACGCGGTGCGCGCCGCGTTCGCCGCCAACCCGGGCGCCATCGCCTGCGTGATCACCGAGGCGTCGCCCGGCAACATGGGCGTGGTGCCGCCGCTGCCCGGCTTCAACCACGGCCTCGCCCAGCTCTGCCGGGAGAACGGCGCGCTGTTCATCTCCGACGAGGTGATGACCGGCTTCCGCGTCTCCAAGGCCGGCTGGTACGGCCTGGAGGCGGCCCGTGAGGGGTGGGCCCCGGACCTGCTCACCTTCGGCAAGGTGATGGGCGGCGGCTTCCCGGCGGCGGCCTTCGGCGGTCGCGCCGAGGTGATGGCGTACCTCGCCCCGGCCGGCCCGGTCTACCAGGCGGGCACGCTCTCCGGTAACCCGGTGGCCACCGCCGCCGGCCTGGCCCAGCTGCGGCACTGCACCGACGAGGTCTATGCGACCGTGGACCGGGTGTCGGCCGAGGTCTCCGGGCTGGTGTCGGAGGCGCTGGCCAAGGAGGGCGTGGCGCACCGGGTGCAGCGGGCGGGCAATATGTTCTCGGTCTTCTTCACCGAGCGGCCGGTGATCGACTATGACCGGGCCAAGGCCCAGGAGGCGTTCCGCTTCACCGCCTTCTTCCACTCCATGCTGGCGCAGGGCGTCTATCTGCCGCCGTCCGCCTTCGAGTCCTGGTTCGTCTCCTCCGCGCATGACGCGCAGGCCGTCGAGCGGATCGCGGCGGCGCTGCCGGCGGCGGCCCGTGCCGCTGCCGAGGCGCGGCCCGCGTAGGCTCGCCGCAGTCCCGGACCCGCAGTCCCGGACCCGCAGTCCCGGACCCGCCGACCCCCGTACTCGCCGACCACCCCGTACCCCTAAGGCCCCAAGGAGCAGCTCAGGTGAGCAGCAAAGACGTCACAGTCGTCCACCTCATGCGCCACGGCGAGGTGCACAACCCGGAGGGCGTGCTGTACGGCAGGCTGCCCGACTACCACCTCTCGGAGCTCGGCAAGGAGATGGCCGAGCGGGTCGCCGACCACCTGGCGGGCCGGGACATCACCCATGTGGTCGCCTCCCCGCTGGACCGGGCCCAGGAGACCGCCGCGCCGATCGCGGCGGCGCACGGCCTGAAGACGGCGGTGGACGAGCGGCTGATCGAGGCGGAGAACGTCTTCCAGGGCAAGACCTTCGGGGTGGGCGACGGGTCGCTGCGGAACCCGTCGCACTGGAAGTACCTCACCAACCCCTTCCGCCCGTCGTGGGGCGAGCCGTACATCGAGCAGGTCGTGCGGATGATGGGCGCGCTGGGCGCGGCCCGCGACGCCGCCCGGGGGCACGAGGCGGTCTGCGTCAGCCACCAGCTGCCGATCTGGGTGACACGCTGCTTCGCCGAGCACCGGCGGCTCTGGCACGACCCGCGCAAGCGGCAGTGCTCGCTGGCGTCGCTCACCAGCTTCACGTACGAGGGCGACCGGATCGTCTCGGTCGGCTACAGCGAGCCGGCCCGCGACCTGCTGCCGGCCCACCTCACGGGCAAGGGCGGGAAGAACCAGCCGGTCGGCAAGAGCTTCGGCGCCTGACCGGGCCCGACCCGACCCGGCCCGACCCAGCCTGGCCCGACCCAGCCTGGCCCGGGACCCCCGAGGTTTCCGCCCGGGGGCCTCGGGCAGGGGCGCGAAAGAGGACAGATCCACTCATTCGCGTCTGCACGGAAGGAGGGTGGTTCGCCGTGGCCGCCACCCTGCAAGGCAAGACCGTGGCATTTCTGGTCGCCCCGGAAGGGGTCGAGCAGATCGAGCTCACCAGCCCCTGGAAGGCGGTGCAGGAGGCGGGCGGCACGCCCCGGCTGGTCTCCACCAGGCCCGGCCGCGTCCAGGCGTACCACCACCTCGACAAGGCCGACACCTTCGAGGTGCACGATGTGGCCGGTGAGGTCCCCGCGGGCCACTACGACGCGCTGGTGCTGCCCGGCGGCGTCGCCAACCCGGACATCCTGCGGACCGACCGGGACGCGGTGGCCTTCGCCAAGGCGTTCTTCGACGCGGGCAAGCCGGTCGCGGCCATCTGCCACGGCCCGTGGACCCTGGTCGAGGCCGGGGTGGTGCGCAACCGCACGCTGACCTCCTGGCCCAGCCTGCGGACCGACATCGTCAACGCGGGCGGCAACTGGGTCGACGAGGAGGTCAGGATCTGCACCGCAGGGCGCAACGTCCTGATCACCAGCCGCCGGCCGGACGACCTCAGGGCCTTCGAGGGGGCACTGACCACCGAGTTCGCCAAGGGGCCCCGGGCCACGGCCCCCGCGTGACCGCCGCCACCCGCTCGCCAACCGGTCCTGAGCCGGTCCCGAGCCGGTCCCGAGCCGGTCCCGAGCCGGTCCCCGGCTGATCCGCCGCAGGTCGGCGGGGGTGTGAGACGCGACACCCGACCCCGATGAGGGCCGTCGCGAAGCCATGCGAAACTTTTCACATGAGTCTTGGCCGCTCCGCCTCCCGCCGTGCCCGTGTGCGCCTGGCCGCCGTCGCCGGTGCCGTCCTGGCTGCCGTCGCCGCCGCCGGATGCTCCTCGTCGGGGTCCGGCGGAGGCGACGCCGGTTCCGGCTTTGTCGCCGGCAAGGGCGGCATCGACACTGCGGCGGCCGGCCACCGGCCGACCGCGCCGGACATCTCCGGCGAGACCGTGGACGGCAGGAAGGCCGCCCTGTCCGACTTCAAGGGCAAGGTCGTCGTCGTCAACGTCTGGGGCTCCTGGTGCCCGCCCTGCCGTCTGGAGGCCAAGGGGTTCCAGCGGACCTGGACCGCCTACCAGGGCAAGGACGTGCAGTTCCTCGGGATCAACACCCGCGACACCAGCGTGCAGAACGCCAAGGTCTTCGAGAAGAACTTCGGCATCACCTACCCCAGCCTCTACGACCCCTCCGGCGCCCAGATCCTGCGCTTCCCCAAGGGCGCGCTCAACCCCCAGTTCATCCCCTCCACGCTGGTGATCGACCGGGACGGGAAGATCGCCGCCCGCGCCATCAAGCCGCTGGCGGAGGAGGACCTGGAGTCCATGATCAAGCCGGTGCTCGCGGAGACGTCGTGACCGGCACCCTCCTCGCCACCGTCGGCGACACCAACGCGACCGTGCTGCAAGGCGCCCTGCTGCTGGCGGTCCCGGTCGCGCTGCTGGCCGGCCTGGTGTCGTTCTTCTCCCCGTGCGTGCTGCCCCTGGTCCCCGGCTACCTCTCGTATGTCACCGGCTTCTCCGCCGCCGACCTGGCCGACGCCGGCGGCCGGCGCCGGGGCCGGATGCTGCTGGGCTCGCTGCTCTTCGTACTCGGCTTCACCGCGGTCTTCGTCTCCGGCGGCGCGCTCTTCGGCTTCTTCGGCCGGACCCTGCTGGAGTACCGGCACACCATCTCCGTGGTGATGGGCCTGGTCACCATCCTGATGGGCCTGGCCTTCATGGGCCTGCTGCCGGGCTTTGCGATGCGCGAGGTCCGCTCGCACCGCCGCCCGGCCGTCGGGCTGGTCGGCGCCCCGCTGCTGGGCCTGGTCTTCGGCGTCGGCTGGACGCCGTGCCTCGGCCCCACCCTCGCCTCGCTCCAGGTGCTCTCCTTCAATGAGGCGAGCGCCGGGCGCGGGGCCTTCCTGATGGCGGTGTACTGCCTCGGGCTGGGCGTACCGTTCGTGGTGGCGGCGCTCGCCTTCCGCCGCGCGCTCGGCGCGTTCGGCTGGGTCAAGCGCCACTATCAGTGGGTGCTGCGCATCGGCGGCGGCATGCTCGTCGCCGTCGGCCTGCTGCTCGTCACCGGCGCCTGGGATTCGCTGATCAGCCAACTCCAGTCCGCCACCCAGGACTTCTCGATCGGAATCTGACTGTGAGCAACACGGACACCGACACCGGCCCCGGCTCCGACACCGGTACCGGCACCGGCGGCACCGCACAGCAGCAGCCGCTCGACGAGGCAGCCGCCGAGCGCCTCACCTCCGCCCCCGTGGAGCACCGCGCCGAGGACTCCGCCCCCGCCCTCGGCGTCATCGGCTGGCTGCGCTGGACCTGGCGGCAGCTCACCTCCATGCGGGTGGCGCTGATCCTGCTCTTCCTGCTCTCGCTGGCCGCCGTACCGGGCTCGCTGATCCCGCAGAACGGTCCCGACTCCATGCGGGTCGAGCGGTGGAAGGCCGCCCACACCACGGTCAGCCCGATCTACGAGAAGCTCCAACTCTTCGACGTCTACAGCTCGGTGTGGTTCTCGGCGATCTACATCCTGCTCTTCATCTCGCTGGCCGGCTGCATCGTGCCGCGCACCTGGCAGTTCGCCGGGGTGCTGCGCAGCCGGCCGCCGGCGGCCCCGCGCAACCTCACCCGGATGCCGGTCCATGCGACCTGGCGCACCGACGCCCGGCCGGAGGCGGTCACCGCTGCGGCGGAGCGGCTGCTGCGCGGGCGCCGCTTCCGGGCGCACACGGTCGGTGACGCGGTCGCCTCGGAGAAGGGCTACCTGCGCGAGGTCGGCAATCTGCTCTTCCACATCTCGCTCTTCGGGCTGCTGATCGCCATGGCCTGGGGCAGCCTCAGCGGCGGGCAGGGCAGCAAGCTGGTGCTGGAGGGGCAGGGCTTCTCCAACACCATGACCCAGTACGACGACTTCCAGCGGGCGCCCTTCTACGGCCCCGACGACCTGGACGCGTTCCGCTTCACGCTGGACGGCTTCACCGCGACGTACCAGACCAAGGGCGACCAGCTGGGCACCCCACGGGACTTCGCCGCCCATGTCCGGTACTGGACCGGCGCCGACGGCGGCAGCTCGCACCGGGCCGCCATCAAGGTGAACCAGCCGCTGGAGATCGCCGACAGCAAGGTCTACCTGGTCAGCCATGGCTACTCACCGGTCGTCACGGTGAAGAACGCCAAGGGCGAGGTGGTCTTCCACGGCCCCACCCCGTTCCTGCCGCAGGACAACAACCTCACCTCCATCGGCGCCATCAAGGTCGGCGACTACGGCCAGAAGGACGGCAAGCCGGTGCAGCTGGGCTTCGCCGGCATCTTCTCGCCCACCGCCCCGGTCACCGCGGACAAGGTGACGGGCTGGAACTCGCTCTTCCCCGCCGCCGCCGACCCCAAGCTGATCCTCAATGTGTGGGCCGGTGACCTGGGTGTGGACTCGGGCATCCCGCAGAGCGTGTACCAGCTCGACGAGACCCATATGAAGCAGCTCAAGCAGGACGGCGACATCGCCAGGGCGGCGCTCAAGCCGGGCCAGGGGTGGACCCTGCCGAACGGCTACGGGACCCTCACCTTCGACGGCGTCGAGCAGTGGGCCGGCTTCACCATCGCCCACCGCCCCGGCAACGGCGTGGCGCTCGGCAGCTCGGTGCTCTGCGTACTGGGCCTGATCGGCTCGCTGCTGATCCAGCGCCGCCGGGTGTGGGTGCGGGCCACCACCGCGACCGACGGCACCACCGTGGTGGAGATGGCCGGGCTGGCCCGCAGCGAGTCCGCCAAGATCGCCGAGGAGCTGGCCGACCTCGCCGTCGCCCTCCAGGACGACGCCCCGGCCCGGCCCGACGAGCCGGATGAGGCCGACAAGCCGGACGAGGCTGAGAAGCCGGACGAGGCCGACAAGCCGGACCAGGCCGAGGACCAGGCCGAGCGGCCGGACCAGGCCGAGGAGCCGCCCTCCGGCGGCGCCGACCGTACCGAGGAGCCCGAGATGATCGAGAAGAGGGGTTGACGGTGGTCCTTGCCACGGCGGTCAACGAGAACCTGGCCAACATCTCCAACTACCTGATCTACTCGGCGATGGCCGTGTACCTGCTGGCGATGCTCGCCCACTGCTTCGAGTGGACCTTCGGCAGCCGAGGCGCGGTCGCCCGGCGCTCCGCCGAGCAGGGCGGCTCCCTCGCCGAGGCGGCAGCCGCCGCCCGGCCCGGCGCCCGGAAGGTCACCGTCACCATGGCCTCCGCCGACGGCGGCACCGCCACCCTCACCCGCACCGCCCTGGCCGACGCCGGCGATGTGGTGGTCACCAGCGGCCGGGGCGACGACGAGACCGACGGCCCCGGCGCGGCCGGCACCGACCAGCAGGCCGACCTGCTCGGCCGGATGGCGGTCTCGCTCACCGTGCTCGGCGGACTGCTGCACGCCGCCGGGGTGCTCACCCGGGGCCTCTCGGTGATGCGCTGGCCGTGGGGGAACATGTACGAGTTCTCCTGCGCCTTCGCGCTGGCCGCAGTGGCCGCCTACCTGGTGCTGCTGGCACTCGGCAAGAAGGTCCGCTGGCTGGGCCTGCCGGTGGTGCTCGCCGCCCTGCTGACGCTCGGCCTGGCCGTGACGGTCCTCTACACCGACTCCGAGCAGCTCGTCCCGGCGCTGCACTCCTACTGGCTGGCCATCCATGTCTCCGGGGCGATCATCTGTAGCGGCGCCATGTACGCCGCCTTTGTCGCCACCGCGCTCTACCTGCTCAAGGACGCCTACGACAAGCGCGTCGCAGCCGGCCGCACCACCGGCCCGCTCGGTACGCCGGCCTCCGTCTGGCAGCGGCTGCCCGCCGCCAGCACCCTCGACAAGCTGGCCTACCGGATCAACGCGGTGGTCTTCCCGTTCTGGACCTTCACCATCATCGCGGGCGCGATCTGGGCCGAGGACGCCTGGGGCAAGTACTGGGAGTGGGACCCCAAGGAGACCTGGGCGTTCATCACCTGGGTCGCCTACGCCGCCTATCTGCACGCCCGCGCCACCGCCGGGTGGAAGGGCCGCAAGGCCGCCTATCTGGCGCTGCTCGCCTTCGCCTGCTTCCTCTTCAACTACTACGGGGTCAATATCTTCGTCACCGGCAAGCACTCCTACGCCGGCGTCGGCTGACCGGCCGCCCGCCCCTTTGCACGCCGACGGCCCGGCCCCCCTCTTGCCGAGGGGGCCGGGCCGTTCCGGTTCCTGCTGTCCGCGCGTCAGGCGGCGGTCTGCCAGCTGAGCGGCGAGTAGTACGACGGGCGGCGCTCCAGCCGCTGCCAGCGGGCGACCGGCTCGGGCTGGGCGGCCGACGACTGCCGGGCGGCAGCGGTGGCGGCGGCGCGGGCGAGGAGGACCGCGGTAACGGCGGCCAGCTCCTCGTCGGTGAGGCTGCCCTTGACGACCTGGATCATCTCTGGACTCCTTGGGTCACATGGGCGGGTTGCCGTGCTTGCGCGACGGCAGATCCGCGTGCTTGGTACGGAGCATGGCAAGCGAGCGGATGAGCACCGCTCGGGTTTCGGCCGGGTCGATGACGTCGTCCACCAGGCCGCGTTCGGCGGCGTAGTAGGGGTGCATCAGCTCGGACTTGTACTCCTTGACCATGCGGACCCGCATGGCCTCGGGGTCGTCGGCGGCGGCGATCTGCCGGCGGAAGATGACGTTGGCGGCGCCCTCGGCGCCCATCACGGCGATCTCATTGGTGGGCCAGGCGTAGGAGAGGTCGGCGCCCACCGAGCGGGAGTCCATCACGATGTAGGCGCCGCCATAGGCCTTGCGCAGGATCAGCTGGATGCGCGGCACGGTGGCGTTGCAGTACGCGTAGAGCAGCTTGGCGCCGTGCCGGATGATGCCGCCGTGCTCCTGGTCGACGCCGGGCAGGAAGCCGGGCACGTCCAGCAGGGTGAGCAGCGGGATGTTGAAGGCATCGCACATCTGGACGAAGCGGGCCGACTTCTCGGACGCCTCAATGTCCAGGACCCCGGCGAGGGACTGCGGCTGGTTGGCGATCAGGCCGACCACCTGGCCGTCCATCCGGGCCAGGGCGCAGATGACGTTGGTGGCCCAGCGCTCGTGGACCTCCATGAACTGGCCGTCGTCGACCAGTTCCTCGATCACCTTGCGCATGTCGTACGGCCGGTTGCCGTCGGCCGGGACCAGGTCCAGCAGGGCCTCGCAGCGGCGGTCCACCGGGTCGTCGGTGGGCACCGCCGGGGGAGTCTCGCGGTTGTTCTGCGGGAGGAGCGAGAGGAGGTAGCGGACCTCCTCCAGGCAGGTCTGCTCGTCGTCGTAGGCGAAGTGCGCCACGCCGGAGACCTCGGCGTGCACATCCGCGCCGCCCAGCCCGTTCTGCGAGATCTGCTCACCGGTGACGGCCTTGACCACGTCCGGGCCGGTGATGAACATCTGCGAGGTCTCGCGGACCATGAAGACGAAGTCGGTCAGCGCCGGCGAGTACGCCGCGCCGCCCGCGCACGGGCCGAGCATCACCGAGATCTGCGGGATCACCCCGGAGGCGCGGGTGTTGCGCTGGAAGATGCCGCCGTAACCGGCGAGGGCGGTGACGCCCTCCTGAATCCGGGCCCCCGCGCCGTCGTTCAGCGAGACCAGCGGCGCCCCGGCCGCGATGGCCATGTCCATGATCTTGTGGATCTTCTGTGCATGGGCCTCGCCCAGCGCACCACCGAAGATCCGGAAGTCATGGGCGTACACAAAGACGGTCCGCCCATGCACCGTCCCCCAGCCGGTCACCACACCATCGGTGTGCGGCTTCTTGGCCTCCAGGCCGAAGCCCGTCGCCCGGTGCCGCCGCAGCGGCTCCACCTCGCTGAACGAATCCTCGTCCAGCAGCAGCGCGATCCGCTCCCGAGCCGTCAGCTTGCCCTTGGCGTGCTGCGCCTCGGTCGCCCGCTCACTCGGGCCACTGCGGGCCCGGTCCTTGAGGTCGCGCAGTTCAGCGACCCGCCCCCGGGTGTCGACCGGGGCGGGCGGGGCCTGGTCGGCCTCCTCGGTGCTCGCCTCTTGCAGAACCGTCATCTCCAACCACTCCCAGTCTGTCCGGAATCGCTCGGCGGCCGGATCGACGGCTCCACCACTGCGTCGTGGGGGGCGGCGCACAACGGCAGGGTCGGCTGCGGCGGCTGCGAACACTTCCCTTACGACCTTACGAGCGGAGGGCTCATCGCACGGGCGTCGGGTCCGTACAAGGTCCAGCCGGATTCCATGTCCGAGCCGAACAGGAGCCGACGGCGCAGCAGCGGCGCGCAGGTGTCCGCAGGCGGCCGACGGACCGCCGGGCGGCATCCGGCGTCCGGGCCGAAACCACAGGTCAGCGGAGTCCGGCGGGGTCCATGCCGGGAGGCGCGAGCCGATCCGGACCGTGCGGCGCCGGATCATCCGGTACCGGCCCACGCGGGCGGCAGGTCGTCGGGAGTACATAAATTCGAACGGGTGCGCCGAACGGGTGGCACCGGGGCCGGCACATCAGCGCCACCCCGTCCGGTGAGCGATCCAGGTTCGCCCGATTGCCGCCATCTCGGCCTGGTAGCCGCGCAGGTGCGGCACGCCGGGCGGAGCCGGAAGACGGGAACTGCGTTCCCAGTAGCCGGCCTGCGCCGCGGCGAACGAGGTGACCGCCTCGGGCGGGGCGCCGTTCCAGGACGCCACGTCGGCCATCAGCTCCTCGGCCCGGGCCGGACTGTGGCCGGCGCGGATGAGCTGCGGCACCAGAAACGCGGGGTCGATCCAGGGCGCTCCCTGGTGGAGGTAGGCCCAGTCGATGGCGAGGGCGTTCCCGTCCCGCATCAGCATGTTGTCGGCGCGCAGGTCCACATGGAGCAGGCAGTCGCCGGTGGAGTCGGCGCGCCAGTCCCGCTCGATGGCGGCCAGCTTCCCCAGGTGCCGCGCGGACCACGTATCGAGGGCGGCGTGCTGGTCGGCGAGGGTGCGCCAGCCGTGGAAGCCGCCCTGGAGGACATCGGCCACGGCCGGCGCGTCGGGGATCGGGGACGGGCTGACGGTCTGCGGAAGCCGGTCGAGCAGGTGGAGCACCGCACCGAGGTCCGGCGAGCCCGGGGCGAGGTCGGGATGGCCGCCGCCGACGTCCTCGAAAGCCATCAGCAGCCATCCGCCGGCCTCCCAGGCGTCGAGCAGCCGAGGCACGGGCACCTGGGCGGGCAGTGCGCGGTTGACCGCCGCCTCGGTGGCGTACATCGAGTAGGCGGCGTGGTCGGTGGCGATGCCCTTGAGAAAGACCGGGCGGCCGTCGGCAAGGGTCGCGCGGACCGCGAGACCCGGGCTGAACCCGCCTGCCTGCGGCAGGCTCCGGGCGACGGACGAGCCGAGCACCGCAGTCACGGACTCCCGTGCCTCGGGCGCGAGTTGGGCCCAGCGCGGCCTCACGGAGGTGCGTACGGCAGGGTCGGAGGGTGGCACGGCAGCTCCTGGGGGCGGGCCCGGTACGCCGGGCCTCAGACGGTTGTCGAGCCGATTACGCCGGGTGACACCCAATGATGCGGTTGTCCAAGAGGTCCGTCAGGTACGCGATGACATCGGCACCGACGGGAAGCACGGGGATCGCCGCTCGTGCCCGCTACTTGATGGCGTCGATCGCTCCCTTGGCCAGTTCTGCGGAGATGCGCGCGCACCGGGCTGCGTACTGCTGGAGGTGTCGGGCCGCGAAGTCGTCGGCGTTCCAATCCTCGGCCCGGATGTCGCCGTCCGCCCAGATGTAAGCCCATCCGGAGTCGCCGGAGGTGAGGGGCACCTTCCGCAGGTCGTACCGGTCGTCCTCGAAGGCGTCGAGGATCGCCCACTCCTCAGTGCTGAGGTCGGTGAGCAGCAGCCCGAGCGTCGTGGCGTTGGGTGCGGCGACGAGCCCGGGGTAGACCCGTTCTTCGAGCGCTGCGGCACGCCATCCCTGCGCGGAGGCCGGCGTGCGTGGCGGTACCCGCCCCAGCAGCGCTTCGAGCACGGCATCGAACTGCAGCGTGCCGTAGACGAAGAGGGCTTCCGGGCCGTCAGCGAGTCGGTTCCGGCGAGCGGGGGTCACCGGGCCCCGGGCCTCCTGGTTGATCGGCTCAGTCATGTGCGGTCCGGTTGTCAGCGGGTCGAGGGCAGGAACATGGCGTCGTAGACGGGCGACTCGGGAGCGTGCTTGATCCGCCCCACGACCGTGTACCCCCAGCGTAGGTAGGCATCGTGGGCTGGCTGATTACCAACGATGCAGGTCAGAGCCGTGACACCCTCCGCTCGCCCGGTGATGACCGTATCGTGAATCCGACGCCCCAGCCCGTGGTTCGTGCACTCGGGCAGCACCATCAGCTCACGCAGCCAGAAGACCTGGCCGGCCTCGGCCATCTCCCGCAGCGTTTCCGGCCTCCGGTCGCCGAGGGAGATCCACCACGGTTTGTCCGCAGGCAGGGTTGCACCGTGCACATAGCCGACGATCCGGCCGTTCAGGCGAGCGGTGAGCGTCTCGAACCCCTCGGAGTCGAAGGCGGCCTCCAGGCGGTCACGGAACGCCTGGTCGGAGAAGAAGGGGTCGCCGATGTAAGGGGGCACGTCATACACCTTGGAGTACACCTCGACCAGCTCGTCCGCGATGCCCTTTGCCGATGGCCCGTCATACCGTTGGTATTCCACATCCATGGGTTGCATCTCTCCTCCGGCGGTGTTCAGGCGCCATATGCGCGTATCTGTTCGAGCAGGTCCGCCACTCCGCTGCTGCGGTGGTGGGGAGCCAGTCCATCGCGGACGATCTTCAACTGTTCGACCGCCCGGTTGGAGGACATGCCGCCCTCGATAAGGCGCAGAGCCTTGGTGGTGGCGGCGATGCTGTGGTCGATGTCTCCGTTGTGCAAGGCCGCGACGGACAGTCGGCCCAGGCACATTCCGCGATTGCGAGAGTGGGCCACATCCTGAAGGGCTTCGGACTTCGAGAGGAGCTTCTGTGCACGGGCGGTCTGCCCGAGGTCGAGCCGACACATTCCTTCGAGGCACGTCAGCTCTGCCATGTTCAAGAAGGTGGTCCAGTCCGGGTCCCTGACGTCGTCACCGCGTTCCCATTCCGCCCAGGCTTGCCGGATCGCGGCCTCGGAGCTGAAGCGGTCGCCGATCCGGGCGTACCCCTGAGCCTCACGGATTGCCAACAACGCGATGACTCGGTTCGGGGCCTGCCACTCGCCGGCGTGTGCGTGGGCCAGGCGGGCGAAGCGCACGGCCTCCCGGCCCTTGTTCAAGTCCACGGCCTGCCGTGCCAGGTTGCTCAGGGTCCGGCACGCGAGCATGTCGTCCCCGGTGAGCATGGCTGCGTTGAGCGCTTCGGAGAAGTACTGGTGGGCCTTTGCTTGCAAGCCCGCGTCGTAGCAGAACCACCCAAGCGAGGTGGTGAACTTCCCGGCCACGGCGTGGAGCTGGCGCCCCAGCGTGTCGTCGTAGATGCCCCGGTCGATCATGTGGTGCACCCAGTGCAGGTGTGCCCGAGTCGGCCTCCACAGTCGATTCCCGCCGAACTGCTGGTCGATGGCGTCCATGTCGTCCGCTGCCTCGCGCAGCAGCTCGACCTCCGACGCCCCGATGCGCCAGTCTGCGGAGCTGGTGGCCCCCGTCGTGGTCTCCGCCAGCCAAGGCGGCGGCTGATCGCTCATCGGGGCGGTGCTGCGGGCGCCGAAGAAGGGAACCACGGCGGCGGCGCTCCGGGTGATCGGGGGCATCGGCATAACGGCAGGCAGGCTCGATCCGCCGCCGCGAGGGCGAAAGCCCAGTTCCTCGATGGGCCGTTGCCAGTAGACGGAGAGCACCTGCCGGGTGTCGGGGTGCGGGGACGGGGGATTCTCCGCCTCCCACTTCGAGTACTGCCGGACACTGAAGGTCGGCGCCTTGCCGATTCGGCCTTCTGCGGAGAGGCGCGCAGCGAGCGCCGAGAGTTCCCGGACAACCTGCTCCTGCGTGCGGTTGAGGCTCTCGCGTAACCGCTTCATCTCGGACATGGGTACCCCTCGCCATCCCGTTTCGTGGCCACCGTAACGGCTCCGGACAGCGTGGTACGAGGCGTCGTCAACGCAGCGCCCAGGTGGGAGAGAAAGGGCGGGCGAAGGGCAGGTAGAGGGCTACTGGAGTACCGGTGAAAGGGCCTGGTCTTCGGCGTCCCACTTCGCTGCACTAAGTGACACGGCATGCACTGTGTGTGTTGATGGCGCCTGGAGGGCTCATGGAGACCCGCACCGAGATCGGTGTGCCGCCCACTGCGTCCGATCCGCAGGTCGCGGAGGGGCCGCGCCCGCCCCGCCACCTGGGAACCTGCATGGCTGTACCACGGTTGCTCCGGAAGACCTCGCGGCTCCGCAAGCTGCGGCTCAGACAACCGTTCCGGCGGCGTACGAATAGGCACCCAGTTCCTCGGCGCGCGGCGTCGAGAAGGAGAACTTCCGTGGACAACGGCCCCGACATGATGACTGAAGCGAACTCCTCGGCCAACGAAGACCAGTTGCGTGATCAGATGATCAGGCGGCTCATCGAGCTGGGGGCCCTCCGAAGCAGGCAGGTCGTGGCCGCGTTCCGGAAAGTCCCGCGCCACCTCGCAACCCCTGACGAGGACATGGCCACCGTCTACAGCGTGGAACGAGCTGTGATCACGAAGACGGATGCCGACGGCGTTCAGCTCAGCTCCGTGTCGGCCCCGCGCATCCAGGCCATGCAGATCGAACAGGCCGACATCCACCCGGGGATGCAGGTTCTGGAGATCGGCTCCGGGGGCGTCAACGCCGCATACCTCGCCGAGATCGTCGGCAAGGACGGCCTGGTCGTCACCGCCGACATCGATTCGGAGGTCACTGAACGCGCTTCGGTGTTCCTCTCCCAGGCTGGCTACGACCAGGTCCACATCGTCACCGTGGATGGAGAGAACGGGGTACCCGAGCACGCCCCCTACGACCGCATTCTCGTGACGGTCCAGGCCGCCGACATCCCCCCTGCCTGGCTCGACCAGCTCAAGGACGGCGGACGGCTCGTCGTGCCGCTACGGGTGCGCGGTATGACCCGGACCGTGGCGTTCGTCCGCCACGGCGACCGCCTGCTCAGCGACGGGTTCGAGCTTTGCGGCTTCGTGCCGATGCAGGGCATCGGAGAGAACCGCGTGCGCTTGGTCCTGCTGCACGAGGTGAGTGGGGAAGAGGTCGGGCTCCGGCTGGACGGCCACCCCGAACCCGATGTCGAAGCACTGAGTGCGGCCCTGCACACGCCGCCCGTCAAGTCGTGGTCCGGGGTGGCTCTGGCAGGCGACGAGTCGAACGAGCACCTTGACCTGTGGTTGACGACCGCACTGGACAACCTTCCGCTGTTGGCCGGACAACAGGCCGCCCGTGCCCGGGGCATCGTTGCCTCGATCTCCCCACACGGCATCCCGACCCTGGTCGAGGCCGACAGCTTCGCCTACCGGACGGTGCGCCCTACCGATGACCCCGACCGCTTCGAGCTGGGCGCCATCGGTCACGGTCCCCATGCCCAAGAGGTCGCCGACCGTCTGGTCGAGCAGATCCGGGTGTGGGACCGAGTGCACCGTAGCCACCGTGCACATATCGAGGTCTATCCGGCCGGCACGCCGGACGACGTCCTTCCCGCAGGCCGCGTCATCGACCGGCCGCACACGCGGATCACGATCACCTGGCCGTAGCAAGCCCGGGGCCAGGCTGTAAGGGCACGTCCAACCACTTGTTCAGGAGGAACGAGATGGCACCACAGAGCAGCACCCTGAAGGCCGCCACGGACTTCTCGGGGGAGGGCATGTCGGACTTCGACCTCAGCATCGAGACCGTTGCGTCCGCCCCGATCGTCCCCGGCCTGCTGAACGACACCGGGGACGGCTGCGGTTCCACCTGCCAGTCCGCCTGCTCGAACAGCACCTGCATCAGCGGCTGACCCGGTGGTGGGGGGCCGGGGCCGGATTCTCAGGCCCTGGCCCCGCGCCAATCCGACCAGAGAACGGGGGCACAACGATGTACCACGCCGTTGACGCGGCCTTGATCAGGGCCTCGGCGCGTCCGCTGGCGGCGGAGCTGCCTCCTTGGCCGAACCTGGACGGCAGTAGCCCTGACGATGTGGAGGGGTGGCGCGAGTGGATAGGACAGGTCTGGGCGACCGACGCCACGGCCGAGGCCATCACGTTCGCCAGCCCCGTCTTGGCCGAGGCTGTACGCGGTGTCCTCACCGGCCGTCTTCGGCAGCCCCGCGCAACGCTGCGAGCCACGCTGTCTCTGATGCGGTACCTCCTGCGGATGCAGTACCGGCCGACTCCATTCGGTCTGTTCGCCGGCACCGCCCCCGTACGTCTGGGTCGGACGGCAAAGGTCCATCGGGGCACGGACCATCGCGGATCCGCCCGACCTGATGCCGAGTGGTTGGCCGAGGTCGCCTCCGACCTGGAGACCCGCTCCGCCCTGCTCCGGCGCCTTCCGGTGATGGCGGATCCCACCCGGATCGTCCGAGGCGCCAAGGTGGTCGTCCCCCACCAGCCGGGCGCTGACGGGCCGGTGGAGATGAGCATGCGGCACACACCTGCCGTCGAGGTGGTGCTCAGCCTCGCTCATTCCCCCATCACCGCCGGGGAGATCGTGGCCGAACTCCAGGCCGACTATCCGGACATGCCCGTCGCCGCCATCGAGGACATGGTGCGCCGCTTGGTCAAGCACGGGCTGCTCCTCACCAGCCTGCGGGCCCCCATGACCACCGACGACGCCCTCGGACACCTCATATCCCAGCTCGACATCCTCGGGGCGGGCACTGTCTCCGAGACCGGCGGGATTCCCGGACAACTTCGCCGGATTCACCAGCTCCTGACCCGGCATGACGCCGCTCCCGCCGACGAGCAGCGCACCATCCGCGCCGAGGCCGCCCACCGGATGACGGCTGTGACCGAGGTGACGGAACGAACGCTCATAGTCAACCTGCGCCCGGACTGCGACACCGTCCTGCCCCTGGTGGTGGCCGAGGAAGCACAGCGCGTCTTGGCGGTCATGGCCCGCATCTCGCCGTACCCTGCCGGACCCCCGGCCTGGCAGGACTACCGCGCACGCTTCCTGGAGCGCTACAGCATGGGCGCTCTGGTGCCGGTACGTGATCTCACCGACCCGGACATCGGACTCGGCGTCCCGGCCGGCTACCGGGGTTCGGTTCTCAAGCGCCCGGTGCTCGCGACAAGTCGCCGCGATGAATACCTCCTTGCGCTCGCCCAGGACGCCGCAGCGAACCGGACCCGCGAGGTCGTCCTGGCGGAAGAGGACGTCGCATCCCTCTCCGTCGGGGACTTCGTCCAGGTGCCCGCCCACGTCGAACTGTGCTTCACCGTTCTCGCGAGGTCCCTGGGTGACCTGCGGCAGGGGCGGTTCGCATTGGACCTCGTGGGCCTGTCGTCGGCCGCTGGTACCACCACGGGCCGGTTCCTGGCCATGTTGGAGCAGCCCGACCGCGATCGGATGAGCGCTGTGTACGCCGGCCTGCCCACCTTGGAAGACGGAGCGGTCCGTGCCCAGATCTCCAGCCCACCGCTGCGCCTGCGCACTCAGAACGTCAGCCGGTCTCCTGCGGTCGTGCCGCACGTGCTCTCCCTCGGTGAGTACAACCCGACCGCCAATCTCGACCTGGATGACCTCGCCGTCGGGGCGGACGCCCGGCGCCTGTTCCTCGCCTCGCTCACCACCGGACAGCGCATCGAACCGTCGGTGATGAACGCCGTGGAACTCACCAACGCCACCCACCCACTTGTGCGCTTTCTGAGCGAAGTACACCGCTCGCACGTCGCCGTCATGGCCCCGTTCTCGTGGGGGGCTGCTGCTCGGTTGCCATTCCTGCCTCAGGTCCGCGTAGGCCGCACGATCCTGTCCCGGGCCTGCTGGCGGCTTACACGCAGGCACGTCGGCACCGCAGCCGGGGCCGACTGGATGCGGCGCTTCACCGACTGGCGCTGCCGGTACGGCGTCACCCGAACCGTGTTCGTCGGGTCCGACGACCAGCGTCTCCGCCTCGACCTCGACCATCCCGCTCATCTGCGGATTCTCCGCTCCGAGCTGGAGCACGCCAGCGTGCTCACCCTCCATGAGGCCCCTGAGGAAGACGCCTTCGGCTGGCTCGGGCACGCGCATGAGATCACCATGCCGTTTGCCTCGGACCTGCCCCCCGCCCGCCGCATCGACGCCACAGCGGTTGTCCGCCGCGAGGTCGGGAGGCTGCCCGGGACCACGCCCTGGGCCTATCTCAAGGTCTACAGTCACCCAGACCGTGCTTCAGAGATCCTGGCCACCTGTCTGCCCGCTCTTCTCGACCAGTGGGGAGACGAGACGCCTCAGTGGTGGTTCACTCGCTACGGCGACCCGGGCACTCACCTGCGCGTGCGGATCCGGCTGGCCCGACCGGATGCCTTCGGAGAGGTCGCACAACGAGTGGGCGCATGGGCGGCAGCCCTCCGGAACGACGGACTGGCCAGTCGGATCCAGTGGGACACCGATGAACCCGAGATCGGCCGCTACGGCACCGGCCATGCCTTGGACGCGGCAGAGCGCTACTTCACTGCGGACTCCGCCGCAGCCATCGCGCAGATGGCCCTCCAGATCCCCTCCGGCTTGCGCCAGGCCGTCACCGCCGCCGGCTTCGTGGACATCGCTGACGCTTTCACCGGCGGACCGGCGGCCGGACGGCGCTGGCTGGTCGAGAACCTGCTGAAGTCCCAAGGCGTCGCGCCCCCACGAGACGTTCAGGCACATGCCCTCCGCCTCGCTGCCCCCGACACAGGCTTGGCCGCTCTGCGCTCCCTTCCCGGCGGTGAGGGCGTCATCGCCGCCTGGACTCATCGGCGTCAGGCCCTTGGGCAGTACCGGGCCTCCCTCGAAGACGCCGGCGCTGCACCCGCTGCCGTCCTGCCCTCCCTGCTGCACATGCACCACAACCGGGCCGCCGGCGTCGACACCGACGACGAGGTCACCTGCTGTCGACTGGCACGTACCGCCGCGCTGTCCTGGACCGTTCGGCAGAAAGGAGCCTTGCGGTGATGACCGTCCCGTCGGCCCTCGACCCGGCCACCGCCACTCGGCAGTCCCTCGCGCACGGTCCCCTCGGGATGGCCCTGCTCCATGTCGAGCGGGCCCGCTGCGGGAATGGTCCGTGGGAGGCCGTCCACCGCCGACTCGCCGTCATCGGGCCGCTGATCGAGGGACCCGAGGCAAGTCTGTTCCTCGGTGCCCCCGCGATGGCATACGTCCTGCACCTGGCCGCCGCCGACAGCAACCGTTACGCAGGAGCCCTCCACGCCCTTGACGGCATCGTGGCCGCACACACCCGCCGCCGCCTGGATACCGCTCACGACCGGATCGACAAGAGCAGGCAGGCCGCTTTCGCCGAGTACGACCTCCTGCGTGGCCTGACCGGACTCGGCGTTCTCCTGTTGCGCCGTCAGCCGGACAGCGTCGAGACGAAGAGGGTCCTGGAGTACCTGGTGCGGCTCACGGAACCGATCAAGGGGCCGAAGGGGATCCGGATCCCGGGCTGGTGGGTGTGGCACGCTCCCACGAATCTCGGTGCCCCCACCCCAGGTGGCCACGCCAACGTCGGCCTCGCCCACGGCATCGCCGGACCGCTGGCCCTCCTCGCACTTGCCAAGCGCAAGGGGGTCGTCGTGGACGGCCAAGATGACGCCATGATGCGGATCTGCCGCTGGCTCGACCGGATACGCCAGAGCGACCACCGCGGAACCCGCTGGCCTCGATGGGTCACCGAGGCGGCCGTCGTACCCGTCCGTCCGGCCGCGCCGTCCTGGTGCTACGGCACACCCGGCTTGGCTCGCGCCCAGCAACTCGCCGGCATCGCCATGGAGGATGACCACCGCAAGAGGATGGCCGAGCGTGCACTCCTGGACTGCCTTGCCGACCCGCTCCAGCTCAACCGACTCACCGATCGTGGCCTGTGCCACGGTGTCGGCGGACTTCTGCGCACCGTCGAGCGCGTCGCGGAGGACGCGGAGACCCCGAGCGTGTTCACCGACCGGCTCCACCAGCTCAGACAGCACTCCCTCACGATGGGCCCCCCGGAGGAAACCGGCTTCCTCGAAGGCGCAGCCGGGGCGGCCCTGGCCTTCCAGTGCGCGGAACCGGACGCCGGAGGTGTCGGCGACTGGGATGCCTGCCTGCTCCTGGTCTGACCGCAGGCATGAAGAAGGAGACCCCGGGATGGACCTACACGACAGCTGCGCGGCCGAACAAGCCGTGCTCTCCGTCCTCGCCGGGACGTCGATCGAGGACACCGCCGCGCGGCTACGGACATCACCCACCCGGCTGGCCGAAGCCGTCGAACTGTACCGCGCCGCCGGCCGTGCCGCTCTCGACGCTCAGCCGCTGCCCTCCGGCTGGCATCAGACGTACATCGAGTACACCGACTACCTGGCCGCAGACCGTGCCTTCCGAGCCCACCTTCTGCCGTGCCTCCGCGACGGAGTCGGCACAGGACTCGTCGGTGGGTGGTGGTTCCTGCGCAAGCGCCCCTGTTGGCGCCTGCGGGTGCAGCCGGGCCCCGGCGTCATCGTCGAGGACGTGATCGAGCACATCACGGATGCCCTCGACAGCACGGTGTCGTCGGGCCTGGCCAAGCGCTGGTGGCCTTCCCTGTACGAGCCGGAGACCGTCGCGTTCGGCGGCCCGGATGGCATGGAGATCGGCCACACGCTGTTCCACGACGACAGTGTCGGTGTCCTCGACTACCTACAGCGTATGAACACCGACCCCGCCGGGCTGCTCGACGCCAAGGCAACCTCCTTCCTCGTCATCACCTTGTTCCTTCGCGCGGCCGGACAGGAGTGGGCCGAACAAGGCGACGTGTGGGCACGTATCGAAACCACGCGGCCCCTGCCCGCCGAGGAGGCGCCCGCCGAGAAGATCGTCGTCATGGCTGACACACTGCGGCGACTCCTGATGCTCGATGCCGGCGCTGCACTCGCGGTCGAAGGCCCTCTCGCGTCCCTCAGCGCTTGGACAGCCGGTATGGAGCGGGGCGGCCGGGCCCTCGCAGACGCAGGACGGGAAGGGCGCCTTTCGCTCGGGCTGCGCAGCATCCTGGCCCGGCACGTCCTCTTCCACTGGAACCGGATGGGCTTCACGAGCCGTCAGCAAGCCATCTGGGCCAGGGTCGCGAGGCAGGCGATCCTCGGCTGCTGACCCTGCATCCCTGCTGACCCTGCTGGCCTGGCGATATCGGCCCCGGTGCTGGTGCGCTCGCGAAATCAATACAGCTTCCCCGAGCCTGGCTTGCGGACTCGCCTACCTCGACGGGGAGTTGGTCCCAGCGCGGCCTCACGGAGGTGTGTACGGGAGGGTCGGAGGGTGGCACGGCAGCTCCTGGTTACTCGCCGATGTCCTCGGCCCAGAGATCCGGACGGGCCGCGATGAAGTCCCGCATCAGGGCGACACACTCCGGGTCGTCCAGCACGGTCACCGACACGCCGTGCTCCGCGAGCCGCCCATGGCCGCCCGAGAAGGTCACCGCCTCGCCGACCACCACCCGGCCGATGCCGAACTGGCGCACCAGCCCGCTGCAATACCAGCACGGAGAGAGCGTCGTCACCATGGTGGTCCGCCCATACCCGCGCAGCCGCCCCGCCGCCCGGAACGCCGCCGTCTCGGCGTGCATCGACGGATCACCGTCCTGCACCCGCCGATTGCGCCCCCGCCCCAGCAGCTCCCCGTCCGGCCCGAACAGCGCCGCCCCGATCGGGATGCCGCCCTCCGCCAACCCGGCCCGGGCCTCCTCCATCGCCACCGCGAGCATCGCCCGCGCGGCCGTCCCGTCGTCCATGCTCCCCAACCGTCGTCGCATCCGCTGCTCCACCGCTTCAGCATGCCCGCAACCAGCCCGTCGCACTTCGGCGCGGTCACGGCGATTCAGTTTCTCCCCTGCGCGCTCACGGTGCGCAGGTGGGCATACCAGGTGCCGATCGAGTCCTTGTAGCCCTGCGGCATGACGAGCCCGGGGGCCTCCTCCTCACGGAAGAGGCCGATCCCCGTGGTCTTCGCCGAAGTCGCCCCCCCGCTGCCCCCGCGCGCAGCATGCTGGAAGCCGATCCAGCACCCGAGGATGGGGACGACTGTGAGAAACCTGCGCATGCTCGGCACCACGTCCGACAAGAACGAGTACCCCACCCTGTAGGAGGACCTGGACACCGGCGAGATCCTGGTTCAGGGGGACGCCATCACCGGTCCGGAGGACATGGCCCAGCTCAGCAATGTCCGCCCAGGTGAGGCGTTCGTCGTCATCCCCCGTGAGCTGCTGCTGCGCTTCGCCCCGAAGGAGTGACCGGGTGACAGAACTGGCCTCGACGGCCGTCCTGAACGATCTGTTCGACACGTTCCAGCACACCGCCTGGCGGCTGGAGGTGCGACGGGCCTACGACGCCGACCAGCGGACCGACCTCTACAAGCGGTTCCTGCGGGGCGAAGGGGTGGAGGAGGACACCAGCGGCCCCTGGTACACCTCCCGGCGGCAGATGGCGGCTGAGGGCAAGCGGGTGGAGCGCGTACGGCTGGTGGACGCCCCGCTCACCGAGAACCAGCGGTTCCTGCTGGCGCGGGCTCCGCACATCATCGGGGTGGGCGAGGACGTGCGGTATCTGTGGCGGACCGATGCCGAGAAGCTGGGCCTGCCCATGGAGGACGTCTGGCTCTTCGACTCCCGCCTCGCCGCCAGGCTGCACTTCGACGGCGACCGCACCGCCGGAGTGGAGCTGATCGAGGAACCGGCCGAGGTCCTGGCGTACTGCCAGGCGCGAGACGCCGCCTGGCACTTCGCGGTCCCCTACGCCGGCTTCAGGGCGCGGGTACCTTCCCCGGAGTGAGTACCGACTACCAGAGGGCCCGGGGCGACCTCGATGCACTCGCCTTCGTTCCCGTTGCTGTAGCTGGACTTGACCCACGTGGTGGTGGACAGGTCGGGGAAGGTGCTCATGGGGCTTACTCCTGTGGCTCGGTGGATCAGGAGTGGCGGGGCCTCGGTGGGGAGCGCAGGGTCAGGCGGTGTCGAACTCGCCCGTTGTGGCGGCGGTGATGAAGGCGGTGAAGGCGGCAGGGGTGAAGGTGAGGGTGGGGCCGTTGGGGTCCTTGCTGTCGCGGACGGGGACGGTGTCGGGGAGGTTGAGGGCCACTTCGATGCACTGGCCTTCGTTGCCGCCGCTGTGGCTGGACTTGGTCCAGAGGGGGGTGGTGCTCATGGCGTGTACTCCTCGGGGGATGAGTGAGGCATGAGCGGTGAGACCCCGCTTTCCTTGGGGTGGGTGGCGGGGTCTCCGGGGTGGCTGAGTCAGACGGTGCCGAACTCGCCCGCTGCGGTGGCGGTGACGAAGGCGGCGAAGGCGTCGGCGGTGAAGATCAGGGCCGGGCCGTGGGGGTCCTTGCTGTCGCGGACGGGGACGATGCCGGGGAGGCCCGGGGCGACCTCGATGCACTCGCCTTCGTTCCCACCGCTGTAACTGGACTTGACCCACCTGGTAAGGGTCAGGTCGGGAACGTTCATGGGGTGTATTCCTCCATCACCTTGCGCATCAGGACCAGCGACGCTTCTGGAGACAGTGCGTCAGCCCTCAACCGATCGTAGGTCACGGCGGCGTCAGCGACCACAGCCGGTGAGTCGATGACCTGGCCCGAGAGCGGGTTCTCGACATAGAGAAGGTCTGGGTCCTCGGCGAATTTCAGCAAGGTGAACCCAAGATGTGTGGAGGGCGCCCCGGACGACCAAGGGAGCACCTGGAGGGTGATGTGCGGAGACTGAGCGTCCTTGACGAGCCGGGACAACTGGTCGTGCATGACGTGCCGACCGCCGACCTCGCGCCGCAGGCATGACTCATCAAGGACGCACCAGAGGAGCGGCGGGGCGCTTCGCTCCATGATCACGCGGCGCTTGAGTCGGCGGGCGACTCTCGCTTTGATCTCGTCCACCCCGTCCCGTGGGTGTGATGCGCGGAAGACGGCCGTCGCGTAGTCCTCGGTCTGCAACATGCCCATGACGAGAGCCACTGAGTAGTTGAGGATGCTGGTCGCCTGCCGCTCCAGCTGGAGATACGGGATGAACCAGTCGGGATATCCGCTCTGGGTCGCCCGCTCCCGCAACCGGGCGAAGGATTCAGGGGAGCCGAAAATCTGATCGCACGCTCGGCAGAACTCCGGGCTGGCCAGCCGTTCACCCGATTCCACCTTGGCCACGTACTGCTGCCCGTACTGCGCCTTCTCGCCCAGCTCACGTTGGCTCAACCCCGCGTGCAGCCGCCATGCCCGCACCTCGGCGCCCAGGATCTCCGCCCCGCTGGCGCGGCCTCGTCCGGCGCGGCCGGTCGTTGATTCGCTCATGGCCCAAGCCCCCTTCACCCCAAGTGACATGGCGTGGTGTCACGCCTACCCGGCGTAGTCGCCTTGGGGTCAGTCTTGCACTTGTGCGAAGTGCACGTGAGGGAAGTGCAGAGAGAGGTGGACCGGCATGGAGAGGGCAACCGCAAGCCCTTCCGGGGCATATGCCAATGACGTGGCTTCGGATTCAGGGAAGGGCTTTCGCGGCCAGGAGCCGCCCGAAGTCGGCACCGTCATGGTGGACACCCGGACGGGTCGGGTCGGGGAGTACCGGGGGTCGGTCGGCGGGCGGTGGATGCTCAGGCCGCAGGGCGGCGGGTGCGAGTGGCCGGTCAAGCCCGAGCTGGTGCGGACCGCGTTGCTGAGTGACCGGCTCGCCCCCGAAGTGGCACGGCTGAACGCGTTGAGCCGGGGTGCGGCCGTATGAGCCGAAACGGCACCGGCGCACTGCCCGCAGAACCCCCGTCCTGGCTGTCCGTGCCCTGACGTGAAGAAGAGGAAGCGCAGCTGATGACCGCGTCGAAGCGGCCGGGCACCGTCCCGTACATCGCCTCCTGGAGCGGCGAGAAGCGGTGCACCGGCGCCGTGGTGGAGGACCGGCGCAGCCCCGGCCGGATCGCGTACCGGGACGAGCGGCCCGATGACCGTGACGAGTACGGCGTGCTGTGGGCCCGGGCGGATTCCCGGCCCACTCGGGGGCGGCCCCAGTATGGGCTGGTCCACCCCCGCCGCCAGCGGCACGCCATGCGGAACCTGCGCTGCCAGGTCTGCGACGGCCCGGCCGACACCGATGAGCGGGGCACGCTCTGGCTGCTGGGCGACGACCGGGGCGACTGGCCCGGCTGGCCCGAGGAGATGGCCGCCACCACGCCGCCGCTCTGCCTACCCTGCGCCAGGCTCTCCGTCCGGCTCTGCCCGCACCTGCGCGGCCGGCACATCGCCGTCCGGGTCAGGAACCCCGAGATCGCCGGGGTGTACGGCGCCCTCTACCTGCCCCGCCCCGACCGGGCCCGCCCCACGGCCGCCACCGACACGACCATCGCCTACACCGACCCCGCCGTGTGCCGCGTCCTGGCCGCCCAGCAGGTCATGCGCCTACGCGGCTGCACCCTGGTGGACCTCCCCGGGTGAGCTGATGGGTGATCACAAGCGTGCTCGCCCGTGCCGGGGATCAACCTGCCGAAGAAGCAACAGACAGCGCACCGAGGGGATATCGGACCAATACTCCGGGAACGCCCGGCGGCGGCGCCGCGCGGCGCCTACGATGCACGCACGGGTCGGGGGCACGGGGCGGAGCACGGGGCGCGCGGTCCAGGGGTACGGCACGGGGCGGGGGAGCTGCGGCATGGGACCGGACGGGAACGACGAGGCCATCCCGGTGATCAGGGTGGCCGCAGTGGACGACCACCCCATCCTCCTCGACGGCATCGGCGCCCACTTCGCCCGCCACGCGCCCGACATCCGGCTGGTGGCGACGGCCGAGGACGTCGGCGCCCTGCTCGCCGAAGACACCGGCGACGGCGCGGCGCTTGTCGTCCTGCTCGACCTGCGGCTGCGCGACGGCAGCGACATCGGGTCGAACGTCCGCCGGCTGCGGGCCACCGGGGCGCGGGTGCTGGTCTTCACCGGCGAGCAGCGCCCCGCGCTGGTGCGCCGGGCCCTCGATGCGGGGGCCCTGGGCCTGGTGCTGAAGGAGGACCCGCAGGACCGGCTGGTGGAGGCGATCCGTACGGCGGACACGGGCGAGATGTACGTCTCCAGCCGCCTCGCCCACTCCATCGTGACCGATCCGCGCGGCAGCGTCCGGCTCTCAGCCCAGCAGTCGCGGGTGCTGGAACTGATCGCCCGGGGCCTGCCGCACGCGGACATCGCGCGCATGCTGCACATCACCGAGGACACTCTGCACACCCACCGCAAACGGGCGATCTCCGCCTATGCGAAGGCGGGCGACGAACTGGTGGGAGGCACCGGCGAACTCGTCTACCGGGCCGTGGCCGACGGCCACATCGACATCGGCCCGGACCTGCCGGAACGGGCCGGGCCCTGACCAGGGGGTCCGCCACTCCGGGGTCCGCCACCCCGAGGCCCTCCACCCCGGGGTCCTACCGGCACGGGGTGGAGACGGGGCTGTCCTACGCGGTGGCCGCCCTGTCGGGACTGTTCGCGCTGAGCTGGTCGATGTTCCTGGTCTCCGGGGGCCCGGAGCGTGCGCCGGACGTCCGCGCCGTGGCGGCGGTGTTCTTGGTGCAGGCAGTGGTGACGGCCGTGCGCGGGGTGCGCGTACGGCTCTCCCGGGCGGACAGCGGGGTGGCCCTCGCCCTGGCCGTCCTCGGACACGCGGTGCTCGCCGTGGGCGGCGCTTCCCGCGTCGTGATCGGGCAGCGCTGCCTGCTGGCGTCCCCGGCGGTGCTGCTCGCCGTCGGGTTCCTGCCGCGCCGCGCCGGCCGGTGGGCCTGCCTCGCGGCGATCGGGGCGCAGGTGGCCACGGGCTGGCCCGCGGACGGTCCGGCGGGGGCGGTGGAGGGGGTCTGGCCGGTGGTGGCAACGGCCGTGGCCGGCGATGTGCTCGTCCCCTGATGCGCGCGGCGGGCGCCCGGGCCGACCTGGCGCAGCGGCGGGTACGGGCCGCGCGGGCGGCGGCAGGCCGGGCGGAGGGCCGACGCGAGGCCCACCGGCGCTTCCAGGGCATGCTGCACGACGAGGTCAGCACGGCCCTACAGGCCATCAGCCTGCCCGGCGTCCCGGTGGCCCGGCTGAGGGAGGCGGCCTCCGGCGCCGTGGCCGCGCTCGCCGCCGCCCCGGCAGGGCCGGGCCGCAAGGCCCGGACCGACCTGGCGGCCGTGGTCCGCGCGCTCCGGCCGCCGCCGGGGACCGTGCTGGCGATCGAGGCCACCGGACCGGCCCTGGTCCCCCCGGAGGTCGCCGACGCGGCGGCGGGCGCAGCCCGCGAGGCGCTGCGCAATGTCGAGGAGCATGCCGGGGCCCGGAGCGTCCGCCTACGCCTGCGGGGCGGCCCGCCGGACCGTCCCGGGGCGGCAGCGGACGGGGAGTTCACGCTGAGCATCACGGACGACGGCGTGGGCTTCGCCGCCGGGGAGCTCGCCGCGTCCTCGGTGGGGCTACGGCGGTCGGTGATCCGGCGGATGGCCGCCGTCGGGGGGCACGCCGAGGTCCGCAGCGCCCCCGGGCACGGTACGACCGTACGACTGGAGTGGCGTCCCCCGGCCGCCGGACCGGCGGCGGATGAAGCGGATGAAGCGGAGACCGGGGCCGGGACGGTGGGCGGGCCCGCAGGAGGGCCCACCGGAGTGCCCGCTGACACGCTCGGGCGGATGCGGGCCGCCGTGGGCGACGTGCGGCGCCCGCTGGCCGCCGTCTGCCTGCCGTTCCTCACGGCCATGGGCGTCATCGCGGCGATCCACACGGCCCGCACTCCGGGCACCGGCCCCCTGCTGGTCTGGTACGCGCTCCTCACGGCGCTCACCGTGGCGCTCCTGCTGCGGGCCGCCTCGGGCATCCCGGCCCTGGTGGCCGGAGCGGCCTGCGCGTTCGCCGTTGCCGGGGCGCTCGGCAGCTTTCTCGTCCTGCCCCTGGCCAGCCTCGCGGACTACACCTCGTGGCCGGTCGGCGCGGTGACACCGCTCCTGACGCTGCTGGTGATCGTCCGCCCGGCGTGGGAGGCACTGACGGCGCTGGCCCTGGAGCAGGTCGGCATCGCCGTCCTCGTCGCCACCGGCCCGCCGATCGCGCCCTCGGTCGGTGCGACCATGGCGCTCCTGCTGCCCGCCCTCCTCTCGCCCGCGCTCGGCGTGATCAC
This sequence comes from Peterkaempfera bronchialis, assembly GCF_003258605.2. Lineage (NCBI taxonomy): Bacteria > Bacillati > Actinomycetota > Actinomycetes > Kitasatosporales > Streptomycetaceae > Peterkaempfera > Peterkaempfera bronchialis. The sequence continues at coordinate 3,994,427 of NZ_CP031264.1, forward strand.
GGGCCTCGCCCTCGGCCGTACCGTGGCCCGCCTGGGCGGGGTGACAGCGCGCGCCGAGGCCGACCGGTCGGCCTCGCTCGCCACCGAGGCGGCCCGGCGGGCGCGTGAGGAACTGCACCAGGGACGGCTGGCCGACCTCGGCCAGGAGATCCTGCCGTTCCTCGCCGCCACCGGGTCCGGGCGGTGCGCGCCCGACGACCCCGGGGTGCGGGACCGCGCCCGGCTGCTCGCCGGTGCGGTCCGGGACGAGATCCACCTCCCCGGTGTGCTCGACCGCACCGTACGCGAGCTGCTGAGCGCGGCCCGCCGGGCGGGCTGTGTCGTCACCATCCAGTCGGACTCCGACGACCCGCACCCCCCGGCCTTTCTGCGCCTGCTGCTGACCACTGCGCTGACCTGCGCCCCCACCCCGCGCGAGCTCGTCCTCACCGTGAACGCGGCGGCGGGCGTCGCACGCGCCTCCCTGGTCGTCCTCCCGGGAGACGAGTGGCGAGCCCGGGCGCTGCGCGAGGCCGTCGCCGGGGCCGGTGCCGGAACGGGCGTCGTGGTGGCGGACTCCGCCACCTCCACCTGGGTCGAAGCGGACGTCCGCGCGTCCTGATCACGCAAACCGCCCACCTCGCCTTGCACGCCCTGCCTGCCGGGATGTCACCACTGGCGGGATGTCACCACTGGCGGGGACAGCCAGAATGCGCCGTGGCCGGAACCATCGAAGGACGCCGGGGCACTCGGCCCCGACGGTGATGAAGGGGACGGCCATGTCCGAATCCATCCGCGACCGCCTGCGGCGGTTCACCACGTCGGTCGAGCGGTCCGACGACCTCTCCCCCGCCCAGCGAGCGGGGATCCTCCAGGGGTACGAGGAAGCGCTCGGCAATGAGGGGCCGCCCCGGCTGGTCCTCATCGGCGAATCCGGGGTCGGCAAGTCCACGACCGTCAACGCGCTGTTCAACGCGGGTCAGGCGGTCGGCCACAGCAGGGCGACCACCGACCGGGCCTGGTCCATCCCCGTGCAGCAGGTCAGCGGGAGCAACGGCACGCTGGAGGTCGTCGACATGCCGGGCCTCGGTGACGACATCGCCAACTACCCCCGCTACATGGGCCTCTACCGCGAGGTCCTGCCGACGGCGGACGCCATCGTGTGGATCCACCCGGCCAAGGACCGCATGGTCCAGCTCGTCCAGCAGGCGCTGGCGGACCTCTTCGGGCCCAGCCCGGAGCTGGTCGGCCGACTGGTCTTCGGCCTCAACAAGGCCGACGAGATCGGCCCGCACGACTGGAACGCGCCCGCGAACCTGCCCTCGGAGCTCCAGTGGGCCGCGCTGCGGGAGCGGGAGGAGGACTTCACCCGCAGTATCAGCCGGGTACTGCCCACCTGGCGGGGCCGGGCGGTGTCGTACGCGGCGCTCCGGTTCTACAACCTGACGGCGCTGTTCAAGGAGATGATGTACGCGGTGCCCGAGCAGCGCCGGTGGGTCCTGGAACAGCGGATGGACCTCGCGGACTTCACGGCCCTGGTGGACCGCAAGCTGCTGCGGGCCGCCACGGCGAGGACGCTGGTCGAGGTCCCGGCGGGCGAGCCGGAGCCGGAGCCGGCGCCCGCCCCGCCGCAGCCGGTACGGCAGCGCCGGGAGCAGCCGACGACCCACCCACCCCGGTCCGTCGCCGATGCGCTGGCGGCGCTGTCGGACGCCCAGTGGCGGGACCTGCACGCCGACCGGGCCCGGTTCGAGGAGTTCGTCCGGCGCCTGGAGCAGGGGAGCGCGCGATGAACGCCGAGCCCGGGCCCGACCCGGGGGCGGACCTCGACTCGCTCGTGGACGCCCTGCGCATGGTCATGCGGGAGCAGGAGGAGAACCTGCGGGAGATCGGCCGGATGTCGGAGGTCTCCTTCCGGCTGTGGCTCGGCAGCGTGGCCAACCGGCTCGCGGCGGCTGTCGGGATTCCCCTGGCGCGCGTGCACGCCTTCCTCGGCGACCTCGCGTCGATCGTGGTCGACGCGGGCGCGACGCTGAAGCGTTCGTACCGGGACGAGTACCGCAGGGCACGCCGTTACCCGCGTGCCCCGGCCAACTGACGGAGAGGGAGGAGGACGCCATGGCGTGGGTCGAGTTCGCGTTCCCGGAATGCCCGGTCTGCTCCCGCTCGTGGGCCGTCAGCCGCCACCGGGACTGCCCGGCGGACGGGGGCCGGAGCGCAGGCGGCGGTGGCGAGGGCGGTCTGGACGTGGATCCGGACCGGTCGCAGGTGCGGTGCACAGGCTGCCGACGGACCTGGGCAGTGTGGGAGACGCGCTTCCACTGCGCCTGCGGGCACCGGTTCGAGGCGCAGGAGGTGGAGGAGGCGGTACGGGAGATCATCCGGGTCGCCTCGCTGCTGGCGCAGGTGCTGGCCCAGCAGGCCAAGGACCTGGCCGAGATCCGCCGCGCGGGCGAGGTGTCGTTCCGTGCATGGGTGAGCCGCTTCGCCGACGCGGTGGCAAGCTCGCTCGGGGCGCTGGCGGGCCGCCTCGTGGGCCGCCTGCTGCGGGCCCTGGACTGAACGAGCGGGCGGGACCGGCCCTGAGCCGGTCCCGCCCGCTCGTCGTCGCTCTCAGCTGCCGTTCTCCGGGCCGGTCTCGTCGGACTTGCGGCGCAGCTCCTCCTCGCGGCGGCGCAGGTCCGACTCCCACTGCTTGAGCATGTCCTCGTGCTGGGCGTTGCCCTTCTTCAGCGAGGCCAGGAACTCCGGGTCGTCGTCCGGCGCCAGGGTGCGGCGCTGCGGCTGCTCGGCCTCCGGGAACCCCTCGGCCGCGCCGGACGGCCAGGGCCCCTGGCGGCGGGCCGCCGCCGGGCCACGGGACCGGCCGGCGATCATCCAGACGATGGGCCCGACCAGTACCTCGCCGAAGAGCAGGATGATGATGATCCAGGCCACCTTGGGCAGGTGCCGGACCTCCTCTTCGGGCGTGAGCAGGCAGTCGATGAAGGCCCAGATCATCAGCGCGATGATGATCAGGAAGGGCAGGAACCTCAGCACGGCGGCGCAACTCCCCGGGTACGGGCGGGCCCCTCACCCAGGAGGGACCTCATGACGGGTCCAGAGTAGTGCGTGGCGGATACTGGCTGGCATGGCATACGACGACCTTCGGTCCTTCCTGCGGGCGCTGGAGCGCGACGGCGATCTGAAACGCGTCAAGGTGCAGGTCGACCCCTACCTGGAGGTCGGCGAAATCGTCGACCGGGTGCAGAAGGCCAAGGGCCCGGCGCTGCTCTTCGAGGACGTCAAGGGTTCGTCGATGCCGCTGGCGATGAATGTCTTCGGCACCGAGCGGCGGCTCGCCAAGGCGCTGGGCCTGAAGTCGCCGGACGACATCTCGCAGAAGATCGCCGGGCTGCTCAAGCCCGAGCTGCCGCAGGGCTTCACCGGATTCCGCGACGCCTTCGGCAAGTTGGCGTCGATGGCGCATGTACCGCCGAAGAAGGTCAAGCCGGGGGAGGCCCCGGTGCAGGAGGTCGTGCTGACCGGCGACGAGGTGGACCTGGACGAGCTGCCCGCGCTCTTCACCTGGCCGCTGGACGGCGGGTCCTTCTTCAACCTGGGGCTCACCCACACCAAGGACCCCGACAGCGGGGTGCGCAACCTGGGCCTGTACCGGCTCCAGCGGCACGACAAGCGCACCATCGGCATGCACTGGCAGATCCACAAGGACAGCCGCAACCACTACCAGGTGGCCGCCCGGCGCGGTGAGCGGCTGCCGGTGGCCATCGCCTTCGGCTGCCCCCCGGCCGTGACGTACGCGGCCACCGCGCCGCTGCCCGGGGACATCGACGAGTACCTCTTCGCCGGGTTCGTCCAGGGCGAGCGGGTGCGGATGGTGGACTGCAGGACGGTGCCGCTCCAGGTGCCCGCCGACGCCGAGGTGGTGCTGGAGGGGTGGCTGGAGCCCGGGGAGATGCTGCCGGAGGGCCCGTTCGGCGACCACACCGGCTTCTACACCCCGCAGGAGCCCTTCCCGGCGCTCACCATCGACTGCGTGACCATGCGCCGCCGTCCGATCCTCCAGTCCATCGTGGTCGGCCGGCCGCCGACCGAGGATGGGCCGCTGGGGAAGTTCACCGAGCGGTTCTTCCTGCCGCTGCTGAAGATCATCATCCCGGACATCGTGGACTACGACCTGCCCGAGGCGGGCGGCTTCCACAACTGCGTGATCGTCTCGATCGACAAGAAGTACCCCAAGCACGCCCAGAAGGTGATGCACGCCATCTGGGGCGCCCACATGATGTCGCTGACCAAGCTGATCATCGTGGTGGACGCCGACTGCGATGTGCACGACTACCACGAGGTCGCCTGGCGGGCCCTGGGCAACACCGACTACAGCCGCGACCTGGTGGTGGTGGAAGGCCCGGTCGACCACCTGGACCACGCCTCGTACCAGCAGTTCTGGGGCGGCAAGGCCGGGATCGACGCCACCCGCAAGCTGCCCGAGGAGGGCTACACCCGGGACGGCGGCTGGCCCGAGATGGTCACCTCCGACCCGGAGACCTCCGAACGGGTGACGCGACGTTGGAAGGAGTACGGGCTGTGAGCAGTGCTGCGGACGCCCTCGGCCGCCAGACCCCGCCGCCTGCGCCGACCGTGACCGCGGGCCGTACCAAGGCGTTCCTGCGGCTGGTGATGATCGAGCACTCGGTCTTCGCCCTGCCCTTCGCGTACATCGCCGCCCTCACCGCCATGTATCTGAACGGCGGCACGGTGCGGTGGCTCGACCTGCTGCTGGTGACCGTCGCCATGGTCGGTCTGCGTACCTTCGCCATGGCCGCCAACCGGATCATCGACCGCGAGATCGACGCCCGGAACCCGCGCACCGCCGGCCGCGAACTGGTCACCGGCGCCGTCTCCGTGCGCTCCGCCTGGACCGGCGCCCTGGTCGCCCTGGCCTTCTTCCTCGGCGCCGCCGCCCTGCTCAACCCGCTCTGCCTGGCGCTGGCCCCGATCGCTGTGGTGCCGATGGTGGTCTACCCGTACGGCAAGCGGTTCACCGACGTCCCGCACGCCATCCTCGGCCTCGCCCAGGCGATGGGGCCGATCGGCGCCTGGCTGGCCGTCACCGGCAGCTGGTCCTGGGACGCCGTGGTGCTCGGCCTGGCCGTCGGCGTCTGGATCGGCGGCTTCGACCTGATCTTCGCCTGCCAGGACGTCGCCGCCGACCGCGCCCACGGGGTCAAGTCCGTGCCCGCCCGGTTCGGCATCGCCGCCGCCCTGCACGGCGCCCGCGCCTCACACGCCGTCACCACCGGCCTGCTGGTCTGGTACGCCCTGCTCACCCACGCCGGGCCCGCCTTCTGGCTGGGCCTCGCCGTGGTGGTCGGCGCCTTCCTCTACGAGCACGCCATCGTCAAGCCCGGCGACCTCTCCCGCCTCAACCGCGCCTTCTTCACCGTCAACGGCTTCGTCGGCATCGCCCTCTTCTGCTTCGCCCTGCTGGACCTGATCCTGCGCGGCCTGGGGGTGTAGCGGGCGGGCGGGACTACCCGGGCCCTGGTACGGGCGTTTGGTCCGGTCCGCTTCGGCGTCTTCGCGCGCGTCTTCGTCTTGCTCAGGTCGGTGGGGAGGACGATGCGGCGGCCCGGCGCGGCTGCCGTGCCCTGGGGGTTGGCGTGCTGTCACAGGCGCAGTGCGGCTGGGTCTATGTGGAGTGGGAAGGGGTCGCTGATCGCGGTGGTGGTTCCGGCAAGGGCAGTGGTGGTCTCGGAGTAGCCGGTGCCGGTGCGTTCGGCGAGGTACAGGGCGGGTGCCGGCGCCGGCGGCATGGGCGGCGCTTTCGAGGAGGGCGGCCAGTCGGCGGGAGGCCCGCTGCTGCGGGACGGACGGGGCCGGGGACATCAGCAGGGCACCCCCGAGCAGTTCCACGCGCTGCTGGGTGTCCTGGCCGAGCGCGAGGACGTCACCGACAGTCCAGAGGCCGATGTGCTCGTAGGCGGCACTCACCTCTCCACCTTCTCCGGTACCGCCAGTCTGCCCTCCTGGCGGAGTCGGCGGTACAGCCTGCGGTGTGACCCGTCCATCGTGTCGGGTCGGGGCCGCGTGCTCGCCGTTCATCGGGCATTTCACCCATCCGGGTGCAGGCCCGTGCGGGGGGTGTTCAGGAGATGCGGGCCACGGCGCGGGTGGGGGCGCCGTCGGCGGCGGTGAGGCGGAGGGGGAAGAGGGAGACCTCGATGGGGCGGCCGGCGGACTGGGCGGTGAGGAGTGGGGGGAGGTTGGTGAGGTTCTCGGCGATGACCGCGCCGGCGCCGCAGAGGATGCGGTGGGCGGCGAGGGAGAAGTCGGCCGGGGGGTCGGCCGGGTCGGGGGTGCGGTCGACGCTGAGGGCGTCCACGGCGACGGTGCGGACCCCCGTGTCCACGACCGCCTGCGCTGCCTGCGGGGTGAGCCAGGGGTGGGCCAGGTAGTGGTCGGTCTCCCAGTGGGCCGACCAGCCGGTGCAGAGCAGCAGGACCACGCCGGGGCCGAGCCGGGGCAGCGCGGCGGCGAGGTGGTCGGGGGTGACGGCGGTACGGGGTGCCAGACCGCGCAGGTCGGCGACGACGGCGGGGCCGGTGAAGCGGTCCAGCGGCAGGCCCTCCAGGGTGGGCCAGGTGTCGTCCACGTGGTACGGCGCGTCGATGTGGGTACCGGTCTGCGAGCCGAGGTGCAGCCGCAGCACATTGACGCCGTCCTCGGCGGTCCGCAGCGCGCCGGTGATGGAGACCTCCGGGTCGCCGGGGTAGACGGGCATGCCGGTGAAGACGGGGACGGAGAGGTCCACCAGAGTGGTCGGAGCGTCGGCAGTCTCGGACATGGGTGGAGCCTAATCGCCGGGTTTCCGCCTTCGGATCGAAGGTAAAGTGCAGATGATGGCTGAGTCAGCGGCAGTGGAGCGGCGGGAGCAGCCGCAGGGGCACCTGCGGCGGCCCTGGGTGGTCGGCGTGTCGGGTGCCTCGGGCACGCCGTACGCGGCGTCGGTGGTGCGGGCGCTGCTGGCGGCGGGGGAGGACGTCGACCTGGTGGTGAGCCGGGCGGCGCGGCTGACGGTGCTGGACGAGACCGGCATCTCCTTCCGTGACGCGCACTGGCGGGACGACCTGCGCGCCTGGCTGGCGCAGGGGCTGGGCGACTCGCCGCCGCCGCCGGAGACCCAGGATCGGGACCTGGACCGGGTGCGGTACTGGGCGGCGGGCGACCTGGCGGCCGGGCCGTCCAGCGGCTCGTACCCGGTGAAGGGGATGCTGGTGGTGCCCGCCAGCACCGCAGCGGTGGCCGGGATCGCGCTGGGCCTCTCCAAGGACCTGTTGCAGCGGGCGGCGAGCGTGACGCTGAAGGAGCGGCGGCCCCTGGTGGTGGCGGTGCGCGAGACGCCGCTGAACGGGCAGACGCTGCGCCACCTGGTGGCCCTGGACGACGCCGGAGCGGTGGTGCTGCCGGCCTCGCCGGCGTTCTATGCGGGCGGTTCCACCGCGCAGCAGCTGGTGGACTTCGTGGCGGGCCGGGTGCTGGACGCGGCGGGGGTCCAGCACACCCTCTACCGCCGCTGGCGGGGCTCGCTGGGGGAGGCCCGGTCCACGGGCGTCAAGGGGGAGTGAGCGGTGGGGGAGCGGCAGAGTATGTTCTTTGGAACTTCCGGGACGGATGCGGCCCGGAGCCTTTGATTCCGCATGCCGAAGCCCGGGTTCGGCAACGATGGGAAGGTCCGCGCTGGTGAAAGAGCACAACATGGACGCGGTGGACAGACAGCTCATCCAGGCCCTGCGGGAGAACGGCCGCGCCTCGTACGCGGAACTGGGGCGGCTGGTCGGGCTCTCCGGTCCCAGCGTCACCGACCGCATCAACCGGCTGGAGCAGGCCGGGGTGATCACCGGCTACCGCGCCACCGTCAACCCGGCGTCGCTGGGGTTCGGGGTCACGGCGCTGGTCGGCCTCCAGCTCAGCGACGCCGCCGACCACGAGGACGTGGCGCGGCGGCTGAAGGACCTCGGCGAGGTCGAGGACTGCTGGTTCATCGCCGGTGACGACTCCTACATGCTCAAGATCCGGGTCTCCGACGTGGACGGCCTGGAGTCGATCGTCAAGCGGCTGTCGGGCACCCGGGGCGTTGCCCGCACCCGGACCACCGTGGTCCTCTCGACCAAGTGGGAGAACCGGGTCTCCACGCCGTCGGAGGACTTCTCCGAGCGGCGGTAGCGCACGACCGGGAAGGGAGTGGGACCGCATGGCACTGGTGGGGCGGGCCGAGCTGGAGGCGGCGCGGGAGCGGATCGCGGGGGTCGCGGTGCGCACCCCGCTGATGCCGTGCCCTTGGGCGGACGACGGCGAGGGGCGCTCGCTGCTGCTCAAGCCGGAGAACCTGCAACCCACCGGCGCCTTCAAGCTGCGCGGCGCCTACAACCGGCTGGCCGCCCTCACCCCCGAGCAGGCCGCCCGGGGCGTGGTCGCCCAGTCCAGCGGCAACCACGCCCAGGCGGTGGCGTACGCGGCGCAGCTGCTCGGCATCAAGGCCGTGATCGTGATGCCGGACACCTCCCCGGTGGTCAAGGTGGCGGCGACCCGCTCCTATGGCGCCGACGTACGGCTGGTGACACCGGCGGAGCGCGACACCGTGCCGGTGCGGCTGGCCGAGGAGTACGGCTACGTCCATGTGCCGCCGTACGACGACCCGTACATCATCGCTGGGCAGGGCACCGCCGGGCTGGAGATCGCCGAGGACGCCGCCGCGCTGGGCCTGGCGGTGGACACCGTGCTGGTCCCGGTCAGCGGCGGCGGACTGATCTCCGGCATCGCCGCGGCACTGCGGCTCACCCTGCCCGGGGTGAAGGTGATCGGGGTGGAACCGGAGCTGGCCGCCGACGCGCGGCAGAGCCTCCGCTCGGGGCGGCTCACCAGCTGGCCGGCGGCCGACACCTACCGCACCCTCGCCGACGGACTGCGCACCACCTCGCTCGGACTGCTGCCGTTCGAGCACATCCGGACCCATGTCGACGACATCGTGACGGTCGGCGAGGACGACATCCGGGCGGCGGTGGCGGTACTGGCCCGGCGCGGCCGGATCGTCGCCGAGCCGTCCGGCGCGGTGGCCACGGCGGCGTACCTGTTCCACCGGGACGCGCTGCCGCCCGGCCGCACCCATGTCGCGGTGGTCAGCGGCGGCAACATCGACCCCGGCCTGCTGGCGGAGCTGCTGGCGGTGTGACGGCCGCCGGGGCGTAGGCTCTGGTGGTTGCACCGGGCACGGAAGAGGAGGCGGAGACGCGCATGGACGCAGGGCTCAAGCGTGAGCTGGAGGCGAAGGTCTTCGCGGGCGAGCGGCTGACCCGCGAGGACGGCATCGCCCTGTACGAGAGCGACGACCTGGCCTGGCTGGGCGGGCTGGCGCACCATGTGCGGACGCAGAAGAACGGCGACGTCGTCCACTTCAACGTCAACCGCCACCTCAATATGACCAATGTCTGCAACGCCTCCTGCGCCTACTGCTCCTTCCAGCGCAAGCCGGGCGAGAAGGACGCGTACACGATGCGCATCGAGGAGGCCGTCCGCCTGGCCAAGGCCATGGAGAACGACCAGCTCACCGAGTTGCACATCGTCAACGGCCTGCACCCCACCCTGCCGTGGCGCTACTACCCGCGCTCGCTGCGGGAGTTGAAGAAGGCGCTGCCGGAGGTGGCGCTGAAGGCGTTCACCGCCACCGAGATCCACTGGTTCGAGCGGATCAGCGGCATGCCCGCCGACGAGATCCTGGACGAGCTGATCGACGCCGGTCTGGAGTCGCTGACCGGCGGCGGCGCGGAGATCTTCGACTGGGAGGTGCGGCAGCACATCGTCGACCACGACACCCACTGGGAGGACTGGTCGCGGATCCACCGGCTGGCGCACGGCAAGGGCCTCAAGACGCCCTGCACCATGCTCTACGGGCACATCGAGGAGCCCCGGCACCGGGTCGACCATGTGCTGCGGCTGCGCGAACTCCAGGACGAGACCGGCGGCTTCCAGGTCTTCATCCCGCTGCGCTACCAGCACGACTTCCACGACTCCCAGGACGGGAAGATCCGCAACCGGCTCCAGGCCCGCACCGAGATGGCGACCGGCGCCGAGGCGCTGAAGACCTTCGCGGTCTCCCGGCTGCTCTTCGACAACGTCCCGCACGTCAAGGTCTTCTGGGTGATGCACGGTGTCACCACCGCCCAGCTGGCGCTCAGCCACGGCGCGGACGACATGGACGGCTCGGTCGTGGAGTACAAGATCACCCATGACGCCGACAACTTCGGCACCCCCAACAAGCTGAGCCGCGACGACCTGCTGGAGCTGATCCGGGACGCGGGCTTCCGCCCGATGGAGCGCAACACCCGGTACGAGATCATCCGCGAGTACCCGGGCCCGGACCCGGACCGCCGCGAGCAGCCGCAGGCCATGCGCCTCTGACGAACCGTCGGGCAGGCCCCCGAGCCCTCCGCGAGGAGAGCCGGGGGCCTGCCCATGCCGGGGAACGCTCTAGGCTCGGGGGAATGGACCTCACCTTCGTCCTCGACCCCGACGTGACCCCCGAGCTGCGCGCCGCCATCACCACCCTGTGGACGGACGTCTCCAACGCCGGCGGCGCCGTCGGCTTCGTCCCGCCCGTCACCGCCGAACGGGTGCGGCCCGTGGCGGACCAGCAGATCGACGGCGTGGTGGACGGCCCCGACCGGCTGCTGCTCGCCCTGGACGACGCCTCCGGGCGGCTCGCCGGAGTGCTCTTCTTCGAGTCCCAGCGGTTCGACCTCATGGAGCACTGGCGGCTGCTGAAGCGCGTCATGGTGCACCCCGACTTCCAGGGCCGGGGCTACGGCGCGGCGCTGCTCGCCGAGGCCGAGCGGGTGGCCCGGGAGTGGGGGCTGGCCGGGCTGAAGCTCACCCTGCGCGGCGGCCTCGGCCTGGAGTCCTTCTACGGCCGCAGCGGATATGTGGAGGCCGGCCGGGTGCCCGGTGCGATCCGGGTCGCCGACGGGGACGACCGCGACGACGTCACCATGTGGCTCGACCTGCGCCGACCGGCGCCGGACGGCACGGCGACCGGCCCTGCCCAGGGGCGCCACGCGGAGCATGCTTGACTTGAGCAGGGGTCGGCCGCCCGGCCGCGCCGCGCGGTATCAGGTACACGAGAGGAAGGCCACCGGTGAGCAAGTCGCACGCCACGCTCCGCTACACATCCCTGAGGGCCGGCATCTTCGCCCTCTGCTTCCTGGTCTGCGTGCTGCTGGCACACTTCGGGATCATCCCCGTGGCCGGGCAGACCGGCTACTTCTTCCTGGTGCTGCTCGCCGCGCTGATCTCGGCGCCGCTCAGCTATGTGCTGCTGAACCGCCAGCGCGACGAGATGTCCGAGCAGATCGTGGGCAAGGTCTCCGGCATGCGTACGCGCACCGCCGAGCGGATCGCCTCGCAGAACGCCGAGGAGGACGCGGTGGACGACGCCAACCGCGCCGGTGCCGCCGCCGCGAACGTGGTCTCCGGCGACCGCCCCGCCTCCGCCTGACCCGCGACCCCTCCCCCCGGTGCAGTCGGCAGCCCAGGACCGCCGCCCCACGGGGCGCGACGTGGCACGCCTGGCGGGCGTGTCGCAGGCCACCGTCTCGCTGGTCTTCTCCGACAGCGGCGGCGCCCACCGCGTCTCCGAGGCCACCCGCGAGCGGGTACGGGACGCCGCCCGCACCCTCGGCTACCGCCCGCACGCGGCCGGCCGCCAACTGCGGCTGGGCCGCACCGGGCTGATCCTGCTGGCCGTACCCAATATCCTCGGCCCGTTCTTCGCCCGGGTGCTGGAGGGCGCCCACGAGGAGGCGGGCGAGCACGGGCTGGCGGTGGTCGTCAGCTCCGGCTGGAGCAGCGCCACCCTCGCCCGCGCCTCCACCACCAGCCAGTTCGACGGCCTGGTGGTCTGCTCGCCCGACGACAGCCAGCTCGGCGAACTGCCCGAGTCCACCCCCGTGGTCTTCCTGGACTCCGACCCCGCCCACGCCCGGGGCGCCGCCCGCCGGCTCACCGTCGAACTGGACGTCGCCGACGGCATGCGCGCCGCCGTGGAACACCTGGCCGCCCTCGGCCACCGCCGCATCGGACATCTGCGCTCCACCCTCTCGGCACACACCTTCCGCTCCCGGCAGGCCGCCTTCGAGGAGGCCGCACACGGCCTGGAGGTGGTCGAGGTGGGGGTCAGCCTCAACGAGGGCCTGGCCGCCGCCCGGGCCGCCGCCCGCACCCTGCTCACCGGCCCGCGCCGCCCGCACGCCGTGATGTGCGACGACGACGTGGTCGCCTCCGGGGTCTACCAGGCGGCGGCCGAGCTGGGGCTGCGCATCCCGGCCGATGTGTCCGTGGTCGGCATGGACAACATCACCGCCGCCGAACTGCTCACCCCGCCCCTCACCACCGTCGACCTCCCCGGCGAACAGCTCGGCCGCCACGGCGTCGCGGCCCTCGCCGCCCTGCTGCGCGGCGAACCCGCCCACGCCCCGGACCCGCTGCCGACGTCCCTGGTGGTGCGCGCCTCCACGGCCGCTGCGGCACCGCTGCGCTGAGGCGTCTGGCCTGGGGGCGGCCGGTCCGGCTTGTTGGTGAGCGCGGTGGCGGCGCGGGGGTGCGGTCGATCAGCTCGTGTGGTGCGGTGCGGGCGGACCTGGGCCCGGAGCAGTCGGCCGAGCGGCGCTGTGCGGGTGTCCTCGGGGGCGTGGTGGTGAGGGGCGGGGTGCGGGCGGTGAGCGGGTCTGCGGGGTGGCTGTGTGCGCGACCAGGGCGTTGGTGAGCGCGGGGGTGCGGTCGATCAGCTCGGGTGGCGCGGGGCGGGCGGACCTGGGCCCGGAGCAGTCGGCCGAGCGGCGCTGTGCGGGTGTCCTCGGGGGCGCGGGGGTGAGCCTGCGGGGTGGCTGGGCTGGGAGCCCTGCGGGTGGCTAGCCCAGGGCCGGGGTGGGGGTGTCCTCGGGGGCTGGGCGGGGGGTGGGGAGGTGTACCGAGGGGGTGCTCGGGGTGAGGCGGCGGCGGGTGGTGAGGAGCAGCAGGGCGCCCGCACAGATGCCGGCCGCGCCGCAGACCGCCGCGGCCCGGAGCGAGCCGTCCACCAGCACGCCGGAGACGGCGGCGCCCGCCGCGTTGCCGGTGGAGATCACGGTGACCAGCCAGGCGAATGCCTCGGTCGTGGTGCCGGGCGGGGCCAGTTCGCCGATCAGGACGAAGGCGGCGGCCAGCAGCGGGGCCAGCCCCAGCCCGGTGAAGAAGGAGAGCACGGTCATCACACCGGGGGCGGGCAGCAGCACGAGCGAGAGGAAGCCCGCCGCCATCACCGAGGCCAGTACCCAGGTACGGGTGGCGACGGCGGCCCGCCAGGGCACCGCGCCGTAGATCAGGGCGCCGACCAGTCCGCCGGAGGCGGCGACCGCCAGCAGGGTCCCGGCGCCGCCCGGCAGCCCGCCGGAGTGGGCCTCGGCGTAGGCGACGTAGAGCACCGCCTGGGAGCCGAGCGCCCAGCCGGCCCCGGCCAGGCCGATCAGCAGCAGGACCAGTCCGGTGGAGCGGAGCGGGCCGAGCAGTCCGGAGCCGGCCTCGCGGGGCGGGGCGGTCCAGCTGCGGGCGGGGGCGGCGGTGGCGACGACCAGCGCCCCGGCCAGGCCCAGCCCGGCGGCGATCCACAGGGCGGCGGTGGGGGAGGCGGCGGCGGCGATCACGGCCACCGCGAGCGGGCCGACGACATAGAGCAGCTGCTGGGCGGCGGAGTCGAAGGCGTAGGCGGTGTCGAGCTGCTTCTCCTCGACGATGTGCGGCCAGAGGGCGCGCAGGCACGGCTCCAGCGGGGGCATCGCCAGCCCGGCGAGCACCGCGCCGCCGAAGGCGGCTGCCGCCTCGCCGGGGGCGACCGCGAGCAGCGCATAGCCGAGGCCCGCGAGGGCGGCGGAGACCAGCAGCACCCGGGGCTGCCCCGCCCGGTCGACCAGCCGGCCGAGCACCGGGCCGCCGATCGCGGCGGCGACCGCATAGGCGGCGGTGACCGCGCCGATCCGGCTGTAGGGGGCGTGGGCCTCGCGCAGGGCCAGCGCGATGACCAGGGCGGTCATCCCGGAGGGGAGGCGGCCGACGAGGGTGCCGACCAGCAGCCGCGCGACATGCGGGCCGCGCAGCAGGGTGAGGTAGCCCACGGCGGGTGCTCTCCTGGGGGCAGAGGGGTGCAAACCCTAGGAAGTTATACGTATAACCTCCAGTCGGTCAAGCCGTCCGGACACAAGGCAGGGGGCCCGTCGCGTACGGATACGCGCGGGCCCCCTTGGGTGGTGCTCGTCGTGGCCACCGAGTGGAGTTCCGGCATGCGCGGGGCGTACCGGGAACTCCGGGCGATCAGAGGATGGTCAGATGACGCTGACGTTCTCGGCCTGCGGGCCCTTCGGGCCCTGGGTCACGTCGAACGACACAGCCTGGTTCTCCTCCAGCGAGCGGAAACCGTTCGCGTTGATGGCGGAGTAGTGGACGAAGACGTCGGGGCCGCCGCCCTCCTGGGCGATGAAGCCGAAGCCCTTCTCGGCGTTGAACCACTTGACGGTTCCGGTCGCCATACCGTTCTCCTTGCGAGGGACGTGAAGGGAACCACACCTCGTGGTCCCCGGTCCGCTGCGCTGATCGCCCTGCCCCCGGAAGTTCATCCGAAGTTTCTGCATAGTGCTGAAAAACTACGAAAAGCCCGCGGTCACATGCTCCGCAGGCTTCAAGTACTGCAAGGGAAATCAAACTGCAACTGCGAGAACCGTAGCACGCACCTTGCGCCCCTGCCAGGGATGACTTACGCGCACGCGGGTGTGTCGCGCCGCTCCGGGAGTCGTCCGCCGGGCCCCCGCGCCGGACGGTTCCAGGGGCCGGGCATAACCTCCGAGAGTGGAAACGACAACTGCCGACGGGGGCCGCCCCGTACCCACGCGGCCCCGGGTGGGCCACATCCAGTTCCTGAACTGCCTTCCCATCTACTGGGGGCTCGCCAGGACCGGAAGCCTGCTCGATCTGGACCTCACCAAGGACACTCCCGAGAAGCTCAGCGACAGACTGGTGACCGGTGAACTCGACATCGGCCCGATCACCTGTGTGGAGTACCTTCGCCACGCCGACGAACTGCTGGTGCTGCCCGATATCGCGGTCGGCAGCGACGGGCCCGTGATGTCGTGCGTGATCGTCAGCCAGGTGCCGCTGGCCGAGCTGGACGGGCGCCGGGTCGCCCTCGGTTCCACCAGCCGCACCTCGGTACGGCTGGCGCAACTGCTGCTGGAGGAGCGCGAGGGGGTGCGCCCCGAGTACTTCAGCTGCCCGCCCGACCTGGCCGAGATGATGCGCGAGGCCGACGCCGCCGTGCTGATCGGCGATGCGGCGCTGCGGGCCAACCTCTATGAGGCGCCCCGGCTGGGCCTGGAGGTGCACGACCTGGGCGCCATGTGGAAGGAGTGGACCGGCCTGCCCTTCGTCTTCGCGCTCTGGGCGGTGCGGCGCGACTTCGCCGAGCGGGAGCCGGAGGCGGTGCGCGAGGTGCACCGGGCGTTTCTGGACTCCCGTGACCTGTCGATGGAGGAGGCGCCCAAGGTGGCCGAGCAGGCTGCCCGCTGGGAGGCTTTCGACGCCGAGGTGCTGGAGCGGTACTTCACCGGCGCGCTGGACTTCTCCCTCGGCGGCGGGCAGTTGGCCGGGATCGCCGAGTTCGCCCGCCGGGTCGGCCGGGACAGCGGCTTCCCGCCGGATGTGCGGGTACGGCTGCTGGACGGCTGACGGCTGACGGCGGCCGGTATCACCGTTCCGCAGCAGCCGGGCCACAGCCGGGGAACCGGCGCTTGGCCGATGGCGGGCCCGGGTACCGTGGCGGGGAGCCCCCGGGGCCCTGGCAGGCAGCGCCGCCGGGGTCCCGCCGGCGGCAGGGGCGGCAGGGCCGCAGGGGCGGCAAGGCCGGCAGGGGCTTGCAGGGCGGCAGGGAAGGGGACGGGCCATGGAACCGCTGGGGGCGGACGACCCGCGGCAGGTCGGCGGCTACCGGCTGCTGCGGCGGCTGGGTGCGGGCGGGATGGGCCGGGTCTACCTGGGCCGTACCGGGGGCGGCCGGACCGTCGCGGTGAAGGTGGTGCGCTCCGACCTGGCCGACGACGGCGAGTTCCGGGCCCGCTTCCGGCAGGAGGTGGCGGCGGCCCGCCGGGTCGGCGGGGCGTGGACGGCGCCGGTCCTGGACGCCGACACCGAGGGCCCCCGGCCCTGGGTGGCCACCGGCTATGTCGCCGGACCGGCCCTGGACGCGGCCGTCAGGGAGACCGGGCCGCTGCCCGAGCAGACGGTGCGGGCGCTGGGCGCCGGGCTCGCCGAGGCGCTGGGCGCGGTGCACGCCACCGGGCTGGTGCACCGCGACGTCAAGCCCTCCAATGTGCTGCTGGCGCTGGACGGTCCGCGCCTGATCGACTTCGGCATCGCCCGCGCGCTGGACGCGGCCACCGCGCTCACCCGGTCCGGCTATGTGGTCGGCTCGCCCGGCTATATGTCCCCCGAGCAGGCGGGCGGCCATGAGGCGGGCCCGGCGAGCGACGTCTTCTCGCTGGGCGCCGTGCTGGCGTACGCGGCCACCGGGGTCCCGCCGTTCGGCGAGGGCGTGAGCGCGGCGGTGCTGCTCTACCGGGTGGTACACGAGCGGCCGGGCCTGGGCGCCCTGGACGGCCCGCTGCGGCAGGTCGTGGAGGCGTGCCTGGCCAAGGAGGCGGCGGCGCGGCCGACCCCCGACGCACTGCGGGAGGCGCTGGCCGCCGGCGGGGAGACGGTACGGCTGCTGCGCGACGGCTGGCTGCCGGCGGCCCTTTCGGCGGCGGTGGGGCGGCGCGCGGTGGAGCTGCTGGACCTGGAGGGCGAGGCGGCCGAGCAGGCCCCCGCGCCCTGGGACGCACCGGGCACCGGGACGGACGGCTCCGGGGTCTCGGCGGCCTCCGGGTCGTTCGGGCCGCCGCCCGAGGGATGGGTGCCCACCCGGCCGCTGGGCGGCGGCGCCCCGCCCGCCGAGGCCACCGGCGTGCCCACCGCCGTGTCGGACGCCGTACCGGACGCCGTACCCGGGCAGAGACCCCGGGCCGGGCGCTGGGGGCCGGGCGCCAGGACGGCCGCCGCCGTCGGGGCGCTGCTGCTCATCGGCGGCGCCACCGCACTGGTCCTGCGGCTGGCGGACGGCGGGAAGGAGACCCCGTCCGGCGGCTCCGGCGCCGCCGCCACCGGGCAGGTCACCCCGGCCGGGGGGTCGGACACCGCCACCACCACCGGGCAGACGACGCCGTCCGGGGAGCCCTCCACCACCGAGACCGGGGAGGAGACCCCGTCCGGGGAGCCCTCCACCACCGCCACCGGGAAGCAGGACGGGCAGGTGCCCGCCGCCCTGCTCGGCAGGTGGAGCGGCGACATCACCACCAAGCTGGTGCCGCTCTCCAGCACCTTCGAGGTGACGGTACGGCAGGGAGCCAAGGGCGCCGTGGTCACCGAATCCCGCAACAACTCCCAGCTGACCAAGGGAAGTTACTGCCTCGGCCAGGGAACGCTGCTCTCCGTGGGGCCCCGCCGGATCGTGGTTCGGGAGGAGCCCTCCGGCGGCAACACCAGCTGCACCACCACCCCCGAGACGCAGACCTACACCCTCAACGACGACGGCACCCTGCACCTGGAGGTCGCCGACGCATCGGGGACCGACCCCTCCGGAGACCTGGCCCGGCAGGGCTGACCGGCGCCCCGGGCGGGCGTGATCGGGGGCGGGCGTGATCGGGGGCGCGGAAGACGCTGGCGTAGGCTGGTCCGGCGGTCTGCCGGCCGTACCAACCACGACCCGTTTGTAGGAAAGGACGCCAGGTGTCCGAGCCCGCAGTGCCCCTCGCCGCACCCTCCGGGAACGACCTCCAGTCCGTCCTCGACCGCGCGGCGGCCGGCGGCCGGATCACCCCCGAAGAGGCGCTCGACCTCTACCGGCACGCCCCCCTGCACGCCCTGGGCTCGGCCGCCGACGCCGCGCGGCGGCGGCGCTATGCGGGCACGGAGCACATCGCGACGTACATCATCGAGCGGAACATCAACTACACCAACGTCTGTGTGACGGCGTGCAAGTTCTGCGCGTTCTATGCGCCGCCGAAGAGCGACAAGGGGTGGTCGCGGGATCTGGAGGAGATCCTGCGGCGGTGTGCGGAGACCGTGGAGCTGGGCGGCACCCAGATCATGTTCCAGGGCGGCCACCACCCGGACTACGGGGTGGAGTACTACGAGGAGCACTTCTCCGCGATCAAGGCCGCGTACCCGCAGCTGGTGATCCACTCGCTGGGCGCCTCCGAGGTGGAGCACATGGCGCGGATCTCCAAGGTGAGCGTGGAGGAGGCGATCTCCCGCATCCACGCCGCCGGGCTGGACTCCTTCGCCGGAGCCGGGGCCGAGCTGCTGCCGGAGCGCCCCCGCAAGGCCATCGCGCCGCTGAAGGAGTCCGGGGAGCGCTGGCTGGAGATCATGGAGACCGCCCACAACCTGGGCGTGGAGTCCACCACCACCATGCTGATGGGCACCGGCGAGACCAACGCCGAGCGGATCGAGCACCTGCGGATGATCCGCGACGTGCAGGACCGCACCGGCGGGTTCCGCGCCTTCATCCCGTACACCTACCAGCCGCAGAACAACCACCTCAAGGGCCGCACCCAGGCCACGGTCTTCGAGTACCTGCGGATCATCGCGGTGGCGCGGCTCTTCCTGGACAACGTCGCCCACATCCAGGGCTCCTGGCTGACCACCGGCAAGGAGGCCGGCCAGCTCACCCTGCACTACGGCGCCGACGACCTCGGCTCGGTGATGCTGGAGGAGAACGTCGTCTCCTCGGCCGGCGCCAAGCACCGCTCCAACCTGCTGGAGCTCATCCACCTGATCCGCGCCGCCGGCCGCACCCCCGCCCAGCGCGCCACCACCTACGAGCACCTCGCCGTCCACGACGACCCCGCCAACGACCCCGTCGACGCCCGGGTCGCCTCCCACATCGCCTCCACCGCCATCGAAGGCGGCACCGCCCACCCCGAGTTGACGATCCTCGCGGCCAACTGACCGGCGAGCGAACCGTGATCGTCCTGCACCGCGCCGACCTGGTGCTGCCCGTCGCCGCCCCGCCGCTCGCCGACGGGGCGGTGGCGGTGCGGGACGGCCGGATCGCCGCCGTCGGCCCGTACCGGGAGCTGGCCGCCGCCCACCCCGCCGCCCGGGTCCGCGCCTGGGGCGGGGTGCTGACCCCCGGCCTGCGCACCCCGTACGGCCGCCCGCTGCTGGAGCACGCGTACCACCCCGACCCCCGCGAGGCCGAAGAGCTCGGCACCGAACCGCTCACCGGCCCGGCCCTGGCGGCGCTCGCCATGGACGACACCCGCTGGGGCGCCTCCGCCCGCCGGGGGCTCCAGCGGATGCTGGCGCACGGCACCACGGCGCTCAGCGGCCCATTCGAACGGGCCCCCGTACGGACCGCCGTCGCCCGCTCCGGCCTGGCCGTGGTCCCGCCGCCCGCCACCGACCCTGGGGAGCCCGGCTTCGACCTGCTGCGGGCGGGCCTTGGGACGGGGCTGGAGGCGGCCGTGCACGGCCCGCTGGCCCCCGGCGCCCGCGCCGACCTGGCGGTCTTCGCGGTGGACCCGGACGGCGACCCCGAGGCCGCCCTGCGCCGCCGAGGGGCGGGCGGCTGCATCGCCACCGTACTGGCCGGACGGCTGGTCCACCGGCGCCGCTGAACACCCCCGCCCGGGGTCGAACTCACGCGCCGTCGGCCGGGGTTGTGCCCGACCGGCCGTGACCTGGAGGGCCCCGGGCCGCTACGATCCCGCTCAACCGCCGTTCCCACGGCGGGCAGTCCTCCGAGTCCGTCCCCCATGCCCCTCGGGGCAGCAAGCAGGAACGATGCGATCCGAGTCCGTCCCCCGGATCGGCCGCGGCTGGTACGTGGTCGCCGTGCTCAGCGCCGTCCTGGCGCTCGGCATGGGCGTGCTCGGCTGGCGCCAGCTGAACCAGGCCGACCGCATCGCCGCGGACCCCGTGAAGGCGCAGGGCACCGTCACCCGGCTCGCGGCCGGTACCGCCACCTACAGCCAGGTCGACTACACCGCCGACGGCCGCACCCTGCACGCCGCCGACCTCCGGCTGCCCGAGGACGCCGCCGTGGGCGACCCGATCTGCCTGGAGTACGCCAAGGCCGACCCCGGCGCGGTACGGGTCTGCGGCCAGCGCTACCCGCAGCCGGCCGGCGTGGGCCTGGCCCAGACCAGCGTGCCGGTGGGGCTCGGCCTCCTGGTGGTCTGCCTGCTGCGCATCCGCCGCCACCGCCGCGCCCTGGCGGTGCGGGGCGGAGCCGTCCGCACCACCGCCGTCTTCGCCTCCGAGGGCGTGGCCGCCGCCGCGCCGAGGACCCGGCGGCGGCGTCGCGGCGGGCGCCGCGCGCGCCGCTGAGACCCGCCTGCCGCACGGCCCGGCCGCGCGGTGAAGAATGGGTCCCGTGACCCGAGCTTCCCTGGACAAGCAGCCGCATGAAGTCGCCGCGATGTTCGACGGCGTGGCGGCCAACTACGACCTGACCAACGATGTGCTCTCGCTGGGCCAGGCCCGGGCGTGGCGGCGGGCCGTGGCCCGGGCGGTGGACGTCCGCCCCGGCGACCGGGTGCTGGACCTGGGCGCCGGCACCGGCACCTCCTCGCTGCCGTTCGCGGCGGCGGGTGCCCGGGTGGTGCCCTGCGACTTCTCGCTGGGAATGCTCACCGAGGGCAAGCGCCGCCACCCGCGACTGCCGCTGACGGCGGGCGACGCGACCCGGCTGCCCTTCGCCAACGACTCCTTCGACGTGGTCACCATCTCCTTCGCGCTGCGCAACGTCCAGGACACCGACGCCGCGCTGCGCGAGATGCTGCGGGTGACCCGGCCCGGCGGCCGGGTGGTGATCTGCGAGTTCTCCAGCCCGACCTGGGCGCCCTTCCGCACCGTGTACACCGAGTACCTGATGCGGGCGCTGCCGCAGGTGGCCACCGCCGTCAGCAGCAACCCGGACGCCTATGTCTACCTCGCCGAGTCCATCCGGGCCTGGCCCGACCAGCCGGCGCTGGCCGCCAGGCTCCAGCAGGCCGGTTGGGGCGAGGTCGCCTGGCGCAATCTGACCGGTGGCATCGTCGCCCTGCACCGGGGCACCAAGATCTGAACACCCGTGGCCGGGCCGCCTCATGAGCAGGCGGTCCGGCCACGGGGTGGCTCTGCCGGGGTCGGTTCAGGACGCGGTGCAGCTGAGCGTCGGGGTGCCCGGGGTGCCGCCGGTGGACCCGAGGAAGCCGAACGACGTGGAGGTGCCCGCCGCCAGCGCGCCGTTCCAGCCCACATCGGTGACGGTGTTGGTGGAGCCGCTGGTGGTCAGCGTGCCGTTCCAGATCTGGGTGATCTTCTCTCCGCCGGAGAAGGACATGGTCACCTTCCAGTGGGAGATCGACGCGGTGCCGCTGTTGCGCACCGCCACCTCGCCCTGGAAGCCGCCCTGCCAGCTCCCCACCGTCGTGTACGACGCCGCGCAGCCGGACCCGGCCGGCGGCGGGCTGGTGGGCGGCTGGGTGGTCGGAGGCTTGCTGGTGGGCGGCTGGCTGGTCGGGGGCTGGCTGGTGGGCGGCTGGCTGGTCGGAGGCTGGCTGGTGGGCGGCTGGGTGGGCGTGGTCCCGCTCAGGGCGGCGGCCAGCGCCGGGTACCAGCGGTCGGAGATCTTGACGATGCCGGTGTCATTGGGGTGCACCCCGTCACCGGTGTCGGTGGCGGTGTTGAAGCCCGTCCACTGGTCCACCACCGTGATCGGCGACTTGGCGGTGGTCTTGCCCGCCGCCCAGGCGGGGATGCGGGCGTTGAGGTCCTTCACCCGCTGCGCGCACTCCGGGCAGGTGCTGGGGTTCATTGGGATGATCTGGGCGACCAGCACCTTCATGTTGGGGTTGGACGCCCGCATCTGGTCGACCAGGGTGCTGTAGGCGGCCAGGATCTGGTCCGGGGAGCGGTTGCTCCAGACGTCATTGGTGCCGAAGTGCATGACAACGATGTCGGGATGCGTGGCCGAGAGCCACCCCGGGAGCTGGTTCTGGTCGGCGACCGTGGTCACCAGGGCGCCGCCGTGCCCCTCGTTGTCGCCGTCGTACGGCACCGAGCAGCCCTGCGGGCCCAGGGTGCCGACAAAGTCGATGTTGGTGTAGCCGTTCTGCTGGAGCTTGTTCCAGAGCAGCGCCCGCCAGCAGCCCGGTGAACCCGTGATGGAGTCGCCCAGCGGCATGATCCGGATCGGGGTGGCGGCTGCGGCCGGCCGTACCACCACCAGGGCGAGCACGACGGCCAGTACGGCCAGCAGTGTGCCCAGGATGTTCTTTCTCGTGAGGCTCATGGTGCCCTTTCGCCTGTGTCTGTCGCCGGGCCCGCCGGGGGCGGCCCGGGCAGCCGCGGCACAGGAACGGGAGCGCTCCCACGACGGCCCGGATCGCCCAGCAGCGACCCGCAGCCGGTACCGCCCTCATGAACCCATCACGGGTACTCGCGCGTCAAGAGATATGCAGAGAGCCCGCCCGTCCCCGCTGTACTCGGCGCGGGGACGGGCGGGCCTGCACCAGCGTTACGGCTTCAGCCGCAGCACCTGCGGGTCGTGGTCGCTGGTCTGGTCGGCGAACTCCGAGTTGATGTGCACGACCTCGTACTTCACGTGGTCGAGCATGCTCGGGTTGACCAGGATGTGGTCCAGCACCTGCGAGTTGCCCTGGAAGACGTAGGAGTAGCGCTCCTCCTTGGGCAGCGTGTTGATCATGTCGGTGAGCACCGTGCCGTTACCGGTCAGGGTGGTCAGCGCGGGGGAGAACTGGTAGTCGTTGAAGTCGCCCAGGGAGACGATGAGGGCCTTGGAGTCGGCGGCCTCCAGCTTCTTGACGAAGGCGTTCTCCAGCGCAGCCTGCTTCATGCGCTGCACCTCGGAGCTGCGCTGGGCCGGCTGGACGCGGCCGGCGATGTTCTGGTCGCCGCCCTTGCTGTTGAAGTGGTTGGCGATCACGAAGATCGTCTTGTTGTCCCTGGTGAGGAACTGGCCCACCAGCGGCTTGCGGCTGCTGTTCCATGCCTCGTCGGTCGGGGAGATCCGTCCGGGCGAGATGGTCAGCGCGGTCTTGTTGTTCTTGCCGGTGACGTCCACGGCGGTGGTGGCGCTGCCGCCCGGCCAGTCGACAAAGCTGACCTGCGTCGGGTCGAACAGGAAGACGGTGCGGATGTTGCCACCCGGCTGGCCGCCGTCCTTGTCGTTCACCGGGCTGATCTGGCGCCAGGAGTACTGCGGGCCGCCGGCCGCGGCGATTGCGGCGGTGAGCTTGGTCAGCGTCTTGTCGGCGTCCACGGTGCCGTCGTCGACCGCGCCGCTGTTGTCCTGGATCTCCTCCACGCCGACGATGGCGGGCGAGCGCAGATTGCTGACCAGGCCCGTGGCGAGCCGGTCGAACTTGGACTGCGCGTCGCTCGGGGCGAGGTTCTCCACGTTGTACGTGGCGATGGCGATCTCGTTGGACTTCGGCGCGGTGGCGACCTGCGGCTTGAGGCCGTTGTCCACGTGGGTGCCGAGGGTGCGGGCCTCCACGATGTAGGTGCCGGCGAACTGGCTGTAGTCCAGCGGACCCTCGGTGACGCCCTTGAGGGTGTCGCCCACGTTCGCCATCGGGAAGGCGTCCGTGGTGTTCATCGCCTGCACCTGGAGGCGGGTGGAGTTGGGGTCGTCGTACGACGGGTAGTAGGTGCCGCCGCGCTTGGTCTTGTTGTGGCCGGGGTCGACGGTGACCCACAGCTCCTTGTAACCGTCCGTGGCGCCGACCACGCGGGTGTCGGAGATCTGGACGTTCATGCCCTCAAGCGACTCGTACAGGTCCAGGGCGTAGGCGGTCGGCTGGAGGTCGGAGTACTCGATGCTGCCGTTGCCGTCCGCCGGGGGCGACCAGTCGGCGGGGATGTTCTTCTTGGTGAGGACGACCGGGGCGGGCAGCGCGTTGCCGCTGGAGATCACGGTGACGATCGGCTTGATGATCTCGGTGATCGACTGGATGCCGGTGTCGTAGCCGCCCGGGTAGTACTCGGAGACCACACCGGACACGGTGACGCTGTCGCCGACCTTCACCGTGGGGGTGGAGCTGGTGTAGACGAAGATGCCCTCGCTGGTGCGGGGGTCCTTGTCCGGGTGCGGGTCCTGCATCCAGAAGCCCTTGGACGTGGACGAGGTGCTGGTGGTGCGGACACCGGTGACGATGCCGGTCACCCCGGTGACGTCCTTGGTGGCGAGCGGCGACCGCCGGGTGGTGCCCTGGATGTCGTGGATCTTCGCCTGGACCGCATCGGCGGGGGGCGTGGGCGTCGCGGTCGGGGTCGGCGTCGCGGTCGGCGTCGGGGTCGGCGTCGGGGTGGAGTCGCCGCCGCCGGTGCTGCCGGAGTTCTCCGGGGTGGGCGTGCCTGCGGCGAAGTCGGCCGCGTTGTCGTCGGTGTCCACCAGGGTCCTGCGGGCGACCGAGTCGGTGTTGCTCGCCCCGGCGGCCGGGCCGGAGCCCTCGCGGACCACCGCGGTGCCGTAGCCGACCAGGTCCTTGATGCGGCCGTCGGCGGCGCAGTCGGCGGCGGTGAGGCAGGTCAGCGGGTCGCTGCCGCTGACCAGCGCGACGGTGCCGGTGGTGCCCGACATGTTGATGGTGCCGGTGACGTCCGGGGTGGGCAGCGCGGTGCTGCCGCCGGTGCCGGCGGCCTCGGCGACCAGGTAGCGGCCGTTCCCGGCGAGCGCGCCGGTGAGTCTGGTGACCTGCCACTTGGTGGTCGGGCCGGGGCTGCCGGAGAGGTACTGCACGCTGTAGCCGGAGAGGTCCAGCGCGGCGGAGCCGGCGTTGGCCAGCTCGATGAAGTCGTTGGTGTACGTGGCGCCGGAGTTGCCGCCGCCCCCGTACACCTCGGCTATCACGGCATCGGCGGACGGCGCGGCGAACGCGGTGTGCACGCCCACCCCCGCCAGCACGATCGAGCCGGTGATCGCGATCGGGACCAGCCGCCTGCGCAGCCGGGCGGGGCGGGGCGCTGCGGGACGGGAGTGCGTGTCTGCGTCGGGGGTCTGCGACACCGGAGGGGTCTCCTTCTGGGACGGGCGATGCGTCAGAACGGGCACACGGATGCGCGCCAGACCCCACCGCTGTCCTCGGTGGGGACTGGCGTGCCCGGCTCAAGATACGCGCGTAGAACGCCGCCGCAGAAGGGTCGTCGAGGTTAAATCTCGGTGACCACCCGAGGCCCCTTCACCGATGGCGCAGCGCATCGCGTGCGCCGCCCCACCGGCTCTGCTGCCCGGCCGGGTATTCGGGGGACCGGGCCCATAGACTGCTCAGGTCCGGTCCCGGACCGGGCCCGCATCAGCCGAGAGCAGCCAGGAGTGCCGACCGTGACCGAGACCGCAGCTGCCGACGCCGCCGCCGCGAAGCCGAGCGAGCCCGTCGAGGGCAGCGCCGACGTGATCGTGGTGGGCGCCGGACCCGCCGGGGCGACGACCGCGTACCACCTGGCCAGGGCCGGCCTGGATGTGCTGCTGCTGGAGAAGTCGTCCTTCCCCCGGGAGAAGGTCTGCGGCGACGGCCTCACCCCGCGCGCGGTCAAGCAGCTGGTGGAGATGGGCATCGACGTCTCCGAGGGCGCCGGCTGGCTGCACAACAAGGGGCTGCGGATCATCGGCGGCGGGGTGCGCCTGGAGCTGGACTGGCCGGATCTGGCGTCCTTCCCCGACTACGGCCTGGTCCGCAAGCGCGCCGACTTCGACGAACTGCTGGCCCGTCAGGCCGAGAAGGCCGGGGCGCGGCTGTATGAGCGGGCCAATGTCAGCGGCCCGCTGCTGGACGACCGTACGGGCCGGATCACCGGTGTGACCGCCAAGTTGGGCGAGGAGAAGCGGCCGGTGGTCTTCACCGCCCCGCTGGTGATCGCGGCGGACGGCAACTCCACCCGGCTGTCGCTGGCCATGGGCCTGCACCGGCGCGAGGACCGGCCGATGGGCGTCGCCTACCGGACGTACTTCACCAGCCCCCGCCACGACGACGACTACCTGGAGTCCTGGCTGGAGCTGTGGGACCGCCGCCACGGCCAGGCGACCCTGATGCCCGGCTACGGCTGGATCTTCGGCATGGGCGACGGCACCAGCAATGTCGGCCTGGGCCTGCTGAACACCACCTCGTCCTTCGGCGAGATCGACTACCGCGAGCTGCTGAAGTCCTGGTGCGCCAATATGCCGGCGGAGTGGGGCTACACCCCGGAGAACATGACCGAGCCGATCCGGGGCGCGGCGCTGCCGATGGCCTTCAACCGGCAGCCCCACTACACCCGGGGCATGCTGCTGGTCGGCGACGCGGGCGGCATGGTCAACCCCTTCAACGGGGAGGGCATCGCCTACGCCATGGAGTCCGGGAAGATCGCCGCCGAGGTGGTCGTGCAGGCGCACGCCCGGGTCACCGAGGCGGGCCGGGAGCGCGCCCTCCAGGCGTATCCGCGGGTCCTCAAGGACGTCTACGGCGGCTACTACACGCTCGGTCGTGCGTTTGTGAAACTGATCGGCAACCCCAAGGTGATGCGGCTGGCCACCGAGCGCGGCCTGACCCACCCGATGCTGATGAGGTTCGTCCTCAAGCTGCTGGCCAACCTCACCGACCCGCAGGGCGGCGACGCCATGGACCGCATCATCAACGGCCTCGCCAAGGTGGCGCCCAACGCCTGACCCCCCTGCCGCACCCCCTGCCCGACGCTGCCGCGCCTCCCCCGGAGGTGCGGCAGTCGTCGTATGCGCGCGGATTCACAAGGGCCGGCGGGCGGCCGGTCCGAGGGGGGTCAAGCACGGTCCGCTCCGCCCACCCCGGGAGGGTGAGGCCGGCTAGCACGCACCCCACCGGGCCTCAAATTTGCTCTGGGATGGAATCGCCTGATAACGCCACAAGCCCTGGAGCAGGGCTTTCATCCGGGCCCGTGACCGTAAGGGATCGATCGAACGCGCACTGTGTCCACTCCCTGACCGGTGTTACTTCATGATCATTCATCAGGTGGCGTAGATCACAAAGAGTGTGAGTGACCCCGTGTCGCAGATCACATGCGTACGGGCATAGGATGCAGCCGAATCGGGGTTTGTGAACTGCCTCACATGAGGTGATCACCGACCCGGAACCGAACGGTCCGTATGCAGTCAGGGACGACTTGCGGAGGGAGCGGGAGCGTATGAACGCTTACGCGCCGATCCTCGTACTCGGTGCCATCGCGGCGGCATTCGCGGTGGGATCCATCGTGATGGCCTCACTCACCGGCCCCAAGCGCTACAACAGGGCCAAGCTTGAGGCCTACGAATGCGGGATCGAGCCCACCCCGCAACCGGCCGGCGGCGGTCGGTTCCCGATCAAGTACTACCTCACGGCGATGCTCTTCATCGTCTTCGACATCGAGATCGTCTTCCTCTACCCGTGGGCGGTCAGCTTCGACGCCCTGGGGATCTTCGGGCTGGTCGAGATGCTGCTCTTCATCGCCACCGTCTTCGTCGCCTACGCCTATGTGTGGCGGCGCGGCGGTCTTGAGTGGGACTAGCTGAGAGGCATTCAGATGGGTATCGAGGAGAAACTGCCGAGCGGCTTCCTGCTCACCACCGTGGAGACCGCCGCCGGGTGGGTGCGCAAGTCGTCACTCTTCCCCGCCACCTTCGGTCTGGCCTGCTGCGCCATCGAGATGATGACCACGGGCGCGGGCCGGTACGACCTGGCGAGGTTCGGCATGGAGGTCTTCCGGGGCTCGCCCCGGCAGGCCGACCTGATGATCGTCGCCGGGCGGGTCAGCCAGAAGATGGCCCCGGTGCTGCGCCAGGTCTATGACCAGATGGCCAACCCCAAGTGGGTCATCTCGATGGGCGTCTGCGCCTCGTCGGGCGGCATGTTCAACAACTACGCGATCGTCCAGGGCGTCGACCACATCGTGCCCGTCGACATCTACCTGCCGGGCTGCCCGCCGCGGCCGGAGATGCTGATGGACGCGATCCTCAAGCTCCACGACAAGATCCAGCACGAGAAGCTGGGTGTGAACCGCCTCCGGGCGGAGGAGCAGGCGGAGCAGGCGGCGCTCCAGGCGGTCCCGACGATCGAGATGAAGGGGCTGCTGCGGTGAGCGGCATCAACGGAGACCACGGCACAAACGGTTCTCTTCCCGCCCCCCGTGGTGAGAACGGCAAGGACGAGGCCATCGGCGTCCGCCGGGGCATGTTCGGCACCAAGGGCACCGGCGACACCTCCGGCTTCGGGCGGCTGATCGCGCCGATCACGCTGCCGGGCGGCAGTACGCGCCCGTACGGCGGCTGGTTCGACGAGGTCGCCGACGAGCTCGAAGGCGCGCTGGAGGAGCAGGCCGAGGCCGGTCGCGGCGTCGGCCCCGCCGAGGCGGTCGAGAAGACCGTCGTCGACCGTGGCGAGCTGACCTTCCACATCCGCCGCGAGCACCTGCTCCAGGTGGCCAGGACGCTCCGGGACGACCCGGCGCTCCGCTTCGAGCTCTGCCTCGGCGTGAGCGGCGTCCACTACCCCGGCGACCAGGGCCGCGAGCTGCACGCGGTCTACCCGCTGCGGTCGATCACCCACGGCCGGCTGATCCGGCTGGAGGTCTCGGCGCCCGACGCGGACCCGCACATCCCGTCCACGGTCGCGATCTACCCGACCAACGACTGGCACGAGCGGGAGGCGTACGACTTCTTCGGCATCGTCTTCGACGGCCACCCGGCGCTCACCCGGATCATGATGCCGGACGACTGGCTGGGCCACCCGCAGCGCAAGGACTACCCGCTCGGCGGCATTCCCGTCGAGTACAAGGGCGCCCAGATCCCGGCTCCCGACCAGCGGAGGTCGTACTCCTGATGACCGACATGTACGCAGAGGCAGGGGCCCGGGAGACCACCGAGGGGCGGGTCTTCACGGTCACCGGCGGCGACTGGGACGAGATCGTGGCGGCCGCCGGCAAGGCGGACGACGAGCGGATCATCGTCAACATGGGCCCCCAGCACCCGTCCACCCACGGTGTGCTCCGCCTCATCCTGGAGATCGACGGCGAGACGGTGACCGAGGCCCGCTGCGGCATCGGCTACCTGCACACCGGCATCGAGAAGAACCTCGAATTCCGCAACTGGACGCAGGGCACCACCTTCGTCACGCGCATGGACTACCTCACGCCGCTCTTCAATGAGACGGCGTACTGCCTCGCCGTGGAGAAGCTGCTCGGCATCACCGACCAGATCCCGGACCGCGCCACCGTCATCCGGGTGCTGATGATGGAGCTCAACCGGATCGCCTCGCACCTGGTCTGCCTGGCCACCGGCGGCATGGAGATCGGCTCCACCACGCTGATGATCTACGGCTTCCGGGACCGCGAGATCATCCTGGACATCTTCGAGCTGGTCACCGGCCTGCGGATGAACCACGCCTACGTCCGCCCCGGCGGCCTCGCCCAGGACCTGCCGTCCGGCGCGATCGACCAGGTCCGCGAGGGCATCAAGCTGCTGCGGTCCCGGATGCCCGAGTACGACAAGCTCGCCACCGACAACCCGGTCTTCAAGGCCCGCCTGGTCGACGTCGGCCACCTGGACCTGGCCGGCTGCATGGCGCTGGGCGTCACCGGGCCGATCCTGCGCTCCACCGGCCTGCCGCACGACCTGCGCAAGTCCGACCCCTACTGCGGCTACGAGACCTACGACTTCGAGGTCGCCACCGCCGACAGCTGCGACTCCTACGGCCGGTTCCTGATCCGGCTGGAGGAGATGCGGCAGTCGCTGCGGATCGTCGAGCAGTGCCTGGAGCGGCTGGAGCCCGGCCCGGTGATGGTCGCCGACAAGAAGATCGCCTGGCCCGCGCAGCTCGCCATCGGGCCCGACGGCATGGGCAACTCGCTGGACCACATCCGGAACATCATGGGCACCTCCATGGAGGCCCTGATCCACCACTTCAAGCTCGTGACCGAGGGCTTCCGGGTCCCGGCCGGGCAGGCGTACGCCGCCGTCGAGTCGCCCAAGGGCGAACTCGGCGTGCACGCGGTGAGCGACGGCGGTACGCGGCCGTTCCGGGTCCACTTCCGGGACCCGTCGTTCACCAACCTGCAATCCATGGCAGCGATGTGCGAAGGCGGCCAGGTCGCCGATGTGATCGTCGCCGTGGCCGGTATCGACCCGGTGATGGGAGGCGTGGACCGGTGACGGCACACGAGACTCAGCCAGTATCACAGTCCGTGGGGCCCCAGCCCGTGGGGCTGGGCATGCCGGCGCTGCCGGCGCCCGACTTCCCGGCGGAGGTGAGGGCCCGGCTGGAGGCCGACGCCAAGGAGCTGATCGGCCGCTACCCGGTGGCACGCTCGGCGCTGCTGCCGCTGCTCCACCTGGTTCAGGCCGAGGAGGGGTACGTCAGCGCCAGCGGCATCCGGTTCTGCGCCGAGCAGTTGGAGCTGACCACGGCCGAGGTGACCGCGGTCGCCACCTTCTACACCATGTACCGGCGCAAGCCCGCCGGTCGCTACCACGTCGGGGTCTGCACCAACACCCTCTGCGCGGTGCTCGGCGGCGACCAGATCTTCGCCGAGCTCAAGGAGCACCTCGGGGTCGAGAACAACGAGACCACCGAGGACGGCGCGATCTCCATCGAGCACATCGAGTGCAACGCGGCCTGCGACTACGCGCCGGTGATGATGGTCAACTGGGAGTTCTTCGACAACCAGACGCCGGAGACCGCCAAGCGGCTGGTGGACGACCTGCGGGCCGGTCACACGGTCCTCCCCAGCCGGGGTGCGGCGCTCTGCACATTCAAGGAAACGGCCCGCATCCTCGCCGGGTTCCCGGACGAGCGGGCCGGTGCCCTGGACGCCTCCGGCGCCGGCGGTGCGCCCTCGCTCGCCGGGCTGCGGCTGGCCCGTGGCGAGACCCTGCCGGGCTGCGGCACCGCCAAGGTCGTCTCCCCCCGGCACGGCACCGGGGCAGCCTCGGAGGACTCGTCCGCCGGCGCCCCGTCCTCCCACGACGCCCCGCAGGACACCTCGGTGTCCGACCCCGCGCACCCCGCCGATCCGGAAGGGAGTGAGGGCCGATGACCACCGACAGCCTGGTCGGAGGGGTGGGTCCGGAGAAGCTGCTCACCCCGGTCCTCTCCGACACCTGGGACGCGCAGCGCCCCTGGTCCCTGGAGACCTACCGCAGCCACGACGGCTACCAGGGCCTGGCCGCCGCGCTGCGGATGCCCCCGGACGACGTCATCGCGCTGGTCAAGGAGGCCGGGCTGCGCGGTCGCGGCGGCGCCGGCTTCCCCACCGGGATGAAGTGGCAGTTCATCCCGCAGGGCGACGGCAAGCCGCACTACCTGGTGGTCAACGCCGACGAGTCCGAGCCGGGCACCTGCAAGGACATCCCGCTGCTCTTCGCCAACCCGCACGCGCTGATCGAGGGCATGGTGATCGCCTCCTACGCGATCCGCTGCAACCACGCTTTCATCTACCTGCGCGGCGAGGTCGTCCCGGTGCTGCGGCGGCTGCACGCCGCCGTCGCCGACGCCTATGCGGCGGGCCTGCTCGGCAAGGACATCCAGGGCTCCGGCTTCGACCTGGACATCACCGTGCACGCCGGCGCCGGAGCGTACATCTGCGGCGAGGAGACCGCGCTGCTGGACTCCCTGGAGGGCCGCCGAGGCCAGCCCAGGCTCCGGCCGCCGTTCCCCGCCATCGCCGGTCTCTACGCCTGCCCCACCGTGGTCAACAACGTGGAGTCCATCGCCTCGGTGCCAGCCATCCTGCACCGCGGCAAGGAGTGG
Source organism: Peterkaempfera bronchialis (assembly GCF_003258605.2). Taxonomy (NCBI): domain Bacteria; kingdom Bacillati; phylum Actinomycetota; class Actinomycetes; order Kitasatosporales; family Streptomycetaceae; genus Peterkaempfera; species Peterkaempfera bronchialis. Next base: position 4,026,316 of record NZ_CP031264.1, read on the forward strand.
TTCCGCTCGATGGGCAGCGAGAAGTCCCCGGGCTTCACGCTGTACTCGCTCTCCGGCCATGTCACCAACCCCGGCCAGTACGAGGCCCCGCTGGGCATCACGCTGCGCCAGCTGCTGGAGATGAGCGGCGGCGTACGGGAGGGCCACCGGCTGAAGTTCTGGACCCCGGGCGGCTCCTCCACCCCGATGTTCACCGACGAGCACCTGGACGTCCCGCTGGACTACGAGGGCGTCGGCGCCGCCGGGTCGATGCTCGGCACCAAGGCGCTCCAGGTCTTCGACGAGACCACCTGCGTGGTCCGCGCCGTCACCCGGTGGACCGAGTTCTACGCCCATGAGTCCTGCGGCAAGTGCACCCCCTGCCGCGAGGGCACCTACTGGCTGGTGCAGCTGATGCGCCGGATCGAAGCCGGCGAGGGCACCCAGAGCGACCTCGACAAGCTGCTGGACATCGCCGACAACATCTTCGGCAAGTCCTTCTGCGCCCTCGGCGACGGCGCGGCCAGCCCCATCACCTCCTCGTTGCAGTACTTCCGCGACGAGTACGAGCAGCACATCGCCCAGCGCGGCTGCCCCTTCGACCCGGCGGCGTCCACCGTCTGGGCCGGCCGGCAGCCGGGCATCAACGGAACCGCCGCCCACCAGCCCGCCCAGGAGAAGGGGGTGCTCGCCTAAATGACCGTCACCACCGGCACACCCCAGGGGACGGCTGCGGCCCCGCCACCGGAAGACCTTGTGACCGTGACCATCGACGGTGTCGAACTCCAGGTGCCCAAGGGCACCCTGGTGATCCGCGCCGCCGAGCTGATCGGCGTCCAGATCCCCCGGTTCTGCGACCACCCGCTGCTGGACCCGGCGGGCGCCTGCCGCCAGTGCATCGTCGAGGTCGAGGGGCAGCGCAAGCCGCTGGCCTCCTGCACCACCACCTGTACCGACGGAATGGTCGTGAAGACCCAGTCCACCTCCCCGGTCGCCGAGAAGGCGCAGCGCGGGGTGATGGAGCTGCTGCTGATCAACCACCCGCTGGACTGCCCGGTCTGCGACAAGGGCGGCGAGTGCCCGTTGCAGAACCAGGCGATGTCCACCGGGCAGGCCGACAGCCGCTTCGAGGGCGCCAAGCGGACCTTCCCCAAGCCCGTCAACATCTCCACCCAGGTGCTGCTGGACCGGGAGCGGTGCGTGCTCTGCGCCCGCTGCACCCGCTTCTCGCAGCAGGTCGCCGGAGACCCCTTCATCGAGCTGCTGGAGCGCGGTGCCCTCCAGCAGGTGGGCACCGGCGAGGGCGACGACTTCCGGTCGTACTTCTCCGGCAACACCATCCAGATCTGCCCGGTGGGCGCGCTCACCTCCGCCGCCTACCGGTTCCGGTCGCGGCCGTTCGACCTCACCTCCTCGCCCGGGACCTGCGAGCACTGCTCCTCGGGCTGCGCCATCCGCACCGACCACCGGCGCGGCAAGGTGCTGCGGCGGCTCGCCGGGGACGACCCGGAGGTCAACGAGGAGTGGAACTGCGACAAGGGCCGGTTCGCCTTCCGCTACGCGCAGCTGCGCGACCGGCTGGCCACCCCGCTGGTCCGCGACGCGGAGAGCGGTGAACTGGTCCCGGCCTCCTGGCCGGAGGCGCTGGAGCGGGCCGCCGAGGGTCTGGCCGCCGCGCGCGGCCGGGCCGCCGTGCTTGTCGGCGGCCGGTCCACGGTCGAGGACGCCTACGCCTACGCCAAGTTCGCCCGGGTCGCACTGGCCACCAACGACGTGGACTTCCGGGCCCGCCCGCACAGCGCGGAGGAGGCCGACTTCCTGGCCGCCGCCGTCGCCGGACGCGGTGTGGACCTGGACGGCACCGGGGTCTCGTACCGGACGCTGGAGGCCGCCCCGGCGGTGCTGCTCGCGGGCTTCGAGCCCGAGGAGGAGTCGCCGAACGTCTTCCTGCGGCTGCGCAAGGCCACCCGCAAGGGCTCCCTGAAGGTCTTCTCGATCGCCACCCACGCCTCCCGGGGCCTGACCAAGCTCAGCGGCGCCCTGCTGCCCGCCGCGCCCGGCACCGAGGGCGAGTGGCTGGCGGCGCTCGGCGGCGACGAGCCGCTGGCGGAGGACGGCGGCCGGGCCGCCGAGCTGCTGCGCCGCGACGGTGCCGTGATCATGGTTGGCGAGCGGCTGGCCACCGTACCCGGCGCACTCACCGCCGCCGTACGGCTGGCCGCGACCACCGGCGCCCGGCTGGCCTGGGTGCCGCGCCGGGCCGGGGAGCGGGGCGCGGTCGAGGTCGGCGCGCTGCCGGGCCTGCTGCCCGGCGGACGTCCGATCACCGACCCGGAGGCCCGCGCCCAGACCGCCGCCGCCTGGGGCATCGCCGAGATCCCGGGCGGCTTCGGCCGGGACACCGGCCGGATCCTGGAGGCCGCCGCCGCCGGAGAGCTGGGAGCGCTGCTGGTCGGCGGGGTGGAGACGGCGGACCTGCCGGACCCGGCCGCCGCCGAGGCCGCGCTGGACCGGGTGCCCTTCCTGGTCAGCCTGGAGCTGCGGCCGTCCGCCGTCACCGCCCGCGCCGATGTGGTGCTGCCGGTGGCCGCGGTCGCGGAGAAGGCCGGTACCTTCCTCACCTGGGAGGGCCGGGTGCGGCTCTTCGAGGCGGCGCTCAAGCCCGACCAGCAGACCCAGCGGCACCTCCAGTCCGACCTGCGGGTGCTCACCATGCTGGCCGACGCCATGGATGTGCACCTGGGCCTGCCCGACCTCACGGCCGCCCGCCGCGAGCTGGACGCCCTGGGCCCCTGGGCCGGCGAGCGCAGCAGCGCCCCCGCCGGGCACCCGGGTCAGACGCCCCGGCCCGGCGCCGGCGAGGCGGTCCTGGCCGGCTGGCGGCAGCTGCTGGACAACGGCGTGCTCCAGGAGGGCGACGTCCACCTGGCCGGTACCCGGCACCCCGCCGTCGCCCGGCTCTCGCCGGCCACCGCCGCCGAGATCGGCGCGGCCGACGGGGTCCCGCTCACCGTCACCGGCCCGGCCGGGTCGCTGACCCTGCCGCTGGCCGTCACCGGGGAGATGCCGGACCGCACCGTGTGGATCCCGCTGAACTCCACCGACGGCGGCGCCTTCCGGGCGCTGGGCACCGGCACCGGCCGGGTGGTCTCCATCGCCCCGGCAGGTCCGGCCGCCCCGGTCCCGACCAGCGGGGAGGAGAACCGATGACCCCCACCATCCTGGCGGCGGCAGTCGCCCCCGCCACCGAGTCGCTCGGCCTCTTCGGCCGCGACCCCTGGTGGCTGGTGCTGATCAAGGCGGTCTTCACCTTCGCCTTCCTCGTGGTCACCGTGCTGATCGCGATCGTCTGGGAGCGCAAGGTCGTCGCCTGGATGCAGCTGCGGATCGGCCCCAACCGGCACGGCCCCTGGGGCATGCTCCAGTCGCTCGCCGACGGCGTGAAGCTGGCCCTCAAGGAGGACCTGGTCGTCAGCGGCGCGGACAAGGTCGTCTACATCCTGGCCCCGCTGGTCTGCGTCATCCCGGCCTTCATGGCCTTCGCGGTGATCCCCTTCGGCCCGGCCGGCCATGAGGTGTCGATCTTCGGCACCCGGACCACCATGCAGCTCACCGACCTGCCGATCGGCATGCTGTACATCCTGGCCACCGCCTCGGTCGGGATCTACGGCATCGTGCTGGCCGGCTGGTCCTCCGGCTCCACCTATCCGCTGCTCGGCGGTCTGCGCTCGGCCGCGCAGATGATCTCCTACGAGATCGCGATGGGCCTCTCCTTCGCCGCCGTCTTCATCTACTCCAAGTCGATGTCCACCTCGGAGATCGTGGGAGCGCAGCAGGACAAGTGGTTCGTGGTGCTGCTGCCGGTCTCCTTCCTGGTCTACATCGTGGCCATGGTCGGCGAGACCAACCGCGCGCCCTTCGACCTCCCCGAGGCCGAGGGCGAGCTGGTCGGCGGCTTCAACACCGAGTACTCCTCGCTGAAGTTCGCGATGTTCATGCTGGCCGAGTACGTCAACATGGTCACCGTCTCCGCCGTGGCCTCCACCCTCTTCCTGGGCGGCTGGCGGGCACCCTGGCCGATCAGCACCTTCTGGGAGGGCGCCAACCACGGCTGGTGGCCGATCCTCTGGTTCACCATCAAGATCCAGCTGCTGCTGTTCTTCTTCATCTGGCTGCGCGGCACCCTCCCCCGGCTCCGCTACGACCAGTTCATGAAGCTGGGCTGGAAGGTGCTGATCCCGGTCTCGCTGGTCTGGCTGGTGCTGGTCGCCACCGTCCGGGCGCTGCGCAACGAGGGGTACGACTTCAGTCGGATCATCCTCTACGCGCTGGCGCCGGTCGTCGCGATCCTGCTGCTCTCCCTGGTCTGGGACGTCTTCCGGCGCAGGGAGAAGCCGATGCCGCACCAGCCGCAGGAGGTCTTCGACCCGATGGCCGGTGGCTTCCCGGTGCCCCCCATGCCCGGCCAGCAACTGCCGCCCGTACCGCGCCGCCGCAGCCGCATCCCCCAGGAGCCGCCGCCCGCCCCCCCGGTCGAGGAGTCCGGCGAACCCGCCGCCGTCGGCGGCGGCACCTCCAACCCGAAGGGAGCCGACGGTGCCTGACATCCTCGGCCCGGCCGCCGGATTCGGCGTGACCTTCAAGGCCATGTTCAAGAAGCGCCTGACCGAGCAGTACCCCGAGCAGAAGAAGGAGACCGCACCCCGCTTCCACGGCCGCCACCAGCTCAACCGGCACCCCGACGGCCTGGAGAAGTGCATCGGCTGCGAGCTCTGCGCCTGGGCCTGCCCCGCCGACGCCATCTATGTGGAGGGCGCCGACAACTCCGACGAGGAGCGCTACTCGCCGGGCGAGCGGTACGGGCGCGTCTACCAGATCAACTACGCCCGCTGCATCCTCTGCGGGCTCTGCATCGAGGCATGCCCGACCAGGGCGCTCACCATGACCAATGAGTACGAGCTGGCGGACAGCAGCCGCGCCGACCTGATCTTCACCAAGGAGCAGCTGCTGGCCGGGCTCACCGAGGACATGGTCGCTCCGCCGCACGCCATGTACCCGGGCACCGACGAGGGCGACTACTACCGGGGCCAGGTCACCGGCGCCGCCCCCGGCACCGAGACCCAGCCGGCCCGCAGCAAGGGCGAGCAGCCGGAGGAGGCGAGCCAGGCATGACCTCCGCCGTCCCCCTCGCAGCCGCCGTCACCGGCGCCACCTCCACCGGCGAGGCCGTGCAGTTCTGGGTGCTGGCCGTGATCGCGGTCGGTGGTGCCATCGGCATGGTGACCATGCGCAAGGCCGTGCACAGCGCGCTCTGCCTGGCCGCCACCATGCTCGCCCTGGCCGTCTGCTACATGGCGCAGGGCGCGGTCTTCCTGGGCGTGGTCCAGATCGTCGTCTACACCGGCGCGATCATGATGCTCTTCCTCTTCGTGGTGATGCTGGTCGGCGTCACCTCAGCGGACTCCCTCAAGGAGACCCTCAAGGGCCAGCGGTGGGCGGCCGTCCTCTGCGGCCTCGGCTTCGGGGTGCTGCTGATCGCCGGCATCGCCAACGCCAAGCTCACCACCTTCACCGGCCTGGCCGGGGCCAATGCGGGCGGCAACGTCCAGGGCCTGGCCAAGCTGATCTTCACCCGGTACGTCTGGGCCTTCGAGGTCACCGGCGCGCTGCTGATCACCGCCGCCATCGGCGCCATGGTGCTCACCCACCGGGAGCGCACCGAGGAGCGGTCCACCCAGCGGGAGCTGGCCCAGCAGCGGGTCCGCGACGGCGTGCAGGTCCCCCCGCTGCCGGCGCCCGGCGTCTACGCCCGGCACAACGCGGTGGACATCCCCGGCCTGCTGCCCGACGGCACCACCGCCGAGATCTCGGTCAACCCGACGCTGCGCGCCCGTGGCCAGATCCGCGACGTCAGCGGGGACATGCTGCGCCGCATGGAGCAGCTGGAGACCGCCACCGCCGACTACCTGGGCCGTACGCCCCCGCCGCGCCGGATCGCGGTGACCCCCAGGGCCCCGCTCACGTCCGGCGCTGCGGACGAGGCCGCCGAGGCCACCCGTACCGAGACCGGGAAGACGACACCGTCGTCTGCGGAGCCCACGTCCGAGAGGGAGGCCGAGCAGCAGTGAACCCCGTCAACTACCTGTATCTCTCCGCGCTGCTCTTCACCATCGGCGCCTCCGGGGTGCTGATCCGGCGGAATGCCATCGTGCTCTTCATGTGCGTCGAGCTGATGCTGAACGCCGCCAACCTGGCGCTGGTCACCTTCTCCCGGCTGCACGGCAACCTGGACGGCCAGATCCTGGCGTTCTTCACCATGGTGGTCGCCGCCGCCGAGGTCGTGGTGGGCCTGGCGATCATCGTCAGCATCTTCCGCACCCGGCACTCGGCGTCGGTCGACGACACCAATCTGATGAAGCTGTAGGCGGAGGCAGACGAACCCGTGAACGCACTCATCCCCGTGCTCGTCGCGGCCCCGCTCGCGGGGGCAGCACTGCTGCTCCTCGGCGGCCGCCGCCTGGACGCCTTCGGCCACTGGCTGGGCGTCCTCGCCTCCACCGCGTCCTTTGTGGTGGGGGTGGTCCTCTTCGCCGACATGCTGGGCCGCGACGCCGCCGCCCGGCCGATCCACCAGCACCTCTTCTCCTGGATCCCGGTGGGCGGCTTCCAGGCCGACGTCGGCTTCCAGCTCGACCAGCTCTCCATCACCTTCGTCCTGCTGATCACCGGCGTCGGCTCGCTGATCCACCTCTACTCGGTGGGCTACATGGCCCACGACGAGCGCCGCCGCCGCTTCTTCGGCTACCTCAACCTCTTCCTGGCGGCGATGCTGCTGCTGGTGCTGGCCGACAACTACCTGCTGCTGTACGTCGGCTGGGAGGGCGTGGGCCTCGCCTCGTACCTGCTGATCGGCTTCTGGCAGCACAAGCCCAGCGCGGCGACGGCGGCCAAGAAGGCGTTCATCGTCAACCGGGTCGGCGACATGGGCCTGTCGATCGCGATCATGCTGATGTTCGCGCAGTTCGGCTCCTTCGCCTTCGGTCCGGTCTTCGCCACGGCGCATGACGCCGGCGAGGGCCGGCTGACCGCGATCGGGCTGATGCTGCTGCTGGCCGCCTGCGGCAAGTCGGCGCAGGTGCCGCTGCAGTCCTGGCTGGGCGACGCGATGGAGGGCCCGACCCCGGTCTCGGCCCTGATCCACGCCGCCACCATGGTCACCGCCGGCGTCTATCTGATCACCCGCTCCGCAGTCATCTTCAACCTGGCGCCCAACGCCCAGCTGGTGGTGGTCTGCGTGGGCGCGGTGACACTGCTCTTCGGTGCCATCGTCGGTTGCGCCAAGGACGACATCAAGAAGGCCCTCGCCGGTTCCACCATGTCGCAGATCGGCTACATGGTGCTGGCGGCGGGCCTGGGCCCGGTGGGCTACGCCTTCGCGATCATGCACCTAGTGACCCACGGCTTCTTCAAGGCCGGGCTCTTCCTCGGCGCCGGGTCGGTCATGCACGGCATGAACGACGAGGTGAACATGCGCCACTACGGCGGCCTGCGGAAGTACATGCCGGTCACCTTTGTCACCTTCGGGCTGGGCTATCTGGCGATCATCGGCTTCCCGGGCCTGTCGGGCTTCTGGTCCAAGGACCGGATCATCGAGGCCGCCTTCGCCAAGGGCGGCACCGAGGGCTGGATCCTGGGCACGGTCGCGCTGCTGGGCGCGGCGATCACCGCGTTCTATATGACCCGCGTGATGATCATGACCTTCTTCGGCAAGAAGCGCTGGCAGCCCGATGCGGAGGGCCATGAGCCGCACCCGCACGAGTCGCCGTCGGTGATGACCATCCCGATGATCGTGCTCGCGGTGGGCTCGGTCTTCGCGGGCGGGCTCTTCGCCCTCAACAACGCCTTTGTGCACTGGCTGGAGCCCATCACCGGCCACTCCGAGGGCAACTCCCCGCTGAACGCGATCACGGTCACCGTGCTCACCTTCGTCTGCGTCGCCGCCGGCGTACTGGTCTCCTGGGCGGTGTACGGGCGGCAGCCCGTCCCGGTCACCCCGCCGGTGGGCTCCGCGCTCACCCGGGCCGCCCGCCGCGACCTGCTCCAGGACGACTTCAACCACGCGGTGCTGGTCCGCCCCGGCGAGTACCTGACCCGTGGGCTGGTCTACACGGACACCAAGGGCCTGGACGGCTTCGTCAACGGCCTGGCCGCCGCCATCGGCGGCATCTCCAGCCGGATGCGGCGGATGCAGAACGGCTTCGTCCGCTCCTACGCCCTCTCCATGTTCGGTGGCGCCGCGGTGCTGGTCGCCACCACTCTCCTGATGAGGTCGGTCTGATGCCCTTTCCGCTGCTGACCGTCACCGCCGCCGTGCCGGCGGTCGGTGCGGTCGTCACCGCGGCGCTGCCGGCCGCGACCACCGCGGCCAGGCGGCGCACCCCCAAGGCCGTCGCGCTGGCCTTCTCCGCCGTCGCCCTCGTCCTCACGGCGATTGCCGCCGTGCGGTTCGACCCGGGCGGCGACCGCTACCAGCTCACCGAGTCGTACACCTGGATCAAGAGCTTCGGCATCTCCTTCTCGCTCGGCGTGGACGGCATCGGCGTGGTGCTGGCGCTGCTCACCGCCGTCCTGGTGCCGCTGGTGATGCTCGCCTCCTGGCACGACGCCGACCCGGAGGACCCGCACAGCTTCGAGGGGCCCCGGCGCACCCAGGGCTTCTTCGCCCTGGTGCTGGCCGTCGAGGCGATGGTGCTGGTCTCCTTCCTCTCCACCGACGTCTTCCTCTTCTACGTCTTCTTCGAAGCCATGCTCATCCCGATGTACTTCCTCATCGGCGGCTTCGGGGACCGGGCGGGCGGCCCGGACGCGGCCCGGCAGCGCTCCTACGCGGCCGTCAAGTTCCTGCTGTACAACCTGGTCGGCGGCCTGGTGATGCTCGCCGCCGTGATCGGGCTGTACGTCCTCACCGCCCGCGCCGGGCTCGGCAGCGGCGGAGGCGGCACCTTCGACCTGGCCACCATCACCAACGCGGTCGCCGACGGGAAGCTCTCCATCGCCCCGGCAGCGGAGAAGGCGCTCTTCCTGGGCTTCTTCTTCGCCTTCGCGGTCAAGGCGCCGCTCTGGCCGCTGCACACCTGGCTGCCCAACGCCATGGGCGAGTCCACCGCCGGAACCGCCGTGCTGATCACCGCCGTGGTCGACAAGGTCGGCACCTTCGCGATGCTCCGCTTCTGCCTGGGCCTCTTCCCGGACGCCTCCCGGTACTTCGCCCCGGCCATCCTGGTGCTCTCGCTGGTCGGGATCATCTACGGGGCGCTGCTCGCGGTGGGCCAGAAGGACATCAAGCGGCTGATCGCCTATGCGTCGATCTCCCACTTCGGCTTCATCATCCTGGGCATCTTCGCGATGACCACCCAGGGGCAGAGCGGGGCCACCCTCTACATGGTCAACCACGGCATCTCCACCGCCGTGCTGATGCTGGTCGCCGGGTTCCTGATCTCGCGGCGCGGCAGCCGTCTGATCGCCGACTTCGGCGGGGTGCAGAAGGTCGCCCCGGTGCTGGCCGGCACCTTCCTGATCGGCGGCCTGGCGACGCTCTCGCTGCCCGGTCTGGCGCCGTTCGTCAGCGAGTTCCTGGTGCTGGTCGGCACCTTCACCCGCTACCCGGCGATGGGCATCGTCGCCACCTTCGGCATCGTGCTGGCCGCGCTCTACGTCCTGGTGCTCTACCAGCGCACCATGACCGGCCCGGTCAAGGAGGGCGTCCGCTCGATGGCCGACCTCAGGATCCGCGAGGTGGCCGTGGTCGCCCCGCTGGTCGTCCTGCTGATCGGGCTCGGCGTCTACCCCAAGCCGCTCGCCGACATCGTCAACCCGGCGGTGAAGGCCACCATGGCCGACGTCCACCGCACCGATCCCCCACCCGCCCATCCGGCGGCCGAGCAGTCCTGGTTCTCCTACATGACCGCCGGCGCGGACTCCCACGGAGGTGAGGCGAAGTGACCGCCCTCGCACCGGCCGCCGCTGTCCACACCCTGTGGACGGCCGCGGGCGACACCGCGACCATCCCGGCTCCGCACCTTGAGTACGGGCAGCTGGCGCCCATGCTGGTGGTCTTCGGCGCCGCCCTGGTCGGCATCCTCGCGGAGGCATTCCTGCCCCGCCGCACCCGGTACACCGCCCAGGTGGCCATCGCCCTGCTGGGCCTGGTCGCCTCCTTCGGCGTGGTGGTCTCGCTGGCCGCCCGCGGCTACGCCACCACCAAGGCCGACCTCACCGCCATGGGCGCCGTCGCCGTCGACGGTCCCGCGCTCTTCCTCCAGGGCGTGATCCTGCTGGTCGCCGTGGTCGCGGTGCTCTCCTTCGCCGAGCGGCGGCTGGAGCCGCGCGGCGCGGGCGGCGCCCCGGTGGACGCCTTCGCCCCGCAGGCGTCCGCCGTACCGGGCGGTGACCAGGAGAAGGCCGCCGCCAAGGCGGGCTTCGCCACCACCGAGATCTTCCCGCTCACCATGTTCGCGGTCGGCGGCATGCTGCTCTTCCCGGCGGCGGCCGATCTGCTGACCATGTTCGTGGCGCTGGAGGTGCTCTCCCTCCCGCTCTACCTGATGTGCGCGCTGGCCCGGCGCCGCCGCCTCCTCTCCCAGGAGGCCGCGGTCAAGTACTTCCTGCTGGGCGCCTTCGCCTCCGCCTTCTTCCTCTTCGGCGTGGCGCTGCTCTACGGCTACGCCGGGACCGTCTCGCTGGGCGGCATCGCCGATGTGGTCTCCGGCCAGGCTCCGGTCACCCCGGCGCTGGCCAACACCACCGGCAACGACGCCCTGCTGCTGATCGGGCTGGCGCTGCTGGGCGTGGGCCTGCTCTTCAAGGTCGGCGCCGTCCCCTTCCACGCCTGGACCCCCGACGTCTACCAGGGCGCCCCCACCCCGGTCACCGGCTTCATGGCCGCCGCCACCAAGGTCGCCGCCTTCGGCGCCCTGCTGCGGCTGCTCTATGTGGCGCTGCCGGGCATGCGGTGGGACTGGCGGCCGGTGATGTGGGGCGTCGCCATCCTCACCATGGTGGTCGGCGCGATCCTCGCGGTCACCCAGACCGATGTGAAGCGGCTGCTGGCCTACTCCTCCATCGCCCACGCCGGGTTCATCCTCACCGGCGTGATCGCCACCAACAAGGCGGGCGTCTCCTCGGTGCTCTTCTACCTGGCGGCGTACTCCTTTGTGACCCTCGGCGCCTTCGCGGTGGTCACCCTGGTCCGCGACGCGGGCGGCGAGGCCACCCACCTCTCCCGCTGGGCGGGCCTGGGCCGGCGGTCCCCGCTGGTGGCGGCGGTCTTCGCGCTCTTCCTGCTGGCCTTCGCCGGGATTCCGCTCACCTCCGGCTTCACCGGGAAGTTCGCCGTCTTCCAGGCGGCGGCGAGCGGGGGCGCGGTCCCGCTGGTGATCATCGGTGTGCTGTCGTCGGCGATTGCGGCGTTCTTCTACATCCGGGTCATCGTCCTGATGTTCTTCTCCGACCCCAAGCCGGACGGCCCCTCGGTCGCCGTCCCCAGCCCCCTCACCGCCACCGCCATCACCCTCGGCGTCCTGGTCACCCTGGTGCTCGGCCTGCTGCCGCAGTACTTCCTCGACCTGGCGGACAAGGCGTCGGTCTTCATCCGCTGACCCCGCTGACCCCGCTGACCCCGCCGCGCCCTGCGCCCCGGCCGCCCCACGGCGCCGGGGCGCAGCCGTCCGGCGTGGGGGACGGCGCGGTACGGACCCACTCGCGCAGCCGGGCGGTGAAGTCCCGGCCGGCGGGGGTGGTGAACCAGGCGGCGTGGCCGGTGAAGTAGTCGCGGTAGGTCTCCAGGGCCTGGTCGGGGCGGCCCAGCACGGTGTGGAAGTAGTACGCCTCGGAGAGCGCGTAGTCGGCGTGGACCAGCGGCAGCAGCTCGGGCAGGGCGGCGGCCTCGGCGGGGGAGAGCGGGCGGACCGAGCGGTAGCCGTCCAGCAGGGCGCGGGCCTGCCCTAGGTGGACGGCGGCCGGGCCCCGGTCGGCGAGGCGCAGCCACTCCACGGCCGAGCGTTCCAGGGCGGTGGCCAGGTCGTGCACGGCGGTGGTCCGGTTGGCCAGGCCGAAGTCCAGGACGGCGGTGACCCGGTCGCCGTCCCAGAGCAGATTGGTGCCATGCCAGTCGTTCTGCGTCCAGAGCGGCCGGAGGGGGCCGAGGCGCGGCCGCAGCGGCAGGTGGTACCGGGCCAGGTCCTCCCGCCAGGGCACCCGGGCGAGCAGCGCGGAGAGCCCCGGACGGGCGCGGGCGAAGTCCGCCATGGCCGCGACCGGGTCGGCGGCGGAGAAGACCCGGTGCGAGGCCAGCAGCGGCAGCGGGCCGCGCGGCGGCGCGTCCCAGCCCTCGGCGGCGAGATGCAGCCCGGCCAGCGCGGCACCGGAGGAGTACGCCTGGGCGAGGGTCAGATAGGGCGTCCAGGAGAAGGCGTCGCGGTACAGGTCGTCGCCCGGCAGGGCGGTGTGCACCTCGTAGGTCCACGCGCCCCGCACGGTGGCGGTGGCCCCGTCCCGGTCGCGCAGCACCCGGGCCACCGGGGCGCCCCGGGCGGCCAGCCGGGCCATGAAGCGATGCTCCTCCGCGAGCGCGGCGGCATCGCGGACGGTGCGGTGGTGCCGCTTGACGAAGAGGTGCCGCCCCGCGCGGGGACGGACCAGTGCGGCGGCGGAGAGCGGCCGGGGGCTGCGCCAGAGCACGGCGTCCAGGCCGCCGGTGCCGGGGTGGCGGCCCAGCAGCCAGCAGGTCTCCTCCTCGGTGAGCGGCGGCCAGTCGGGGGCGACCAGCTCGGCCCGGCCCATGCCCAGCACCCGTACCGTCCCGTCGTCCGCCGTCATCCGCATCGCCTCTCACCGCCTCTCCGGCGTCTCTCCCGGCCTCCCCGGGTCCCCTGTCGACCCGTGCCGGGACATCCTCTCCGATCCTCGCGGCAACCTTTCCGCCGCCGGCGGCCACGGAAGGGATGGAATGTCTTGCTGGTGCGCGGGAGGTCATGAACCGGGCACCGCGTTCCCTGCGGCCGCCCCACCCCCGGGCGGCCGCCGCCTCTCCTGCCTCCGGACCGAGCGGTGCCCACGCGGTGATCGAGTTGTGACCGGATACGCTGCCCTTGATGGCAGCAGCGGCATCTGGGACGACCGCATGACCGACCAGCGACAGGAGTGGTCTTCGTGACCGTCGTGGGGCCCTTCGGGCTGAACATGCAGGACGAGGCGCTCAACGCCGACGTCCGGGACGGCATGGCCGCTGTCGAGGAGGCGCTGCTGGACGCCACCAAGAGCGATGTGCCGTTCATCACGGTCACCGCCCAGCATCTGCTCGAAGCCGGCGGCAAGCGGTTCCGCCCGCTGCTGGTGCTGCTCGCCGCCCAGTTCGGCGACCCCAACGCCCCCGGAGTGGTCCCCGCCGCCGTGGTGGTGGAGCTGACCCACCTGGCCACCCTCTACCACGACGATGTGATGGACGAGGCGGGGGTGCGGCGCGGCGCCCCCAGCGCCAACGCCCGCTGGGACAACTCGGTCGCCATCCTCACCGGCGACTTCCTCTTCTCCCGCGCCTCCCAGGTGCTGGCCGACCTCGGCCCCGAGGCCGTCCGCGTCCAGGCCGAGGCGTTCGAGCGGCTGGTCACCGGCCAGATCCTGGAGACCGCAGGACCCCGGCAGGGCAGCGACCCGGTCCAGCACTACCTGGACGTCATCAGCGGCAAGACCGGCTCGCTGATCGCCGTCTCCGGCCGGATGGGCGCCATGCTGGCCGGTGCCGACGAGCGCACGGTGGAGATCCTCACCGAGTACGGCGAGCGGATCGGCACCGCCTTCCAACTGGCCGACGACGTCCTGGACATCGCCAGCGACGGCCATGAGTCCGGCAAGACCCCCGGCACCGACCTGCGCGAGGGCGTCCCCACGCTGCCCGTGCTGCTGCTGCGCGCCATGCCCGCCGACCCCGCCGACCCGGACGACGCCCGGCTGCGGGAGCTGCTCGACGGCGACCTCGGCGACGACACCCGGCATGCCGAGGCGCTGCGGCTGCTGCGCGGCCACCCGGCGCTGGAACGGGCCCGCCGGGAGACCCTGCGGTACGCCTACGAGGCGCGCGACCTGCTGGCCCAGCTTCCCCAGTGCCCGGCCCGCTCGGCGCTGGAGGGGCTCTGCGACGCGGTGGCCGTCCGCACCATGTGAGCCCGTACCAGGTGAGCCCGCGCCCCGGACCGGGCCCGGGCGGCCGCCGGGATGGGCCAGACTGGGCACGTCCCACGTCCCACGCCCCACGTCCCACGCCCCACGTCCCACGTCCCACGCCCTCACCGCCCCACGCCCTCACCGCCTCACCGCCCGCCGCCATCCGGAAGGCCATCATGCTGCGTGTCGTCATCGCCGAGGACTCGGTTCTGCTGCGGGAGGGCCTGACCCGGCTGCTCACCGACCGGGGACTGGAGGTGGTGGCCGGGGTCGGCGACGGGGAGGGCCTGCTGAAGGCGGTGAAGGAGCTGGCCGGCGCCGGGCAGCTGCCCGATGTGGTCGTCGCCGATGTGCGGATGCCGCCCACCCACACCGACGAGGGCGTACGGGCCTGTGTGGAGCTGCGCCGCCGCCACCCGCAGGTCGGCGTGCTGGTCCTCTCCCAGTACGTGGAGGAGCGCTACGCCTCCGAGCTGCTGGCCGGCTCCACCCGGGGCATCGGCTATCTGCTCAAGGACCGGGTCGCCGAGGTACGGGAGTTCTGCCAGGCCGTGGAGCGGGTGGCACGCGGTGGCACCGCGCTGGACCCGGAGGTGGTCGCCCAGCTGCTCAGCCGCAGCCGCCGGGCCGAGGTGCTGGGGCGGCTGACCCCGCGCGAGCGCGAGGTGCTGGGCCTGATGGCCGAGGGCCGTACCAACACCGCCATCGCCAAGCAGCTGGTGGTCTCGGACGGCGCGGTGGAGAAGCACGTCAGCAACATCTTCCTCAAGCTCGGTCTGGCGCAGAGCCCGGAGGACCACCGAAGGGTGCTGGCGGTGCTGACCTACCTGAATTCCTGAGAACCGCTGAAGAATGCCTGGCGTCAATCTCGACGGGGGATTGCACGGGGTACCCCGCATTGTTGGACGAAGCAGGTGAAAGCCGTGCAGGGAGCTTCGGGCATCCCTCACATAGGTGACCCTTACCAGCTTAGGATGAAGGTGGTGCACCACGCGGACGGGAGCACACGGCTCGCGCCCGTGCGTGGTGACTCCTGAGGGAGGTCCAAGCCAGTGACCAGCCAGGTCGAGCAGACGGAGGCGGCGGACGGCGCGGCGGCGCCCGCCGGCCCGCCCGGTGCGTCCGAGCGGCGGACGGGCGGGCCCGTGAAGCAGGTGAAACGGCTGGACCGGGTGGTGATCCGGTTTGCCGGGGATTCCGGTGATGGCATGCAGTTGACCGGGGATCGTTTCACTTCGGAGACGGCGTCCTTCGGTAACGACCTGTCGACTCTGCCGAACTTTCCGGCGGAGATCCGGGCGCCTGCCGGGACGCTGCCGGGTGTCTCCAGCTTCCAGTTGCACTTCGCGGACCATGACATCCTCACGCCGGGTGATGCTCCGCATGTGCTGGTGGCGATGAACCCGGCGGCGTTGAAGGCGAACCTGCCGGATGTGCCGCGTGGTGCGGAGATCATCGTGAACACCGATGAGTTCACCAAGCGGGCGCTGGCGAAGGTGGGGTATGCGGGTGATCCGCTGGCGGACGGGTCGCTGGAGGCGTGGAGTGTGCACCGGGTGCCGCTGACGACGCTGACGCTGGAGGCGCTGAAGGACTCCGGGCTGGCCCGCCGGGACGCCGAGCGGGCGAAGAACATGTTCGCGCTGGGCCTGCTGTCGTGGATGTACCACCGGCCCACCGAGGGCACCGAGCGGTTCCTGCGGGCCAAGTTCGCGGGGAGGCCGCAGATCGCCGAGGCCAATGTCGCGGCCTTCCGCGCGGGGTGGAACTTCGGGGAGACCACCGAGGACTTCGCGGTCTCCTACGAGGTCGCCCCCGCGCCGCTGCCGGCCGGCCGGTACCGCAACATCTCCGGCAACCTCGCCCTGTCCTACGGCCTGATCGCCGCCTCCCGCCGCTCCGGGCTGCCGCTCTACCTGGGCTCGTACCCGATCACCCCCGCCTCCGACATCCTGCACGAGCTGGCCAGGCACAAGAACTTCGGTGTGCGGACCTTCCAGGCCGAGGACGAGATCGCCGGCATCGGCGCCGCCCTGGGCGCGGCGTTCGGCGGGGCGCTGGCGGTGACCACCACCTCCGGACCCGGGGTCGCGCTGAAGAGCGAGACGATCGGGCTGGCGGTCTCCCTGGAGCTGCCGCTGCTGATCGTGGACATCCAGCGCGGCGGCCCCTCCACCGGACTGCCCACCAAGACCGAGCAGGCCGACCTGCTCCAGGCCATGTACGGGCGCAACGGCGAGGCCCCGGTGCCGATCGTGGCCCCGGCCACCCCGGCGGACTGCTTCGACGCCGCCGTGGAGGCCGCCCGCATCGCGCTGGCCTACCGCACCCCGGTCCTGCTGCTCTCCGACGGCTACCTGGCCAACGGCTCCGAGCCCTGGCGCATCCCGGACGTGGCCGGGCTGCCGGACCTGGCCCCGGTCTTCGCCACCGAGCCCAACCACACCACCGACCAGGGCCAGGAGGTCTTCTGGCCCTACAAGCGCGACCCGCGGACCCTGGCCCGGCCCTGGGCCCTGCCCGGCACCCCCGGCCTGGAGCACCGCATCGGCGGGATCGAGAAGCAGGACGGCTCCGGCAACATCTCCTACGACCCGGCCAACCACGAGCACATGGTCCGCACCCGCCAGGCCAAGATCGACGGCATCGCCGCCACGATCCCCCGGTGGACGTCGACGACCCCACCGGCGACGCCCCCCTGCTCGTGCTGGGCTGGGGCTCCACCTACGGACCCATCACCGCGGCGGTGCGCCGGGCCCGGGCCCAGGGCGGCCGGGTCGCCCAGGCGCACCTGCGGCACCTCAACCCCTTCCCCGCCGACCTGGGCACCGTCCTGCGCTCCTACCGCCAGGTCCTGATCCCGGAGATGAACCTCGGCCAGCTCACCCGCCTGATCCGCGCCCAGTACCTGGTCGACGCCCGTCCCATCACCCAGGTCAACGGCATGCCCTTCAAGGCCGAGCACCTCGCCGACGCCATCCAGGCAGCCCTCCAGGAAGGACCGACCCGCCATGTCTGAGGCCACCGCCCACCGCGACGGCACCGCGCTGCCCGCGCTCTCCCTGGTGCCCAAGGCCACCGGGCCCCAGACCGCCCGGGACTTCAAGACCGACCAGGAGGTCCGCTGGTGCCCCGGCTGCGGCGACTACGCCATCCTCGCCGCCGTCCAGGCCTTCATGCCCGAACTCGGCATCGCCCGCGAGAACACCGTCTTCATCTCCGGCATCGGCTGCTCCTCCCGCTTCCCGTACTACATGAACACCTACGGGATGCACTCCATCCACGGCCGTGCCCCGGCCATCGCCACGGGTCTGGCCTCCTCCCGGCCGGATCTTTCCGTCTGGGTCGTCACCGGTGACGGTGACGCTCTCTCCATCGGCGGGAACCACCTCATCCATGCGCTGCGGCGGAATGTGAATCTGAAGATCCTGCTGTTCAACAACCGGATCTACGGGTTGACCAAGGGGCAGTACTCGCCGACGTCGGAGTTGGGGAAGGTCACCAAGTCGACGCCGATGGGTTCGCTGGACGCGCCGTTCAACCCGGTGTCGCTGGCGTTGGGTGCGGAGGCGTCGTTCGTGGGCCGCACCATCGACTCCGACCGCAGGCACCTGCAGTCGGTGCTGCGGGCGGCGGCCGAGCACCGGGGCACGGCGCTGGTGGAGATCTACCAGAACTGCAACATCTTCAACGACGGTGCCTTCGATGCGCTGAAGGAGCCGGGGACGCGGGAGGAGGCGCTGATCCGGCTGGAGCACGGCCGGCCGATCCGGTTCGGTGCCGATCTGGGCCAGGGTGTCTTCCGCGATCCGGTGAGCGGTGAGCTGTTCACGGCCGAGGTGACGCCGCGGAACGAGGCGGCCGTGCTGGTCCACGACGTGGGCGGTCCCAGCCCCGCCACCGCCTTCGCGCTCTCCCGCCTCGCCGACCCCGACACCCTGCACCACACCCCGATCGGCGTGCTCCGCGACATCGACCGCCCGGTCTACGACACCCTGATGGCCGACCAACTCGACCGCGCCGTCCAGGCCAAGGGCGAAGGCGACCTCACCGCCCTCCTCACCGGCAACGACACCTGGACCGTCGACTGACCACCGCCCACCGACCACCGTCGACTGAGCACCGCCGAGTGACCCCGAAGGGGCACCCCCACCACAGCGGGGGCGCCCCTTCGGCATTCCGCGCGGGCGCACACCTCTCTTCAGACCCTGGGCACCGTGGGACAGGTACCGTCTCCTCAGCCGACACCGGCGGCGGCTGTGGGCCAGCGCTGTCAGGGCTGCCGGCGGCCTGAAACCAGTAGGGTTCCAAGCATGCAGAAGCGTCTCCTGGCACTGGAGGTCGAGAACTTCCGGAGCTTGCGCAGGATCCATGTGCCGCTGGGTCCTCTGACCGTCCTGGTCGGTCCCAACGGTGCTGGTAAGACCAATGTCCTGGAGGTCTTCACCTTCCTCGCCGACGTCATCGGCACGGACCTCCTGCCGGCGCTGGACGCTCGTGGTGGCTTCGGTGAAGTGGTCTTCCGCGGCGGCAGCAAGGCCCCAGCCAGCGTGCGCATCAGGCTGAAGGCATGCTGGACGTCACACAGCAAACTCACGGCACCCGACGAGTACGAGATCACCATCACCAACCGCACGTCGTCGGCCACCGGAGTCCAGACACTCTCGCGGCGCGAGGAGTTCGCCTTCAAACGGGTCCAGGGGCGGGGACGGCGGATTCACATCTCGGGTGTGCGGGCCGAGGTGCAGGATGTGGACGCCGCCCAGGAGGTGGTGTCGGATACCGCGATCGGCATCCAGAAACTCAGCAGCGGTCTATCCACGCTTCCGCGGCTCTCGGACGACTCCGGCGGAACGGAAGTGGCCGCCTTCGCAGAGCGGCTGGCATCCTTCCGGGTCTTCGACATCGATGTGAGTGCTGCTCGACGTCCCTCCAGGATTACTCCCTCCCGGCGCCGCGGCGAAGGGCTGGCGGACGATGCGAGCAACCTGGCCGGCTTCCTCCTGTCCCTGTCACGGCGGGACCCCGGGACCTGGGAACGCCTGGTGGAGGACGCGATCGCCGTCCTGCCGCAACTGGAGGGCATCGACTTCGAGTTCCCTTCGGGAGCCGCCCGAGAAGTCGTCGTCGTACTGCGGGAACGAGGGCTTCGGCGACCCACGGAGCTCGCGGACGCCTCCTACGGCACAATCCGGCTGCTCAGCCTGCTCGCGCTCCTGTACGACCCGAACCCGCCCGCTCTGACGTGCATCGAGGAGATCGACCACGGCCTCCACCCCCAGGCACTGGAGCTCCTGGTCCAGCGCTTGAGGGAGGCGAGCGAACGTACGCAGCTGCTCATCGCCACACACTCTCCGGCCCTTGTGGACCGCCTGGAGCCGCATGAGTTCATCATCTGCGAGCGTACGGACGACGGGGCCTCGGCCATCCCAGCGCTGACGGAGGGGGATGTGCGGCGGATCCAGCAGGCAAGCCAGGGGAGGCCGCTGGGCGAGCTCTGGTTCTCCGGGGCTCTCGGAGGCGATCTTTGACCAGGGGGCGCGGTACTGCGCGGCGGGCGACACGCAAGCCCGTGGTGGTGCTCGTCGGTGAAGGCCAGAATGACCGCGAGGTGCTGCGGATCCTGCTTGAGGCGTTCAACCCGGACCTCAAAGGCCGGATCGTCACGATCAATGACAAGATCCCGCTGCGGGACGCGACCGGGGACGTCCTGCATGGGCGCGTCACCAGGTTGGCCGGTCTGGTCCGTGCCAGGGCTGCCCGGGAAGGCGCCGACATAGCCGCAGTCTTCGTCCATGAGGACTTCGACCAGCGGGAATCCGCAGCTGCCGACCAGACCCGCAGCAAGGTCCAGGCCGCTCTGTCACGGCAGCTCGGCGAGACGGCCAGCTACATCCTGATCGCCTGGGAGGTGGAGGCGTGGATGCTGCTCTTCCCTGATGCCCTGACCGCCTTCAAGGCCCGGTGGTCCGTACCACGGGCGCGTCGCCATGTGAACACCGGCCTCATCGACGACCCCAAGCGCGTCATGGTGAAGGAAGTGGCCAGGGCGGGGCCGCCCTACCGGGAGTCCGATGCTCCTGCGATCTTCGAGAAGGTCGTGGCCCTGTCGCACCACACCCGCCCGGCCGGAACCAACAGATCCTGGGAGTTGCTGGTCCAGCTCGCTGCCTCGGCCGGTACGGCCCGAGAATGACACGGGCGCGGGGCGCGGTCGGATTGCTCCGACCACGCCCCGCGGTGTTTCCCGGGTGGGGGTCTCAGGGGGACGTCACCCCGCGCGGGTCACTCGTTGAACAGCTGGCCGTACGCCGCGAGTGCGGTGGCGATGTCGGCCTGCGCCCAGAATCGGTGGTACGTGAAGACCGGGGCGGCGCCGCCGTTCAGGTAGTTCTGAACCTTGGACCACTGGGGGTCGTTCTTGTACCAGGAGCGGATCGACAGGAAGGTCGCGTTGGAGTCGATCTTGTCGCCGTTGGGCATGGTGCCCGTCCAGCCCGGCGGCACGTAGACGCCGTCGTGGTTGGTGTTGGAGGTGCTGTACTTCTGGGTCACCCGGTTGTAGTCGGCCCGGGTCTCCGGGACGGCGACGCCGAGGCTGTCCTGGTAGTTGCTCCACATGCCGTCGAGCAGGCCCTTGGCCGTGGTCTTGGCAGCGGCGTTGCCGGACTTGGCGGCGTAGTAGGTCAGCAGCTTGGCGTAGGAGCCGGTCACACCCACGTCGTTGGTGTAGTCCTGGATGGTGACGTGGAGGTTGGTGTTGCTGGCCGGGTTGGTGGCGTTCCAGGTGGCGGGTGCGCCGGTCCACTTGAGGGTGGACGGGATCTGGTAGGTGCCGTCGGGGTTGATCTTGGTGTTGGCGACGGCCCAGCTGACCCACTTGTCCAGGATCGCCTTGGCCTTGGCGTCACCGGTCGCGTAGTAGTACTCCGCCACCCGCTCCAGCGACCACGCCTGGAAGCCGAACCACTGGTTGCTGTCCGGGTCGTGGTAGACCGGGGCCGGGTCGTAGGACATGCCGTAGAAGGTGGGGGTACCGGCCGGCGGGGCCTGGTAGGCGCCGCCCACGCTGTTGGTGGCACCACCCGCGATGGCGCCCTCGCTGGACTGCAGCCAGGTGTAGAACTCCAGCTGGCGCTGGAGCGAGGTGGTCCAGTCGGCCTTGCCGGTGGCCGACTTGGGCGCCATGGCCGTGTCGTTGATCAGCGCGTACGCGGCCATCGGGTTCTGGTAGCCCTGGTGGGCGGCGCTGTCGCCGATCCGCCAGGCCCAGCCGGCGCTGCTGTCGGTGGCGCCACCCCAGGCGTAGTACCAGGAGAGCAGGTAGTGCGCGCTGTCCTTGCCGGTACCGGCCGCGCAGGACGGGCTGGTGCAGTTGCCGATCTTCTTGAAGTACTTGTCGAAGAACGAGTACCGCAGGTAGTCGCCCATCTTGCCGGCCTTGGCGACCGTGGCGGCCACATCGGCACCCTTGCCCTGGGCCTTGGCCCAGGTGTCCGCCCAGTAGGCGGCCTGGATGGCGCGGGCGTCCGCGTCGGGGGCGTCGGTGTACTTCCACTGCTTGGCGTAGCCGGAGTCCTTGGTGAACAGGTCCAGGTAGCCGTTGGGGCCGCCGTACTTGAAGTTGTCGCAGGACGGCTGCGGGATGGTCTCGAAGACCGACTCCTGCGGGCCGCGCTGGTAGGAGTTGATGTAGGACGGGCCCTTGGCGGTGGGGCCGCCCTCACAGGTGCCGCCCGGGGTGCCGCCGTAGCCGTAGACGTTGTCGACGTCCTGGAGCCAGTGCATGCCGTAGATGTCGTCGGTGCCGTAGGCGGACTTCAGCTCGGCCGCGATGGGGTCCTTGCCGACCGAGACGCCGCTGTCCAGCTGCGACGGGTACTGCTCGGGCAGGTCGTGCTCGGGGGCGTAGGTGGCCGGCTTGCTGGGGTCGTAGAAGCTGTTGGTGGGCTGATCCGCGTGGGTGGGGATCATGTACTTTTCCATGGTCGTCCACGCCGCGTTGAACTTCGACCAGTCCCCGGTCACCTGGCCGTACTCCGCCTGGAGCCAGATCAGGTAGCTGTACGCCTCGGAGGTGGTCTCGTGGCCCTGGTCCGGGGCCTCGATGATCAGCGTCTCCACCGAGTGGTAGGGGATCCCCTCCGGCGAGAAGTACCCGTTCGCCGGGGCGGTGATCTTGTTGTACTCATCCAGGAAGCGGGCGGTGTAGGTGCCCGCAGTGGACGCCTTGAGCTCGGTGACGGTCACATTGGCACTGGAGTAGCCGGTCGCCTTGACGGTGAAGGTGGCGGCGCCGGTCGAGTTGGCGTCGGCCGTCACGGTCACGGTCTGGGCGGTGTTCCAGTTGCTCGGGGTGAAGGTCAGCGAGGCGCCGCCGGTGACCGAGAGGCCGGTGTTGCCGGAGGCGCGGCTCACCGTGGCGGTGACATTGGCGGTGGGCGCCTGGGAGAGCTTGACCTGGAAGGTCGCCGTCTTGCCCTGCTGCACCGAGAGGCTGTCCGGCACCGCGACCAGGGCCGGTCCGGAGGCCACGTGCACGCCGACCGGGGCGGACTCGGTGCTGGCGCCGAGGGAGTCGTACGCCTTGGCGTAGACCGAGTAGTCGCCGGCCGGGACGTTGGCCCAGTTGAAGGTGAACGGCGCGGCGGTGGCGGTGCCGATCAGGGTGGTGTTGCTGTAGAACTCCACCTTGCTGATGGTCGCCCCGTCGGCGGCGCTGGCGCTGGCGGCCAGGGAGATGTTGCCGCCGGCGCTGTAGGTGCCCCCGGCCGTGGGGGAGGTCAGCGTGACGGTGGGGGCGGCGTGGGCGCCGTTGCAGGCGGTGCCGTTGACCGTGAAGGAGGTCGGCTTGGCGTTGGTGCCGCTGTAGTTGAAGTTGGCGGAGGTGGTGGTGTTGCCGCCGGCCGGGATGGCGGCGTTCCAGCCCGCGTCCTTGACGGTCACGGCCTTGCCGCTCTGCGACCAGACGCCGTTCCAGCCGCTCTGCAGCGTCTGGTTGCCGGCGTAGCTGTAGCCGAGGGTCCAGCCGTTGATGGCGGCGGTGCCGCGGTTGGTGATGGTGAGGTTGGCGGTGAAGCCGCTGCCCCAGTCGTTGGTCGAGTAGTCCACGCTGCACTGGACCGTCGCCGCGGCGGCGGGGGTCGCGGTTCCGGCAGCGGTGGTGAGTCCGGCAAGGATCAGGGCAAGTCCGGTGCCGGAGGCGGTCAGGAGGCGGCCTCTGCGCGAACGTGGCGGTTTCGTGGTGATCGCGGGCATGGCTGTGCAGACTCCTCGGGTGGGAGCGACAGGGCACGGGCACAGCGCCTCGGCCCGGAGCGGGCGGGGCGCGAGCGTCGCGATACGCGAGCGAAAGATGCTACGGGCGGCGAGGCGGAGCGCAGGGTCTGCGCCATGTGCAGAAGCCGCTGTGGGAGCGCTCCCAAGCATCAAGGCGTGACGTACGCGTGTCAAGAGTTCTGCATATGGGGATTTACCCTCGCATCGGCGGCTCATGGGAGCGCACCCACGCGTCACCCCTCTCGCCGCGCCCCGTGCAGCTCGCGGGCGGACTCCACCTGTGGCAGCCGCCGCTCGATCCACTCGACCAGGCCGGTCACCAGCTCGGCGGCCTCGGTGCCGAGCGGGGTGAGGCTGTAGTCGACCCGGGGCGGGATCACCGGGTGGGCCTTCCGGTGGACGAAGCCGTCCCGCTCCAGGGTCTGGAGCGTCTGGGCCAGCATCTTCTCGCTGACGCCGTCGATCCGCCGCCGCAGCTCGCCGAAGCGGTAGCCGCGGTCGCGCAGCGCCGCCAGCACCAGCACGCCCCACCGGCTGGTGACATGCTCCAGCACGCCTCGTGACGGGCACATCCGGTCGTAGACGTCAGGCTCGCTCACCGTCATGTCAGTAGCTTACTTGAAAGTGGGTACTTTCGTTCGGTTAGTGCTCCGCCTACGGTTGGTTGCGCAGTCAGATACCGATGTCGATGCGAGGAGACGCACTCATGATCGTCGTGACCGGAGCCACCGGACAGCTCGGCCGCCTGGTGGTCGAGGGCCTGCTGGAGAAGGTGCCCGCCGAGCGGCTTGCCGTGGCCGTCCGCGCGCCGGAGAAGGCCGCCGACCTCGCCGCCCGGGGCGTCGAGGTGCGGCGGGCCGACTACAGCGAGCCGGAGACCCTGGAGGCCGCCTTCGCCGGGGCCGGCAAGGTGCTGCTGATCTCCGGCAGCGAGGTCGGGCAGCGCGTCGCGCAGCACCGCGCGGTGGTGGAGGCGGCCCGGCGGGCCGGGGTGGGCCTGCTCGGCTACACCGGAGTGCTCGGCGGCGACCGGGCCGGCTTCCGGCTGGCCGACGAGCACAAGGCGACCGAGGCGGCGATCCGGGAGTCCGGCCTGCCGTTCGTCTTCCTGCGCAACGGCTGGTACACCGAGAACTACACCGCGCAGGCGGCGGTCGCCCTGGAGCACGGCGCGGTGGTCGGCAGCAGCGGTGACGGCCGGATCGCCTCCGCCGCCCGCCGGGACTACGCCGAGGCGGCCGTGGCCGTGCTCACCACCGAGGGCCACGAGGGCCGGGCGTACGAGCTGAGCGGCGACACGGCGTGGAGCCTGTCCGAGTACGCCGCCGAGCTGGCCGCGCAGTCCGGCCGGCCCGTGGTGTACCAGGACGTGCCGGCCGAGCGGCATCTGGCGGTGCTGCTGGACGCGGGCCTGCCGCAGCCCTTCGCGGAGATCCTGGTGGATGTCGACGCCGGTATCGCGCGCGGCGAGCTGGCGATCACCACCGGCGACCTGGCCCGCCTGATCGGCCGCCCGACCACGCCGCTGGCCGACTCCGTCAAGGCCGCCCTCCAGGGCTGACCGGGGGCGCCGACCGGGCGCCGACCTGCTCTGCTTCACTGTCAGTACCAAAGTGTGAATACGCGCATGACAGGCGGCTCCTCCGCCCGGTATCGTCCGCCTAGCGGTACGGCGGCACGGCGGTACGGCGCGGGACCAGGTGGAGGAGCAGCCGCGATGGACGAGCAGGGCCCCGGTGCGGGGCAGCGGGCCGGATTCTGGTTCGGCTTCGCCTCGTACGGGATGTGGGGCCTGTTCCCGCTGTACTGGCCGCTGCTGGAGCCCAGCGGCTCGGCGGAGATCCTGGCCCACCGCATGGTCTGGTCGCTGGTCGCCGTCGTCGGCATCCTGCTCGCCACCCGGCACTGGAGCTGGATCCGCCCGCTGCTGCGGCAGCCC
This sequence comes from Peterkaempfera bronchialis, assembly GCF_003258605.2. Taxonomy (NCBI): domain Bacteria; kingdom Bacillati; phylum Actinomycetota; class Actinomycetes; order Kitasatosporales; family Streptomycetaceae; genus Peterkaempfera; species Peterkaempfera bronchialis. Next base: position 4,051,733 of record NZ_CP031264.1, read on the forward strand.
CGCCGACTCGCCATGTGCGCCGCCGCCGCAGCCGCCGTCTCGGTCAACTGGGGCGTCTACATCTGGGGCGTCAACGCCGGCCATGTGGTGGAGACCAGCCTCGGCTACTTCATCAACCCGCTGGTCACCATCGCCTTCGGTGTCCTGCTGCTGCACGAGCGGCTGCGCCCCGCCCAGTGGGCGGCGGTCGGCATCGGCGCCGTCGCCGTGCTGGTGCTCGCCCTCGGCTATGGACGGCTGCCCTGGATCGCGCTCTCGCTGGCGCTCACCTTCGCGGTGTACGGCCTGCTGAAGAAGAAGGTCGGGCTGAGCGGCCTGGAGAGCCTGGCGGCCGAGACCGCCTTCCAGTTCCTGCCAGCCGTCGGGTTTCTGCTCTTCCTCACCGTCAGCGGCCAGGGCACCTTCGGCCGTACCGGCGGCGACTACGGCTGGGGCCACTCCGGGCTGCTGGCGCTCTCCGGCCTGATCACCGCGGTGCCGCTGCTCTGCTTCGGCGCGGCTGCGGTACGGGTGCCGCTGACCACGCTGGGCCTGCTCCAGTACCTCGCCCCGGTCTTCCAGTTCCTGATCGGCCTCACCGTCTTCCACGAGGAGATGCCGCCGGCCCGCTGGGCGGGCTTCGCCCTGGTCTGGGTGGCCCTGGTGCTGCTGACCGGGGACGCCGTACGGCAGGCCCGCCGCAGCCGGGCCCGGCTCCAGCGGGCCTCGGCGCTCGCCGAGGCCGCCGCCACGGCGGCCGGCGGCGCGGCGGCCGACGGCGCGGCCGTCCACGGCTGACCCTGCCCGCAGCCGGCCGAGCGGCCGGGGACATGGCGGAGCCCGCCGGGCCGCGCGTGGTGCGCGTCCCCGGCGGGCCCGGTTGCCGTACGGCCCGTCAGACTGCGTGCTGCCGGGCGGCTGCCACCAGCGCCCCCTGGAAGGGGGGCACCTGGCGGCTCTTGACGAAGGTGTCCAGCGCGCCGTCGATCGCGGTGCTCCAGGCGTTGTTGGCGACCACGCCGTGGGCGAGCGAGCCGACGATCCGGCACCGCTTCCACTCGTCCATCGACCACTTGAGGTACTGGCCGAAAAGCGCCCGGTCCTCGCTGTTGAGATTGGTCAGCGTCGGGATGGAGCCCTTGGCGCCGTTGAAGCCCAGCTGGCCGGTCTTGCTGCCGCACTCCCGGAGCCAGGCCAGCGCCGCGTCGCGGTGCTTGGCGCCCTTGGGCAGGGTGAAGGAGTCGGAGAGGAACTGGAACATCCCCGCCGTGCCCGGCACCGGCGCCCAGGTGTAGTCGGTGTGCGTCTGGAGGTTCTGGGTCACCTTGAAGCTTCCCTCGGCCCAGTCGCCCATGACCTGGTACGCGGCCTTGCCCGAGCCGACCATGGTGGTGGCCTCGTCCCAGCTGGCTGCGGGGGAGGAGGCATTGGTGTAGGTCAGCACCTGGTGGAAGTTCTCCAGGGCCTGCCTGACCTCGGGCGCGCTCCAGTCGGCGCCCTTGCTCCACAGCGCCGTCCATGCCTGGTCGCCCAGGGTGGCCAGCATCACCGTCTCCAGGAGGTGCTTCAGCGTCCAGGAGTCGGCGACGACCAGCGGCACCGTGCCGCCGGCCCGCTTGACCTTCTGGAGGTTGCCCAGGAACGCCTCGAAGGTCTTGGGAGCCGGATCGGCCCCCGCCGCGCGCAGGACCTTCGGGTTGGACCAGAGCATGTTGGCCCGGTGGATGTTCACCGGCACGGAGTAGAACTTGCCGTCGGAGCTGATCAGCGGCAGCAGTTGCTCGGGGAAGACGTCCGTCCACTTCTGCTCGTCGTAGAGCGCGTTGAGGTCCTCCAACTTGCCGGCCCTGATGTAGTCCGAGAGCTCGGCTCCCGCGTGACCCTGGAAGGAGTCCGGCGGGTTGTTCGCATCCAGACGTTTGGCGAGCTCGGCCTTGGCGTTGCCGCCGGCGCCACCGGCGACGGCGCGGTTGACGAAGGTGATGTTCGGCTGGTTGAGCTGGAGGTCGGCGAGCAGCGCCTGAAGACCGGCGTTCTCTGCGCCTTCGGTCCACCAGGAGAAGACCTCGACCTCTCCCGAGGGAGCGGCGGAGTCGCCCCCCTTGCTGCCGCAGGCGGACAGCACTGCGGATCCTGCGACGGCCCCGGTGGCCAGCAGGAACGCCCTGCGGCTCATGGACATGTGTGGATCTCTCCCGTTCGTGCCGGAGGAACGCGTGCGCGGCGCTTGAGGGGTGATACGCCGCGTGCCGTCCACGCCGCCGCCCGGTCCGGCGGGACCTGAGGGGGATCCACACGACCAGGCGCGGACGGCAGTACACGCTCGATGAGTTGCAGTCATCCCATCGGTGGAGAGGGAGGGCGTCAAGCTCGCTCCCAGGGTTTGAGACAAAATCAACCGGCATTTCACGGCCCGCACCGATTGCGTCGCCCAGCGTCACCGGAGTGGTGGATAACGGCGGCCAGTGCAAATCCCGCGTATTCGTTCACCGAATTCCGGACGCCGTGCAAACACCGTGCGGGCCACCGGGGTTGACGTACCCGAGGCCCGCGCCGCGCCCTCAGGCAGTGATGTCCCGCCCGGTGAACCGGGCCCAGGCGGCCGTGCCGAAAACGGCCACGTACAGCCCCTGAAGGCCGAGATTCCGCACCACGTCATGCAGGTACATCGGTTGCCGCAGCAGGTCGGCGAAGCTCAGCCAGTAGTGCGGGAAAAGCCACGGCTGGATGGTGTGCAACTGCGGTATCCCGTCCAGGATCTGGACGGTGATGACCAGCCCCACGGTGGCGGCCATCGCGGCGATCCCACTGCCGGTCAGCGTCGACACAAAGAGCCCGATCGCGACCAGCCCCGCCAGCGACGCCGCGACCACCGCCGCGATCAGCGCCGCCCGCAGCAGCGCCTCCCCGAAGGAGACCGAGTCGCCGGAGAGCAGCGTCACCCGGCCGAGCGGGAACAGCGCGGCGCCGGTGGCCAGCGCCGCCAGCGCCACGGTCAGCGTCGCCGCCACGCAGAAGACCAGCGAGGCGCAGAACTTGGCCACCAGCAGCCGGGTACGGCCCGCCGGGGCCACCAGCAGATAGCGCAGGGTGCCGCTGCTCGCCTCTCCGGCCACCGAGTCGCCCGCCACCACGCCCACCGCCAGCGGCAGGAAGACCGGCAGCGTCACCGCGAGCGCGGTGAAGACCAGGAAGAGGCCGTTCTGGGTGACCTGCGCGATGAACGCGGGACCGCCGCCGCCCTGGGCGCTGCCGGTCTCCACCTTCACCACCACGCCGATCAGCACCGGCAGCGCGGCCAGGATGGCCAGCAGGGCGAGGGTGCGCAGCCGCCGGAAGGTGATCGACAGCTCGCTGCGGAACAGTGCCAGTACGCCCAGCGCCGTCCGCGACCGTGGCCCGTACGGGGCGGGAGCGGCGGTCTCAGCCTGCGACATCGAAACCCTCTCCGGTCAGCGCCACAAAGGCGTCCTCCAGCGAACCGCGCTCGGTGCCGAAGGACCGCACCCGCACCCCCGCCTCCACCAGCGCGGCGCAGAGCTTGGGCAGCAGCGCGTCGGGGTCGGCGGCGGCGCCCGTCGGCGGCTCGCCGTCCACCCGGTCGCCGGTGGCCCGCAGGTCGGCCACCCCGTGCGCGGCCAGCACCCGGACGGCCTCCTCGGTGTCCGGGGTCCGCACCACCAGTCGGCCGCGTGCGTGCGCCGCCAGCTCGGCGACGGTGTCCTGCACCACCAGCCGGCCGCGCGACATCACCGCCGCATGGGTGCAGACCTGCTCGATCTCGTCCAGCAGGTGGGAGGAGAGGAAGACCGTGGTGCCCTCCGCCGCCACCTCCCGGACCAGGGCGCGGATCTCCCGCATGCCCTGCGGGTCCAGGCCGTTGGTCGGCTCGTCCAGCACCAGCAGCTCGCGCGGCTGGAGCAGCGCGGAGGCCAGGCCCAGGCGCTGCTTCATGCCCAGCGAGTACGCACGGGCCTTGCGGCCCGCCGCGGCGGACAGCCCGACCCGGGCCAGCGCCTCGGCGACCCGCCGGTCACGGGTGCGCGGGTCGGCGGTGGGGTCGGCGGAGTCGAAGCGGACCAGGTTGTCCCGGCCGGACAGGAAGCCGTACAGCGCCGGGCCCTCGATCAGCGCGCCGACCCGTGGCAGCACCGAGCCCGCCGACTGCGGCATGGGCGAGCCCAGCACGCTGGCCGCCCCCGAGGTGGGGGCGATCAGGCCCATCAGCATCCGGATGGTGGTGGTCTTGCCCGAGCCGTTGGGGCCCAGGAAGCCGAAGACGCTGCCGCGCGGCACCGTGAGGTCCAGCCCGTCCACGGCCAGCTGGCCGCCCCGGAAGCGCTTGGTCAGGCCCCTGGTGCGGATCACGGCGGGGGCCGGTGCCGCTTCCGTGGCGGAAGCGGCCTCCCGGCCCCCCGGCGCAGCGGTCACTAGCGGGCCCCTGCCGCGTGCTCCAGCACCTGCTGCGAGACCGCGCCCACATAGACCCTGCCGCTGTCCGTGATCAGTGCGTTAACCAGGCGGCTGTGGATCAGCGTGCCCCCGGCGACCGGCTTGCCGAACCCCTTGACCAGGGCGAGCGCATTCCCGTCGCCGCCGGTGAGGTCGGCCGGCAGGGTGAGGGAGGCCACGCTGGTCCAGCCGGTGCCGATGACATTGAGGCCGTCCGCCTGCCGGTGGTCGGCGCCCGGTCGGCCGCTGGGCGCGAGGTCCCCGGCGGGCGCCCGGTGCTCGGTGACCTTGGCGCCCTTGGGCGGGCTGAAGTCGAAGGTCCGTGCTCCCGGCCGCTCGAAGGAGACCGAGGTGAAGGCCACGTCGAAGACCGGGTCGCCGCCGCCTGCGGGCTTCACCCGCACCCGCAGCGGCACCCCGTTGCCGGCGTCCACCGCGATCCGCACGTCGCCGATGGTGGAGCCCGACTGCTTGGGCTTCACGCTCAGCTCATAGGCGTTCCGCCCGGCCACCCGGGTGGTGCCGCCCACCGAGACCGCCGTGTCGGGCCCGGCCAGCGCGAGGACCTGCCGGGCGGCCTGCTGCGGGGTGGCCGGTACGGTGGCGCCGCCGAACAGCGCGGAGCCGTCCGGGCCGCTCCCGGTGTGACCGGTGTGACCGGTGTGCCCGGCGTTCCCGGCGTTCCCGGTCGGCAGGGTCAGGTGCACCGCCTCATTGGTGCGGCTGTCCCAGCCCCACACCTGGGCGCCGTTGTGCACCACCTCGTACTCGGACAGCCGGTCGATCAGGCCCAGCCGCTGCCGGTCCGGGCCGTCCACCGCCACCTGGAGGGTGTGGGTGCCCGCCAGCAGCCGGGTGAGCCCCGCCTCGGGCGCCGCTCCGCCGCCGTCCCGCTGCCCGTCCGCACCGGAGTGGCCGCCGAACGGCCCGCCCCCGCCGCCCCCGGCCCCGATCGCGGCCTCGCCCAGCACGCCCCCCGGCAGGCCCAGGTCGGCGGTGGACCGCACGGTGCCCGACAGCGCCTGCGGATCGGACGCCAGCACCTTGGCGACCAGCTGCTCCGCGCTCAGCGGCGGCAGCGTGGGCGCGGTGTCGGAGGCCAGCGCCGGCACCAGGCCGATGGAGGCCGCGGCTATCGCCGCCACGCCCACCGGCATCAGCACCCGCACCACCGTGCGCCGGGTCGGGCGGTACGGCGCGGCCAGCCCGTGCTCGTCCTGGTCGTCGTCGGCCATCGGGTTCGTACGCTTCGCTGCCATCGCGGTCAGCCCCTCCGTCGGTACTGCTTCGCCAGCGTGCCCCCGGTTCCAGCATGCACCCGGTGGCCGCTCCCCTCGTACTCCATTACAGAACGCGAGAGCGCCCCCGGCATCGACCGCTGGAAGCACTCCGGTGTACGACCACCGGAGCAGAGCGACCCTGAGAAGCCCTCAGGGTCATCCCGGACAGCCGCCCCGGCGGTTGTGACGAGGGCCATCCTGACCCGGCTGCGGGGCTGACGTATCGTCCATCCATGACCGAGTCCAGCAGCGCAGTCCCGCAGGTCACCGCCACCACCGCGCCCACCGCCGCGCCCACCGCCAACGCCATGCGGCGGGCCCTGCGCCGGGCCAGGGACGGTGTCGCCCTGGACGCCGCCGAGGCCGCCGTGCTGCTCCAGGCACGCGGCGAGGACCTGCGCGACCTGTGCGCCTCCGCCGCCCGGGTGCGCGACGCCGGGCTGGAGGCGGCCGGGCGGCCCGGCGTGGTCACCTACTCCCGGAAGGTCTTCATCCCGCTGACCCGGCTCTGCCGGGACAAGTGCCACTACTGCACCTTTGTCACCGTGCCGGGGAAGCTGCGCCGCGCAGGCCACGGCATGTACCTCTCGCCCGACGAGGTGCTGGACATCGCCCGCCGGGGAGCCGCGCTGGGCTGCAAGGAGGCGCTCTTCACCCTCGGCGACCGGCCCGAGGACCGCTGGCCCGAGGCCCGCGAGTGGCTGGACGCGCACGGCTATGACGACACCCTGGCCTATGTCCGGGCGATGGCGATCCGGGTGCTGGAGGAGACCGGCCTGCTGCCGCACCTCAACCCCGGCGTGCTCTCCTGGACCGACCTCCAGCGGCTCAAGCCCGTCGCCCCCTCCATGGGGATGATGCTGGAGACCACCGCCACCCGGCTCTGGTCCGAGCCCGGCGGCCCGCACCACGGCTCCCCGGACAAGGAGCCCGCCGTACGGCTGCGGGTGCTGGAGGACGCGGGGCGCAGCGCCGTCCCGTTCACCACCGGCATCCTGATCGGCATCGGCGAGACCTACGAGGAGCGCGCCGACGCGCTCTTCGCCATCCGCCGGATCGCCCGCCAGTACCACGGCGTGCAGGAGGTCATCGTCCAGAACTTCCGCGCCAAGCCGGACACCGCCATGCGGGCCATGCCCGACGCCGAGCTGGCGGAGCTGGCCGCCGCCGTCGCGGTGACCCGGCTGGTGCTCGGCCCGGCCGCCCGCATCCAGGCCCCGCCGAACCTGGTCGACCGGGAGTACGCGCTGATCGTCGGCGCCGGGATCGACGACTGGGGCGGTGTCTCCCCGCTCACCCCCGACCATGTCAACCCGGAGCGGCCCTGGCCGCACATCGACGAGCTAGCCGAGCGCACCGCCGCCGCCGGGTTCGAGCTGCGCGAACGGCTCACCGTCTACCCCGAGTACATCCGGCGCGGCGAGCCCTGGCTGGACCCCCGGATCGTCCCCCATGTCACCGCGCTCGCCGACCCCGACACCGGCCTGGCCCGGCCGGACGCGATCCCCGTCGGGCTGCCCTGGCAGGAGCCCGACGACGCGTACGCCGCCACCGGCCGCACCGACCTGCACCGCACCATCGACACCGAGGGCCGCACCGCCGACCGCCGCGCCGACTTCGAGGACGTCTACGGCGACTGGGAGGCGCTCCGCGAGCAGGCCGCCGCCCCGTCCGCCGGGGCCGGGACCGACGCGGCCCTCGCGGAGCGGCTGGACCGCGACTGCCGGGAGGCGCTGTCGGTCGCCGCCGACGACCCCACCCGGCTCACCGACGACCAGGCCCTCGCGCTGCTGCACGCCGACGGCCCGGCCCTGGACGCGCTCTGCCGGATCGCCGACGAGCTGCGCCGCGACACCGTCGGCGACGAGGTGACCTACTGCGTCACCCGCAACATCAACTTCACCAATGTCTGCTACACCGGGTGCCGCTTCTGCGCCTTCGCGCAGCGCCGCACCGACGCCGACGCCTACACCCTCTCCCTGGACCAGGTCGCCGACCGCGCCGCCCAGGCATGGGAGGTGGGCGCCACCGAGGTCTGCATGCAGGGCGGCATCCACCCGGACCTGCCCGGCACCGCCTACTTCGACATCGCCCGCGCGGTCAAGGAGCGGGTGCCCGGCATCCATGTGCACGCCTTCTCGCCGATGGAGGTGGTCAACGGCGCCACCCGCACCGGCCTCTCCATCCGCGACTGGCTGGCCGCCGCCAAGGAGGCGGGCCTGGACTCCATCCCCGGCACCGCCGCCGAGATCCTCGACGACGAGGTGCGGTGGATCCTCACCAAGGGCAAGCTGCCCGCCGCCACCTGGGTCGAGGTCGTCACCGCCGCCCATGAGCTGGGCATCCGCTCCTCCTCCACCATGATGTACGGCCATGTGGACACCCCCCGCCACTGGCTGGGCCATCTGCGGCTGCTGGCCGGGATCCAGCAGCGGACCGGTGGCTTCACCGAGTTTGTGACGCTGCCGTTCATCCACACCAACGCCCCGGTCTACCTGGCCGGCATCGCCCGCCCCGGCCCGACCCCGCGCGACAACCGGGCGGTCACCGCGATGGCCCGGCTGCTGCTCCACCCGCACATCACCAACATCCAGACCAGCTGGGTGAAGCTGGGCGCCGAGGGCGCGGCGGAGATGCTCCGCTCCGGCGCCAACGACCTGGGCGGCACCCTGATGGAGGAGACCATCTCCCGGATGGCGGGCTCCGCCTACGGCAGCTACCGGTCCATCCGCGATCTGGAGGCCATCGCCGAGGCGGCCGGCCGCCCCGCCCGGCAGCGGACCACCACCTATGGCGAGGTGTCCGCCGAGCGCCGGGCCGCCGCGCTCTCCTCCGACGGGCACCTTCCGGAACTGCTGCCGGTCCTGGAGAGCTGACCGGCCCCAGCGCGCGTAGTCCTGGGCGGCCCACCGAACCGGTCTTCGCATACAGTTCCGCCGGACGGGTGACACGAAGCGGGCCGCTAGGACGAGGAGGCACCCCGCCGTGCAGGCTCTCTGGTCGCGTGCGCAGGAGCAGGACTTCCGCAGCAGGGTGCGCGGGTGCCTGCTCGGCGGCGCGCTGGGGGACGCGCTGGGCGCGGGGATCGAGTTCGAGTCGCTGGCCCGGATCCGGGCGGTGCACGGCCCGGCCGGGGTCACCGGCTATGTGCCCGCCTACGGGCGGCGCGGCGGCGCGGTCACCGACGACACCCAGATGAGCCTCTTCACCGTGGAGGGCCTGATCCGGGCGCATGTCCGGCGGGACACCGGGGTCTGGCACCCGCCGACCGACGTACACGGCGCCTATCTGCGCTGGGCCGCCACCCAGCACGACTGGGGTCCGGACGAGCGCAGACCCGACCTGGGCTGGCTGGCCCGCGAGGAGTGGCTGTACGCGCAGCGGGCACCGGGCCAGGCATGCCTCTCCGGGCTGGAGGACGGCCGGATGGGCACCCTGGAGCAGCCCCGCAACCCGCACTCCAAGGGGTGCGGCACGGTGATGCGCTCGGCCCCGTTCGGGCTGCTGGTGGGGTGGGATCCGGCGCTGGTCTTCCAGCTCGCCATGGAGTGCGCGGTCCTCACCCACGGCCACCCCACCGGCTACCTCGCGGCCGGTGCGCTGGCCGTGGTCGTGCACACGGCGGTGCGCGGCGGAGCCCTGGAGGAGGGCGTGCACCTGGCCCTGGCGCTGCTCTCCGAGCGCCCCGGCCACCAGGAGACCACGGCCGCCCTGCGCGGCGCCCTGGACGCCGTACGGTCCGGCCAGCCGTCGCCGGAGCGGGTGGAGTCGCTGGGGGAGGGCTGGGTCGCCGAGGAGGCGCTGGCCATCGCCCTGTACTGCGCGCTGGTGGCCGAGGACGTCCGGGCCGGTCTGCTGCTGGCGGTCAACCACTCCGGGGACAGCGACTCCACCGGGGCGATCTGCGGCAACCTGCTGGGCGTGCTGCACGGCGAGACGGCGCTGCCGCCGGAGTGGCTGGGCGATCTGGAGGGCCGTGGCACCATCCTCACCCTGGCCGACGACTTCGCCCTGGAGATGACCCACGGGCCGGAACTCCATGGCCCGCACGGCGACCACCGCACCGGCTGGACCCAGCGCTACCCGGCGGCGTGAGCCCGGGCGGCCCCGGGCGGCTCAGGGCGGTTCCGGGCGATCAGGGGCCTGATGCAACTCAAACCCCTCCGACCGGGCCCTGGGCGGTCGAAGGGGCGGGCGGGGGCGGTTCCCGCGGGGGTTCAGACGGTGGCGAAGACCTCGGTACCGGCGGCGGTGACAAAGGCGGCCCAGGCGGCGGCGGAGAAGGTGAGGGCGGGGCCCTGCGGGTCCTTGGAGTCGCGTACGGCCACCAAGGACCTCCTGGGCAGGGCCACCTCCACGCACTGGCCATTGGGACCGCTGTAGCTGCTCTTGCGCCACACCGGGGTGCCAGTGTCATCCGCCTTCATGGTCTGCGTACTCCCTCGCATACTCGGCTATCAACGACCGGGAATCCGTGACGCTGAGCGCCACGGCCATCAGATGGTCGTAGAGACCGGTATAGCGACGAACGTCCGCTTCCTTCTCCAGGTAAAGGTCGCTTGTCACCCCTTCGAGGTAAACAACCGCCGTATCGGCTGACTCCGGGAACTCAAGGATGGAGAATGCCCCCGTCATACCTGGGTGGGCTCCCTTGGTGAAGGGGATCACCTGAAGGTTGACATGAGGCTCCCCGCACAAGTCCGCCAGATGGGCCATTTGCGCGGCCATCACCTCGCGGCTGCCGACCTGCCGCCGCAGTACGGCCTCGTCCACCACCGCCCAGAAGTGGTCCAGCTGGTCGCTGCCCCTGATCCGGCGCTGGCGTGCCATCCGCACCTCGACCCGGCGGTGCACCGCCTCGGTATCGGTGTCCGGCTGGATGCCGGTCACCACGGCGTGCGCATACGCACGCGTCTGGAGCAGGCCCGGGACGAACGACGACTCATAGTTGCGCACCGCCGAGGCGTCCGCCTCCAGACCGATGTAGATGCTGTACGGGATGTCGCCGAAGGCGTGCCACCAGCCGCGCTGCCGGGACTCCTTGGCCATCGCCATCAGCGACTCGCGCATCCGCTCGTCCTCGACCCCGTAGACGTCGCAGAGGTCGCGGACATCGCGCTGGCTGATGCTGCGGCGTCCGTTCTCCAGACGGCTGATCTTGGATTGGGAGACCATCAGGCGGCCGGCCACTTCTTCCGCCGTCATCCCCTTCTGCTCGCGGAGACGGCGCAGTTCGGCTCCGAGCCTGCGGCGGCGCACTGTCGGATTGATGCTGGCGGACACGTCGACCTCCGGGCGGTCTCTCCCACATTCGTACCAACCACTCAACGGCACGAGCATGCCACTACGGATCACGCCGCCGCCGGGGAATTGACGCGGCTCATCGGATCGGGTCACCGAGGCGGGGCTGCGACGGGGCCGGGGCAGGGCTGGGGCGGGGCTGGGGCGAGCGTCGGAAAGGGGCATGCCAAAGGGCGGTCGCACGGCATATCCATGCCGACCGACCGCCCCGGAGGACATCCGGACCGCCCGCGGGGCCGCCTAGCGCACGCCCGCGCGGGCCATGTCGTGCCCGACGGCCACCGCCCCGGGCCCGGTCCGGCCGCCGGCCGGGCGTGCCCCCGGCCGGGTGGCGCCGGCGCCGCGCTGCGCCTGGGCCGGCATGCCGTTCTGCACATCCATCACGGCGTGCGCGACCATCCCGCCCAGTGGGTCGTACCGGATCAGATCGCGCAGCCGCGACCTGGACGACCGGCCCTCGTTGCCCGGGTAGAGGTGCTTGCCGAGCCCCACTGCGTGGGCCAGGGCGGCCAGCGCCGCGGTCCGGGGGTCCGGTGGCACACCGGTCCTGATGGCTGTGTCCAGGCGCTGCTTGATCGCCGTGTTGGTGCACTCGTCCGACGCCTGGTACCGCGTCGTCGGCAACACCCCGCACACCTGGCCCGGCACAGCCGTCACCATGCCGCACCGCTCCAGGTGCGCCAGGTACGTCTGGCGAAGGCCCAACCGGGGCCCGCCGATCCAGTGCACGGCACGCACCGCGCTGCCGCGCCTGCGCAGCAGCTCCAGCGCATGGTCCAGTGTCGGATCACCGGTCGGCCGTGGCAGCACCACGGCGATCCGGTCTCCGTCCGGGACTATCCGTCCGGCCAGGGCCAGCTCGACGAGCTGTGCCCCGGCGAGTCCGAGGTCGAGGGTCTGCGGCTGCGCCGTGGTGCCCGTGGCCGGGTCCAGTGCGAGCAACAGCAGTTCCTCGGGAATTGTTCTGCGGCTCCTGCCCATCCAAGCCTCCCCGCGTGGATGGATGACAGCGTGACGCCTCTCACACCCTGCTGTCGAGACCGCCTCTGAATCGTGACCCGGGAACCGGTGTCCCGCCGGGGGTCGTCACCCACGTGGACGGGTGGTCGGACCCGGGAGAAACGCCGGTCGGACGGGGCTTGGACGGGCGACATCATGTTCGTGGCGGAGACTGTCCGCTATGGGGCGGGACGCCGGTGCGAAGGCGTCCCGCCAGGTCTGTGAGGAGGTTGGGTCACGTGGGCGAGTCCCCCGGCACGGTCGAGCGCGACGAGGAGCGCCGACGCGCCGATCCGGACGGTGCGTCGGCGGCGGAGGCCGTGCGAGACGAGGGCACCGAGCCGCTGGAGGGAGCGGAGCAGCGGGCAGTCGGCACGGCGGAGCAGGACGGCACCAAGGGCGGTACCAAGGGCGGCCGGAAGGACGGCAGCAAGGACGGCAAGGAGGAGAAGGCCCGCAGCGGGGCCAAGGGCGACTCCACCGTCCAGCTGCGGGTGCGGAGCGGGGACAACCCCACCCGGATGCTGCGGCTGCCCGTGGACAGTCCCACCCGGATGCTGCGGCTGCCGGCCGAGGCGGTGAAGGCGGCGCCCGAGGAGCGCGCGGAGGATCCGAGGCTGGCCCTGCGGGGCGACCGGGCACCGGCCGAGGCCGAGACGGAGACCGAGGCGGAGACCGAGACCAAGCCTGAGCCCAAGGCCGAGGCCAAGGCCGAGGCCGAGCCTCAGGCCAAGGCCGAGCCCGAGCCCGAGCCGTCCGGGGATGCCGAGAAGCCCCCGGCGACCGAGCTGTCGCTGCCCGTGGTGGCCGCGCCCGACCGTGAACCGGATGCGGCGAAGCCCGGCAAGGCCGCGAAGCCCGGCAAGGCCGCGAAGCCGGACAGGCCCGCCGCACCGGCCGAAGGAGAGCCCGCGCCCACCGAGCTGTCGCTGCCCCCCGTGGCGGCGCCCGCCGGGGCCACCCCGGCAGGCCGGGCCGCAGAGCCCGCCCCCGCGCCCACCGAGCTGTCGCTGCCCCCGTGGCGGCGCCTGCCGGGGCAACCCCGGCGGGTCGGGCCGCAGAGCCCGCCCCGCGCCCGTGTACGCGCCGCCCAGGGCCCCGCAGCCGGAGCCGGAGCCGCCGGTGGGCCCGGAGACCACCTCCGAGGCCATGCGGGTGCTGGCGTCCCTCAGCGCCCGCCCGATGACCCCGCTGCGCCGCGCGGTGAAGCGGGTCACCGTCTGGGGTGTCTTCCTCGCCTTCGTCCTCGGCATCGTCTGCGTCGCCCAGCTGCTGCGCCCGCTGCCGGACCCGGTGGTGCAGTCCACCGCGCTCTCCTCGTACACCTTCCCCGGCAGCAAGCCCAATCTGCCGTGGCCCACCGAGGGCCAGGCCACCGCCGAGGTCTACGGCCTGGGCAGCCTCGGCCGCTCGGGGGCCGACAAGTCCGCGCCGATGGCCAGCGTCACCAAGGTGATGACCGCGTATGTGGTGCTCAAGGACCATCCGCTGAAGCTGGGGGAGAACGGCCTGACGCTCACCGCCGACAAGCAGGCGGCGTCCGACTACTCCACCGGCATCACCGAGGGCGAGTCGGTGGTCAAGGTCGAGGTGGGCCAGAAGATCAGCCAGTACGAGGCGCTCCAGATGCTGCTGATCCCCTCCGCCAACAACATCGCCCGGCTGCTCGGCCGCTGGGACGCGGGCTCCCAGGAGGCGTTCGTCAAGAAGATGAACGACACCGCGCGGACGCTCGGCATGACCAAGACCGTCTACACCGACCCCAGCGGTCTTCAGTCCACCACCAGGACCACCGCCTCCGACCAGCTCAGGCTGGCCGAGAAGGTGATGCAGAACGACGTCTTCCGGCAGATCGTGTCCACCCCCAATGTGGTGCTCACCGACGGCCAGCGGATCTTCAACAACAACCAGCTGCTGACGACCGGCGACCGGGTCATCGGGGTGAAGACCGGTTCCAGCACCCCGGCCGGCGGCTGCCTGATGTGGGCGGCCGAGAAGGAGGTCGGCGGCACCACGCAGCTGATCATCGGTGTGGTGATGGGCCAGCAGGGCCCGCAGATCCTGCAGAAGGTGCTGGACGTCAGTGGTGACCTCATCGCGGCGGCGCAGAAGAACCTCACCGACCACACCGTGCTCAGGAAGGGCGACGTGGTCGGCTATGTCGACGACGGGCTCGGCGGAAAGGTTCCGGCAACGGTGTCCCAGGACGTCACCGTGGTCGGCTGGTCCGGGCTGAGCGTGGAGGTCAACCTGGAGCCGCAGGGCACCCTGCCGCACACCGCCAAGGCCGGTACCCGGGTGGGCACCGTCACGGTCGGCAGCGGCCAGGGCGAGGTGAAGGTCCCGGTGGTGCTCAAGCACGACCTGGCGCCGCCGTCGATCAGCTCCCGCCTCACCCGGCTGCTGTGACCCGCTGAGCGCGCCCACAGGGCCCGGACGGCACCGCCGTCCGGGCCCTGTGCCGTCCGGGCCTCAGACCGGCCGCCTGGGCCGCTCCGTGGCGCGGGTGATGGCGGCCTCCACCGCCCCCACCCGGTCCGCCAGCAGGCCCAGGGCGCCCACGGCGCGGGCGAGGGCGTCGTCCCCGGAGCCGCCCAGCGCCCGCTCGCGCAGATACCCGGCCTTGACCTCGGCCCAGCGGGCGGCCTGCTCGGCGGTGAGGCGGTCGCGCAGCCCGGCCAGCTTGAGCAGATTGGCCTCGGCGTCGGCGCCCAGCGCCTGGGCCTCGCCCCGGTAGTGGTCGTCGAGGACGGCTTCGACCTCCTCGGCGTCCATCACCGGGACGATCCGCCCGGCCAGTCGGCTCATGTCCCGGTAGGAGCCCTGGAGCAGGTAGGGCGGCTCGGTGCGGGAGGCGTCGGCGGTTGCCGCGGAGGCGATGTAGGCGCGGTTGCTGGCCAGCAGCACCTCGCGGACCCCCAGCAGATGGCGCAGCACGGCGAGCACCGCCTCCAGCTCGGGCTGCGGGTAGGGGTGTGCCGTCCGGTCGGTGCGGACCGGCTCGGTGCCCTGGGCCATGGCGGTGAGCAGTTCCAGGTCGGCCGGGTCGCGCCCGGCCAGCGGGGCCAGCACGGGGTTGGCGGTGAGCGCGTTCTCCAGGTAGCTGGCGGCGAAGAGGTCCTCCCGGCCCGCCAGGACGTCGCCCAGGTTCCACACGTCGGCGCGGTTGGCCAGCATGTCGGGGATGCGGAAGCGGCGGCCGGACTCGGTGTACGGGTTGCCGGCCATGCAGACCGCGAACCGCTTGCCGCGCAGGTCGTGGCTGCGGGCCAGGCCGCCCTGGACGCCGTCGATGCGGCGCTGCGCATCGCAGAGCGGGATGAACTTCTGGAGCAGCTCGGGGCTGGTGTGCTGGATGTCGTCCAGGTAGAGCAGGACGTTGTTCCCCAGCTCCAGCGCGAAGTTGATCTTCTCGACCTCCTGGCGGGCGGTCGCGTCGGGCGCCTCCGCCGGGTCCAGCGAGGTGGTGCGGTGGCCCAGCGCCGGGCCGTCCACCCGGACCAGTACCAGGCCAAGCGCGGCCGCCACGTACTCCATCAGCGTGGTCTTGCCGTAGCCGGGCGGGGAGATCAGCATCAGCAGGCCCGACCGGTCGCCGTGCCCGGCGTCGCCGGCGGTGCCCAGCTGCTTGGCGAGGTTGTCGCCGATCAGCGGCAGGTACACCTCGTCGATCAGCCGGTTGCGGACGAAGCCGCCGAGCGGCCGGGGCCGGTAGGCGTCCAGCCGCAGCCGCCGCCGCTCGGCGGCCACCAGCTCGGCCCGCTGCCGCTGGTAGGCGCGGTGCGCCGGGACGCGCTGCTCCCGGAAGCGGCGGGTGCGCTCCAGCAGCTCGTCCAGCCGCAGCCGCAGCGTCCCGCCGCTGATCCTCGGGTGGGTGCCCAGCAGGCCCTCCACGGTGGCGGTGAGCGGCGCGGCCGAGTCCCGGCGGGGGAGGGCGTCGCCGATCAGCTCCACCGCCACCGCCTCGTCCAGGTCGGCCGCGTACCGGTCCGGGTCGCCGCCCGACGCGGCGCAGGAGCCGAGCCAGGCCCGTACCAGCTGATGACGGGCCGTCAGCTCACCGTCCAGCGCCCGCAGATCGTCCTCGTACTCCTTGCGGGCGGCGGAGTCCGGACCGCCCAGCGCCGCGTGGAAGGCGGCCAGCAGCTCCCGGGCGCCCACGCCGGTCGCAAAGCCCGGCTGCTCCCCGGCCAGCTCCTCGAAGAGGTAGCCCCCGGCGCCCGGGGCGGCGGGCAGTCCGGCCCGCGCGGTGAAGGCGGCCACCGCCGCGTCCAGCTCCGCGCAGAGCTCGGCCACGGCCGGTGCGGGGCCGAAGGCGGCCCGCGCCCGGGCCAGCGAACCCGCCCGGGTCAGCCAGCCGGTACGGGCCCGCTCGTCGGTGCCGTACGCCCAGAACAGCTGCGCCGAGGCGCGGGCGGCCCCCGGGTGGCGCAGCAGGCCCGCATCGGAGCGCAGCCGCAGCAGCGCCGTCAGGATCGCCGCCGCGTCATGGTCATGGACGCCGCGCTGATAGCCCTCGTCGTAGCGGTCGGCGGCGGCCCTGCGGACCGCCTCCAGCGGGCCGTCCGGCGCCTCCAGGGCCGCGAGCAGCCCGGGGGACGCCTCAGCCTCCGCCAGCACGGCGGCGGCCAGGTGCTCGCCCCGGTAGACCTCCGGGGACTCCGAGGCCAGCGGCTGGTCCCAGAACGGCCGGGTGGCCGCGAAGGACGGGTCGTCCACCGGCGCCCGGTAGTCGGTCCCGGCGACGGCGAAGGCCAGGCCGTCGCCGTGCGGCACCAGGGTCAGCTCCAGCTTGGGGTCGGCCACCGCGAACCGGTGGCGGCCCAGCCGCAGCGTGCCGTCGCCGCCGTCCAGGTCCAGCCGGTCGCGCAGCGCCCGCGCCGCCTCCTGGCGGGCCGCGTCCAGCCGGCCGGTCAGCTCCTGGGCCCGTACCGGGTCGCCCAGCGCCCGCAGCTCCTCGGCGGCGGCCCGCACCCGGGCCACCGCCTGGTCGGTGGTGAAGTAGGTGGAAAGCTCCTCCGGCGAGCCCAGCCCCGCCGCCCGCCGCCGCACCCCGGCCAGGATGCGCTCCCCGGCCGCCATCCGCCGGTCGGCGCTGCGGGCCCGCTCGTCCAGCAGCGCCTGCCGCCGGGCCGCGAACGCCCCCTGGACCTCCTCCCGCTTGGCCTCCAGCCGCTCCGGCAGCCCGTCGGAGTCGGCGAAGCGGGTCTCCAGGCCCTCCAGCCGCAGCAGCAGCCGCCCCAGCTGCTCCTCGCACCGCTCGGGCGTGGTGGAGGCCGCCAGGGCGCCCGTGGCGCTCTGCGCCAGCAGGGCGAACTCGGCCTCGAAAGCCGCCCGCCCCTCGGCCTCCCGCAGCTCCCGGCGGCGGGCGTCCAGCACGGCCCGGGCGGCGCCCAGCGCCCCCACCGCCTCGCCGATCCGCTCCAGTACGGCGGTGCGCACCGTGGCGTCCGCCGCCTCCAGCCCGCCGACCACCTCGGTGACCAGCTCCAGGCCGTCGGCGCGGGCCGCGATCCGCTCGGCGGTCTGCGCCGCCTCGGCGTCGGTGGCCGCCTCCCGGGCCTCGGCGGTCAGTTGGCCGGCCGCCGCCAGCGCGGGCGCGAAGGCGCCCTCACCGGCCAGGAAGTCCAGGGCCCGGCCGGCCGCCGCGTGCAACTCCCCGTCCAGCGCCGCCTCCAGCGCGGCCACCCGGTCCAGGTCCACCCGGTGCAGCTCGCGCAGGCCCGCCAGCCGCCCCCGGGCCCGGCGCAGCCCGGCCAGCTGCGCCACCCAGCCCTCGGCGTCGTCCGGCAGCTCGCTGCGGGCACGCCGCATCAGCGAGGCGCCCTCGGCCTCGGCCTCTTCCACGGCGGCCACGGCGCGCGCCGCCAGCTCCTCCACCCGGCGGTGCTCGTCCAGTACCTGCCGGGCGGTGTTCCGCAGCGCGGTCAGCGGGTCGAGCAGGCCGCCCAGTTCGGGCTCGCCCAGCCAGTGGTAGCGGTCCAGTGCCCGGCCGCAGGCGCCCACCAGCTGCTCGAAGCCGACCGTGGACGTGGCGTCGTCACGGGCGCTCCGCTGCGCCGCCCGCGCCGCCGCCAGGCAGTCGGCGACCCCCTGCACCAGCTCCCGGTTGCCGATCCGCTCCAGCGGCCCGCCGCCGGTCGGCCGGGTCGCCGCCAGATGGGCCTCGGAGGCGAACGGGGTGCGCCACAGCTGGACGGCGTGCAGCCGCGACTGCTCCTCGCCGCCGCGCAGCACGGCCAGCGTGCCGTCGGCCAGCAGCGCCCAGCCGCCGCAGGGGATCGGGGTGGCGGCCTCCTGCCGGATGGTGTTGTACGGGAGCAGCAGCGCCCGGCCGCCCGCCGGGTCGGCGAAGGCGTACAGCACGTCCTCGCCGTCGGCGGAGCGCACCACCCGCTGGAACTCCAGCCCCTCGACGTCGGTGTCGAAGGTGCGCACCGCCCCGGTGGCCAGGCAGTAGCCGCCGGGGAAGACCACGCCCTGGTCCTCGGGCAGCAGCCGGCAGGACTGCCCGATGGCGTCCAGCCGGGTCACCCGGCCGGTGGCGGCGGTGTGCACCAGGTACCGCCAGGCGTCCTCCTTGTAGGGGCGCACCCGCAGCAGCACCAGCGCCGGACCGACCCGGGCGTACTCCACATCGGCGTCGGCGAGCGACTGCAACGGCTCGTCCACCGGCTCGCGGTGCAGCTCGCCGCGCGGTGTCTCGGTGTCCGGGTCGCTGCGGACGGTGAGGCTGCCGCCGGTGGTGGAGACATGGAGCGCGCCGCCGGCCACCGCGATCTGCGGGTGGCGGCCGGGCAGGTGGTCCTCGCGGGTGGCGGCGGTCCAGTGGACGTCGTGCGGCTCCGGGCGCTCCAGGTCGCGCTCGCCCCGGTTGTCCAGGTACGCCACCCCGCCGTCGGCGTCCACCCGCCAGCGCAGCACCCGCAGGTCGGCGGGGTCCGGGCCGGTGCGGAAGGCAGCCAGCAGCCGGGTGCCGGTGCGCTGGAGCCGCAGCAGCCGGGCGTCGCGGTAGTAGCGGTGCAGCTCGGCGAAGTCGCGGCGGAACTCCGGGTGGTCCAGCAGGCCCGGCACGGCGGCCGGGGCCGGGTCGCCGTCGCCGGGCACATACCCGGCCAGCACGTCCTCGGGTTCGGGCACGTCGTCCCGGGCCGAGGCGGGGAAGAGGCCGAGCAGCAGCAGCCCGCCCAGCGGGGCCAGGTCGCGGGCCGCGCCGGGCTGCGCGGTGGCCGCCCGGACGGCGGCGACCGGCTCCAGCGGCGTACCGCCGAACGCCTCCCGCCGCCGTCCGTCCAACTCCCGGGCCCGCCGGGCCAGTTCGGCGGCCCGGTCGGACAGCCGGGTCCGCAGCACCTCATAGGTGGCGGTGTCGACCTCCGCCGCCTGCGGCGCTGCGGTGGTGTCGCTCATCGGATCTCCCTCGGACGGACCCGGCCCCGGCCGGGTTGTTCACTGCCGGCCGGGTTGTTCACTGCCGGTCGGCTTGGAGCAGCCGCCAGGGCTGCTCCTGGTCTCACTGCCGGGCCGGGCCTACTGCTGGGCGGTGCCGTTGGCGGCCGGGACGACCGCCGTCCGCTGCTGCACCTCGGCAAGCAGCGCCCGCAGCTGCTCGCCGTCCGTCCCCCTCAACTGCTGCGCGACCGCCGCGCTCAGACCGAGGTTGGCCAGGTCGCCGGAGCCGAACGAGCTCAGCACCTTGGTCAGGTCCTCGGTGAAGTCGGCCGAGCCGTCCAGCCAGGACTTGCCGAGCGCCTGCGCGGTCTCGGAGTGCTGGACGAAGCCGTCCATGCCCTTGCCCAGCGAGACCGCATTGACCAGCCGGTCGAAGAAGACGGTGTCCCCGCCCACGATGTCGATCTTCGCCTGCTGAAGTCCGGTGCCCAGCAGGGCCGCCTGCGCCTCGGCGACCTGCCGCTGCGCGTCCAGACCGGCCAGCCGGACCGACTTCTCGGCCTCCAGCCGCAGCCGGTACTCCTCGTGGCCCCGACCCGCCTCGTCCAGCTTGGCCATCGCGGCGGCCTTGTCGGTCAGCCCCTCGGCCTCCGCCTTCAGCTTCTCCCGCACCACGGCGGCGGCGGACAGCGCCTTCTGCTGCTCCACGGCGGCCTCGGCCATGCCGACCTTCTCGATCGCCTCGGCGTCCCGCAGCCGCACCTGCGCGGCGGCCAGCCCCTCGGCGGCGGCCTTGGCCTGGGCGGCGTCGGCGAGCCGTACGGCGGCGCGGGCGTCCAACTCGGCGGCCTTCTCCCGGGACTCGGCGAGCACCAGCGCCTCGCGCGCCTTGAACTGGGCGGCCTGCTCGGCGGCCTCCGCCGCCTTGATGTCCTTGACCAGGCTCTCCTGCGCCTCGGCCTCGGCCTGGATCACCAGCGCCTCGCGGGTGCGCTCGGCCTCCTCCACGATCCGCAGCCGCTTGATCGCCTCCTCCTGCTCGGCGACGGTCTTCTCCACCGCGATCCGCTCCCGCACCACGTCGGCGATGGAGCGCTTCTCGGCCTCGACCTCCTTGTCGGCGGCGATCCGGGTGAGCGCGGTCTCCCGCTCCCGGGCGATGACCTCCAGCTGCCGGGCCTTCTCGATCCGCTCGGCCTCGACCGCGATCACCCGCTCGCGGTTCTTCTCGGCGACCGCGATCTCCCGGGCCTGGTTCTCCTGCTGGATGCCCAGCTGCTCCTCGGTGCGCAGATGGGCCGCGTGCGCCTTGAGCCGCTCCTCCTCCTGCACCCGGGCGATCTCGGCCTCCTCGCGGGCCCGCAGGGTCTCGATCTCCCGGCGCTGCTTGATCTCGGCCTCCGCGCGGCGCCGCTCCAGCTCCAGCACGGCCTCCCGGGCGTCGACGTTCCGCCGGGTGATCTCCTTCTCCTCGGTGCGCTCGAACTCGTTGGTCCGCACATGCTCCAGCGAGGTCAGCTCGGTGATCTTCCGGATGCCCTGGGCGTCCAGGATGTTGGCCGCGTCCAGCTGGCTCATCGGGGTCTGCTCAAGGTAGTCGATCGCCGCGTCCTCAAGGTGGTAGCCGTTGAGGTCGGTGCCGATGACGCCGATGATCCGGTCCCGGAACTCCTCGCGCTTGGTGTAGAGGTCCACAAAGTCCAGCTGCTTGCCGACGGTCTTCAGCGCCTCGGCGAACTTGGCGGCGAACAGCACCTGGAGGGTCTCCTGGTGGCTGGCCCGCTCGGTGCCGATGGCCTGCGCCACCTTGATGACGTCCTCGGCGGTCTTGTTGACCCGGACGAAGAAGGCGATCCGGATGTCGGCCCTGATGTTGTCCTGGCAGATCAGGCCCTCGCGGCCGGTGCGGGCGATCTCGATGGTCTTCACCGAGATGTCCATCACCTCGGCCTTGTGCAGCACCGGCAGCACCATGGCCCCGGTGAAGGTGACGTCCACGGCGCGGGTCTTGGAGATGATCAGTGCCTTGCCCTGCTCCACCTTGCGGAACAGTCGGCCGATCATGAGCAGCGCACCCAGTGCGATGAGCAGGACGACGGCGATGAGTACGCCGAGGCCGGTGGTGATGGCGTCCATGAGCAGTCCCAGGAGTCGGATCGATTGGTGGAGCGGGAGTGTGCGGCCGGCGGCGCGTCAGAGGGCCGGTTGCTGCCCGTACGGCATGACGCGGAAGAACTCGCCGTCGCTGTCGTAGTCGAAGATCAGTGCGGTGGACCCGGCCGTCAGCGGCACATCGTCGGTCTGCCGCACCTGGATGACGGCCGAGGAGCCGTCGGGCGAGGTCACCTCGGCCTGGCCGAACCCCGCGTCGACCCGCCCGGTGCGGACCACGCAGGTCAGCCCGACGAAGCCATGGCGGGACGGCGGCCGGACATCCGGCCAGATCCGGCGCAGCGGCCGTACCAGCAGCCGGGTGGCGAGCCAGCCGACCAGCACCGCCACCAGCAGGGCCAGCGCCGCCAGCGGGGCGGTGACCAGGGTGGGGGCGCCGGTGCGGTGGAGGCCGTCCAGCAGCACCGTGGCGACCAGGCTCGCGAACCAGGTCAGGGCGATCAGCAGGGAGAGGGAGACGGTGGCCGGTACACCGCCGAGGCCGGCGGCGGCCAGCAGCCCGGCGAAGCCGTGCGGGCCGTCGTCACCGGCATCGTGGTCGGCGGCATGGCCGGCGTCATGGCCGACGTCATGGCCGTCACCCGAGTGGTGGTGCGCATCGCCCGCGAATCCGCCGAGCAGGGCGACGGCCCAGTATGCGACCACCACCAGCAGTGCAAAGCTGAACACTACGGCCGGGAAGCCCAGCGCGGCGTCGATGAACCCCGTCACTTTGCACCTCCCCCTTCCCGGCCTGTAGGCCGTGCCGGGCCGACCTGCCCGGGGTGCCTTCGGCGCCCGGTGTCAAGGTGTTCCGACGGAGCCATTCTGGCGGGTGGGACGGTGCGGCCACATTGCCGGAACCCGGCAGTCTTTACACCGCTTTGACATCCGGGGTTCGGAGGACAGGGCAGGTCGGCGCCGGATTTGTGCTGACGGATCGCCAGATGTCTTCCCTGTTGGGTCGGAAACCCGTACTGCCGGGGGCAGGGTGCCCCAGGTCCACCGGGCGCCTCAGAGCGGTCTCGCCGGCCAGTCCAGCAGCCGGGCGCCCATCGCGGCGGTCTCCAGGGTGTAGCGCTGGAGCGGATCGTCCGCGTCATAGCCCGTCAGCGTCCGGATCCGGTCCAGCCGGTAGGTCAGCGCACGGACGCTCAGCCGCAGCTGCCGGGCCGCTTCCGCGCCCACATAGCGGGCCGCCGAGTACGCCGCCAGTGTCTCCAGCAGCGGTTCGGCGCCGCCGCGGGCCTCGCGCAGCGGCCCCAGCACGGTCAGCACCAGATCGGCCATGGCCGCCCGGTCCCGCAGCAGCACCGGAAAGACCAGCAGGTCGGCGGCCCTCA
This sequence comes from Peterkaempfera bronchialis, assembly GCF_003258605.2. Classification (NCBI taxonomy): domain Bacteria; kingdom Bacillati; phylum Actinomycetota; class Actinomycetes; order Kitasatosporales; family Streptomycetaceae; genus Peterkaempfera; species Peterkaempfera bronchialis. The sequence goes on from NZ_CP031264.1 coordinate 4,074,630, forward strand.
GCATGGCCGCGTCCAGCCCAAGGCGCTCCGCCAGCTCGATGGCGCTCAGCGCCTCCTCGTAGGAGCGCACCACCCCGGCGGGGCCGCTGTGCGGGCGGCCCACCGCGAGCTGGAGCCGCCCCGGGCCGCCCGCCTCGGGTGCCGTCGCCAGGGCGGCCAGCGCCTCGGGTACGGAGGTCTCGGCGGCCGGGGCGATGCACACCAGGCGCCCCTCCTTGGTGGTGAGCAGCACCTGGTGCTCACCGAAGCGGCCCACCAGCTCCCGCTCCAGCCGCCGGGCGAGCGGATGGGCGTCGTCGTACCGCTCACCGCTCCAGGCCACCGTCACGGTGTGCGCACGGGCCAGCCGCAGGCCGAACCGCTCGGCCCGCTCGGAGAGTCGGCCCAGGTCGCTGCGGCCGTAGAGCAGGTCGTCGATGAACTCCTGACGGGCCGCCTCCTCCTGGCGCACCGCCAGCCGCTGCGCCCGCTCATACCCCTCGGCCAGCGCGGCGACGGCCGCGTCGGCGGCGGCGAGCACCGATCCGCCGGTCCGGCGCAGCTCGGCGGCGCCGGTGGCGCCGGTGACGCCGGGCAGGGTGTCCCAGGCCCGCCGGGTGGCCCGCAGATAGAGGCCGACCAGTCCGCGCAGGCCGTGGCCCTGCTCGGCGGCCTGCTCGCCCAGGTGGCGCAGGCCGTCCAGCTCGGTGCGGCCCGGCAGCCGGCCGGTGGCCGACACCTCCGCCAGCAGCTCCGGATAGCCGTCCACGAACCGCGCCGGTATCGCCCCGCCCCGCCGCATCAGCCCTCCCTGACCATGCCCGTTCTCGGTCCGGCCAGGTTACGCGGGGCGGGGCGGGGGTCAGCGGGCGCGGGTGGCGGGGTGCGGGAGGCCCTTCTCCTCCGCCAGCGTCTCGGCGGCCGGGCGGCGCGGGGTGGCCGGGCCCTGCGGCCCGTACCCGATGCGGATCAGCATCTGCGGGCTGCACACCTCGGACTGCGGGTCGCGCAGCAGCCAGCGCAGGTCGGCCCACTCCATCGGCTGGTGCAGCAGGGAGGCGCGCAGGCCGTGCGCGGTGAGCACCAGCAGGACGTGTTCCAGGGCCTGCCCGGCCCGCAGCCAGTCCACCCGGCGGTCATGACGGGTGGTCAGCACCGCCAGTCGCGGATGCTCCTCGAAGGGTGCCGTCTCCTGGTGCTGCCGCAGCGGGTGGCCGGAGAAGTCCCGCATCGGCATCCTGGCCGCCGCGTCCTGCGGGCCCAGCGCCCTCGAAGGGATGCCGTACGGGCCCTCGCCCGGCTCGGTGATCCAGGAGCGGGTCTCCGTCCGGCGGCCCGGCTCGCCGGTGTTGCGCTGCTCCGCCTCGGAGGTCAGCGCCAGTACCCGGGCCGACTCCGCCGGGCCGGGGAGCCGCAGCTCCGCGCCCTCGGTGCGGGCGGCGGCGACCAGCTCGGCGAGCACGGCGTCGGGCACCGGGGTGTCGCTGAACGGCAGCCGGCTGGAGTGCCGCTGCCAGACCGCTTCATACAGGTCGGCGCGGTCCGTACCGGCGGCGCGCGGTGGACCGGCCAGCCGGACGGCGGCGAGCAGGCCCGGGTCGGCCGGGCGGGGCAGCAGCCGCAGCACCGGTTCCCAGCCGAAGTGCGCGGCGGCGACCCGCAGGTTGAACACCGCGCCGCCCACCGAGATGTGCAGCGCGCGCCCGGTGGGGTCGGCCAGCCGCAGGGCCCGCTCCGGGGCCGCGTGCACCTCGATGACGCGGGTGGCCGGGTCCAGCCGGAACCGCCAGGGCTGGGTGTTGTGGATCGACGGGGCTGCGACCGCTGCGGAGACCAGGGCCTCCAGGGTCTTGGCGTCCAGGACCGGTGCGGGCATGGCCATCCCCTCCTCGGGCGGGGATCGTGCTGTCAGGTCATGCCACCAGGGTGCATCCATCGGCCGGGGTCGCGCAGGGCCCGGCGGTCCCGGCCGGTGGGGCCGAACGTCACCGGGTCGCCGCCAGCCGCTCGCTGTCGCCCGCTCGCCGTCGCCCGGTCGCCGTCGCCCGCTCGCTGTCAGCCGGTCGCCGTCACCCGGGAGGCGTCGGCCGGATCCGCATCCCGGGGCGGCGCCGGTGCACGGTGAGGTAGGCCAGGCCGTCGGGCCCGGCCGCCAGCTCCCGGGTGGAGCCGTGCGGCAGCCACAGCAGGGTGCCCCCGGTGAGCTGCCGGGCCGCCCCCTCCGTGCCGCCGTACAGGGTGCCGCCGCCGGCCACCACCAGCAGCAGGACGTCGAGGTCGGGTTCGGCGTGGGCGGCGACACGCTGGTCGGGCGGCAGGCGGACCAGGTTGGCGTCCAACTGGCGGCCGGACTCGGCCAGCCGCCACAGCGCGCCGGAGGCCGAGGCGTCGGCGTCGGCGGCCAGCGCCGCGAGGTCGCAGAGCACCCGGGGGAGGGGCTCCGGCTCGGACTCCGTCATCGGCCGCCGCCCGGCGTCGGCGGGACCGGCCGGGCCTGCGCCCTGACGGTCCGATCGGGTGCGCGCTCGGGCAGGGGCCCGTTCACGGTGGTGCGGATGCCGAAGACGGCCGGCACAGCGGCTCCTCTCTCTGCGGGACCCCGTCGGTGGTACCGATTATGACGCGCCGGGGCACCGCCGGACCCGTCCCCCGATTGCAGTACGCATTCGGGTGATTACTGGTTGTTGTCAGTGGCTCGTGTCATCGTGATCCGGTCGAGATGGGCTGTCGATCGCGAGGAGTGCCCCGGTGACCACGACTGACACGACGGGCCAGGTGGGGGCGGAGCAACCGCCCCCGCCGGTGCGGACGAGCCGAGGGCGGGTGGTGGTCGACTGGCTGACCACCACCGACCACAAGAAGATCGGCACGCTGTACATGGTCACCTCGTTCGCCTTCTTCCTGATCGGCGGGATCCTCGCCCTGGTCATGCGGGCCGAGCTGGCCCGGCCGGGCACCCAGGTGGTGTCGAACGAGCAGTTCAACCAGGCGTTCACCATGCATGGCACGCTGATGCTGCTGATGTTCGCGACGCCGCTCTTCGCCGGCTTCGCCAACTGGATCATGCCGTTGCAGATCGGTGCGCCGGATGTGGCGTTCCCGAGGCTGAACATGTTCGCCTACTGGCTCTACCTCTTCGGCTCGCTGATGGCGGTGTGCGGCTTCCTCACCCCGCAGGGGGCCGCGTCCTTCGGGTGGTTCGCCTACTCCCCGCTCTCCGACATCGTCCACTCGCCGAGCATCGGCGCCGATATGTGGATCATGGGTCTGGCCTTCTCCGGCTTCGGCACCATCCTCGGCTCGGTCAACTTCATCACCACGATCATCTGCATGCGCGCCCCCGGTATGACGATGTTCCGGATGCCGATCTTCACCTGGAACGTTCTGCTCACCGGCGTCCTGGTGCTGCTGGCCTTCCCGGTGCTGGCCGCCGGGCTGCTGGCGCTGGAGGCGGACCGCAAGTTCGGCGCCCATGTCTTCGAGGCGGCCAACGGCGGCGCGATCCTCTGGCAGCACCTCTTCTGGTTCTTCGGCCATCCGGAGGTGTACATCATCGCGCTGCCGTTCTTCGGCATCGTCTCGGAGATCTTCCCGGTCTTCAGCCGCAAGCCGATGTTCGGCTACGCCGGTCTGATCGCGGCCACCATCGCCATCGCCGGCCTCTCGGTGACGGTCTGGGCGCACCACATGTATGTCACCGGGCAGGTGCTGCTGCCGTTCTTCTCGCTGATGTCGTTTCTGATCGCGGTCCCGACCGGGGTGAAGTTCTTCAACTGGATCGGCACCATGTGGCGGGGGTCGCTCTCCTTCGAGACGCCGATGCTCTGGGCGGTCGGCTTCCTGGTGACCTTCCTCTTCGGCGGTCTGACCGGGGTGCTGCTGGCCTCGCCGCCGATCGACTTCCATGTCTCGGACTCGTACTTCGTGGTCGCCCACTTCCACTACGTGGTCTTCGGCACCGTGGTCTTCGCGATGTTCGCCGGGTTCTACTTCTGGTGGCCCAAGTTCAGCGGCAAGATGCTGGACGAGCGGCTGGGGAAGATCCACTTCTGGACGCTCTTCGTGGGCTTCCACACCACCTTCCTGGTGCAGCACTGGCTGGGCGCCGACGGCATGCCCCGCCGGTACGCCGACTACCTCGCCTCCGACGGCTTCACCACCCTGAACACGGTCTCCACCATCGGCTCCTTCCTGCTCGGCCTGTCGATGCTGCCGTTCCTCTACAACGTGTGGAAGACCGCCAAGTACGGCGAGAAGGTCACCGTGGACGACCCCTGGGGCTACGGCCGCTCCCTGGAGTGGGCCACCACCTGCCCGCCGCCCCGGCACAACTTCGTCACCCTGCCGCGCGTCCGCTCCGAATCCCCCGCCTTCGATCTGCACCACCCCGACATCGCCGCCCACGGGTACTTCGAGGACCACGGGCTCCCCGGCGAGACAGTGGGCTCCCGGCCCGCGATCGGCGGGGAGGCAGGCCCGGAGCAGTGAGGCGGCCAGGCGACGCCGGAGGCGGACCCGACCCGCGCCGGGAGTCCGTCCGGGGGCTGCACCAGCTGGAGGGCTATCTGCTCTGGCAGGGCGAGACCGCCACCGCCCGGGAGCAGGCCGAGGCGTTCGCCGACCGGCTGCCCTGGCTCACCGGCCCGCAGCGCGAGGAGGTGGTGCTCGCGTACACGGACGACCGGCTGGAGGTCTCCCGCGCGGTCATCTGCCGCATCGCCGACCGGGCCCGCGAGCTGCAACGCCAGTACGCCGCCCGCTACCGGACCCTCCAGGTCCGGCTGCTGGCCCTCTTCCTGGTGGCCGTCGCCGGGTCCGGTGCCCTGCTGCGCCTGCTCGGCGACACGGGGTGAACGGGGTGAACAGGGTGAACGGGGTGACCCGGACGGCCGGGGTGACCCGGGCGGGATCAGTCCACGTCGGTCAGCACCAGGGCGAGAACGGCGGCCTGGCTGTGCTCGACATCCCGGGTGGCCGTGAGCAGGGTCAGCCCGTCATGCTCGGCGATCTCCCGGAGATGCGCCACGGCCTGCTGCCGCTCCGGGTTCTGCAACTCGTTCTGGTAGCGGCGGCGGAACTCCGAGAAGCGCTCCGGCCGATGGGCGAACCAGTGCCGCAGATCGGTGGACGGGGCGACATCCTGCAGCCACTCGTCGAGGTGGGCGTCCTCCTTGCGCACGCCTCGCGGCCAGATGCGGTCCACCAGCACCCGCACCCCGTCCCGGGGCGACGCCTCCTCGTAGATGCGTCGGCAGGTGATGGTCTTGGTGCTGTTCTTGGTCATGGCAGCGCTCCTTGTGCCGCCGGACACTCGGACCAGTCCATCGTACGTTCGGCACCCCGCGCGGGGCGCAGCGAGCGAGAGGAGCACGGCGGATGCGGCACCCGGCCCGGCCGGACGAACCCGGCTTCCCCGCCGCCCGCGCCCCCGGTGCTGACCACCTCGCCGAGCTCGACGCCAACCTGGTCACCTGCCGCGCCTGCCCCCGGCTGGTGGCCTGGCGCGAGGAGGCCGGGCGAGTCCGCCGGAGGGCCTTCGCCGATCAGGAGTACTGGGCCAGACCGGTCCCCGACTTCGGCCCCCCGGACGCCGCGCTCGCCGTCGTCGGCCTCGCCCCGGCCGCGCACGGCGGCAACCGCACCGGGCGGGCCTTCACCGGAGACCCCTCCGGCGATGTGCTCTACGCCGCCCTGCACTCCCTCGGCCTCGCCAACCAGCCCACCGCCCGCCACCGAGGCGACGGACTCGCGCTGCGCGGCGTGCGGATCACCATGCCGGTCCACTGCGCCCCGCCGGAGAACCGCCCCACCCCCGCCGAGCGGGACACCTGCCGCCCCTGGCTGGCCCGCGAGCTGGAGCTGCTGCGGCCGACGCTGCGCGCCGCCGTGGTCCTCGGCGGGTTCGGCTGGCAGGCGCTGCTGCCGGTGCTCGCCGCCGCCGGCTGGCGGCTGCCCCGGCCCCGCCCGCCCTTCGGCCACGGCGCCCGGGTGCGCCTGGCCGACCCTGCCGGCGGCCCGGAACTGCATCTGCTGGGCTGCTACCACCCCAGCCGCCGCAATGTCTCCACCGGCCGGGTCACCCCGCAGATGGTGGCCGACGTACTGCGCGCGGGGGCGGCGGCAGCCGGGCTGTGAGCACGGCACGGAGCGGCGCCCCAGCATGGCCCGGCTGCCGCCGGGTACCCATCGCCAGGAGCCCGTCCCGCGCGGCGGCTCCCGGCGGCGGGCCGTGCGGCGGGCCGTGCGGCGGGCCGTGCGGCGCACACGGTGCCCCGTACGGCCCTGGCGGGACGGCCCCGGGCGGCGCAGGCTCGGCAGGACGGCGGCCACCGCGCGCGCCGACGAGCGAGTGACGTACTGCGATCCCGGCACGGCGATCCCCCGAAGGAGCAGTCATGCATGACGTCCGCCCCCCAGCCGAGGCAACCGTGGTCACCGACGAGGAACTGGCGGCCCTGGACGCCCACTGGCGAGCCGCCAACTACCTCTCCGCCGGGCAGATCTACCTGCTGGCCAACCCGCTGCTCACCGAGCCGCTCCGCCCCGAGCACGTCAAGCCACGGCTGCTGGGCCACTGGGGCACCTCCCCGGGCCTCAACCTGGTCCACACCCACCTCAACCGGGTGATCGCCGCCCGCGGGCTGGACGCGATCTGCATCTGGGGCCCCGGCCACGGCGGCCCGGCCGTGGTCGCCAACTCCTGGCTGGAGGGCAGCTACACCCAGACCTACCCCGACGTCACCAGGGACGCCGCCGGTATGGCCCGGCTCTTCCGCCAGTTCTCCTTCCCCGGCGGCATCCCCAGCCATGTCGCGCCGGAGACCCCCGGCTCCATCCACGAGGGCGGCGAACTCGGCTACTCCCTGGCGCACGCCTACGGCGCCGCGCTGGACAACCCCGACCTGCTGGTGGCCTGCGTGATCGGCGACGGCGAGGCGGAGACCGGGCCGCTGGCGGCTGCCTGGCACTCCAACAAGTTCCTGGACCCGGTGCGCGACGGCGCCGTACTGCCGATCCTGCACCTCAACGGCTACAAGATCGCCAACCCGACGGTGCTCGCCCGCATCCCCGAGAAGGAACTGGACGAGCTGCTGCGCGGCTACGGCCACCACCCCATCCATGTCACCGGCGACGACCCGGCCCTCGTGCACCGGGCCATGGCCGAGGCCATGGACACCGCCCTGGACCACATCGCGGTCATCCAGCGCACCGCCCGCGACGAGGGCATCCCCGACCGCCCCCGCTGGCCGGTCATCGTGCTGCGCACCCCCAAGGGCTGGACCGGCCCCGCCGAGGTCGACGGGCTGCCGGTGGAGGGCACCTGGCGGGCCCACCAGGTGCCGCTCTCCGAGGTGCGCAGCAACCCCGACCACCTACGCCAGCTGGAGGAGTGGATGCGCTCCTACCGGCCGGAGGAGCTCTTCGACGCGGAGGGCCGCCCCCGGCCGCAGGTGCTCGCCTGCATCCCCGAGGGCGCCCACCGGCTGGGAACCAACCCGCACGCCAACGGCGGCCTGCTGCTGCGCGAGCTGCCCGTCCCGCCGCTGGAGAAGCACGCCGTGCCGGTCGACAAGCCCGGCGGCTCCCTGCACGAGCCGACCCGCGTGCTGGGCGACCTGCTGGAGGACGTGATGGCGGCCACCGCCGACCGCCGCGACTTCCGGCTGGTCGGGCCGGACGAGACCGCCTCCAACCGGCTCCAGGCGGTGTACGGGGTGACCGGCAAGGCATGGGAGGCCGAGACCCTGCCCACCGACGAGTACCTGGTGCGCGGCGGCCGGGTGATGGAGATCCTCTCCGAGCACACCTGCCAGGGCTGGCTGGAGGGCTATCTGCTGACCGGGCGGCATGGGCTGTTCTCCTGCTACGAGGCGTTTGTGCACATCGTCGACTCGATGGCCAACCAGCACATCAAGTGGCTGCGCACCGCCCGCCGGCTGACCTGGCGGGCCCCCATCGCCTCGCTCAACTACCTGCTCACCTCGCATGTCTGGCGCCAGGACCACAACGGCTTCTCGCACCAGGACCCGGGCTTTGTCGACCATGTGCTCAACAAGAGCCCGGAGGTGGTCCGGGTCTATCTGCCGCCGGACGCCAACACCCTGCTGGCCGTCGCCGACCATGTGCTGCGCAGCCGCGACTACGTCAATGTGGTGGTCGCCGGCAAGCAGCCCTGCTTCGACTGGCTGGACCTGGAGCAGGCCCGCGCCCACTGCGCCCGGGGCGCCGGGATCTGGGAGTGGGCCTCCACCGGCGAGGGCGGCGAGGGCGGCGAGGGCGGCGAGGGCGGCGAGGGCGGCGGGGGCGAGCCCGATGTGGTGCTGGCCTGCGCCGGCGATGTCCCCACCCTGGAGGTGCTGGCCGCCGCCGACCTGCTGCACCGCCATCTGCCGGACCTGCGGGTGCGGGTGGTCAATGTGGTGGACATCGCCCGGCTGATGCCGCAGGGGGAGCATCCGCACGGCATGCCGGACCAGGAGTACGACGCCCTGTTCACCCGCGACAAGCCGGTGATCTTCGCGTACCACGGCTACCCGTGGCTGATCCACCGGCTCACCTACCGCCGGGCCAACCACTCCAACCTGCATGTCCGGGGCTACAAGGAGGAGGGCACCACCACCACGCCGTTCGACATGGTGGTCCGCAACGACCTGGACCGCTACCGGCTGGTGATGGACGTCATCGACCGGGTGCCTGGGCTGGCCGTCCGCGCGGCGCCGGTCCGGCAGGCGATGGCGGACGTCCGCTTCCGGCACGAGGGCTGGATCAGGGAACACGGCACCGACCTGCCCGAGGTCGCCGACTGGTCCTGGACCCGCTGAGCCCCGCAGGCCCGGCCGGGCGGGTGCCCGGCCGGGCCTGTTTGGGCTGTTTTGTCCGCTTGGGCGGTGCGGCGGTCAGGCGGCGCGGTCGCTGAGCGGAGCGCACCAGGTCAGCCGGGTGCCGCCACCGGGCGGGGACTCCAGCAGCAGGGCACCGCCCAGTTGCTCGGCCCGCTCGGCGAGGTTGCGCAGTCCGCTGCGACGGCCGCCCTCCGGGATGCCCACCCCGTCGTCCTCGACGGTGAGGGCGACCCGGTCGCCGGTGGCCTCCAGCAGGACATCCACCCGCCTGGCCCGGGCGTGCCGGGCCGCATTGGCCAGGGCCTCGCCCAGGGCCGCCGCCACCTGGTCGGCTACGGCGGCGGCGACCCCGGTGTCCAGCAGCCCCTCCATCCGCAGCCGGGGCGCGAAGCCGAGCACCGCAGCCGCCTCGTCCACCAGCCGGGCGGCGCGGGACCGCAGGGAGCGCCCGCTGCCGCGCTCCCGGGCGCGCAGGCCGAAGATGGCCGAGCGGATGATCTTCACCGTGTCGTCCAGGTCGTCCACCGCCCGCCGGACCCGGTCCGCCGCCTCCGGGTGGTCGATGAACCGCCCTGCGCTCTGCAAGGTCATCCCGGTGGCGAAGAGCCGCTGAATGGCCAGGTCGTGCAGGTCCCGGGCGATCCGGTCGCGGTCCTCCAGAATCGCCAACTGCTCGGCGTCCCGCCGGTGGTCCGCCAGCTCCAGCGCCAGCCCGGCCTGCCCGGCGAACCCCAGCAGCGGCCGGATCTCCTCCTGCCCGAAGGGCGGCTCCCCGGGCAGTCGCGCCAGCATCAGCACCCCGCGCGCCTGCCCGGCCGCGGCCCCCATCGGCACGGCCACGGCCGGGCCCAGCCCGGAGCCGCGCAGCGGGCCCACCGTGATCCGGGGGTCGCAGCGGACATCGGGGCTGCTGACCGGTACGCCACCGCTGTAGGCGGCCCCGGTGAGGGTCCCGGCGCAGGGCAGCACCAGCCCCTCGCGGTCCGCCGCGCCGTCCCCCACCGCCAGCTCCACCACCAGCTCGTCGCCGTGCGGCAGCGGGACGGCCACATCGGCGACCGCCGCCCCGGTGATCTCCCGGGCCCGCTCGGCGATCAGCCCCAGCACCTGCGCCTGCGGACTGCCCGACAGCAGGCTGCCGGTGACCTCGGCGCCGGCCTGGAGCCACCGCTGCCGCTGCCGGGCCTCCTCGTACAGCCGGGCGTTGTCGATCGCCACGCCCGCCGCCACCGCGAGGGTCGCCAGCACCACCTCGTCCTCGGTGTCGAACTCCCCACCGCCGCGCTTCTCCGCCAGGTAGAGGTTGCCGAACACCTCGTCGCGGACCCGGACCGGCACGCCCAGGAAGGTCCGCATCGGCGGGTGGCCGGGCGGCAGCCCCTGCGCCGCCGGATGGTCGGACAGCTCGGCCAGCCGCAGCGGCTCCGGGTGCCGGATCAGCTCGCCGAGCAGCCCGTGCCCGCTGGGCGCGGGACCGAGGGCGGCGGCCTCCTCCTCGCTGACGCCCACCGTCAGGAACCGCGACAGCGTACGGCCGTCCGAACCGATCACGCCGAGCGCCGCATAGCGCGCGTCCACCAGGGCGGCGCCCGCCTCGACCACCCGCCGCAGCGCCTGGTCCAGCTCCAGCTCCCGGCCCACCGAGAGCACCGCCTCGAAGAGGCCGTGCACCCGGTCGCGGGTGCTCTGGGCCGCGTCGACGCGGGCCTGGAGCTCGTCCAGCAGCTCGTCCAGGCGCATCCGTGCATGGGGGAGCGGGGCGGTGCGGGGGCCGTCGGCGGGCATGGCGTTCCTCGGACGTGATCGGGGGCCGGTCTCTGCTGGTCGGGGCTGGTCGGGGGTTGGTCGGGGGCCGACCGGGGCCGGTCGGGGTCGGTCGTCGCGCTGGTACGGGTCAGCGCAGGTCAGCGCAGGTCGAACACCAGGCGGGCGGTGACCTTGCCGGCCAGCAGCTCGTCCATGCAGGTGTTGACCTCCTCCAGCCGGCGGCTCTCCCGGATCACCCGGGTCCGGCCGAGGGCATGCAGCCGGAAGGTGTCGGCCAGGTCCTGCCGGGTGCCCACGATGGAGCCGACCACCGTGATGCCGTTCAGCACCGTGTCGAAGACCGGCAGCTCCAGCCTGCCCCCGGCCGGCAGCGCGACCAGGACCAGGGTGCCGCCGCGCCGCAGCGAGCCATAGGCGGCCTGGAAGGATTCATTGCTGACCGCCAGCGAGACCGCCGCATCGGCGCCGCCGAGCCGCTGCACCTCGGCCGCGACATCCTGGGTCCGGGCGTCGATGACATGGTCGGCGCCCAACTCCCGGGCCAGCGCCAGCTTGTCGTCGGTGACATCGACGGCGACCGTCTCCGCGCCCGCGATCCGCGCGTACTGGAGCGCCAGATGGCCCAGGCCGCCGATGCCGGAGACCAGCACCCGGGTGCCGGGGCGGGCCCCGGAGACCTTGACCGCCTTGTAGGTGGTGACGCCCGCGCAGGAGAGCGGCGCCGCGTCCAGCGGGTCGACGCCGTCGGGCACCGGCACCACATAGTCGCCGTGGGCGAGGGCGTACTGCGCATGGGCGCCGTCCACCGAGTAGCCGCTGTTGTGCTGCTCCAGGCAGAGCGTCTCCCACCCGGAGACGCAGTGGTCGCAGCGGCCGCAGGCGTCGGCCAGCCAGGGGATGGCCACCCGGTCCCCGACCCGGACGTGCCGGACCTGGTCCCCGGCGGCCTCCACGATGCCGACCCCCTCATGGCCGGGCACAAACGGCGGCTGCGGGGTGACCGGCCAGTCGCCGTGTGCGGCATGGAGGTCGGTGTGGCACAGCCCGGATGCCTCGATGCGCACCCGTACCTGGTGCGGGGCGGGCTCGGGCAGCGGACGGTCCTCGATCACGAGCGGGGCGGTGAAGTCCCGGACGACGGCAGCCTTCATGGGGTCTCTCCTTCGTGGCGGGCGCTCTGCTGCGCTTCCCCTCCATTCCACCCCCGGGGTCGCCGCTCCGCGCTGGGGCCGAAGGGCCCGCGCCGCCGTCCGCAGGTCCCCGCGACCTGGCAGGTCCGGTACCCGGCCGTACCGTCTGGCCGGTACCTTGGGACACCGGCGGCCCGGTACGGCGGCCGCCGTACCGAGGAGGACCAGGGTGGGCCGGGACGAGGGGGCCGCGCGACTGCCGCAGATGCGGCTGGATGAACTCCTTGAGGAGCTTCAGGCGCGGATCGACGCCGTCCGGGGCACCCGCGACCGGGTCCACAGCCTGCTGGAGGCGGTGCTCTCGGTCGGCCGCGAACTGGACCTCACCCAGGTGCTGCGCACCATCGTGGAGGCCGGTGCCACGCTGGTCGACGCCCGCTATGCCGCGCTGGGGGTGATCGGGCCGGACGGGCGCACCCTGTCCCAGTTCCTCACCGTGGGGGTCAGCCAGGCGGAGATCGAGCTGATCGGCCCGCTGCCGTCCGGCCATGGCATCCTCGGCGAGCTGATCCGGCATCCGCAGCCGCTGCGCCTGGAGACCCTGGCCGAGCACCCCGCCTCCTACGGCTTCCCGCCGGGCCACCCGCCGATGCGGACCTTCCTCGGGGTGCCGATCCGGATCCGCGACGAGGTCTTCGGCAACCTCTACCTCACCGACAAGCTGGGTGGCGCGCAGTTCGACGCCGAGGACCAGGCGGTGATCTCGACGCTCGCGGTGGCGGCGGGCGTGGCGATCGACAACGCCCGGCTGTACGAGGAGGCGCAGCGCCGTCAGGCGTGGCTGCGGGCCAACGCCGAGATCACCAGCGCCCTGCTGTCAGGCAGTTCGCAGGCTCAGGTGCTGGAGCTGATCGCGCAGCGCGCCCGGGAGATCACCGGCGCCGCCGTGGTCGACATCGCCATGCCCGCCCGGCCCGGCGAGCTGACCGTGCGGTTCTCCAGCGGGGTGCGGGCCGAGACCCGGCACGGTCTGGTGCTGCCGTACGAGGGCACCCTGTCCGGCGCCGCGTACACCAGCGGCGAGCCGGTGGTCAGCGCGGACGCCTGCAAGGACCCGAGGATCACGGCCGGACCACCGCGCTTCGCCGGTCTGGGGGCGGCGGTGGCCGTGCCGATGGGCACCGCAGAGAAGGAGCTGCGAGGCGTGCTGCTGCTGGCGCGCGCCGAGGGTGAGTCGCTCTTCACCGAGGAGGAGATCCGGCCGCTGCTGGGGTTCGCCGGGCAGGCGGCGCTGGCGTTGGAGCTGGCCGACCACCGGCGGGACGCCGAGCAGTTGGCGATCCTGGAGGACCGCGACCGGATCGCCCGGGACCTGCACGACCTGGCGATTCAGCGGCTCTTCGCCACCGGGATGACCTTGCAGAGCGCGGGCCGGTTCATCGACCACCCGGAGGCGGCGGACCGGGTGCTGCGGGCGGTGGACGACCTGGACGAGACCATCAAGATCATCCGCTCGGCCATCTTCGGCCTGCGGGCCCGGGACACCCGCGGCGAGGGTTCCCTGCGCGCCCGGGCGGCGCGCGCCGCCGAGGAGGCGGCGTCCGCGCTCGGCTTCGCGCCCCGGCTGAGCATGGAGGGCCTGCTCGACACCGATGTGCCCGCCGCCGTGGCCGACCATGTGGTGGCCGTACTCCGCGAGGCGCTCAGCAATGCCGCCCGGCATGCGCGGGCGACCCAGGTGGAGATCGTGCTGCGGGCGGCCGACGCCGAGGTGGTCCTCACGGTCACCGATGACGGGGTGGGCATCCCGGAGGGCGGCCGTCGCAGCGGACTGCGCAACCTGGCGGAACGGGCCGACCAGTTGGGCGGCACCCTGCTGCTGGAGTCCCCGTCCGACGGCGGCACCCGGCTCATCTGGCGCGCTCCGCTGGGGCACGGCTAGCCGAACCTCGGCCCGGGCCCGGACCCGGGCCCGCCGCATGCGTCGGCCGGAGCCGGGTCGGCGGCAGGGGCAGCGGCGGGGTCAGCGGCGGGTGCGTCCCGGCTGTCCGCTGCGGTCGTCCCCGGACCCGAAGCCGGACCCGAACCCGAACCCGGACCCGAACCCCGGACTACCGGCGGAGGCCGCCTGGGTGGCGATCACCGCAGCCTGCACACGGCGCTCCACGCCGAGCTTGGCCAGCAGCCGGGAGATGTGGTTCTTGACCGTCTTCTCGGCGAGGTAGAGGCGCTGCCCGATCTGCCGGTTCGTCATGCCCTCGCCGATCAGCGCGAGGATCTGCCGCTCCCGCTCGGTCAGCCCGGAGAGCAGCTCCTCCTCCGGCTCCGGGTGCTTCTCCTCGCGCAGCCGCGCCATCAGCCGGGTGGTGGCGCCCGGGTCCAGCATCGACTGCCCGGAGGCCACCGTCCGTACGGCGGTGACCAGGTCGGTGCCCTTGATCTGCTTGAGCACATAGCCGGCCGCACCCGCCATGATGGCGTCCAGCAGCGCCTCCTCGTCATCGAAGGAGGTGAGCATCAGACAGGCCAGCTCGGGCATCTGCGAGCGCAGCTCCCGGCAGACGCTGACGCCGTCGCCGTCCGGCAGCCGCACATCCAGCACCGCGACCTGCGGACGCAGCGCGGGCACCCGGGCCAGGGCCTGGGCAGCGGTGGCGGCCTCGCCGACGACGGCCAGGTCGGGCTCGGCATCCAGCAGGTCGTGCACCCCGCGCCGGACCACCTCGTGGTCGTCCAGCAGGAAGACCCTGATCGGTTCCGGTCCGGCGGCGCCGCCGTTCTCCGCCATCAGATGCCCCACCTTCGCGTCGACCGGTCCGCCGCACGGCCGCGCGGACCCCATGGGGGCATCCTGCCCGACCGGACGACGGGAGAACCAGGGCCGACCGGCCCTGGCCGCCCGGGACCTCCCGGCCGCTGGTCAGGGATGCGGGACCACCGCGACCGGGCAGCGGGCGTGGTGCAGCACCGCATGCGCCACCGGCCCCACATGCATGCCCACCGGAGAGGTACGCACCCGCCGACCCACCACCAGCAGCGCCGCGCCCTGGGCCGCCGCCTCCGCCAGCACCTGCCCGGCCGACCCCAGCATCACCTGCTCCACCGCCTCCACCTGCGGGTACTTCTCCCGCCAGGGATGCAGCGCCGCAGCCAGGGCCTGCTCGGCATCCTTGGCGAGGCTGGTGGTGAGGTCCACGCTGAGCGGCGCCGCGGCATAGCCGTAGGTCGACGGCAGGCTCCAGGTGTGCACCGCCCGCAGCCGCGCCGAACTCCGGGCGGCTGCCTGGAAGGCGAACTCGACCACCTCGTCGCACGGCCGCTCCAGCTCCATGCCCAGCACGACCTCCCCGGTGCCGTTCGCGCCCCGCACCTCCGGCGCACCCTCGCCGCTCCGTACCAGCACCACCGGACAGGCCGCGCGGGCCAGCACCTGGAGGCCCACCGACCCCACCAGGAAGCCCGCCACCGCGCCCAGCCCGCGCGACCCCAGCACCAGCAGCTCGGCCCCCTCGGCGGCGGCCACCAGGACCTCCGCCGGATGGTCGGCGATCCGGTCGGCGGAGACCTCCAGGCCGGGGAAGTCGCCGCGCAGCCCGCTCTCGATCTCCAGCAGCATCTCCTGGGCGAGGCCGGTGTCGGAGTCGCGTACCGTGGGCGGCGCATTGAACAGCCACGGCCAGGCGAGCACCAGCCGCAGCGGCCGTTCCCGGCGCAGCGCCTCGCCCGCCGCCCAGCGGGCGGCGGCCACGCTCTCGGGGGAGCCGTCGACACCGGCGATGACGCTCTGCACCATGGTGACCTCCACGGTCGGGGTTTTGAGGGGAGTCCGCTCTACTCAGCCTGGCGCTTACCCGTACACCGAGGCCAGGGACACCTGGCCCCGTCCGGGCGAGCCGGTGGGCCCTCACCCGTTCGGGGAATGATTTGAAGACTTCTGCACATTCGTAGATGCTGAACACTCGAAGGACTGGAGATGCCATGGGCGCATTCGACGAGGAGCTGCGCCGGCAGCTGGAGCAGGCACGGCAGGAACTGGCCGCCGCCCGCACCGCCGGAGACGACGACGGTGTCCAGGCATACGTCGGCCGGGTGGCCGGGCTGCTCCGGCTCGCCGCCCTGCACGGCATCCAGGTGCCCCACGAGGTGGACGAAGAAGGAGAGGGCTGACCCGTGCCTGTTCCGCTGTACCAGGCCAAGGCGGAGTTCTTCCGCACCCTCGGCCATCCCGTACGCATCCGCGTCCTGGAACTGCTCCAGGACGGGCCGCTGCCGGTGCGGGAGCTGCTGGCCGCCATCGACATCGAGGCATCCAGCCTCTCCCAGCAACTGGCCGTGCTGCGCCGCACCGGCCTGGTGGGCTCCACCCGCGAGGGCAACACCGTGGTGTACGCGCTGAGCACCCCCGATGTCGCCGAGCTGCTGCGGGCCGCCCGGCGCATCCTCACCGAGATGATCACCGACCAGGGCGAACTCCTCGCCGAGCTGCGCCGGGCCGACACCAAGGCGGCCTCCGTATGAGCCCCCAGCGGGCCACCTCGCAGCCGACCCCTGCCGAGCCGACCCCCGCACAGCCGCCCGTCGTAGAGCCGACCCCTGCCGAGCAGACCCTCACGACCCCTGTGACCCCGCCGGTGAATGACGTCACCGCCGCCGAGCAGAAGAAGAAGCGGGGCACCGCCGTACGCGTCTTCGTCTATGTGGCGGTGACCCACCTGTGGGCGGCTCTGCTGATCGCGATGTTCGCCATCGGCCGCCGCTGACCCCCGCGAGGCCGGCCCGGAAGGGGACCGGCCGTGGAGGAGGGAGAGCCGGGGTGCCGCACTCGACCTGGGAGTACCACGGCTGGGACCCCGAGCAGGAGCGGCTGCGGGAAGCCCTCTGCACCCTCGGCAACGGCCGCTTCGCCACCCGGGGCGCCGCCCCCGAGACCGACCCGGGCCCGGTGCACTACCCCGGCACGTATGCCGCCGGCCTCTACAACCGCCTGGTCTCCACCGTCGCCGGACGACAGGTGGAGAACGAGGACCTGGTCAACCTCCCCAACTGGCTGCCGCTGCGCTACCGCATCCGCGGCCCGGACGCCCCACCCGGCGACTGGCTCACCCCCGACGGCCCCGAACTCCGCGACCACCGGATGGTGATCGACCTGGAGGCCGGCACCCTCACCCGCCGGACGCGGTACACCGACGCCCACGGCCGAGGGCTGCTGGTGGAGCACCGGATGCTGGTCCACATGGGCGACCCCTGGCTGGCGGCACTCTCCACCACCTTCAGCGCGGACGGCTGGAGCGGCACCGTCGAGGTCGAATCGGCGCTGGACGGCCGGATCACCAACGCGGGCGTGCAGCGCTACCGGGACCTGAACGGCCACCATCTGACGCAGGTACAGACCGGCGCCGACCGGCCCGGCGTCGTCTGGCTGCACTGCCGCACCACCACCTCCGACGTGCATATCGCCCTCGCCGCCCGCACCTGTGCCGCACCTGCCTCACAGCCTCCGGAGCCCCCGGACGCGGCGCTCACCGACCGCCGCGCCGCCTCCCTGCTGGCCCTGCCCGTCGCCCCCGGCCGCCCCGCCGCCGTGGAGAAGACCGTGGCGCTGTTCACCTCCCGCGACCGGGCCGTCGCCGACCCGCTCCAGGCCGCCATCGACCGGGTCCGGGAGGCCCCCGACTTCGCCGAACTGCTCGCCACCCACCGCACCGCCTGGCGCCACCTCTGGCGCCGCGCCGACCTGGACGTCCCCGGCGAAGCGGGCCGCATCCTCCGCCTCCACCTCTTCCACGTCCTCCAGACCCTCTCCCCGCACACCGCCGACCTCGACGTCGGCGTCCCCGCCCGGGGCCTGCACGGCGAGGCATATCGCGGCCATGTCTTCTGGGACGAGCTGTTCGTCCTGCCCTACCTCAACCTGCACTTCCCCGACGTCTCCCGGGCACTGCTGACCTACCGCCACCGCAGGCTGCCGCAGGCATGCCGGGCCGCCCGCGCGACCGGCCGCCGAGGTGCGATGTACCCGTGGCAGAGCGGCAGCGACGGCCGCGAGGAGACCCAGCAACTGCACCTCAACCCGCGTTCCGGCCGCTGGCTCCCGGACCACTCCCACCTCCAGCACCACGTCGGCTCGGCCGTCGCCTATGACATCTGGCAGTACTGCCAGGCATCCGGCGACACCGACTTCCTGCACACCGCCGGCGCGGAGATGCTGTTGCAGATCGCCCGGTTCTGGGCGGACTCCGCCGTCCTCGACCCCGGCACCGGGCGGTACCGCCTGCTCGGCGTCGTCGGCCCCGACGAGTACCACGAGGCGTACCCCGGCGCCGACCGGCCCGGCCTGGACGACAACGCGTACACCAATGTCACCGCCGCCTGGGTGCTCTGCCGCGCCCTGGAACTGCTCCGCACCCTGCCCCCCGTCCGCCGCGACGAACTGATGGACCGCACCGTGCTCGACCCCGCCGAGCCGCTGCTGTGGGAGGACGTCTCCCGCCGCCTCACCATCCCCTTCCACCGGGACTCCGCCGGTGCATGGGTCGTCAGCCAGTTCGACGGCTACGGCCGACTGCGGGAACTCGACTGGGACGGCTACCGCGCCCGCTACGGCGACATCCGCAGACTCGACCGGATCCTGGAGGCCGAGGACGACACCGTCAACCGCTACCAGGCGTCCAAGCAGGCCGATGCGCTGATGCTCGGCTACCTCTTCTCCCCGGCCGAACTCGCCGGCCTCTTCCGGCGGCTCGGCCACGAACTGGACGACGACACCTGGAACCGCACCGTCGACCACTACCTCCGGCGCACCAGCCACGGCTCCACGCTCAGCGGGCTGGTCCACGGCTGGGTACTAGCCCGGGCACGCCGCACCGACGCCTGGCGCTACTGCCAGGAGGCCCTGGTCGGCGATGTCGCCGACATCCAGGGCGGCACCACCGCCGAGGGCATCCACCTGGGCGCCATGGCCGGCACGCTGGACCTGGTACAGCGCGGACTCACCGGCCTGGAGACCCGCGAAGACGCCCTCTGGCTGGACCCGGTGCCACTGCCGCCGCTCTCCCGGTTCGGCTTCCGCCTCCGCTACCGGGGTCACTGGGGCGTACGGGTCAGGGTGGACCCGGGCACCCTGCGGATCAGCGTCCCCGCCTCCGCCGAACAGCCCATCCGAGTGGAACTCGGCGGCCGACCCGCCCTCGTCCACCCCGGCGAGGAACGCTCCTTCACCGCCCCCACCGCCCACTGACCCCGCCCCGCCCCCGCCTCCTGCCCCGACCGCGCCCCTGCCCGGTGCCGGGCCGCGTTTCCCGGCTACCCCGTTGGGCACCGTTCCCCGACCCCGACCCCGCCCCCGGCCCCGCCCCCGACCCCGCCTCCTGATCTCTCCCCCCGACCCTGCCCCCAGCCCAGCGCCAGGCCGCGTCTCCCGGCGACCCCGCTGGACACCGTTCCCCGACCCCGCCCCCGACCCCGCCCCCTCATCTCTCCCCCGACCGCCCCCCAGCCCAGCGCCGGGCCGCGTTTCCCGGCTACCCCGTTGGGCACCGTTCCCCCCATGACGGAGATCGTGGCGTACGGCGTACTGGCCGACGAACAACCCCTGCTGGAGAAGGCGTTCGCAGGACAGCACCAACTGCGCTGCCTGGACCTGCTGCTCAACCGGGACACCGCACCCACCGCCGCCGGCCACGAGATCGTCAGCTCCAGCGTCAACGACGTGCTGGACGCCGACGTGCTCCGCGTCCTAGCCGCCGGCGGCACCCGCATGATCGCCCAGCGGTCCACCGGCTACAACAACATCGACCTGGACGAGGCCCGCCGCCTCGGCCTCACCGTCGCCCGCGTCTCCTGGTACTCCCCGTACGCCGTCGCCGAGTTCGCCTGGGCCCTGGCCCTCGCCGTCAACCGCAGGGTCCCCCGCGCGGTCGGCCGCACGCGCGAGTTCGACTTCCGGCTGACCGGTCTGCTCGGCCGCGACTTCCACGGCCGCACCGCAGGCGTCCTCGGCACCGGCAAGATCGGCACCGCCTTCACCCGGATCGCGGCCGGCTTCGGCATGCGCCTGCTCGGCTGGGACGTCACCCCCAACCCCGAGTGCGCCGCGCTCGGCATGGAGTACGTCGACCGCGACCGCCTCTTCGCCGAATCCGACCTGGTCAGCCTGCACCTCCCGCTGCTCCCCGAGACCCACCACCTGGTCGACGCCACCGCCCTCGGCCTGATGCGGGACGACGCCATCCTGCTCAACACGAGCAGGGGCGGCCTCATCGACACCGCCGCCCTGGTCGAGACCCTGCGCGCCGGGCGGCTGGACGGCGTCGGCCTCGACGTCTACGAGGAGGAAGCCGGACTCTTCTTCTTCGACCACTCGCTGGACGTCATGACCGACGACACCCTCGCCCGGCTGATGACCTTCCGCAATGTCCTCATCACCTCCCACCAGGCGTACTTCACCGAGGACGCGGCCCGTCAGATCGCCGACACCACCGCCCGCAACGTCGCCGACCACCTCGCCGGCCGCACCAGCGAGAACACCCTCACATCCCCGACCTCACCCACGCCCGGCCCCTGACCGCTCACTTCACGATCTCCAGGACGGCCATCATGCCCGCGTCCTCGTGGTTGAGGATGTGGCAGTGCAGGACCGTGCGGCCGGTGTAGTCGGAGAAGCGGATCCGGAGCACGAGGCTCCCCCTGGCCGGAACATTCGTGGTGTCCACCAGGCCATGGCCGTGGACGGGACGGCCGTTGACGCTCAACACCTGGAAGTGGTCCACGTGCACATGGAAGGAGTGCTCCTCGTCGCTGTCGTTGCGAACGGTCCACTCCTCCACGGTGTTCAGCCTGGACCGCACATCCACCCGGTTCGGGTCGTACTGCCGGCCGTTGATGTAGAACTCGGTCCCCGCCTGGTTCTCGGAGAAGACCAGGGTGCGCCGGGCGGCCGGTGTGGCACGGCTGAGATCCACCCTCGGCGCGAAGGCGGAGGGCAGCGCGGCCGGGTGCATCGGCGCCCCGGCCGAGACCAGGGTGGCCAGCGTCGCCTGCGGGAACGCGTCGCCGGCCGGACCGGTGTTGTACGCCAGCGTCCGCAGCAGCGTCCGGCCCGGCGCACCGCCGCGTACCAGCACGTCGAACCGGGCACCGGCGGCGATGAGCAGGGTGTCCGCCGCGTAGACCCGGTCGACGGGGTAGCCGTCCTGCGCGATCACCTGGAACTGCTGCCCCGCCAACTGGACCTTGTAGTAGATGTTCGCGCTGATGTTGGCCAGCCGCCACAGCTGCGTCTCGCCGGGCCGGATGCGGATGGTCGGGTTCAGCTGGCCGTTGACCGTCCGGTTGGTGGGTGCGCCGATGTGCAGGGGACTGGTCTTCACCGAGTCGCCCTGGACCTGGAAGTCCTTGAGCGCGATCACATGCTCCGTGATGCCGCGCAGCGCCGGCGGCAGGTACCGCTTCAGCCCCTCGACCACGATGATCCCCGACAGCCCTCCGGCGACCTGCGGCGCGGACATCGGGTCCGCGTGCGAGTGGTACCAGTAGGTGCCGGGCCTGAGGGACTTCAGGTACCCGTACGAGTAGTGGAACGTCTGGCCCGGGCGGATGTGCACGAAGATGTTGTCGGCGTGGCCGCTGGGCGAGACATTGAGCCCGTGCACATGCAGATTGGTGTACTTGCCCAGGCGGTTCTCCATCGCCAGCTCAAGCCTGTCGCCGGGCCGGATCCGCAGTGTCGGCGGCATATAGCGGCCGTTGTACGTGAGGGCCCACAGCATCCGGCCCGCCACATCCACCTTCCGCCGCTCCACCACGATCCGCGCCCGCAGCACACCGTTGCGGCTCACCAGCTCCGCCGGGTCCTTCAGCGGCTCTCCCTCCCGCACGACCGGGGCCGCTCCCGCCATCGGCTTCGCGGCCACCGGCACCACCGGACTTTCGGCACCGCAGCCGCTCACCCCGACCGCGACGGCCAGGGACAGCACCACAACGAGGAATCGGGACCGCATCACACCTCCACAGGCAACTGCCCCCGCCCCCAAGGGCCTCGGCAACCAACCCCCGCCTCACATCAGATCCCGCCCCCGCCGTGATCGCACCCGGATACACCCCATCCGTGGCCACTCCCCCACCCCCGCCAGACCCTCCCGGCCACACCGCCGGCTCGCCCCCGCGCCGACGGCGATCCGGTAGTCTGTCCCCCGGGCGCCCGACGCGGGCGCTGCGTCCGCCCCCCAGGGCGAACCAGCCACCGCGCCGAACCCCAAGCCCCGCCTCAGTAGCTCAGGGGATAGAGCACCGCTCTCCTAAAGCGGGTGTCGCAGGTTCGAATCCTGCCTGGGGCACAGGTGAAAACACAGGTCAGAGGCCCTTCTGTCGAGACGGCGGAGGGGCCTCTGACGTTGCAGCACACCTTCAGCACACATCAGGCCGCAGCGGCCATGTCGTCGGCCTCCAGGGCGGCGAGCTGGTGTTCTTCGGGCTGTCCTCCAGGGAGAGCTTGCCCCTTTCGTAGCGCCGACTTGAGGCCGACGTGCTGTCCGATCCTTGATCGACGGGCGCAGCTGTGACAGGCCGTTCTGCGGGGCATCCCACCGCCGACTCAGCGAGCAGCAGTCGGTGCTGGTGGCTCGTCGTGGCCGGTCAGGGGTAGGCCCAGCTTGCGGAGGCGGCTGGTGCAGGCGTCGGCCCCTGTGAAGAGGTGTGCTTGGAGTCCGACGGCCTCTGCGGCTCGGACGAATGTCGGTTCGTCGTCGAAGTACGCCAGGGCGTGGGGTGGGATGCCCATGTGTTCGGCGGCCAGGCGGAAGGCGAGCGGGGACGGTTTGTCGACGCCGAGGCTGGCGGAGGAGAAGACGTGGTCGAACTCGATGCGGTGGAGGGCCAAGTCGTCGGGCAGGGCGTCGGTGCAGTTGGACAGGACGCCGACGGGGATGTGGCGGCGGATGTGGGCGAGGAGCGTGGTCATGCCGGGGTCGGGTTCGCCGCGGTCGTCGCGCCAGTGGTGGAGGGTGGTGCGCACGTCGGGGCCGAAGTCGGCGGCCAGGCGGTCGGTGACGTCGTCGGCCCACTGCTGGTCGGTGAGAACGCCGACGCGGGCGAGCCGGTAGGCGGGGTGGTCGTAGGCGTACCGGGCGATGGTGCCGTCGGGCAGGCCGGCGAGCTGTTCGCTGGTGCGGGCTCCGGTGTTCCTCCAGTGGCGGATGACGCCGTTCATGTCGAGCAGGAGACCTTCGATGCGGGCAGGCATGGGATTTCTCCTTGGGAGTGACCGGGATGGTCCGACGTCGGGTCAGCTGGTTCGGGCGTCGTCGTAGGCGGCGAGGTAGTGCTCGGCGGTTCGGGCCCAGCTGTAGGTGGCCTGGATATGGGCGCGGCCGTTGGTGCTGCGGCGTTTTCGCTCTTCGGCGTCGAGGAGGGCGGTGGCCAGGGTGTCGGCGAGGTCGCGGGTGTTGTCGGGGGCGACGAGCCAGCCGGTGGCTTTGGGACCGGCCCGGATGACGGTGCGGGCGGGGCCGCCGGTGGCGGTGGCGATGGGCGGGGTGCCGCAGGCCATGGCTTCGAGGTAGACCATGCCGAAGGGCTCGTCGACGGCGGGGGCGACCATGAGGTCGGCGCAGTTCAGGCCGGTGGGGAGCTCTTCGTGGCCGCGCCAGCCGGTGAAGAAGACGCTGTCGGTGATGCCCAGCTCCTCGGCGAGGTCGGCGGGATGGGGTCCTTCGTACTCGCCGGGGTAGCCGCCCCACATCAGCAGGACCGGGGCGGGGGCGAGGCGGGCGCGGGTGGCGGCGAAGGCGCGCAGGAGGACGGGGACCCGTTTGAAGTCGAGGAAGCGGCCGACCCACAGCAGGATCGGGCGCAGGTGTCCGCGGGCGTCGAGGAGGCGCTTCAGGTCGGCGGGTGTGTAGCGGATGCTGCCTGGAGGGCGGCCGGGTGCCCACCCCCGGGGGTCGGTGACGAGCCAATGCCGCAGGTGTTCCAGGCGCTGGTCGGGGTCAGGCCGCGCTGGGCGGAAGCGTTCGGTGTCGACGCCGTTGGCGATGACGGTGGGTGCGGTGTCCAGGCGCAGCAGACGCTGGGCGAGGCGCTGGTCGTGGTCGGAGACGACGGCGAGGCGGCCGGCCTGGGCGGCGGCTTGGCGTAGCCGGGCGGTCCAGTAGGGGGCGTGGGTCCACTTGTGCCAGCTGGTCTCGGTGAGCAGTCGGGTGTCGTCGGGGCTGAGGTCGGCACTGTGGGCAATGCGGGCTGCCTCGGTTCGGCGGTCGGGGTTGTCGGTGTGGAGCCGGTGGCCGAGTTCTGTGAGGGAGGTGGCGCAGCGCTTCGCGAGACGGACCCGGTCGAGCATGCCGTCGAGGAGCTTGAGTTCGGTGCCGTGCAGGGTGGTGACGCGGGGGACGCCGGGGTAGACGGCGTGGGCGCTGGTCTGCAGGTGGCTGAGGTGGTGCAGATGGAGCACGTCGGGGTGCGCGGTTCGGTGGGCGGTCAGGTGGCGGGTCCAGGCGCGGGTGAGATGGTCGGCGTCGGTGGGCGGGACGGTGCTGAACAGCGGGTCGGGGCAGTGGCCGCGGTCCTCGTAGGAGGGGTGGAAGGGCAGGGTGGCCTGCTGGGGGTTGTCGCCGTGGGTGAAGGCGGCGTGGGCGCCGTTGTAGTCGTACGGGTGCAGGTCGAGGCCCTGGTAGAAGGTGGGGCCGTGCGAGGGTTCGCCGGGGTTGCCGAGGGAGCCGGCGTGTAGGCGGGTGGTCCAGCCACGGGCGTCGAGTTCGCGCAGGAGGTAGCGCACGACTTGGGCGCTGCCGCCGCGCGGGTAGAACAGGATGGCGGAGTCGAGGGTGAGGGTGGAGGAAGGCATGGCGGTCCCCTTGGAGTCGGGTCGGTGTGGAAGGCCCGCTCAGGGGAGGGGGTCCACGATGAGGGGCTGCCCGCCGGCGAGACGGCCTTGCCAGTAGCGCTCGCCGGGGTCCTGGGGAGAGCGGACGGCGACGGAGAGGACCTGGGCGAGGTTGTGGCGGTCCCGCAGTTCCAGCGGCTCGGTGAGGATCACGGTGCGGCTGCCGGGGATGAGGGTGTACGGGTGGCCGGGGTGTCCGATCCGCTGAAGGTGGCGGTCGACGTCGGCGCCGGTCACCGGCTGCTGTAGAGGGAGGGCCTGGTGGCAGCGGTCGCGCTGGGCTGCGGGGCAGCGCTTGGCGGACAGGCAGGTCGGGGTGTCCAGGATCTGGGCGCGGTCGGTCTGCCCGAGGACGTAGGCCAGGGCGCAGCTGTTGGTTTCGAAGAACGGGTGGTGGGCGTAGCGGTCGGGGATGTTCCGGAGCCAGTCCCATGTGGTGCGGGGCCAGACGCTGTCGGCGGCGCGAGGGTCCAGGTGCGGGTTGCCCAGTTGCGGCCACAGGGCGGTGATCTGGTCGAGGGCGGTGGGCTTGATCTTGGTGCCGACGGCGACGGTGCAGGCTGTGTAGCGCGCGGCCCAGTCCATGACGTGCTCGATGACGTCGGGGGTGGAGTTCTGGGGCAGGGCGGGGCGCCAGTAGTGGATGACTGGGACGCCGGCGGCGTGCAGGCGGGGGAAGTTGTCGCGCAGGGACTCGTGGTCGATGCCCTGTTCGATGTCGGGGCCGAGGCCGGAGTAGCTGAGGTAGACCAGGATCGGCAGTCCGGCGCTGCGGTTGCGGGTGATGCAGGCGACGACGTCGTCGGGGACCGCGCATTTGGTGATCAGGCAGATGGGGTTGCGGACCGGGGAGGCGCCGAGGGCGTCGAGGAGGGCGGTCAGGTGCGCGCGGGTGGCGGGGGTGGCCAGGGCGTCGGTGCAGGTGTAGAGGGCGAGGACGAGCGCGGGGTGGTAATAGGGGTGGGCCAGGAGCTGGTCGAGGGTTTCCTGCGGGCTGGCCAGGATGCGGGGCTTGGCCCGGGTCTGGCCCAGATCGCGCAGGTAGCAGTAGCGGCAGCCCTTCGGGCAGCCCTGGACGGGGTTGACCACCATCCAGGTGTCGTGCTGGTCGATGGCCGGTTCGAAGACGCGCTCGCGTGGTGCCACGGGGTGCTCCCTGGGGTCGGCCGACTCGCCGGGGCCGGGCGGCCCGAGGGAGCGGCGGATCAGCTGGCGGGTGGTGCTTGGGCGTCGAGGTCACGGGCCAGGCGGCGCAGGATCGGCCCGTATTCGGGATGGGTCAGTGCGTGGGCGAACTGGGCGACCAGGTAGTCCGCGGGGTTGCCGGTGTCGTACCAGCGGCCTTGGATGACCTGGCCATACACGGCGCGGCTGCCCGCGTAGGCGTTGATGGCGTCGGTGAGGTAGACTTCGCCGGTGCGGTGCTCGTACCAGCGGCGGGTCTGCTCGCGCAGCTCGTCGATGATGCCCGGCGTGATCACGTAGCCGCCGATCGCGGCGAACGCACTGGGCGCGTCCTCGGGCTTCGGCTTCTCGACCAGGCCGGTGATCCGCAGCAGGCCGTCGTCCAGGTCCTCCTTGACCACCGGCACCCCGTACCGGTGGGAGTCGGCCGGGTTCATCGGCAGCAGCGCGAGCACCGGGCAACTGGTCGCCTCGTACGCCTTGATGAGCTGCTGGGCGCGGGGGACCTCGGCGACGAACACATCGTCGGGCCACAGCACCAGCATCGGCTCGTCGCCGGCGTTGCGGGCAGCGTTCAGGACCGGGGTGCCGTTGCCGTACGGGCCATGCTGGTCGAGGTAGGTGATGTGCCCGTGCCGGGCCAGCTCGGCGACCTCGTCCACCGCGTCCGCGTACGCCTGCTTGCCGTCGGCGCGCAGGTGCTCCACCAGTGCCGGGTTCGGACGGAAATGGTCCTGGATCAGGCTCTTGCCGCCCGAGACGACGATGGTGATGTCCGTGATGCCGGAGGCGACCAGCTCGCGCACGGTGTGCTCGATGACCGGTTTGTCACCGACCGGCAGCATCTCCTTGGGGGTCGCCTTGGTCAGCGGCAGCAGCCGCGAGCCCAGTCCGGCAGCGGGGATCACTGCCCTGCGGATCGTCCTGGCCATCAGGTCCCTCTCGGTGCAGCGGCAGGCCGCACCGGCCGGCACGGCACGGCACGACGCTACCAACGCCTGCGGCGGTGCCCGCGCTGGTCCTCAGGTCAGCTGCACAGGAACGAGCCGGTGTACTTCGTCACCGCGAAGTACCCGGTCGCGTCGATCGCCTGCTGGACCTGGGCGCGGACGCGGTCCCGCAGCTCGCGGAAGAAGTCCTCGTCCAAGCGGTCGTCGGGCTCGGAGGAGGCGCAGCAGTGGTTGTGGCCGACCTCGTAGAACCGCATGAACGGGCCCGGGTCGGTGAACCGCAGCTGGTCCTGCCAGGCGGCGGTGCGCACCTGCGCGAAGTGCGTCTGGAGAGTGGGGGCGCCGTTGGCCAGCGACAGTCGGCCCTTCGGGGTGGCCCTGAACAGGTCCTTGGGGGCACCCATCTGCATCAGCGCGGCGAAGTGGACCTCGTACATCTCCAGCATGCTGTCGGTGCGGTCGGTGGTGAGCTGGAAGATCCCGCCGGGGCGGAGTACCCGGCGGACCTCGGCGAAGCACCGGTTCAGGTCCGGCACGTAGTGGATCATGTAGTTGGCCATGACGCGGTCGAATGCCGCGTCGCCGAGCATGGACAGGTCGTCCGCGCTGCCCTCAATCCACCGGCAGGGTGTGGCGGTGCCGTGCAGGCGCTGCTGGGCTGCGGACAGGACGGCCGGCGCGATGTCCAGGCCGGTGATGCTGCCGTCGGACAGGTGCGGGCGCAGGTGCTCCAAGACGAAGCCGTTGCCGTAGCCCAGGTCGGGGAGTGTCATGAATTAGGTGTGTTCCTCCCCCGAAGGAGTCACCTGATGAGTACGACGACGGATCACCTGATCGAGATGGTGGGCGGCGTGTCGCTTGCCCGGATCTATAAGGGCGTCGAGGGTGCCGACGTGAAGTCGATGCCGGTGTCGCCGAACGGCCTGTCGGCCGAGTTGCTCGAGGAGCTGTCCGCACTGGCGGCCGAGAAGGCCGCCGGTGGCGGGCTGCGGCTGATGGGCGAGGGCGGGATCCTGCCCGAGCTGGCCCAGCACCTGATGCAGGCCGCGTTGGAAGCCGAGATGGACCAGCACCTGGCCGCCGAGGCGGGCCGGGTGGGCGGGCGCGGGTCCCGGTCCGGCGGCAACATGCGCAACGGCTACCGGCCGAAGAAGGTGATGACCGAGGTCGGCACGGTGACGGTGCAGGTGCCCCGGGACCGGCTGGGCACCTTCAGCCCCAGGCTGCTGCCCAGGCACGCCCGCCGCACCGGTGCACTGGACGAGCTGGTGCTGTCCTTGACCGCGAAGGGCCTGACTTCGGGCGAGATCGTCGCGCACCTGGCCGAGGTGTACGGGATGACGACGACGAAGGAGACCGTCTCCACGATCACCGACAAGGTCCTGGAGGCCATGACGGAATGGCGCACCCGTCCCCTGGATCCGGGGCGGTTCCCATCGGTGGATGCGACACCCGAGTAGGAAGTTCACCCGGATGCCGAAGTACGCACCGAACCGCGGCGTAGGGGTGGCAGTCGATGCTGGCCCACAGGATCTCGGCGTCCTGGGCGGGGGCGGAGCCGAGGACGACCTTGGCGGGCTGGCCGGGGAAGGTGGTGCGGTGGCTGATGTCGGCGAGGCGGGTGCCGAGGAGTTCCAGCGGGATGCCGCTCTCGCTGGGGTCCTCGTCCGCCCAGGCCGGGAGGTGCCCGGTGAGGGTGTGGCCACCGGTGGTGGTCAGGGTCCAGGTCGGGTCCTCGCGGCCGGGGGCCGGGGGCACGCCGGGGCGGGTGACGGTCGCGGTGGCGGTGCTGGTCATAGTGGTGTCTCCTTGTCGTAGGCCGGTCCGGTCCGCGTTACGCGGCCGGGTCGTCGGGGTCGATGACGGTGAAGTCGGTCAGGGTCAGCAGGAGTTGGGTGGCGCGGACCCAGGGCAGGTGCGGGTCGCCGAGGCGGAACTGTCCGGCGTTCACGGTGACGGGCATGGGCCGGGCGGGGGCGTAGAGCGCGCCGGTGACGCCGTACGGGAGGAACGCCCGTACCCGCAGGGCGGTGAACGCCGGCCGCAGGTGGGGGCAGGCCGTGGTGGAGCGGATCGCGCACGGCCGGCACACCGGCGGGTGAGCGGTCCGCTCATCCCCCGGCCGCAGTTCACTGGGGTCTGCGTCGATGAGCCACAGAACCCCGCTGGGGCTACGGTCGGCGGGCCCGCCGCAGATCTGGCAGCGCAGTTCGGCCATGCACAGCCGCTGCCGCAGCGTGTGCACCTTCCCGAACTCAGGGGTCCCCTTCCCCGGCTGCGACGGCACCCGCGTCCACAACACTCCCTCCCCGTCCCGGTCGAACGACCGCTCGTCGGCGTATCCGATCCCCCGCCCGCCCTTCCGCACCACCATCGGCATCAGCGCATCCCGCTCCCCACTCCACCGCACGACGAACGGCACGAGGTCCCGTAGTTGAACGGTTGCCCGAGTACTGCTGCTGCGGGCCGCCGGGCGCTCCGCTGCGCGGTTTTGGGCATGCTGCTTCGTGCTCATGGCATCCCTTTCTCAAGGGAGTTGATCCGGAAATGGGGAGGTGATCCCGGCGTTGCTTCGTCCGTGCCGCGAAGGGCAACGCCCTCAGAGGTCCGGTCGGACCTGGGCGTCACGGGTAGGGCGAACTGCTCGCGCCGGCTGAAGAAGACGCGGGGAGTCCGAGCTGATGTCCGCGCGGCCGTGCGTGACGAGAACAAGCGGCACTTCCGCCCATACGACCTTGCCGGGCAGTCCGCAGACGGGGTAACTGCCCCACCGACGACTCATGGCGGCGACGATGAAGAGCCCCCGTCCGCCGGTAGCGTCGACGCCGACCTGTTTCAGGATCGGCGGCCGGGAATCCCGGTCCCAGACCGACGCCCTGATGGCACCGTTGGTGATCTCCAGCGCCAGTTCGAAGGTCTGCGTGGTGTTGTGCTCCGAGTACGGGGGGCTCTCCTCCTGCCCCATGTTCAGACATCGGACGGCGTTGGTCGTCAGCTCCGAGACGAGGAGCTTCACGGTCTCGATGCTGTCCGGGTGTACGCCCCAGCGGGACAGAACATCGGCAGTGTGGAGCCTGGCAAGCCCCACGGCGTTGCGGGTGCCGACCAGCATGAGTCTGTCGCGCGGGGGTGGTGCCTGGGACACGGTGGGCCTCCCGGGTGGGGTGCGGTCGCCGGCTCTCGCTCGATTCGTGTGGGGCCGCCGGAACCCCGGTCTCGACGATCGGGGGCAGACGGGGATCGGGGTTGGGCCGTCTCCGGTCCGAAGAGCTGACGCCGATTGAGCGTCGGCTGTACGGCTGTCCCCGAGGCCGGGTGAGTCCCAAGCGAACCGCCACGGCGGCGGGATGAGAAGGATGCACGGAGGATGGGTCCGAGCACGCGGGTTGGCACGGTTGGTTGGAGGTTGCGCGGATGGTGGACGCAGGGCGTGGGACGCAGTCGAGTCGGCATGCCGGGAGGTTCTCGGGGCGCCGCATCGTGGTCACGGGCGGCTCCAGAGGGCTGGGGAAAGAGGTCGTCCGCCTGCTGCTCGCGGAGGGAGCCCGTGTCGCGGCCTGCGCGCGTGGGGAGGAGTCGCTGGACGAGTTGCGGCGTTCGCTCGACGCGCATGACGAGGTGTTCACCCGGCCGCTGGATGTCGCCGAGCCGGAGCTGCTTGAGCAGTTCGTGGACTCGGCCGCTGAAGCGTTCGGCGGCCTTGACGGCGTCGTCGCCTGCGCGGGCGGCGCCCGGGGCCGTGGCATCACCGAAGCCACAGCTCAGGACTGGGCGGCGACTTGGGCGTTGAACGCAGGCCACTTCGCTCGGCTCACGGCCTCCGCCACCCCGTACCTGGAGGCCGCCGGTGGCGGTTCGGTCGTCGTGGTCTCGTCGATCTCAGGCTGGAAACCCGGCCCGCAGGCGCAGTACGGAGCAGCCAAGGCGGCACAGCTTCACATGGTGTCCTCGCTGGCCCGCGAACTGGGCCCCCGTGGGGTCCGCGTGAACGCGGTCAGCCCGGGGTCCATGCTGATCCCGGGAAAGCGGTGGGACCGGATGCGACAGGAAGACTTTGCCGCCTTCCAGAAGTTCACCGAGGAGTTTCCGGGGCGGGAGCTGGTGCTTCCGGAGGAGGTCGCCGACGTGATCGCCTTCCTGCTCTCCGAGCAGTCCCGCGCCGTGACAGGAGCGAACATCCCGGTGGACAGAGGCCAGAACGCCCCTACGCCAGACGGATACTGACGGACCTTTCAGGCGGCCGACGCACCGAGTACGGGACGGGCCTTCCGCTCGAAGTCACGCACGACCGCCTCGCTCCGGCGCGGGAGAAGGCGCGCGCGGAAGTCCCGCAGGGCCTGCACGCTTCGCTCGCTGTGCACTCCTCCGAGCAGTTCCAGGGCGCTGCCGGCCGTGCCGACCGCCTCGTCCAGGCGATTCTGCTGGAGAAGCGCGGTGGCCAGTACCGAGCGGCTGATCGCCTGGCGCCTGCGTCTGTCGCTGTTGGCCTCGACGGAAGCCGTCGCGAGGCGTTCGGCTTCGGCCGCCTCCTCAAGGTCACGATGGACCAGGGCGGCCTCGGCCTCCAGATAGTGGTGGTCGAGGAAGCGGACCCAGGGGGACTCCTCGGCAGGTCCCCGGCTCCGGTCCAGTGCGCCGCCGGCCGCGAGGAGCGAGGTCGTCGCCTGCCGAGAGGCGCCGAGCACGGCGTGTCCGCGTGCGGCCATGGTGTGCAGGCGCATGAGTCCCAGTGGACTGCCCGCCGACCTGGCGGTGGCGATACCGGCGCGGGCCAGGGCGACGCCTTCCGCAGGGTTGCCGAGGCTGGTCGCGAGGTGGGACATGCCCGCCAGGATCTGGCCGCCGAGCACCCGGTCCCCGCCTTCGGCACACAGCCGGAGCGCCTGGATCACGTACCGCTCCGCGAGGCCGTAGTCGGCCGAGTCGTACGAACACCAGCCTGCTGTGGCGGCCAGCTTGGCGGCGTAGATGTGGAGGGTCCGGCGCTGGTTCGAGGGGAGCGTCCGCTGCTGGAGCATGGGGGCGAGCTGGGTGCTCAGGTAGTGGACGATGCTCGCTCTGACTTCTCGGCCGCCGAAGCGGTTGTCCATCAGGTCGAACATGTCGATCACGGCCTTGACCTGATCAACGGGTCCGCCTTCTGTGACGGCGGCGAGATGGGGCGCCTGCTCGTCTTCAAGGAGCCACAGGAGCCATTGGCGCTGGGGGTCCACGAGAGCGCTCGCGACGAACGGGACTGTCCCGAGCAGACTGCGTCGGGAGATGTCCGTGGAGCCCAGCTCCGCAAGCGTATGCAGCGTTTCACCCACGTCTTCACGGTACGTCAGAGCGCGGGCGGCCACCGGCCCCCGGGCCTGCTGCGGGAAACCGAGGTCAACCGGTGAGACGGGGCGACCTAAGAATCCGCTGATGGCCTCGGCGACGAACTGCGGCGACTTCCCTTTGGGAGTCATGCCCTGAATCCAACGGGTGACCGATGCCTTGTCGTAGCGCGTCACCTCGCCTTGCAGGGAGCCGAGTTCGTTGACCTTGCGCGCCAGGGCCGCGTTCGAGCAACCGGCTTGCTCGATGAGGGCCGCCAGTGCGGCGTTGCCCTCTCCAGCCCCCGTCGCACCAACGCTCATGCGTAGATGATGCCTCGCCGATCACCCTGTGTTCCAGGATTTCCATACCCAGGAGTCAAAGAACAACCTCCGTACAACCGAACAACCCCTTCGCTCCCTCCTCCGTAGCCGAGTCGGCGATGAGACTGGAAGCGCTGCGGGTTGTCGACCGTTCAGCGCGGACGCTGCCGGAACGTCACCGATGCCCCGACTCCGACTCCGAAGGGAGAAACATGCAGCCTTTGGTCATCCTGGACTGCTTCACCGTCGAGCCCAGCGGTCTCGGCGTGCCGCCCTACCTGTCGACCTACGTGAGGAACGCCTGGTCGGCGTTGCGCCGGGCTCGGCCCGAGGCAGAGGTGCGGTACGTGACCATCGACGACGTGCGGTGGTGCCTGGCCGGGGGCACGTCCGCCGTCGAGCCTCCGCAGAGCGATCCGCTCACGTACTCGACAACGATCAACCGTAGCAACGCCGTTCAGCTCCTGCGGGACGCCGAGATCGTTGTCGTGGTCGCGGGCGACGCCGTACCGTCGGTCCATCTCCACGCGGTGAACGGGTCGTTGCCGGAGATCGCCCGCGCGCTCGCGTGTGCGCGAGGACGCCGGTTCCTGCTGGGGCCGCTGTCCACGTACGCCCTGGCAGCGCCGTCCGAGTACGCCGGGCTGTTCGACGCCGTCCACACCCATACCGTGACGTCCGGGGACATCCTGCTGGGCAGCCGCCGCCCGGCGGACTACGGGCGGATGCGGCGCGACCGGGACTCGTTCACCGGCCTGGTCGACCAGATGCCCTGGCGGCCGATCGCCGAGCTGGAGCTGTACCGCGGGTGCACGCGCCGGAAGTTCTGCGACTTCTGCAACGAACCCGCGAAGAGTCCGCTCGTCGCCTTCCGCGAGGTGGACGACGTCGTCGCCGAAGTCACCGAGCTCTACGCGGCCGGGGTCCGCAACTTCCGCCTCGGGCAGCAGACCTGTTTCTTCTCCTACCGCAACCGTGACGAGGAGGCGATCCGAGCCCTGCTGAGCGGCATCCGCGAGCGCTGCCCCGACCTCGAAGTGCTCCACATCGACAACGCGGACCCTCTGGCCGTCGCCTCGCCTGTGGGGCGACGCATCGCCAAGCTGGTCGCGGAACACTGCACCGAGGGCAACTGCGCGCCCATGGGGATCGAAAGCTTCGACCCGGCCGTCATCGAACGGAACACCCTCACCTGCACGCCCGAAATCCTCATGCGGGCGGTCGAGCACGTGAACGAGGCCGGTGCCGCCCGTGGCCCCGGCGGTCTGCCGACGCTCCTGCCGGGCCTGAACCTGGTCTACGGCCTTCCCGGAGAGACCCACCGTACCCACGCGGCCAACCTCCAGGGCCTGACCGCGATCCTGGACGCCGGCCTGCTGTGCCACCGCACCAACGTCCGCCTGGCGCGGGCGTTCCCCGGCACGCCGCTGGCCGCCCTCGGCGAGCTGGAGCCGCTGCCGTCCGCCGAGCACTTCGCCACCTGGAAGGCCGACATCGACCACATCTGGGACCAGCCGATGAAGGAACGGGTGTATCCCACCGGCCTACGGGTGCCGGGCCTGCACTCGTACTTCATCGGGCAGGGCGGCACCTGGTGGCGACGGCTCGGCTCGTACTCCATCCAGATCGTCGAACCCGAAGCGGCCGTGCCGCTCGGAACCACCGCCGACCTCGTGGTCACCGGACACGCTCCGCGAATGATCTACGGGGAGCGCCATGCAGCCGCTGCCTGACGGATCGCTCGCCACCCTGGCGGCTCTGGACGCGGCAGCCGACCGGGCCGTCAGGGTCGGGCTGCTGCTTCCCTGGGCGAACGTGGCGGTCGAGACCGAGCTGCCACGCCTCGGTCTGCGCAACACGGCCTTCCACCACGCCCGACTGGTTCCCGCGTCCCGGACGACAGCCGTCGACGAGTCGTTCTGGCACGGACTGCGGGCGGCGTCGGCGCAGGCGCTGGACTCGCTGTCCCACGTCGAGTTGGACGCGGTGGTCCTCGCGTGCACGTCGGCCGGGTTCACCGGCGGACCGTCCTTGCCCACCGGTGTGTCCACGGCGTTCGACGCGGTGATCGGCGGCCTGGCCGCAGGGGGTCTGGCCCGGGTGGTGCTCGCCACCCCGTATCCGGCGGCGGTCACCGAGGCGGAGGCCGGCGCGTTCGGTGAGGCGGGCATCGACGTCCTGGGGCACGCGAGCCTCGGACTGGACGACGGGTACCCGAAGGTCACATCCGACCGCATCATGGCGCTGGTGGACCGGCTCCCGAAGCAGGCCGTCGAGGCCGCCGAGGCGGTGGTGCTGTCCTGCACCGGGTGGCACACCCTCCAGGCAGTTGCCGAGTTGGAGGGCCGCCTCCGGGTGCCCGTCCTCTCGTCCAACCTCGCCATGGCGCTCCTGGCCGCCCGCCTCAGTGCTGGAGTCACGACATGACCGCCCACCGTACGGCTGCGAAGCCGCTGGAGATCCGCCGGGTGCACCGGCTCGTCGCCCGCGTGGCCGGCCTGCCGGACGTCCGGGCCGAGGTCGAGGCCAACCACGACGAGAACCGCTGGTGGCCGATGTCGATCGCCGACCCCGGCGTGCGCATGCTCGCCGCGGGCTGGTCCACCCGGGTCTCCTACCGGATGGTCGAGACCTACGCACGGGTGATCCGATCGGCGAACGCCCAGGGATTCGACACGCTGGTCGCCGCGACGGAGGCCGAACTCGCCGAGCTGGTACGCCCTCTCGGCCTGGCACGGACCCGGATCGACTACCTGCGCTCCCTCGCCGAACTGCTCCAGAGCTGGAACAAGGAGGGCATCGACCCTGCCTCGCCGTCCACCGACGGCGACGAGCTGATCGTCGAGTTCGCCGAGCGCGTGCGCGGAGCCTCGTACAAGGTCGCCCAGTGCGCGCTGCTCACCGCTCGCGGCTACCACTGCGGGATCATCCCGGTGGACTCCGGCATGGTCACCAAACTGGCTCCTGCCCTGGGCATCGACCTGCCCTCCGGAGCAGTGGCCCACGAGCGCATGCGCCACGTCCTGGAGGCCGCCGTCCACGCTCGCGCGGCCGACTTCCGCTCCCTGGCCGCCGAGCACGGGTACCAGGTGACCATTCCGGAGGAAGCGCAGCCCACCTGGTGGGTGCACCTCGTCCTGATCTACTTCAAGCGCCTGTACCTCAACGGGCCGTCCCCGCGGCTCTGCCGCAACCGGCCGCTGTGCACCAAAGTCGTCGGCTGCGCTCACCGCAGCCGCCCCGCGCGGCCGTCGGGTGGGAAGGCGTGACGCGTCTCGACGTGATCGGCAACGTCAGCAGGGACGTGACCCGCTACCCGGACCACCGCGGAGGTGCGCGTCTCGGCGGCGCCGCGCTGCTGGTGGCGCTGGCGGCAGCCAGGGCTGGACGCCCGGCCGCACCGGTCTGCGTGCTCGGCGGCGACCTGGCCCACCTGCCGCAGGCACCCGGGTTCGACAGGATCGACTGGTCGGCGCACGGTCCGGCCGAGGGCCCGTCCACCCGCTTCGACCTGGAGTACGACCTTCGGGGCGAACTGGTCGCCGTCCGTAGCGACTACGGCGTCGCCGACCGGCTCACGCAGCATGCCCTGGCCCACGTGAACCGACATCCGGGCAGCCAGTACCACGTCTGCTGCCGCCGCCCTCTGGATACGGGAGCGGTCCTCAACAGGCTCGTGCACCACGGGGCTGCCTTCAGCGTCGACTTCTTCCTGCCGAGCGCGGAGGACATGATCCGGGCCGCCACCCCTTGGCTCAGCCGAGCCGGCACGGTGTTCGTCAACGCGGCCGAGTACCGGCTGCTGCGGTCGATCACCGATACGGCGGCGCTGCCGCACATCGTGGTGACCGACGGCCCTCGCGCGGCGCGGGTGTGGGCCTTCGGCCAGCAGGTCGCCTCGGTGGTTCCTCCGCCACGTCCGCCACGCGAGGTGTCGGGGGCCGGTGACACCTTGGCCGGCACCTTCCTCGCCCACCGGTCGCAAGGTGCCCCACCCGCCCGCGCGCTCGCCGAAGCAGTAGCGGCAGCTGCTTGTTACGTGGCAGCACCGTCCCTTCCGATCCCGGCGCCGCGCCGCGCCTGACCACCTGCCTGGGGGCTCGTCCCGGTGTCCATCTACATAGCCCATCGACTCTTCGCCGCACACGACCGCGCCCTCGCCGCCGACCTCGCCGAGCGGCTGACCGGGAAGGTCGGCGCTGACCGCGTCTTCCTGCCCTTCTGCGACACCGACGAGGAGGACCTGGTCGCCGAGGTCAAAGGCCGCCGCCTCTTCGAGCTGGACCGTGACCGCCTCGGCCGTCTCGACGCGATGGTCGCGCTCCTGCACGGGCCGAGCCTGGACGACGGCGTGTGCATGGAGATCGGATACGCCACCGCCAACGGCATCCCGGTCGTCGTGCTCACCACCGACTTCCAGACCTACTCGCTGACCGGACGGGACATTCTGCTCGACTTCCCCGACCCCCTCATCCAGGCGGTGGCCACCCATGTCATCCGAGTACCCCGCCTCGGGCCGGCGCCTGCGGCACGTCACCGGGGTTTCTCCCGGTACGCGGCATTCCGGTCCCGGAACCTGGCCCAGGGCGACAGCGCACTCGACGCGGCAGTCGAGGTACTGCCGGACCTGTCGGCTTCCGGTTCACAGCCGACAACCCCCGCTGAGCCCGGGCCCGTCCACGTCGAGGGATCACCGTACGCGGCGTGGGGACACGACCATCTCGCCAAAGCCTGCGTGGATGCCGGATACAAAGTGACCCTGCCCCAGCGGTTCACGGCCGCCGACCCCATCGCCGGAGCCTTGGCGGACCTGACCGCGGCACGCACGGCGTCCCGGCTCCTGGCCGACGTGTCCGGTCCGGAGACCCCGCCCGGAACCGCCCTGCTGATCGGCGCCGCCCTCGCGTCCGGTGTGCGGATCGCCGCGTACCAACCACGCCCGACGTACACCCATGCCGTCGGCCGGGAGCCCAACTGGCGGAACCTCATGATCCAGTACGCCGCCGATGCCCACCTCGACGAACCGAAGGCGGTGCGGGCATGGCTGGCGGCGTGACTCTGGACGAGATGGCCGGCGCCCACGACACGCTCGTCCTCGAAGATCCCGACGGGGTCGGCAAGAGCACACTGGCCGAACGCCTCTCGGCCCGGCACGGCTTCCAGGTCGTCCACTCACAGCAGACGCCCGATCACCTCGACCTGGCCGACCGGTACCGGACCATCCTCGACGGCGCCGGCCGTATCCTCTTCGACCGATGCTTCGTCAGCGAGCTGGTCTACGGGCCCTTGTACCGCGGCAGATCACGCATCACCTGGAGCCAGGCGATCGACCTGGCAGAAAGCGTGATCGCCCGCACGGGCCTCATCGTCCACCTGACCGCTCCCCCGGCCGTCATCCGACAGCGCCTCATCGCCCGCGACGGCGAAGCGGTGCGACTGGAGGAGATCTCCGCGCTGGTGACCGGCTACCAGCGGGTCTTCTCCTCACTCGCGGACTACACGAAGGTGCTCACCATCGACACCACGACCCTCGAACTCCCGCCAGCAGGGTGACGGCGGCCGAAGCCGGCCCGCCGGGACCACTTCCGCCGCTAGGCTGCGGCAGCACCCGCTGAACCGCCGCCGGAGAAGTCATGGACATCACAACCGCCCAGAAGCTCGCCTGGGAGAACAAGAACCTCAAGGGGTTCAACACCACGGACACAGCCCTGGAGTTCGGGCTCCTGACCGCAGAGGTCGGCGAAGCCTTCACCGCCTGGCGAAAGGGCCTGCCCGACCTCGGCGAGGAACTGGCCGACGTGCTGCTCTACCTCGTGGCCCTGGCCGAGATGAACGGCGTCGACCTCGACTCCGAAGTCGCCCGGAAGATCGAGAAGAACACCCGGCGCACCTACGAACGCAACGAACACGGAACGCCCATCAGGACAAGCGCCGAGTAACCCCTGCCGTCGCGGCACTCCGTGAGAGCTGCAACCAGGAGGACCGGCTCACTCCCTGGGTTCAAGTGGTCCTCGCAACTGCCCAGTTCGGGGATGGCTCAGGACTGTGAGACCCGCAGGAGATCCAGCGCTACCAGCTCGCTCTTCCCACACGCAACATCTCCCGCAACGGGCTCGGACTCCAGGACTCAATCCGCCTGACCCTCCACGAGTTTCTCGCCCGTCCGGTCGATGACGACAAGTCTCTCTATGACGCCCTGCGGTGGCTGCTGTTCCGTCGCTGGACGAACGTCCCGGACGCCCGCCGCACGCTTCGCCACTGCCCGAACGAGAGTGTCAATAGGTGTACCCGGGAAGATATCGCGCTCACCCCCAGACACCCCCCTACCGTTCCGAGTGCCCGAACTGCGGCGGCCCCATCTACCTGGCCGACATCCTGCGCATGCACGAACTTGTTGACGACGAGCAAGGTGCCAGTCGAATCACCTCCTACCTACTCTCCGCGCTTGAGACCCTTGCCCTGGTCCACGTGATCCACG
Source organism: Peterkaempfera bronchialis (assembly GCF_003258605.2). Taxonomy (NCBI): domain Bacteria; kingdom Bacillati; phylum Actinomycetota; class Actinomycetes; order Kitasatosporales; family Streptomycetaceae; genus Peterkaempfera; species Peterkaempfera bronchialis. The sequence continues at coordinate 4,113,463 of NZ_CP031264.1, forward strand.
CGCTCTGGGAGATGAAGCCGATCCTGCTGCGGGAGTTCTTGTTCATCAAGGACGGCCCGCTCGCTCTCTTCGGTCAGGTCTTCACGCTGGCCGACCCCCTGCGCGACCTGGCGAACTTTCTTGCCTCGTACCGTGATCCATCCGACCCGAGCAAGGTCCTGCCGCTCCTCAACGTGGTGGGCCTCGAGAAGAGCGGCTCCTTCGTCGAGCACGCAGTGCACATCGAGAAGAGTCTCGACAAGGCGCTCGCGGAGGCCAAGACCGAGGGAGACTTCGCCGGTGTGGTTCTTCCCCTGTCAAACGAGTACATCTACGAGTACGTCGTTCCCGGCGATCCTGGGGGCACGATCACGTACGGACAGAACACGTACTGGGGCGGCAAGATGATCTTCAAGGCGAAGGACGGCAGCACCTACGTGGCAACCGTCCCGACCCTGGGCGGACATAAGTCCGACCCGAAGATCGACGACTACATCAACCTCACCGACGTACTGGCTGCCGTCTCGGGACTCCGCTGCTCCATGTACGACAACGCGCTGATCCCAGTAGCGCTGGCGAACCGGCTCGTGTCGCTCTCCGAGGTCCCGAGCAGTCGCATCCTGGAGTCCTTCGCTCGCGGCACAATCCGCAGATAGCTGGTACTGGTCATGAGCGAGCACCCGACCAGCCTTCATCATGCTTACTCCCCTCAAATTCCAACGAGGAATCCACCACTGCGTTGCCCCGCTGGGCACGGTCGATATGCGCGGGGACGATGAGGTACAGAAACACCGTCAAGGCGACTGGGCCACGTAGCCCAACAGCTGTTCAATATGGAAGCGCAGGCAGTCGCGGACTCCGGTGGAGCAGGAGCAGGTCGCTGCGGACGGGGTGGAATTCCGCCCGCAGGCGTGAGCATTGCGTGAGCGGACGGCGCCGGACAGGGCGCCCCGCGCCGGACCACGCGACCTGCTGCGTGGCGCTGGCCAGCACGGTCAGCACCACGCGGCAGGGTCAGGCACCCCTGATCATGATTCCCGTCGCTCTCCTAAAGCGGGTGTCGCAGGTTCGAATCCTGCCTGGGGCACAGGTAAAAGCACAGGTCAGAGGCCCTTCTGTCGAGACGGCGGGGGGGCCTCTGACGTTGCAGCACACATTCAGCACACATCAGGCCGCGGCGGCCACGCTGCGCGTCGAGGCGGTCGGGCACCTCGTCCAGTCGGTCGGGCCAGAGGTGACCGTACGTGTCCAGCGTGAGCGTGGCGGTCTTGTGGCCGAGCATGGTCTGGACGACCTTGACGGCCGCGCCGCTGGCAATCGCCAACGAGGCGGCCGTGTGCCGGAGTTTGTGAGGTGTGACTCCCAGATCGCCGAGTCCAGCCGCGACGACCGCTGCCTTGGAGGGTCAGTGATGAAGTGGCAGAACGCCCGCACCGCCTCGGAGTACGAGAGGCCCAAGTGTGCCGGGGCGTCGAAGCCTCTGCGGCGGCGCGGCGGCCCGGTGCGGGCCGGGTCTCAGCGGAGGTGGCGGGGGGTGCGGCGGCGGGTGCCCGCGTGGATCCGGATGCGCGCGGGCAGTTGGTCCTGTCCGAGCGCCTGCCGAAGGTGGGCCAGTGCCTCCCGCTCGATCCGGGCACGCACCTGGCCGAGGTGGGCGTCTGCCGTGACGCCGACGTGCAGGGTCAGCGCGGGGTAGCGAGTGCTCCGGGTGAGCCGGGCGTGCGCCCGTCGGACTCCCCGGTAGGACTCGACCTCGTCCTCCAGCGCATCGGTGACCGCAGTGGCGCTGACCCGTGTGGCGCCTCGGCGGTCGTCGGGTTCGACCGTAACCCTGCGGACCACTTCCGGGCGGAGCAGCGCCAGCAGCCAGCCCAGGCCGGCCAGCGCCACCAGGGCGGCGGCCACACCGGCCGCCAGCCAGAACCAACCCGAGGTGGCCACGTAGTCTTCTGTGCCGGGAGCGAGCAGTGCCGTGTCCGGGCCGCCCGCGCCGAACAGCCCGGTGCCCCGCAGCAGGGCGAGCACTCCTCCGGCGAGCAGTACCAGGCCGACCACGGCGAGCCCGACGCGGCTGACGCGGCCGAGTTGCCCGCTCATGACCGGCCCGTTCTGGCGCGCACCCGGGCGGTGACCTTGTACTCATGCTCGGTGCGGATCGCGGCGAGCCGTTCGGCGACCACCGTACGGACGACCTCGGGCAGGTCCTGGGGGTCGCGCAGTGGTGTGCTCGCGTGGACCTGGACTCGGCGGCCACGCAGCCGCACCCGGTTCCGGTCGATCCCGTCGATGCGCCCGACCTCGTCGGCCACGGCGCGGCGCAGGCTCTGCCGGGTGGTGGCGGCATCGACGTGCTCGTCACCGGTGCGCAGGGGGACCATCCCGCGCCTGCCCCGGTCGGCGGAGCTCCAGAGCAGGAGCAGACCGGCGAGGGCGAAAGCCGCGGCGACCGCCAGGATGGGGATGTCGCCCCAGCGGCTCGCGCGCAGGCGGCCGGCGATCGACTGCTGCGGCCAGACCAGCGGGGCGTGTCCCGCCGCCACGGCGACCACGTCGATCAGCACGGTCAGGCCGGCCGCAGCCAGCACGAGGGCCAGTAGGAGGCACAGGAGCCTGGTGCGGGTGCTCGTCACCGTACCCTCCGTCGGTAGGCGGCCGGCCCGGGCAGATCGGCGACCTCGATGTCCACCTGGGCGACGTGCAGGCCGGTCAGGTCTTCGACCCGGTTGATGATGTGGGCCCGCAACCGGCGTGCGATCTCACGGACCGGGGCAGGCCAGGGCAGCGACACGGTGACCGCGACGGCGGCGGTCTGCCCGTCGACCCAGGCGGCCACCTTCGCGGCCTGCCGGATCTCCTCCTGCCCCGGCGGCACCGGGGGCAGCCGATGGCCCATGGCGTCGGTGCGGGCTGCGTCCCGGACCGCCTTGGCGGTGATCTTCTCCACGACCCGGTCGGCGATGACGGTGCGCCCTCGGTCGTAGGCCGCCGGAGGCTGCTGGGGCTGCTTCGGCTCCTGAAACTCCTGAAACTCCTGAAACTCCTGGGGCTCCTGGACGGCCGTTGCGCCCGTGGCATCGGCAGCGGGGACGCCGGGGTGCTGGGCGTTGTTCATACCCGCGTCCGGGATCGGCGGGTGCTGGCACGGTAGGCATCGCGGTAGGCGTGCGGGTCGAATCCGCCTTCGATGACCCAGCCGACCAGCAGGCCGACCAGGCCGAGGACGAGGACGACGATGAAGGCGACGACGCCGCCGAACGCGCCGGCGAAGCCCAAGGCCACACCGAAGCCCAGGCCGAGAGCAGTGGGGGTCACAGCACACCTCACACGTCAGGAATCATTCGTGGGCAGGGTTCAAAGTCGGCCGGCGCGCGCCGAGCACCGCCGGATCGGTCTCCGTGGCAAGGTCCTCGACCACCACGTCCACCTCGGCTCCCGGGATGACGTCGGCCAGGGCGTCCCGTACCTCTGCGCCGATCTCCGCCATGGTGGGCCCGTAGCGGCCCACGACATGCACGCGCACGGCTTCTCCCGCGATCTCCACGCCGTCCACCCGCCGACCGGCCAGGCAGGCGGCAGAGGCTCCGAACGGCCCGGCCGTCAGCCGGTACACCGAGGGGCAGCCCCGGACGGCGGCGGCGATCAGGTCCGGGTCGCGGAAGAGCGCTGGTGCGCGGGGCGAACCGGGTACGGGTGGTTCCGGGTCACTGCACACGGGGGCCCGAGCTCTTCGTGCCCGTGTCCGTGTCGTCGTCGTCCAGGTGGATGTCGTCGACGGCGATGTTCACCTCGGCGACCTCCAGCCCGGTCATACGCTCGATCGCCTCGGTCACATTGCGTCGGACCGCAGCCGCGAGTTCGGCGATCGAGACGCCGTAGTCGCACACGATGTCGACGTCCACCGCCGCCTGCGTCTCGCCGACCTCGACCGAGACACCCTGCGCGACATTCGGCCCACGGGAGCTGGTGATGCGCTCGCGGACCGCTCCGATCGCCCGGGTGCCGCCGGTGCCCAGGTCGTACACCCCGGCCACCTCACGGGTGGCGATACCGGCGATCTTCTGGACCACGGCGTCCGCGATGGTGGTCCGGCCCCGGTCGGTGACCAGTTCTGCGCGTCCCGTCCCGGGCCTGGACGGAGCCCGGGCCGCAGATGCCGATGTGCCGACCCCAGCGTCAGAAGAAAACGTGCTCATCAGCATGAACCTTCCATACATATGGGATTCTTTATCCCTTCTGTACCTACCCCCCTCGTCGCAGGTAAACAGACAGCCCCGCGTGGGTACCGGTTCGCCTCCGCCTGCTCCCGGGGCCGGATGAGCGGCGTGCAGCACGGGTCCGTGGGTTGCGTTGACAACTCAGTTGTCAGAGGGAAACCGCCTCGTGGGCGGGTCTGCGTTCGTCGTCGCAGACCGGTCGTCGTTGCCTGGTGATCCAGGCGGTGGGGTCGGCCGCGCGGGCAGGGGCTCGCTACTGCTGCGTCTGGCCGAAGAGGATGTCATCGCTCCCCGGCGCGGCCGTGACCGTCCGGCAGGTTGGCCGGTCGGTGGCGATTCCCCGGGGTGGGTCAGTGGTCGTCCCAGTGGTCGTTGTGGGCGGCGTGGCGGTGGCCGTCGTGGAGGTAGTCGGTGTGGTCGTCGTGGGGGACGGCGACGTGGCCGCAGTTTGCGCCGTGGCGGTGGTCGTGGCTCTGGTGGGTGGAGTGGCCGGTGGCGCCGCATTCGTCGACGTGGTCGCCGTGGGCGCGGTGGACATGGCCGTCGTGCGCGTAGTCGGTGTGGTCGCCGTGCGGGAAGGCGACGTGGCCGCAGCCTTCGCCGTGGGTGTGTGGGTGGTCGGTGTGGGTGCGGTGGTCGGCGGAGACGGACATGGTGAGTCCTTTCTGTCGGCTTTGCGCTCCTTTATGAGTCTGGCACTGCCGGGTGGATGGCGCAGTGGAGGTTGTGAAATGGGATTCGTTTTCATGTAGCCTCGTCTCCCCGACCCATGGAGGAGCGAGCTCATGGCCGTGCCCAAGAGGAAGACGTCCCGCAGCAACACCCGGCACCGCCGGGCGCAGTGGAAGGCCACCCCGCCCGACCTGGTGCCGATCACCGTCGACGGCGCCGTGTACCTGGTGCCGCGCAGGCTGGTGAAGGCGTATCAGCGCGGCCTGCTGCGCCCGGAGGGCTGACCCCGCCATGGCGCAGCAACACCGCCTCCCCGTCACCGTGCTGTCCGGCTTTCTCGGCTCCGGCAAGACCACGCTCCTCAACCATCTGCTGAGCAACCGCGAGGGGCTGCGCGTCGCGGTCGTCGTCAATGACATGAGCGAGGTCAACATCGACGCGGCGCTGGTGCGGGGCGGCGGCGCCGCGCTGTCGCGTACCGAGGAGCGCCTGGTCGAGATGACCAACGGGTGCATCTGCTGCACGCTCCGCGACGACCTGCTGGAGGAGGTCGACCGGCTGGCCCGGGAGGGCCGGTTCGACTATCTGCTCATCGAGTCCAGCGGCATCTCGGAGCCGATGCCGGTCGCCGCCACCTTTGCCTTCGCCCGGGACGACGGCGCGACCCTGGGGGACGTGGCCCGGCTGGACACCATGGTCACCGTGGTCGACGCGGCCAACTTCCTGCCGGAGCTGGAGGGCGGGGACGGCCTTGCCGAACGGGGGCTGGACCAGTACGAGGACGATGAGCGCACCGTCAGCGACCTGCTGATGGACCAGGTCGAGTTCGCCGATGTGATCGTGCTCAACAAGCTCGACCTGGTCGGCGACGAGCACGCCGCCACCCTGCGGGCGGCGCTCACCCGCCTCAACCCGGCGGCGCGGATCGTTCCCGCCCGGTACGGCCGGGTGGACCCGGCGGATGTCCTGGGCACCGGGCGGTTCGACCTGGAACGGGCCCAGCAGGCCCCCGGCTGGGTCATGGAACTCAACGGCGACCATATGCCGGAGACCGAGGAGTACGGGATCTCCAGCACGGTCTTCCGCGCCGGCCGGCCGTTCCATCCGGGTCGGCTCTGGGCGTTTGTCACCGAGGGGCTGGACAGCGGGGGGTATGGGACCGTGCTGCGGTCCAAGGGCTTCTTCCGGCTCGCGGGGCGGCCGGTGCCGGGGCTCTGGTCGCAGGCGGGTGCCGTCGCCCGGTTCGAGCCGTCGGGTGCCTGGGAGGCGGAGCCCGCGCAGATGCAGACGCAGGCGTGGATGCAGGAGCTGGTCTTCATCGGCACCGGGTTGCGGCCTGGGCCTCTGCATGCGGCCCTTGCGGCTTGTCTGCTCGGCGACGGTGAGGCCGTGCCGGGTGAGGATCCGTTTCCGGTGTGGCAGGTGGCGGGGTCGGGGGAGGTGTGTGACCACGAGCAGGGGGCGGTGGCCGGGGCGGCCGGGTGAGGGTCAGTTGTAGGTGGAGGTGTTGCGGGCATCCGCGGAGGGGTGGGGCGCTGGCCCCGGGTCGGGGCGGTTCGGGCGGATGGTGAGGGCGAAGAGGGCGGAGGCCAGGGCGATTGCGGCGAGCACCAGGTAGATGGTGCGGTACGCGGAGAGCGGCGGGGCGGCGTCGGCGGTGGTGCTCAGGGTGACCAGCAGGGTGGCCACCAGAGCGGGGGCGGTCGCCATGGAGAGCTGGCGGACGACGCTGCTCAGGGTGGACGCCTGGCCCATGTCGGACGGGGGCACGGTGCTGAACGACGCCACCGTGGTGGGCATGAAGACCGCGCCCATGCCCAGGCCCAGCAGGAACATGTAGAGCCGGAAGGTCCAGAGGCTGGTGTGCAGGTCGCAGGTGGACATCAGGGCCAGTACGACGGCGACGCAGAAGAGCCCGGCGGCGATGATCGGCCGGGGGCCGACCTTCCCGTACAGCCGGGCCACCAGCTGCACGGTGAGCAGTACGCCGATCGCCTCGGTGAAGGTGCTGGTGCCCGACTCCAGGGCGGTCGCGCCCTGGGCCTCCTGGAGGAAGAGCGGGGCCAGGTACATGGCCCCCATGAACGGCACCAGGCCGACCAGGTTGACCACATTGGCGCCCCGGAACAGCGGGTCGCGGAAGAGGCGCAGCCGCAGGATCGGTTCGGCACGGCGGAGTTCGACCACGACGGTCGCGACCAGCAGCAGTGTGCCGCCGACCAGCGAGCCGGTGATCACCGGGCTTCCCCAGCCCTGCCGGGCGCCGTCGCAGACCCCGTACATCAGCAGTGACATGGCGCCGGCCGAGAGCAGCAGCCCGGTGAGGTCGAACCGGCCGGGGGACTCCTCGCGCGGGTTGTCGAGGAAGAGCAGGCCGAAGAGGACGGCCGCCGCCCCGAAGGGCAGGTTGACGTAGAAGACCCACCGCCAGGAGAAGCTGTCCACCAGGAAACCGCCCAGCATCGGGGCGACCGAGGGGGCGATCTGCTGCGGCAGGGTCATCACCCGGGAGGCGTTGACGCGCTCCTCCGGGGTGAAGGTGCGGAACAGCATGGCACCGATGACCGGGGTGAGCAGACCGCCGGCCAGGCCCTGGAGGCCGCGGAAGACGACGAGCTGGCCGAGGCTGCCGGCCAGTCCGCAGAGCGCCGAGGCGAGGGTGAAGAGGGCCATGGCGATCAGCAGCACCGGCTTGCCGCCGAAGCGGTCGCCGAGCCAGCCGGAGATCGGGATGGTCATGCCGACGCAGACCGGGTACACCACGACGACGCCGTCGATCCCGGCTGCGGTCATATGGAACTGATGGGCGATCGACGGCAGCGCCACGGTGGTGATGGCGCCGTCCATGACGACGAGGAAGAGGGTGGCGACAAACATGACCGGGACGGCCAGACGCTGGCTGAGCCGGTAGCGGGGCATGGTCTCTGCACTCCAGGGGTCAGTCGGGATATGCTGAGGATACTCACTATGAGTGGGCACACCACAAGCCCGGAGGGGCCGAAACCGGCCGCACGGGGAGCGAGGGAGCGGCATGCAGCCAAGGGGCGGACCGGGCAGCAGCGACATCCTGATCGATGAACTCTTCAAGACGACCACCCGGCTGCGCACCTTCGTCGACGGTCGGCTGAGCGCGCACGGGATGTCCGTCTCCCGGCTGCGGGCGCTGCGGACGCTGGCGACCTCCCCCGAGCCGATGCGGATGCGGGACCTCAGCGATGTGCTCCGGATCGCCGCCCGCACCGTGACCGGCATGGTCGACGCGCTGGAGCGGGAGGGCCTGGTGGAGCGGCTGCCGCACCCCACCGACCGCAGGGCCTACCTGCTCACCCTCACCGACCTCGGACGGGCCCGGCACGCCGAGGCCGAGGAGGTCGACCGGGAGGCGCTGGCCGCCGCGACCAGCGGCCTGAGCGAGCAGGACCGCGCCCGGCTGCGGGAGCTGCTGGCAGTGCTGCGGACCTCCATGCGCGCGGTGCCCGCCGGAGCGGAGTGCGAGGGGGACCGATGAGGAACTGGGCCGGAAATGTCACCTTCGGCGCGGAACGCGTCCACACCCCCTCCTCGCTGGACGAGCTGAGCGAACTGGTCGCCGCCGGATCGGCGGTGCGGGCGCTGGGCACCGGCCACTCCTTCAACACCATCGCGGACACCCGGGGCACGCTGGTCTCGGTGGCCGGGCTGCCCAGGGTCCTGGAGATCGACGGCGAGGCCGGTACGGTCACCGTGAGCGCGGGCCTCCGCTTCGGGGACTTCACCACCGCGCTGCACCGGGCGGGCCTCGCCCTGCACAACCTCGGCTCGCTGCCGCACATCTCCGTCGCCGGTGCCTGCGCCACCGGCACCCACGGCTCGGGGAACGGCAACGGCAACCTCGCCTCCGCCGTACGGGCCCTGGAGCTGGTCACGGCGGACGGCTCGGTGGTGCGGCTGCGGCGCGGCGACCCGGGGTTCGACGGCGCGGTGGTCTCGCTGGGCGCCCTGGGAGTGGTCACCCGGCTGACCCTGGACGCGGTGCCCGCCTATGACATCCAGCAGTCGGTGTACGAGGGGATGGCGCACGACCGGCTGCGCGACCGGTTCGACGAGGTGATGGCGGCGGCGTACAGCGTCAGCGTCTTCACCGACTGGCGGGCCGACCGGGTCACCCGGATATGGCTGAAACGGCGGGTCGGCGCCGACGGTCCGCAGACCGCGCCGCCGCAGTGGCTGGGGGCGACCCTGGCGGACGGGCCCCGGCACCCCGTGCCCGGTGTGCCGCCGGAGTACTGCACCGACCAGTCGGGCCGACCGGGGCCCTGGCACGCCCGGCTGCCGCACTTCCGGCTGGAGTTCACGCCCAGCAACGGCGACGAGTTGCAGAGCGAGTACTTCGTCGCACGCGGGGACGCCGTCGCCGCCTTCGACGCCCTGGACCGGGTCCGGGAGCGGATCGCGCCCGCCGTGCAGATCGGCGAGATCCGCACCGTCGCCGCCGACGGCCTCTGGCTGAGCCCCGCCCACGGGCGCGAGGCGGTGGCCTTCCACTTCACCTGGGTCCCCGACGAGGAAGCCGTGGCACCGGCACTCCGGGCCGTGGAGGAGGCGCTGGCACCGTTCGACGCCAGGCCGCACTGGGGGAAGGTCTTCCGCACCGACCCGGAGACCCTGCGCGGGCTGTACGGGCGGTATGCCGACTTCGAGCGGCTGGCGGGGGAGTACGACCCGGCGGGAAAGTTCCGCAACGACTGGATGCGGCGCTACTTCCGCACCGGGCGCTGAGGCCGTTCTCGGTCAGGCCCGGACCTGGATGACCGCGTGGCGCCCACTGGTGCGCCACCCCGGGCCGGTGGCGTCCAGCCGGGCGGCGGTGGCGGCGTCGAGCCCGGCGGCCACGTCGGACTTCAGGGTGCGCAGGGCCGCCACCGGCGCCGGGAAGTGGGCGGTGAGGTCGGCGAACGGGGTGGTGGCGGGCCAGTGGCGGTCGCCGACCAGGCGGCGGTAGTTGAGGTCGCCCTTGACCACCGCCATGGCCGCCGACGAGAGCTCGGCCCGCAGGTCGCCCGGCATGGCGTCGAAAGGCAGCGGCGCACAGAGGAAGGGATGGGTCCTGATCTCCAGCGCCCCGCTGGTCAGCGCCTCCCGGAGCCGTTGGCCGACCGCCCCGGCGGCGCCGGGGGCGTGCAGCAGCCGCTCGGCGGCGGCGACCGCGTCGGCGGTGGTGGCGTCGGAGACGTAGTACGGCTGCGGCTTGACATAGAGGTGGGCCGAGGAGGCACGGCCGGTGGACAGCAGCCGGTCGATCAGTACCAGGTCGGGCAGCAGCTCCCGCCCGGCGTTGTCGGCGATCAGGGCGAGCCTGCCCGGCGGGCCGCTCCGCAGGGCGGCCCAGAAGCGGGCGCCGTCGTCGCAGAGCAGCCCCGTACGGGGGTCGCCGCTCGCCGGGCCGCCGGTGAGGCGGAAGGAGAGGTCGGCGCGGTTGCCCCAGAGCGCGGAGCGCAGCAGGGCGTCGTCCTGCTGCGCGTCGGTGAGGGTACCGAGGCCGTCCAGCGCCGCCAGTTCCTCGTCCACCGCCGGGCTGCCCAGCTCGGCGGCCTTGACCGGGCCGAACGGGTCGACGCCCTGCCAGGGGCCGGGCCCGAACCAGCCGACGGCCGCCAGCAGCCGCCGGTAGAAGTAGCTCTCCGCCCAGAGGAACGGCGCGTCGGTCCAGCGCAGGCCGAGTTGGTCGCCCAGGCCCCAGGCATCCCAGGCCGCGGCGTCGCGGGCGCCGTCCTCCAGCGGCCCGATCACCCCGCCGGTGCTCTCCGCCAGCAGCCGCTCGACCGCCCGCCGCTGCTCCGGCCCGTACGGGAGGCCGTCCAGGACCTGCCGCAGCAGCACCGGATGCCGCTCATGGAAGACCCGCCAGGGGAACGAGCCCGGCTCGCCGCCCGTGATCACCGGCGCTGCCGGCTCCGACTGGGAAGGCATGGGGGGACTCCTCACCGCTGGACTGCACCCGGGCCGCTCGGTGCATCGTGCCCCATCCCCCCACCGCGCCGCAGCCTGCCGAATGCGCCGGGCGGGAGCGGGCCGTTGCTTCTAGGGTGGCGTGCATGAGCGGACACTTCGACGTCGTCGTCCTCGGTGCCGGTCCCGGCGGGTACACCGCCGCCGTCCGCTGCGCCCAACTGGGGCTCAGCGTGGCGGTGGTGGAGGAGCGCTACTGGGGCGGGGTCTGCCTCAACGTGGGCTGCATCCCGTCGAAGGCGCTGCTGCGCAACGCCGAGCTGGCCCACATCGTCACCCGGGAGGCCAAGACCTTCGGCATCCGGGTGGAGGGGCAGGTGACCTTCGACTACGGCGAGGCGTTCGCCCGCAGCCGCCGGGTGGCGGACGGCCGGGTCAGGGGCGTCCACTACCTGATGAAGAAGAACGGCATCACCGAGGTCCATGGCACCGGCCGTTTCACCGACGCCCACACCCTCCGGGTGACCGGCGCCGACGGCGCGGCGCAGACCGTCACCTTCGACCACTGCATCCTCGCCACCGGGGCGTCCACCAGGCTGCTGCCGGGCACCTCGCTCAGCGAGCGGGTGGTGACCTACGAGGAGCAGATCCTCAGCGACCGGCTGCCCGAGTCCATCGTGATCGCCGGGGCCGGGGCGATCGGCGTCGAGTTCGCCTATGTGCTGCACAACTACGGGGTGCGGGTGACCCTGGTGGAGTACCTGGACCGGGTGGTGCCGCTGGAGGACGAGGAGGTCTCGGCCGAGCTGGCCCGGCGCTACCGCAAGCTGGGCATCGATGTGCTGACCTCCACCCGGGTCGAGTCGATCGACGACTCCGGGGAGAAGGTGCGGGTCCATGTCTCCACCGGCGGGCAGCGGCAGACCCTGGAGGCGGACCGGGTGCTCCAGGCCATCGGCTTCCAGCCGAGGGTCACCGGCTACGGCCTGGAGGACGTCGGCGTACAGGTCGGCGAGCGCGGCGCCGTCGAGATCGACGCCCGCTGCCGCACCAGCGTGCCGCACATCTTCGCCATCGGCGATGTGACGGCGAAGCTGATGCTGGCGCACGCCGCCGAGGCGATGGGGATCGTGGCGGCGGAGACCATCGCCGGCGCCGAGACCATGGAGCTGGACTATGTGATGATCCCGCGCGCCACCTACTGCCAGCCGCAGGTCGCCAGCTTCGGCTGGACCGAGGCGCAGGCCCGCGAGCTGGGCTATGACGTCCGGGTGCAGAAGTTCCCCTTCACGGCCAACGGCAAGGCGCACGGCCTCGGCGACCCGGTGGGCTTTGTGAAGATCATCAGCGATGGCCGGTACGGGGAGCTGCTCGGCGCCCACCTGGTCGGCCCGGAGGTCACCGAGCTGCTGCCGGAGCTCACCCTGGCCCAGCAGTGGGACCTGACCGTGCACGAGGTCGCCCGCAACGTCCACGCCCATCCGACGCTCGGCGAGGCGGTCAAGGAAGCGGTCCACGGGCTGGCCGGACACATGATCAACATGTAGCCGGGTGCGTGGCGTCCACCCGTGGTCGGCCGCTCCGTGCTACTGTCGATACCAGTTGCAGTTGTGGTTCCCATGAACTTGTGTGTGCGCCTGCTGGTTGTGACCATCGGGCGCACTTTTGTTTTCCGGTGCTTCTTTCCGGTGGGTAAATCATCGCGGCGACGCAGGCCCCGTACCGTGCGGGCCCTGAGAATTGCCCCCTGAAGGAGAGAACATGGCTACTGGCACCGTGAAGTGGTTCAACGGCGAAAAGGGCTTCGGTTTCATCGAGCAGGACGGTGGCGGCGCTGACGTCTTCGCCCACTACTCGAACATCAACGCCCAGGGCTTCCGTGAGCTGCAGGAGGGCCAGAAGGTCCAGTTCGACGTCACCCAGGGCCAGAAGGGCCCGCAGGCGGAGAACATCACCATCATCTGAATCTGAGGCGCGCGGCACTGCCGCGCCCGCGCGGGCCCCGTACAAGCGTGCGGGGCCCGCGGCCGTCGCACCGCAGGGGCAGACCCGCCGGCGGTGCCGAAGCACCGTGCACGGACGACCCCGTGCGGCTTCTCCCCATCTCCGGCTCGCTCCAGTCGATCTCCGCAGGCCGTTTGCCGCGGAGCCTCCTCGAGACGCGCCGTATCGAGGAAGGTTCCCTGTGGACCGCAACGTCACTTCCCGCCCTGGCATGTCCCGCTCCGGTACCTCCGGCTCGGCCGCGTCCCGTACCGCCGCGTCCCGTACCGCCGCGTCCAGCACCGCCGCATCCAGCCCCGCCGCGTCCAGCCCTGCCGCGTCCCGCACCGGCAGCGCCGCTCCGGCCCTTCCGCCGGTGGCCTCCTTCGCCGACCTGGACATGCCCCGGGCGCTGCTCACCACCCTGACCCGGGAAGGCGTCACCGCGCCCTTCCCCATCCAGGCGGCGGCCCTGCCGAACGCGCTGGCCGGCCGTGACGTCCTCGGCCGGGGCCGCACCGGATCGGGCAAGACCCTCACCTTCGGCCTGGCCCTGCTGGCCCGCATCGCCGGGCAGCGCGCCGAGCCCGGCCGCCCGCTGGCCCTGGTCCTGGTCCCCACCCGGGAACTCGCCCAGCAGGTCACCGACGCCCTCGCCCCCTACACGCAGGCGGTACGGCTGCGGGCGGCGACCGTGGTCGGCGGACTCTCCATCTCCCGCCAGGCCCAGACGCTGCGCCGAGGCGCCGAACTGGTGGTGGCCACCCCCGGGCGGCTGAAGGACCTGATCGAGCGCGGCGACTGCCGGCTGGACCAGGTGGGCATCACCGTGCTGGACGAGGCCGACCAGATGGCCGACATGGGCTTCCTGCCGCAGGTCACCCAGCTGCTGGCGCAGGTGCGGCCGGACGGGCAGCGGATGCTCTTCTCCGCCACCCTGGACCGCGATGTGGACCGCCTGGTGCGCCGCTTCCTCACCGACCCGGTGACCCATTCGGTCGACCCGTCCGCTGCGGCGGTCTCCACGATGGAGCACCATGTGCTGCACATCGCGGACACCGACAAGCGGGCCGCCACCGCCCGGATCGCCGCCCGCGACGGTCGGGTGATCATGTTCCTGGACACCAAGCGCGGCGCGGACCGCCTGGTGCGCGACCTGCTCGCCTCCGGAGTCCGCGCGGCGGCGCTGCACGGCGGCAAGTCCCAGCCGCAGCGCAACCGCACTCTGGAGCAGTTCCGCGACGGGCATGTCACCGCGCTGATCGCCACCAATGTGGCCGCGCGCGGCATCCACATCGACGGCCTTGACCTGGTCGTCAACGTCGACCCCCCGGCCGACCACAAGGACTATCTGCACCGAGGCGGCCGCACCGCCCGGGCCGGCGAGTCCGGCACCGTGGTCACCCTGGTGCTGCCCAGCCAGCGCCGCGACATGAAGCGGCTGATGGCCACGGCCGGCATCACCCCGCACACCGCACGCGTCCACTCCGCCGACCCCGAGCTGGCCCGCCTCACCGGCGCCCGCACCCCCAGCGGGGTGCCCGTCACCATCGCGGCCCCGGCCCCCGAGGCGCCCCGGCGCCGTCCCTCCGGGGAGCGCGGCCGCAGGCCGGGCCGGGCCCGTGGCCCGTTCCGGGGCTCCTCCGCCGGTGCCCAGGGACGGCGCGGCGGTGCGGGCGCGGGCGAGTCCGGCGCGACCGACCGGGCCCCGGCCGTCCGCACCCGCCGCGCCCGCTGATCCGCGCCCGCCGCGCCCGCTGAGAGGCAGCCCCATGGCCCAGCCCGTTCCCGAGCCCGTTCCCGAGCACGCACCCCGGCCGACCGTACGGCCCTGCACCGCCGAGGACCACGGGGCGGTGCTGGCCCTGGTCGACGCCGACCGGCTCCCCGGCCAGCCGGTCTGCACGGCGGAGATGCTGCACGCCGCGCTCTCCCGCACCGCCGTGCTGGAGACCGGCTGGTGGTCCGAGATCGAGCCGCCCCGCACCGATGTGCTGCTCGGGGCCGAGGGGCAGGTCACCGGGGTGGTCTGCTGGAGCGTACGGCCCAGGGACGGCGCCGGGATCGTGCTCTGGCTGCACGGGCGGGAACACCCCGGCACGGTCCGCCACCTGGTGGACCACGCGCTGGCGTCGCTCGGCGAGCACCGGCCCGCCCATGCCTTCGCCTCCGCCTCGCCGCTGACCCTGGGGCTGCCCGCCCTGCCCGTCACCCACCGCCCGGCCACCGACCGGGCACTGCGCGACGCCGGGTTCGGGCCGGCGGCCTCCTGGCGCTATATGCGCCACACCCGCAGCGGCAGCGCACCCGCCGAGGCGTACCCGCTCGCCGAGGTGATCAGCCAGGGCGAGGCCGGCTGGCGGCTGAAGGTCCGCTCGCACGACGGCCCGCCGGCCGCCGAGGCGACGGTTGACGCCCCGGTGGACGGGATCGGCGCCGTCCGGTGGATCGGCGTGGAGGCGGCCCACCGCGACAACGGCCTCGGGAGCACCCTGCTCCAGCAGGCCCTGCGCACCCTGTACGGGAACGGCGCCCGGGAGGTCATCCTGTACGTGGACGACCAGCCCGTCGGCGGCGTGGACGACCGCACCGCCGCCAACCGCCTCTACGACGCGGCGGGCTTCACCGAGATCGACCGGCTGCTCTCCTACGTGCGGCCCTGAACCGGCGGCGCCCGGGCCCGGCTTGTGTCCGGGCCCGGGTGCTGGTCAGCTCCAGTCCACCACCAGCCGGTCCCCCCGCGTCGCCGTGCTGGTCCCGAACTCCGAGCAGGCGCAGGCGAACCGCTCGCAGACCCACTCCCAGGCCTCCCCGTGCGCGGCGGAGGTGCGGCCGGGCTCCAGCAGCAGCGGCAGCGCCTCCAGCCGGACCGGGCGGCAGCGGCCCCCGGGCGGGGCGTCCAGGGTGGCCAGGAAGAGCAGCCCCAGGTCGTTGCGGAGGGCGGGGTGCACGGCGTAGTCGTCGATGAAGTCGCCCATGTCGTGCAGGATGCTGTGGGCCACCCCGTGGAAGACATGCGCCGAGTGGCCGGAGACCAGGGTGGCGCCCGCGTCCAGCAGCGCGCAGGCGGCGCGCCGCACATGCGGGGGCGGGCGGGCGGTCATATTGGGCCCCCAGTGCGGGGTGACCAGTACCGCGTCGGCCGCTGCGGACGCCCGTACCACCAGTTCCTCCAGCCAGCCGGGAGCGCCCCCGTGGAGGTCGGCCCAGGCCGTGCCGGGGCGGTCCGGGGTGGCCGCGAAGTCCTCCGGGTGGTCGGCGACCCCCAGCACCGCCAGCCGTGTCCCGGCCGCCTCCAGCACCTGGAACGCGCGGGCCGCTCCCACCTCGGGCCCGGCGCCGACCGCGCGGACCCCGACCTCGCCGAGCCGGGCCAGGGTGTCGGCGAGGGCGTCGAAGCCGTAGTCCAGCGCATGGTTGTTCGCCAGCGTCACGCAGTCCACGCCCAGCTCGGCCAGCACCTCGGCCGCACACGGCGGGGCCCGGAAGAAGAACCGCTTCCCCGGCTGCGGCCAGCGTTCGCCGCGCTCCGAGATGCAGCACTCCAGGTTGAGTACGAAGAGGTCGGCATCGGCCAGGGCGGCGCGCACCTCCTCGGCGAACAGCTCCCGGCCGCGCCCCCCGGCGGCCAGCCGGGCCGCGACGCCGCGCCCGAGCATGGTGTCGCCCGCCAGCGCCACGGTGACGGTCATCGCCGGTCACCCCGTCCTGCTCGTCGTGCTCGTCATGCTTGTTGTCCCTGCGTCCCCTTTCGAGGATGTGACCTGCGAGGGCCGTCGCCAAGCCGCGCCGCTCCGGCCGTGGGCGGGGCGGCGTGGGATCTTGGGGGTCGGGATACGTTGTCGGTTCCGGGGCCCGGTCGGGCGCCGGTCGCGCAGCCGAGGTGACGCAGCGAATGATCCGCAGGCATGTCAGGGTGTCCGGGAGTGTGCAGGGGGTCTGCTACCGCGACGGCTGCCGCAGGACGGCCACCGAGCAGGGTGTCGCCGGATGGGTGCGCAACCTCCCCGACGGCAGTGTGGAGGCCGTCTTCGAAGGGCGGCCCGACGCGGTGGAGCGCCTGGTCGGCTGGGCGCACCACGGCCCGCCCGCCGCCCGGGTGGAGCGGGTCGAGGTGTCCCCCGAGGAGCCGGAGGGCCTGATCGGCTTCGCGGTACTGCCCATGCCCTGACGGGCGGGCTGCTTGGGCGGGCTGCTCGGGCGGTCGGCTGGAGCGGCGGTTACTTGAGCAGCCGCGAGAGCCGGCGGTCGGCCAGCACCCGGCCCCGGGTCTGGCAGGTGGGGCAGTACTGCAACGACGACTCGGCGAAGACCACCTGGCGGACGGTGTCGCCGCAGACCGGACAGGGCTCGCCCGCCCGGCCGTGCACCCGCAGGCCCGCCTTCTTCTCCGCCTTGAGCTCCCCGGCGGCCAGCCCCCGGGCCCGCTCCAGGGCGTCCCGCAGCACCGAGCGCAGCGCCTCGTACAGCCGGTCCAGCTGCTCGTCGTCGAGCTTCGCGGCGATGGCGTACGGGGACAGCCGGGCCGTGTGCAGCACCTCGTCGGAGTAGGCGTTGCCCACGCCGGCGAGCAGCGACTGGTCGGTGAGCAGCCCCTTGAGGCGGACGCCGCGCCCGGCCGCGACCGCCGCCAGGTCGTCCCGGGAGAAGCCGTCGGCCAGCGGGTCGGGACCGAGCCGGGCGATGCCGGGGACCTCGGCCGGGTCGCGTACGACATAGGCGGCCAGCCGCTTGGTGGTGCCCTGCTCGGTCACCTGCCAGCCCGAGCCGTCGTCCAGCAGCAGCCGCAGGGCGAGCGGCCCCCGACCCGGCTTCGGCGGCGTGGCCGGCATGGACTCCTGCCGGCGGATCCACCCCGCCCGCGCCAGGTGGAGGACCAGGTGGAGGCCGTCCGCGTCGAGGTCCAGGAACTTGCCGTGCCGGGTGACATCGGTGACGGTGCGGCCGTGCAGCGCCGTCGGCGGCGGGTCGAAGGTCTTGAGCGCCTGGAAGGCGGCGACCTCCACCCGGGCCACGGCGCGGCCCGCCGACCGCTCGCGGAGGTGGTCGGCGAGCGCCTGGACTTCGGGCGACTCCGGCATGCCTCCCATGATGCATCGGCCATGATGCCCCGGCCACGACGCTCCGGCCAGGGTGGTGCGTAGGCCGGGTGCGGCGCACCCTGGAAGGGGGCAGTGCGCGGAGGTGATTGCGATGCGGACGGAGACGCGGACCCGGTCGAGGAGCGAGACTCAGCCGGTCGTCGGTTGGCATGTGGAGATGGAGTTCAGCGAACACGCTGACCGGACCAAGGCGGCGGCCCTGCTGAGACTCCAGGACGGAAGCGAGATCAGGGCGCATGGGCATGCGACCCGCCACCCCGACGACCCGGTGCAGCAGCGGGTCGGCGAGGAGGTGGCCGCGGCGCGGGCGCTGAACGACCTGGCCCGGCAACTGCTGGCCAAGGCGGGCGGGGAGATCGAGGAGGTCACCCACCTGCGGGCCTACCTGGCCATGTGAGCCAGGCAGGGCGCCCGGGCCGGTCGTCACTCCACCACGAGCTCGACCGGGATGTTGCCGCGGGTGGCGTTGGAGTAGGGGCAGACCTCGTGGGCCCGCTTCACCAGCAGCTCGCCGGTCTCGCCGTGCAGTGCGTCCGGCAGCTCCACCCGCAGCACGACGGCGAGCCCGAAGCCCTCGCCGACCTTGCCGATGGAGACCTCGGCGGTCACCGAGGCGTCCTTGGTGTCGACCTTGGCCTGCCGGCCGACCAGGGCCAGCGCGCTGGCGAAGCAGGCCGCGTAGCCGGCGGCGAAGAGCTGCTCGGGGTTGGTGCCCTGCCCGTTGCCGCCGAGCCCCTCGGGCATGGCCAGCGGCAGGTCCAGCTGCCCGTCGGAGCTCACGGCCCTTCCCTCGCGGCCGTTGGCGGTGGCGACAGCGGTGTAGAGCGCGTCCATGGGGACCATCCCTTTCGTCGGGCGGGGTGTGCGTGCAGGGACAACTGAAGCACACAACTCAGTTGTGCACAACTGAAAAGTGCCCAATCGATGGTTATCCTGGACGGCATGAGGACCACCCCAGAGGAAGCCCTGCGGCTGGAGAACCAGGTCTGCTTCGCCCTGCACGCGGCCAACCGCGCCTTCGGCAGCGTCTACCGGGTGCTCCTCAGGGACACCGGGCTGACCTACCCGCAGTACCTGGTGATGCTGGTGCTCTGGGAGCACGGCGAGACCACCGTCAAGGGGCTCGGCGAGGCCCTGCGGCTGGACTCCGGGACCCTCTCGCCGCTGCTCAAGCGGCTGGAGGCAGCCGGTTTGGTGGAGCGCCGCCGCAGCCCGCAGGACGAGCGCTCCGTCTCCGTCAACCTCACCCCTGCCGGGGCGGAGCTGCGGCACCGGGCCTGCGAGGTGCCGCTGCGGATCGCCGCCTCCACCGGCCTGACCCTGGAGGGGATGGCCGAGCTCCGCACCCGCCTCAACGCCCTCACCCACGCACTGGACGCGGCGGTCGAGACCGCAGCCGCCGATGATGCCGCCGCCGACGAGGAGCCCGGGGCCGTCTGAGCACTGCCTCGGGCTCGGCGCGGGCCCCCGGTCAGAGCAGTTCGAGCACGGTGGCGTTGGCCATGCCGCCGCCCTCGCACATGGTCTGGAGGCCGTAGCGGATGCCGTTGTCCCGCATGTGGTGCACCAGGGTGGTCATCAGCCGGGCGCCGGAACCGCCCAGCGGGTGGCCCAGCGCGATGGCGCCGCCGTTCGGGTTGAGCAGCGCAGGGTCGGCCCCGGTCTCCTTCAGCCACGCCAGGGTGACCGAGGCGAACGCCTCGTTGACCTCGAAGGCGCCGAAGTCGCCCAGCGACAGCCCGGACCGCTTGAGCACCTTGGCGGTGGCCGGGATCGGGCCCTTGAGCATGGTGACCGGGTCGGCGCCGACCACGGTCGCGGTGTGCACCCGGGCGATCGGGGTCCAGCCGTGGCGGGCGGCGATCTCGCCGGTGGTGACCAGCAGCGCCGCCGAGCCGTCCGAGATCTGCGAGGCATTGCCTGCGGAGACCACCCCGTCCGCCCGGAACGGCGTCTTCAGCGCCGCCAACTGCTCGGCGGTGGAGCCGCGCCGCACGCCCTCGTCGGTGGTGAAGAGCCGCTCGCCGTCTGCGCCCCCCACGCCCTCCGCGCCGTCCCCGCCGTCCTTACCGTCCGCGCCGGTCACCGGGACCGGCGTGATCTGCCCCTGGAAGCGCCCCTCGTCGATCGCCCGAGCCGCCTTGGCGTGCGAGTCCAGCGCATAGCGGTCCAGCTCGCCCCGGGTCAGCCCGTACTCGGCGGCGATCATCTCCGCGCCGACGCCCTGGTTGAACTCGATGCCGCCGTAGCGGGCGCGGGCCAGCGGCCCGTACGGCTCGCCCAGACCGCCGCCCCAGGAGGAGCCCATCGGCACCCGGGTCATCGACTCCACGCCGCCGGCCACCGCGATGTCGTACTGGCCGGAGACCACCCCGGCGGCGGCCTGGTGCACCGCCTGCTGGGAGGAGCCGCACTGCCGGTCGACGGTGACCGCGGGCACCTCCTCCGGCCAGCCGGCCGCCAGCACCGCATAGCGGCCGATGCAGGCGGTCTGCTCGCCGACCTGGGAGACGCAGCCCCAGACCACGTCGTCCACCAGCGCCGGGTCCAGGCCGGTGCGCTCGGCCAGGGCGCGCAGGACATGGGCGGAGAGGTCGGCCGGGTGGATCCCGGCCAGGGCTCCGCCTCGGCGGCCGACGGGGGAGCGTACGGCGTCGACGATGACTGCGTCACGCATGGGGTGGCCTCTTCCTCTCCGAAGCCCTACAGGCCGAGGGACTTGGCGATGACGGTCTTCATGACCTCGCTGGTGCCGCCGTAGATGCGGGTGACCCGGGCGTCCGTGTAGAGCCGTGCGATGGGGTATTCCAGGATGTACCCGTACCCGCCGTGCAGCTGGAGGCACTTGTCGATCACCCGGGCGGAGACCTCGGTGCAGAACAGTTTCAGCTTGGCGGCGTCGGCCGGGGTCAGCTCGCCGGTCTCGTGCAGCTCCAGGCCGCGGTCCACCATCGCCTGGGCGGCCTCGACCTCGGCGGCGCACTCGGCGAGCACGAACTTGGTGTTCTGGAACTCGGCCACACTGCGGCCGAAGACCTTGCGGTCCTTGACGTACTGCACGGCGAAGCCGATCGCGGCGGAGGCGGAGGCATAGCCGCCGACCGCGATGGCCAGGCGCTCCTGGACCAGGTTGCGGGTGAGGTAGGAGAAGGCCCTGCCCTCCTCGCCCAGCAGGTTCTCCACCGGCACCGCGACGTCGGTGAAGGACAGCTCGGCGGTGTCGGAGGAGCGCAGGCCGATCTTCTCCAGCTTGCGGCCCACCGTGTAGCCGGGTGAGCGGGTGTCCACGCAGAGGATCGACAGTCCGGCCCGGCGGTCCTCCGGGGTGGCCGGGGAGGTGCGGCAGACCACCAGCATCAGGTCGGCCTGGACACCGCCGGTGATGAAGGTCTTGGCGCCGTTGAGGACATAGTGGGTGCCGTCCTCGGACAGCCTGGCGGTGGTGGTGATCCCGGCCAGGTCGGAGCCGGTGCCGGGCTCGGTCATGGCGATGGCGGTCATGATCTCGCCGGAGACGAAGCCGGGCAGCCACCGCTTCTTCTGCTCCTCGCCGGCGTACTCCAGGAGGTACGGCAGGACCAGGCCGGTGTGCACGCCCGCGCTGCCGAAGCTCACCCCGGCGCGCATGGTCTCCTCGGTGACCACGGCCTGGTACTTGAAGCCGCCCATGCCGGCGCCGCCGTACTCCTCGGGCACCTCGATGCCGAAGACGCCCAGCTCGCCCAGCTTGAGGTAGAAGTCGCGAGGCGCGTGCCCGGCCTTCTCCCACTCCGGGTAGACGGGGACGACCTCCTTGGCGATGAAGTCGCGGACGGTCGCCCGGAATGCCTCGTGGTCCTCGGTGAAAACGGTGCGGCGCACGACGGGGATCCCTTCTGCTGGTCGAACGCTTGTTAAGTTAACGGCCGGTAGAAGCACTGTCCATAGGCCCTGATCCGCCCCACCGCCCTAGAATGCCGAATGACCGATCAGCCAAACTCGACTCCGGGACATACGCATGGACGCGGACGTGGACGTGGACACCCGGCGGCCCCCGGGCCACCAGGCCCTGCTGGAGGCCGCCCGCCAGGAGTTCGCCGAGCGCGGCTACGGCTCCACCTCGATCCGCGACATCGCCCAGCGGGCCGGTGTCAGCCTCTCCGCGCTGTACCACTACTACGGCGGCAAGCAGGAGCTGCTGTTCGCCCTGCTCGACGAGGGCATGGACCGCTATCGGCAGGCCTGCGACGCCGCGCTCGCCGACGCCGGCGACGACCCCGCCGAGCGGCTGGAGGCCCTGGTCGAGGCCACCGTCCGGTTCCGGGCCGGACAGCGTGACCGCAGCTCCATCGAACTCACCGAGGACCGCAGCCTCAACGACGAGCAGCGCGCTCACTTCCGCCGCCGCCAGGCTGCCGCCACCCGGATGTTCCAACAGGTCATCGAGGACGGCCGGGCCTGCTCCCTCTTTCTCACCCCCTATCCCGACGACGCCCGCCGCGCGGTGCTCGCGATGTGCAACGCCGTCGCCCAGTGGTACCGCCCCGAGGGCGCGCTCGCCGTCGACGACCTGGTCGAGCGCTATGTCTCGCTGGCCCTCACCCTGGTCGAGTACCACCCCCGCCGGGCCCGCCGCACGCCCTGAGCCGGGTGACCGGCAGCGCTGCGGCGTGGGTAGGCTCGGATCGTGGCGGACGAAGTGGGCAGACAGGGTTTCGAGTACGGCGTCGACGGTCCCAAGACGATCGTGACCGGCGTGGACGGCTCGGACTCCTCCTGGCGTGCCGTCGCCTATGCCGCGGGTCTCGCCCGCCGGCAGGGAGCGCTGCTGGTCCTGGTCTATGTGCAGCCCGTGGTCACGGCGTCGGCCGCAGGCGTGGGCGGCACCCTGCTGGAGGTGGGCCAGCAGGTCGCCGAGGATCTGTTGCAGCACATCCGGCAGGCGGTGAAGCGCTTCGGCGACCACCGGAGCATCCGCTGGGAGTTCCACACCTTCCCCGGCGACCCCTACACCGGGCTGCTGACCACCGCCGACGAGCTGCGGGCGGACGCCGTGGTGGTCGGCGCCTCCGAGCAGGCCGGGCACCGCATCGTCGGCTCGGTGGCGGTGCGTCTGGTCAAGGCCGGGCGCTGGCCGGTCACCGTGGTGCCCTGAGGTCCGCCTCGGGGCGAACCGATGTGCTACCCAGGGCCGATCGGGCGGTACGCCGGTGTCCCCCTCCGGGCCTACGGAGCGCGCCGCGACGGACGGTAGGCTCATTCCGATCACCATTGCCGCACGAGGAGCTCGCCATCCATGAGCCTGCGTCTGAGCACCATCAGCCGTGAGGAGCACCTGGCCTACATCCAGAGCCTGCCCTCCGCCAGCCATATGCAGGTACCGGCGTGGGGCGGTGTGAAGGCGGAGTGGCGCCCGGAGTCCATCGGCTGGTTCGACGAGCAGAACCGGCTGGTCGGCGTGGGGCTGGTGCTCTACCGCCAGCTGCCGAAGCTCAAGCGCTTCCTGGCCTACCTGCCCGAGGGGCCGGTGATCAACTGGTTCGACCCCGACCTGGAGCGCTGGCTTCAGCCGATGCTGGCGCACCTGAAGTCGCAGGGCGCCTTCTCGGTGAAGATGGGCCCGCCGGTCATCATCCGGCGCTGGAACGCGGACGTCATCAAGCAGGCCATCGCGGGCAAGACCGCCAAGCGGCTGCGCGATGTGGAGGCGAGCGCCTATGAGCCGCGCGCCTTCGAGGTGGTGGACCGGCTGCGGCGGATGGGCTGGCAGCAGAACGACGACGAGGACGGCGGCGGCTTCTCCGCCGGCCAGCCCCGCTATGTCTTCCAGGTCCCGATGGAGGGGCGCACCACGGACGACGTGCTCAAGGGCATGAACCAGCAGTGGCGCCGCAACATCAAGAAGAGCGAGAAGGCCGGCGTCCAGGTCTCCCTCGGCCGCTTCGAGGACCTGCCGATCTTCCATGAGCTCTACAAGGAGACCGGCGAGCGCGACCACTTCATCCCGCGCCCGCTCTCCTACTTCCAGGGCATGTGGAAGGCGCTCAACGCCGAGACGCCGGACACCATGCGGCTCTACCTGGCGGCCCATGAGGGCGAGGTGCTGGCCGCCACCACCATGCTCCGTACCGGCAACCACATCTGGTACTCCTATGGCGCCTCCACCGTCCGCAAGCGGGAGGTCCAGCCGAGCAATGCGATCCAGTGGCAGATGATGCGGGACGCCCATGCCATGGGTGCGCGCGTGTACGACCTGCGGGGCATCAGCGACACGCTTGACGAGGAGAACCACCTCTTCGGTCTCATCCGCTTCAAGGTGGGCACCGGAGGTCAGGCGGCCGAGTACCTGGGTGAGTGGGACTTCCCGCTGAGCAAGGTGTTGCAGAAGGCTTTCGACATGTATATGACGAGCCGAGCAGTGGCCCGCTGACGGCGGGCAGCCCCTCGTCCCCGCTCCACCGCAGGAAGGCACACCCGGATGGCGCTCTCGCTCTACGTGGAAACCGCCCGCTGGCGCGCTCACCAGCAGTCCGTGCTGGAGGCGTTCCCCGACCTCGTGCCGGTGGCCAAGGGCAACGGCTACGGCTTCGGCAACCGCCGGCTGGCCGAGGAGGCCACCAGGTTCGGCGCGTCCATGCTGGCCGTCGGCACCGCCTATGAGGCGGCGGAGGCGGTGGAGTTCTTCGGCGGCGACGTGCTGGTGCTCACGCCGTACCGGATCGGCGAGGACCCCGTGCCGCTGCCCGGCCGGGTGGTGCGCACGGTCGGCAGCGTCAGCGGCGTCCGGGCGCTGGTCGGGTCGCGGGTCGTGGTGGAGTGCATGACCAGCATGCGCCGCCACGGCATCAATGAGCAGGACGTGCCCAAGCTGGTCACCGCCCTGGAGGACGTGCGGCTGGAGGGCTTCGCCCTGCACCTGCCGCTCGACCGGCCCGAGGGCCACGATCCGGTACGGGAGTGCTCGGAGTGGGTCGCCCGGCTCTCCGCCGCCGGGCTGCCGATCCCGGCCGTCTACGTCAGCCATCTGTCCGCCGACGAGATCGGCCGGCTGCGCGCGCTCCACCCGGGCCTGGTCTTCCGCGCCCGCATCGGCACCCGGCTCTGGCTGGGCGACCACGGTGCGATGGACTGCCGGGGCACCGTGCTGGACGTGACCCCGGTGGCCAAGGGCGACCGGTACGGCTACCGGCAGCTGAAGGCCCCGACGGACGGGCACCTGGTGGTGGTGGCCGGCGGCACCGCCCACGGGGTCGGCCTGGAGTCGCCCAAGCACATGACCGGTGTCACCCCGCGCGCCAAGAACCTGGCCCGGGCCGGGCTGGCCACCGTCAACCGCACCCCCTCCCCGTTCATCTGGGGCGGGCGCAAGGCGGCCTTCGCCGAGCCGCCGCACATGCAGGTGAGCATTCTCTTCGTGCCCGGCGAGACCGCCCCGCCGACCGTGGGCGAGGAACTGCGGGCCATCCTGCGGCACACCACCACCCACTTCGACCGCACGGTGGACCGCTGACCCCCGGTGGACCGCTGACCCACGGTGGTCCACTCCGGCGGTGGGGAACCGGGAGGCGCTCGCCGGAGTTGCGCATAGACCGGCCCGCGCGCCCCGCCGACGGGCCCAGACCCCGCAGGGGGAGCCGTGCTGCTTGCCGAGGCTCGCGCCGAGATCGTCCGTCATGCCCGGCGGCTGCGCCCGGACGGGCTGGTCGTGGGCACTGCGGGCAACCTCTCGGTCCGGGTCGGTGAGCTGCTGGCGGTCACCCCCAGCGGTGTGGACTACGACGAACTGACGCCGGAGCTGATCGGCGTGCACCGGATGGACGGCACCGCCGTCGAGGCCGAACTGCCGCCCAGCAGCGAGCTGCCCTTCCATCTGGCCGCCTACCGGGCCGAGGGCGCCGCCGCGGTGGTGCACACCCACTCGGTGGCCGCCACCGCCGTCGCCTGCCTGGACGGGCTGTCGCAACTGCCGCCGGTCCACTACTACACGGCGATGTTCGGTGGCCCGCTGCGGATCGCGCCGTACGAGACCTACGGCAGTGCGGAACTGGCAGCCGGAGTCGAGGCGGCGCTGGCCGGTGGCCGCCGGGGCTGCCTGCTGGCCAACCACGGCGCGGTGACGGTGGCCGGCAGCCTCGCGGCGGCCTATGGGCTGGCGCAGCAGCTGGAGTGGATGTGCGATGTCTATCTGCGCACCCGGGCGGCCGGCCTGCCCAGGGCGCTGGACGCGGTCCAGTTGGAGCAGGCGACCGCCAAGCTGGCCGGGTACGGCCGTTCCCAGCCGGGGAGTTGAAGGCCCGGG
Source organism: Peterkaempfera bronchialis (assembly GCF_003258605.2). Taxonomy (NCBI): domain Bacteria; kingdom Bacillati; phylum Actinomycetota; class Actinomycetes; order Kitasatosporales; family Streptomycetaceae; genus Peterkaempfera; species Peterkaempfera bronchialis. The sequence continues at coordinate 4,139,619 of NZ_CP031264.1, forward strand.
AGCTGAAGACCCGGGAGTTGACGCGTGCCCGGAACGTGACGTGTGCAAGCAGGGGCGCGGGTAGGCGAACCATGCGGGGCAGAACGGGCGTACACCCTGTGCATGTCCGAACACGGCCTGTTCACCTGCGAAGTGAAATCGAGCAGGATACTGCATCTCCCCAAGAAAGTGATCGCCTTGGGAATGATGTCCGGATTCTGCCCGTTGAATCGTTACGTGAGTGCGGGACCGGGTCGGGCTCGCACCGGAACGTGAAGGCAAGCAGGCACCAGAAGCAAGGGAGCACGCATGGCCACCCGTGCCGTCGTTCGCGACAAGGCCGACCGGGCGCGCAACGCCCGCCCGGCCAACAGTGAGGCCGACCGCGACCTCGTCGGCATGTACCTCGACGAGATCGCCCGAACGCCGCTGCTCGATGCCGCCCAGGAGGTCGAGCTGTCCCTGCGCATCGAGGCGGGCGTGTACGCCGAGCACCTGCTCGACGAGGGAGCCCTGCCCGAGGGGACCACGGAGGAGGAGGTGCGGGCGATAGCCGAGGACGGCAACCGCGCCAAGGACGTCTTCATCCGCTCCAACCTGCGACTGGTCGTCGCGGTGGCCCGGCGCTACCCGCGCAGCGGCCTGCCGCTGCTGGACCTCATCCAGGAAGGCAACGCCGGCCTGGTCAGGGCGGTCGAGAAGTTCGACTACGCCAAGGGCTACAAGTTCTCCACCTACGCGACCTGGTGGATCCGCCAGGCCATCACCCGTTCCATCGCCGACCAGTCCCGCACCATCCGGCTGCCCGTCCACCTGGTGGAGGAGCTGGGCCGGATCCGGCGGGTCCAGCGGGAGAAGTCCAAGGAGCTGGGCCGTGAGGCCGAGCCCGCCGAGGTGGCGGCCGAGCTGGGCTCCACCGAGGAGCGCGTCAAGGACGTGCTGGACTGGGCCCGCGACCCGGTCTCCCTCAATATGTCGGTCGACGACGAGGGCGAGACCCAGTTCGGCGACCTGGTCGAGGACACCGCGGCCGTTTCCCCGGAGGACGCCGTCATGGTGATGCTGCGCCGTGAGGAGCTGGACGACCTCATCGGCCGCCTCGACGACCGCACCGCATCCATCATCCGCTCCCGCTACGGCATGGAGGACGGCCGTGAACGCACTCTCACCGAGGTGGGCAAGCAGCATGGGCTCACCCGCGAGCGCATTCGGCAGATCGAGAAGCACGCCCTCGCGGAGCTCAAGCGGATGGCCCACCACTCGGGATTCGAGGCAGCCTGACCGTCCCTCTGTGAGCCCCGGTGCGCGCCCCGTGCATCGGGGCTCCGCGCTGCCCGGGGAGCGGGAGAGCCTACGCTGGAGGCCGGGGGTCACCCGGGGCGCGGGCACGGCAGGCCCAGCAGGCCGAGCAGACCACGTAGGCCGACCGGGACGGGCATGACGAGCAGGACGGACAGGGCGAGGACGATGAGCGGCGACCAGGGCGAGGAGCAGAGGCGGCAGCAGGCGCGGCGGACGCCCCCGGCAGGGCTGGTCTTCGACGACCCGCTGGACCGCCAGACCAGCGACGACACCGACACCGGCTGGGGCGAGGCCCCGGCGGGCTCCTCCGGCGGACGCGACCTGGACTGGTACCTCAGCCAGAAGCCCCCGCACCACGGCTGACCGCAGCCCCCGGCTCACCGGACCACCACCCGGCCGTCGTGCCCCACGCCACCGTCCCCGGAGGGCGCGCAGTGCGGCACCGCCCCGGCCGGTGGCACCCGGCCCGGCGGCGCGGCAGGTGGTTCGCGCAGCGGCCCGAAGGCCAGCGCGGTGGCAGCGGCCAGCACCCCGGCGGCCAGCGGCCCCGGCCCGCACCGCACGGCCTGCCGCAGCCGGTGGCGGTTGCCACAGCCTGCTCTGACCGGCGGGAAGGGCGGCACGGACCGCCGGGGCGGCACCTCGGACGGAGGGCCGGGCACGCCGCTGCGGTTGCCCGCGTGGCGCGGGCGGACGGGGAAGGGATCGAAGACCGTGGACACGGCTGGCACACCACCTGGGTCGGATTCCGGAAGCGGTCCCGACCAGAGTGGGCGCGACGCCGCGCCCCCGGTAGGCCCGCCCCGAATCCTGTGGACAACCCGGGGCTGTGGATAACTTCCTTCACCCGCAGGGGTGGCTTTTCCGCCTTCAGCTTGACACCGCAGCGGCCGAGGTCAGCGGCCGAGGTCAGCGGCCGAGGTCAGCGCCTGAGGTCAGCGCCTGAGGTCAGAGGTCGAGCCCGGTCTCCAGACCGTCCAGCGCATGCGAGCAGATGCAGTCCCGAGCGGCCGGCAGGCCCTTCACCACGTCGAAGAGCACCGTGCGCAGCCGGCCCACATTCTGCGCGAAGACCGCCAGCACCTCCTCATGGGTGACGCCCTCGCCGGTCTCCACGCCCGCGTCCAGGTCGGTGACCAGGTTGATCGAGGTGTAGCAGAGGCCCAGTTCGCGGGCGAGCACCGCCTCCGGGTGCCCGGTCATACCGACCACCGACCAGCCCTGCGCCGAGTACCAGCGGGACTCGGCGCGGGTGGAGAAGCGCGGCCCCTCGATCACGACCAGGGTGCCGCCGTCCACCGGCTCCCAGCCCGAGGCGCGGGCCCCGGCCAGCGCCGCCTGCCGCCCGACGGGGCAGTACGGGTCGGCGAAGGAGACATGCACCACCTCGGGGATGCGCCCGTCCTCCCGGGGCACGCCGTCGTAGAAGGTCTGCACCCGGCCCGAGGTGCGGTCCACCAGCTGGTCCGGGACCACCAGGGTGCCCGGGCCGTACTCCGGGCGCAGGCCGCCCACCGCGCACGGCCCCAGGATCTGCTGCGCGCCGAGCGAGCGGAGCGCCCACAGGTTGGCCCGGTAGTTGATGCGGTGCGGCGGCAGGTGGTGGCCGCGCCCGTGGCGGGGCAGGAAGGCCACCCGCCGCCCGTCCAGGTCGCCGATGAAGAGCGAGTCGCTGGGCGCCCCGTAGGGGGTGTCGACGGTCACCTCGGTGACGTCGTCCAGGAAGGCGTAGAAGCCGGAGCCGCCGAGAATGCCGATCTCGACCGGGGCGGTCTCGACGGGGGTGAGGTCCGCTGGGTTGCTGCTGGTGTCCGCCATGGGAGGCAGCCTATCCGGGCGCGCTGAAGGCCCCGTACAGCCCTGCTGGGGCGTGGTACGGGGCCTCTGCGGGTGCGCAGGTCAGGCGGCGGAGCTGCCGCCCGAGGAGGAGGACGAGCCCGACGAGGTGCCGCCGGACGAGCTGCCGCTGGAAGCGGGCTTCGACGCCGAGTCGCCGCCCGAGGACGAGCCCGAGCCAGCCGAGCCCGAGCCGGACGAACCCGAAGACGACGAGGCCCCGGCCGGCGCGCTCACGGAACTGCTCGAAGACGACCGGCTGTCGGTGCGGTAGAAGCCGGAGCCCTTGAAGACCACACCCACGGCCGAGAAGACCTTGCGAAGGCGGCCCTTGCACTCGGGGCAGTCGGTCAGCGCGTCGTCGGTGAACTTCTGCACCGCCTCCAGGCCGCTGCCGCACTCGGTGCACTGGTACTGGTACGTCGGCACTTGCTTCCTCCTGGCACTCTTACCTGGTGAGTGCTAACGACCCTCAATGATGCGGCATTCCCGGCGATCAGTCCAGCGCGGCGGATGTGAGGTGCGTCGTGCCGCTGCCCGGAGCCTCCGCGCCACGGGCCACCGTACGGCCTCCGTCCCCGGTCGGCACCAGCAGTCCGCGCAGCCCCAGCAGCACCGCGAGCGCCGTGCCGGTACCCGCCACCGGGACCAGGAACCCGGCCCAGGCGCCGGTGGAGTCGGCGAGTTCCCCCGCTGCCGTGGAGCCGATGGCCAGGCCCAGCCCGATGGCGCCGGTCAGCCAGGTGAACGCCTCTGTCTTGGCGCCCGCCGGGACCAGCGACTCCACCAGCGTGTAGCCGGTGATCAGGGTCGGCGCGATGGCCAGTCCGCAGACCAGGCCGCCGATCGACAGCGCGGCCAGGTTGGGCAGCGCCCACAGGGTGCAGCAGCCCAGCATCAGCAGCAGGTAGCAGACCAGCATCCGCTGCTGCGGCGAGCGCTTCCAGGACACCATCCCGTACAGCGCCCCGGCCAGCATGCTGCCGCCCGCGAAGATCCCGTACACGGTGCCGCTCATCCCGGGCCGCCCGGCCTGTTCGGCGAAGGCGGTCACCGAGACCTGCACGGCGCCGAAGACCGAGCCGAGGCCGAGGAAGGCGAAGGCCAGCAGCCGCACGCCAGGCACCGCCAGCGCCGAGGCGCGGCGTTCGCCCGCCGCCGGGCGCGGATGCCGGGCCGGGGCGGTGCGGCGCTGCGCGGCGAAGGCCAGGCCGCCGGAGACGGTGAGCACCGCTTCGGCGATCAGCCCGGCGGGCGGGGCGACGGTGGTGCAGAGCGCGGTGGCGATCACCGGACCGATGACGAAGGTGAATTCATCCGTCACCGACTCAAAGGCGAAGGCGGTGGTCAGCAGCGGGCTGCCGTCCAGTTTGGCCACCCACCGGGCCCGCACCATGGCCCCGATCTGCGGCACCGAGGCCCCCGCCGGGGCGGCGGCGGCGAAGAGCGCCCAGACCGGCGCATGCCCCAGCGCCAGCGCGATCAGCGCGGCGACGGAGGCGGCGTGCAGCAGCACGCCGGGCACCAGCACCGGGGCCTGCCCATACCGGTCGGCCAGCCGGCCCGTCTGCGGCCCCACCAGGGCCTGGGCGACGGCGGCCACCGCGGCGACGGTGCCCGCCGTGCCGTAGGAGCCGTGGGTGTGGCGTACCAGCAGCACGATGCCCAGGCTGAGCATCGCGTACGGGAGTCGGGCGGCGAATCCGGGGACGAGGAACGTCCAGGTGCCGGGGGTGCGCAGCAGCGGGCGGTAGCCCGAGCCTTCGACCGTTCGGCGGACCGTCACGGTCGATCCTTCCTGCTGCCTGGTAGCACGCCTGGGCGCAGCAGAATGCCCCGGGCGCACCGAGAGCCGTCCTCAGGTGCGTCGACCGGGGTAGATACCAGGTCCGTCCACCGGCCGGAAGGGAGGGAGCCGGGGCTCGGACCACGGCCGCCGAGCGGTCGCGCCGGCTCTGCATCAGGCAGATGTTGCAGAGTCCAGTCGTGGTCGTACGTGTGGACATTGTAACGAAGGCGGCAGACACCCGGGCCGACACCCGGGCAGACCCCCGGGCCGACACCCGGCCGCCCGCTGCCGCCCGCTTCCGGAGGGCCGGACCCGCCGTTCAGAAGAACGTCCTCACCAGGTCGACCACCCGGGGCCGCTCCGCGTCCGCCGAGTCCAGCACCGGGATCAGCGACCACTTGTCGAAGGCCGTGCACGGGTGGGAGAGCCCCAGCCGCACCAGGTCGCCCACCTCGACCGCCGCGTCCCGCAGAAAGGCGTGCTGGTCGTTGAGCGCGGTGATCCGGCCGCCGCTCAGCGGCCCCCGGCCGTGGACCAGCTGGGGCACCGGCAGCCCCTTGTCGTACGGGAAGTCGCGCTTGCCGCCGTCCAGCAGGGCCAGCCCCGGTTCCGGCCGGGAGACCACCCGCGCCCAGCCGTGCATCGCCGAGCGGAACGGCCGGTCGCCCGCGCCCCGGGAGAGCGGGGAGAGTCCCCGGTAGAAGCCGTCGTCGTGGACCAGGTAGGCGCCCGACCGGAGCACCACCCGGGTCCGTCCGTCCTCCCGCGCAAGGGGGCCCAGCACCTCGGCGACGGTGTCGAAGTACCCGCTGCCGCCGGCGGTGACCAGCACCTCCTCGGCTCCGTCCAGCAGGCCCTCGGCGGTCAGGCGCCGGTGCAGTTCGGCGAGGTCGCGCAGATAGCGCTCCACCGCCGCCAGCGAGTCCGCCGCCGCGTCGTCCGCAAGGGCGCCCTCGTAGCCGCTCGTCCCGGTCAGCCGCAGGGTCGGCGCCCGGTGCACGGCGCGGGCGACCGCCAGCGCCTCGCCCAGGTCGCGGCAGCCGGTGCGGCCGCCCGGGGCGCCCAGTTCCACGCAGACGTCGACCGGGCGCTGCGCTCCGGCCGTACGCAGGGCCGCGTCCATCAGGGCGACGGACCGTTCGCCGTCCACCCAGCAGGCAAAGGAGAAGCCGGGGTCGCCGTCCAGCTCGGCCGCCAGCCAGGCCAGCCCCGCCGGGTCCAGCAGGGCGCCCGCGAGGTGGATGCTGCGCAGTCCGAAGGCCCGGCCGACGCGCAGCTGGGGCAGGGTGGCGAGGGTGACGCCCCGGCAGCCGGCGGCCAGTTGGAGCTGCCAGAGCGCGGGCGCCATGGTGGTCTTGCCGTGCGGGGCGAGGTCGACTCCGGCGGCGGTGCACCAGGCGGCCATGGTGGTGAGGTTGCGGTGCAGTCCGGCGGCGTCGAGTGTCAGCAGCGGGGTGCCGAGGCCGTCCAGGGTCGGACGGCTCGCCAGATACTCGGCGACGGTGCTGCCGTGCGCCGCCGCCGGTACGGCCTTGAACCGCCAGTCCAGCCGCTCCTCGGCGAGTGCGGCGACCCGGGAGTCGATGGTCGGCCGCACTGTGATCGCCTCTGTCACCATGCGCTCTCCTCCCGGGCCTGGGCTGCTGGGTTGCGCCATGTGCAGCCGGACGATGCCTGCGGGGATCCAATCCCGGCCCTGGGCAGGGGTCAACGGGCCACGCCCATGGACGCGGGGGGAGGACCACCGGTGGCGGAACGGAAGCGGGCAGCCGCCCGGCCGCAGATGCCGAAGGTGCCGCCGCCGACCGCCCGCCCGGGTTGGCCGGCCCTCAGGCCCGGGTGCCCAGCCAGTCGGCGAGCTTGCCGCCCTGGTCCACGGCGCGCAGCCGCCGCTCGGCCGCGTCGCGGACCTGGTCGGTGGTGACGACCAGCAGTTCGTCGCCCGGGGCCAGCACGGTGGCGCGGTCGGGGACGAAGCTGGTCCCCTCCCGGACGATCAGGGTGACGGCGGAGCCTCGGGGCAGCCGCAGTTCGCCGATCTCCACGCCGACCATCCGGGACCCCTCCGGGAGGGCCACCGAGAGCAGATGGCCGTGCAGCTTCTCCAGCGGCGCCGACTCGAGGCCCAGGTCCTCGCCGAGGCTGCTGTCGGAGAGCTTCAGGTGCTTGGCGACCCAGGGCAGCGTCGGCCCCTGGAGCAGGGTGAAGACGACCACCAGCAGGAAGACCACATTGAACACATTGCGGGCGCCCGGCACATCGGCCACCAGCGGGATGGTGGCCAGCACGATCGGCACCGCGCCGCGCAGTCCCGCCCAGCTGAGCAGCGCCTGCTCACGGAATGGGATGCGGAAGGGGATGGCGGTCAGCAGCACCGACAGCGGACGGGCGACAAAGACCAGCACCAGCCCCACCACGATGGCGGGCAGCAGCGCGTCCCGCATGGTGTGCGGGGTGACGAGCAGTCCGAGCAGTACGAACATGCCGATCTGGGCGACCCAGGCCAGCCCGTCGGCGAAGCCGCGTACCGCCGGCCCGTGCGGCAGCCGGGCATTGCCGAGGATCACCGCGGCCACATAGACGGCGAGGAAGCCGGAGCCGTGCAGCAGCGCGCCGCCCGCGTAGGCCAGCACCACCAGGGCCAGGACCGCGATGGGGTAGAGGCCGGAGGCGGGCAGGGCGACATGCCGCAGCCCGAGCGCGCCGAGCCTGCCCACGGCCAGTCCGACCACCAGGCCGATCGCCAGCTCGACCACTATGGTGCCGAGCATGACGTACCAGGGCTCCAGGGGCTCGGTGGTGGCGAAGGCGACCACCAGGATGACCACCGGCGCGTCGTTGAAGCCGGACTCCGCCTCCAGCAGGCCCGTCACCCGCCTGGGCAGCGGCACCCGGCGCAGCACCGAGAAGACCGCCGCCGCGTCCGTGGACGAGACCACCGCGCCGATCAGCAGCGAGAGCCGCCAGTCCAGGCCCACCAGCCAGTGCGCGCCCAGGGCCGTCACCAGGACGCTGACCCCGACGCCGACCGTGGCGAGCATGCTCGCGGCCGGCAGGCTCGGCCGTATGTCCTGCCACTTGGTGCCCAGACCGCCCTCCGCGAGGATCACCACCAGCGCCGCATAGCCCAGTACCTGGGTGAGTGCGGCGTTGTCGAAGCGGACGCCGAGCCCGTCCTGACCCATGGCGATGCCTATGCCGAGATAGAGCAGCAGGCTGGGAAGGCCGGTGCGGGTGGAGAGCCGGACGGCCGCCATGGCGACGATCATGATGGCGGCGAAGACGAGAAGCAGCAGGTTGAGGCGGTCGACGGTCACGCAGTGGCACCTCGCTGGTGTGGTGGGCGTGAGAAGAAGGCACGACTGGGAAGAGGATCGTTATACAGCCTAACAGTTTACGTTCTCTTGGAACATGGAAGGAGGATTCATCCGGGCCCGGTAATCTCCCTCTGACCCCGCGTGCGTGCCGGTTCCACCGAGCGACCTAGGGTGGGGCCAGGCCGGCGCACCCGGCCGGTACGCCGAAGAGGACCTCTGCCAAGGACACAGATGCCCCGCTCGAAGAAGTTCCGGCGCGCTCGCCTGGTCGTGATCGTGCTGGCCCTGCTGCTCGTCGCCGGTGTGGCCGTCGGCGGCTGGTTCGGCGTCCGGACCGTCCGCGCCTCGTATCCGCAGGTGGCCGGCAGTGTGCCGGTCGCCGGCCTGTCCGGCGCGGTCGATGTGCAGCGCGACTCCAACGGCATTCCGCAGCTGTACGCGGACACCCCGGAGGACCTCTTCCGCGCCCAGGGCTACGTCCATGCCCAGGACCGCTTCTGGGAGATGGACGTCCGACGCCACATCACCTCCGGCCGGCTCTCCGAGATGTTCGGCAAGAGCCAGGTGGAGACCGATGCCTTCCTGCGCACCATGGGCTGGGCCAGGGTCGCCAAGCAGGAGTACGACGAGCAGCTCTCCGCGACCACCAAGACGTACCTCCAGGCCTATGCGGACGGGGTGAACGCCTGGCTCAAGCAGCACCCCGGCGGTTCCTCCGCCTCCCTGGAGTACACCCTTCTCGGCGCCGTCAACCGCCAGTACACGCCGGAGAAGTGGACGCCGGTGGACTCCGTGGCCTGGCTGAAGGCGATGGCCTGGGACCTCAGCGGCAATATGCAGGACGAGATCGACCGCTCCCTGCTCAGCGAGAGCTTCACCGCCGACCAGATCAAGCAGCTCTACCCGGACTACCCGTACGACCGCAACGGCACCATCCTCAAGACCGGCACCGTCGTCGGTGACGAGCACTATGTGCCCGCCGGGACCACCGCCGCCACCAGGACCGCCGACAGCGCAGACGGTGCAGACGGCGCAGACGGTGCAGACGGTGCAGACGGCGCCACCGGCAGCACCCAGGCCCGCGCCCAGGTCGCCGGGCTGCTCCAGAGCCTCTCCGGCAAGCTGGACTCGGTGCCGCAGCTGCTCGGCCCGGCAGGCCAGGGCATCGGCTCCAACTCCTGGGTCGTCTCCGGCTCCCTGACCACCACCGGCAAGCCGCTGATGGCCAACGACCCGCACCTCGGCCCCGGGATGCCGTCCATCTGGTACCAGATGGGCCTGCACTGCCGCACCGTCGACAAGGAGTGCCCCTTCGACACCGCCGGCTACACCTTCTCCGGTATGCCCGGCGTCGTCATCGGCCACAACCAGAAGATCTCCTGGGGCTTCACCAACCTCGGACCCGACGTCACCGACCTGTACCTGGAGAAGATCACCGGTACCGGCACCTACCTCTACGACGGCAGGGACGAGCCCTTCACCATCCGCAAGGAGACCATCAAGGTCGCCGGCGGCAAGAGCGTCGAGATCACCGTCCGGGAGACCAACAACGGCCCGCTGATCTCCGATCAGAGCGAGACCGACCAGAAGGTCGGCAAGTACGCCCCGGTCGGCGACGCGGCCCCGGACCGAGGCGTCACCGGCTACGGCGTCGCCCTCAAGTGGACCGCCCTCACCCCCAACCGGACCATGGACGCGGTCTTCGCGCTGGACAAGGCGCAGAACTTCGCCCAGTTCCGCGAGGCCGCCAAGTTCTTCGCGGTCCCGGCGCAGAACCTCATCTACGCCGACACCGACGGCACCATCGGCTACCAGGCCCCGGGCCTGATCCCGATCCGCAACAAGGACGACGACGGCACCTACCCGGCCCCCGGCTGGGACCCGGCCTACAGCTGGAAGCGCTACATCCCCTTCGAGGCCCTGCCCTGGGCCAAGAACCCGCCCGAGGGCTACATCGTCACCGCCAACCAGGCCGTCGTCGACGACTCCTACCCCTATCTGCTCACCATGGACTGGGAGTACGGCACCCGCGCCAAGCAGATCGGCGACCTGATCCGGAGCAAGCTGAAGAACGGCAGCAAGATCTCCCCGGATGACATGCAGGACATGCAGTTGGACAACTCCAGCGTCATGGCCAAGACGCTCGTCCCCTATCTGCTGAAGATCAACATCCGGGACGGCTACGTCCGCGACGCGCAGGACCTGCTCAAGGACTGGAACTACCGCCAGGACTCCGGCTCCGCCGCCGCCGCCTACTACAACGGCGTCTGGCGCAACCTGCTGCTGCGCGCCTTCGGCGACAAGTTCCCCGCCGACCTGCGGGCCGAGGGCGACTGCCAGCTGGTCGAGCAGAAGACCAACGACACCCTCCCCGACGACGCGGTGGGCGGCAAGCCCAAGCTGGTCCGGGAGTGCGGCAACCGCGAGCCCTCGAAGGCGCAGCCGGACGGCGGCGACCGCTGGATGGAGGTCGTCCGGCAGCAGCTCCAGGACCCCGAGAGCAACTGGTGGGACTACACCGACGCCTACGGCCGGGTCCACCACGGCCGGGACTCGCTGCTGCTCCAGGCCATGACCGACGCCCGGCAGGAGCTGACCTCCAAGCTCAGCAAGGACATCTCCACCTGGAGCTGGGGCCGGCTGCACACGCTGACCCTCAAGGAGCAGACCATGGGCAGCGATGACTCCTCGCTCGCCTCCGGGGTGGTCCAGAAGCTGCTCAACCGGGGCCCGTACCAGCTCTCCGGCGGCTCGGCGGCGGTGGACGCCACCGGCTGGAACGCCGCCGCCGGCTACCAGGTGGACTGGATCCCCTCCATGCGGATGGTGGTCGACCTCAGCGACTTCGACGCCTCCCGCTGGATCAATGTGGGCGGCGCCTCCGGCCACGCCTACCACCCCAACTACAACGACCAGACCGAGCTGTGGAAGGACGGCGAACTGCTCCCCTGGGCCTTCTCCGCCGACGCGGTGAAGAAGGCCGCCAAGGACCACCTGGTCCTCACCAAGGGCTGACCCGCCGTCAGAGTCCCTGCCACGGGGGTGCACCGGCACCGGCTCACCGAGCCGTCCGGTGCACCCCCGTCGGCGTGACCACCGCGTCCACCGCCCGGTCGTGCGGCTCGGCCGGCACCGCGTCCAGCAGCTCGTCGTCGTACAGCAGCGTGACCAGCCGGGCGCGCGACCCGGTCGCCGCCAACCGGGCCAGCACCCGGTCGTAGCTGCCCCCGCCGCGCCCGAGCCGCAACCCCCGCCGGTCCACCGCCAGCCCCGGCAGCAGCACCAGCGCCGCCTCGCAGACCGCCCCCGGACCCAGCCGTGGACCGCCCGGCTCCAGCAGCCCCCGCCCGGCCGGGAGCAGCGCCTCCGGGCCCTGGTAGACCGCCCAGTCCAGGTCGTTGTCGGGCAGCAGCACCGGCAGCAGCACCCGCACCCCCCGGGAGCGCAGCGCCTCCAGCAGCGCCCGGGTGCCGGGCTCCGCGCCCACCGAGACATAGGCCGCCACCGTCACCGCGCCCTGCGCCGGGAGGAGCGCCAGGGCCTGCTCGGCGAGCGACCGGGCCGCCGCCGCGCGCCGCTCCGGGGAGAGGGCCCGCCGCCGCGCCAGCAGCCGTGACCTCAGCGCGCTCTTGTCGTTCTCCATGGATGGTCCGGGTTCCTTCCCGACGGCAGATGGCGTGGTGCCGGTGACGGCGTACGCGGCCCAGTCTGCCGCGCCGGTCCGGCCCGGCCCCCGGGCGGATCGGATCGGACCGGACCGCCGGGACGGGCGGTACGACCGGCGGACACCCCCATGGAGAGGCGGCGGTATGAGCACGGCGGTGCTGGTCAGGACCCTGGCGGTGCTCAGCCTGCCCGCCTGCGCCGCCACCGTGGCGCTGGCCCTGCTCACCCAGCGGCTGCGCCGCCGGCACCGGGCCGCCACCGCCCGCGCCGCCGAGCTGGACCAGCGGGTGCGGCGGCTGGAGTCGGACCGCGCAGCCCTGGAGCGCACCGCCGTCACCGACCCGCTCACCGGGGTGTGGAACTACCGCCACCTCCAGCTCACCCTGGACCGCGAGGTGGCCCGCCACACCCGTGGCAACCGCCCGCTGGCCCTGCTGCTGATCGGGGTCGGCGGCTTCCAGGCCATCAACGAGGCCCATGGGCACCCGCGCGGCCACGCCGCGCTGCGCGACCTCGCCCAGCGTCTCGCCCTGGAGATCCGCCGCTCCGACACCCTGGGCCGCTACGGCGGCGAGGAGTTCCTGGTGCTGCTGCCGGACACCGGCGTGGAGGGCGCCGTCCAGGTCGCGGAGCGGCTCTGCTGGACCGTACGGCGCCACCGGCTGCCGCTCCCCGAGGACGCCGCCCGCCCCGGCCCGACCACCAGCGGCCTCACCGCCGCCATCGGCATCGCGGTGCTGCCCGGCGACGGCGAGCACGCCACCACCCTGCTGCGCGCCGCCGGCCGGGCGCTCGGCGACGCCCGGCGGGCCGGTGGGGACTGCTGGCGCGGCCTGCCCGCCGACCGGGAGGCGGCCGCCGCAGACGGGCAGACTCACCTCATCGATTCAGCCCATGTTCACATGGGCGTTTCGGCGGCTCAGTAAAGTCGTTGCCATGACCAACGTCCGCCCTCACCCCACCAAGGCCGTCGTGCCCGCCGCCGGCCTCGGTACCCGCTTTCTCCCCGCGACCAAGGCCACTCCGAAGGAGATGCTCCCCGTCGTCGACAAGCCGGCGATCCAGTACGTGGTGGAGGAGGCCGCCGCCGCCGGGCTCTCCGATGTGCTCATGGTGACCGGACGCAACAAGCGCGCCCTGGAGGACCACTTCGACCGCAACTACGAACTGGAGGAGCAGCTCACCCGCAAGGGCGACGAGACCAAGCTGGAGCGGGTCCGGGAGTCCAGCACCCTCGCCACCATGCACTATGTGCGCCAGGGCGACCCCAAGGGCCTCGGTCACGCCGTGCTCTGCGCCGAGCAGCATGTGGCGGGCCAGGCGTTCGCGGTCCTGCTCGGCGACGACCTCATCGACCCGCGCGACCCGCTGCTCTCCCGCATGATCGAGGTGCAGCGCGCGCTCGGCGGCTCGGTGGTCGCCCTGATCGAGGTCGACCCGTCGCAGATCCACCTCTACGGCTGCGCCGCCGTGAAGCCCAGCGAGTGGCAGGGGTCCGGCAAGGACGGCGAGGTCGTGCAGGTCACCGACTTGGTCGAGAAGCCGGACAGCGCCGAGGCCCCCTCCAACTACGCGGTCATCGGCCGCTATGTGCTGGACCCGGCCGTCTTCGAGGTGCTGCACGGCACCGCGCCCGGCCGTGGCGGCGAGATCCAGCTCACCGACGCCCTGCGCACCCTGGCGGGCCGTGGCGCCCACGAGGGCGGGCCGGTCCACGGCGTGCTCTTCAAGGGCCGCCGCTACGACACGGGCGACCGGGCCGACTACCTCCGCGCCATCGTCCGGCTGGCATGCGAGCGTGAGGACCTGGGCCCCGGCTTCCGTGCCTGGCTCCGGGACTTCGTCGGCACTGAGCTGAAGGCATAGCGGGGCTGAAGGCACAGCGGAGCTGAAGGCACAGCGGGCGGTGCGGCAGGCGGTGCGGCGGACAGTGCGGCGGACAGTGGGAGCGGCGAGGCGATGACAGGGTCCAGGGCGGGTACGGCAGGTCCGGCGCACGACGGCCCCCGGGGCGGGCGGCCGGCGGAGCGGGACCGCACCGCCGCACCCGGCCCCACCCTGTGGTCCGTGGAGGAGCACCTGGCCGATGTGCTGGCGGCGGTCCGGCTGTTGCCGCCGGTTGACCTGCCGCTGCTGGACGCCCAGGGGTGCCGACTGGCCGAGGACGTGGTCGCGGCGGGCGACCTGCCGCCCTTCGACAACAGCTCCATGGACGGCTACGCGGTGCGCAGCGCCGACACCGACCGCGCCACCGAGCGCTATCCGTCCGTACTGGCCGTGGTCGGCGACATCGCGGCCGGGTCGGGGCGGCTGCCCGGCATCTCCCCCGGCCAGGCCGCCCGGATCATGACCGGCGCCCCGCTGCCGCCCGGCGCCGAAGGCGTCGCCCCGGTGGAGTGGACCGACGGCGGCAGCGGCACCGCCGTGCCCGCCGACCGGATGGCGGTCGGCGCCTCGGCCGAGGTCCAGGTCTTCCGCCCGGTCGCGGCGGGCGCCCACATCCGCCGTCGTGGCAGCGACATCGCCGCCGGGGAGCGGGTGCTCACCGCAGGCGCGATGCTCGGCCCCACCCGGATCGGCCTGCTGGCCGCCATCGGCCGGGGCACGGTACGGGTGCATCCGCGCCCCCGGGTCGCGGTGCTCTCCACCGGCAGCGAACTGGTGGAGCCCGGCGAACCGGTCGGACCCGGCCAGATCTCCGAGTCCAACAGCTACACCCTCACCGCCGCCGCCCGGGACGCCGGAGCGGTCGCCCACCGCATCGGCGGGGTGCCGGACGACCCGGAGCGGCTGCGCGCGGTGCTGAGGGAGCAACTGGGCCGCGTCGATCTGATCGTCACCAGCGGCGGGGTCAGCGTGGGTGCGTACGACGTGGTCAAGCAGGCCCTCTCGCCGAGCGGCGCGGACGGGGCGGGCCAGGGGTTCGGCCGGGTCGACTTCCGGCAGTTGCGGATGCAGCCCGGCAAGCCGCAGGGGTTCGGCCGGATCGGCCCGGGGGAGGGGGTGCCGCTGCTGGCGCTGCCCGGCAACCCGGTGAGCGCCTATATCTCCTTCGAGCTCTTCGTCCGCCCGCTGATCCGCACCATGATGGGTGCCGAGCAGGTGCACCGGCCGGTGGTGCGGGCGGTCTGCACCGGCCCGCTGCGCTCGCCCGCCGGACGCCGGCAGTTTCTGCGCGGCAGCTATGCGCCGCCGGTGCCGGGCCGGGGCGAGCCGGGCACCGTCGTCCCGGTCGGCGGCGCCGGATCGCATCTGGTGGGGCCGCTGGCGAGGGCCAACTGCCTGATCGTGCTGGACGAGGAGACCACCTCGGCCGACCCCGGCGCACTGCTGGACGTGGTCCTGCTGGAGGAGTCCCCGAATCCCGGGGCCGCAGGGCGGGTACGGTAGCGCCCGCACCCCGTACCTTCGACCAGCACACCGGGCCTCTGGAGAACCACGTGACCGCGAACCCACCGGGCGGCCGGCCGGCCGACCGCCTCACCCATGTCGACGAGGCGGGGGCGGCCCGCATGGTGGACGTCTCGGAGAAGGCCACCACCGTGCGGACCGCCAGTGCGTCCGGCCGGGTACTGGTCTCCGCCCGGGTGGTGGAACTGCTGCGCGGTGAGGGGGTGCCCAAGGGCGACGCCCTCTCGGTGGCCCGGATCGCCGGGATCATGGGCGCCAAGCGCACCCCCGAGCTGATCCCGCTCTGCCACCCCATCGCCGTCTCCGGCGTGGAGGTGGAGCTGACCGTCGCCGACGACGCGGTGGAGATCACCGCCACCGTACGGACCGCCGACCGCACCGGTGTGGAGATGGAGGCCCTGACCGCGGTCTCGGTGGCCGCGCTCACCGTGGTCGACATGGTGAAGGCCGTCGACCGGGAAGCCGTGATCGACGCGGTCCGGGTGGAGGCGAAGAGCGGCGGGCGGAGCGGCGACTGGCAGCGGGACGGCGCCCGGTGAGCACCGCTCCTGCCGGGCCCGTCGGGCGGGCCCTCGCCCTCACCGTCTCCAACCGCGCCGCAGCGGGCGTCTACCCCGACCGGGGCGGTCCGCTGCTGGTCGAGGGGCTGGCCGCGATGGGCTTCGCGGTCGACGGCCCGCAGGTCGTCCCGGACGGCGAACCCGTGGAGGCGGCGCTGCGCGGCGCCGTCGCGGCCGGCTACGACGTGGTGCTGACCACCGGCGGCACCGGTATCTCGCCCACCGACCGCACACCCGAGATGACCGCCCGGGTGATCGACCGGCCGGTCCCGGGGATCGCGGAGGCGGTCCGCGCCCATGGACGGGGGAAGGTGCCCGCCGCCGTGCTGTCGCGCGGGCTCTCCGGGCTCGCCGGACAGACCCTGATCGTCAATCTGCCCGGTTCCACCGGCGGGGTGCGGGACGGCCTGGCCGTGCTGGCGCCGCTGCTGGCGCATGCCGTGGACCAGGTGCGCGGCGGCGACCATGTCCACCCCGACGCGCCCCCACCCCGGCCTGAGCACGAGCAGCAGCACCAGCACCAGCAGCACCAGCAGCACGGGAGCACCCGCTGAACGCCGTCTGGCCTGTCACCCTCACCGAGGGCGACCTCGGCCTGCGGCCGATCAGGGTCCGCGACCAGAAGGCATGGCGGGAGGTCAGCAGCCGCAACCGGGACTGGCTGCGGCGCTGGGAGGCGACCGTTCCGCCGCCCCCGCCGGGGCGTCTGGCCGGACCCCGGCCCACCTTCCGTCAGATGGTCCGCTATCTGCGGGCGGAGGCATCGGCGGGCCGGATGCTGCCCTTCGCGGTCACCTACCGAGGCCGCCTGGTCGGCCAGTTGACCGTCGGCGGCATCACCTGGGGTTCGATGTGCTCGGCCAACATCGGGTACTGGATCGACGAGGCGGTGGCCGGTCAGGGCATCATGCCGACCGCCGTCGCCCTCGCCGCCGACCACTGCTTCCGGGCGCTCGGGCTGCACCGCATCGAGGTCTGCATCCGCCCCGAGAACACGCCCAGCCGCCGGGTGGTGGAGAAACTCGGATTCCGCCAGGAGGGCCTGCGTACCCGCTATCTGCACATCGACGGCGACTGGCGCGACCACCTGGTCTATGTGCTGACTGCGGAGGAGGTGCCGGAGGGCCTGCTCAACCGTTGGCGGGCGGCCGTATCCGATCGGCGCCATAATTGAATAAGTGTTCGAAAATGATCTCAATAGCGTATCGACGTGTCGCCATTCCGCCATACAGGCGCACAAAATAGTCGGAGAATCAGCTTGATCATGCGACACACCGGCAGTAATTGGCGACAGGTGCCACCCGCCACCCCTACGGTGTGAGACGTGAGCAGTAGCGGCCTCATCTACGCGGTGATCGTAGGGGCCTGGGCTGCCTATCTGGTGCCGATGTGGCTCCGCAGGCAGGACGAGCTCAATGAAGCGCGCCCGACGGAACGCTTCAGCACCGCCATTCGCCTGCTGTCGGGGCGGGCGGCGATGGAGCGTCGCATCACCCGGTCCCTGGACGATCGGAACGACGAAACCCCCGCCGGGGAGGCGGGGGATCCCTCCGGTGTGCCCCCCGAGGCCCCGGTCCCGGCGCCGGAACCCGAGCTGGTGTCCGCAGCGGCACCGGAACCCGCGCCCGCGCCCCCCGTCCCGGCACCCCGCCCGACCCGCGCCGAGCGCGAGGCCCGGGCCGGAGCGCAGCGGCGTGCCAAGCTGCTCGCCCGCCGCCGCCGGATGGTCACGGTGCTCTTCATCGCCTTCAGCCTGGGCGCGATCGTCGCCGGCGTCGGCGGCCTGGCCTTCCTCTGGGCCCCGGCGGTCCCCGCCGTACTGCTCTCCCTCTACATCGGACGGCTGCGCCGCCAGGAGCGCCTGCGGTACGAGGTGAAGCTGGACCGCCGCCGCGCCGCCGAGGCGGCCCAGCGGCTGCGCGAACGCGAGCGGCAGCGCCGCCGGTCGGAGCAGTCCGCCGCACCGCAGCCCCAGCCGCCGCAGCGCCCCCAGCCGCACCAGAGCCGCCAGTCGCACCAGAGCCGTCAGCCGCACCAGGGCCGCCGCCCGGCCCGCCCGGCCCGCGCGGCCCGTCAGCCCCGCCCGGCCGAGGCTCCCCAGGAGCCCCCGGCGGACGCCCCCGCCCCCGCTGCGGAGTGCCAGGCCCTGGTCGAGGCCACCGACCACGAGGAGTGGGTGGACGGCCTGCGCGAGCGGTCCGCCGACCCCGACTCCTGGGATCCGGTCCCGGTTCCGCTGCCCACCTATGTCACCGCCCCGGTCGCCCCCCGCAGCACCGGCGCGCTGGACCTCAACGCCCCCGACGCCTGGAGCGCCGGCCGGGTCGCCACCCCGCCGCCGACCGCCGCCCCGCAGCGCGACCGCACCCCCCTCTTCGACCAGTACGCCGACCCCGAATCGGCCGTCGCCGACCACCCCCGCCCCCGCGCCGCCAACGAGTAACCCGCCCGGTCACGGCGCCCGCCACCCCCACCCAGGGTGTGCGCGGGCAACTGCCGGGGGATGCTAGAGTTCTTTCTCGTTGGGGCTGTGGCGCAGTCCGGTAGCGCACCTCGTTCGCATCGAGGGGGTCAGGGGTTCGAATCCCCTCAGCTCCACCCAACACAGAGGCCCGGTCGGATCACCGACCGGGCCTCTTGGTGTCCGTAGGGGGGTCGCCCTGCTGGTGCTGACGGCGTGGCAGTCGGCGTCGGACGGGGGGTCATGCGCCGGTGGGGGCCTTGCCCGGTTCCGGGGTCGGGGGGAGACTGGAGAGCAGTGATCTTGGACGGACTCGGGGGCGTGCGGTGCACCCGCGCCGCGCGGCGCAACCGGCAGGAGTCCCGGCGATGACATGGTTCAACGTTCTGTACTACCTGGTGATGACCCTGGCCTTTCTGGGCTGCCTGGGCATGGCGGCCAGGTCCCGGCATAGGCCGATGGTGGCGCTGGTCTGGCTGGTGGCCGCCCCGATCGTCGCATTCGCTGCCCCGGCGGGCATCCTCTTCGCTGCCATCACGGTCGCGCTCTGGCTGATCCTCGACGGGCTCAGGAGGGTGGGCAAGGCACACCCCGGGGCCGGGCGGGCTGCACGGCACACCGTGGTCCGGCCTGTGTAGCCGGCGAGGGGCGGCTGCGCGGCCGAGGGGCGGGCTGGGTGCGACCCCGTACTTTCTGCAAATTGGTCGCAGATAGGATCGACTGGCATCAGAGCCGATCCGGGAGTACGGGAGCAGCATCCGCATGTCGACGTCAGTCCGCGTACACGCTGAGGAAGCCGGGGCCGCGCACCCCGGATATGTGGTGCGGCCGGCGACCCGGTCGGACGTGGACGGCGCGCGCAGCGTGATGCTCGACACCGTGTACGGGGACCTGCGCTCGGGCTATGTGCCGCGCTGGCACGCGGACATCATCGACCCCGAGGGCGTCTACCTCGCCCCGCCCCGGCACACCCTGCTGGTGGCGGAGTACGAGGGCGAGGTAGTGGCCACCGCCGGGGTGCGGTCGCACGGCCCGGCGCACCCGCCGAACCCCCGGTGGCTGGCCGAGCGCTACCCCTCCGGCGGCACCGCGCAGCTCTGCCGGGTCTATGTCCGCGCCGAGCACCGCAGGCGCGGGCTGGCCCGGCGGCTGGTGGCCGACCTGCTGGACTTCGCCGCCGCCGACGGCGGCTATCGGGCCGCCTATCTGCACACCGACCCGTCGGTGCCCGGCGCCGAGCCGTTCTGGCGCTCCCTGGGGCGGGTGGTCTGCGATGAGCGGGAGCTGCCGGGCGGCGGGCAGGGCATTGTGCACTT
The DNA here is from genome assembly GCF_003258605.2 of Peterkaempfera bronchialis. Taxonomy (NCBI): domain Bacteria; kingdom Bacillati; phylum Actinomycetota; class Actinomycetes; order Kitasatosporales; family Streptomycetaceae; genus Peterkaempfera; species Peterkaempfera bronchialis. The sequence continues at coordinate 4,159,256 of NZ_CP031264.1, forward strand.
CGAGTTGCCGATGCCCGCCGTCTGAGCCCGCCGTCTGAGCCTGCTGCCTGAGCCTGCCCGATCCCGTCCCGATCCCGTCCGAACAGAATGAGACCGAGGAACCCCGCCGTGCCGCGCCGCCTCGCCGCCAGCCTTCTGCTGCTGCCCCTGCTCACCGGCTGCTTCGCCGCCGGTTCCGGCAGCGCCGACCCCGCCGCCGGAGACGGAGGCAGCGGCAGCGGCGCCCGGCTGCGCGTGGCCATGGCGTTCCCGCCCGCCGAGCGGATGTCCCCGTACGGCGACGACGGCGTGCTGCTGAGTCGGCTGGCCGTCACCGAGGGGCTCACCTCGCTCGACACCGACGGCGCCGCCGCCCCCGCGCTCGCCGCCTCCTGGAAGCGCGACGGCGACCGGGACTGGACCTTCACCCTGCGCCAGGCGGCCTTCCAGGACGGCACCGAGGTCACCGCCGAGAACGCCGCCGCCGCGCTGCGCCGCGCCACCGAGGCCGACCCCGCGCCGCGCGCCCTCAGCGGGGTCGACCTGCAGGTCGAGGCGGCCGGTCCCCGCACCCTGCGGATCACCACCGCCGCCCCCGACCCGATACTGCCGCAGCGGCTCGCCAACCCCTCGCTGGCGGTCCTCTCCCCGAAGGCGTACGGCGCGGACGGCCGGGTGGACCCCGCCGGGCACGCCACCGGCCCGTTCACCCTCACCCGGCTCGACGGCACCCGCTCCGCCACCCTCCAGCGCTTCGACCGCTACTGGGGGTCCGGGGCCGAGGCCGCCGGGATCGATGTGCAGTTCGTCGCCGACGGCACCGCCCGCGCCAATGCGCTGCGCAGCGGCGCCGTGGACGTGGCCGAGGCGGTGCCCGTCGCCCAGGTGCCGCTGCTGGCCGACGGCACCGCCCGCGAGGTGCCCACCGTGCGCACCAGCGGCCTCTACCTCAACACCCGCAAGGGCGCCTTCAAGGACCCGGCGCTGCGCGCCGCCGCCCGCGCCGCCATCCGCCCCGCCGAACTCGCCCGGGGCGTCTACGAGGGGCACGCCGACCCCGGTCAGGGCCTCTTCGGCCCGGCCGTGGCCTGGGCGGAGGGCAAGCGCGTCCAGCCGACCGGACGCGCCCGCCCGGCCGAAGCCGACACCGTGCACGGCCGCAGCATCGTGCTCGCCACCTACAGCAACCGCCCCGAACTGCCCGAGACCGCCGCCGTGCTCCAGCAACAGTTGCGGAAGGCGGGGTTCACCGTGCGGCTGGAGGTCCGGGAGTACTCCCGCATCGAGTCGGACGCCCTGGCCGGGGCCTTTGACGCCTTCATCCTGCCGCGCGCCGCCCTGCTGGACACCGGAGACCCGGTCTCCTTCCTGGCCAGCGACTTCACCTGCGGCTCCAGCTTCAACCTCGCCCAGCTCTGCGACAAGACGGTGGATGCCGCCGTGGCGAGTGCGGCGGCCATCGGCTCCACCGGGGCCCGGCAGGACGCGGTGATGCGGGCCGAGGCCGCCGTCCTGGCCACCGACGCCATGGTGCCGCTGGTGCACCAGCGGGTGGTGCAGGGCGTCGCCGCCGGGGTGCGGGGCGTGCTGCTGGACCCGTATGAGCGGACGCTGGTGGGCACCGGCACCCACCGCTGATGCGCACCCGCCACCGATGAGCGGCCGAGTCCCGGGCACCACCGCCGGCGCCGCCGCGCTCGCCCACGCCGGGCGGGCCGTGGCCGGTGCCGCGCTGCTGCTCGCCATCGCCCTGCTGCCCTGGCTCTCCAGTACCGACCCGGCGCTCACCGTGCTGCACGCCCGCTCCGCCGAACGCGAACCCACCCCCGAGGTGCTGGCCGCCGTACGGGAGCAGCTGGGCCTGGACGCCGGTCCGCTGCGGCTGTTCGGCCGCTGGCTCGGCGGCCTGCTGCACGGCGACGCAGGCACCTCATGGATCTCCGGGGCGCCGGTGCTGCCCGCCGTCCGCGACGGGCTGGGCGTCTCGGCCACCCTCGTCCTGGCCGCCGCCCCCGTCGCCGTCCTCACCGCCGCCCCGCTCACCGCGCCCGCCCTGCACCGGGGCGGGCTGCGCCGCACGGCCCGGCGGACCGCCGGTCTGGCGGCGGCCCTCCCGGCGGCCCTACCGGAGTTCCTGCTGGCCGCCGTGTTGGCGGCGGTGCTCGCGGTGCGGCTCGGCTGGTTCCCGGCGGTCGGCTGGGAGGGGCCGAGCTGGACGGTGCTGCCCGCGCTCTCGCTGGGCGTGCCCACCGGGGCGTTCCTGGCCCGGCTGCTGGACGACGCGCTGCCCGCCGCCTTCGCCGAACCCTGGGCCCGCGCCGCGACCGCCGCCGGAATGCCCGCCCGCCGGATCGCCGCCCACGCCATGCGCCGCTGCCTGCCCGCCCTGCTGCCCAACGCCGCACTGACCGCCGTCGGCCTGCTCGGCGGGGCCGTCGCCGTGGAGAACGTCTTCGCCATACCCGGGCTCGGCCGACTCACCCTCCAGGCCGCCCTCGCCAGGACCTCCCCGTCCTCCAGACCGGAGCCCTGGCCCTGCTGCTGCTCGGCGCCGCCGCCGGTCTGCTCGCCCGCACCGCCGGCCGCCTGCTGCTGGGCAGCGCCCCGGCCGCCCGCGCCCTGCCCGCCCTGCACCGGCCGCCGCTGCCCGCCGGGCGGGTCCGCGCGGTGGCGGCGCTGCTCGCGGCACTCCTGCTGGCCACCACCGTCGCGGGCCTGCTGCGCGACCCATACGCCATCGACACCGCCGCCCGGCTGGCCGGTCCCTCCGCCGCCCACCCGCTCGGCGCCGACGCCCTGGGCCGCGACCTGCTGGCCCGCCTCGGCCATGGGGCGCTGCACACCACCGGCCTCGCGGCGGCGGTGACCGCCGCCACCCTGCCGCTCGGGCTGCTCCTCGGCCTGCTGCCCCGGCTCTCGGCCGGGCTGGCCGAGACCGCCAACGCCGTACCGCCCGTGCTCTGCGGGCTGCTGGCCGCCGGTGCGCTCGGCTCAGGACCGTACGGGGCCGCGCTGGCGGTGGCCGCCGTGGGCTGGGCGCCGCTGGCCGTGCACACCGCCGCCCTGGTCGAGCAGCAGCGGGCGGCCACCCACCTGGAGGCCGGCCGGGCGCTGGGCGCGGGCCGGTGGCACCTGCTCCGCCGCCATCTGCTGCCCGCCGTACTGCCGCCGGTCGCCCGGCACGCCGTGCTGCGCCTCCCCGGGACCGCGCTGGCCCTGGCCTCCCTGGGCTTCCTGGGCCTGGGTTCCGCGCCGCCGGCGCCCGACTGGGGACTGCTGCTCTCGGAGAACCTGCCGTACGCCGAGCGCGCCCCCTGGGCCGTGCTGGCACCCGGGGCGGCGCTCTGCCTGCTGGGCGCGCTGGCGGTGGCGCTGGCCGCAGCGGCGGGCTCCGGAGCGGCGGGCTCCGGGCGGAGGGCGAGGGTCGGGGCCGGGGCGGGGCGGGCTGGTGAGCGGTGAGTGGTGAGACGGCGGTCGGGGCGCGGCGGCGGCCGTTGGGCGATCTGCGGGCGCTGCCGCCGCTTGCCAGGCTGCTGATCAGCACGCAGCTTGCCTTCAACCTCGGCTTCTATGCGGTGCTGCCCTACCTCGCCGGGCATCTGGGCGGCGGGCTCGGTATGACGGGCTGGCTGGTCGGGCTGGTGCTGGGGCTGCGCACCTTCAGCCAGCAGGGGATGTTCGCGGTGGGCGGCGCGCTCACCGACCGGTTCGGGCCGCGCCCGGTGGTGCTGGCCGGATGCGGGCTGCGGATCGCCGGGTTCCTCTGGCTCGGGACGGCGCGGGCCACCTGGGCGGTGGTGGCGGCGGTGCTGCTGGTGGGCTTTGCGGCGGCGCTCTTCTCGCCCGCCGTGGAGTCGGAGCTGGCCCGCCAGGCCGTGCGGTACGAGAAGGCCGGGCATGCCCCGCGCACCCGGGTGCTGGGACTCTTCTCCGCCGCCGGGCAGCTGGGCGCCTTCGCCGGGCCGCTGCTGGGCTCGCTGCTGCTGCCGCTGGGCTTTCGGGCGGCCTGCCTGGCGGGTGCGGGGGTCTTTGTCCTCGTCCTGGCTGGGCACTGGCGGCTGATGCCGGGCGGGCACCCCGGGCGGGCAGTCGGCGACGCAGCGCGCGGGCGGGCCGGGGGCTCCCTGGGCGGGCTGCTGCGCAATCGGCGCTTCATGGCGCTGGCTCTGGCCTACAGCAGCTATCTGCTGGCGTACAACGAGCTCTATCTGGCCCTGCCGCAGGAGGTGGCCCGGGCGACCGGCTCGCAGGCGCCGCTGGCCTGGCTCTTTGCGCTCTCCTCGCTGCTGGTGGTGGCGGCGCAGCTGCCGGTCTCCCGGTGGGCTGCGGCCCGGCTGAGCCCCCGGGGGTCGGTGGCGGGCGGGCTGCTGCTGGTGGCGGCCGGGTTCGCGGTGGTGGCGGTGGCGCTGCCCGCCGGGTGGCGGGGCGTACCGGGGCTGGGACCGGCGGCGGGCCTGGTGGTGCTGCTCACCGTCGGGCAGATGCTGGTGGTGCCGTCCGTACGGGCCTGGGTGCCGGAACTCTGCGACGACCGGCGGCTGGGGCTGTACACCGGGGCGCTCTCCTCGGTCTCCGGGCTGGTCGTGCTTGTCGGCAGCGCCCTCACCGGCCGACTGCTGGACCTCTGGGGCAGTGGCCCGCTGCCGTGGCTGGTGCTGGCCGCGCTGCCGATGGCGGGCGCCGCCCTGGTGCCGCGCCGTACCGGATCGTGAGGCATTCGGGCGGCGGGCGGTGGTGGCCGGCCGAACCGGCGCACCACCGGGTGGCGGTCTTCGACGGGCTGGGTATCGGTGCAGGTCGGAGGGGTGGCGGGGAGCGGCGTCGGCGGGGTGGGCGGGCGGTTCGGGCGGTGCCGCGGTGGCGTTGTGGCGGGCTTGGAGTGGCCTTGGGGCGGCCTGGGGGTGGTCCGAGTGGCCGACTGTTCGTCATATGGGCATGCTGTACTTACTTTGGGTGACGCCATGGTCCAGAGGGGGTGAAGCCGTGCCGATGAGATCGATCCGCATCCTGGTGGCGGCGGTCGCCGCCCTGGTGGCGATCGGACTGCTGGCGACCACCGCGTTCGGAAGTGCCGCCACCCGGGGCTCCGGGGCGAGGGGCGCCGTCGTCGCCGCCCCGGCGAGCGCCTGCGCGGAGGAGGAGCCGCCCCAGCAGTCCCCGGCGCGACCCGGACCCCGGCTCGACCGCCGTACCGCCCCGCGACCCGCCCCGGGCAGCGCGGTGGACCACGGGTGCGGCGAGGTCCGGGACGCAGGCGGGGGCACGGGCGCGGTGGCGGGCCCGCGTGCCGGTGCTTCGTATAGGAACTGCTCCGACCGGCCCGACCTCGCGCGGCTGCACGTTCTGCGCTGCTGACGGACGCTTGGTACGCCCGTTTGTCCCCGACGCGCCGCGCCGCCTCTGCGAGCGCGAGCGGTCCGGTGATCTCCGCCTGCGCCGATGACGGCGTGTGTGCGGCCCCCTCCTTGCGAACCGCTTCGGACACCCGTCCGTGATCACCCTGAGTGAGGATTTGATGACTCCTCGTTCCTCTCTGCGTTCCGCCTTCCGCCGTCCTCCCTTTCTGCGGCAGGATCTCGCCGCTTCGCTGGTGGTCTTCCTGGTCGCCGTGCCGCTCTGCGTCGGCATCGCCGTCGCCAGCGGCGCCCCCGCCGAACTCGGCCTGGTCACCGGCATCGTCGGCGGTCTGGTCACCGGGCTGCTGCCGGGCAGCAGCCTCCAGGTCTCCGGGCCCGCCGCCGGGCTCACCGTGCTGGTGCACCAGGCCGTCACCACCTATGGCCTCCCCGCGCTGGGCGCCGTCGTGCTGGCCGCCGGAGTACTCCAGGTGGCCATGGGCGTGCTGCGGCTCGGCCGCTGGTTCCGCGCCATCTCGGTCTCGGTGGTGCAGGGCATGCTGGCCGGGATCGGCCTGGTACTGATCGCCGGACAGCTGTACCCCATGCTGGGCGCGCAGGCGCGCAGCAGCGCCATGGCCGACCTCGCCGGACTGCCCGCCCTGCTGGCGCACACCGCCGGGTCGCCCCGGGCGCTGACGGCCGCCGCGATCGGCGGCGGAGCCCTGCTGGTACTGCTGGGGTGGCGGTGGCTGCCGGCCCGGGTGCGCGCTGTGCCGGGCCCGCTGGCGGCGGTGGTGCTGGCCACCGCCGTGACCGCCGCCGCCGGGCTGGACGTGGCCACGGTCGAGGTGCACGGACTGCTGGCGTCCGTCCAGCCGCCGGGCCTCTCCGACCTGGAGCGGCTGGCCGGGACGGGGCTGCTCGGCACCGCCGTCGCCTTTGCGCTGATCGCCTCGGCGGAGTCGCTGTTCAGCGCGGCAGCCGTGGACCGCCTGCACAACGGTCCGCGCACCCACTACGACCGGGAACTGGTCGCGCAGGGCGTGGGCAACACCGTCTGCGGGCTGCTGGGCGCGCTGCCGATGACGGCGGTGATCGTACGGAGCGCCACCAATGTCCACGCCGGGGCGCGGACCAGGCTCTCCCGGGTACTGCACGGCTGCTGGCTGCTGCTCTTCGCCGCGCTGCTGCCCGCCGCCCTGGGGATGATCCCGCTGGCGGCGCTGGCGGCCGTGCTGGTGCACGCGGGGGCGAAGCTGGTCCCGGTCGCCGCGCTGCGGCCGCTCTGGCAGGCGCACCGGGGCGAGGCGGTGGTGCTGGTGGTGACGGCGGTGGCGGTCACCGCGACCAACCTGCTGGAGGGGGTGCTGCTGGGGCTGCTGCTGGCGGTGGTCAAGAGCGCCTGGGAGACCTCGCACCTCAAGGTGGAGGTGGTGGAGGCGGCCGAGGCGGTGGAAGGGCCCGCTGCGCCGATCCTGGTCCGGCTCTCCGGCAACGCCACCTTTCTGCGGCTGCCGGGCATGCTGGGCGCCCTGGAGACGCTGCCCCAAGGGCGTCCGGTCACGCTGGACCTCGCCGACCTGCTCCATGTGGACCACGCCTGCCGTACCGCGCTGCATGACTGGGCCGCGCGGCGCGAGGGGGAGGCGGAGGGCGAGGCAGAGGGCGGGGCGGAGGGTGAGGCGGAGTCGGTGCGGGTGCCGACGCCGTAGCGGGCATCCGGGCGCCGGGGGCTGCCACGGCTGCCATGGCTGTCACGGCTGTCACGGCTGTCACGGCTGGGCGGCGACGGCGACTGCTGCGGGGGACGGTTCGAAGGGGAGGATCTCGTACCGGCCGTGCTGGACCAGGACATAGCTCGACTCGGGCACCTCGTTCCATGCCTCGGGCACGTCGCCCAGCGGCTCGGAGACGATCATCCGGGCCTCGTCGGACGCCTTGCCCACCAGCGGATTGCCCGGGTAGAGGGCGCGCAGGCCCTCGATGTCGGTGCTGTGGAAGAGCGACCGCGAGCGGTGTTCGGTGGAGTAGCGGAAGGCCCAGAGCCGCTCGCCGTTGCAGGCCGCGACCGTCATCTGCACCGGGTACTCGATGCCGTTGCGGCGGCCCACCTCCTCGACCAGCCCGACCATGCGGGCGACCGCGCCCGGCGGGTCGTCCTGGAGGCCGAGGGTGAGCGCCAGGAAGAACATCACCTCGGAGTCGGTGGTCCCCTCGATGGAGGAGTAGAGGTCGGGGGAGACGGCGAGGGCGAGTTCCCGCCTGATCGTGGAGAACCCGGCGATCATGCCGTTGTGCATCCAGAGCCACCGCCCGGAGCGGAACGGGTGGCAGTTGGTCTGCTGGGTGGCCGAGCCGGTCGAGGCCCGGATATGGGCGAAGAACATCCTGGACCGGATGTGGCTGGTGAGCTCCCGCAGATTGCGGTTGCTCCAGGCCGGGCCGACGTCGCGGAAGATCGCCGGGGTGGGGCGGTGCCCGTACCAGCCGATGCCGAACCCGTCGCCGTTGGTGGTCTCCACACCGAGCTTGGAGTGCAGGCTCTGGTCGATGAGTGAGTGGGCGGGTTTGTAGACGATGTCCTCAAGCATGATCGGCGAGCCCGAGTAGGCGAGCCATCGGCACATGCGCGCGACTCCTCTCGTGACGGCTGAGGAGAGCTGGACAGCTGGAGAGGCGGTTACGGCCAGTATGTCGGGGAACGGACGGGTGCGCCCTCCCGACCGGGCGTGGTGGGCTCGGTCGGGAGGGCGCGGGTGGTGCCGGGGGCCTCAGGGGCGGGGACAGGGTTGGGGGTCAGGGGCGGGCGGAGAACCAGCCGTGGCGGTGGCGGGTGAGGCTGTACCCGGCCACGCCCAGGAGGGCGGCCAGCACACCGCCGCCCGCGGTCCAGAACCACCGGGAGGTGAGCCCGGAGAACCAGCCGCCCTTGCCGTCGTCGTCGGAGCCGGCTCCGGCAGCGGAGACCGAGGAGGAGGGACCGGGGGAGGGTACGGCGTCGCCCGGGGCCAGGGTGGCTCCGGCGTTGACGGCGGGTACCAGCGGGGCCTTGAGGTCGCCGCCCTCGGGATCGGCGTCCCCGCCCTTCGAGGCGATCCGCATCTCCGCCTGGATCGGCAGGCCCAGGTCCGTTTCGGGCAGGTCGGTGACCGACAGCCGTACGTAGTAGGTGCCTGGCAGCGGGTCCCCGGACCACGGCTCGGCCCAGGAGCGCACCTGGCGCAGCGTGCAGTCGAGGGAGACGGACTCCGCTTCGGCCTCGGCGGTCGCCGTCTGCGCCCCCGCCGTGCACGCCTGGCGGCGGCGCAGGCCGTCGAAGACATCGACGGTCCAGGTGGCGGCGCCGTGGCGGTTGGCGGTCGGCGGCAGGGTGACCGTGACGGCCACGCTGTCGGTCTGCCCGGCGGCGGAGGCGAAGGACCAGTAGAGGTAGTCGCCGGTCGAGGCGGACAGCTGGACCTGCTGACCTGGTTGCACGGTGGTGGCGGTGAGGAAGGAGGTCCCGGCCCGGGTGACCGTCTCGGCGCTGCCGGAGGGGCTGGGCGAGGCGGTGTCGGCCGCAGCCGGGGCGGCGGACGCCGCCAGCAGCAGTGCGGTGGTCGCGGTGGCATAGAGGAGATGTGCCGTACGCATCGTCAGTTCGCCCTCCAGATGGCGATCCGCCAGCGGGCCAGCCAGCCCGTGATCAGACCGGTGAGCAGGCCCGCCAGGGCCAGCACGGCCAGCAGCACCCAGCCACGGCCGAGGTCGGGGCCGCTCGGGGCGGGGGAGGACGCGACCACGTCGACGGTCAGCTCCACTGGCATGCCGGGGTCCCGCTTGACGGAGGCCGGTGCGGAGAAGGAGTTGCTGACGACCAGGCAGACGGTGTCCTGGGTGGTGGTGTCGGCGGCGGCGGTGGTGTCGGTGGGCGATTCGGTGGGGGTGGCGCCGCCGTCCGGGGACCAGCGCAGGCCGGTGGAGAGCACATCGGTGCGGCCGCTGCCCGCGTCGGTGCCGCGTACCAGCTCCTGGCCCTCCGGCGAGAGGGCGCGCAGCAGCACGCCGTAGTCCTTGCTCAGGGTGCGGTCGAGGGCCACGCTGACGGAGGCGCGCAGCTCCTGGCCGGGGCGGATCGGCACCCGGTAGAAGCGGTGCTCCTCGAACTGCTCGCGGTCCGCGTAGACGCCCGGCGTGAGGACCGGGGCGGTGGCGCACTCGTCGGCGCCCGCGATCTGCTGCGGCGTCTGGTCGTAGGTCTCCTGGGCGCGGTCGACCAACTGCTTGATGCGGTGGGTCAGTTCGTCACCGTTCTGGACGGCGGTGTAGGTGCCGCCGGTGGCCGCGGCGATGCAGGTGAGCTGCCGGCGGACCTTGTCGTCCAGGGTGAGCCCGAGGGTGTCGACCACCAGGTGGGTGCCCTGCGCGGCCAGCTCGCGGGCCACCTCGCAGGGGTCGGGCGGGGCGCAGGTGTCCTCGCCGTCGGTGATCAGGACGATCCGGCGGGTCGTCTCACCGGTGCCCAGGTCCTTGGCGGCCTCCCGGAGGGCGAGTCCGACCGGGGTGAAGCCGGTGGGGCGCAGGGTGGCGATGGCGGTCTTGGCCTCGGTCCGGTCGGGGTGGCCGACCGGCACGATCTGCTGGGTGTCCTTGCAGCCCAGGGTCTTGTCGTCGCCTGGGTAGGTGGCGCCGAGCACGCGTATACCGAGCTCGGTCTCCTCGGGAAGGGAGTCCACCACCTCGTTGAAGGACTGCTGCGCCACCGAGATGCGGCTTCGGCCGCCGAGGTCGGTGGCGCGCATCGAGCCGCTGACGTCGAGTACCAGCTCGACCTTGGGCGGTTCCTTGGCGGCGGTGGTCTCGTCGGCGGACGCGGGGGGTGCGCCGAGCATCGTTAGGGCGGCCAGCACGCTGAACAGGGCTGCCGCCGACCGTCGTCTGGTGATCACCCGCCGATCGTAGTGATCGTCAGCTTGTCTTAGGGGAGGGGGGTTGGGGGTGGGGTGTGGGGTGGGGTGTGGGGGCGGGGTTGGGCGTGCGGGGTTGGGCGTGCGGGTGAGGTGGCGGTCGGGGTGGGGGAGGCGGGCGCGGTCGGCGGCGGCGGTGCCGTGCTCCCAGCCGGAGGGGTCGCTGCCGCGCAGGCGGTGGCTGGTGGTGGTGGGGAACATCCGGTCGGTGGCGTCGGCGACCGCGAGCTCGCGGGCGGCGAGTACGGGGAGGAGGCGGCGGGCGGTGTCGGCGGTGTCGGCGGCGTCAGCGGTGTCGGCGGCGGACTCGCGGGCGGCCTGGTCGGCGGCGGAGGCGAGACGGGTGCGGATGCGGCTGGCGAAGGCGACCAGGAAGGTCTGCCGGAAGTCCCGGGTTCGGCGGGACTTGCCGCTTCGGTGGTGCTGGTCGGCGGCGCGGTTCATGGCGGCGGTGGCCTGGGCGAGCAGGGAGGCGTGGAGGAGTTCGACGGCGGTGAGGTCGGGTTCGTAGCCGATGACCGTGCTGAAGCCCAGGTCGCTGGACCAGATGGTGCGGCAGCGGTTGGCGGCGGCGACGGCGTCGAGCAGGACGGCCTTGGCGGCGGCGTAGGGGTCGTCGATGCCGATGCGGCAGGCGGTGGGGGTTTGGGTGGGGCGGTGGTGGTGGAGGTGGAGGTGGTGGTGAGGAGGGCTTCGTCGATGCTGTGGCGGGTGGCCAGGTGCTGGGCCTTGGCGGTCAGGGCCTCGGCCTCCTCGGGGAAGGGGGTGGCCTCGGCTTTGGCGAGCAGGGCGCGGATGCGGGTGAGCATGCGGGTGGTGGGGGCGGTGGGGGCGGCGGTGGAAGGGGTGGAGTGGGTGGGGGTGGTGAGGGGGGTGATGCGGGGGAGGCGGGTGGTGAGGCGGAGCAGTTCCAGGGCGGTGCCGATTGCGGTGAAGCGGTCGAGGCGGTGGTGGGCGGCGAACGCTGCGAGGTGGGTGTCGTCGCCGGACCAGTGGACGGTGGCGTCCAGGTCGCGCAGTTGGGCGGTCCAGCGGGGGAGGGGTGGGTGGTGTGGGGGTGGTGGCGGGCCTCGGCGGCGATGGCGTCCACGGCGAGGGCGAGGTGGCGGGGTTCCAGGTCGCGGCGGACCAGGCGGGCCAGGTCGGCGGGTTGCCAGCCGTTCTCCCAGGCGCGGCGGACGGACCCTTCGGCGGCGGCGAGCAGGGCGGTGGAGACGGCGGGTGGGTCGGCGGCGGCGAGGGCGGACGCGGCTGCGTCGATGGCTTCGTCGTCGGCTTGGACGAGGGTGCGGAGTAGCTGGTCCAGCAGCGCGGAGACGGAGGGGGGCTCTTGGGTCACGGGCGTTCACGGTAGCTGGGCTTGGTCGGGGTGCTGCGTGGGTGGTTGGGGTTGTTGGGCTGGTGCGGGTGTCGGCCGGTGGGGGGAAGGTCTGTGGGTGCGCGGCTGGGGTGGGTGGGCGTTGAATCGGACAAATAGGGTGTATGTGTCTAGAGTTGCCCCTGTGGCGGGGTCGCCCGCCCGTGGGAAGGAGCACCTCCTGTGAGCAACCTGTTTGCCATCGCCTATCCCGACGTCGAGACCGCGGAACAGGTACGTGCGGAGTTGGGGAACCTTCAGAAGCAGAAACTCATCGAGGTCGAGGACGCCGTCGTGGTGGAGCGTCGGCCGGATGGGAAGGTCAAGCTCCATCAGGGGATGAGCACGACCGGGGTGGGGGCCGCTACGGGGGCGCTCTGGGGTGGTGTGATCGGGCTGTTGTTCTTTATGCCGTTCCTGGGGGCGGCCATCGGTGGTGCCACCGGGGCTGCGGTGGGTGCCACCAGCGATGTGGGCGTGGACGACGACTTCATGCGCAAGGTCGGGGAGAAGTTGCAGCCGGGCGGGGCGGCGCTCTTTGTGCTGGTCCGGCAGTCCACCCCGGACAAGGTGCTGCCGAGGGTGGCCCCGTTCGGCGGCGAGATCATCCAGACGTCGCTGTCGGCCGCGGCCGAGGAGCAGCTGCGGGAGACGGTCCAGGCGATGCGGGTGGGCCACCTGGCGTAGTCGTCCGTTCCGCTGTCCATCCGAGGGGACGGGGTGCATGGCCGCACCGCCCGCTGCCGTGCCGACGCGGCGCAACACCGAGCTGGTGCTGCTGGTCGGCGCGGTCGGGGTGTCCGTGCTCGGGTATATCGAGGTGGGTGCCGTCCTCGATGGGGCGGTGCCGGCCGGGGCCGGCGGTTATGGGGCGGCGCTGGGGGTGCTGGCGCTGCTGGCGCATGCGACGGTGCGCTGGCGGGCGCCGTACGCCGATCCGCTGCTGCTGCCGATCGCGGTGCTGCTCAATGGCGTGGGGCTGGTGCTGATCTACCGGCTGGACCGGGAGACGGCGGGCGGGGCGGCCCCCACGCAGTTGCTCTGGTCGGCGATCGGGGTGGCGCTCTTCATCGGGGTGCTGCTGGTGGTGCGGGATCACAAGGTGCTTCGGCGGTATGCGTGGATCAGTGCGCTGGCCGCGCTGGTGCTGCTGGTATTGCCGGTCTTTTTTCCGGCGGTCTACGGGGCGCATATCTGGATCACGGTGGGCTCGTTCTCGATTCAGCCGGGCGAGTTCGCCAAGGTGCTGCTGGCGGTCTTCTTCGCGGCCTATCTGGCGGTGCACCGGGATGCGCTGGCGCTCACCGGGCGGCAGATCTGGCGGTGGCAGCTGCCCCGGGGGCGGGTGCTGGGGCCGGTGCTGGTGGTGTGGGCCGCCTTTGTCGGGGTGCTGGTGCTGGAAACCGACCTGGGGACGTCACTGCTGTTTTTCGGACTGTTGGTGATCCTTCTTTATGTGGCCACGGCGCGGAGTGGCTGGATTGCGATCGGGCTGGTGCTGTCGGCGGCGGCTGCGGGGGCGGTGGGGTGGCTGGAGCCGCATGTGCATGGGCGGGTCGAGGACTGGCTGCATCCGATGGCGTCCATCGAGGCCGGGCGGGGGCCGGGGCAGTTGGCGCAGTCGCTCTTCGCCTTTGCGGCGGGCGGGCTGCTGGGGACGGGGTTGGGGGCGGGGCATTCGATCCTGATCGGCTTCGCGGCCAAGTCGGACTTCATCCTGGCCACGGTGGGGGAGGAGCTGGGGCTGGTCGGTCTGACGGCGCTGCTGCTGCTGTATGCGGTGCTGGTGGGGCGGGGGTTCCGGACCGGGATCGCGCTGCGGGACCCATTCGGCCGGCTGCTGGCGATCGGCCTGGCGGGGATCATCGCGTTGCAGGTCTTCGTGGTGGCGGGCGGGGTGCTGGACCTGATTCCGCTGACCGGGATGACCATGCCGTTTCTGGCGCAGGGCGGGTCGTCGGTGGTGACCAACTGGGTGATGGTGGCGCTGCTGGTGCGGATGAGCGACGGTGCGCGGGTGCCCAGGTGAGCCGGCCGGGGATCTCCACCACGGGGCGGCGGGCGGGGACGTTCTGCCTGCTGCTGATCGTGGCGCTGCTGGTGCAGGCGACCCGGGTGCAGGTGGTGCGGGCGCCGGAGTACGACAGCAGTCCGGCCAACCGGCGGCAGATGATCATTCGGTATGCGCAGCCCCGGGGGAGCATTCTGGTGGATGGCCACCGGATCACCGGGTCGGAGGCGAGTCACGGCATGCTGAGGTACCGGCGCACCTACCCGGAGGGGCCGCTGTATGCGGCGGTGACGGGCTACTCGTCGCAGATCTACGGCAACTCGCTGCTGGAGGGCGTCGAGGACGGGGTGCTGTCCGGCACCGATCCCCGGCTGGCGGGCTTCCCGCTCTGGAGTGCGGTGACCAGGAAGCCGCAGCCGGGCGGCGATGTGGTGACGACCATCGACGCGGCGGCGCAGCGGGCGGCGTTCCAGGCGATGGACGGCAAGCGCGGGGCGGTGGCGGCGGTCGAGCCGGCGACGGGGCGGATTCTGGCGCTGGTCAGCACGCCCTCGTACGACCCGGGGAGCTTCGCCGGGTCGTCGGGGGCGGACCGGCGGGCGTGGCAGGCGTTGCAGACCGATCCGCTCCAGCCGATGCTGGACCGGGCGCTGCGGCAGACCTATCCGCCGGGGTCGACCTTCAAGGTGGTCACAGCGGCGGCCGGGCTGAGCGCGGGGGTCTATCCCGATCCGGACGTCAGGACGGACAGCCCCGAGCCGCTGCCGCTGCCGAACTCCGACCGGGTCCTCACCAATGAGGCCCCCGGCTGTCTGGACGCCACCCTGCGGCTTGCGCTGGCCCGGTCCTGCAACACCGTCTACGCCAAGCTGGGCGTGGATGTGGGGTTGCCGGGGATGGTGCGGGCGGCGGAGGGGTTCGGGTTCAACGACGGCGGGCTGAGGGTGCCGGTGGGCGTGGCGAAGAGCGTCTTCGACACCCGGATGGACCGGGCGCAGCTGGCCCTGTCGTCGATCGGCCAGTACGACACCCGGGCCACCCCGTTGCAGATGGCGATGGTGGCGGCCGGGGTCGCCAACGGGGGCAAGGTGATGCGGCCCCGCCTGGTGGACCGGCTGACCAGGGCCGACGGCACGGCCGTCGCGCTGATGTCGGAGCAGGTGTACCGGCAGGCGGTGGCGCCCGGGGTCGCGGCGGAGCTGCGGTCGATGATGGAGGACGTGGTCACCGAGGGCACCGGGGCCAATGCGCGGATCCCCGGCGCGGTGGTGGGCGGCAAGACGGGCACCGCGCAGAACGGCGTGGGCAACAGCGGCACGCCGTACGCCTGGTTCATCGGCTATGCGGGCCCGGACGGGGCGGCGCCGAAGGTCGCGGTGGCGGTGGTGATCGAGGACAGCGCCGCCCGGCGGGCCGACATCAGCGGCGGCGGGCTGGCCGCCCCGGTGGCCCGGGCGGTGATGGCGGCGGTGCTGGGGATGGTGTGAGTCAGCCCCGGAAGAGGTTCCGTCCGATGTCGGGCGGCGCCAGGTCCTTGGCCGGTGCGCCGCCGGGTGCGGCGGTCATACCGGGAATGGGCTGCCTGTCCGTCCGGTGGAGCAGGACGGCGCCGCCGCTCCGCCGGACGGTGGTGTACCCGTGGGCGAGCAGCAGGCGGATGCGCGCCTGCTGCTGGGTGACGTCGGTGAAGGGGAAGACCCGGGTCCGCTCCTGGATCAGTACATAGTCGCGGCCGTGCGGCACCTCGTCCACGATGACGACGTCGGTGCGTGCGGTGAGGTGCGGGGCGGCGTTGTTGTCGGCCTCCACCGAGGCGCCGTCGGGGATCAGCGCCGCCGCCTGGAGCAGCGCTTTCCGCTCCGGGGACGGCGACCAGAGCCTGGGGTTCGCCAGTCCGTAAAGACCGAGGCAGGACGCGGCGATGACGGTGGCGGTGAGTGCGCCAAGGCCGAGCAGTCTCCGGTGGCGCAGCCGACCCAGGGTCTCCACCGAGGCGACCAGCAGGACCGGCCAGAGGAAGGCGTCGTAATGGTGCGTCACCGGCCAGTGGTTGGGATTGTCCGAGAGCACCCGTTCGGCCAGCAGCGGTAAGGCGAGCAGGGCGGTCGGCGAGCCCAGCGGCAGGAAGAGGAGGGAACCGAGCAGCCAGAGCACCAGCGCCGGTTTGACCAGCGGGTGGGTGGCTGCGGACACCAGGACCAGCGGATCGGAGAGGACCCGGGAGAGTGCCCGGCCCGCGTCGGGGCCGAGGCTGCCGTAGTTCCAGTAGTAGCCGGGTGCGCCGCCCATCAGCGGGATCAGCCAGCCGATCGCCGCCAGCGAGGAGAGCGGACCGGCGATGAGCAGGGCCAGCCCGGTTGCGACGCCCGGTCGGTCCTTCGCCCGGCGGGACCGGGCGGCCAGCACCGCGCCGTATGCGCCGACCATCAGGCCCAGGTCCTCCTTGGTGCAGGCCAGCAGCACCGCGCAGACCACGACGGCGGCATAGCGCCTGGCCAGGCCGCGCTCCAGCATCAGCAGGGTCAGCGGGACGGCGAAGGCCACCTCGTGGAACCCGGTGGCGGCGCTGGTGAGCAGCGGCCAGCCCACGGCGTAGGCCAGCCCGGCCGCGTCGACGGCGGCGCGGGCGGCGGGCTCGGGCGCCGCAGCGAAGCTGCGGGCGGTGATCCGCCGGATGAGCGGGACCCCGGCGGCGAACAGCGCCGACTGGGAGAGCACCAGGACCCGGGGGTCGTTCCAGATCCAGTACAGCGGGGCCAGCAGGGCGAGGACCGGGGAGAAGTGGTCGCCCAGCAGGGAGAACCCGGGAGGGAAGTGGTGGTGGTAGTTCTTGATGGCGGAGTACGGCAGCCGGACCTGGGCGTAGGAGCGGACTCCCTGGTCGAAGATGCCCAGGTCGAAACCGCCCACCCGCCCCGATATCCAGGACTGGAGGCCGATGGCGCAGGTCAGGGCGAAGCACAGGGCGGCGGTCGCGGCGGACCGCCGGGAGAGGCGGCAGAGTGCCCTGTCGAGCAGGGTCATGGCACCCCTCGCTGGGGACGGTCGGACGGTTCCAGCGCGATGCTAGTGGCAGATACGGGCCCGCCCGCCAGAGCCCGGCGCCTACGCTGGCCCCACCATGGACAGCGCCACCCCCCTGCCCGCCCGAGCGCTGCGGCGCGGGCAGCGTGCCCTCGACCTGATCTGGCAGGCCGCCTGGGCCGCACCGGACCGGCCGATGCGATTGGCCCGGCCGGAGTTCCCGTTCTGGCGCAAGGCCCTGTCGGTACCGGCCGCCCTCGGCGTCGGCCTGCTGGCCGCCGCCGCCATCGCCCAGCTCTCCACCCTGGTGCCGATCGGCCTCGCCTGGGCGCTCGGCGTCCTCCAAGTGCTGCCGCTGCTGGTCGCCCCCGTCCGGCCGCTCACCGCCTGGCGGGTCGCCACCGCCGGGATGCTGCTCACCGCGCTCGCCGAGTCGCCCCGCTTCCCCGAGCCCTTCTGGCCATGGCCGGCCGCCGGCTGCGCCGCCTATCTGCTGCTGGTCTTCGGCTGCGCCCTCTCCTACGGCCGCCGGGTCTCGATCGGCGCCGACGCCGTGGTGACCCTGGTGGTGCTGGTGCCCGCCGTACTGCTCACCGGGCTGTCCTGGCTGGTCCTGGCCGTCGCCGTCTTCGTGGTCACCCTGGTGCTGCTGCTCGGCGAGGCCATCCACTCCCGCCGGGAGGCCGAGCGGAGCCTCGTCCAGGCCGAGGAGCAGCGCCGCCGCGACCTGGCCCGGCAGGCCGTACTGGAGGAGCGGTCCCGGATCGCCCGGGAACTGCACGACGTGGTGGCGCACCATATGTCGATGGTCGCCATCCAGGCCGAGGCCGCCCCCTACAAGACGCCCGGCCTCCCGCCGCAGGCGCTGCGTAGCTTCACCGCCATCCGCGAGGCGTCCACCACGGCGCTCACCGAGATGCGCCGGGTGATCGGGCTGCTGCGGGAGGAGGACGAGGCGGTCGAACTCGCCCCGCAGCCCGGCATCGGGCAGATCCCCGACATGGTGAACACCGCGCGCGGCGCTGGTATGCAGGTGGACCTCTCGCTCACCCTGGCCTCCGGCACCCCGCCCGCCGGGGTCGACGTCTCCGCGTACCGGATCGTGCAGGAGGCGCTGAGCAACGCCGGTCGGCACGCCCCCGGCGCCCAGGTGGCGGTGGAGGTGGTGCAGCGCGGCGACCGCGTGCTGGTGCGGGTCAGCGACGACGGACGCGGCCACGGCCGCCGGCCGGCCCCGCGCGCCGCTTCCGGCGGACATGGGCTGGTCGGCATGCGGGAACGGGTCGCCATGCTCGGCGGCACGCTGCGCGCCGGGCCGCGCGACCCGGCCGCAGGCGGCGGCTTCGAGGTGTGGGCCGAACTGCCCGTCGACCTCAGGGGCGCGGGCGGCGGTCGGGAACTGCTGCCGGGGGGAGACTGATGGCGGCGACGGCAGCAAGGAGGCGGACGGTGGGGGAGACGATCAGGGTGGTGCTCGTCGACGACCAGGAGATGGTGCGCGACGGGCTCGGGGCCCTGCTCTCCTCGGCGCCCGACATCGAACTCGTCGGCGAGGCCGGCGACGGCCTGCACGCCGTGGAACTCGCCGCCCGGCTCCGACCGGACGTGGTGGTGATGGACATCCGCATGCCCGGCATGGACGGCCTCACCGCCACCGGCCGCATCATCCGCGACGAACCCGACGGCACCACCCCCGGCATCCTCATCCTCACCACCTTCGACCTGGACGAGTACGTCTATGAGGCGCTGGCGCTCGGCGCCAGCGGCTTTCTGCTCAAGGACGCCCCCGCCCGCGACCTCATCGACGCGGTCCGCGTGGTCGCCCGGGGGGAGGCGCTGCTCGCCCCGTCCGTCACCCGCCGCCTGATCGCCGACTTCGCCCGCCGCCGGCGGTCCGGCTCGCTGCGCCCCGAGGCTGCGGCGGCCCTCACCCAGCGGGAGCTGGATGTGCTCCAGGAGGTCTCCCGGGGGCTCTCCAACGCCGAGATCGCCGAACGCCTGGTGCTCTCCGAGCAGACGGTGAAGACCCACGTCGGACGCATCCTGGCCAAGCTCGGCCTGCGCGACCGCACCCAGGCCGTGGTCTTCGCCTACGAGAACGGGCTCACCCCGCCGCCGGGCGGCGACGGCTGAGTCAACCCGCAGGGGGACCCCCGGTACCCCCTCCAGCGTGACGACGCGGAGGGGCGCCACTGCCTAGCGTGACTGCCATGGTGACCAGCCGACTGCCCGGCCGCCCGCTGCCCGCCGTTCCCGCACAGCGTGCCTTCGGCGGTCGCAGACCCGGGCAGGGGCTGTTGGCAGCGGTGGTCCGGTCGGCCGGTCGGCGTCGGGTGCAGGTCGCCGGGTGCCTGGTCGCCGCCGGCTGGGCGGGTGTCTTTCCGCTGGCCTCGGCGCTGCCCAACCAGCGGTTATGGGGCACGGTCGCGGCCGGCGCCTATCTGCTCGCCGCCCTGCTGGCGGCGGTGCTGCCCCGCCCGCACGCCGGGCGGGCCGCCGCCCTGGTGGCGGTGGTGGGCGCGGCGCTGGTGCCGCTCGTCTTATTGGCGCTGCACGGCTACCGGCAGTCCGAGGTCGGGGTGGTCGAACGGTCGGCGCGGCTGCTGCTGCACACCGGCAGCCCCTATCTGCCGCACCCGGTCCGGGTCACCGACTACGACCCGTATCTGCCCGCGATGAGCCTCTTCGGGCTGCCCCGGGCCCTGCTGGGTGGGGGCGGCGGCAGCGTGGACAGCGGCGCCGGCGGGCTGCTCGGGCTGGCCGGTGACGCCCGGATCTGGTTCGCCGCCGTGTTTCTGCTCTGCCTGGCGGCGGCCTGGCGGCTGCTGCGGCCGTACGGCGCCTCGGCTGCCGTACCGCTGACCGTCCTCACCGCCTCCCCGCTGGTCGCCCTGCCGCTCGCGGTCGGCGGCGTGGACCTGCCGCTGATCGGCCTCTGCTGCCTCGGCTTGGCCCTGGCCGGTCGGGGCCGCCCGGTCTCCGCCGGGCTGGTGCTGGCTCTCGCCTGCGCCCTCAAGTGGACCGCCTGGCCGGCCGTGCCGGTCGCGGCGGTGCTGCTCTGGGCGGTGCACGGCCGGGCCGCCGCCGCCCGCTGTGTGATGGTCGCGGTGACCGGCGCGGTGGCGGCCGTGGTGCCGTTTGTACTGGCGGCCCCGGAGGCCGTGCTGGAGCAGGTGGTGCGCTTTCCGCTGGGGCTCTCCGCCGTCCGTACCCCCGCCACCAGCCCGCTGCCGGGACACCTCATCGCCTGCCTCGGCCCCGGCGGCCGGTGGGCCTGCCTGGTGCTGCTCGGCCTGGGCGGCGCGGCCGTGGCCGCCCGGCTGCTGTACCGGCCGCCGCTCACCGCCGTCCAGGCCGCCGACCGGCTGGCGGTGGGCCTGGCGGGGGCGTTTCTGCTGGCCCCGGCGGGCCGCTTCGGCTATCTGGCACTCCCGCTGATCCTCGCCCTCTGGCTCCGGCTGGCCACCCGGACGGGTCAGGTCGCCGCCGGAACGCCACGGGTGCCGAGCGCCCGCCCCCGCCCATCCGAGAGCCTGAGCGCCACGGTCCCATCCCGGTGAGCCCCGGCGGTGCGCCGTCTCGGGGACAACGCGTGCGGCACGGCGGCGTGGGTACGCTACGGACCGTTATCGATCACGTACGATCGGTCGGGGCCTTCGCCATGCGGAAGCCGTCCGCAGCCTCTAGGGTCGCACCCGGAGGCACTGGTGAGCATGGGCGAACAGCGCGGCAGTGACGGCGAGGACGCCGAGGGCGGCGCTCCGGCGAGCCGGCGGCGCTTCCTCGGGATGGCCGCCGCGGCCGGTGCAGGGCTGGCCGCGGCCGGCTGCTCCGGGGGCGACGGCGGAGCGGCGCATCCGACCGCGGCCCCCACGCGGGGCCCGTCCGCCGTCCGGGGCGAGAACGACCGGCCCGGCGACTCCGGCTGGCGGCTCTCCCGGCGCGGCGCCCCGTCCGCGATCGAGGGGTACACCGATCGGGTGAGCGTGCTGCCGGGCGAGGAGTTCGGGCTCCATGTCTCCACGACGGCGCCAGGCTTCACGGTCCGCGCCTACCGGATGGGCTGGTACGGCGGCGCCCGGGCCCGGCTGGTCTGGCAGTCCGAGCGCGTCCAGGGCAGGCGGCAGCGCGCGCCGCGCTTCGAGCAGCGGACCCGTACCGTGCACGCCGACTGGGAACCCAGCCTCACCGTGGCCACCCGGGGCTGGCCGGAGGGCTGCTATCTGCTGCGGCTGGACGCCGACCGGCGGTCCGCCCAGCGGTATGTGCCGATCACGGTCCGCTCCGCCACCGCCGTCGGGCGGACCGTCCTGGTCAATGCCTCGGCGACCTGGCAGGCCTACAACGAGTGGGGCGGCCACAGCCTCTACAACGGCCCGGACGGCGCCTACCGCAGCCGCGCGCTGGCGGTCTCCTTCGACCGGCCGTACCACAAGGACGGCGCCGGGAAGTTCCTCATCTATGAGCAGCCCGCCGTCTGCCTCGCCGAGCGGCTCGGCATCCCGCTCGCCTACACCACCGGCGTGGACGTGGCCACCCGCCCCGGCCAGCTGACCGGCGCCACGGCGGTGGTGCTGCTCGGCCACGACGAGTACTGGACCCCGGAGCAGCGCGCCCGGGTCGCCCAGGCGCGCGACGCCGGGGCCAATCTGGCGGTGCTCGGCGCCAACACCTGCTTCCGCCGCATCCGGCTGGAGTCCGCCGCGAACGGGCCCGACCGGCTGGCGGTCTGCTACAAGTCCGACTACCGGGAGGACCCCTGCTACGCCCGGGGGGACTACGCCCTGGTCACCAATGACTTCCGCCGCGACCCGGCGCCGAGCCCGGAGAGTGCGCTCACCGGGGTCCTCTACGAGGGCTACCCGACGGAGGCCCCGTATGTGGTGACCCGCCCGGACCACTGGGTCTTCGCCGGTACCGGGGTGCGGGCCGGGGACTCCTTCAAGGCGCTGGTCGGTGTGGAGTACGACCGGGTGACCCCGGAGGCGCCCACCCCCCGCCCGCTGGAGGTGCTCTCCCACTCGCCGCTGGTCTGCAACGGGCAGCACAGCCACAGCGACTCCGCCTATGGCACCCGGCCGAGCGGCGCTGGCCTCTTCGCCAGCGGCACCATGCGCTGGGTGGAGTCGCTGGACGCCACCGGGCCGGGCGTGCACGGCGTCCGGCACGGCATGGACGGCCGCACCGGCGCCTTCACCCGCCGGGTCACCGAGAATGTGCTGCGGGTCTTCGCCGCCGGTCCGGCCGGGCACACCCACCCGGCCACCGACAATCTGCACGAGGTGTACGGGGCGGCAGCCAAGGTCTAGGCGGTGGCAGACACCGCCTAGCGGCCGGCGGCCAGCACGGCCCGGACGGCGGGGCCCGCCGCGTCGGAGCCATGGCCGCCGCCCTGCACCATGGCCGCCGCCGCGACATCGCCCTGGTAGGCGGTGAACCAGCTGTCGGTGGTGGAGCCCACCTCGGCGGTGCCGGTCTTGGCGCCCGTCGGGTAGCCGCCGAGGCCGCTCATCACCCCGGCGGCGGTGCCGCTCACGGCAGTGGTGTGCATCAGGCCGCGCAGCTGCTCGGCCACCCCGGAGGAGAGCGGCCGGGCGGCGGGCTGCTGGGCGAGGCCGGGCAGCAGGATCGGCTGGCGGAAGACGCCGGACCGCACGGTGGCCGCGACCGAGGCCATGGCCAGCGGGTTCATCTGCACCCGGCCCTGGCCGATCATGGCGGCGGCCTTCTCCACCTCGTCGCCGCTGGGCACCGGCACGCTGCCGTCCATATTGGCCAGCCCGGTGTGCCAGGACATGCCGATCCCGAAGACGTCCCGGGCCTCGGCGGTGAGGTCGCCGTCGCCCAGCTTGTCGCGCAGGTTGATGAAGCCGGTGTTGCAGGAGGCGGCGAAGTCGTCCCGCAGGGTGGCTCCGGGGTTGGAGCTGCCCTCGACGTTGTGGAACTCCTTGCCGTAGACATACAGCTGGGGCGCGCAGGGGGCGGGCGTGCCGGGGGCGACGCCGCGCTCCAGCAGCGCCGCCGCTGTGATGATCTTCATGGTGGAGCCCGGGGCCGTCATTCCCTTGAAGGCCGCGTTGAAGCCCGGCTGGGAGTTGGCCAGCGCCAGTACACGGCCGGTGCTGGGCTCCACCGCCACCAGGGAGGCCAGTCGCCCGCCGCCCTGGCCCTGGGCGGCCACCGCCTGCTCGGCGGCCTTCTGGAGCCGCCCGTCGATGGTGAGCTTCAGCGGTTCGCCGGGTTTGGCCTTGACGAAGGTGTGCAGGGTCCGCAGGGCGTTGCCGCTCTCCGCGCCCGCGATCACCACGCCCTTGCCGGGGGTGCCGCCCGGCTGGTCGTCCAGCGCCTTCCGGAACTCGGGGGCCAGCGCCTTCAGCGAGGGGTAGGCGTCGATGGACCTGCCCGCGCTGTCGGTGACCTTCGGCCGGGCGGGCGGCACCTCCCGCGCACTGAGCACGGTCTCCTCGGTCAGCCGGGGGTGCAGCACCGACGGCGACCAGTGCACCACGGTCCTGCCGTCGGTGGTCCGCACCACCCGCACCGTGCCGTCGTACGCCCAGGTGCCGAGCCCGGTCAGCCGGGCCCCGGCGTGGAAGCCGACCGGCACCGCGCCGGGCGGCGGGGTGTCATGCGGGGTGGGCGCCGGGGTGTCGGTCGGCTCCAGTGTCAGCGAGGCCAGCCGCAGGTCGTCGCGGTAGTCGGAGAGGCCCTGCTCGGCGGCGGCCGGGTCGTCGGTCTGCCCGGCCGCCGCTGCGGTGTCGCCCTTGGCCCAGGCGTCCAGGAACGCCTGTGCGGCCTGCCGGGCCTGGTCGGCCGACGGCTTCTGGTCGGAGGCGGTCAGCGGCTGGGCACTCTCCGTGCCGCCGGTGCCCGTGGTGGCGGTGCTGCCCTGGTGGCCGTTGGAGAGCGCTCCCACGATGTTGTAGACGCCGTACCCCGCCACCGAGAACATCGCGGCGCAGACACCCCCGATGACGGCCTTCGCGGCTCTTCCCATGTGTGCTCCCCCCACGAACCAATTCCGACCGGGAGATCGTAAGCATGTTCCGCTGCCGAGGCGCCCGGATTGTGGAAAACCGATGGGGATGAGGGGGGAGCGGGGGATGTCCGGTCAGATCCAGGCTCTGAACCACATCCGGGCGTTCCACTCGTCCATCGGGATCGCCTGCCCGGTGAAGATCGGGAAGAAGTACAGGAAGTTCCAGACGATCGACAGCACCAGCAGCCCGGCCGCCACCCCGCCGATCATCCGCCGCTCCCGGCTCGCCCGGGCCTGGCCGATCATGGCGCCGATCATCATGGTGACCGCCAGCACCAGGAACGGGACGAAGACCACCGCGTAGAAGAAGAAGATGGTCCGCTCCTGGTACTCGAACCAGGGCAGATAGCCGGCGGCCAGCCCGCAGAGGATCGCCCCGGCCCGCCAGTCGCGGCGCAGCGCCCACCGGTAGAGGCAGTAGGCCAGCGCGACGATGCCCGCCCACCACAGCAGCGGGGTGCCGATGCCCAGCACCTCGCGGGCGCACTCGGAGACCTGGCAGCCCGCCTGGCCCTGCTTGGGCGACTCATAGAAGAAGGAGACCGGGCGGCCCAGGACCGGCCAGCTCCAGGGGTTGGACTGGTAGACGTGCGGCGAGTGCAGATTGCGGTGGAAGTTGTAGACCTCGGAGTGGTAGTGCCACAGGCTGCGGAACTTGTCCGGCACCCAGGTCAGGTCCACCTGGAACGGCATCTTCTGCCGCCCGAACACCGGCAGCGTGATGTACTCCGAGGAGAGTCCCGACCGGTGCGCGGCCCAGTCCCGGAAGTAGCCGCCCTTGCCCGGCTGGGCGCTGCTGGCGAACCAGCCGGCCCACGAGGAGACGTACACCACCAGCGAGACCACGACCATCGAGCCGAAGGCGGGCAGGCCGTCGCGGCGCAGCGTGGCCAGATGGGGGTGGCGGGCTCCGGCCAGCCGGCGGGAGCCGGCGTCCCAGAGCACCACCATCACGCCGAACGCCGCCACCACATAGAGCCCGCTCCACTTGGTGGCGCAGGCCAGGCCCAGGCTCACCCCGGCGAGCAGCCGGTACGGGCGCCAGCCCAGGTTCAGCCGGGCGGCCAGCACGGCGTCCGGGGAGGCGTCGGGGTGGTCGGCGGTGGCGCCCAGTGCGTCGGCGATCCGGGCCCGGGTCCGGTCGCGGTCGATCAGCAGGAAGCCGAAGGCCGCCAGCACCCAGAACATCACCACCAGGTCCAGCAGCGCGGTACGGCTCATCACGAAGTGCAGCCCGTCCACCGCCAGCAGCAGCCCGGCGGTGCAGCCCAGCAGCGTGGAGCGGAAGAGCCGCCGGGCGATCCGGGCGATCATCAGCACCGAGAGGGTGCCGAGCAGCGCCACCGCGAACCGCCAGCCGAAGGGGTGCAGGCCGAAGACCCACTCACCCAGCCCGATGATCCACTTCCCGACCGGGGGGTGCACGATGTACGCGGCCTGGGAGGAGAGCGGGATGGACTGCGGCGTGCCGATGATGTCCTTGTTGGCGTCGTCCGGCCAGCTCGCCTCGTATCCCAGGTGCAGCAGCGACCAGGCGTCCTTGGCGTAGTACGTCTCGTCGAAGATCACCGCATCGGGGCTGCCCAGGTGGACGAAGCGCAGCACGCCAGCGAAGACCGCCACCGCGACCGGCCCCAGCCAGCCCGACCAGCGGTACAGCCACGCCCAGAGCGCGGCCGGCAGCCCGACGCCGAGCCGGGCGAGCAGCGGGGACGGGCCGTCCGGCGGTGGCGCACCGGGCCCGTCGGGCATCGGGGGCACCAGCCGGTGCCGCAGCGGACTGCGGTCCGGCCCGAAGTACCCGTACCGGCCCAGCCCCCGCTGCCACGCCGAGGCCGGGCGGTGGTCCGCCGGGGCGGGCTGCTCGCCGTCCCCCGACGGCGGGTCCGCCCGCTCGCTGGTGAGCACCGCACCGCCGCCGGGCACACCGTCGGGCGCGGTCGGTCCGCCCGCCGGGGGTGCGCCCGGCGCGTCCGCGCCGCCGCTGCCGGTGGGGTCCCCGCCCGCTGGGGCTCCTGTCGCCTTGTCACCGCTCACCCGGACATCGTAGGGGTGGGGCATGAGAGCCGGGCCGGTCCGGTGCGGACCGATCCGCCCGGGCTGCGAGGATGGGGCGGTGACCGGAGTACTCGTACTGGCAGGAACCCCCATCGGCGACGTCGAGGACGCGCCGCCCCGACTCGCGCGTGAGCTGGCGGCGGCCGATGTGGTCGCGGCGGAGGACACCCGCCGGCTGCGCCGCCTCACCCAGGCGCTCGGTGTGACCACCACCGGGCGGGTCGTCTCCTATTTCGAGGGCAATGAGGTGGCCCGCACCGGCGAGCTGGTGGAGGCGCTGACCGGCGGCGCCCGGGTGCTGCTGGTCACCGACGCGGGCATGCCGTCGGTCTCCGACCCCGGCTACCGGCTGGTGGCCGCCGCGGTCGAGGCGGGGGTGCGGGTCACCGCCGTACCCGGGCCGTCCGCCGTGCTGACCGCGCTGGCGATGTCGGGGCTGCCGGTGGACCGGTTCTGCTTCGAGGGCTTTCTGCCGCGCAAGGCCGGAGAGCGGGCCGGGCGGCTGCGGGAGGTCGCCGCCGAGCCGCGCACCCTGGTCTTCTTCGAGGCGCCGCACCGGCTGGCCGAGACGCTGGCGGCGATGGCCGAGGCATTCGGCGCGGACCGGCCGGGCGCGGTCTGCCGGGAGCTGACCAAGACCTATGAGGAGGTCAAGCGGGGACCGCTGGGCGAACTCGCCGCCTGGGCGGCGGACGGGGTACGCGGCGAGATCACCGTGGTGGTGGCGGGTGCGCCGCCCACCGAGCCGGAGCAGCTTGACCCGGCCGAGCTGGCCCGCCGGGTCGCGGCCCGGGAGGCCGCCGGGGAACGCCGCAAGGAGGCCATCGCGGCGGTGGCGGCCGACGCCGGGCTGCCCAAGCGGGAGGTGTTCGACGCCGTGGTGGCCGCCAAGCACGCCGCCCCGGGGAAGACACCGGATCCGAAGGACACCGGATCTGAGGGACACCGGATCTGAGGGACACCGGATCTGAGGCTCCCGGGCGTGTCCGCCGCGCCACGGCGCGGCGTACCGTGGTCAGAAGGGCGTCCGCGTGCGCGGGCGGCAACGGCGCTCAGCTCCAGCGTGCGGCGCGAACCGGACCGGAGCGGGGTGCCCCGGTGGCGTGCGCAAGGTAAAGCGCAGACCAGCCAGGCCAAGGATGGACGCGGGCCGGAGAGCGGTCCGTACAGGAATCCCCAACAGCGGGCCAAGACTCGGCAACCCGGGAATCCGGAGGCCCGCCCCGGGAATTCCCTGAAGAGGAAAGACCCGTACCGGGCGAACGTCCGGAGGGCACCGGGAGACCGTCATGAGCGAGACCATCGGTAACCCTGTGAGCAGGCCGGGTGCGGACCCGGCGTCGGCAGCCACCACCGTCACCGCCGCCACCGGGGGCCCGGTCGAGACCGCCCACGAGGCCTACTCCTTCGCCTGCCTCAGCTGCGGATACGGCTGGGAGCAGGAGTACGAGATCGAGCACCACACCGACCGGGAGGGGCACATCACCTGCCGCTACCGGGCCAACGGGGTGCGGGTGCCGTCTCCGCTGCTCCAGCCCAACTGCCCCGGCTGCGGCGGCCACACCATACGCATCATGCGGGCCGGACGGGTGGCGGCCGTGGGCCGCTCCTGGAGCAGGAGCCCCAGTGCCGCAGGGCCGCACCCGGGCGAGCCCGAGCACCACGGCGACGGGGCCCACCTGGACGGCGGCGCGGAGCGACGGCGCCCCCGCCGACGGCTGCACCTCCCCTTCCACCTGCACCTGCGCCGCCGCCACGGCTCCAGGCCGGCGGCCTGACGGACCCGGCCCGCACGGGCCCGGCGCCCTCTCCACCGCCCCCGGTGGGGAGGGCGCCGTACGGCGCGGGCCGCCCGCCCGAGGGTGCGAGGGGTGCACCCGGCGACGGATAGGATTCCGCTATGGCGGCCACTGGAACCAACAGCAACGGGGCGTCGGCGTACTACGTCACCACGCCGATCTACTACGTCAACGATCGCCCCCACCTGGGCCACGCCTACACGACCGTCGCAGGCGACGTGCTCACCCGCTGGCACCGCCAGCGCGGCGAGAAGGTGTGGTACCTCACCGGCACGGACGAGCACGGTCAGAAGATCATGCGCACCGCAGAGGCCAACGGCGTCACCCCGCAGGAGTGGTGCGACCGGCTCGTCGAGGAGGCGTGGAAGCCCCTCTGGGACCACCTGGGCATCGCCAACGACGACTTCATCCGCACCACCCAGCAGCGGCACACCCAGCGGGTGCAGGAGTTCGTCCAGGACCTGTACGACAAGGGCGAGATCTACCAGGGCGGCTACGAGGGCCCTTACTGCGTCGGCTGCGAGGAGTACAAGACCCCCGGCGAGCTGCTGGACGGCGAGGACGGCGCCAAGCTGTGCCCCATCCACAAGCGCCCGGTGGAGATGCTGAAGGAGGAGAACTACTTCTTCAAGCTCGGCGCGTACGGCCCCAAGCTGCTGGAGTTCTACGAGGCCAACCCCGGCTTCATCCAGCCCGAGTCGGCCCGCAACGAGGTGCTCCAGTTCGTCCGGCAGGGCCTCCAGGACCTCTCCATCTCCCGCTCCACCTTCGACTGGGGCATCCCGATCCCCTGGGACCCCAAGCACGTCATCTACGTCTGGGTGGACGCGCTGCTCAACTACGCCACCGCCGTCGGCTACGGCGCGGACCCGGCGAAGTTCGACGCCACCTTCCCCGCCGATGTGCACCTGGTCGGCAAGGACATCCTCCGCTTCCACGCGGTGATCTGGCCCGCCATGCTGATGGCGCAGGGCCTGCCGCTGCCCAAGCGGGTCGTCGCCAACGGCTGGCTGATGGTCGGCGGCGAGAAGATGAGCAAGTCCAACCTCACCGGCATCGCCCCGCAGGACCTCACCTCGCACTTCGGCGTAGACGCCTACCGCTGGTACTTCCTGCGCGCCATCCAGTTCGGCCAGGACGGCTCCTTCTCCTGGGAGGACTTCACCGCCCGCTACACCTCCGAGCTGGCCAATGACTTCGGCAACCTGGCCTCCCGGGTCGCCGCCATGATCGGCAAGTACTTCGACGGCAAGCTGCCCGCCGCTCCCGCGGCCGGCGCCGCCGAGCAGGCCGTCGCCGCCGGGCTCGCCAAGGCCGTCGCCGAGGCCGACGACCGGATCGGCGAGCAGATCGACTTCGCCGGCGGCATCGCCGCGGTCTTCGAGTTCGTCCGGCAGGTCAACGGCTACCTCACCGAGCAGCAGCCGTGGAAGGTCGCCAAGGACACCACGGACGAGGGCCAGGCCCGGCTCGCCACCATCCTCTACACCGCCGCCGAGTCGCTGCGCGCCGTCGCCGTGCTGCTCAACCCGGTGATGCCCACCACCGCGGCCAAGCTCTGGGACTCCCTCGGCGCCGAAGCCGCCCTGGGCGCCCTCGCCGACCAGCGCATCGGCGAGACCGCCGACTGGGGCCGGCTGCCCGCCGGCGTCACCGTCACCAAGGGCGACATCCTCTTCCCCCGCCTGGAAGAGAAGAAGGACGCCTGACGGCGCGGCGGGGGCGGCCCGACCCGCCCCCGCCGCGCCCCTCCCGGAGGACCCCACCCATGAGCAGCAAGTCCGCGCCGCCCCCGCTGCCCGAGCCGCTGGCCGTCGCCGTCGCCGACTCCCACACCCACCTGGACATGCAGCAGGGCACCCCGGAGGAGGGCCTGGCCAAGGCCGCCGCCGTCGGCGTCACCACCGTGGTCCAGGTCGGCTGCGACATTCCCGGCTCCCGCTGGGCCGCCGAACTCGCCGCCGCCCATGAGTCGGTCTGGGCCGCCGTCGCCCTGCACCCCAACGAGGCACCCCGGATCGTCCTCGGCGACCCCGACGACTGGAGCGGGCAGCGCCGCGCCCCCGGCGGCGCCAACGCCCTGGACGAGGCGCTGGCCGAGATCGACGCGCTGGCCGGGCAGGAGCGGGTACGGGCCGTCGGCGAGACCGGCCTCGACTACTTCCGTACCGGGCCGGAGGGCGTGGAGATCCAGCAGGAGTCCTTCCGCCGCCATATCGCCATCGCCAAGCGGCACTCCAAGGCCCTGGTCATCCATGACCGCGAGGCCCATGAGGACGTGCTGCGCATCCTGGAGGAGGAGGGCGCCCCCGAGCGGACCGTCTTCCACTGCTACTCCGGCGACGCCGAGATGGCCAAGACCTGCGCCGAGCGCGGCTACTACCTGTCCTTCGCCGGCAATGTCACCTTCAAGTCCGCCCAGCCGCTGCGGGACGCCCTCGCCGCCGCCCCGCTGGAGCTGCTGCTGGTCGAGACCGACGCCCCGTTCCTCACCCCCGCCCCGTACCGGGGCCGACCCAACGCCCCCTATCTGATCCCGGTCACCCTGCGTGCCATGGCCGGGGTCAAGGGCGTCACCGAGGACGAGCTCGCCGCGGCCGTCGCCGCCAACACCGCCCGGGCCTTCGACTACTGAGCGGGGCGTACGGCGCGGGCGGGGCGTACGGTGCGGGCGGGGCGCAGCCCGGAGGTCCGTACCCTAGGGGAGTGAGCACCAGTCCCAGCCAGACCCCCGGCAGCAGCCAGACCCCCGACGGCCCCGACGGCCCCGACGCCCCGGACAGTTCCGACAGCCATCTGCTCGGCCCCTCCGACGTCCGGGAGCTGGCCAAGGCCCTCGGCGTCCGGCCGACCAAGCAGCGCGGGCAGAACTTCGTCATCGACGCCAACACGGTCCGCCGCATCGTGCGCGCCGCCGAGGTCCGGCCGGAGGACGTGGTGCTGGAGGTCGGCCCCGGGCTGGGCTCCCTCACCCTGGCCCTGCTGGAGGCCGCCGACCGGGTCACCGCCGTGGAGATCGACCCGGTGCTGGCCGAGCACCTGCCCACCACCGTCGCCGCCCGGATGCCCGACCGGGCCGACCGGTTCACCCTGGTGCACGCCGACGCCATGGACGTCACCGAACTCCCCGGCCCGCCGCCCACCGCCCTGGTCGCCAACCTCCCCTACAACGTCGCCGTACCGGTCCTGCTGCACATGCTGGCGGCCTTCCCCAGCATCGACCGCAGCCTGGTCATGGTGCAGTCCGAGGTCGCCGACCGGCTCGCCGCCCGCCCCGGCAACAAGGTCTACGGCGTGCCCTCGGTCAAGGCCAACTGGTACGCCGAGGTGAAGCGGTCCGGCGCCATCGGCCGCAATGTCTTCTGGCCCGCCCCCAATGTCGACTCCGGCCTGGTCTCCCTGGTGCGGCGGGAGCCGCCGAAGACCACCGCCACCCGCGCGCAGGTCTTCGCCGTGGTCGACGCCGCCTTCGCCCAGCGCCGCAAGACGCTGCGCGCCGCCCTGGCCGGCTGGGCCGGCTCCCCCGCCGCCGCCGAGCAGGCGCTCGCCGCCGCCGGGGTGGACCACCGGCTGCGCGGCGAAGCCCTCACCGTCGAGCAGTTCGCCGCCATCGCCGAGCACCGGCCGACCCCGGCCTGACCCGCGCCCACAGCGCCCACAGGAGCCATGACCGTGCCCACCCCCCCGCAGTCCGTCACCGTGCGCGTGCCCGCCAAGGTCAATGTCCAGCTCGGGGTCGGCGGCCGACGCGCCGACGGCTTCCACGACCTGGCCAATGTCTTCTTCGCGGTCGCCCTCGGCGACGAGGTCACCGCCACCCCGGCCGACACCCTGCGGATCACCGTCTCCGGCCCCGACGCCGACCAGGTCCCGCTGGACGGCAGCAACCTGGCCGCCCGCGCCGCCCGGCTGCTCGCCCGCCGCCACGGCCGCCGACCCGACGTCCACCTGCACATCGCCAAGGAGATCCCGGTGGCCGGCGGCATGGCCGGCGGCAGCGCCGACGGCGCCGCCGCCCTGGTCGCCTGCGATGCGCTCTGGGGCACCGCCACCCCGTTCGGCACCCTGCTGGAACTGGCCGCCGAACTCGGCTCCGATGTGCCCTTCGCCCTGCTCGGCGGCGTCGCCCTGGGCCGGGGCCGGGGCGAGATCCTGGAACCCCTGCCGGCCGGCGGCACCTTCCACTGGGTCTTCGCCGTCGCCGACGGCGGCCTCTCCACCCCCGCCGTCTTCCGCGAGTGCGACCGGCTGCGCGACGAGGCCGGTACCGGCTCCGACACCGCCGCCGTCCCCGACCCCCAGCCCGACCCCGCCCTGCTGGACGCCCTCGCCGCCGGCGACCCGGTCGCCCTCGCAGCCGCCCTCGGCAACGACCTCCAGCCCGCCGCCCTCTCGCTGCGCCCCGCCCTCGCCGACACCCTCCGGGCCGGTGCCGACGGCGGCGCCCTCGGCACCCTGGTCTCCGGGTCCGGACCCACCTGCGCCTTCCTCACCAAGGACGCCGAGTCCGCCGCCACCGTCGCCGCCGCCCTCACCGCCTCCGGGACCTGCCGTTCCGTCCGGGTCACCCATGGCCCCGTCCCCGGCGCGACCGTCACCGGGCGGCGGTGAGCCGGGCGGCCGTGAGCCGGTAGGCACCGGAGGGCGCCCGAGGTGGCCCGGCCGTCCCGGCGACCCCACTACCCTGGTGCATCGGAAGAGCCCCAGCCAGCCCGAGTAGTCCCAGCAGTCCCGGCAGTCCCAGCAGTCCCCAGCCCACCCCAGGAGCGCAGCGCACGTGGCCGTCAACCTCGCCACTCTCGAAACCGTCGGCAAGGTCTACGGCACCCGTGCCCTCCTCGACGGCATCACCCTCGGCGTCAGCGAGGGCGACCGGATCGGCGTCGTCGGCCGCAACGGCGACGGCAAGACCACCCTGATCCGCATCCTCGCCAAGCTGGAGGACCCCGACGCGGGCCGCGTCGTCCACTCCGGCGGGCTGCGCCTCGGCGTCCTCACCCAGCACGACTCCCTCGACCCCGCCGCCACCGTCCGGCACGAGGTCGTCGGCGACCGCGCCGACCACGAGTGGGCCGGTGACGCCCGCATCCGCGACATCCTCACCGGCCTCTTCGGCGGCCTCGACCTGCCCGGCTTCCCCCAGGGCCTGGACACCGTCATCGGCCCGCTCTCCGGCGGCGAGCGGCGGCGCATCGCGCTCGCCAAGCTCCTGCTGGACGAGCAGGACCTGATCGTCCTGGACGAGCCCACCAACCACCTCGACGTCGAAGGCATCGCCTGGCTGGCCGACCACCTGCGGGCCCGCCGCTCCGCCCTGGTCTGCGTCACCCACGACCGCTGGTTCCTGGACCAGGTCTGCACCCGTATGTGGGACGTGCAGGGCGGTGCCGTCCACGAGTACGAGGGCGGCTACTCCGACTATGTCTTCGCCCGCGCCGAGCGGTCCCGGATCGCCGCCACCGAGGAGGTCAAGCGGCAGAACCTGGTCCGCAAGGAGCTGGCCTGGCTGCGCCGGGGCGCCCCAGCCCGCACCTCCAAGCCCCGGTTCCGCGTCGAGGCCGCCAATGAGCTGATCGCCGACGTGCCGCCGCCGCGCGACCGCAGCGAGCTGATGAAGTTCGCCAACTCCCGGCTCGGCAAGACCGTCTTCGAGCTGAAGGACGTCACCGTCCAGGCCGGTACCAAGACCCTCCTCGCCCACCTCACCTGGCAGCTCGGCCCCGGCGACCGGGTCGGCCTGCTGGGCGTCAACGGCTCCGGCAAGACCTCCCTGATGCGGGCGCTGGCCGAGGCCGCCGCCACCCAGGGCGAGAAGCAGCCCACCGGCGGCACCGTGAAGGTCGGCCGGACCGTCAAGCTCGCCTACCTCTCCCAGGAGGTCGCCGAACTCGACCCGGCCTGGCGCGTCCTGGAGGCCGTCGAGCGGGTCCGCCAGCGCGTCGACCTCGGCAAGGGCCGCGAACTCTCCGCCGGCCAGCTCTGCGAGCAGTTCGGCTTCGGCAAGGACAAGCAGTGGACGCCGGTCGGCGACCTCTCCGGTGGCGAGCGCCGCCGCCTCCAACTGCTGCGCCTGCTGATGGACGAGCCCAATGTGCTCTTCCTCGACGAGCCCACCAACGACCTGGACATCGAGACCCTCACCCAGCTGGAGGACCTCCTCGACGGCTGGCCCGGCTCCATGATCGTGGTCAGCCACGACCGCTACTTCATCGAGCGGACCACCGACACCCAGTACGCCCTGCTCGGCGACCGCACCCTGCGGATGCTCCCCGGCGGCGTCGACGAGTACCTTCAGCGCCGCGCCCGCATCGCCGAAGCAGCCTCCGCCGCCGCTGCCTCCGCCGCCCCGGCGGCCAAGCCCGTGGGCGACACCCGCGCGGCCAAGAAGGAGCTCCAGAAGATCGAGCGCCAACTCGCCAAGCTGGAGGAGCAGGAGGCCAAGCTGCACGCCCAGATGGCCGAGCACGCCACCGACTTCACCCGTATCGCCGAACTCGACACCCGCCTCCGCGCGGTCAAGGACGAGCGCGACGAGCTGGAGATGCGCTGGCTGGACCTGGCCGAGGACGTCTGACGGGGTAGCCCCAGTCGACGTATCCGTACCGGAACGACCCTTGCGCAGCCGGGGGCCTGACGGGAGGTCGGTCAGGCTGAGTAGGCTTGACCCAGGCGGACGCCGTCCCATGACGCCGACCGCCACAGGACGACCCATACCGAGACGACGGGCGATACGCACGGTGCTGTAGGGGTGTCGTGCACGGGGGAGGTGGACTGCGATGCAGATGATGATGGCCGACGGCGGTGGCTACCGTGCGCTGGCCGCATCCGTGGGCAGCAAGGCGTTCTCCACCGAGGTGGAGCATCTGCAGACCTTCAAGGACCGGGTGGACCAGATGCTGGCCGATCTCGACGACTCGGCCGCGAGTCCGAAGCGGATCGCCGACCAGCAGCTGACGGCGGGCCACCTGGGCTCCGACTTCGGCGAGGCGAGCGACCTCATGACGGCGTACACCACGGTGCACACCAACCTTGAGCAGCTGTCGAAGACGCTCGCGGACCAGATCGAGGCGATGAGCATCACCGTCGACGCCTCGCGCCGGGGTTACCAGAACGTGGACGAGGACCAGCTGCGCATGCTGTGGAAGATCCGCGACCGGACGGACGCCTCGTACAAGGCGAAGGGCCTCCCGGACACGCCTTCCACGGCGCCGTCGCCCGCGGCGACCACGACGGAGAACGGCTTCTGAGGGACGGGCTCGGCTGACCAGCGGGCAGCCGGCCCGGCAGCAACGGGGAAGGTGGGAACGAGGTGTTGGACGGCGGGGGAACGAACCCCTACAGCGCCAGGTCGAACTTCGAGGGGATGGACCACACCAGGCTCCACGGCATGGTGCAGAGCGCCGATCCGGTGACCGTGCTCGCGGTCTCGGACAAGCTCAAGGCCGCGAGCTCCACCATGAAGGAGATCGCGGATCAGCTCACCCATCACATGAACAACCTCGCCTGGGACGGCGACGCGGCCGACGCGTTCAAGGACTGGGGCCGGAAGGTCGCCAGCGCGACCGACGACCTGTCCCAGTACACCAAGACGGCCGGCGAGTTCATGCACAGTGCGGGCAGCACGCTGACCGAGGTGCGGTCGTCCATGCCGCCGGTGCCGGAGGACGACATCGCGCTGGTCCGGAAGTACCAGGCGCAGCCCAAGATCCTGCCCGGTGCCCTCTCCACCCCCGGCATCGTGGTCGGTGCCGAGGTGAGCCGGGTGCCCGGAGTGACCAACCCCAACTGGGTCACCGCCTCCGAGGCCCAGGCGGCGCAGACCCGGATCGACGACGCCCACCAGCAGGCCATCCGGCAGATGGAGAAGCTGGGCCAGTCGTACGAGATGTCCACGGACATCATGAGCACCGCCTCCACCCCGACCTTCCCGCCGACCCCGACCACGGTCATGCCGCCTCGGCCGGAGCCGTATGACGCGTCCGTCAATGTGCCGGTGGGCCCCTCGGGGAGCGGTGGCTCCACGGGCTCCGGCAGCGGCGGTGGAGGTCGCGTCCAGGGGACGACCCCCACCGTCCGCAGCGGCTCGACCGGCGGTGGCGGTGGCGGCCAGGTGGGCGGCACCGTCTCGGCTCCCCACTCGCCCGTGGTGGGAGGCGGCTCGGCCGCTCCCCTCGCGAGTACCGGAATCGACGGCGTCACCCTCGCGCCCAGGTCGCCCGACGTCACCAGCGGACCGCCTCCCGGCACGGGTGGCCAGGGGGGCGGTACGGTCACCGCCCCGCCGACCGGGCTCCCCGGTACGGGCGGGGCCCTCCCCGGAGGCGGCAGCACCCGTCCCGGGACGGGTTCGCTCAGGAACCCCGGTGGCGGTCGTGCGGTCGTGCCGGGCAGCACAGGAGGCTCCGGCAGAGGTGGAGGCGTCGGGGGCGGCGGCGGGGGCCGGGGAGGCTTCGGCGGCTCGGTCATCGGTGAGCGAGAGGGCGGCATCGCCGGTGGCACTGCCGGACGCCGTGGCGGCTACGGCGGCTCGGCGATCGGCGCCGGGGCGGCGGAGACACCCGGCGGGACGGCGGGTCGGGGCAGCGGCCTCGGCGGCAGCCGTGGTGGTTTCCCGGGCGGCGGTCGCGAGGTGGAGGGCGGCGCCATGGGTGGCGGAGCCGGCGCGGGCGGTGGCCTCGGGGGCGGTGCGGGCCGGGCGTCCGGGGCATCCTCGGGCCGCAGGCTCGCCATGGAAGAGGGCGGGATGGTCGGCGGACGCCGTGGCCCCGGCAACGGCGGCGAGTTCACCCCGGGTGGTTCCGGACTTCGTGCCCGGGCCGGGGGCGAAGCAGCGGCCGGCGACCGTGCCGGCCAGGGCATGCAGCCCGGTGGCGGTGCCGGCGCGGCAAGGAATTCCAAGGGCCGTCGCGGGCAGCGCCCCGACTACCTGCTGGAGGACGAGGAAACGTGGACCTCAGGAACGCCGGACAGTAATCCGACTGTGATTGAGTAAGGACCCGTGTCGGCTGCCCGATCCTGCGGGACCGGGCAGCCATGTCCGTCCGGGCCAGCATTCGGGCAAGACGCCGAGGAGAGTTGATGCTGCTATCGAGCAGGGGATCACGCAGGTGGGTCGCCGAGGTCTTGACTGTCGGCTCGCTGCTGCTCGGTAGCGGCTTGGCCGTTGTGCCTGCGAGCGCGGCCGATTCCATCCGGTCGAATCAGTGGTACCTCGACGCCATGCAGGCTCCGAACATGTGGAAGTCGTCCACGGGTAAAGGCGTGACCGTCGCAGTGATCGACACCGGCGTGAACGCGAACCACCCCGACCTGGTAGGGCAAGTGGAGGACGGAAAGAACTTCTCCGACCTCTCCGGTGGTTCCACCGTCGACGCGAAAGGCCATGGCACTGGCATCGCTGCGATGATCGCCGGGACCGGCAAGGGGCTCGGCGGAAAGGGCGGATATGGCCTCGCGCCCGAGGCCAAGATCCTTTCGGTGCGCGTCGGAGCCGTATCCGATAACGAGGCGGAACATGCGCCAGAATTCCTTGGACAGTTGAGCAAGGCGATTCGGTACGCTGCCGACAGTGACGCCAGGATTCTCAATATGTCGGTGGGATCCGGCGAGTCCGACGCAGAGCTTCAAAAAGCGGTCGACTATGCGATGTCAAAGGGAAAGCTCCTTGTCGCGGCGGTGGGCAACAATGGCGACAGCGGCAACCCGGTGATCTACCCCGCAGCCCTGCCGGGGGTCGTCGGCGTCTCGGCCGTCGATCAGAAAACGCAGGTCACAGGGGAATCCGAGCACGGCCCTCAGGTCGCGCTGGCGGCGCCGGGCACCGATATGTTCCATGCCTGCACAGGCCCCTCGGGCTACTGCAAGTCCCATGGCACCAGCGATGCGACCGCGCTGGTCTCCGCTTCGGCGGCGCTGGTGTGGGCCAAGCATCCCGAGTGGACGGCGAACCAGGTCCTCCGGGTGCTGATCAATACGGCCAGCAAGCCCGCTGACGGTGCGGAGCGGTCGGACTATCTCGGGTATGGCGTGGTGCGGCCTCGGGTGGCGTTGAGTGAGCCGGGTGACCCTGGGCCGGCGGATGTGAACCCGCTGCTGGCTGCGGGTGGTTCGGCGGCGCCGAGTGCGTCGGCGGGCGGGGGGCCGTCGGGGGCGGTGTCGCAGGCGCCCGGGTCCGGGGCCGGGTCCGAGGGTGGCGGGGGTTCTGCTGCGCCGGTGCCGGTGCCCGCCGCGAAGGCCGATGACGGTGGCGGGAGCGGGAGCGGGGTCGGGCTCTGGATCGGTGTGGGTGCCGGCGTGCTCGTGGTGGTGGCGGTCGTGGTGATCGTGCTGGTCCGCCGTGGCCGTGGCGGTGGCAACCAGCCGCCGAGCGGTGGCGGCCCGTACGGGGGCGGCAACCCCTATGCGCAGCCGTACCCGCCGCAGCAGTACCCGCCCCAGCAGTACCAGGTCCCGCCCAGCGGGTCCTTCGGTCCTCCGCCCGGCGGCCCGTACGGGGGCAGTGGGGGCACGCCGCCGCGGCAGTAGCGGCGGTTCAGACGGCCCGGTCCTCGTCGGCCTGCTCGCAGTCCTCCTGGGGCGGCGGCCAGCGAGGGGTGGGCTCGCGCGGTTCCAGGGTGGCCACCACCTCGGAGAGCTGGGCGCAGACCCGCTTGATCTCCTCGTGGGTCCGGTTCCGTTCGGAGATGACCGCTGCGAGCAGCAGCGCGGTCAGTGATGCGCAGACGTTGAACGCCTGGAGGGTGACCATGTTGGTGAAGAGGTCATGGCCGGCGAACGGGCCCGAGTTCCGTGCGGACGCCAGGGTCACCAGGGCCGACATGATCAGGGCGCAGGGTGCCGCCCCGGCCCGTTGGAAGCGGAACGCGGCCCAGATCAGCAGCGGGAAGAAGAGGAAGAGCCGGGTGGCGGCGCCGGTCGCCACATCGGCGACGAGGAGCGTCCCCGCCAGCAGTGCCGCCGCCTCGGCCCAGCGGGACAGCGGGACGCCTCTCGGCCAGTGGGCTCGGCGCAGGACGAGCAGGACCGGGGCGACCACGAGTACGCCCATCGCGTCGCCCGCCCAGTACGCCGACCAGGACTGCCAGAAGCCGCCGGACGGCAGCCCACCGGCGAGTTCCAGTGCGCCGGTGCCCAGGGTCGCGCTGACCAGCATCCCCACCAGGGCGCCGAGGAAGACCAGCGCGAGCGCGTCCTGGAACCGGTCCAGCTCATCGCGGAACCCCACGCGGCGGAGCAGCAGATAGGCGCAGAGCGGGGCGAGGGTGTTCCCTGCGGTGATCACCAGGACTGCGGGAGACGAGGCAATCGGCTCGATCGAGATCTCGATCAGGTAGGCGCCGAGAGTGATGCCGGGCCAGGTCCGCAGGCCGAGGACCAGCAGGGCGGCCAGCGCGATACCGGTGGGCGGCCACAGCGGTGTGATCTGGCCCTTCACCACGTCCAGGAGAAGCCCCAGCTTGCCGGCACCGTAGTAGGCGGCGGCGACGGCGAGGATCTGGAGGCCCGCCACGCCGTAGCGCCGGAGCCGCTCGTTGTGCACCACAGCAGTCATCAGGGGGCCTCTCGTGTCCCGCAAGCCTCAACATGCCGGGAGCATCGTCACGGAAGGTAAGTAAGCGACATATAGGTCTTATCCGTTCGTTCGCGGCATGGCAGCGTCCCGGGCGGCGATTCGCGGGATTCGGCTGCCACGGGGCGTCGAGCCCGGGTCACGCCGGGTAGGGAACCCCGTCGTAGCGGGCGACCAGGACGGCGGCGTCGTCGCTGTGGCCGGTCAGGTCGGCCACCCTCATCACCGCTGCCGCCAGGTCGTCGGGGTCGGCGTCGAAGCCGGTCCGGACCAGTTGGGCCACCCGGGCCAGGCCCTCCTCGATCGGGAAGGACGGCCCTTCCACCACCCCGTCGGTGACCAGGACGAAGGCCCCAGCCTCGGTCAGCCGTCGCCGGATGGTCGGATAGCGCTCGCCGGGCATGATGCCGAGCGGCAGGCCGCCGGAGTCGAGGGCGATGCCGCAGCGGCCCGCGGCGGTGGCCCAGACCACCGGGACATGGCCGGCCCGGGAGGCGGCCAGAGCGCCGGTGAGCGGGTCGAAGCAGAGGAAGCAGCAGGTCGCGAAGAGGCCGCAGTCCATCGAGATGAGCAGGTCATTGGCGCAGCTCAGGACCTCCCCCGGGTCGTTGGTGGCATTGGCGACCGCCCGCAGGCTGGTGCGGACCTGCCCCATGAAGGCCACCGCCTCCACGTCATGGCCCTGCACGTCGCCGATGGCGAGCCCGACCGATCGGTCCGGCATGGGGAACGCGTCGTACCAGTCGCCGCCGATGTCCAGCCCGTCCCGCGAGGGTGTGTACCGGGCCGCGATCCGCAGGCCGGAGACGGTCGGCAGCTCGCGCGGGAGCATATGGCGCTGGAGCGCCACGGCCAGCTCCGCCCGGACCTGTTGAAGCTTGATCCGGTCGCGGGCCTGGTCGACGAGGTGCTCAAGGGTGGCCAGGAGTTCCCCGGTGCTGTCGGACGTGGTGGCGCGGTGTCGGCTCATGGCCGCTCCGAGGCGTTCCGGAATATCTCTTATGGCAGTTTAGTCCTGTTGGCCGCCATCCGGAGGTGTCCGCAGGTTCTGGACGGGCGGCTGGGGTCTCTCGCGTCGATTTCGTGTTCGCGCCGATGACCATGTAATGTCTTCCTCGCTCGCCCCAATAGCTCAGTCGGCAGAGCGTCTCCATGGTAAGGAGAAGGTCTACGGTTCGATTCCGTATTGGGGCTCCGCAGGGTCGAAGGCCCCCGCCATCACGGCGGGGGCCTTCGTCGTGTTCGGGTGTGTTCGGTCGTTCAGCCGAGTGGTGGGGCCAGGACGACGCGGTCGCAGTGGGGGCGGGAGGCTTTGACGGCCTCGCCGTTGGGGCGGTCGTTGCCGGTGATGCGGGCGGTGGTCTGCTCGGGGGAGGAGCCGTTGCCGAGGTGGCGGCTGTGGAGGCGGCGTTCGCGCAGGTCGTCCGGGGCGTGGACGTACCAGAGGGCGTGCAGCCGGGCGCGGGCTTCGCGCCAGCCGGGGGCGTCCAGGGCGAGGTAGTTGCCCTCGGTGACCACCAGACGGCAGTGGGGGTGGACGGTGTGCCGGGCGGCGACGGGTTCGTGCAGGGTGCGGTCGTAGTCGGGGACGTAAATGTCGTGCGGCGGGGCGGCGGCGATCCGGGCGAGCAGGGCGGCGTAGCCGTGGGCGTCGAAGCTCGGGGGTGAGCCCTTGCGGTCGGTGAGGGCGAGCCGGCGCAACTGGGCGTTGGAGAGGTGGAAGCCGTCCAGCGGGACATAGGCGGCGGTGCCGGGGCCGAGGCGGTCGTCGGCGGCCTGGACCAGGGCGCGGGCGAGGACGGACTTGCCGGCTCCGGGCGGCCCGGCGAGGCCCAGGAGGGTGCGGGGGGTGCCGGAGGTGCGGGGGCCGGGGAGGCGGAGGGCGGTGGTGAGCAGGTCTTCGAGGGTGTCGGGGGTGGTGGGGATGTCGGGGGTGTCAGGGGTGTCAGGGGTGGCGGGGGCGTCAGGGGTGGTGGGGTTGGTGGGGTGGGGCTGTTGCTGCATGGGGACAGCATGGCCCGACCCGGGGCGCAGTGCTGGGTGGCCGGATGTTGACTGCTGGTGTGTTGTGTTCGAAAATGTTGGAGGTGGTACCGGTCCGGGAGAGGTGGAGGCTGTGAGGAAGACGACGACCAAGCTGGCCGACGGGCGCGAGTTGATCTACTACGACGCCGATGACACCGCGGTACGGGACGCGGTGGACCCCCGGCCGCTGGAGCCGACCGCCAGCCTCTCGGAGATCCGCTACGACCCGGTGCTGGACGAGTGGGTCGCCATCGCCGCCCACCGGCAGGGCCGCATCTACCACCCGCCGGCCGACGAGTGCCCGCTCTGTCCCTCCCGGGACGGCCGGCAGAGCGAGATCCCGGCCGCCGACTACCAGGTGGTCGTCTTCGAGAACCGCTTTCCGTCGCTGGCCTTCGACGCGGCGGCGCACTATCCCGGCTATGGGGGGACGGGGGACGGCGCGCGGGCGGGGGTCGGGCGGGCGGGGGTCGGGCGGTGTGAGGTGGTGTGCTTTACGCAGGAGCACGACCACTCCTTCGCCGACCTCAGCCCGGAGCAGGCCCGGCTGGTGCTGGACACCTGGACCGACCGCACGGCGGAGCTGTCCGCGATGGCGGGCGTGGAGCAGGTCTTCTGCTTCGAGAACCGGGGCGCCGAGATCGGGGTGACGCTCGGTCATCCGCACGGCCAGATCTACGGGTACCCGTTCACCACGCCGCGCACCGAGCGGATGCTCGCCTCCGCGGCGGCGCACCGGAGGCGCACCGGCCGCAACCTCTTCGAGGACCTGCTGGCGAGGGAGTCGGCCCTGCATGAGGAGGCGGTGCGGAGCGGCGACCGCAGCAGGGACCGCGTGGTGATCGCGGCGGAGCACTGGACGGCCTTTGTGCCCTACGCGGCGCACTGGCCCTACGAGGTGCACCTGTACCCCCGTAGGAGGGTCTCCGACCTCACCGCGTTGACCGAGGCAGAGCGGGCCGAGTTCCCGGGCGTCTACCTGGAGTTGCTGCGGCGCTTCGACCGGCTCTTCGTCGAGGACGGGCAGACGGTGCAGGCCACGCCCACGCCGTACATCGCGGCCTGGCACCAGGCGCCGGTCCGGCAGGGCGCGGCCGGGGGTTCCCCGGCGGCGACCGAGCTGGCGCTGCACCTGGAGCTGTTCACGGTCCGGCGTACGGTGGGCAGGCTCAAGTTCCTGGCGGGCAGCGAGTCCGGCATGGACGTGTTCATCAACGATGTGTCGCCGGAACGGGCGGCGCAGCGCCTGCGGGAGGTCGCACCATGAGCCAGCCGACGCGGAAGTATCTGGTCACCGGCGGGGCTGGCTATGTCGGCAGCGTCGTCGCGGCCCATCTGCTGGAGGCCGGGCACGGGGTGACGGTGCTGGACGACCTGTCGACCGGGTTCACGGAGGGCGTGCCGGCCGGGGCCGAGTTCGTACGCGGGCGGGTGCAGGACGCCGGGGACGTACTGGACGGCTCCTATGACGCGGTGCTGCACTTCGCCGCCTTCTCGCAGGTGGGCGAGTCGGTCGCCGACCCGGAGAAGTACTGGCGCAACAACGTCGCCGGGTCGCTGGAGCTGATCGCCGCGATGCGCAAGGCCGGGGTGCGCAGGCTGGTCTTCTCCAGCACCGCCGCCACCTACGGCGAGCCGGAGCGGGTGCCGATCGAGGAGACGGCGCCCACCGCCCCCACCAACCCGTACGGCGCGACCAAGCTCGCCGTGGACCACATGATCGCCGGGGAGTGCGCGGCGCACGGCCTGGCCGCCGTCTCGCTGCGGTACTTCAATGTGGCGGGCGCCTACGGGCCCTACGGCGAGCGGCACCAACCGGAGTCGCATCTGATCCCGCTGGTCCTCCAGGTGGCCCTGGGCAGGCGGCCGCACATCTCGGTGTACGGCGACGACTACCCGACGCCGGACGGTACCTGCGTCCGCGACTACATCCATGTGGCCGACCTGGCCGAGGCCCATCTGCTGGCGCTGGACGCCGCCAGGCCTGGCGAGCACCTGGTGTGCAACCTGGGGAACGGCAGCGGGTTCTCGGTACGGGAGGTCGTGGCGGCGGTCCGCCGGGTCACCGGCCGGGACATCCCCGCCGTGGCGGCGGAACGCCGGCCCGGCGACCCGGCGGTGCTGGTCGCCTCCGCCGAGCGGGCCAGGGCGGTGTTGGGCTGGCGGCCCCGCCGCACCGAGTTGGACGGGATCGTCGCGGATGCCTGGAGGTTCGCATGCGCTCAGGAGGGGACGCTCTAGTGGATCTGGTGGATGCTGTGCGGGGCAAGCTGGAGGCCGAGGGATTCGCGGCCGTGTACGGCGCCGAACCGGAGGGCGTGTGGGCCGCGCCGGGCCGGGTCAACCTGATCGGCGAGCACACCGACTACAACGACGGCTTTGTGCTGCCTGTTGCTCTGCCGCAGGCGGCGCGGGCGGCGGTGCGGCGGCGGACGGACGGGGTGCTGCGGTTGCACAGCGCCCAGGGCGATGGACCTGTCGCGGTCGTCGAACTCGCCGTGGAGGCGTTGGCGCCCGGCGGCGTCGAGGGGTGGGCGAAGTATCCGGCGGGGGTGGTGTGGGCGCTGCGGGACGCCGGGCATGTGGTGGGCGGCGCCGATGTGCACATCGACAGCGACGTACCCACGGGGGCGGGGCTCTCCTCGTCGGCGGCGCTGGAGTGCGTGGTGGCGGCGGCCTACAACGACCTGTACGGGCTGGGGCTCTCGGCGGTGCAGCTGGCCCTGATCGCGCAGCGGGCCGAGAACGCCTTTGTGGGAGTGCCCTGCGGGATCATGGACCAGATGGCGTCCACCTGCTGTCTGGCGGGCGGTGCGCTCTTCCTGGACACCCGGGACCTGTCGCAGCGCCAGGTTCCGCTGGATCTGGGGGCGGCCGGGCTGCGGCTGCTGGTGCTGGACACCCGGGTCAAGCACGATCTGGCGGACGGGGCCTATGCGGAGCGGCGGGCGGGCTGCGAGCGGGCTGCGGGGCTGCTGGGGGTGCGGGCGCTGCGGGATGTGGCGTACGAGGGGCTGGGGGCGGCGCTGGAGCGGCTGCCTGAGGGGGAGTTGGAGTTGCGGGCTCTGGTGCGGCATGTGGTCACCGAGGACGCTCGGGTGGAGCAGGTGATCGGGCTGCTGGACGCCGGGGATCTGCGGGGGGTGGGGCCGGTGCTCACGGCTGGGCATGCCTCGCTGCGGGACGACTTCCGGGTGTCCTGTGCGGAGACCGATCTGGCGGTG
The DNA here is from genome assembly GCF_003258605.2 of Peterkaempfera bronchialis. Taxonomy (NCBI): domain Bacteria; kingdom Bacillati; phylum Actinomycetota; class Actinomycetes; order Kitasatosporales; family Streptomycetaceae; genus Peterkaempfera; species Peterkaempfera bronchialis. The sequence continues at coordinate 4,203,626 of NZ_CP031264.1, forward strand.
GAGGCTGCGGTGGCGGCGGGTGCGCTGGGGGCTCGGATGACGGGGGGCGGCTTCGGGGGGTCCGTGGTGGCGCTGGTGGCTGAGGGGGACGTCGAGCGGGTTGCGGGGGTGGTGGCGGCGGCGTTCGGGGCTGCGGGGTACGGGGCGCCCAGGGCGTTCACGGCGGTGCCGTCGGAGGGGGCGCGGCGGGTGGGGTGAAGGGGCTTCGCTGGGGCGTGGTTCTTTGCGGGTCGTGGTGCTGCGTGGGTGGTTGGGGTTGTTGGGCTGGTGCGGGTGTCGGCCGGTCCGGGGTGGGGGGTCCCGGACGTCCGGTGCTCGCCGGTGTCCCCCTGCGCTCGTTCCTCGCTCCGGGGGAACCGTCGGCATCCTCCTGAGTGTCCGGGACCCCCCACCCCTACCCGTCCGCCACCCTCCGCCCGGTGGGGGGAAGGTCTGTCCGTGCGTGGCTGGGGTGGTGTTCCCCGTCTAGCTGTCTGCCCCTGCTCCTGGGCGGAGGGTCTGTGCGTGGGTGGGGTGTTCCCCGTCTCTGTGTCTGCCCTCTGCGGCCGGGGGGAGGGTTTGTCCGTGGGGGGCTGGGGTGATTCCCCCCGCTCTCTCTGTCTGTCCTCTGCGGCCGGAGGGGAGGTCTGTCCTTGGGGGGCTGGTGTGGGTGGGTTGGTGCCGGGATGTTTACAGAATCCCCACCGATGTCGGGGTCGTGCCCGTACGCTGATTCCCGGTGCCGGTGGGGGCCGGCGCTGGGGGGCGAGTCGGCTTTGTAGGGGATCTTCCGTCTGCCGAGCCCCCGGGGTAGGGGGTTTACCGTGGGGCGGATTCGTGTCCTGGTGGTCGATGGCCACCGCATCTTTGCCGAGGCGCCGGCTGCCGGGCCCGATGTGGATGTCGAGGGCGAGCAGGTGCTGCGCTGCTTGGTGGCGGGGCTGGGGAGGGACCGGTTGTACCTCTCGCCGCACACGGTGCGTACCCATATGCAGAACGTCCTGGGCAGACTCGGCGTGCACTCCACGCTGGCCGCGGTGGCGTCGGCGCGGCGGGCCGGTGTCGGGCCCGCCGAGGCCGTCCCGGTCGGCGGTTGACCGGGAACCCCTCCGTCAGGTCACGGAATCGGAGAGACATATGTCGCCATCCACCAGTCGGAAGAGCGTGGCCGGGGTCCTGCGGACCCTGGTGGTCGGGGCGGGCTCGGCGGGGTCCGCGCTGGTCCGGGATCTGGTCCGTACTCCCGAGTTCGGGCTTGACCCGGTCGGGGTGCTGGACGACGACCCGGGCAAGATCGGGACTGTGCTGCCGGCGGGTGAGCGTACGGTGCCGGTGCTGGGGGCGCTGGAGCGGCTCACCGACCTGGCTCTGGAGCACGGGGTGCAGGTGGTGGTGCTGGCCATCCCGGGGCTGCCGCACCAGACGGTGCGGGGGCTGGCGACCGCCGCTGCGGCGGCGGGGGCTTCGGTGCGGTATCTGCCGTCGTTCCTCGCGGCGCTGCGGCGGGAGGTGGTCGGCTCGGATATGCGCACCCTGGATGTGAACAAGCTGATCGGCCGTCATGAGGTGCATGTGGCCTCGTCCGATGCGCGGTCGGTGATCGCCGGGCGGCGGGTGCTGGTGACCGGGGCGGGTGGGTCGATCGGCAGCGAGCTCTGCCGGCAGGTGCATGCGTTCGGGCCGAGTGAGCTGTACATGCTGGACCATGACGAGTCCAATCTGCACCGGTTGCAGCTGGACATCTGGGGCGAGGCGCTGCTGACGGACGAGTCGCTGGTGATCGCGGACATCCGGGATCGCCCGCGTATCCAGCAGATCTTCCGGGATCTGCGGCCGGAGGTGGTGTTCCATGCGGCGGCGCACAAGCATCTGCCGCTGCTGGAGCGCCATCCGTCGGAGGCGGTGAAGTCCAATGTGCTGGGGACGGACCATCTGGTGGAGGCGGCGCTGGCGACGGGGGTCGAGCGGTTTGTGCTGATCTCCACGGACAAGGCGGCGGATCCCACGTCGGTGCTGGGGGCGAGCAAGCGGCTGGCGGAGCTGATCGTGCAGGCCAATGCGCGGGATGCCAGGAATCTGGGGACGGGGGTCTTCTCGGCGGTGCGGTTCGGCAATGTGCTGGGGTCGCGGGGGTCGCTGCTGTCGGTGCTGGCGGAGCAGATGCGCAGCGGGGGGCCGGTGACCATCACGCATCCGGATGTGACGCGGTTCTTCATGACCATCGAGGAGGCCGTGGGGCTGGTGCTGGAGGCGGGGCGGATGGCGCGGGGTGGTGAGGTGTTCGTGCTGGACATGGGGGAGCCGGTGCGGATCGTGGATCTGGTGCACAACTTCGCGCGGCAGGTCAGCCTGGATGTGGACGATGTGGAGATCCGCTTCACCGGGTTGCGGGCCGGCGAGAAGCTCAATGAGGCGCTCTTCTCGGAGGGGGAGGAGCGGCTGCCGACGGCCCATCCGCGCATCTATGCCACGCTCGTGGGGGAGGGTGCGGGTCCGGAGGATCTGGCGGGCGGGTTGACGGGGCTGTACAAGGCGGCGGACGTCAATGCGGACGAGGAGGTGCGGCGCAGGATGGCGGTGCTGCTGCCGGGCTACCGGACGCCGGAGCCGGCGCCGGCGCTGGCCGCGCCGTATCCGGACGGTTTCTGACGTCAGCCGGGGATGTTGTCGAAGGGGGCGACCAGCCGGCGCAGCAGCCCGGCGAGTTCATGGCGCTGGGTGTCGGTCAGCTCGGCCAGCAGGGCGCGTTCGTGGTCCAGCAGGCCCGCCAGCGCCTCGTCCGCGCGGTTGCGCCCGGCGTCGGTGAGCCGGACCAGCACGCCGCGCCGGTCGCCGGGGTCGGGGAGCCGCTGGACCAGGCCCTTGCCGGCCAGTCGGTCGATGCGGTTGGTCATGGTGCCCGAGGTGACCAGGGTCTGGGTGAGCAGTTGGCCCGGGGAGAGCTGGTAGGGCATGCCGGCGCGGCGGAGCGCGGTCAGGACGTCGAACTCCCAGGGCTCCAGTCCGTGCTCGGCAAAGGCGGTGCGGCGGGCCCGGTCGAGGTGGCGGGCCAGCCTGCTGACGCGGCTGAGCACCTCAAGTGGTTCCACGTCGAGGTCCGGGCGCTCTCGGCGCCATGCAGCAACCAGTCGGTCGACCTCGTCCTCCATGGCGATCAGTGTAGTGGTCGTGTCGACGTGAAGTCTCTTGACATCGAGAAAGGCCGAGGGGAGGCTGGAAGTATCTTGACGTCGAGATAGTTTGGGGCGGTCATGGCACCGTGGGATCCCGACCAGTACCTCCGCTACGAGGACGAGCGCACCCGGCCGCTCCGCGACCTCCTCGCCCGGGTCCCGGCGGAGCTGAACCCGCAGCGCATCCTGGACATCGGCTGCGGCCCGGGGAACTCCACCGCCCCGCTGGCCCTGCGCTGGCCCGACGCCAGGATCACCGGCCTGGACAACTCCCCGCAGATGCTGGAGCGGGCCCGGGCCACCCATGCCGGGCCCCATCGGGGCGGCTCCGGCAGCACCGACTACGCCGAGGCCGACGCCGGCGAATACGACCCTTCGGGTGAATCTCCGGACCTGGTGGTTTCCAATGCGCTGCTCCAGTGGGTGCCGGACCACGAGGGGGTGCTCGATCGCTGGGTCCGGGCGCTGCGGCCCGGGGGCGTGCTGGCCTTCCAGGTGCCCGGCAACTTCGGGGCGCCCAGCCATGCGCTGCTGGCCGAGCTGCGCGGCAGTGCGCGGTGGGCGCCGCTGGTGGGCGAGGGTGCCCGCCGGGACGCCTCGGTGGGGGAGCCGGGGGAGTACCTGGAGCTGCTGGCCGGGCACGGGTGCGCGGTCGATGTCTGGGAGACCGCGTACCACCTGCTGCTGCCGGGCGAGGATCCGGTCCTGGAGTGGGTCAAGGGCACCGCGCTGCGGCCGGTCCTCGGCGCCTTGCGGGGCGGTGACCGGGAGGCCTTCCTGGACGAGTACCGCGGCCTGCTGCGGACCGCCTATCCGGCCGGGCCGCATGGCACCGTCTTCCCGTTCCGCCGCATTTTCGTGGTTGCCAGGACTGCTTAGTTCTTGCGGTCGCCCATCAGCCGGGGGCGGCGCTCCATGCCCTCCAGGCCGTGCCAGGCCAGGTTGACCAGGTGCGCCGCGACCTCGGCCTTCTTGGGTTTGCGCACCTCCAGCCACCACTGGCCGGTCAGCGCCACCATGCCGACCAGCATCTGCGAGTACATCGGCGCCAGCTTCGGGTCGAAGCCCCGCGACTTGAACTCCAGGCCCAGAATGTCCTCGACCTGGGTGGCGATGTCGCTGATCAGGGAGGCGAAGGTGCCGGTGGACTGCGCCACCGGGGAGTCGCGGACCAGGATCCGGAAGCCGTCGGTGGAGGTCTCGATGTAGTCCAGCAGCGCGAACGCCGCCTCCTCCAGCAGCACCCGGGGGTGGCCGCCGGTCAGCGCCCCGGTGACCATGTCCAGCAGCAGCTGCATCTCCCGGTCCACCACGACCGCGTACAGCCCCTCCTTGCCGCCGAAGTGCTCGTACACCACCGGCTTGGACACGCCGGCCTTGGCCGCGATCTCCTCCACCGAGGTGCCGTCGTAGCCCCGCTCGGCGAACAGCGTGCGGCCGATGTCCAGCAGCTGCTCCCGGCGCTGCTTGCCCGTCATCCGCACCCGGCTGCCCCGCCGGGCCGGCCGCCGCTCGCGTCCCGCCGGAGGGCCGGCCGTACCGTCTGCGCTGCCGCCGCTGCTCCCGTTCACGTCCCCATTCTTATGCAACCGGCCAGGCGGGCGGGCGGTCATTCCGCGCGGCGAGACTCCACCCGCTCCCGGTTCGGCCAGCGCACGTCGCGGGCCCAGCCCGCGAGCTCGAACCAGCGGATGATCCGGGCGGAGGAGTCCAGCTGCCCCTTGAGCACCCCGTGCCGGGCGGAGGTCGGGTCGGCGTGGTGCAGGTTGTGCCATGACTCGCCGCAGGAGAGCACCGCCAGCCACCAGACGTTGCCGGACCGGTCGCGGGAGCGGAACGGGCGCCTGCCGACGGCGTGGCAGATGGAGTTGATCGACCAGGTGACGTGGTGCAGCAGTGCCATGCGGACCAGGGAGCCCCAGAAGAAGGCGGTCAGCGCGCCCTGCCAGGACCACGAGAGCACTCCGCCGACCAGCGGCGGGATCAGCAGCGAGACCAGGGTCCAGAGCGCGAACTGCCGGGAGATCCGGCGGATGTCGTCGTCCTTGATCAGGTCGGGGGCGTACTTGCGCTGGTCGGTCTGCTCCTCGTCGAACATCCATCCGAGGTGGGCCCAGAAGAGGCCCTTCAGCAGGGCAGGCACCGTCTCGCCGTAGCGCCACGGCGAGTGCGGGTCGCCCTCCTTGTCGGAGAACCGGTGGTGCTTGCGGTGGTCGGCCACCCAGCGGACCAGCGGGCCCTCGATGGCCAGGCTGCCCGCGATGGCCAGGGCGATCTTGAGCGGCCGGTTGGGCTTGAAGGAGCCATGGGTGAAGCACCGGTGGAAGCCGACGGTGATGCCATGGCAGGTCAGGAAGTACATCACCGTCATGATCACCAGGTCGCGCACTCCCACCCCCCAGCCCCAGACCACGGGGACGGCGGCGACCAGCGCCAGGAACGGCGCCACGATGAAGAGGGTGAGCGTCACTCGTTCGAGCGTGCCCTGCCGGTCGCCCCCCAGTGTGGCGAGCGGCAGCGGTTCGGCCTCGTCGGGGCGGGTATCGGCGGGCTGGATGGTCATGGGCATCCCTTGTCGGGTCGCGGGCGGGCGAGGGCACGCCTACGGTCGCGTAACCTACGGCATCGTAAGTACGGCGGAGGCCCCAGGGGAAGGGCGCCTACGCCGGACGGGTCACATCCGATCGACCGGTGGCGTCGCCTCCGCAGGTGCTGTTACGGCATAGTGGTCTCCCGGCAGGTGGCTGCCGGCGCGCTCCGCGCCGGTGCGCCCTGGCATGATCCGCTGTGGTGTAACCAGGCAGCACACGGGGTTTTGGTCCCCTTGGTCCAGGTTCAAATCCTGGCAGCGGAGCTTCCTTCATCCGCGCCGGCCGCCGGTATTGTCGGTCCAGCCCGGCAGGGGCCGTGGAACCGATGTTCGGTGGACCGGGTCCGCCGCCGGGACTGTCCACACCCTCCAGTGATGCCGAGGAGCCTCCCGCGTGAGCGCCAATTCTCCCGCCGCCGTCATCGTCCTTGCCGCGGGTGAGGGCACCCGCATGAAGTCACCGTCGCTGCCCAAGGTGCTGCACGCCATGGGCGGGCGCAGCCTGGTCGGGCATGCCGTGGCGGCGGGGCGGGAGCTGCGGCCGGGACAGCTGGTGGTGGTGGTCGGGCACCTGAAGGAGAAGGTCGCGGCGCATCTGGCCGAGGTGGACCCCGGGGTGCGCACCGCCGTCCAGGAGGAGCAGAAGGGCACCGGGCACGCGGTGCGGGTGGCGCTGGCCGCGCTGGCCGCCGACGGGGTGGCGGCGGACGGCACGGTGGTGGTGACCACCGGCGACGCGCCGCTGCTGACCGGGGAGACCCTGCGGGCGCTGGCGGACGAGCACGCGGCGCAGGGCAACGGGGTGACCGTGCTCACCGCCGTGGTGCCGGACGCCGCCGGGTACGGCCGCATCCTGCGCGACGGCGACGGCGCGGTGGCGGCGATCGTGGAGCACAAGGACGCCACCGAGGAGCAGCGGGCGGTCTCCGAGATCAACTCGGGGGTCTTCGCCTTCGACGGCAAGCTGCTGGCGGAGGCGCTGGGGCAGCTGCGTACGGACAACAGCCAGGGTGAGGAGTATCTGACCGACACCCTGGAGATCCTGCGGGCGGCGGGGCACCGGGTGGGCGCGGTGGTCGCCGGGGACTACCGGGACATCCTGGGGATCAACGACCGGGTGCAGCTGGCGCAGGCCCGCCGGATCCTCAACGACCGGCTGCTGGAGCAGGCGATGCGGGCCGGGGTGACGGTGGTGGACCCGGCGACGACCTGGTTCGACGTCCAGGTGACCTATGAGCCGGACGCGGTGGTGCACCCGAACACCCAGCTGCACGGCGCGACCCACCTGGGCGAGGGTGCCGAGGTGGGCCCCAACTGCACGCTGACCGACACCTCGGTGGGGGCCGGGGCGCATGTGAGCAACGCCACGGCGGACCGGGCGGAGATCGGCCCGGAGGCGTCGGTGGGCCCCTACGCGTATCTGCGGCCGGGGACGCGGCTGGGCCGGAAGGCGAAGGCCGGCACCTATGTGGAGCTCAAGAACTCGGAGCTGGGCGAGGGCGCCAAGGTGCCGCACCTGTCGTACATCGGCGATGCCGAGATCGGTGAGGGCAGCAACATCGGCGCGGCGTCGGTGACGGTCAACTACGACGGCGTCAACAAGCACCGCACGGTGGTCGGGGCCCACTGCCGGACGGGTTCGGACAATATGTTCGTGGCCCCGGTGACGGTGGGGGACGGCGTCTACACGGCGGCCGGATCGGTGATCACCAAGGATGTGCCGGCGGGGGCGCTGGCGGTGGCCCGGGCGGAGCAGCGGAACATCGAGGGCTGGGTGGAGCGGCGCCGTGCGGGTACTGCGGCGGCGCAGGCAGCGGCGGCGGCCCGGGAGGCGCGGAAGGCCGGGGAGCGGGCTGCGGGAGGTCCCGGGGCGGACGCTTCCGCCACGGGCGCGTAACCTGGTGGACATGCGTGCGCTGCGGGTTCCCGATGGCTCGGCCTGCGGTGGCGTTTCCCTTTTTGAAAGGCCAGTCGCCCGGTTCTGGAGCGTGGACCCGCGTGCGGCAGCAACCGAGGAGACGGTGCAGTGACCGGCATCACCACGTCCGGTGAGAAGAACCTTCGACTCTTCTCCGGCCGAGCCCACCCGGAACTGGCGAGGGAGATCGCCGAGCAGCTGGGGACAGAACTGGTCCCGACCAAGGCGTTCGACTTCGCCAACGGTGAGATCTACGTCCGGTTCATGGACTCGGCGCGCGGCGCGGACTGCTTCGTGGTGCAGAGCCACACGGCGCCGATCAACCAGTGGATCATGGAACAGCTGATCATGATCGATGCTCTGAAGCGGGCCTCCGCCCGGAGCATCACCGCGATCCTGCCGTTCTACGGATACGCCCGCCAGGACAAGAAGCACCTGGGCCGGGAGCCGATCTCGGCCCGGCTGATCGCCGATCTGCTGCGGACGGCGGGCGCCGACCGGCTGATGGCGGTGGATCTGCACACCGCGCAGATCCAGGGCTTCTTCAACGGCCCGGTGGACCACCTCTTCGCGCTGCCGCTGCTGGCCGACTATGTGGCCACCCGGGTGCCGGCGGGCCGGCTGACGGTGGTCTCGCCGGACGCGGGCCGGGTGCGGGTCGCCGACCAGTGGTCGGACCGGCTGGGTGCGCCGCTGGCGATCATCCACAAGCGGCGCGACCCCAATGTGGCCAACAAGGTGATGTCGGCCGAGGTGGTCGGTGACGTCCGGGACCGGGTCTGCGTGCTGGTCGACGACATGATCGACACGGCGGGCACCATCTGCGCCGCCGCCGACGCGCTCTTCGACAACGGCGCGGCGGACGTCATCGTGGCGGCGACCCACGGGGTGCTCTCCGGCCCGGCCGCGGACCGGCTGAAGAACTCCCGGGTGAGCGAGTTCGTCTTCACCAACACGCTGCCGACGCCGGCGTCGCTGGAGATGGACAAGGTCACCACGCTGTCGATCGCGCCGTCGATCGCCGCCGCGATCCGCGAGGTCTTCGAGGACGGATCGGTGACCAGCCTCTTCGAGGGCGTGCACAACTGACCGCCTGAGCGGACTGCGCTGACTGAGCGGCCCACCGCCGGGACACCCCGGCGGTGGGCCGATTTCGTGCAGGCTTGGCCTGCGGGTAGACTTGCGGGGTTGCTCGGCGAGGGAGGCCGTACGGCTCGCGAGGGCTCTGCTTCCGTGATCGACGCGCTGCCTGCAAGCCATCTGCGTGCCGCCGCCGAGTGAACTGCCCCGAATTTCCGAGGGTGTGGTCCCGGCGGCTTTCTGTTGTTCCGTCCGCACCCCGCGTATGCCACGAGGAGTGCTGTCGTGTCCGAGGTCCGTCTTGCCGCTGAGCCCCGTACCGAGTTCGGCAAGGGCGCTGCCCGCCGTGCCCGCCGTGCCGGCCTGGTCCCGGGTGTCGTCTACGGCCACGGTCAGGCGCCGGTCCACCTGAACCTGCCCGGCCACGCCCTGATGATGGCCCTGAAGACCCCCAATGTGCTGATCTCCCTGCCGATCGAGGGCAAGGACGAGTTCGTGCTGCCCAAGGCCGTGCAGCGCGACGCGATCAAGGGCTTCCTGGAGCACGTCGACCTGCTGCTGGTGCGGCGCGGCGAGAAGGTCACCGTCGAGATCCCGGTGCTGACCGAGGGCGAGCTGGCCCCGGGCGGCAACCTGCTGGAGTACATGCTCAACGCGCTCCCGGTGGAGGCCGAGGCCACCCACCTGCCGGAGAACGTCACCGTCTCCATCGAGGGCCTGGAGGCCGGCGTCTCCATCCACGCCAAGGACATCACGCTGCCCAAGGGCACCATCCTCTCCGTCGACCCGGAGACCGTGGTGCTCCAGGTCGTCGCCGCCCAGGCCGAGGCCCCCTCCGAGGAGGCCGCGGAGGCCGCCGAGGGCACCGAGGGCTGATCCGGTCGCGGACCCCTGCCAGACCGCTGCCCCGGTCCGCTCCGGCGGGCCGGGGCAGCGGTGTGCCGTGGGCCCGACCGGGCGTCGGTGGGCGGCGGCGGGGTCCGGCGATGATGGTCCTCGGTGGTGTCGATCTCGGGAGCGAAGCAGACGATGAGCAGCGGTGACGGCGGCTACACGGGGCCGTGGCTGGTGGTGGGCCTGGGCAACCCGGGCGACGAGTACGCCCGCAACCGGCACAACGTGGGCTGGATGGTGGTGGACCTGCTGGCCCAGCGGATGGGCGGCCGGTTCAAGGCGCACAAGAGCCGCAACCAGGTGGTGGACGGCCGGCTGTCCGGGCAGCGGGCGGTGCTGGCCAAGCCGATGTCGTATATGAACCTCTCCGGCGGCCCGGTGACCGCGCTGCGGGACTTCTACAAGGCGCCGACCTCGGCCCTGGTGGTGGTCCACGACGAGCTGGACATCGACTACGGGGCGCTGCGGCTGAAGCTGGGCGGCGGCGACAACGGGCACAACGGCCTGAAGTCGATCACCAAGTCGCTGGGCCCGGACTACCACCGGGTGCGCTTCGGGGTGGGCCGGCCGCCGGGCCGGATGCCGGTGGCGGACTTTGTGCTCAAGGACTTCTCGGCGGCCGAGCGCAAGGAGCTGGACTGGTTCGTGGACCGGGCGGCGGACGCGGTGGAGGCGCTGATCAGCGAGGGGCTGGAGCGGGCCCAGCAGTCGTACAACTCGTAGTCGGCGAGGGACTGGCAGGCGGAGCCTGGTGCGGGGGCGCTCCGCAGGGTAGCGTGCGGCGCCGACGGGCCGGAGGCGGGGGCGTACGGTGCCGGGCCCGGTCCTGACGAGTCCCCGGGAGTGCGTGTGGCGGTGGCGAAGGCGGCCGAGCGGAAGGCGGCGGCGGCCAGGGTCGTGGCCAGGACGGCGGCGACACCCGCCGCGCAGCGGGTGGCGGCCTCGCCGCGCTTCAAGGGGCGGCGCAGCCGGCTGCGCAGGGCGGGTGAGCGGGCCGTGGGCCTGGTGCTGCTGCTGCGCCTGCTGGCGGTCTGGGCGGTGGTGCTGGTGCTGCTGGGCACGGCGGGCTGGGCGAGCTGGCGGGGCTGCCAGGACGCGGTGCTGGGCGGCCGGGAACGGGGGACGCTGACGGTGGCCTCCTGCGACCCGGGGGTGTGCCGGGGCAGCTATGTCCCGGATGGGCCGGACAGCGCCTCGCGGGTGGTCACCGTGGACCGCTCGGGGGTGCCGGAGGGCGGGCGGTCGGCGGAGCCGCTGGCGGTGGCGATCCGGCCGGGTACGTCGGAGGCGGTGCGCACCGGCTGGGCGGGGGTGCTGCATGCCTGGATCCCCTTCGGCGGGGCGCTGCTGCTGGCGTCGGTGGTGCTGGGGGTGGCGCTGCGGATGCGGCGTACGGCGTGGGTGGGCGCGGTGCTGGGGGTGGCGCTGCTCTGCGGGGCCTTTGCCGCCAACTCGTTCTGATGGCTCGTCAGCGATCCTATGGCTTTGGATGGTTGGCGCGTGCAGGGATCGTGTTGAGTCGTGGCCGAAGTGTTACCCGTGGACCGGTGGGAGGGTTCTGTCCTGGTTCGCTGGTGTTCGATGGGATAGCGGTGTCCGGTCCGACTGTTTTTGTCGTGCATGCGGCGAATTGATTTCACTCCCGCGCCGGATGACGATGTGTGATGTTCCTGGGCCCGGCGTGCTCAGTGCCTCCCCTCCTCCGGCCTCTAGGTTTGCCGGATGCCGCCGCCTGACCACCCCGTACCGGGCCCCGTGCGACCAGATCAAAGGGGTACGTGTGTCCATGTCGCGACGCACCCGTGCGGCGCAGTTCGTCGGCGCCGCAGCACTTACGACCACCGTGGTCCTCGGCTGCGCCGGTGCGGCGCAGGCGGAGACCGGTGCCGATCCTGGACAGGTCCCCCGGATGCGTCCGGCCACCGCCCCGGTGGCGCCGCTGCTCGCCGACACGGGCAGCGAGGACACCGGACTGCTGGTCGTCTACGCGGGGCTGCTGGTGGCGGCCGGCGGAGGGGCGCTCTGGGCGCTGCGCAGACGCGAGGAAGCCGCCGCACACTGAGGGATCGTCACAACTCCGGCCGCTGTCAGTCCCATTGACAACCGCCTGCGGTCGGGTCGAGCATTCAACGTGCTCCTGGGACCCGTGTGATTGCGCGTTGCTGTCGAGCCCCGGCACACTCCCGCCGATGTCCCGCTCCGCCGCGCCCACGACCCGCCAGGGGCCCGTAATCAGAGCTAAGGGGTATCCGTGTCCATATCACTCCGGGTCAGCCCGACCCGCCTGCTGGGCGTCGGGGCTGCCGCCGTCGCGCTCTCCGCAGCCGCGGCCTCGCCCGCCCTCGCCTGCGCGCACGGCACCGGGCCGGGCGGCAAGCACTGGGACAAGAACCCGGGCCGCTACCAGCCGCATCCCGGCGGCAAGACGGCGACCTGCGAGTTCTCCCTCAACGACGGCCGTACCTGGTCGAAGTCGGTGGACGTCAGCCGCGAGTCGCTGAAGCCCGACGCCGCCGGCAAGGTGCACCTCAAGGTCAGGGCCGACGGCAAGGGCACCTGCACCGTCTCGCTGGCCTCGTACCTGACCCACGGTCCGACCTGGGAGACCTCGGGCAAGCAGGTCTTCGTGGACTTCGACTCGGTGACCGTCGGGGACAAGTTCAAGACCGACACGCTCAATGTGAACATCCCGGACGCCGGCTGCTTCGCCCAGGTGGACCTCTACAAGGGCGACACCCAGTTCGACGGCGTCCCCGGGCACAAGCACGGCGACCTGCCCGAGGGCCCGGACCACGCGGTCATCAAGGAGCTGCTGATCACCTCCTGGAACGGCGGCACCCGGGACTGCACGGACAACGCGTCCCCGACCCCGAGCGAGTCCGCCCCGGAGACCGAGACCCCGACGCCGTCGGAGAGCGCGCCGGAGTCGGAGTCCCCGACCCCGAGCGAGTCCGCTCCGGAGAGCGAGACCCCGACGCCGTCGGAGAGCGCGCCGGAGTCGGAGTCCCCGGCTCCGAGCGAGTCCGTGTCGCCCACCGACTCCGTCTCCCCGACCGACTCCGGGGCGCCCGGCGAGTCCGCCTCGCCCAGTGAGTCCTCCTCGGAGGTCGCCCCGGTGGCGTCCGACTCCACCGCGCCCGTGAGCGTCGCGCCCGGCACCTCGCTGGCGAACACCGGCAGCAGCGGCACCGGCATGCTGGCCGGGATCGCCGGAGCGCTGGCGGTGGCCGGCGGCGCGGCGCTGTTCTTCGTCCGCCGCAGCCGTACGGCCCGCCACTGAGGCGGCTGAGGCAGTCAGCCGGAAGGCCCGCCCGCATCGCGTGAAGCGATGCGGGCGGGCCTTCCGCCGTTCCGGGGCCGGGGCCAGGGTTAGGGCCAGGGTCCCGGCCGGGTGCGGGTCAGCCGGTGTTGCGCAGCCCCGCCGCGATGCCGTTGACGGTCAGCAGCAGGGCGCGGGAGACCAGCGGGTCCTCCTCGGCGCCGCGTGCCGCGTCCTCGCGCTGCCGGCGCAGCAGCGCCACCTGGAGGTAGGAGATCGGGTCCAGGTAGGCGTCGCGGACGGTGAAGGTCTGCTTGAGCACCGGGTTGTGCTCCAGCAGCTCGTTCTCGCCGGTGAGCCGCAGCACCTCCTTGAGGGTCAGATGGTGCTCGGCCTCGATCGCGGTGAAGACATGCCGCAGCTCCGCCGGGACCAGCTGCTCGACATAGTGGCGGGCGATCCGCAGGTCGGTCTTGGCCAGCGTCATCGCGACATTGGACAGGAAGTTGCGGAAGAAGTGCCAGGAGCCGTGCATCTCGTCCAGCACATCGCCCAGGCCCGCGTCGCGGGCTGCGGCCAGGCCGGAGCCGACCCCGTACCAGCCGGGGACGATCTGCCGGGACTGGGTCCAGCCGAAGACCCAGGGGATGGCCCGCAGGCCGTCCAGCCCCGCCCCGGAGTCCGGGCGGCGCGAGGGCCGGGAGCCCAGGTGCAGCGAGGCCAGCTGGTCGACCGGAGTGGCGGCGAAGAAGTACTTCGGCAGGTCCGGGTCCTCCACCAGACGGCGGTAGGCGGTGTGGGACGCCTCGGAGACGGTGTCCATGCAGGCGTCCCAGCGGGCCAGCGCCTCGGCGGACTGCCGGGGCGCGGTGTGCAGCGCGGACGCCTGGAGCGTGGCGGAGACGGTGAGCTCCAGGTTCTCCCGGGCCAGCGAGGGGATCAGGTACTTGTCGGAGATCACCTCGCCCTGCTCGGTGACCTTGATCTCGCCGTCCAGGGTGCCCCACGGCTGGGCCAGGATCGCCTCGTGCGAGGGGCCGCCGCCACGGCCGACGGTGCCGCCGCGGCCGTGGAAGAGGCGCAGCCGGATGCCGTACCGCTTGGCGACGTCGCGCAGCCTGCGCTGGGCGCGGTGGATCTCCCACTGGGAGGTGGTGATGCCGCCGAACTTGGAGGAGTCGGAGTAGCCGAGCATGACCTCCTGGACGTCGCCGCGCAGCGACACCAGCAGCCGGTAGGAGGGGTCGGCCAGCATCTCGTCGAGGATCCGGTCGGCCTGCTGGAGTTCGTCGGTGGTCTCCAGCAGCGGCACGATGCCGATCCTGGCGACGCCCGCGTGCAGGTCGATCAGCCCGGCCTCGCGGGCCAGCACGGCGGCGGCGAAGACGTCGTCGGCGCCCTGGCACATGGAGATGATGTAGCTCTCCACGATCTCGTCGCCGAACCGCTCGAAGCCCTCGCGTACGGTCTGGAAGACCCCGAGGGTCTTCTGCCCGGCCGCGTCGATCGGCGCCGGGGAGGGGGCCAGCGGGCGGCGTGACTTCAGCTCCCGGGCGAGCAGCCGCTGCCGGTAGTCGCGCGGCATGTCCTCGTACCGCCAGGCTTCCTCGCCGAGCCGGTCGAAGAGCTGGCCCAGGGCGTGGTGGTGGGCGTCGGCGTGCTCGCGGACGTCCATGGTGGCCAGCTGGAGGCCGAACGCCTCCACGGTGCGGATGGCGCGGGCCAGCCGGCCGTCGGCGATCAGGCCGCCCCGGTGGGCGCGCAGCGACTCCTGGATCAGCTTGAGGTCGGCCAGCAGCTCGCGGGTGCCCAGGTAGTCGCGGCCGGGCTGGTGCACGGTGCCGGCGGCGAGCCGCTTGCGGGTGTTGACCAGCTTCTCCCGGACGCAGGTGGCCTTGAGCCGGTAGGGCTCCTCCGCGTTCATCCGCTTGTAGCGGGGGGAGAGCTCGGGCAGCGCCTCCAGGTCGGCGGCGAGCGAGTCCAGCAGCTCCTGGGAGGCGCCGGCCAGCCGGACCGAGGTGGAGAGGGTGGCCCGCAGGTCGTCCACGGTCTCCAGGGCGTCCTTGATGCCGTACTCGTGCTGGAGGATCAGCACATCGCGAGTGACCGCCGGGGTGACATTGGGGTTGCCGTCCCGGTCGCCGCCGATCCAGGTGCCGAAGGTGAGCGGCCGTACGCCCTCCGGGATCGCCACGCCGATCCGGGCCAGCTCCTCGTGCAGCTCCTCCAGGACCTCCGGCACGGCCTCCCGGTACAGCTCGTCCAGGTAGTAGACGGCGTTGCGGGCCTCGTCGGCGGGCTCGGGGCGGGCGATCCGCAGTTCGTCGGTCTGCCAGAGCAGGTCGATGACCTCGGCCAGCCGCCGGTCGGCCTGGCGGCGGGCGGAGCCGTGCCGGGCCGGATCGGCCTCGGCGAGGCCGGAGACGGTCTGCTCGCGGTGGATCTTGTCCAGCAGCTCCGCGATGCGGCGCAGCTTGTTGAGGACGCTGCGGCGGGCGGCCTCGGTCGGGTGCGCGGTGAAGACCGGCCGTACGGAGAGATGGGCCAGGGTGTCCGCGAGGTGCTGCGGGTCGGCGTCGGCGAGCTGGTCGGCGGTCCGGGCGATCGTGGACCCCTCGCGGGTGCGCTGTACCGACAGCTCGTGGCCACGGTGCACCTGCTCGGTGACATTGGCGAGTTGGAAGTAGGTGGAGAAGGCGCGGACCAGCTTGGCCGCCGTCTCCAGTTCGGTCTGCTCCAGCAGGGCTGCGGCGGCCTTGCCGTCGCTGCGGGTGAGGCGGCGGACCTCCTCGACCAGGTCCAGCAGCTCCTGGCCCTCCTGGCGGACCAGGGTCTCGCCCAGCAGGTCGCCGAGGCGTCGGATGTCGGCGCGCAGCGCGGCATTGGCGGCGAGTGCGGTCGGGTCGGCGGTGTCGTGCTCTGCCGCGGGGCGGTCGGCCGGGGTGGGGACCGGTGCGGTCACGGCTGGCTCCCTTTGCTCACGGTTACGGCTACGGGACGGTGCTTGGCACGGCCATGGCTCCGCGCGGAGGGCGGCAGACGCCGACCCGGAAGGGCGGCGCCCGCCCGGCGCGGGTCCTCGGCAGAGCCCGGTGGTGCGGGCCGGGGCGGTGAGTTCCGCCACAGCCGGTGCGGACCGCGCTGTCCGACGCGACCAGCATAGGTCGCCGGGTCCGTCCGCAGCCCCTGGCGGTCGTATGGCGGACAGGCCGTGCCCGGGTGTGCGCCGCGCGGGACGGGTAGCCGTCATGGGGGGGAGAGCCCGAGGCGGGTGGCGCCTACGCTGGTGCCCATGAGCATGTCGGCGGGGGAGAGCACGTCCCGGAGCGGGGTGTCGGGACCGGTGGCGGTGGCGGTGTCGGTACCACGGGCACCGGGCGCGGCGCGGGCGGAGGGCGGCCGGGGGAGGAGCGGCCCGCTCTGGTGGGCGCGGCGGCGCAGCATGGCACTGGATGTGCTGCTGGCCGCGGCGGCGGCGCTGGAGTGCGGGGCGGGCGCGGCCGGGTTCGCCTCCGGGTCGCTGCACTGGCATGGCGTGGTACCGGTCATCGCCTTTGTCCTGGGCTCGCTGGCCGGGGCCTCCCTGGTGGTGCGGCGGCGCTGGCCGGCGCTGCCGGTGGTGGCGGCGCTGGTCTTCGTGCCCGGCATGGTCGGCGTGGTGCTGCTGGTCGTCTCCCTCTACACGCTCGCCGCCTGCCGGGACTGGCGGGCCCGGCGCTCCACGGTGACCACGCTCTCCGCGCTGGTCTTCGTGGAGACGCTGGGCATGGTGCTGATCACCTTCTTCGGCGACCCGGAGTCCGGCGGCAGCGACTCGCCGCGCCTGCTGCTGGTCGTGCTGGCCGTCCTGGTCGCGGTCGGGCTGACGGTGCCGCCGGTCGTGGTCGGCCTGTACGTGGGGGCCCGGCGCCGACTGGTGGAGTCGCTGCGGGACCGCGCCGAGGGCCTGGAGACCGAGCTGGCCCTGCTGGCCGAGCAGGCCCATGAGCGGGCCCGGCGGGCCCGGATGGAGGAGCGCACCCGGATCGCCCGGGAGATGCACGATGTGGTGGCGCACCGGGTGAGCCTGATGGTGGTGCACGCCGGGGCGATGGAGCGGATCGTCGCCAAGGACCCGGACCGGGCGGCGGAGAGCGCCCGGCTGATGGGCGAGGTGGGCCGGCAGGCGCTGGACGAGTTGCGGCAGATCCTGGGCGTGCTGCGGATGTCCGAGGGGGAGACCGGTACCGCCGCGGCCCGGGCCGGTGCGGCTCCGTCCCCGGCGCGGAAGGCCGAGGACGGGGCGCCGGACGGCGGCGCGTTCGGCGGTGGCCGGGGCGGTGGCGGCCGGGCCGACGGGGGCGCGGGCGACGACGGTACGGCGGCCGGAGCGGACGGCGGCCCTGGGCTGGGCGATCTGGTGCGGCTGGTGGAGCAGTCCCGGTCGGCCGGGCTGCCGGTGCGGCTCGCGGTCAGCGGGGCCCGGCGGGCGTTCACCGCCCAGGCCGAGCACACCGCGTACCGGGTGGTGCAGGAGGCGCTGACCAATGCGTACAAGCATGCGCGGGGCGCGGACACGCTGGTGACCGTGGCCTATGTACCCAACGGGGTGCGGATCACGGTGGTCAACACCTGCCCCGCCGAGCGGCCGCAGCCTGGCGCCGACCGGCCGCTGCCGAGCGGCGGCAACGGGCTGGTGGGGATGCGCGAGCGGGTCGCGGCGCTGGGCGGGACCTTCGCCGCCGGAGCGGCCGACGACGGCGGCTTCCAGGTGGAGGCGGTACTGCCGTCGCGGCTGGCGGTGAACGCGGTGCCGCTGCGGCGGGAGCCGGTCGAGCCCGCGTAGGCGGTGCCGCTCGGGCGGGTCGGCGGTCAGACGGTCAGGCGGTCAGGCGGTCAGGCGGTCAGGCGCTGGAGATGGTGCCGCCGACGCTCTGCTGGAGGGACCGCAGGGTGGCGCTGTCCGCGCCCACCGCCCAGCGGTCGCCCACCAGGAAGCTGCCGCCGCCGAGGGTGGCCTGGAGCCACTGCTGCTGGTCGGCCTGGCTGGTGAAGGTGGTGACCGCGAAGCGCGTCCCCTGCCGGTCGGTGCAGGTGGTCTGCTTCAGCTGCTGGCCCGCGTCGGGCGCGGCGGCAGTGCAGCCGGTGGCGGCGGCGAAGCCGCTGAGCGCCACCGGCGGCCTGCCCTGGTCCCCGGCGCCGGGCTGCTGCGCTCCCGGTGCCCCCTGCATGGTCTGCATCCCGGCCGGGAACTGCGGGCTGTCCGCGCCCGAAACCGCCCCCGGGTTGGCCTGGCTGGCGCTGCCCACATGGTTGCTGGCGGTACAGCCGACCACGGACATCAGCAGGGCGGCGACGGCGACGGCTCCGCCGACCGCAGCCTGCGGACGGACGGCGGGCGTGCGGCGCGGTGCGGTTGGATCGGTCGCGGTCGCGGTCGCGTCGGTCGCGGTCGGATCGGTCGCGGTCGCATCGGTCATGGGGGGTGCCTCCCGGGCGGGTGTGCTGCGGGCCGGTGGTGTCCGCAGACGGGTACGCGGGGAGGCGGTGGACGGTTCACCCGGAGGCGTGTGGCGGCGCGCGGGACGGTCGGAGCAGCCCGGGTCAGAGCAGCCCGGCGACGGTCCGCAGCCGCTCCGGGGCGGCGCCCGTGACCAGGGTCGTCACCGCCTGGTCGACGCTCGGGCCGAGGTACCACTCGCCGCTGTGGTCCAGGCTGTAGACCCGGCCCTGTGCGTCGATCGCCAGCAGGCCGAGCCCGCCGTTCTCCTCGCCGAGCGGGGCGACCGGGCTGTCCAGCGCCCGGCTGAGGTCGGCGAGGGTACGCGGCTGGTGCAGGCCGCGCATCGGGTCGATCAGGAAGGGGGTGCGGGCCAGCTGCTCGCCCGCCCCGGCCAGGTCGACGCCGATGCCGCCGAACTCCGCCCAGGCGTCGACGGCGGCGGGGAAGACGCTGTGGCGGTGGCCGTCGGGGGAGTCGTGCGCGGCGAGGGCGTCCGCCCACGCCTCGGCCTGGCGGATCTGCCAGCGGCCGGGATGCCAGCCGGCGTGCTTGAGCGCGGACGAGACCTCGGCGGGGAAGCGGGCGTTCAGCAGGGGGCTCCTCGGTTCGGGGACGGGGCCGTGGTGCGGTGCGGCGCGGGTGCGCGGCGGCTCAGCCGGCGTCGGCCGGCGGCGCCACCGCGACGCTGCGCACGCCGAAGTGGTCCAGCATCGGTTCGCAGGAGCGGCAGGGCGGCTGGTGGGTACCGTGCGCCGGGTCGCCCTCCTCGCGAATCCGCACCGTCGTCAACTTGGCGCCCTTGAGCGCCTTGCGGGCCTCGGAGAGCCCGAGTGGCTTACGCGAGGCACGCCGTGACCGGTTCGCCTCCGCGACGGTGAGGTACTGCGACAGCAGCACCGCCTCGGGGCAGCGCCCGGTGAACCGCTCCCGGCTCTCCAACGGCAGCCCGTCCAGGAAGGCGGCGACCAGTGGATGCAGCGCGGGCAGCGGGTCGTCCTTGTACCCGGGGTGGGTGTGGGTGGCACCCCGGACCGACAGGGCGGCGGCCACGGCGGGCAGCAGGCTGTCACGGTGGTGGCGGAGCAGCGGGGTGGCGGCCGGTGGGCGGGGGCCCGCCGGGTCGGGGTCGTCCGGCCGGGCGGAGGAGGTGGCGAGCGGCGGTCCGGCAGCGGCCGGCGTCCGTTCTCCGATGGTCAAGGTCTCTCCTCCCTCCCTCTGCGCCGGGCCGAGTGGTATCGGCGAAGTACAAGAGGTCAGACTGCCAAATCCTGGAGATGATCACGAATCCGGGGTGGGGGACGCGGGATGGTTCACGGGGGACTGTCCTGTTTTATCGGCGGCGGGGGCATCGTCAGCAGCAGTGGAAATGACGTCAGTTGCCGACCGGCCGGGGGGCGTGGGCAAGTCGCAACTCCGCCGCCGTGGCCGATCCTCACAGCCCTTCCACAAGTCGTGGGCGGGGTTTCCGCATTCCGCCTCCCTGCGCCGGAGGGCGGCGGTAGCGTTCCAGCAGCGACACCGGAAGCGGTGCGCGCGGCACCGCCACCGCAGGGGAGAGCAGGCGGCTGCCGCGTCCCGTCCTCCGGTCGTCTCCGGCAGTGAGGGTGTCAGCCGCGCCGGTCGCAGCGCCGCGCGGCGAGCATGGGGGGTCGATGCCATGACGCATTCGCGGCGGAAGAGCGGCGAGAGCGGCCAGAGCGGTGGAAACGGCAGGAGCAGCGCAAGGGGCGTGACCGGGGCCGCCGAGGCCCATGAGGCGCCGGGTGAGCATGTGGAGACGCCGGGGCCGCCCACCGTACCGGCCGGCGGGCCGATCGGCCTGGCCGTCGTCGGCGCCGGGTACTGGGGGCCCAACCTGGTCCGCAACGCCCAGCAGACGCCCGCACTGCGGCTGCGCTGGCTCTGCGACCTGGACGAGTCCCGCTCCCGGCGGGTGCTCGGCGAGTACAGCACGGTGCGCGCCACCACCTCCTACGACGAGGTGCTGGCCGACGAGCGGGTGCAGGCCGTCGCCGTCGCCACCCCGGCCGCCAGCCACTACCGGCTGGTCCGGGCCGCCCTGGAGGCGGGCAAGCACGTCCTGGTGGAGAAGCCCATCACCACCGACGCCGACGACGCCGCCGAGCTGGTCGCGGTCGCCGAGCGGCACGGCCGGGTGCTGATGTGCGACCACACCTTCTGCTACACCCCGGTGGTGCGCCGCATCCGCGAGCTGGTGCGCGGCGGCGACCTGGGCGAGGTGCAGTTCTTCGACTCGGTACGGATCAACCTCGGCCTGGTGCAGCCCGACGTCGACGTGCTGTGGGACCTCGCCCCGCATGACCTGTCCATCCTGGACTTCGTGCTGCCGCCGGGCGTGGAGCCGGTCGGGGTCTCCGCCCAGGGCGCCGACCCGATAGGCGCCGGCCGTGCCTGCGTCGCCTATCTGACCGTCCGGCTCAGCAGCGGCGCGCTCGCCCACTGCCACGTCAACTGGCTGTCGCCGACCAAGGTCCGCACCACCATGATCGGCGGCTCGCGGCGCACCCTGGTCTGGGACGACCTCAATCCGCAGGCCCGGCTGGCCGTCTACGACCGTGGCGTGGACCTCACCCCGCCCGACGAACTCACCGATGCCATCCGCCACCAGGCGCTGATCTCCTACCGGGTCGGCGAGATGGTCGCCCCCGCGCTGATGGAGCAGGAGGCGCTGCGCAATGTGATGGCCGAGTTCGCCGCCGCCATCGCCGAGGGGCGGGCGCCGCTCACCGACGGCCGGGCCGGCGTACGGGTGCTGCGGCTGCTGCACGCCGCCTCCCGCAGCCTGGAGCTCGGCGGCGCCACCGTACCGGTCGGCGCCGCCTCCGGCCCCGCCGCCGACCCCGACCTGATCACCGCCACCCTCCCGGAAAGGGCCGTCCCCCGATGACCGACACCACGCCCCCCGAACCCCGGTGCAGCGTCGACCTGCGGGGCGCCCGATGCGTCGTCACCGGCGGCGCCGGGACCATCGGCTCCACCGTCGTCGACCAGCTGCTGGAGGCCGGTGCGGGGGAGGTCGTCGTGCTCGACACCTTCGTCCGGGGCCGGATGGCCAACCTCGCCCGCGCCCAGCACCTCGCCGCCGCCGACGACCCCCGGCGGCTGCGGGTGGTGCA
This sequence comes from Peterkaempfera bronchialis, assembly GCF_003258605.2. Taxonomy (NCBI): domain Bacteria; kingdom Bacillati; phylum Actinomycetota; class Actinomycetes; order Kitasatosporales; family Streptomycetaceae; genus Peterkaempfera; species Peterkaempfera bronchialis. The sequence goes on from NZ_CP031264.1 coordinate 4,225,138, forward strand.
CGGCGACATCCGCGACCGGGCGCTGCTCCGCGAACTGCTGGAGCCCGGCACCGATGTCCTCTTCCACCTCGCCGCCATCCGCATCACCCAGTGCGCCACCGAACCAAGGCTCGCCCTGGAGGTGCTGGTCGACGGCACCTTCGACGTCCTGGAGGCGGCGGTGGAGACCGGCGTGCGCAAGGTCGTCGCCTCCTCGTCGGCCTCCGTGTACGGCCTGGCGGACACCTTCCCCACCCCGGAGACCCAGCACCCGTACCACAACGACACCTTCTACGGCGCCGCCAAGACCTTCAACGAGGGCATGCTGCGCAGCTTCCACGCCATGAGCGGCCTGGACTATGTCGCGCTGCGCTACTTCAACGTCTACGGCCCCCGGATGGACGTGCACGGCCGCTACACCGAGGTCTTCATCCGCTGGATGGAGCGGATCGCCGCCGGGCAGCCACCGCTGATCTTCGGCGACGGCGCCCAGACCATGGACTTCGTCTACACCGACGACATCGCCCGGGCCAATCTGCTGGCCGCCCGGGCCCCCGTCACCGACCGCGTCTACAACATCGCCAGCGCGAGCGAGGTGTCGCTGCGCGGCCTCGCCGACGCCCTGCTGGCCGCCATGGACCGTACCGACCTCGGCGTCGAGCACGGGCCCGCCCGGGACACCGCCGGCGGCGTCACCCGCCGCCTCGCCGACATCACCGCCGCCGAGCGCGACCTGGGCTGGAAGCCGGAGCTCGGGCTGGAGGAGGGCCTGCGCCGACTGGTCGGCTGGTGGCGGGAGACCACGGCTGCCGAGACCGAGGCCGCTGCCGAGAGCGCTGCCGGGAGTGCCCTGTGACCATCCCCGTGATGATCCCCTGGCTCGGCGAGGAGGAGGCCGAGGCCGCCGCCGAGGCGGTCCGCTCCGGCTGGGTCGCCCAGGGCCCCCGGGTCGCCGCCTTCGAGCGGGCCTTCGCCGACCACCTCGGCGTACCGCACGCCGTTGCCGTCTCCTCCTGCACCGCCGCCCTCCACCTCGCCCTGATCGGCGCCGGAGTCGGCCCCGGCGACGAGGTCGTGGTCCCCTCCCTCTCCTTCATCGCCACCGCCAACGCCGCCACCTACGTCGGCGCCGTCCCCGTCTTCGCCGACGTCGACCCGGCCACCGGCAACCTCACCGCCGAGACCGTCGCCCCGCTGCTCACCGACCGCACCCGGGCCGTGGTCGCCGTCGACCAGGGCGGCGTACCGGTCGACCTCGACGCCCTGCGGGCACTGGCCGACCCGCGCGGCATCACCGTGGTCGAGGACGCCGCCTGCGCCGCCGGCTCCACCTACCGGGGCGCCCCCGCCGGACAGGGCGCCACCCTGGCCGCGTTCTCCTTCCACCCGCGCAAGCTGCTCACCACCGGCGAGGGCGGCATGGTCACCTGCCAGGACGCCGCCACCGCCGCCCGGCTGCGGCGGCTGCGCGAGCACGGCATGAGCGTCTCCGCCGCCGACCGGCACGCCGCCACCGCCGGGGCCACCGTGCTGGAGACCTACGACGAGATCGGCTTCAACCACCGGATGACCGACATCCAGGCCGCCGTGGGCCTGGTCCAACTCGGCAAGCTGCCCGCCATGGTGGAGCGCCGCCGCGCCCTCGCCGAGCGCTACCGCGCCCTGCTGGCCCCGCTGCTCACCGCGTACCAGGGCGCCCGGCTGGTCGCCGACCCGCCGCACGGCACCACCAACTACCAGTCCTGCTGGCTGCTGCTGCCGGACGGCTTCCCGGTGGGCCGGGCCGACCTGCTGGGCAAGCTCGCCGCCGCCGGGGTCTCCGCCCGGCGCGGCATCATGGCCGCCCATCTGGAGGCCCCGTACGCGGGCACCGCCAGGGTGCCGCTGCCCGCCACCGAGCACCTCACCCGCAACTCCCTGGTCCTGCCGCTGCACCACTTCCTGACCGAGCCGCAGCAGGACCAGGTCGTCGCCGCCCTGCTGGGCGCGGCGGGCTGAGACAGACCGACCACACCGAATCGGGGGACCGCACCATGACCACCGGTACACCGGCCGACGACCCCATCCCGCTGGTGGACCTGCGGGCCGCCCACGCGGAGGTCGCCGAGCAGGTACGCGAGGGGTTCGACCGGGTCCTCGCCACCGGCGCGTACATCAAGGGGCCGGACGTCGGCGCCTTCGAGCAGGAGTACGCCGCCTTCTCCGGCACCCGCCACTGCGTGGGCACCGCCAATGGCACCGACGCCGTGGAACTGGCCCTGCGCGCCCTGGAACTGCCGCCCGGCGGCGGCGTGGTGCTGCCCGCCAACACCTTTGTGGCCACCGCCGAGGCCGTGGTCCGGGCCGGGCTGCGGCCGGTCCTGGTGGACGCCGACCCCGAGCACCTGCTGATCGACCCGGCCCGGGTCGCCGAGACCCTGGAGGCCGACGGCGGCGCCGTCGCCGCTGCCGCCGCAGGCCGCGACGGCCGCCCCGGCCGGATCACCGCCCTGCTGCCGGTCCACCTCAACGGCCAGCTCGCCCCGATGCGCCCGCTGCTCGACCTGGCCGCCGAGTACGGCCTGCCGGTCGTCGAGGACGCCGCCCAGTCGCAGGGCGCCACCCAGCACGGCCGCCCCTCCGGCTCCTGGGGCCGGGTCGCCGCCACCAGCTTCTACCCGGGCAAGAACCTCGGCGCCTACGGCGACGCCGGCGCCGTCACCACCTCCCACGACGCCCTCGCCGACGCCGTCCGGCTGATCGGCGACCATGGGTCGGGCCGCAAGTACCTCCACGACCGGTTCGGCTTCAACTCCCGGATGGACACCCTCCAGGCCGTGGTGCTGCGCGCCAAACTCCGCCGCCTGCCCGCCTGGAACGCGGCCCGCCGCGCCGCCGCCGCCCGCTACCACGCCCTCCTCGCCGACCTGGACACCCTCACCCTGCCCCGCACCCTGCCGGGCAATGAGCACGTCTGGCACCTCTACGCCGTCCGCATCCACCCCGGCCGCTCCCGCGACGCCATACTGGCCGCGCTGCACGAGGCGGGTATCGGCGCGGGCATCCACTACCCGGTGCCGGTCCACCTCCAGCCCGCCTTCCGCTCCCTCGGCCACGGCCCCGGCTCCTTCCCCGCCGCCGAGCAGGCCGCCCGCGAACTGCTCACCCTGCCGCTCTTCCCGCAGATCACCGAGGCCCAGCAGACCCGCGTCGCCGAAACCCTCGCCAAAGCCCTGACCCGCACATCCTGACCGGTCGCGGACCCCGGCTTCAGGCCCATCGCACCCGGTGTCCGGCGGCGACGATCCAGCGAGCAGTGAGAGGCTCCGAGATGACCGGTACACACGCACCCAGCGCGGACCAGGTGCCTGCGGCGCGTTGGCGCAAGTCCAGCTTCAGCGGCGGCGGCAATGACTGCGTCGAGGTGGCCGAGGGCGTCCCGGGCCTGGTGCCGGTGCGGGACAGCAAGGACCCGCACGGCCCGGCGCTGCTCTTCACCCACCGGGCCTTCGCCGACTTCCTGGCCGGGCTGAAGGCAGGCGAGTACTGACCGGACGGCCCCGGACCCCCTCCGGGGCCGTCCCCACCTCACCCCGCCCCGGCTCAGCCGACGGGCCGCGCCTGATGCTCGGCGGCGAGGGCGGTGACAGGGAAGGCGCAGGCCGATGAAGGACAGCAGCACCGCCCGCGCGCTGCGGGCCCAACTCGTCGCCGAGTTGGAGCAGGACGGCTCGATCCGGACTGAGCCGTGGCGGCGGGCGGTGTCGGACGTGCCTCGGCACCTCTTTGTGCCCGCCTTCTGCACCGACGGGCCCGGCCCGGACGGCATCACCCGCTACACCCCCGTACCGCAGGGCACCGGCGAGTGGCTGACTCTGGCTTACCGCAACCGCACCTGGGTCACCCAGCTCGACCACGGGGCCACTTCCACCACCGACGGCCCGGTGACCGGCACCCCGACCAGTTCGTCCACGCTGCCGGGCGTCGTGGTGCGCATGCTGGAGGACTTGGAGGTCGGCGACGACAGCCGGGTGCTCGAAGTCGGCACCGGGACCGGGTACTCCACCGCCCTGCTCTGCGCCCGCGTCGGTCCGGAGCGGGTGGCGAGCGTGGAATTCGACCCCGGGCTGTCGCGGGCGGCCCGAGACCGCCTGGAATCCCTCGGCTACCGGCCCCGCCTGATGGTCGGCGACGGCGCCCTCGGTGCTCCCGCGCACGCACCCTTTGAGCGGATCATCGCCACCTACTCGCCCGGCCGCATCCCGGCCGCCTGGCTGGAGCAGAGCGTCCCGGGGGCGGTCATCCTCGCCTCACTCGCCGGCAGCCTGGACGCCTACGGCTATGTACGCCTGGATGTCCGGACCCCGGAGAGGGCGGAGGGGCGGTTCATCGACGGCCGGGTGTCGTTCATGCTCTCCCGTGGAACCCGTCGCCCCGCCCTCGGACCTCTCCTGCGGGCGGCCCTGGATGCTCGCAGGCACACCGCCGCCGCCGACACCGCCGTGCACCCGGCGGTACTGGACGAGACGGGTCTGCTGTGGGCCGTCCAACTCGCGCTGCCCGGGGTCACCCGGCTCACCCTTGCCACCAACGGCGGTACGGGCTGCTGGCTCCTCCACCCCGACGGGTCGTGGGCCGTCCTGGAGAGCGCTCCGGGTGGCGGGGTGCGGGTCTGCCAGGGCGGTCCCCGGGCGTTGTGGTCCACGGTCGAAGCGGTGGTGTCCCGCTGGCTCGGGGACGGGCGTCCGGGGTTGGGCCGGTATGGGCTGACCGTCACGCCGGAGGCGAACTCCGTCTGGCTGGACACCCCCGACCGGCCCGTCGGAGTCCTCGCCGGGTGAGCCGGGGGCGTGCCGTGGCCGGGGGGTGACGGGTGGGGCAACGGGGGCTCAACCGGGTTGGGCGGGATGGGGTTTCGGCAGGGAAAGTGCTCGGCCTGTCTTCCGTGGTGGGGTCCGCGTCCCTACAGTCTTGACTGTCATGGGCACTACAAGTCGCCATGACGCTCATCGTCCGACACCCCTGGGGACAGCCATGCCCACAGTCGGCAGAACCTCCGGCCGCCGACCATTCGCCTACGCGGCCGGACTCCTGGTCACCTCACTTGCCCTCCTCCTCTCGCTGCCCGGCGCCGCCACCGCGCAATCCGCCGCGGGCCGGGGAACTCCGCCGCCGATCACCCACCCCGATGCCGACCACGCCGGATCGGGCCTGCAACGTCAGGGCGGAAGCGGCGTACTCGCGCAGCCCTCCGTCGCCGCAGCGGCCGCCGGCACCCTGGCCGGGCTGGATGTGAGCAGCTACCAGGGCGTTGTGGACTGGGCGGCGGTCAGAAGCAACGGCGCCGCCTTCGCCTACGTCAAGGCCACCGAGGGGACCACCTACACCAGCCCCTCCTACAGCGGGCAGTACACGGGCTCGTACAACGCCGGGCTGATCCGCGGCGCCTACCACTTCGCCCTGCCGGACCGCTCCAACGGCACCGCCCAGGCCGACTGGTTCGTGGGCCACGGCGGCGGCTGGTCCGCCGACGGCAGGACGCTGCCGCCCGCCCTGGACATCGAGTACAACCCCTACGGCGCCACCTGCTACGGCCTCGGCCAGAGCGCGATGGTCTCCTGGATACGCGCCTTCAGCGACGAGGTGCGGGCCAAGACCGGTCGCTACCCGATGATCTACACCACCACCGACTGGTGGACCACCTGCACGGGCAACAACGGCAGCTTCGGCGCGACCAACCCGCTCTGGATCGCCCGCTATGCCGGCAGCCCGGGCACCCTGCCCGCCGGTTGGTCGGCGCAGACCATCTGGCAGTACGCCGACTCCGGGGTCTTCCCCGGCGACCAGGACCGCTTCAACGGCTCCCTCGCCGACCTCCAGGCGCTCGCCCTCGGCAACGGCGGCACACCGCCGCCGAGCGCCGGGTGGCCCACCGTGCAGCAGGGGCAGAGCGGCCGGCAGGTGACCACCGTGCAGTACCTGCTCAATGCGCATGGTGCGTCGCTGGCGGTGGACGGTGTCTTCGGCTCGGGTACCGGCAGTGCGGTGCGTTCCTTCCAGTCCTCGCACGGTCTGGCGGCCGATGGCGTCGTCGGCCCCGCGACCTGGCAGGCACTGCTGGTCACCGTGCAGCAGGGCAGCACCGGCCCTGCGGTCTCCGCCGTGCAGGCGGAACTCAATGCGCATGGTGCGTCGGTGGCGGTGGACGGTGTCTTCGGCTCGGGTACCGGCAGTGCGGTGCGTTCCTTCCAGTCCTCGCACGGTCTGGCGGTCGACGGCGTCGTCGGCCCCGCGACCTGGCAGGCACTGGTCTCCTAGCCCGTCCCCCTCAAGGAGAGGTTCAGCCATGAACACAGAGCACAGCACGGGCCGGGACGTGAGCCGGCGCACCCTGCTCAGAGGCGCGGCCGGTCTGGCGGGCGCGCTGGGCGCGGCGGCTGCCCTGAACATCGGGCTGGCCGGCCGGGCGTCGGCGTACGGGTGGTCCCGTACGCTCCAGCAGGGCGCCAGCGGCTCGGATGTCACCGAATTGCAGATCCGGGTCGCGGGCTGGGCGGCGGCCGGGGCGCAGCAGACCTATGTGGCCGTGGACGGCTCGTTCGGGCCGGGTACGGCGGCGGCGGTCAAGCGGTTCCAGTCCGCCTACGGGCTGGCCTCGGACGGCGTGGTGGGGCCGCAGACCCAGCAGACGCTCAACGGGCTGGAGGCTTCGGACGGATCGACGTCGCACTTCGGCTGGAACGAGTTCACCTCCCATGACGGCGCCGGGTTCACCGGGGGCAAGGTGGGCTCCGCCCAGGTCAAGGAGAATGTGCGGCGGCTGATGTACAAGTTGGAGGCCCTGCGCAGGAAGGCCGGGGACCGTCCCATCACCATCAACTCCGGCTTCCGCAGCATCTCCTACAACGCCCAGGTGGGCGGCGCCTCCAACAGCATGCACGCCTATGGCGTCGCGGCGGACCTGGCCGTGTCGGGGCTCTCCACGCTCAGCGTGTACCGGATCGCGGAGACCTGCGGCTTCTCCGGCCTGGAGACCTACACGGTGTCATGGCAGCACGTGGACAGCCGGATCGAGTACCCGTATGGCTCGCAGTTCTGGTGGTGGGAGGACGGCGTCGCCTGACGCGAGACCGGGCTGACCCGGGCGGCCCTGAGTGGCCGCCCGGGTCGGGCCGGTGTCAGCCGGTGCGCTGGGCGAGGTGGCGCGGGTACTCCTGGCGGTTGAGCGGGTTGCCGTCGGGCCGCTCCCGGGTCGGGGCGGGGCCGCTGACCGGCCGGTCCCCGGACGGCTGGGACCACCAGACGCCCTCGCCGTGGGAGAGGCCGGGGAGCTGCCGGGTGAACCGGTCCACCCGGCGGGCCGGGAGGTCTCCGGCGAGCAGCCAGGAGGAGTCCTCCCGGACGGGGTCGCGGAGGTGTGCGCCGAGGGCGGCCGGTCGGGCGGTGACCGGGCCGAGGACGTCCGCCGGGATCTCGCGCTCCAGGCAGACGACGCGGCTCGGCGCAAAGACGGCCTCCACGCCGAAGTCGTCACGCAGGACCGCCGCGATGACCTCCTTCTGCACCTCCCCGTACGGCAGCACCGACGTCCGCCGCCGACGGCGGGGCGGGTGCTGATCAGCGGGTCCTGCTCGGCCAGGGCGAGCAGCGCGGTGTGCAGCCGGGCCGCCTGGTCGGGCCGCCGCGCCCGGACGACGGTCTCCAGGGTCGGCGGCGGGAAGCGGGGGCGTCCATGCAGCCCGTCGGCCGTCACGGTATTTCTCAGCCCTGATACCCCGGACCGGGGCCGGGGTCGGGACCGGGCTCGGCCCGGCGGATCGCCTGGTCGCGCACCAGGCGGGCCACCAGCGCGCCGATCAGCAGCCCGGCCACGACAGCCGCGGTGAGCAGGTCCCACCACGAGGGACCGACGGCCACCCCGGCCCGATTGACCCCGAGCCCGCCCAGCACTCGGACGGCCGCCACCCAGAGCGCGAGGCGGAGCAGGTTGCCGGGGCTGAGGTGGGTGCGCCACGGGGGGATCGCCACCTGGGGCAGCTCCTGTCCGTCCGGCAGGATCGGCCCGTAGCCGGGCGGCCGGCCGGGAGGCGTCCACAGCAGCGGCCACCGCCCCGGTTGGTTCGCGCCCCAGAGGACGGGGGCCGGCACACCCGGGCGGAGGTCGGGCGCGCGCATCCACGCGGCCCGCTGCCGCGCGGCGGGGTCGGTGTCCACCGCCAGATGGAGCCGGGGACCGGCCAGACCGGGCAGCCGTCCACCGTCGAACCGTTCGAACCGGTAGCCGTAGAGATGCGCCACCCAGATCTCCTGGGACAGCTCCGCACCCCGGTGGAAGCCGGGCGAATGGGTGGACGGCTGGGCCTGGGACCGGTCTGGCATCGACTCCCCCATCGGGGAGAACGGTCCGGCGATTGTATCGGGATGGCAAAGGCGGGTCAGGGTTGTTCGCGGGCGAAGAGGTGGGTGAGGCGGGGGAGTTCGTAGAGGACGGCGTGGGCGGTGACCTCGCTGGAGGGGGAGGCGACGACGCATGCCTCGATCAGGGACTCCAGGGCCTGGCGGGTGCGGTGCAGGCCGAGGCCGAGGGCGGCGGTGGCCTCTTCGAGGGTGAAGAGCGGGGCGGGGAGTGAGCCGAGGATGCGCAGGATGTCGCGGGCGGGCTCGGGGAGGTCGCGCCAACATCGGGCCAGGCGGGGGCGGACGGCGGTGTCCCCGACGGAGAGTTCGTCGAGGGCGGTGAGCGGGTCGGCGAGCCGGGCGGCGTACTCGTCCAGCGGCAGGTGGCGCAGGACGGCGAGCTTGGTCGCGGCGACCCGTACGGCGAGCGGCAGCAGCCCGGCGGCGGAGACGATCCGTTCGGCGGCGGGCCGGTCCGCCGTGACCCGGCCGAACCCGATGATGCGGCCGAGCAGTTCGAGGGCTTCGGCGGGGGTGTACGGGCCGACCTCGACGCGGTGGGCCGACTCCAGCCCGGCCAGTCCGGTGCGGGCGGTGACCAGGACCTGGCCCGGGCCGGAGGCGGGCAGCAGCGGCCGTACGCTGGCCTCGTCCGGCGCGTCGTCCAGGAGCAGCAGCACCCGGCGCCCGGCCAGCCGCCCCCGCCACTCGGCGGCGGCTTCGGCGGTCTCGGCGGTCTCGGCGGGGTCGTCGCCGAGCGGCGGCGCGGGCAGTCCGGCGGCGCGGTGGAGTTCGGCGAGTACCGCGCCGGTCGGCCGGGGGGAGCCGTCCGGGGTGCGCATCCGGACCAGCAGCCGGCCGTCCGGGAAGGCGTCCCGCAGCCGGTGCGCCACATGCAGCGCCAACGAGCTCTTGCCCGCGCCCACCGGGCCGGTCAGCGCCACCGGCTGCCCGCTGTCGCGGCCGAGCACCTTGAGCAGCCGGTGGACGTGCTCCTTGCGGCCGGTGAAGTCCGCCAGGTCGCGGGGGAGCAGGGGGCCCGCAGCGCCGGAGGGGCGGCGGCGGGCCGGTGCGGCGGCCGAGGGCGGGCCGGGCGGGTCGGTGAGCAGGGCGCGGTACCGGGCCTCCAGGGTGGGGCTCGGCGGCAGGCCCAGTTCCCGGGCCAGCAGTCTGCGGTACTCGTCGTAGACGGCGAACGCCTCGCTCTGCCGCCCGCAGCGGTGCAGCGCGGTCATCTGGGAGACCCGCAGCCGCTCCCGGAACGGGTGCTCACGGGTCAGCTCGCCGATCGTCTCGGCGACGGCGCCCGGGTCGCCCGCCTGGCCGGAGCCGCCCGCATGACCAGGCCCGCCCGCATGACCGGGGCCGTCAGGCCCGCGCGGGTCGAGCTCCGCCTCGGCCCAGTCCTCGTACACGGCCACCCGGAGCAGGGCCAGCCGCTCGGCCTCGGCCCGGATCGCCTCCGGTCCGGCCAGGTCGGCGAGGACCGGCCCGCGCCACAGGGCCAGCGCCTCGCGCAGCAGCCGGGCGGCGGCGGCGCCCTGGGCGGCCTGCCGCCCGGCCCGGGACAGCTGGTCGAAGCGGAGTGCGTCGAGTTCGCCGGGGCCGACCCGCAGCAGGTAGCCGCCGTGCCCGTGGACCAGCCGGTCGCCGTGCCCGGCGGTGGAGAGCAGCTTGCGCAGCGCGCAGATGTACACCTGGAGGTTCTTCCGGGCGGTGCGCGGCGGACTGCCCTCCCAGAGGGCGTCGGCCAGCAGCTCCAGCGGGACGGTGCTGTTGGCGCGGCAGAGCAGCAGGCCCAGCACGGTGCGCTGCTTGTGCGGGCCGAGCGGCAGCGGTCGGCCGTCCAGGGCGGCGGTGAGCGGGCCCAGGATCCCGAAGTGGAGCCGGCCGGGCCGTTGCGGCTGGTCGTGTCCCAATCGTCTTCTCCTCCCGGCCGGGGGCAGCCGTGAGCGGCGGTCGGCGGGTCGCGCCGACCGTCCGCTCGGTGACGGTGACGGTGACGGTGACGGGTGACGGGTGGCGGCGGCGGATGCTGTGAGGCGGCCGTCAGCGGTCGGGCGGGGGCGGCCTGCCGCCCCAGGCGGTGTCGTCGGCGGCGCGGTGTTCTCCCGCAGTCCTGGGGGCGACCTGCATCGTGATGGGCTCCGTGGTCGTCGGTCCGTCCGTCGGCGGTTCCGGGGCAGCCCTCACCACGGCCTCATGCGTTCTTGACCGCTTCTCCACCCCTCGGTTACAAGACTGAGATGTCACCGTCCGTGCCGTCCAGATGACCCACATCGCACTATCGTGCGCCGCAACAACCTGCAAGGAGAGACGAGTTGGCGATCAGTCGCTTATCGGGAGTCCCGGTGGCCTCGGCCACCCTCGGAGCGGACGAGGTCCAGGTCTATGCCTGGGCGGTCGAGCGGGGCCGGCTGGTGGTCGAGGAGGCGGAGGCCGACCTGGGCATGCGGCCGGAGCGGCTGCGGGCCGCGGTCCATGTACTGGCGGGGCTGGAGCTGCTCCGGCCCGACCGGCCCGACCGCCCCGACAGTGCCGACGGCCCCGACCGGCCCGACGGCCCCGACAGACCCGACAGACCGGACCGGCCGAGGGAGGCCGAGGAGCCCGGGTCCACCGAGGAGCCCGGGTCCACCGGGGAGTGGCTGGTCGCCAGCCCGATGACCGCCAGCGCCGGAGCCGCCGTCGCCGAGGCGAAGCTGCGCCGCAGCCTGGCCGACCTGGACCGGCTGCGCGACTCGCTGGCCGCCCTGGGGACGCTCTACGCGGCAGCCGGGCGCAACGCCGAGGCGGCGGGCAGGCCGCTGGCGGAGGTGGAGTCGCTGGACACCGTGGTCGCCATGATCGAGGAGGCCAGCGAACGGGCGGCGACCGAGGTGATGACCTGTCAGCCCGGCGGCGGACGCCCCGCGCACCTGCTGGAGCAGGCCGTGGAGCGCGATCTGCGCACGGTGCGGCGCGGGGTGCGGATGCGGGTGCTGTACCAGCACACGGCGCGCGGCCACGGCCCCACCCGCGCCTATGTGGACCGGATCACCTCGGTCGGGGCGGAGGTGCGCACCCTGGGCGAACTGGTCGGCCAGATGGTCGCCTTCGACCGCCGGGTGGTCTTTCTGCCGCTGCACCGCGACCCGGACGGCGCGGTGGTGCTGCGCGACCCTTCGGTGGTGGCCTTCCTCTGCCGGACGTTCGACCGGATGTGGGGCCTGGCGTCGCCGTTCGCCCCGGACCGCCGCGACGCCGTCGTCCTGGACGACCTCAAGCGGGCGATCCTGCGGCTGCTCGCCGAGGGGCTGCGGGACGAGACCATCGCCCGCCGACTGGGCATGTCGCTGCGCACCTGCCGCAAGCACATCGCGGAGATGCTGGAGCAGTTGGGCGCGGAGAGCCGCTTCCAGGCGGGCCATCTGGCGCACGCCGCCGGGCTGCTGCGGGTCGGCGGCGAGGGGTCCGGCCCTCCCCCCGGGGGTGAGGGCGGACGCCGCCCGCCGTCAGCGCCCCGCCTCGCCCACGGGGGTGCCCGCCGCCGCCGGGTCCTGGGCGGACCCCGCCGCGCCCTCCGGTTCCGCCGCCGTCCCCGGTTTGGTCTGCGGCTGGGCCTCGGACGGCTGCGGCCGGACCGTGAGCAGCCCCCGGGTACGGAGCAGCGGCCCGGCCGAGACCAGGGTGATGACCAGGGCCAGGCCGCCCAGCAGCAGCCAGGTCCAGGAGACGCCGAGTGCCTGGAGCGCGGCGCCGGCCAGGACCGGGCCGGTCGCCGCCAACCCGGCCGTCACCATGCCGGACGCGGTGCTCACCCGCCCGATCAGCTCCCGGGGGGCCAGGGTGAGCACCGCCCGGCCCACCACGATCCCGGCAGGCGGCGAGAGCAGCACCAGCACCACCAGCACCGGGCCCAGCACCCACGGGCTGGACGTGGTGGCGAAGAGCGTCAGACCCGCCGCCCACACCGTGCCGACCAGCAGGAACAGCGGCCCCGGATCGAGCCGCCGGACGATCCACGGCGCCGCCGCCGAACCCAGCACCCCGCCCACCCCGGCGCAGGCCATCACCAGCCCGATACCGGACGGGCTGGTGCCGCCCAACCGCAGCGCCAGCACAAACGCCACCTCGGCGGAGGCCGTCACCAGGTTGAGCAGTCCGGCAAAGGCCAGCGCCCGCAGCAGCATCGGCTGCCGCCCCAGCCAGCGCAGCCCCGCGACCGGGCTGCGGTCCGCCGTGCCCGAGGCCGGAGCCGCCTCCGGCCGGGCGGTGATCCGCGCCACCAGCACCGCCGAGACCGCGTACGAGGCCGAGTCCACGACAAACGGCAGCACCCGGTCCACGGTGAAGAGCCAGCCGCCCACGAACGGCCCGATCAGCGACGCCGTCGCCGCAGCGGCCTGGCTGCGCCCCAGCGCCTCGGGCAGATGCTCCTCGGGCACCACGTCCCGGACGGCGATGGTGCTCGCCGGGGAGAAGAGCGCGGTGGCCACGCCCTCCACGGCGGCGACGATCAGCAGCTGCGGGTAGCCGAGCACGCCGATGGCGGCGGCGACCGGGATGGAGCCCACGCCGACCGCCCGCACCACATCGGTGGCGAACATCACCCGCCGCCGGTCCCAGCCGTCCACCAGGTGGCCGGCCGGCAGCCGGAAGATCAGCCGGGCGGCCATGGCGCAGGTGGCCACCGCCCCGGCCTCCGCCGGGCTGCCGCCCAGCGACAGGACCAGCAGCGGATAGGCGATGTACGAGACATAGGAGCCGAGGGTGGACAGCGTCTCGCTGGTCCAGTACCGCCGGAAGTCCGCGTTGCCCCGCAGCGCGCCGGATCTCGCCATACCGCACCTCCGTGGCCGGGTGGCCGCTCGGTGCCGGGCCGCTCAGAGGCGTCCGGCCGCGTTCAGTCGGTCCAGCAGCGCCGCGTCCACCTGGTCCTGGAAGGCGGTGAGCGCGGCGGCCTCCTCGCTCTGCCGGTACAGGTCGCCGCAGGAGACCCAGCGGCCCTCGGCCTGCTCGTCCGGCAGATAGCCGTCGTCGAGCGTGCCGACCTGCCACTCCGGCCGCCCGGCGGTGTCCCAGCAGCTGGAGAGGGTGCCGTCGGCGCTGATCACGGCGCCGTACCGGCCGTCCCGGAAGGAGCAGGACTGGCACGGCGTGTGGGCGCTCGGCCGGGGCACGCTGAAGCCCCGGTCCAGGGCGGCGGCGTACCAGCGGGTGAAGTCGGCGGCCAGGGTGCCGTTGTGCAGCAGGTCGTTGCGGTAGCCCACGCCCACGTCGCCGACCATCGCGAAGTAGAGGGAGCAGCGGGTCGGGTCCAGCCGCTCGGCCAGCCGGTCGACCAACTCGTCCATGCCGGGCCGGCTGCGGTGCGAGACATTGACCCGCAACTGCCAGCGGAGCGTGGTGGCCTCGGTGGCGCGGGCCAGGTTGGCGGTGATCCGGTCGAAGGTGCCGCCGCCGGAGCGCCGGACCCTGATCCGGTCGTGCTCCTCCCGGTCGCCGTCGAAGGTCACCTGGACCGAGCCGAGCCCGGCGGCGTTCAGCTCCTTGGCGATCAGCGGGGTGAGCAGGGTGGCGTTGGAGGTCATGGCGGCCCCCGCCAGGCCCAGGTCGGCGGCCCTGGCCAGCAGCTCCCGGGCGCCGCGCGGGTTCAGCAGCGGCTCGCCGCCGAAGAGCAGCAGCGAGAGGCGGTCAAGGTCGGCGTCGGCCATCCGGCGGCGGGTGAAGTCCAGCACCGCGCCGATGGTCTCGGAGGTCAGCCGGGCGTGCCTGATCCTCGGCGGGCGGCTGCCCCCGGCCGGGTCCTGCCCGGTGTTCTGGAAGCAGTAGTCGCAGCCGAGGTTGCAGTCGGTGCTGGTCAGCACGGTCAGGGCGTAGACGCGGTAGGGCGGCGCCGTGTACAGGCCCGCCTTGCGCAGATAGCGCTCGGCGGAGGGCCGCGGTACGCCCTCCGGTGTGACCTGCTCGGGGCGGAGCAGCGCGCAGCCGCCGCCGCCGAGGAACCACCATCCCCGGGCGGAGCGGATCAGCCGCGCGCCGGTCTCCGAGACGGCGGGCAGGGTGCTGTGCATGCTTCCTCCCAGGAGCGGGCGCGGCGGTTGACCGGGCCGCCGGGCCGACCCGGGGGTCGGCCCGGCGGGTGGATCAGTTGACCTTCTCCTGGTGGACGCCGCACCAGCCGGCCACGTCGGAGATGCCCTGCTCGTCGTCGACGTCGGCGGTGTGCGCGACGACCTCGGGAGCGTCCTCGCTGCCGGTCTCGATCTCTTCGGGGGTCGGCTCGGTGTTCTCGGCCATGGCGGACTCCTGTTCTGGGAGTGGCAGATGCTGGGAGTGGCGGACGGAGACGGGCTGTCCGCCCCGGACCGGGCGCCGACGGGGTACGGCCGACCGCTCGGACGGAGGCGGGCCGACGGTCGTCCGCCGGCCCTCCAGAAGCTAGGCGGCCCGGGTTCGGCAGCGGTTGGACGCCGGTATGCGGGCGGTGAACGCGCAGGCGGCGACGGGTGCACCGGGTCGGCCGCCGCCCCCCGCCGCCGCTCGGCCGACCCCCGGCAACCCCGCTGAGCAGCGGCCATACCGTCCCCGAACCGGCACCCAACCGGCAGCCAACCGCGCCGCGTCACCGTGGTCCCCGTACGGCGGCGGCCCGGCGGCCCGGAGCCGCGCCGACCAGCCGGAGGGAGGGTGTGCCGATGCGGCTGGCCGACCTGCTCGCGCTGCGCCCGGTGCCCGGCGCCGGCCTGCTCCTCACCCTGACCCGGCGCTGCCCGCTGCGCTGTGCGCACTGCTCGACCGCCTCCACCATGGCGGCGGAGCAGGTGGACGGGGCCGCGCTGCTGCGGTTCGTCCGCTCCTTCACCGCCGCCGACCGGCCCGAGGTGGTGCTGCTGACCGGCGGCGAGCCGCTGCTGCGGCCGGAGCTGGCCGCCGACCTCGCCGCCGCCGCCCGGACGGCCGGGACCCGCAGCGCCCTGCTCAGCGGCCTCTTCTTCGCCCGGGAGGACCGCATCCCGGCCCGGATCCTGCGTGCGGTCACCGCCGTCGACCACTTCTCGGCCAGCCTGGACGCCTTCCATGAGCGGGAGGTGCCCAGGGCGGCGGCCTTCCGCGCGGTGCACCAGGTGCTGGACGCGGGCGTACCGGCCAGCTTCCACCTCACCGGGACGGGCGCCGACGACCCGTACCTGGCGGACGCCACCGCCGCCGTCCGCCGCGAGTTCGGCGACCGGGCGCCGATGCTGGTCAACGAGGTGCGCGCGGTGGGCCGGGCCGCAGGCTGGGCCGCGACCGCCCGTACGGGGGCGGCCGACCCGGGCGCGGTGCAGCCCTGCGCCATGGCCGCCTGGCCGGTGGTCGCCTTCGACGGCGCCGTCGTCGCCTGCTGCAACCAGGACGTGGTGGACCGCCGCCCCGCCCCCGCCCATCTGCTGCTGGGCCGGATCGCCGACGACCCTTGGCCGGTGGTCCGCGCCCGCGCCGCCGGCTCACCGCTGCTGCGGATGGTCCGGGCCGTCGGGCCCGACCACCTGTACGCCCGCTACGGCGGCGACCCGGCACCCAACGCCGCCGAGGACTGCTGCACGGGCTGCCGCAGGCTCTCCGAGCGGCCCGCCGTCGCGGACGCCGCCCGCCGGGCCGGGGCCGGACCGGTCGGCGAGCTGCTGGACCGCGAGGCCGCCCGACTCCAGTACCAGGCCGGGCCGGTGGCGCTGGCCCGCCGCTGGGGCTGCGCCGGGTACGCCGACCTGGTCGCGCCGGGGCACCCACTGCCCGAGACCGCCGGGGCGACGCGGTGACCGCTCCCGCCCCCGCCGCCGCATCCGGCGCGGCGCGGCGGCTGGCGGTCAAGCTGGAACCGGCCTCCGCCGCGCTGCACGCCGCGCTCTCCGCGCTCTGGCGGCTGCCCGACCCGGCCGACCGCTACCGGGCCTATCTGCGGACCATGCACACGGTGATCCGGGCCTCCGTACCGCTGATGGAGACCGCCGCCCGGCGGTGCGCCGACCTGGGCCCGGCCGACCCGGTCGCCGGGCCGCTCGGCCGCTACCTCACCGCACACATCGAGGAGGAACGCCACCACGACGCCTGGCTGCTGGCCGACCTCGCCCTCGCCGGCGGGGACCCCGCCGAGCCGCTGCGGCAGCTGCCGCCGCCGGAGGCCGCCCGGCTGGTCGGCGCGCAGTTCTACTGGGTGCTGCACCACCACCCGGTCTGCCTGCTGGGCTACATCGCCGTCCTGGAGGGCCACGCCCCCGCACCCTGGCTGGCCGACCGGCTGGCGCGGACCACCGGCCTGCCCGACGCGGCCTTCCGCACGGTACGGGAGCACGCGGTGCTGGACGCCGGCCACGGCGCCGACCTGGACGCGCTGCTGGACCGGCTGCCGCTGACCCCGGAGCAGGAGAGCTGGGTCGCGGTCAGCGCGCTGCACACCGTCGCCGCCGCCGTGGAACTGCTCCGGCGCCCGGACCCGACCGTCCCCCACGCGCCGCCAGGAGGAGCCCCATGACCGACGGCCACGACGACCAGGCAGCCGTCATAGACGACATAGACGACATAGACGACGTGGACGACGTACTGGAGGTGCTGGAGGCCGCGGGCATCGTGGTCGACGGCTTCACCGAGGAGCAGCGGCAGGTCTTCCGCTCGCTCTCCGCCGAGGAGTTGGCGCTGCTGCTGGAGATCAAGGGACGGCTTGACGCGGTCGAGCCGGAGGTGCAGGCGCACGGCGTGGTGGCGGGCGGCGCCCTGTTCTGAACGGCCCAGCTCCGAACGGACCTGTTCGTGAACGGCCGCCCGTCCGCCGAGAGGGAGGACTCCACGATGCACTGCTCCTCGTGCCGGACGCCGCTGGTCGCGGGCGCCCGGTTCTGCTCCGGCTGCGGGACGCCCTGCGCCCCGGCCGCTCCGGCCGACCCGGCCACCGAGGAGCGCAAGGTGGTCACCGTCGTCTTCTGCGACCTGGTGGGCTCCACCGCGATCTCCGGCCGGCTCGACCCCGAGGCACTGCGCGCCGTCACCCTGCGCTACTTCGAGGTGATGAGACGTCAGATCGAGGCGCACGGCGGCACGGTGGAGAAGTTCATCGGCGACGCCGTGATGGCGGTCTTCGGCGTCCCGGTGATGCACGAGGACGACGCCCGGCGGGCGCTGGCCGCCGCCCTGGACATGCTCACCGCCCTGGACCGCCTCAACACGGAACTCGCCGCCGCGCCCGGCGTCCGGCTGGACGTCAGGATCGGGGTCAACACCGGTGAGGTGGTGGCCGGTTCCGATGCCTCCGCCCGGCAGGCGCTGGTCTCCGGCGAGGTGGTCAATGTCGCCGCCCGGCTGGAGCAGAACGCCGCCGCCGGGCAGATCCTGATCGGCCCGGACACCCTGCGGGCCGCCGGCGCCGCCGCCGTCGCCGAGGACGCCGGACCGCTGCGGCTCAAGGGCAAGGCGGACCCGGTCCGCGCCCACCGGCTGCTGGCCGTCCGCAACGACGACCCGGAGCTGCTGCGCCGCTTCGACATCCCGTTCGTCGGCCGCGAGCAGGAGCTGGCGCAGCTGCACCTGGTCCTGGAGAAGACCACCGGGACGCTCGGCTGCCACCTGGCGACCCTGTACGGCGAGGCCGGCATCGGCAAGACCCGCCTGGTCCGCGAATGGCTCGACCGGCTCGACCGGACCGGTACCGCCGTGGCCCACGGCACCGGCCGCTGCCGCCCGTACGGGGACGGCGGCACACTCAGCCCGCTCGCCGACGCACTCCGCCACCTGCTGGAGGCCGCCCCTGAGCACCCCGCCGCGCTTCAGCCGGACGCCGACCCCGGCGAACTCGCCGACCAGGCCGAGGCGTTGGCCCTGCTCCGCAGCGGCCTGCTGCTCGACGGCACCCCCAACCCGTCGGTGGAGGACACCTGCGCGGCGGCGGCCTGCCTGCTGGGCGGCCTCGCCCGGCGGCGGCCCCTGCTGCTGGTACTGGACGACTGCCACTGGGCCGACGCCCTGCTGCTGGGCGTCCTGGACCGGCTCTGCGAGGACCTGGACCGGTCACCGGTACTGCTGGTCTGCACCGCCCGCCCCGAACTGCTGGACCGCCACCCCGGCTGGGGCAGCGGACGGCTCAAGGCGGTCTCGCTGATGCTGCCCGGCCTCTCCGCCGAGGAGTCCGCCCGGCTGGCTGCCGGGCTGGAGGAGGTCGGCGCCCACCTGGCCGACCCGGAGTCGGCCCGGGTGCTGGAACGCGCCGAGGGCAACCCGCTGCACCTGGAGCAGCTGCTGGCGATGCTGGCCGACGGCGGCCCACCGGAGGAACTGCCGCCCACCGTGCACGCCCTGCTGGGGTCGCGGATCGACGCCCTCGGCCCGGCCGAGCGCACCGTACTCGACCTCGCCGCCGTGGTGGGCCGGGAGTTCGACCTCGACCGGCTGGCGGCCCTGGCCCGCTCCGGCCCCGAGGGGCGGCCCGGCGGCTCCCTGCCGCCGGACGGCACCGAGGGAGACACCGTGCGCGCCGCCCTGCGGCGGCTCATCCGCAGGCGGCTGGTCGAACCGGCCCGCCGCGCGCCCGGCGGCGGCCCGGCCTTCCGGTTCAGCAGCGGCCTGGTCCATGAGGTCGCCTACCAGGGCATGGCCAAGCGGGTACGCGCCGAGCGGCACGAAAGGGCCGCCGCACTGCCCGGCGGCGCCACCGACGGCACGGTGGGCCTCCACCTGGAGCAGGCCCACCGCTACCGCACCGAACTCGGCCTGCTGGACGCCCGTACCGAACGGCTGCGCCGCCACGCCGCCGACCGGCTGGCCGCCGCCGGAGCCCAGGCACTCGCCCGCGCCGACCTCCGCTGGGCCGACGACCTGCTGCGCCGGGCGGTGGCCGTCAGCCGCCCCGGCGAACCATGCTGGGCACCGGCCGCCCGCAGGCTGGCCGAGGCGGCGTTGGCCCGAGGGCGTACCGAGGAGGGCGCGGCGCTGCTGCGGCAGGTGGTCTCCGCTGCCACCGCCTCCGGCGACCCCGTCAGCGCCGCCCACGCCCGCCTCACCCTCGCCGCCACCCAACCCGCCGCCGACCCGGAGGTCGCCGACCCGACGGCTGGGCCGGACGTGGAGCCTGCTGTCGCCGGGGCGGCCGCCGCTGGGCCGGCTGCCGGGTCGGGCGTGGCTGGGCCGGTCGCCGATCCGGTCGCTGAGTTCGGGACTGCCGCTGGACCGGTGGCGGGGCCGGGCGTTGCCGGTTCGGTGGCCGAAATCGGGGTTGCCGCTGGGCTGGTCGCCGGGCCGGGGGTGGATGCCGAGGCCGGGGTGGTGGGTGGGTCGCCGACGGCCGTTGCGCGGGCTGTGCTGCCCGTCTTCCAGGCCGCCGGGGACCTGCTGGGGCTGGCCCGGGCCGAGATCCGGATCGCCCAGGACGAGCAGCGCCGGGGCCTGCACACCGAGGCCGACCGGCGGCTCACCCGGGCTCTGGACCACGCGGTACGGGCCGACGCCGAGCCCGAGCGGGCGCTCGCCCTCGGCGCGGTCGGCGTCTCGCTCTGGCTCGGACCGGAGCCCGTACCGTCCGCCGTCGCCCGCTGCCGCGCCCTGCTGGCCGAGCACGGCGCCGGCCGCCGCACCGTCGGAGTGACCCTCAACTGCCCGCTGGCCGTGCTGCTGGCCCTGGACGACCGGCCCGAGGAGGCCCGGGCCTGCCTCGCCGCCGCAGCCCGGCTCGCCCGGGAACTGGGCTACGCCGAGGCGGCCGTCTTCCTGCCGGTCTTCGCCGCCGCCGTGGAGGTCCCGGCAGGCCGCCCGGAACGGGCCGAGGAACTGCTGCTGGAGGCCGAGCGGGCGGGCCGGGAACTCGGCGGCAGCCTGCCCGCCGCCGTCTCCCGGGAACTGGCCCGGCTGCTGCTGGCCCGAGGCGAGTGGCGGCGCGCGCTGTGCCGGGTCGAACCCGACGACCGGGGCCTGCCGCTCTCCGAGGCGGCCGACCGCGACGGCCTGCTCGCCCGGATCGCCGCACTGCGCGGCGACCACGCCGAGGCGGAACGGCTGGCCGAGCGGGCCTGCGACCGGGCGGGCCGCACCGATTCGCCGGTGGCCCGGGCGGTGGCCGCGCTCGACCGGGCGCACACCCTGCTGCTGACCGGCAGCCCCGCCCGCGCCGCCGACGCCGCCGCCGAGGCGGGCCTCGGCTTCACGGAGAAGGGGCACCGGCCCGGGGCGCGGTGGGCGGCGCGGCTCTCCGCCCGCGCCGCCGCCACCGGACCGGACGCGCCGTACGGGGAGGCCGCCCGATGACCACCCAGCCCGCTCCCCGCCCCCCGCTCACCTGGAGCCTGCGCGGCCGGGGCCCGCAGGACATCCCCGTGGACGCCGACGGCGAGCGGATCACCGCCGGCTGGTCCTGGGGCGGCTCCACCGGCCATGGCGTACGGGTCTGCGTGGTGGACAGCGGGGTGGAACGCGACCACCCGCTGGTCGGCCCGGTGCAGGGCTCCTACGCCGTGGTGCAGGGCGACGACGGGCTCACCGTCGAGGAGACCTCCACCGGGGACACCTGCGGACACGGCACCGCCTGCGCGGGCATCATCCGCCGCACCGCGCCCGACTGCGAGCTGTACAGCGTCCGGGTCCTCGGCGAGCGGTTCGCCGGCACCGGCGACGCCCTGCTCACCGGGCTCCGCTGGGCCGTCCGGCAGCGCTTCGACGTGGTGAACATGAGCCTGTCCACCACCCGCCCGCACTTCGCCGAGGCGCTGCGGGTGCTCGCCGACGACGCCTACTTCGGCCGCACCGCGATCGTGGCCTCCGCGCACAACACCCAGGTGGAGAGCTACCCCTGGCGGTTCTCCTCGGTGATCTCGGTCGGCAGCCACCAGGAGGACGACCCCGACCTGTACCTGTACAACCCCCGGCCACCGGTGGAGTTCTTCGCCCCCGGCCAGAACGTCACCGTGCCCTGGCTGGGCGGCGCGACCATCCGCACCACCGGCAACAGCTTCGCCACCCCGTATGTCGCCGGGCTCTGCGCCCGCATCCTGGCCAAGCACCCGGCGATGACGACCTTCCAGCTGAAGAACGCGCTCTACCTATCCGCGGCCAATGTCCGGACCGGCAGCAGAGGTGCCCAATGACCGAGAGCAGAGACCCCGTCGCGCGGGAACTCCTCCAGTCGATCGTCGGGGTGGCACAGGCCATCTTCGGCGCTCAGGCCAGCTCCATCTTCCTGCTCGACGAGCGGGCCGACGAGCTGGTCTTCGAGGCCGTCTCCGGCCGGGGCGAGGAGTTCCTGGTCGGCATGCGCTTCCCGGCCGACCGGGGGATCGCCGGCTGGGTGGCGACCTCCGGCGAGCCGATGGTGGTGGACGACCTCGCGCACGACCCGTCCTTCGCCCGCGACCTCGCCGAGTCCACCCGCTATGTCCCCGACGCGCTGATGGCCGCGCCGCTCATCCACGGCACCCGCATCCTCGGGGTGCTGGAGGTGCTGGACCCGGTGCAGCAGTCCCGGTCCAGCCTGGGCGAACTCGACCTGCTGGCGCTCTTCGCCCGGCAGGCCGCCGCCGCGCTCCGCATCGTGCTGGAACGCCGCGCCGCCGACCTGCCGCCCGTCGACCGGCCGGACCTGGACGCCGGGCAGCGGGCCACCGGGCTGCGGCTGGTCGAGGAGCTGAAGGAGCTGCTGCGCCATGCCGGCTGACGACCGCCGCCCCGCCCCCTCACCGCTCGGCCGGGCGTTCGTCCAGCACCCCCACCCGGTCCTCGCCGAGCTGCGGGAGGGCTGCCCGGTGGCCAGGGTGGACGACCCCCGGGGTCGGCCGGTCTGGGTCGTCACCCGCGCCGAGGACGTCCGGGCCGGGCTGCTCGACCCCCGGCTGTCGCTCCAGCACCCGCCGCCCGCGCCCGGCGCCCGCCCGTACCGCGCGCTGGAGCTGAGCCTGGTCGACTACGACCCGCCGCACCACACCCGCATCCGCAGACTGGCCGCACCCGCCTTCGCCCCGCAGCGGGTGGAGCGCTACCGGCAGGCCGCCGAGACCACCGCCGCCGCGCTGCTGGCGCCGCTGCCCGCCGACCGGCCCGCCGACCTGATGAGCGCCTTCGCCCGCCCCTTCTCCTTCCGCGTCCTCTGCGAGGCGTTCGCGACCCCCGAGGCGGCCCGCGCCGACCTCCTCGGCTGGATGACCGCCCTCTTCGACCGCCGAGGCCGCACCCCCGCCGACATCCAGGCCGCCACCGACGGCATCGAACGGCACGTCAGGGATGAGATCGCGGCCCGCCGCCGCGCCCCCGGCAGCGACCTGCTCTCCGCCATCGCCACCGCCTGGCAGCCGGACGGCGACGTCACCGAGGACGAACTGGTCTCGCTCTGCGCCATGGTGCTGCTCGCCGGATTCGACTCCACCGCGCAGATGATCGGCCTCTGCGTACGGGCCCTGCTCACCCACCCTGACCTGTACGCCCGGCTCCGCGCCGACCCCGCTCTGGTCCCCGCCGCCGTGGACGAGCTGCTGCGCTGGGACACCCCCGCGCCGTTCAGCACCCGCCGCCGGGCCCTGGCCGACATCACCCTCGGCGACACCGTCATCCCGGCCGGCAGCGGCGTACTGCTCGCCATGGCCGCCGCCAACCGCGACCCCCGCCACCACCCCGACCCGGACACCCTGGACCTCGACCGGCCGGGCGCCGCCCGCCACCTGGCCTTCGGACTCGGGCCGCACTACTGCCTCGGCTCCGCCCTGGCCCGGCTGGAACTCTGCACCGCCCTCACCGCGCTGCTGCGCCACCGCCCCGCCGCCCGGCTCGCCGTCCCCGCCGCAGAGCTCTCCTGGCGCGGCGGCTGCCAGCACCGCGTGCTGGCCGCACTGCCCGTCCTGCTCGGTACAGGGGTGGATCCCCGGTGAACGTGCTGCTCTGCCCGCTGAGCGACCCCGGATTCCGCTACCCCGCCCTCGCCGTCGGCCTGGAACTGCGGCGGCGCGGCCACACCGTACGGGTGCTCGCCCCCGGCGGCGCCGCCGGACCCCTGCCGCCCGGCCTGGACCCGGCCGCGACCGCCGGACCCGAGGACGCGACGGCCTTCCGGGTCGGCAACTGGTTCCGGTACGGCGCCGCCCAGTACCGCGCCGTACGCGAAGCCGCCCGGCGGACCCGCGCCGACGCCCTGGTCACCTCCGTGCTCTGCCACGGCGCCCTGCTGGCCGCCGAGACCCTGGACCTGCCGGTCGCCGTCCTCGGCCTGGCCGCCCACCTCTGGCCGTACGCGGCCGGCGGCCAGGGCGAGCCCGAACGGCCCGCGCTCCGCGCCTGGCGGCTGCACGAGACCCTCGGCCACTACGCCCGCGCCCGGGAGGACGCCGGACTCCCGCCCCGCCGCGACCGCGCCCCGGAACGCCCGCTGACCGGCGACGCCCTGCTGCTGCGCGGCCACCCGGCGTTCGAGTACCCCGGCGCGGAGCTGCCGGAACGCATCCACCGGGTCGGCCCCTGCTGGTGGGAACCGGCCCCCGACCCCGCCGACCTCGCCACCCTCGCGGACCTCGACGCCCGCATCGCCCGGTGCGGCAAACCCCTGGTCTATGTCCACCATGGGCGCAGCTTCGGCGGCAGCAGCCTCTGGCCCTGGCTGAACGCGGCCTTCACCGGCGGCCCGTACCAGGCCGTCGTCGAGACCGGCCGCTCCGGCCCGGCCCGACCCGCCCCCGGCGCCGACCTGCTGCCGGTACGCCACCCCTGGATGACCCCCCTGATCACCCGGGCCACCGCCGTCGTCGCCAGCGGTACCACCGCCCCCGTCCTGGCCGCCCTGCTCACCGCGCGCCCGCTGCTGCTCCACCCCGCCGGCGGCGAACAGCCCCTGCTCACCGAGGCCTGCCTACGGGCCGGAGTCGCCCACCGCGCCCCGGCCGACCCCGCCGCGGCCCCGACCGCCCTGGACGCGGCCCGCACCGACCCCGCCCTACGCGCCCGCACCACCGCCGTCGGCGACTGGCTCCGCCGCTCCCCCGGCCCACCCGCCGCCGCCACCCTGATCGAATCCCTCTCCCACCCGACCCCCGCCGTCAGCCCCGCCGGCACCCTCACCGGGTGACCCACCGTCAGCCCAGGCCGGTCACCGCCCCCCGGCCGTGCCGTGCCTGCCGGGCTCAGCTGCCGTCGCGCAGGTCCTTCGGCGCCTCCCGCTGGAAGGCGATCCGGTCGAAGACCGCCGTACAGCCCTCGCCCAGCGGCGACTGCGCCATAAAGCCGATCTTCACCCGGTTCGCCGCCTCCGGGCCCAGCGTGAAGTAGCGGAGCAACTGCCACCAGCGGCCGTCGGCGGAGGCGTGGAAGGCGAAGGCGGCGCCGCTGCGGGTGATCCGCAGCCAGAGCCGGTCACCCATCACCTCATGGGCGTTGGCGTCGTCGGAGGTGCCCCGGGTCACCACCGTCACCGCGGTCGGCCGGTGCTGCGGCGAGTACTCGAAGCAGAGCTTCGCCCAGACCCGCTCGCCCGCGTGCAGCAGCAGCACCCCGGCGTCATAGGTGCTGCGGAACCCCACGGCCACCCGCGCGGCAAGCGTGAAGTCGCCCTCCGGCGGACTCCCCACCAGCCGCCCCGCGTCGGGAAGTTGCTCGCCCTCCCGGCTCATCGGGTCGATGAACAGGTCCGTACTCGGGGCGGACGTCATCGTCAGCGTCCCGCCGTCGATGGCCCAGGAGCCGCCGAGCGGCCCCTCCTCGGCGAGTGCGATCAGCAGACCCTGGATGATGTACCCCTCCGCTTCGGGTTCCACAGGTCCGGCCACAGTGGCGTCCCCCTCGTCTTGTCGCCGCACCGTTTGCGCTGCCGGTGCGGGCGCTGCCGTCCATCCTGCTGGGCGGCGGCGCAGCGCGCCAGAGGAGTCGGGGGACCGCCCCCAGAGGGCCGCCACCGGGGATGGGGAGCGGCACCCCCCACCCCCTAGGCTGGGGACGGAGCAGTAGGAGCCGAGCCAGTGGGGGCATCGCGATGACGACAGGTCGGCCCGGGGCGCCTGCCGGACCCGGTAGCGCACAGGCGCCTGGCGCCGCCTACGCGGGGCAGGCCGTGCACTTCCCCGACCCGCTGCGGGCGGAGAAGTACCCCGCCGGGGTGCGGGTGGACGCCCATGGCTACCCGGACTTCGGCCCCTTCGCGGCTGCCGCCGCCGAGGTCGCCGACCCGCCCGACGGCTTCGGCGTGGACGAACTGCGGCTCACCGACTACGTCTCGGCCAACGCCGCCCTGTACACCCAGGGCCACGCCCTCTGGGCCGACCTGGACTGCGCCGTGGCCACCCCGCAGGGCTGGACCTGGCACCACGCCGTCGGCGGCGCCCCGACCGGCAGCCGCCGCCTGGAACTGGTCCCGGTCGAGGTCAAGGCGCTGCTGCGGCACCACGGCGGCCTGGCCCTGTCCAGCGCCGACCACGCCCGGCGCGGCACCCGCCCGCTCCAGGAGCACCGGCCCACCCACTTCTCCCTCACCGAGGACGGCGGCGACCCGGTGACGGTGACCGAGGATCAGCTCCAGCGGGTCGAGGAGCGGCTCGGCTACCGGCTGCCCGGCGCCTACCGGGGCTTCCTCAAGCTCGCCGGCGGCCGGGCGCCGGTCGGCGTGGCCCTCGACACCGAGCTGGGACTCCTGCTCGACCAGCCGTTCTTCGGCGTCCACGACAGCCACCGGCTGGACGACCTGGTCTACGTCAACAAGTGCGTACGCGACCACCTCACCAAGGACTACCTGGCCGTCGCCTACGCCCAGGGCGGGCTGCTGGCGCTCAAGGTGCGCGGCCCGCGCACCGGCTCGGTCTGGTTCTGCCCGTACGACGACGCCCGCGACACGGGCGCGCAGGAACCGCCGGACCAGCGCTGCGAACGGCTGCTGCTGCCCTGCGGGGACGACTTCGACGCGTTCCTGCTGCGGCTGGCGGGCAGCCCGCCCGAACTGGAGACGGTGGCCGAGCTGATGGTGGACGGCGGGTTCGCCCGCGCCGTCCCCGCGAAGGGGCAGGGGTGATCCGGCCGTGGTGACGTATGCGCAGGCGCAGGAGACCGCCGAGGAGTGGGTCAACGGCGGAGTGCCGCACTTCCAGCGCCGCGAGGTGCGGGTGCGCGAGTTCGACCTGGGGTTCGTCTGCTGGGCGGTGGACCGGGCCACCGGGCCGTCGTCGGACGGCGGCGAGGTGCGGATGGTCATCGCCCGCGACAGCGGGGCGACCACGCTCTGGCCGGCGCTGCCGGTCAACGAGGTGGTGCGGCACTACGAGCAGGCGTACGGCCGTCCGGCGGGCGCCGCCTCGGCGGGGACGGCGACACCGCCCGCCCGCGACTCCGTGGAGGCCACCTCCTTCCTGCTCAGCCCGCCGCAGTGGCTCCAGGAGGCGGGCGCCGCCGCGCTCGCCGCCGAGGCGGCGGAACTGGGCGCCCCGGCCGGGCCCGCGAGGATGGTCGCGCCGCCGGTCCCGGAGGGGCCCGGCGACGTACCGACCATGCTCGCCCCGCCCGAGCGCACCCCCGCCGCAGGCCGCCACGGCCACCCCTCCCCACCCGGCCCCCCGATGCCGCCACCGGGCGGCCCTGCGGGCCCGCCGCCTCCGCCTCCCGGACACGGCTACCCGCCGCCGCCGGGTGGCCCTGCGGGGCCTCCGCCTCCTGGTGTGGGCAGCGTTCCTCTGTTCCCGCCCGGTGGTCCTGCGGGGCCTCCGCCTCAGCCTCCCGGTGTGGGCAGTGTTCCGCCTCCGCCGCCGGGTGGTCCTGCGGGGCCTCCGCCTCCTGATGTGGGGGGTGGTTACGGTTACCCGCCGCCGCCTCCTGGTGTGGGCAGCGTTCCTCTGTTCCCGCCCGGTGGCCCTGCGGGGCCTCCGCCTCAGCCTCCCGGTGTGGGCAGTGTTCCGCCTCCGCCGCCGGGTGGTCCTGCGGGGCCTCCGCCTTCCGGTGCGGGGGGTGGTTACGGTTACCCGCCGCAGCCTGGTGGCTCCACGCCTCCGCCGCCTCCCGGTGTGGGCAGTGTTCCGCCTCCGCCGCCGGGTGGTCCTGCGGGGCCTCCGCCTTCCGGTGCGGGGGGTGGCTACGGTTACCCGCCGCCTGGTGGCCCCACGCCTCCGCCTCCTCCGGGGGCGGGCAGTGTTCCTCCGCCGCCGGGTGGCCCTGCGGGCCCGCCACCTCCGCCCCCCGGTGTGGGCGGTATTCCCCCGCGTCCCGGCGCGGCGGATGGCTATGGCTACCCCATGCCCCCGCCCCCGCCGAGCAGCCCTGCGGGGCCTCCGCCGCCGCCCCCTGGTGTGGGCAGCGTCCCTCCGTCTCGCGACGCGCATGGTGGTTACGGTTACCCGTCGCCGTCGGGTGGCCCTGCGGGGCCTCCGCCTCCGCCTCCCGGTGCGCCGGACGGTCATGGCTACCCGTCACCGCCGCCGCCCCCGCTCCCGGAACTCGACCATGCGCCGACGATGCTGGCCCCCCCGGGCAGCTTCGGCCTGCCCGGTGGCCCGGCGGCGGTGGGGCGCGGGGCGGGCGGTACGCCTCCGCCGCCCCCGCCGGGTCTGCTGGGCGGCGGCCGTGGCCCCAGCGCTCCGCCGCCCCCGCCGCCGCCGGGCGTGCTGCACGGTGGCCCGGGTGCGGCCCCCGGAGGCGGTGGCGGACGCGGTGCCAGTGCCCCGCCGCCTCCGCCGCCGCCGGGCGTGCTGCACGGCGGCCCGGGTGCGGCCGACATCGCGGACGAGCGCACCTCGCGGGCGCCCGGCCCCGGCCGCCCGGGTACGCCGCAGGGAGCCCCGCCGCCCCCTCCGGCGGAACTCGACCATGAAGCCACCCAGCTCGCCCCGGCCGTCAACCTCGGCCCCGGCGGCCGCCCGACGCCCCCGCCGCCGGGCGGTCCCGGCCTGCCCGGGGACCTGGCCGCCGCGCCGCCGCCCCCGCCCGGCATGCAGGCCGCCCCACTGCCCCCACCCCCCGCCGCCGGAGCCGCAGCCGGAGCCGGAGCCGGAGCCGGAGCCGGAGCCGCCGGGCCGAGCTACGGCTACCCGTCGCCGCCCCCGCCCCCGCCCCGGCAGCCGTCCATGCCCTTCCCGCCGGGCCCCGCGATGCAGCCCCCGCCCTTCGCCCCCGGCGGCCCGGTACCCGGGCCTCCCGGCCTGCCCACCGTCGGCCCCGGCTACCTCGCGGTGCTCAGCTACCGGGGCCCCGACGGCTCCGAGCAGAAGGTGATGCAGCGCAGCGAACCCGGCACCCCGCACCCGGAGTGGAAGATCCTCCAGGAGCTGCGCCGCCTCAATGTGCCGCCGGACCAAGTCCTGGAGCTGCACACCGAGTTGGAGTGCTGCGACCTGCCGGCCGGCTACTGCGCCCGCATGGTCAAGGAGGCGTGGCCCAACGTACGGATCAGCCACACCGCCGCGTACGGCCGCGACCATGCCGCCCGGCAGTCCGGGATGCGGCATCTGCTGGAGCACCTGGACGAGTTGCACGCCCTGGCGTCGGGCCCGGCCCGGCCCAAGCCGGTACGGGTCCCGCTGCCGGACCCGGGTGCGGTGCCCAGGCTGCCGCCGCTCGCCCCGCAGCAGTTGGCGGCCGAGCTGGGGCAGGCGTTCGGCCCGGCGGTGTTCCGGTACGAGCAGCGCGCGGTGTCCCGGCAGGGTGTCCCGCAGCCGGTGTCGCAGACACTGACCTGGGCGGGGTTGCCGGT